>CAZBKM010000035.1:0-1663 GCA_964492485.1 uncultured Hyphomonadaceae bacterium | reverse complement strand
GAGGAATGATCCGGCAGCCTGTCGTTCAACCCGAAGCCTGCGAACCACGGATCGCCAGGTTCACCTGCGCTTCCCGTATGAGACGCCGGTCATGGACGATGCCGAGAAGGAACCCCGCGAGCATCAGGCGAACCGCGGCTTCCGGATCGATTCCTTGTCGACCAACGCCTGCCGCATAGAGGTCAGCGACCTCACCGCGTACCCAGCCGAGGTAGGGAACACGGCCGACGCGGGCAAGGAGGTGATCGTCCGGGACAAGGTCACGCAGCGATCCGCAGACGAAGAACTCCAACTGATCTCGGGCTCGGATGCCGCTCATGCCACCCTCCACATGATGTCGTCATGAAGATGGAATCAGCGCAGCGCGACTTTTTCAACAGCCCCACGCGGCACCGCTGCCAGGTGGCTTCGAAGACCCGGGCGATGGCCGCCTTGAGCCCTGTGTGGGCGTCGCTGATGACCAGCCTGACCCCACCAACGCCCCGGGCGCGCAATGAGCGCAGGAACCCGGTCCAGAACGTCTCGGCTTCCGAGGGGCCGAGGCCCAGGCCGATGATCTCCCTTCGGCCCTCGGTGTTCGCGGCCACGGCGATTATGGCCGCGACGGGCACGATGCGCCCGCCCTGACGCACCTTCAGGTAGGTGGCACCCAGCCAGACATGGGACCACTCGCCGGTCAGCGGCCGGTTCAGAAACTCGCCAACGCGCTCGTCAATGTCCTTGCACAGTTTGGACACGGTGCTCTTCGAAATGCCGCTCAGGCCCATGGCCTGCACCAGCTCGTCCAACCGCCGGGTAGAAACACCCGCGATCCACGCCTCCTGGATGACGGCGACCAGCGCCTGCTCCGACGTCTTTCGCGCCTCGAGGAAGGCCGGAAAGGAGCTGCCCTGCCTGAGCTTCTGCACCCAGCTTGGGCACGTCGTGCGCTCGCCGCTGCGTTCGTGCCGGCCGGCACCGATCAGGCCTTCGACATCGGCTTCCATGATGCGCTGAAGGACGGCCTCCGCGATGGAGCGCAGAAAGTCGCCCTGATCGTGCTTGGCCAGCACCGCGGACAGGCCCATGTTCGTCTTGGCCATCGGGGTCCTCTGTGGTCCGTGGTTGAAGTCGCCAAACTCCACCTCGGTGACCAACCGGGATCACACCGCCGACGGCGCTGAAATTACACCAGCTCCTCGGACGCTAACCTGGCGTCGGATCGCAACCCGCTACGACAGATTCGGCGAGCTGTTCCATTCCGCCATCTGCATCGCTGCGACCGTCATGTTCTGGTTGTGAGTCCTGGCCCTGATGCTTCGAAACCACACGAAGCAGAACGGCTGGGGGCGGAGTCCCCTGGCCGGCCGGCCGCAGGTCTCAGGCGATGGTCGCCCAGCCGAGGCCGGCCAGCACCGCGCCGGCAAATCCGAAACCCAGATAGGCGGCGAAGACCCGCGGCCGGACCAGCGCCCAGACCGCGACGGCGGCGGGAATGCAGCTGACGCCGCCGGCGATCACGAAGGACATCGCCGCGCCGGGGCTCATCCCCTGCTCCAGCAGGCCGCCGACCAGCGCCGGCGCGGCGTAACCGTTCAGATAGGCCGGGGCGCCGACCACCGCGCCCAGCAGGATCGGCAGCATGCCCCGCCCGCCGAGGACCGAGACGATCGCCTCGGGCGGC
>CAZBKM010000034.1:0-5499 GCA_964492485.1 uncultured Hyphomonadaceae bacterium | reverse complement strand
ACCGCCACCTCCTCCGCCCCCACCGCCGCCTCCGCCGCCACCTCCGCCACCGGCGGACGTGCAGGAAGAGGTGCAGGAGCCGTGCTCGAGCCTGAACCAGGAGTTCGTCGTCTACTTTGAGTGGGACAGCTCTGACTTGACGAGCCAGGCCGCTGCGGTGATCGACCAGGCGGTCGCCAACATCTCCGAGCGCGAGGATTGCGCCCCGGGTTCGGTGAGCGTCGTTGGCCACACCGACACATCCGGTGCGTCGGCCTACAACCAGCGACTGTCCGCCCGCCGCGCGGCTGTGGTCGAGGACGCCCTGTCGGACAGGGGCATTCCGGATGACCTGATCTCCACCGATGGCCGGGGTGAGGAAGACCTCGCCAAGGAGACCCGCGACGGCGTGCGCGAGCCGCTCAACCGTCGTTCCGAGGTCACCATCGTCGTGCGCTAGGCGCTGCGACGGGTTTCGCGAGAAAAGGGCCCGGTCGTGGACCGGGCCCTTTTTTGTTGGAATGGGTGTGGGTGACCGCCTCGCGAAGGCATTGGCCTGTGTTAAAAAATAATCAAAAACAGGTACTTATATAACTTTCATAGACTCTGATTCACTTGAGGATGCGCTTGAGCAAGTTCGGAGCAATCAGAACCGGTTGCGAACGGAGACTTGCGCAAGAACAATGATGTAAAGCGACGGTCTGGCGTGAAACGAAAGACCGGCCCTTTATTCGCCCAGCGTGTAGACCAGGCTGAACCGCGTGGCGGTGTCGGTGCTCTCGAACCCGCCGGGCGGATTGGTATCGTGGCGCACGTCGAACGAGATCCGCGCCGAGAGGGTCTGCGTCAGCGTCGCGGTGAGGGCGAGTACATTGCCGAGCTGGGTCGATTCCTCAGCATAGAGCACATCGGTCTTGTTGCTCAGCACCACATTGTCGTTGACGTCGAACTCGAAGTTGGACGCGCCGACAGCCGACACGCTCTCCTCGGTGGTGGCCTCCACCGGTACGCGCGTGCCATCCGCCTGCGTGCGGATGGTGGCGCGAACCTCGTCGATCTTCAGACCGGGACCCCCTTCGACGGACCAGGTGGCCGGGCCCTCCTTGAGGATCTGATAGCCGACACCGCCGCCCACGAAGCTGCGCGACTCGAATCCGGAGAACTCGTCTCGCTCGTAGGACATGCGGGCGAAGCCATACATTCGGTCGCTGAACTGGCGGTCGAGCTGGCCGGCGAGAAAGAAGCGGTTCTCGCTTTCGAGCCCATCGGTTTCGCCATAATCGAGCAGCGCCTCCAGGCCCAGCGTCCAGAGCTGGCTCCTGCGGTCGACGTCGATACCGACGCCTGCATTGATCGTCTCCGTGTTCCCCGTGGTCGCGCCGGCCGAGACGGATCCTTCTCCGTTCCAGGTCGCCCCCTCGGCATTGGCCGGGACCAGAACAGGGGCCAAAGCAGGGACCGTGGCGGTGACCAGAGCCATAAGTCCGAGACGCGCAGGTGCCATATGCAGTCCTTCCTTCTTCTTGGTGTCGAACGCCCGACGCCACATGGCGCGGCAATCTGTCGAGACCATGGCACGACCGACAGGCCCCCGTTTGCGGGCGTTCAGCCGGAGACTTGCCCTTCAGGCCCGGACGTGAAACCAAATCGAC
The DNA here is from genome assembly GCA_964492485.1 of uncultured Hyphomonadaceae bacterium. Classification (GTDB taxonomy): domain Bacteria; phylum Pseudomonadota; class Alphaproteobacteria; order Caulobacterales; family Hyphomonadaceae; genus UBA5336. The sequence goes on along the minus strand of CAZBKM010000034.1, from coordinate 3,868 downwards.
ATGAACGACCTCACGCATCTCTCCACAGACGACCGCAACGCGCAGGCTCGCCTGGCCGACAGGGCCGAAGCCATGGTCGACTGCACCGTAGCCTGGGCGCGCACGAATACGGGAAGCTGGAACACGGAAGCCCTGAAGCGCTTCGCGCCCCGATTGGCCGACGCCTTCAGCGCGCTCAAGGCCGAGGTCGCGCTTGTTCCGGGTGATCCCTTCGACACGGTGGGCAATGACGGGCGGGTGGAGCCTGTGGAAACCGGCCCGGTGCTGACGGCGACGGCGCGACCGGAGGCGCCGGTCCAGATCGTGATGAGTGGGCATTACGACACCGTCTTCCCGCCCGGCACGTTCGAGGAGATTCGCGACCTGGGAGACGGACGCCTGAACGGTCCGGGCCTTGCCGACATGAAGGGCGGTCTGTGCGTCATGCTGGAGGCCATGAAGGCCTTCGAGGCTAGCCCGCTGAAGGACCGGCTCGGCTACCGGATCGTCATCACGCCGGATGAGGAGATCGGAAACTTTGCGAGTGCCCGTTTCCTGCGCACGGCCGCACAGGCAGGCGCGCAGGTGGGCATGACCTATGAACCGGCGATGGAAACGGGTGCCATGTCCGGCGGGCGGAAGGGGTCGGCCGTGTTCGATGTCGTCCTGCACGGGCGTGCAGCGCATGCCGGTCGGGCCAAGGAGGACGGACGCAGTGCCATCCTTGCCGCTTCGGACCTGGTCGTGGGCCTGGAAGCGCTGAACGGGCGCCGCGACGGCGTCAGCGTGAATGTGGGCCGGGTCGATGGCGGCGGTGCGGTCAACATCGTGCCGGATCTGGCGGTGGTGAGGTTTGGCGCGCGCGCGCCCGACGCGGAAGCCGCCGACTGGACCGTCGCGGAGATCAACCGCCTCGTCGCCGCAGCCGAGGCACGTGACGGGATCAGCGCGCATCTGCATGGCGGATTCTACCGTCCGCCAAAGCCGCGCAACGCGGCGCAGCAGGCCTTGTTCGATGCGGTTTCCGGCACCGGACGGGCCATCGGACTGGACCTGACGTTCGAGGACACGGGTGGCGTGTGCGAGGGTAACAACATCTTTGCGGCAGGTGTGCCGAACGTCGACACGCTGGGCGTGCGCGGCGGGCGGATCCATTCCGCAGAAGAATACGTGATCACCGACAGCTTTGCCGAGCGGGCCACCTTGTCGGCGTTAATTCTCAACCGGCTGGCCGATGGTCGGATCGATGCGCAGCGGATCAAGGCGCTGATGCGATGACGTCACCCCTGGTGATGCGGGCTGCGCGACGCAGCGACCTCGATGCCCTGATGGAGCTGGCGGAGATGTCCGGCCCGGGCTTCACCAGCCTTCCGGTGGATGAGCGCCTGATGGAGACCCGGCTCGCCCTGTCGGAAGAGGCGTTCGCGGGCCGTGTGGCGCAGCCGCAGACGGGAAAGTTCCTGATGATGCTGGAGGATGCAGTCACGGGGACGGTAGCCGGCTGCTCGGCCGTGAAGGCCGGCGTGGGGATCGATCGGCCCTTCTTCAACTATCGCATCATCACCGTGTCGCAGGCGAGCGAGAGCGCCGGACGGCGGTTCGACATGGATGCCCTGATCCTGACCAATGAATTCGTTGGCTATACCGAGGTGGGTACCCTGTTCCTGCGGCCCGACATGCGGGGCGGGGGCGCGGGACGCCTGGCAGCCCAGGCGCGTTACCTGCTGATGGCGGCCGCGCCCGAAGCCTTTGGCGACCGGATCCTTTCGGAGTTGCGCGGCGTTGTGGATGATGCAGGCAAGTCCGCCTTCTGGGACTGCCTCGGCGTGCACTTCTTCCGCATGACCTTTCCCGAGGCCGACTTCCTGTCCGCGGTGTCCGGCAACCAGTTCATCCTCGACCTGATGCCAAAATTTCCAATCTACGTGGATTTGCTGCCGCCAGAGGGCCGGGAAGTCATCGGGCGCGTGCATCCCCAGGGGGTAGGGGCACTGAAGCTCCTGGAGTGGGAGGGCTTCCGCTTCAACCGCGTCGTCGACATCTTTGACGGTGGACCGATGGTGACCTGCGAGCGGACCCACATTCGAACCATCCGTGACAGCCGGCGGGTGACGCTCGAGGCTGGCGACGTGACGGACGCCGACGGAACCTGGCTGGTGTCCAGTGACCGGCTGGTGGACTTCCGGGTCACCCTGTCGGCTGGCCGGGCAAGCGGAAGCGAGACGCTGATCGTCGCTCCAGACACGCTGGACCGCCTGCACCTGAAGCCGGGTGATGGCGCCCGGATCGTCGAACGGAGCCGATCATGACCACCACCCGACGCCCTGGAGCCTATGTCGCCGCGACGTGGCAAGCGGGAGCCGGAGATGCCCTCGACAGCGTCTGTCCCGCAACGGGCGCCGTGTCCTGGGCTGGCGCGGCGGCCGATGCAGCGCAGGTCTCGTCGGCCGTTGAGGCGGCGCGCACGGCCTTCCCCGACTGGTCGCTGCGGCCACAGGCCGAGCGCACCGCATGTCTGGAGGCCTATGCCGATGCGCTGGCGACGCGGAAGTCGGCTCTGGCCGAAGCGATCTCCCGGGATATGGGCAAGGCGCTCTGGGATGCCGAGGGCGAGGCCGACGCCATGATCGGCAAGATTGCCCTTTCGGTTCAGGCACAGGCGGAGCGGGCCGGCACCCTGGAGGCCGAGATGCCCTTCGGGGCCCGCCGTCTCACCCATCGCCCGCATGGGGTCATGGCGGTGTTCGGCCCGTTCAACTTTCCCGGCCACCTGCCGAACGGACACATCGTGCCCGCCCTTTTGGCCGGCAATACCTGTGTCTTCAAGCCGTCCGAACTGGCGCCTGCCGTAGCGGAGCTGATGGTCGAGGCTTTCGAGGCCGCCGCGCTGCCGCCCGGGTGCCTGAACGTCGTCCATGGCGGGCGCGCGACCGGGCAGGCCCTGCTGGACGCGCGGATCGATGGCGTTCTGTTTACCGGTTCGGCACGTACAGGCACGGCGTTTCACCGCCACTTCGCCGGCCGACCCGATGTAATCGTCGCGCTGGAAATGGGCGGCAACAATCCGCTGATCGCCTGGCCCCCTGCAGACGTGGAGGCCACGGCAGACTTGTTGGCCCATTCGGCCTTTCTGACGACGGGACAGCGCTGCACCTGTGCCCGGCGCGTCATCCTGCCGGACGGCGCGTTCGGTGACCGCGTGATCGACGCCCTCGTGGCACGTGCCGAGGCGTTGCATATCGGTGCCTGGGACGAGGCCGACGTGTTCATGGGGCCTCTGGTCTCGGCCGAGGCGGCGCAGGCTGCGCTGGTCTTCCAGGGGGACCTTGAGGCACGCGGCGCGCGGCGTTTGAAGCCGCTCGCTCGGACCGCGCGGGGCCATGGCTTCGTGACGCCCGGCATCCTCGACGTCACGGCTGCCCGCGATCTTCCGGATGAGGAATTGTTCGGCCCGCTGGTGCAGATCCTACGGGTTCCCGATCTGGATACGGCCATCGTACAGGCCAATGCCACCCGGTATGGCCTGTCGGCGGGCTTTGTCAGCGATGATGGCGATCTTTGGACCTATGTGGCGCCACGTCTGCGCGCCGGAATCCTGAACTGGAACCGGCCCACGGTGGGCGCGAGCGGTGCCGCACCCTTCGGTGGCCCGGGCCTGTCGGGCAATCACCGGCCGGGTGCCTATTATGCGGCCGATTACAGTGCCTGGCCGCAGGCCAGCCAGATGGCGCCGCGCGCCACGCGCCAAAGGGCGCCCGGTTTTCCAGATTAGCGCATCTTCAAGTCAACCAGGGTCAGGGACGACGCGCTATGGTCTTGGTTTTGAGCATTTTCTTAGAGCGGATTCCATTCAATCTGCACCGTATCCGCAGGCGGCGAAGTAGTTGGC
>CAZBKM010000033.1:0-7538 GCA_964492485.1 uncultured Hyphomonadaceae bacterium | reverse complement strand
GCAGGGCGGCGGCCTGCTTTTGCGAGGCGCTCCGGGTGGGAGGAGCCTGGGGCGGACGCCGCCGGCCGGTCGCAGCGCGCCGTGTGCGAGGCTTCCCATCCCTTTCGCACCCGCCTCGCACCCGTTGCACCAGGTCGCGTTTTGCGGCAGAAGATCGCCTTCCGGCCTAGGGGTATAGCTCAGTTGGTAGAGCATCGGTCTCCAAAACCGAGGGTCGCGGGTTCGAGTCCTGCTGCCCCTGCCAGGACGGACGTGTCCGACCCGGACACATCGGTCGCCCCGGAGCCCGCGGCACACAGGCGCTTTGCGAGCGCGCCCTGGGCGAGATGGGGCTTTGTCCGCTCTCGGGGTTGAGTTTCATGGGGTCCACGGCACTGTCATGCAGACGGGCAGGGCGCCGGACCGTTGCCCGCACTGGCGGGAGGACGGACCATGCTTCATCACATTCTCTATGAGGTCGACGCCGGGATCGCGCGGATAACGCTCAACCGCCCGGAAAAGCTGAATGCGCTCAGCCTCGCCATGCAGGCGGAGCTTGCCGAGGCGCTCTGGGATGCGGATGCGCGCCGCGATGTGCATTGCGTGGTCCTGTCGGGCGCCGGTCGGGCGTTTTCTGCCGGCTATGATCTTGCCGGCGCGGACATGCCTGAACCAGGCCCGGCCCATGATCCCGAAGCCGCCTATCGCGGCGCCCGGTCGGTCGATGACGATATCTGGCAACTGGAGCGGGCGCAGCGCTACCGCATGGCGCTGTTCGACATGCACAAGCCGTCGATTGCCAAGGTGCACGGCCCCTGCATCGCGGGCGGAACCGATCTCGCCCTGCTATGCGACATGGTCATCATCGCCGATGATGCGACGGTCGGCTTCCCGGCGGGGCGGGACCTTGGCGCTCTGCCCAATCAGATGTGGCTCTATCATGTCGGTCCGCAATGGACGAAGCGGTTGATGCTGACCGGCGACTCGCTGACGGGCCGGGAGGCGGCGCAGATCGGCTTTGCCATGAAATCCGTGCCGCCCGCCGATCTGGATGCGGAGGTCGACGGATTGGCGAGACGGCTGTGCCATGTCGACGCAGACATACTTGCCGCCAACAAGCGCGCGGTGAACATGGGGCTGGAATTGATGGGGGCACGGACGCTCCAGCGCTATGCGGCGGAGAATGACGCGCGCGGTCATCAGGCGGCGTCGGCGCGGGCTTTCGTGAAACGGGCCGGAGAGGCGGGTCTGAAAGCAGCCCTGCGCGAACGCGACGCGCCCTTTGGCGACGGGCGGGCGCGGGTCAACGGGCCCGAGCGCCGGGACGACCGGGGTCATCTGGTCGATGGATAGCGCCGGCTGTCGCCCCCGGTCTGGCCCCCGAGTCTGGCCCCCAAGTCTGGCCCCCGGTCTGGGCTCAGTCTGGACAAGCGGACGGGCTCGGACTTGGGCGAACGCGTGACGCACAGCCGCACGTCGACCTGGTGAACATGCGGGCATTCGGACTATGATCAAGGTCGAAGGGGCAATCGGCGCCGAGCGTGGTTGCGCCGGGGCGTAAACCGGCCTAATCCCGCGCAAACCGTGCCCGGTGTCCAGGACCAGGACGTCGCGGCCGTGCCACTGGACCCGACTGGCTGGATGACCCGACTGGATGAACTGGCATGACAGAACTTGAACGTTTCGCCCTCGACTACCTGCCGGTGGTGATCTTTCTCGGGTTCGCCCTGGCGCTCTCGGTGCTGTTCATCATCGGGTCGGCTCTGCTGGCGCCCTCGCACCCCGACCCCGAGAAGAACTCGGCGTATGAATGCGGCTTCAACGCCTTCGACGATGCACGAATGAAGTTCGATGTGCGCTTCTACCTGGTTGCAATCCTCTTCATCATTTTCGATCTGGAAGTTGCGTTCCTGTTTCCGTGGGCCGTGAGCCTGGGAGAGATCGGGATCTTCGGCTTCTGGTCGATGGTCGTTTTCCTGGGCGTGCTCACGATCGGGTTCATCTATGAATGGCGCCGTGGGGCGCTGGAGTGGGAATAGCGAGGCTGACCAATGGCCAAGCAGGACATCAAACCCTATGCCTTCGAGGCCGGCCGCGCCGGCGTGGATGGCGGGCATACGCCCCGGCTCGACGACCCGTTCTTCGGGGGTCTGTCGGACGAACTCGCCGACAAGGGGTATTTCACCGCCCGCGCGGACGATCTGATCGCCTGGGCGCGCACCGGTTCGCTGATGTGGATGACCTTCGGGCTCGCCTGCTGCGCGGTGGAAATGATGCATGCGGGCAACCCGCGCTACGATCTGGAACGGTTCGGCATGGCGCCGCGCGGCAGCCCGCGCCAGTCCGACGTGATGATCGTGGCCGGCACGCTGACCAACAAGATGGCGCCCGCGCTGCGCAAGGTCTACGACCAGATGCCCGAGCCGCGTTACGTGATCTCGATGGGGTCGTGCGCCAACGGGGGCGGGTACTATCACTACTCCTACTCGGTCGTGCGCGGCTGTGACCGGATCGTGCCCGTCGACATCTACGTGCCTGGCTGTCCGCCCACCGCCGAGGCGCTGGTCTATGGCTTCCTGCAGTTGCAGAAGAAGATCCGCCGCGAAGGCTCGATCGAACGCTAGGAGTGCGCAAAGCCGATGACGGTCGAACATGACGAGACGCTCAGCGATCTGTTTGCCCATATCGAGGCGGGGCTGCCCAAGCTGGCCCTCGGACACAGGATCCATTGCGGGGAACTGACGATCCTGGCGGAGCGGGACCACATCGTGCCACTCGTCCGGTTCCTGCGGGATGATCATCTCTGTCTGTTCCAGACGCTGATCGACCTGTGCGGCGTGGACTATCCCGAGCGTGCCGAGCGTTTCGACGTTGTCTATCACTTCCTCTCCATGCGCATGAACCAGCGGGTTCGGGTCAAGATCACGACCGACGCAGAGACGCCCGTGCCCACGCTGACCGGTCTGTTTCCCGGTGCAAACTGGTTCGAGCGCGAGGCCTTCGACATGTACGGGATCGCCTTTGCCGACCATCCGGACATGCGTCGCCTGCTCACCGATTACGGGTTCGAAGGCTATCCGCTGCGCAAGGATTTCCCGCTGACCGGGCATGTGGAGGTTCGTTACGACGACCTTGAAAAGCGCGTGGTCTACGAGCCGGTGCAGTTGACCCAGGAGTATCGCGACTTCGATTTCCTCTCGCCGTGGGAAGGCATGCAGGACGTCATCCCCGGCGACGAGAAGGCGTCCCAGGAGGAACCGTCCAATGGCTGATGGCGCAACGCTGGAACCTCACAGCGACGACGACCGCAAATTCACGCTGAACTTCGGGCCCCAGCATCCGGCCGCCCATGGCGTGCTGCGCATGATCCTCGACCTGGATGGCGAGGTGGTGGAGCGCGTGGACTGTCATGTGGGTCTGCTTCACCGGGGCACCGAGAAGCTTCTGGAGCACAAGACCTACCTCCAGGGCCTCCCGTATTTCGACCGGCTCGACTACTGCTCCCCCATGAACCAGGAGCATGCGTGGTGCCTGGCGATCGAGCGGCTGATGGGGCTCACTGTGCCGCGGCGGGCGCAGTTCATCCGCGTGCTCTACTCCGAGATCGGCCGGATCATGTCGCACATCCTCAACGTGACGACGCAGGCCATGGATGTGGGGGCGCTGACACCCATTACCTGGGGCTTCGAGGAACGAGAGAAGCTCTGCGTCTTCTACGAGCGCGCCTCGGGCTCGCGCATGCATTCGGCCTACTTCCGTCCCGGCGGCGTGCACCAGGACCTGCCGCAGCAGCTTCTGGACGACATCTATGACTGGTGCGAGCAGTATCCCAAGGTGCAGGCGAAGATGGAGGGGCTCATTACCGAGAACCGCATCTTCAAACAGCGCAATGTGGATATCGCCAAGGTCGACCAGAAGACGATCTTCGACTGGGGCTTTACCGGCGTGATGGCGCGCGGGTCCGGCCTCGCCTGGGACCTGCGCCGGGCGCAGCCCTACGAGGTCTATGACGAACTCGACTTCCGCATTCCCGTGGGGCGCAACGGCGACAATTACGACCGCTACGTCTGCCGCATGGACGAGATGCTGGAGAGCGTGAAGATCATCAAGCAGTGCATCGAGATGATGCCCGAGGGCCCGGTCCTGCCCGAGCAGTCCAAGGCGGTCCCCCCGCGCCGGGGCGAGATGAAGCGCTCGATGGAAGCGCTGATCCATCACTTCAAGCTCTACACGGAGGGCTTCCACGTGCCCGCCGGCGAGGTCTATGCCGCGGTCGAGGCGCCCAAGGGCGAGTTTGGTGTCTACCTGGTGTCCGACGGGACCAACCGGCCATATCGCGCCAAGCTGCGCGCGCCGGGATACGCCCATCTTTCGGCCATGGATCATCTCTGCAAGGGCTACATGCTGGCCGACGTGTCGGCGATCCTCGGGTCTCTCGACATCGTGTTTGGGGAGATCGACCGATAGTGGGCGCCTTTCCCGAACGCCGGATGAGCATCCTGACGCTGGGCGTGGAGGATCGCCCGGCAATGACGGCATTCTATGAGACTGTGGTCGGGTTCCGCAATGTGGGACCGAAGGCGATGACGCTTTTCGACCTGGGCGGCGTAGTCCTGGGTCTGTGGGAGCGTGAGCGGCTGGCCGAGGATGCGGGCCTGCCCGATACCGGCGCGCCGGCGGGCTTCCGCGGCGTCGCCCTAGCCTACAATGCCCGGTCACGCGAGGAGGTGGATGCGATCTTCGCGCGCCTGGACGCCGGCGGCGCGCGGATCACCAAGGCGCCCCACGAGGCGTTCTGGGGCGGCTATTCCGGTTATTTCTGCGACCCCGAAGGCAATGCCTGGGAGGTCGCGTACAATCCGCACTGGGCACTGGATGAGGCGGGCCGCGTCATCCTTCCCGACATGACGGGGCTTTAGATGGCACTTCGCAGATTCGATCTGGACGCGGGTGGCGACACCTTCACCTTCAAGCCGGAGACGGAGGCCGACATCGCCTTCTGGCTGGCAAAGTATCCAGAGGACAGGAAGCAATCCGCGGTGATCCCGCTCCTGTGGCTCGCGCAGCGCGACAATGAAGGCTGGCTGTCGGAACCTGCCATGCGCGAGGTCGCCGACCGGTTGGACATGCCGTACATCCGGGTTTACGAAGTCGCGACCTTCTACACCATGTTCAAGCTGGCCCCGGTGGGGCGCGCCCATGTCCAGCTTTGCGGCACGACGCCGTGCATGTTGCGCGGCGCGAACGAGCTGAAGGCCGTCTGTCGGGAGAAGATCGGCAAGGAAATGCAGGTGACCGACGATGGCCGGCTGTCCTGGGAGGAGGTCGAGTGTCTTGGGGCCTGCGTGAACGCGCCCATGGCCCAGATCAATGACGACTATTACGAGGACCTGACACCGGAACGCTTCGGCGACCTACTGGAAAAGCTGCGCAACGGCGCAGAGGTGACGCCAGGCCCCCAGACCGACATGCGCCACCTCTCGGAGCCCGAGGGCGGCGCCGTGACCCTTCAGGACCCCTCGCTCTATGACGGATCGCGTGCCCAGCCGCTGTCGTCCATTCCCAATGCGCCGTCCAGCGGCGACGAGGGCGCAGGGACGGGGGCCTAGATCATGGCCGGACACGAGATATCCGCCGGGAACCGGCGCAGACTGGTGCGCGCAGCGGCGCTCGACCTTGTGTCCGTGTTGGCGGGTGCCGGTCTGTTCCTGGCGACCGGGAAGGCGATCTGGCTGGTCGCCGGCATGCTTCTGGGGGCAGGCTTTCTCATCCCGGCCCTCATCCCCATTCTTCGGACCCGGAGGTCATAGTCATGCTTCAGGACAAGGACCGGATCTTCACCAATCTCTACGGCCGCCACAGTCCATCCCTCGATGCGGCCCGCCAACGTGGGGCGTGGAATTCGACCGCCGACCTGATGGGCTTCGGCCCCGAATGGATCGTGGACCAGATCAAGGCATCGGGTCTGCGCGGGCGCGGCGGGGCCGGCTTCCCGACGGGCCTGAAATGGAGCTTCATGCCCAAGGAGGTGCGCGACCGGCCGCACTATCTGGTCGTCAATGCCGACGAGTCCGAGCCGGGGACCTGCAAGGATCGCGAGATCATGCGCCACGATCCGCACCTGCTGATCGAGGGCTGTCTGATCGCCAGCTACGCCATGCGGGCACATGTGTGCTATATCTACATCCGCGGCGAGTACATTGCAGAACGTTATGCGCTGGAGGCTGCGATCAGGGAGGCCTACGAGGCCCGTCTGATCGGCAAGGACAACATCCATGGCTGGGACTTTGATTGCTACGTCCACCATGGCGCCGGCGCCTATATCTGTGGCGAGGAGACCGCGCTGCTGGAGAGTCTCGAGGGGAAGAAGGGCCAACCCCGGCTCAAGCCACCCTTCCCGGCAAATGCCGGCCTCTATGGCTGTCCGACCACGGTCAACAATGTGGAGTCGATCGCGGTGGCGCCGACGATCCTCCGGCGTGGCGCGCAGTGGTTCGCGAGCTTCGGCGCGCCCAACAACACCGGCACGAAACTGTTCTGCGTGTCAGGTCATGTGAACACGCCCTGCAATGTGGAAGAGGAGATGTCGATCACCTTCCGCGAGCTGATCGACACCCATTGCGGTGGCATCCGGGGCGGCTGGGACAATCTGAAGGCGGTTATCCCTGGCGGATCCTCGGTGCCCATGGTGCCGGCCGAGCAGATCATCGACGCCAAGATGGACTTCGACACGTTGAGGGACCTGAAGTCGGGTCTCGGCACGGCGGCGGTGATCGTGATGGACCAGTCCACCGACCTGATCCAGGCGATCGCCCGGATCGCCTATTTCTACAAGCACGAGAGCTGTGGCCAGTGCACGCCGTGCCGTGAGGGCACGGGCTGGATGTGGCGCGTGCTGGAGCGCATGGCCAGGGGTGAGGCCGAACACGAGGAGATCGAGATGCTGCTGGACGTGACCAAGCAGGTCGAGGGGCACACGATCTGCGCGCTGGGCGACGCGGCAGCCTGGCCGATCCAGGGGCTCATCCGGCATTTCCGGCACGAGATCGAGGATCGCATCACGCGTTACCGGCTCAACCGGCCGCATGTGCAGGGGGCGCGGGTGGCCGCGGAATAGGCCGGATACGGGCGGCCGGGCGCGCCGGATTGGCGCAGCCGGTCGGGGTTAACGACGACGACCGACACTCACCACATCGAGAGTGTCCTGGAGCGGGTGAAAGACGAAGCGAATGGCGGACGAGACAGTCAAACTCAACATCGACGGCCAGGACATCGAGGTCCCGCGCGATTACACGCTGATGCAGGCCTGCGAAGCCGCCGGCGCGGAGATTCCGCGCTTCTGTTACCACGAGCGCCTTTCGGTGGCGGGCAATTGTCGGATGTGCCTGGTGGAATGGGAGGGAGCGCCGAAGCCGATTGCCTCTTGTGCCCAGACCGTTGGGGAGATGCGGCCCAATCGCGATGGCAGCGCGCCCGTGATCCGGACACGCAGCGACTATGCACGCAAGGCGCGCGAAGGGGTGATGGAGTTCCTGCTCATCAACCACCCGCTCGACTGC
>CAZBKM010000032.1:0-9160 GCA_964492485.1 uncultured Hyphomonadaceae bacterium | reverse complement strand
CCAACTACTTCGCCGCCTGCGGATACGGTGCAGATTGAATGGAATCCGCTCTAACGCATCTTCAAATCAATCGGAGTCAGTGAAGATGCGTTATGTTCTTGTTTTTGAGCATTTTCTTAAAGCGAACCGGCGCCCACTTCGCTCGAAAATGTTTCAAGCGATCCGGTTCGCAGTGCCGGCGCACGACCTGATGCACGGCACGAGCCCATGCCATCCGCCGATGCCGGGAGCGGAAGGCTCAACCTATTCGACGGTCCAACCGCGCGCTGTCCGCCGCGCCTCGAGCGTGACGGGGCCCTCGGCGGCCGACCGGTCGTACCCGCGCCCACGGCGCGTTGCGCCATGTCCGATCATGCGGAACACGATGGCGAAGCCTGCAATCACCAGGCCGACCATCGCCGTTGCGACGGCCAGCGCGCCCGCGGCCACAATGATAAAGGCCGCAAACAGCACCTTCGCAACGAAGCCCATGGCTGCGCGTGCGCCATCGACCAGCGAGTCCATGACCGGGGCGAATGACATGGGACGGGGGCGACTTTGCTGGGCAACCATGGTGATCTCCTTCTACCAGAAGAATGGGTGGGCCGGCGGGATGCGTCAATTGCGCGATCGGGTCTTTGGGGCAAAAGCCCTCAAACGGGCGCAAGAAGGCCACGTTCTGCCTTGATCTTCGCAAAGGCCGACGTAATGGCGGCGGCCTTGTCATGGGCCGTCGCCTCGAAGCCGCGTGGCGCACCGTTCGCCACAACGCGGTCGGGATGGTTGTCGGCCATAAGCTGGCGGTAGGCGCGGCGTATCTCGCTGAACTCCGCATCAGGATCGACCCCGAGGATATGGTAGGGGTCGTCTCGGTCCGGGCCGAGATGGCTCGCCCGGAGTCGCCGGAATGTCGCCTGGTCGAACCCGAACGCCTCGGCGACCGTCTCGAGATAGGCCATCTCCTCGGCCTTCACGACGCCATCGGCCCCCGCGATCTGGAACAGGCCATCCATGACGCCTTCCAGCAGACACGGCCTGTCGCGGTAGCGCTTTCCGATCTTCCGGGCATAGGCGTCGTATCCGCGAACCGTCTGGCGCGCGAGATTGAAGACCCGCCGCACCTGGTCGGCATCCTCGGGCGCGGCACGAAACACGCGCGAGAACACCATGACTTCCCTGTCACTGACACGGCCGTCGGCGGCAGCGAGCTTCGCACCCAGTCCGACAACGGCCGCAGTGAATCCCACATCATTTGGGTCAGGCGCACAGCCCGCATCGGCATCGCGCATGTCGTCGCTGGACGGCTCATCCTGATCGACATCGAACAGGCGCTTCCCGGCACTGAGGAGTTGAGACCACAGGTTCATGTTCTCGTTCTAGCAGTGTTGCCTCTTCGGAACAGACCGAACACGCGGTCGTGACCCATTAAAATAACGTTAGTTCTGATCCTGTGGGCCCACATTTCGTAAGCAGGGTATCAGTTGGATTGGCCGACTGATCAGATGACGACCTGGAGACCCTTATGAAATCCATCGCCCTCTCGATCGCCGCCGTCGCCCTGACTGGTGCGACGGCCACTGCCCAGCCGGGCATCTGGACCGAAGCGGCAAAGGCGCACAACCAGGTCCCCGTGATCCAAGCCAATCACCACAAGTCCGAGGAAATGAAGTCGGACGGGGACTACATGAAGGAAGAGAAGGCCGACATTGTCGGTACGGCGAAGGAAGCCGGCTCTTTCAACACGCTGCTCGCCGCCGCCGAGGCCGCCGGCCTCGTGGAAGCACTTCAGGGCGAAGGTCCGCTGACGGTCTTCGCGCCGACCGATGAGGCTTTCGCCGCCCTGCCGGAAGGCACCGTCGAAACCCTGCTGAAGCCCGAAAACCAGGACCAGCTGGCCGCCATCCTCAAACTGCACGTGGTGCCGGGCAAGGTCACGTCCGACCAGCTCGCCGGCAAGACCATGTCGGCCGACACGCTCAATGGCAGCGTCATGGTCGACGGCACCGACGGCGTGACCGTGAACGGCGCCAACGTGGTCAAGGCCGACATCATGGCCTCCAACGGCGTGATCCACGTGATCGACAAGGTGCTTCTGCCCGAAAGCTAGGCTCGTACCTGAATATCGAACCGGTGTCCGGGCTCCGTTTTCCCCGAGCCGGCCCGGGCACCGAAGCGGCCCTGCCTCCCCCCTCCGGCAGGGCCGCTTTACGTTCGACCCCCTGAAGGATCATCCGGCGCGGGGTCGGACTGGCGCTCGGCGCGAAGGGCTGCCACTTCCTCGCGCAGGGCCCGGAGCGCAGCCAGCGTCTCGCGCCGCTCCTCGTGGGCTTCAAGGGCCTCCTCCTCCAGTTTGCCGATCTGTTCTTCCTGCATTGCCTCCTGCTCGGCCTGCAGCGCCTCGACGATCAAGGCAATGAACAGGTTCAGGACGGCAAAGCTCGCCAGGAAGATGAAGCCCAGAAAGAACACCCACGCATAGGGATGGCCCGCATCCATGACCTTCTGGACGACTTCGTTGCGCCAGCCATCCATGGTCATGACCTGAAACAGCGTGAATGCGGATTTGGGCAGGTCGCCGAACAGGGCCTGAACCTCCGGATCATTCGAGGATCCATAGAGATTGGTCGCCATGACGGCGGCCACGTATGTCAGCAGCGCCAGCACGGCGAGGATGGCGCCCATGCCGGGCAGGGCCTTCAACAACGCCTCGGTAATCCGGCGCAGCATCGGCACCATGTGAAGGAGACGCAGCACGCGCAGGACCCGCAGGGCACGCAGGACGGAAATCTCCCGGCCCGCCGGGACGAGGGAAACGGCGACCACCAGAAAATCGAACCAGTTCCACCCCGAACGGAAGAAGCTCAGGCGAAAGGCGATGAGCTTGGTGGCAATCTCGGCCGCGAACAGCCAGGTGATCGCCTGATCCGTACCGGCCAGTGCGCTGCGAACCTCCGGTGACCAGCCATCATGGGTCAGAAGACCCAGGATGAGGGCATTGAGGATGATCAGGGCCGTGATCAGGTTTCGGAACAGCGCGCTTTCGATGGCGTCTCGCAGCTGATCCATGACGCGACCAGACGGCGCCGGGCCCCCTGTCGTCCCCGGATGCATGATCGCCTACTTCGTGAGTTCGAAGGTGACCGTCACCGTGGCGGTATAGCCGACCTCTCCGGCCGCCACCGGTGTGGGCGCCGACTCCGCGTCCATCGCACGCGACATCATCGCCATGGGCTGGGGCATGTCCCGCTCGAAGCTCTCGTCGATCGTGACAATGCGCGCGACCTCATAGCCGGCGACATCGGCATAGAGCTCCGCGCGCGCAATCGCCGCGCTCATCGCCTGCCGGCGCGCCTCGTCCCGCGCCGGACCGTCATCGTCCAGGGCGAAGCGAATGCCCTCGATGGTGTTGGCGCCTGCCTCCACCAGGGCGTCAAGCACGCCGCCCAGCGCCTCGATCTGGCGAACCCGCACGGTAACCTGATTGGAGGCCGTATATCCGACAAGCGTACGGCGCCGCTCGCCATCGACGTCCGGATACTCATAGCGCGGACGCAGCGACAGGGTCGAGGTCTGCATGTCCTCACGGGCGATCCCGGCGGACTCAAGGACGCTGAAGACGTCGCGCATCGCCTTTCGATTGTCGGCCATGGCCCGCGCCGCGCTGTCTGCGTCCTGGTCCACGCCCACCGTGACCACCGCAAGATCGGGCGCGCGGGACACTTCCGCCGTCGCACTCAGGCTGAGCGTGGTCTCCGGCTGGATGCCATTCGGGTGGCCGAGCGGCATGGGCGTCTCGGACCCGGACGCTATGGCGGTCTGCGCGCATGCGACCGGCGCGGCGGCCAGCGCCACGGCGGTCAGGATGGCCGGCGCGTTCAGGAACAGTCTGGACATGTTGACGTCTCCCCTCTCAACACTCCCGGAACGCTAAGTCTTGTATTGCGGCAGGATCAAGGCCGGGGCATTGTCCGGCGACATGCCGGGCCTGTAGCTCAGTTGGTTAGAGCGGACCGCTCATAACGGTTTGGTCGCAGGTTCGAGTCCTGCCGGGCCCACCATTTTTTCCTTTCCGCGCCGCCGGCCGACCAACCCGGCGCGGGATCGTTTTCCGCGCCGCCGGCCGACCAACCCGGCGCGGGATCGTTTTCCGCGCCGTCGGGGAACTAGGCCTGCCTTTGCCCCTCGCGAAGCCAGAGAGGAACCGCCATCTTCATCACCAAGCGCACCAGCTCGACCTGGCTCCGTACGCCCGTCTTGGCGAAGATGCTGCGCAGGTAGCTCCTCGCGGTGTTGATCGACAGACCGGCCGCCTCTGCACCATCCTGCAGGCCGCCATGCTCGACCAGGCCCCGAACGAGACGGGATTCACTGACGCTGAGATTCAGGGCCGCACGGATGGACCGTGCATCGGTGCTCAGGATCTCCTGCCCGGTGAAGGCAAGACTGAAAAAGGTCCGGTTCCACTCGGTTGCCGCATGTATCGCCAGAAAGGCGACATAGGGTGTCATCCCGTCCGGCGACATGCCTCGCAGCACCCCGATGTCGTCCTGCTCGTGGGGCAAGGATTCGAACCGCTGCAACGCCTCGGCAAGTGAGCGCCCGCTTTCCAGTGTGCCAGGCATGATCTGGCCGGAGTCGCCCACCCGGAAATAGAGCCCCTCGGCCTCGCAGAGGCGGCTCTGCGTGTTTCGGAACAGCAGACGGGCGTCCCGGTCGACCAGAAGTATCGGCACGCTGAGCCGGTCGACGGCCTTGGTGCCGATGACACCCTCCTCAACCGCCCGGGCCTGAGCGACGAGCGTCATCGCCACTTCCGACGCCCGGATCACATCTTCAGGGTCATCGCCCCGGCAGACCAGATCATGGAGGCATCCGCCATCCGTCGACGTTTCGGTCCCTGGTCCGTTTCCTGGTCCAATCCCTGGCGCCACGTCGGCGGATAGAAGATGCACCAGAACGCTGTGCCGGCTGATCTTGCGCAAGCCTGCCAGGAGGTCGCTGTCATCCTTCGCGAACCTGCCACCGCAAAAGACAATGTCGAACGGATTGACGGCCTGCGCCGCAAGGGCATCCGCCCGACTCGTCAGCGGGACGATCTCATGATGGGGATCCTGCCTGTTGAGCTGTCGACGCAGGCGCCAGAGAGCTGCCGTGTCGTCGCTGAGCAGCAGGATCCGGCAACTCGTATGGGTCACTCTCATTCACACTTTCCTCGCCGACGCGTCTAAAGACGCCGACGTTACATCCTTCCGGGAACCCGTTTCCAGTGTGAGTCAGGCCGTGACGTGCAATTATTACGATTTTATGACGGATCGGACCGCCAGGGCGCTCACATGGCGCCACGGAGGCCTGACAGGACCGTGACCATCTGGGCCGCGGGCATCGGCCGCGCCAGGAGGAACCCCTGGGCGACATCGCACCCTTTCTTCCGCACGGCAGCGAAATCGTCGTCCGTCTCGATCCCCTCGGCGACGGTCTCCTTGCCGAGGTCGCGCGACAGGGACACCAGCGCCCGCACGATGCTCTGGTTCTCCAGGCTGTCGGAAAGGCCGCGAACGAATGACCGGTCGATCTTCACGATGTCGAACTCGAGGTCGCGAAGATGGACGAGGGAGGAGTTCCCGGTCCCGAAATCGTCGAGCGCCACGCGGATTCCGGCCTGCCTCAACGCGGCGAGGGTCGCCTGGATCTCCGGCCGCCTGCGGGAGACCAGTATCGTTTCTGTCATTTCGACCTGAAGGGACGAGGGGTCGAGCCGGCGAGTCGCAAGACCGTCCATAACGGTCTCGAACAACCCCGGGGTATCGAACTGGCTCTCTGCGAGATTGATCGCCACATGGCCGAATTGCAGACCGGCGTCCCGCCACGCGGCGGCCTGATCGAGCGCGACGTTGAGAACGAGATGCGCAATCCGTCGGGAGGTTTCCCGATCATGCAGGGCGGACAGGAAACCCTCGGGCGTCTTCAGATAGCCGTCGGCCGTCACCATGCGGAGAAGCGCCTCCATGCCGCGCAGGTGCCCCGTGCGTACGTCGAACTTCGGCTGGTAATGCAACACCATCCTGTCTTCCCGCAGGGCGAGTCGCACATCCCTCAACCGGTCATCGCGCTGGACGGCGGACGTCTTGAAGCCTTCCTGGAACCGGACCCAGCGATTGCCCCCGTCCCGCTTGGCTTCGTACATGGCAAGGTCGG
This sequence comes from uncultured Hyphomonadaceae bacterium, assembly GCA_964492485.1. Classification (GTDB taxonomy): domain Bacteria; phylum Pseudomonadota; class Alphaproteobacteria; order Caulobacterales; family Hyphomonadaceae; genus UBA5336. The sequence goes on along the minus strand of CAZBKM010000032.1, from coordinate 2,986 downwards.
CATTCTGGACCAGGCCCTGCAGGCTGGCCACCGCGCCATTTGCCGGAACGTTCGCCACACCGATGGACGGCGTTATCTCGAAACTGTGGCCATGGACCTCGACGGGCGCCTTGAACGCCGCAACCACACGGTCGAGCGCCCGGGCCAGCCGGTCCTCGTCGTCCAGCCCGATCAGCATCACGAACTCATCCCCGCCCGGACGCGCCAGCACCGCAGACCGGCCAAGTGTCCGCTGCAGCCGTCGCGCCACAAGGCGCAGGCAGGCATCGCCGACCGCATGTCCATAGACATCATTGATCGACTTGAAGTCGTCCAGGTCCATGAGGGCCACGGCCCGGCCGCCGGATCCCTGGACTTTCGACAGCCAGTCGGGGCCGCACTGGTCCAGATAGGCCCGGTTATACAACCGGGTCAGGGGGTCCCGGATCGCCAGATACTCGGCCCTCCGCAGCGCCTTCCGGTGCTCCGTCACATCCTGGACGACGCCGACCACATGGCGGCCCTCAGGCATGGATTCGAGACGCTGCAGATTGACCTTCATCCACCGGAACTTTCCGGCCCGGGTCTGGATCTTGAGCGTCCGGTTCAAGCGGTCCTCCGATGCCACGACCCGGCGGGCGGCCTGGAGCAGCTCTTCGCGTACCTCCTCGGACACACAGGCCAGAAGGGGCTCAATCGCGGGCGGCTGGTTCGCCGGCAGATCGTAAAGCCCGTAGATCGAGCGGGAAAACTCCGTCTCACCCGTATCCATGTCGACGCTGAAGGCGCCAAGCTGCGCAAGCTCGCAAGCTGCGTCGAAGATGATCTTCTGATCGAGAAGCTCCCGCCCCTGCTGGCGAAGCCGGCGGCCATGCTCCGAAACGCGCGCCAGCGCATGACGCAGATCCGCATTGGTCAGGCGCTGGCGCACGCAGACCGTTACCCACTCGGCCAGGACCTCGAGCGTCTCGATGGTATCTGGCGGTATCCGTCGCGGCTGCGTGTCCAGCACGCACAGCGCCCCGATCGGCACCCCGTCTTCCGCCAGAATGGGTGCACCTGCATAGGCCCGCAATCCCATCGGGCCATGGACGAACGGATTGTCCGAAAACCGGGCATCGCGCGACAGATCCTCGATGGCCACCGCCTGGCGCGAGGCCAGGACCGCATTGCAGATGGCGTGGCGTCGCGCCATGCGCGCCAGGTCAAGTCCGTATCCGGCCGCCAGGATCTGGCTGTCGCCGGACAGCAGCGTCACGAGACCGACCGGGAAATCGAGAAGCCGCCGAAGGACGGACACGACGTGATTGAAGTCGGTATCCTCTCCCGCCTCGGCCAGAGGCAGGCGCGCCATGACGCGGGCCCGGACCGCATCGTCCGCCGTTGCGGCGGCCACAAAGTCCCGACGAAGGGCTTGGGCGCAGGGCCCCGGATCCAGAACGTCTGTCAACAGCGCGCCTCCTTCCCGTCCGACCCTCCTGATAGCGAAAGCAACGACCCGTTCGCCATCCGGCACTTGCGGGTAAAAACCGCACCGCGGACATAAGAAGCCGTAAACATTCGACTTTAAACGTCGACAGGCCTTGCCCCCGGTCATGCGGGTGGTAAGGGAGCCGACGCCAGCCAGCCCGTAACCGGAGTCCGCCATGCCGGCCTTGCTGACCCTCAAAGACCGCGGCCTGCAGATCGGCGAAGGCGCACCCCTGTGCGTCATGGCCGGGCTAAATGTGCTCGAATCCCGCGATCTGGCCTTCCAGGTCTGCGAGCACCTGCAGTCCGTCTGCGACAGGCTCGGCCTGCCCTTCATCTTCAAGGCCAGTTTCGACAAGGCCAACCGGTCCTCCATCACCTCCTATCGCGGACCGGGCCTCGACGAGGGCCTGGCCCTGCTCTCGGCGGTGAAGTCGGCCTTCGACGTGCCGGTGGTCACGGACTATCACGCGCCGGAGCAGGCCGAACCCGTTGCCGATGTGGCGGACGTGATCCAGGTGCCGGCCTTTCTCTGCCGCCAGACCGACCTGGTGGTGGCCGGTGCCCGGGCCGCCGAGGCGCGCGGCGGCTGGCTGCACGTGAAGAAGGCCCAGTTCATCGCCCCCTGGGACGCGCGCAACATCATCACGAAGGTGGGCGAGGTGACGACGCACAACCCCACGATCCTGTGCGAGCGGGGGGCGAGCTTCGGCTACAACAATCTGGTCGTCGACATGCTGGGCATTCCCGCGATGAAGGCGTTGGGCGTACCGGTCACCATCGACGCGACCCACGCCGTGCAGCTTCCCGGTGCCGATCCGCGAACCGCCGGCGGCTCCACCGGCGGGCGGCGCGAGGGGGTGCCGGTTATCGCGCGCGCTGCTGTGGCGGCGGGCGCCGACGGCGTGTTCCTGGAGTTTCATCCGGACCCGGACAAGGCCCTATGCGACGGACCGAGCTGCCTGCCGCTGGACGCGGCGGAGGGTCTGCTCACCCAACTCAGGGATCTCCACGCCCTGGTGAGGCGCTGACGCCATGGCTGAGCCCGACCGCGCGCAAACCTATGCCGACCTGAAAACCGAGATCGCCGCCATCATTGCCGGCGAGACCTATGTCCCGGCTCGTTATGCCACTGCCGTCTGCCTGCTGGCACGCGCCTTCCGGCCCCGTTTCTTCTGGACGGGGGTCTATGTGGTGGATCCGGAGGCCCCGGACGAACTGGTGATCGGTCCCTATCAGGGCACCCTGGGCTGCCTGCGAATTCCTTTCGGCAAGGGCGTCTGCGGGGCCGCAGCGGTGCGCCGGGAGACCATTATCGTGCCCGACGTCCACGCCTTTCCCGGCCATATTGCCTGCGACAGCCGGTCGAATGCCGAGATTGTTGTCCCCGTCTTCGCAGGAACCGGGGCGCTGGCGGCCGTGCTCGACATCGACTCCACCCGTCACGACGCCTTCGACGCCACGGACAGGGCGGGCCTGGAGGCCATAGCGTCGATCCTGCTCACGGTCTGAACGGCACCCCCATGCCGGCCAGCCC
>CAZBKM010000031.1:0-10915 GCA_964492485.1 uncultured Hyphomonadaceae bacterium | reverse complement strand
AATCCGCCCGCCTTGGGAATCCCAAACGATTCATGTCGCTCGGAAAACGCCCTAGGCATTTTCTGGACGCGAACCGGGGGGCCACGTCGCTCGGACATACTATGAGCGACGGAGTCAACGGCTGGCGGGCTTCCTGGAGGCGCACCGCTCATTATAGGTGGCTATGGCAGCATTCACGGACTCTGACCGTGCAATCAGCTCGGCCTGGGCGTCGTGGAACGCGGCCTTGCGCGTTTCCCATGTCTCGCGCGCATCGTCGGCCTCGCTTGCGGACGTCTCGCCGAAATTGCGGACGGCCTCCGCATTCTCCCATGTTTCCCCCGCCGCCTCTGCGGCTTCGCGCGCCGCGTCGCGCGCCTCACGCAGAGCGCGCACCGCCTTCTGTCCCGCCTGGATCGACGCGGCGAGTTCGCGGCAATCGTCGGCGCGCTGCGAGGCGGCCGCATTGGCCGGCGCGAGCGCGCTTGCGGCCAGAGCAAAGATCGGAACGAGATAGGTCATCCAGGTCATGGGCCGCATCATGGTCGGGTTCTGTGGCATCGATATGGTCGTCATTGGGCAATCCTGACGGGGTCGCGATGAAACCGGGCTGAACGCAACCGTGCGATTTCAAGGCGTGTCTGCCCCATTCACGCCTTCCGCCCCTCGTCGGGCGGCTCGCCACGGTGACCCACCTCCTCGCGACGCCGCTCCGAGACGGTGTCGAGGATCTTGAACACCGTATCGAAATCGCGCAGCAGGTCTCCGACGCGTTCGGGGTCGTCGAGCCGCTTGAACAGGCTGCCCGGTTCGAACAGGTCCGTGCCTTCGACCGCAATGAGCAGATGGTTTCCCACAAAGGCACAGCGCAGCTTCTTGCCGTGGAACGCCGTCTCCAGATCCAGCAGCCGCTGCATCATGTCCGGCGTCAGCAGGAAGCGCGCTTCCACCTGGTCCGAGGTATAGACCTCGAAGGCCTTCTCGAAGCTCGGATCTTCCAGCGCGGCCCGGTCCATGCCCTTTCGCCCGAACCATTTGCCGAAGACGTTGAAGAAGCCCGCATCGCGCATCACGACGGTACGGCCAAAGAACCGCTTGTGGAAATCGAACCGCAGGCACTGGCCACGAAACACGGTAACGTAGCGGCGTCGGGTCTGGCCATTGCTGCGCTCTGTCCGTCGTTCCTCCAGGTGCGCCTCGAAGAATTCGAACGCGACCTCGCCGCGTTGCCCGGTGATCCGGTCCTCGAACCGGGCGCGGTCATAACTTGGAACCAGCCCGATCTGGCGCAGGTCGCGCAGGGCCGTCACCTGCCCCGGCTTTGCCTCGTAGGAAAGATCGAAGGCCCGTGCCACCGGCTCCACAAGCAGGCCCTTGGCCTCGCGCTGGAGCTGCATCAATGGAAGGCGTCCGATCCCGACAATCGCCGCCGCCGCAAGGCCGGACACGACTGCAATCGCCGGCATGTCCAGAAGGGCGAGCCCCGCTCCCACTCCTGCCGCCCCGACCGCCAGGCCAGCGAGCAGGCTGCGACGTGCGGTCCGCGCCGCGCTTCGTCGCTCGCCTTCCTTGGCTTCCAGGGCCGGCCGGATGTCGCGGTCGTAAACCGATTGGAATCCCCGAAACTCTTCCGGCAGGGTCGCCAGAATGTCGGCAAGTGACCCGGTGCCCGGCGATGGCGGCGCGCTTTCGGTCATGTCCCCTCCCCGGCCACGATGTCGCTTGCGAGCGGCGTCTCCTAGAATGGACTCACCCCGCCACCTCAAGCCCCTGTTTCGACGCGATTGCGGATGGCTGGCGCATCTTCCAGTCAATCAGACTCGGTGAAGATGCGCGAGGGTCTTGCCATGAAGCCGTCTCTTGATGCGAACCCGTTCCCACTTCGCCTGAAACACCACAAAGAGGCCTCCCCTAGATGTCCGCGAAGACGTGACGCTCCCCGGCATAGCCTTCATGGGTCACCGCACCCAGATGCGCCGGCCCGACCAGCTTCGCGTACTTGGCGAGCGCGCCTGAGCCGTACCCCGTTTCGCGGGGCTGCCAGCGGGTGCGGCGCTCGGCCAGCTCGGAGTCAGAGACTTCGAGCTCGATCGTACCGGCTCGGGCATCGATCGAGATCATGTCGCCATCCTCCACGAGACCGATCGGACCGCCCTGTTGAGCCTCGGGCCCGACATGGCCGATACAGAACCCGCGCGTTGCGCCCGAGAACCGGCCGTCGGTGATCAGGGCCACCTTGTCGCCCATCCCCTGGCCATAAATCGCGGCCGTGGTCGACAACATCTCCCGCATGCCGGGACCGCCGCGCGGCCCCTCATGGCGGATGATCAGGACGTCGCCTTCCTTGTAATCGCGCGCCTCCACGGCGCGGAAACAGGCGTCCTCGCCATCGAACACGCGGGCCGGTCCACGGAAGGTCAGCTTCTGCAGACCCGCAACCTTCACGATGGCCCCATCCGGCGCGAGCGAGCCCCAGAGCCCGACCACGCCACCCGTCGGCGTGATCGGCGCGTTCGCCGGATAGATGACCTTCTGGGTCGGATCCCAGGTGATATCCTCGAGATACTCCGCCCAGGTCTTGCCCGAAACCGTCATGCAGTCGCCATGGATGAAGCCATGCTCGTGCAGCGTCTTCATCAACATCGGCACGCCGCCGGCGGCACCGAAATCCTTGGCCACATACTCACCCCCCGGCTTGAGCGATGCGATGTAGGGGGTGCGTTGGAAGATCTCCGCCACGTCCTTGAGCTGAAAGTCGACACCGCACTCATGGGCCATGGCCGGGAGGTGCAGTGCGGCATTCGTGGAGCCGCCGGTCGCAGCCACGACCACCGCGGCGTTTTCGAACGCCTTCCGGGTGCACAGGTCGCGGGGGCGGACATTGTCGCGGATCAGACGCATGACCGCCTCGCCCGAGGCGCGCGCATAGGCGTCCCGGTCCAGATACGGCGCCGGCAGGGCCGAAGAGAGGGGCAGGGCAAGGCCGATCGCCTCGGAGACGCAGGCCATGGTGTTGGCGGTGAACTGACCGCCGCAAGCGCCGTCTCCGGGACAGGCCACCCGCTCCAGCGCGTCCAGCTTCTCCCCGCTCATGCTGCCGGCCGCGTTTGCGCCGACGGCTTCGAACACGTCGAGGATGGTCACATCGCGACCTTCATAACGGCCGGGCAGGATCGACCCGCCATAGAGAAACACGCTGGGCACATTCAGCCGCAGCATCGCCATCATCATCCCCGGCAGGGACTTGTCGCAGCCGGCGACGCCCACCAGCGCATCGTAGCAGTGGCCGCGCATGGTCAATTCCACGCTGTCGGCGATCACCTCCCGCGACACCAGCGACGAGCGCATCCCTTCATGTCCCATCGCGATTCCGTCGGTCACCGTGATCGTACAGAATTCGCGCGGCGTTCCATCGGCGGCCTTGACCCCGTCGCTCACCGCATGGGCCTGGCGCATCAGGGTCGTGTTGCAGGGGGCCGCCTCGTTCCAGCACGACGCCACGCCGACGAACGGCTTCTGAATGTCCTTGGTGGACAGGCCCATCGCATAGAGAAAGCTGCGGTGCGGCGCGCGGGCCGGCCCCTCGGTCACGTGGCGCGACGGCAGGCGGGACTTGTCCCAGGTCTGGCTCATGCGAATTCCTCCTCGTCGAAACCGGTAGCGGCCCGGCATCGGCTTGTCACGGCTGCGGCGTCGCCTGATCGATATCGGGTCCGAAGATCGCCGTCGACGCGCCCTCGGCATCGACTTCACCTCTGTACATGCCCGAGGAATTGAAAACGAAATGCGCCTGGCCGGCTCCATCGATCACGATCACGCCACCATCTCCACCCAGCGTGGCCACCTCGCCCAGAACATCCAGAGCCGCGCGTTCCATCGGCAGGTCGAGCAGTGCGGCCCGGTCGCAGATGGTCTTGGCGACGACGACGCGGATGAACGTCTCTCCATGGCCGGTCGCCGAGACGGCGCAGACACCGTTCCAGGCATAGGTCGCCGCACCGATGATCGGACTGTCTCCGATCCGGCCTGCTGCCTTACCGGTCATCCCTCCCGTCGAGGTGGCGGCGGCAAGGTTGCCATCGAGATCGATCGCCACGGCACCGACCGTCCCGCGCCTGTCGGCCGCGATCCGGGTCCGACGAGCCTCGAGCGCGCGCAGGGACTCAACCCTGGAAGGGGTGGTAAAGCCGCTGTTCTCGATACGCTCGAGCCCGTGCGCGTCGGCCAGGGCTTCCGCCCCCTCGCGCGCGAACATCACGTGAGGCGTGTGGTCCATGACCACCCGAGCCGCCAGGATAGGATTCTTGATCGTCTGCACGCCGGTCACGGCACCTGCCCGCCGGTCGGCCCCGGACATGATCGAGGCGTCCAGCTCGTGATCGCCCTTCTCCGTCAGCACCGCACCGACACCGGCGTTGAACAGGGGATTGTCCTCCAGCACCACGACCGCCGCCTGGACGGCGTCCAGGGCCGCGCCGCCCCGCCGCAGAATGTCGGCGCCCGCCGCCAGCGCTTCGGTCAGGCCGGCCCGGTAGGCCGCCTCGTCGGCCGCGCTCATGGCGCTGCGTTCGATGACACCGGCCCCGCCATGCACCGCCAGCCGCCAGCCGGCAGGCTCCGCGGGGGGCGGCTCGGGCGCGTTCGCACATCCCGCCAGGGCCAGACCCAGAAAACCCATCATCGCGCCGCGCATCGCATCCACCTTCCGTGTTCGCGCCGGGATCAGCCGGCCAGACTGCCGAGCCCCTCGCGGGCCGCACGCAATTTCTCCAGCCGTGCCAGACCATCGGTCAGGCGCTGGCGCTGTTCCTCGACGACCTCGGCAGGCGCCTTGGCGACAAAGTCCGCATTCGCGAGCTTCTTCTCCAGGCCGGCGGTCTCCTTTTCGAGCTTGCCGATCTCCTTTGCCAGTCGCGCGCGCTCCGCATCGGGATCGATCAGATCCGCCACCCGAAGCGCGACCGTGGCCTCATCCAGAAGGGTGGAGACCGCATCGCCCGGCACCGCATCGTCGACCCGCAGCGAATCCAGGCGGGCAAGCCTGCAAATGGTCTCGCCATGGGCGTCGGCCCGTCGGCGCGTCTCGGCATCTCCATTGACCAGAACCACCGGCAACCTTGCCGCGGCAGGCACACCCAGGTCGGCGCGCACGCTGCGCAGTTCGGTGACCAGCCGGATGACCCAGCCCATCTCGTCGGACGCCTCGGCGTCGCGGGCCATCTCGTCAGCCTGCGGCCAGCGCTGGAGCATCAGGAAACCGTCGCGGGCCGGGCCGTGCTCCGAGAGCTTGTCCCACAATTCCTCGGTCACGAAGGGCATGAACGGATGCAGGAGAATCAGGATCCGGTCCAGCACCCAGCCGGCCACCTGTCGCGTCTCGGCCTTGGCCGCCTCGTCGCTGCCGTTCAGAAGCGGTTTGATGAGTTCCAGATACCAGTCGCAGAACACGTTCCACACAAAGCGGTAGGCCGCTGATGCGGCCTCGTTGAACCGATAGGCCTCCAACCCCTCGCTGACCTCCTCGAACGCAATGGAGAGCTCGCCCACGATCCAGCGGTTCACCGACGCCTGGAGCGTCGCGGGGTCGATCCGGTCTGCCCAGTTCACGCACTCGTTCATCTGGCAGAAGCGCGCGGCGTTCCAGAGCTTGGTGGAGAAGTTGCGATACCCTTCCACCCGCTGGCGCGACAGTTTCACATTGCGCCCCTGGGCGGCCGAAATGGCCATGGTGAAACGCAGGGCATCGGCGCCATAGGCGTCGATGAGCTCCAGCGGGTCCATCACGTTGCCCTTGGACTTGGACATCTTCTGGCCCTTCTCGTCGAGGACCAGGGCGTGGATGTAGACGTCGCGAAACGGGACGTCATTCATGAATTTCAGGCCCATCATCATCATCCGGGCGACCCAGAAGAAGATGATGTCGAACGCCGTGACCAGAGTGGACGTCGGATAGAAGGTCTTCAGATCCTCGGTCTCTTCCGGCCAGCCCTGGGTGGAGAAGGGCCAGAGTGCGGACGAGAACCAGGTGTCCAGCACATCCTCGTCCTGTGCCAGCTCGACGGCTTCGCCATAATGGGCGCGCGCCCGCTCATGGGCCTCAGCCTCGGTCATGGCGACGAAGACGGTGCCGTCGGGCGCATACCAGGCCGGAATGCGGTGCCCCCACCAGAGTTGGCGCGAGATGCACCAGGGCTGGATGTCCTTCATCCAGTTGTAATAGGTCTTCGTCCAGGTCTCGGGCACGAAGCGGGTGCGCCCCTCCTCAACGGCCGCGATCGCCGGCTTGGCGAGGGCCGCCGCGTCCACATACCATTGTTCGGTCAGCATCGGCTCGATCACGACACCTGAGCGGTCGCCGAAGGGCTGGGTGATCGTCTTCTCCTCGACCCGGTCAAGAAGGCCCCGCGCCTCGATGTCCGCCACCACTCGGGCGCGGGCCTCGTAGCGGTCCAGACCGACATACTTCTCCGGCATGATGTCGGAGGCAAGCATACGCGCCTGCTCGTCCATGATGACGTGCATAGGCAGGCCGTGCCTGCGGGCAACCTCGTAATCGTTGACGTCATGGGCGCCGGTTATCTTCACCGCGCCCGAGCCGAATTCCGGATCGGGATAGGGATCGGCGATGATCGGGATATGGCGGTCGGCCAGCGGCAGAAGGACGCGCTTGCCGACGATCGGCGCATAGCGCGGATCGTCGGGGTGAACCGCCACGGCGCCGTCGCCCAGCATGGTTTCGGGCCGGGTCGTGGCGATGGAGATGTAGTCGCGGGTCTCCCACTCCGTCGGATTGCCGTTCTCGTCATGGGCAATCGGAAACGCATAGGTCTCCCCATTCTCGAGCGGATAGCGGAAATGCCAGAAATGCCCGTCCACCTCGCGGTTTTCCACCTCGAGGTCCGAAATCGCCGTCTGGAAGTGCGGGTCCCAGTTCACCAGCCGCGTATCGCGGTAGATCAGCCCCTCCTCGAACAGCCGCACGAAGACCGTGCGCACCGCCTGGACCATCTGATTGTCGGGGTCCGAGGACTCCCCCATCGTGAAGCGGGCCTTCGACCAGTCGCAGGATGCACCGAGACGCTTGAGCTGGCCCTCGATCTGATTGCCGGAGGTTTCCTTCCAGGCCCAAACCCGTTCCACGAACGCCTCGCGCCCGAGCGAGCGGCGATCGCCATTGCCAGATTGCGCGAGGTCGCGTTCCACCACCATCTGCGTCGCAATGCCGGCATGGTCGGTGCCAGGCTGCCAGAGCACGTTCCGGCCCCGCATGCGCTGAAAGCGGATCAGCACATCCTGCAGCGTGTTGTTGAGCGCGTGGCCCATGTGCAGGACGCCGGTGACATTCGGTGGCGGAATGACAATGCAGTAGGGATCGGCGTCGGGATCGCGGGACGGCTTGAAGCACGCCGCCGCTTCCCAGCGGGCATAGATGCGACGTTCGGCTTCGGCGGGATCGTAACGGGAGTCGAGCATGGGCCGCTGTCTAACGGGAATGAAAAAGGCGCGCCACTGCCGGCGCGCCTCCTCTCTATAGTCGGTTGAAGACGGTACGCCACCCCATCGGAGCGTCCGGGGCGAAACCGGAGCCCCGTCAGGAGAAATGTGCGCCGCCTCGCCGCCCGGACGCGCATGAAAAGGGAGCCGCGCGTGCGGGCGCCGTGGGCAACGGTGCGCGGCGCGCCGGGACGGTCAGGAGCTGCGTCGCGTCAGCGCGCCATGCGGGCGATCCGCTGTACCTCCGCCTCGACCTTGGCCTCGACAATGGCGGGCAGGTTGGCGTCCAGCCACTCCTTGATCATCGGACGCAGAAGCTCCTTAACCAGGCCCTCCAGGGTCTGGTCGCTGCCCACATCCATCCGCGACACCAGACGCGACAAGGCTCCGGCAGCGGCGGTTTCGGTGGCAGATTCGATCAGGGCGTCACGATCCATGGTCTCACCAGGCTTGGCCGACGGTGCCGGGGCGTGCGCGGGGGCGGGCGCAGGATCCGGCGCGTGGGCGGTTTCGGAACGGTCTGTGGCCTCGCTATCCGCCATCAGCAGGTCGGCGGCGTCCGCGTCGTCGATCTCGGGCCAGTCATCCTCAACGTCGTCGGCCTCGTCGGACGCCTCCATCGGCGCGGCGAACGCCCGCGAGGCCTGGGCCTGAAGCCGGTGCGCAGGCGGGCTCGCCGCATCCGTGGCGGCGTCCTCATCGGTCAGTGCATCGAACGTGCGGTGCAGGGGCTCTCGATCCGGCTCAAAGACGGGATCGTGGTCATCGGGGTCGGCAGAGGCGTATTCGGAAGGCGACGACGCCTTCGCTGCAGGTGCTGGACCGGTTTGTCCTTCATCGTCGGAGATGATCTTGCGGATCGACGCAAGGATCTCCTCCATCGTGGGTTCCTTGTGTGCCTCGTCGGCCATATCTGCGGTCCTTGTTCGGCTGTCGGGCGTGTTTTTACTGGCATCCGTTGGTATGCCGAGCCGGTTAACAACGTCTTTCGACTCACACGCAGAGATTATCAGTCCTCCGCCGGCGTCTCCATCCCAGCCGGTTGGAACACGTCGCGTTCAAGCCGTCCCATGACCTGCAGGAGCTGCGTCGCGGCCACATAGGCGTCGCGCTCCGCGGAGACGACGGCGAGGCGCGCCTCGAACAGGTCCTGCTCGGCATCGAGCACGTCGAGCGTCGTCCGCGTGCCCACCGACAATTCCTCCTTGGAGCCTTCATAGGCGATCTCGGCGGCCTCCACCTGCCGGCGCGACGAGTCGATCGAGCGCAGCGCCGCCTGGTATCCGTACCAGGCGCTCGCCAGGCCCGCGCGGATCTGCCGCTCCACGGTCTGCACCTGCAGACGCGCCTGCTCGCGCTGGGACTGGGCCTCGCGCACGCGGCTGTTGACCAGCCCGCCATTCCAGAACGGAAGCGAGCCCCGGGCAAGCGCCGTGACCTGGGTATCCTGGATCTCGTCGGCGTAGGTCTCCTGATAGCCGGCACGACCGACCAGCTCCACGGTCAGGCCCTTCTCGGCCTCGGCCGCATCCACCGCCTCGATGGCGGCGCGCACATTCGCGCGGGCAGACGCAAGACCCGGATTGGCGTCGAGGGCGATTGCCAGCGCCTCGTCCAGCGTCTCGGGCAGGGCGGGCACCGGCGGGGGCGGCGCCAGCGTTTCCGGCATGGCACCCACGAGTTCCGCGAAGGCCGCACGGCTGGATTCGAGCTGGGCCTGCGCGGCGGCCTCGTTCGCCCGGGCGCCTTCCAGGCGGGCTTCCGCCAGGGCGACATCTGTACGGGTCACGACGCCGACATCGAACCGGTCGCGGGCCGCGCGGGCCTGCTCCAGGGCCACGTTCACATTGTTGGCCCGGATGCGGAGCTGCTCCAGGTCGCGGCGCACATCCATATAGGCGGTAACCACATCGGCAAACAGCGCCTGGCGGGCCTGCACCAGGGCCTGGTCAGCGGCCGAGATCCCTGCCTCGGCGCGGCGGATGCCGGCCCTGATCCGTCCGCTGGTGAAGACCGGCTTGCTGGCCTCCACCTGGAGACTGGAGGTTGCCGTCTCTCCGGTGTTGAAGGCGAACGGCCCCGTCGTGTCGGTGTACTGCGCACCGGCCGACCCCGTCAGCGCCACCGACGTGCGCCCCCCGGCCCTGGCCTGCTCCAGCCCCTCGCGGGCAATGTCGGTATCGGCCCGGCTGGCCTGCAACTCGGGATTGTTGGCCTCCGCTTGGGCCAGGACGCCAGCCAGAGTTTCGGCCTCGGCCCCGGCCGCCGGCACCGCCAGGCTCGCCAGCATCAGGATCCCCAGAACGGGACGAACCCGAAACAGACGGGCCAGCGCGACGATTGAACGGGCAAACCTCATGACACTCCCTCCAGGCCACATGCACTGATGGAAGGGGTAACCGAGACGCGGGCAAAAGTGAACAGTGTTCACCTCCGAAGCCGGGCTCAGAACTGGAATGTCCGCGGCCGGTTGAAAACGTCGAACTTCGGCGGACAGCCATCGAAGGTCTCGCGCCAGGACACCGTGTCGCCTGCGCGGGTATAGACCCGCCCCCGGCCGAGCGCCTCGTCGATCTGGACCACGGCGCCCAGACGGCCCCCGTCGGCAAGCTGGTCGGTCAGCGCATCGGGCACCGTCTCGACCATGCCGCAGATCAGGATGATGTCGAACGGCCCCTGATCGGCCAGGCCCCGGGTCAGATCGCCGTGCACCGCGACCACGCGGTCATATCCCAGTTCGGCCATGCGGTCCGACAGCGCCTCGGCGGCCTCCGGACTGTCTTCCAGCGCGACCACGGTCTCTGTCAGATGCGCCAGCAGGGCCGCCTCGTACCCGGCTCCGGCCCCCACCACCAGACAGACATCGTCGGGCTCCGGCGCCAGGGCGCGCAGCAGTTTCGCGGTGTCGCGCGGGGTCCACAGCGCCCGCCCCGAGGCGGTGGCGATTTCCAGTTCCGAATAGGCCAGCGCCCGCTTGGACTTGGGCACGAACGCCTCGCGGGGCACCGAGAGGAAGGCGCGAACGAGTTCGGGATCGGTCACATCATTGGGACGCACCTGGCTGTCGACCATCGTCCTGCGGGCGGCCTCGAAATCCATGATCCCTCCTCGGTGGACCGTCATGTCGGCCCGGTCTGTACCCTCCGGACCCCTGCGCTGGGCTTTAGCCCGCCGCTGCGGCGTCATCAACCGGGAACCGGGCGCGCGCGCTCGCGTCCGGCGCCGCACGCTCTTTGCCCGTTGCGCTGCGTCACCCGGAACGATAGGAGACGGCGTCGCTGACGGTTCGGCACACGCCGGCAAGGCATCTTGTCTTCGCCCGGCGAATGCTGAGATACTCGACATGCACCACGCGCGGCGGTCGCTCCTCCGCGCAAGACGATGGCACGGCCCTGTGGCGGAGTGGTGACGCAGCGGATTGCAAATCCGTGTACCCCGGTTC
>CAZBKM010000030.1:0-10936 GCA_964492485.1 uncultured Hyphomonadaceae bacterium | reverse complement strand
GGTGGCGGGGGCGGAGGCGGTGGCGGCGGAGGTGCCGCAAACTGCCAGCGAACGCCGATGGTCGCCGTGTGGTCGGTATAGGTCGCGTCGTGCGACACGTCGTTGCCTGCCAGGTCGCGGCCTGTGAACTCGATGTCGTCGGCAACGAAATAGCGGTAGCCGAGATCGAGGGTCAGACGGTCGGTGACCTTGTATCCGATGCCGGCAAGGCCCTGATAGGCCAGACCGGTGTCGTCATCGGAAAACCCGTTGACACCCGTCGTGCTGACGATCGCACCACCGCTGCCGATGGTGGTGTCGGTGACCTGGGCGCTCAGAGTCTGCGCCTTGGCATCGACCTTCGCCAGACCGAGACCGGCGCCGAGATAGGGTTGGAAGCGACCGTCACGGTTGAAGTCGTAGAGGACGTTGGCCATCAGGTCGGAGACCTGGATCGTGCCGTCCACATCGCTCACATAAGCCGTGGTCAGGTCGCCCGCGGTTCCGCCGGTCACCGTCCCATTGAAGCCCGTGTCGGGATCCAGGTCGCCGGCACGATAGCCCAGCGTGGCCTCGACGCGGAAGCCATTGCCGAGCCCGTAACCGATCCCGAGATCGAGGCCGCCGAGTTCGGATGCATCCCCGTCACCGACGATGGATCCGTTCACGCCGCTCTCGACATCATAGTCGAGCGTCCCGTCGAAGGTGTAGCCGAGATCGGCGCGGCCATACCACCCCTCCTCGGCCTGCGCGACGCTGCCCGTCGAGATCAACGCGGCAGCTGCGGTCGCGCCAAGAAGTGTTCGTTTCATGTCATCCCCTTTTCAATGCCAGACGCCTTGCGTCCAGGCGGCAGGATCATGCGGTGAGCCACCGCATGGACCGCCTGATAACGTCTCTTGCCCCTCAGGGCGAGGCCGGACGACCAGTGGGCCGCTGCCGCACATGATGTTTTCGCAGCGCCGCGTCCCATTTGCAACATCGCGACTGGGCAGGATGCAGTCGTCACCGCCCTGATGACAGCCATCCGCCCATTCGACGCACGACCTCGACCAACGTTAACTTGGCTTTACGCGCTAAAGTCCCATGTTGCGGCCAGCCGCACAGGAACCGGCATAGAGGACCCTCATGACCCGATCGGCGATCGTCTTGGCACTCGCCGGCATGGCCGCCTGCGCGAGCCCGCCGCCACCCCCCGCTCCAGGCGATGGCACCTCCCCGGTGGCGGCGCAGTTCCGCCAGGCGGACTCGATGGACCCCACGCCGCTACAGATGGACTGGTGGGCGCGGTTCGAAGACCCGGCGCTCACACGCCTCATCGAGACCGCGTTGCGCGAGAATGTGCGCCTGGACGGTGCCGACGCGTCCGTCGACGCCGCCGAAGCGCTGCTGCAGCGCACGGCGCTGGGGCGCTCGGTGTCCACGACCTCCGACGCCGGCGCGGAGATCGGTCGGACGCCCGGCGATGGCCAGGATACCGATCTGCGCGTCGACGGGAGCTTGCGGGCTTCCTGGGAACTCGATCTGTTCGGACGGGTCCGCAACCTGATCGAGTCGGCCCGGTTCGATCTGGACGCCGCTCGCGAAACCCGGCGCGACCTCGCCGTCGTGGTGGCCAGCGAGACCGCGCTCGCCTATGCGGATCTGCGCGGCGCCCAGGCCCGTCTGGAGGTGGCGCGTCAGAACGCGGACGCGCAGACCCAATCCCTCGACCTCTTGCAGACCCTGCAACAAAACGGCCGCGCCACACAGCTCGACGTCGAGCGGGCCCGCACCCAGTACCGCCAGACCCTGGCCACGATTCCGACGCTGGAAAGCGATGCCACCGCCGCGCTGAACAGGCTGGCGGCGCTAATGGGCCGATCCGCCAGCGACCCGGGCACGTTCCTCCTGTCCCTGCGCGACCGGCCGGACAGGGTGCCGATGCTGGGTGGGGCCCTGGTCACGGGGACGCCGGATGCCCTCCTGCGGCGGCGCCCGGACATCCGCCGCGCCGAGGCGGACCTGGCCAGCCAGCTCGCGCTTGGCGAGGTCGCGCGCGCCGACCTGTTTCCGACGCTCACGCTCGACGCACGCCTGGTGGCCAACGCCCGGGAGCCGGAAGATCTGACACGCTCCACCAGCCTCGGCTTCGGGCTGGGACCGGCGCTCATCTGGGCAGGGCCCGACCTGCGCGCCGTGCGCGCGACCATCGCGCTCAACGACGCCCGGGCGCGCCAGGCCATCGCAACCTACGAACAGACCGTGCTCGACGCGCTGGGCGAGGTTGAAACGGCGCTCAGCGATTATCGGCGCGAATTGCAGCGCCTCGCGGAACTGGACCGTGCCGTGGGTGCGGCGCGCCGCGCCCTGACGCTCGCCAATCTTCGCTACAGTGAGGGACTGGACGATTACCTCGACGTTCTGGACGCGCAGCGTACATTACTGTCGGTGGAAGACCAATTGGCGGTCAGCAGGCTGCAATCGGCCCGCCTCGCTGTGCTCGCCTATCGCAGCCTCGGCGGAATGTGGGACACTGAAACGCTGGCGGCGTTCCGTGCGGCTTCGGGAGACGGATCCGATGACTAGGTTTACCCTCATGCTGGGCCTTGTGGCCGCGCTCCTTCTTTCGGGGCACGCCCACGCCCAGCGCGGCCCGGCGACGGTGTTCGCCGACCGGGTAGAGGTCCGCCCGTTCGCCAACCGGATCGAAGCCCTCGGCACGCTCGAACCGCGCGAGGAGGTGGACCTGACGCTCAGCACCGGCGACGTGGTCCGGGAGATCTATTTCGACGATGGCGAGCGCGTGACCCAGGGAAAGACGCTCCTGACGCTGGCACAGCGCGAACAGATCGCCCTTGTCGAAGCCGCCGAGGCGAATGAGGAGGAGGCCCGTCGGCAACTGGCACGGATCGAACGCCTTGCCGCCGACGATGCCGTCTCCCAGTCGGAGCTCGACGAGGCACGGCGAAACATGCAGAACGCGACCGCCCAGCGCCGGGCCGTGCAGTCGCGCCTCGCCGACCGTATTCTGGTGGCACCCTTCGATGGCGTTCTGGGGTTCCGCCAGGTCAGCGTGGGGGCCTATGTCCGCCCGGGTGACGTGGTGGCCAGGCTGATCGACGACAGCGAGATGCGGCTCGAATTCTCCGTGCCTTCGATCTTCCTGAGCCAGCTCGAACCCGGTCTGCCAATCGACGCGCGTACCGATGACCTGCCCGGACAGACCTTCGAGGGGACACTCACCTCCATCGACAATGCCATTGATCCGGTCAGCCGGTCGGTCCGCGTGCGCGCGACCCTGCCCAATCCGGATCGTGTCCTGAAGGCGGGGATGTTCATGAAGGTGGAGCTGAAGGCGGATGCCCGCGAGGCGCTTTCGGTTCCGGAAGAAGCGATCCTGCCACGCGGCCCCCGTTTCTACGTCTTCGTGATCGAGCCGGAGAACGGCACGCTGATCGCTCATCAGCGGGAGGTGGAACTGGGCCTTCGCCATGATGGCTATGTAGAAGTGCGCAACGGCCTGGATGCGGGCGACAGGATCGTGACCGAAGGCCTGATCCGCATCCGCGACGGGTCGGAGGTCACGATCGCAGATGAAAGCCTGCTGTCGCCATCGGCCGGCGGAAGCGGCGCGACGCCGGGCAGCGGCGGTCCTGCGGCCTCTCCGGGTTGAATATCGCGCACGTAAGACGGATCGAGGTAAGACGGATGAGGCAGGACCTATGATTCTCTCGGACACGTCCGTGAAGCGCCCGGTCTTTGCCACCGTGGTCGCGATGATCGTGGTGATCTTCGGCCTGGTCGCATTCGACCGGCTGCCGCTCCGCGAATATCCCGACATCGACCCGCCCATCGTCTCCATCGACACGCGTTATCCCGGTGCCTCGGCAAGCGTCGTGGAAACCCGCATCACGCAAGTGATCGAAGACCGCATCGCCGGCGTGCAGGGCGTCCGCTACATCAGTTCCCAGTCAAGTGACGGTCGTTCGCGGATCGACCTGGAATTCGACATCAACCGGGACATCGACGCGGGCGCAAACGACGTGCGCGACCGCGTGTCGGGTCTGCTCGACCAACTTCCGCCAGAAGCCGACCCGCCGGAGATCGAGAAGGCCGACTCCAGCGATGACGTCATCATGTGGCTGAACCTCGCCAGCGAGGAGATGTCGACGCCGGAACTGTCGGACTATGCCCAGCGTTACCTCGTCGACAGGTTCTCGGCGATCGATGGGGTTGCCCGCGTGCGGGTGGGCGGCGAGCGCACCTATGCGATGCGGGTCTGGATCGACCGCCGCAAACTGGCCGCGCGCGGCCTTACGGTGGTCGACCTGGAACGCGCCCTGCGCAGCGAGAATGTCGAGGCCCCCGCGGGCGCCCTGGAGTCCGATGCCCGCGTCTTCACGGTGCGGATCGACCGAGCCTTCGAGGACGCGGAGGACTTCGCCAACCTTGTGGTTGCCGAGGGGCGCGACGGCTATCTGGTTCGCCTGGGCGACGTGGCGCGGGTGGAGCGCGGGACGGCGGAGGACCGGAACCTGTTCCGCGGCAACGGCGAACCCATGGTGGGCCTTGGCATCTCCAAACAATCCACGGCGAATACGGTTGCCGTCGCGCGCGACGTCCGCGCGCTGGCTGCCCGGCTCAACGAGACCCTGCCCGAGGGTATCCAGATCTATCAGAGCTATGACAGCTCGGTCTTCATCGAGGCCGCCATCTCGGAGGTCTACAAGACACTCGCCATTGCGGTCGGCCTGGTCGTGCTGGTGATCTTCCTGTTCCTTGGCAGCCTGCGCTCCACCCTCATCCCGGCCATAACGGTGCCGATTTCCATCATCGCGACCTTCATCGTCCTCTATGCGCTGGGGCTCTCGATCAACCTCCTGACCCTGCTCGCCCTCGTCCTCGCCATCGGCCTCATCGTCGATGACGCCATCGTGGTTCTGGAGAACATCCACCGCCGGATGGAGGAGCTTGGCGAAACACCGCTCGTGGCCGCCTATCGCGGCGCCCGCCAGGTCGGCTTCGCCGTGATCGCGACCACGCTGGTCCTGATCAGCGTGTTCCTGCCGATCACCTTCATGCAGGGCGACGTGGGCCGGCTGTTCACCGAATTCGCCCTGACCATGGCCGCAGCCGTCGCTTTTTCGAGCCTTGTCGCCCTGTCGCTGTCGCCGATGCTGTCATCGAAACTGCTGAAGCCGGATACGGGGAAGACGACTGTCTTCAACTGGATGCCGCGGGCTATCGATGGCCTGTTCAAGGGGCTTCGCGGGGGATATGGCTGGTTCTACGACAGGACCGTGCGCCGGCCGATCGCCCTGTTCCTGGTGCTGATGGCGGTCCTTGCGGGTGGCTATGCGCTGTATGAGCGTATTCCGGGCGAGTATGTGCCCCAGGAGGATCGCGGTTCCGCCTTCGTGGCCGTACGCGGACCGGAAGGCGCCTCGTTCCAGTTCATGGAACGCTACATGGACGAAATCGAGCGCCGGCTCCTGCCCTATGCCGAGAACGGCGAGATGCAGCGCCTGCTGGTGCGCTCGCCCGGCTTTGGCGGATCAGGCTTCAACAGCGGCGTGGTCATCCTTGTCATGACCGACTGGAGCCAGCGTCGGGACGGGTTCACCATCCTGAACGAGATCAACGAAAAGCTCAGCGACCTGCCCGGCATCCGGGCGTTCGCGCGCATGCGCGCCGGACTGGGAGGCGGCACGGGCAAGCCGGTCCAGTTCGTCATCGGCGGGCCGGACTATGAGCGGCTGGCCGAATGGCGAGACACCTACCTGGAGGCCCTGGAGGCCGATAATCCGGGAATTCGCGACATCGACTGGGACTACAAGGAGACCCAGCCGCAATACCGGGTTCGCGTGAATTACGACCGGGCCGCCGACCTCGGGGTCACCGTCGCCGATATCGGGACGACCCTGCAGACCATGCTCGGCTCCAAGCGCGTGACCACCTACATCGAGCGGGGTGAGGAGTATGATGTCATCCTGGAAGGGCTGAGGCCGGAGCAGAACACACCCAACGACGTCCAGAACATCTATGTGCGCTCCGACCGGTCCGGCGAACTGATCCCCCTGGCGAACCTGGTTTCCATCGAAGCGGTGGCCGACAGCCCGTCCCTGAACCGCTATAACCGCGTGCGCGCGATCACGATCGAAGCCGATCTCGCCCCGGGCGCAACACTTGGCGAGGTGCTCGGGCGCATGGTCGACACGGCCCGCGAGGTCCTACCGCGTGAAGCGAACATCGATTTCAAGGGTCAGTCGCTCGACTACCGGACGTCGGGCGCCTCGATCGTGTTCGTCTTCGCGGTCGGCGTGGTGATCGTCTTCCTGGTGCTCGCAGCGCAGTTCGAGAGCTTCATCCATCCGGTGGTAATCATGGTCTGCGTGCCGGCCGCCGTCTGCGGCGGTCTGCTGGGCCTCTATCTGACCGGCAACACGCTCAACATCTACACCCAGATCGGGCTCATCATGCTGGTTGGTCTGGCAGCCAAGAATGGAATTCTTATCGTCGAATTCGCCAACCAGCTCCGAGACCAGGGGACCGAGTTCCATGCCGCGCTGCGCGAAGCGGCGCTGATCCGCCTCCGCCCCATCCTGATGACCGGCCTGACGACGGCGGCGGGCGCCATCCCGCTGATCTGGACGGCCGGCGCCGGCGCGGAGACGCGGCAGGCCATCGGCGTCGTGATCCTGTTCGGCGTCATCGCGGCGGTGTTCGTGACGCTGGTGCTCGTGCCTGCGGCCTATACCCTGCTGGCGCGACGGACCGGCTCTCCCGGCGACGTGGCCCGGCAATTGGAGGCCGAAGCACAGCCCCAAGCCGGTGAGTAGAACCGCAAGTCAACGACCATTATACTCCATATACGATAAATGAATATGACCTTATGCGACGAGCCCGGCACGTAAGACACGCACAAATACTGCCATTTGGGGATTTCTAAACAAATATTTTTCGAATTGAGCGGCGGACTTGGACCTTGTAACTTCGTCCGACCGAGCGAAATCGCCAGGAGGGGGCTATCCATGGTCAAGTCAAGCATCGTACCCAGAGCGTCAGCGACACACCGGCGCGCCGCGACCCATTCGCTTTCGGGCCTCGTCCTCGCCGCGCTCCTCCTGGCGGGTTGTGCCGGCATGGGCAGTGCGCAGGTCGATCCGAACCAGCCCGTCGGCGATCTGGACCTGCGCGTGAACGGTATCGGGGCCTGGCGTGTCGACTGCGAGACGCGCAACCGGCAGGGTCGGCGTACCATGGTCGAGGCGCTGGGCCAGGGCCGCAGCCATTTCGAGCATGTCTTCCTCGACTCCGTTCTCTCGGCGGAGTGCACCTATACCGCCGGCGATGGCCCGCTGGAAATCAGGATGGTCGACGACCGCATGGCCTGCCCATTCGAGGCCGACTGCATCCTGACCGTCGGGGCCGGTGCCACGGGCGGCTTCAGCCTGGTGCCCAAGGCCACATCGCCATCGGCCCCGGTCGAGGGTTAGGACAGACCCGGCGCGGCGGCTGGCCCTCTTGCCGCGGCGACGCGGAGGCCCTAGGCGACCGGTTTGGGATCCAGCCGAGCCGGTCGTCATGCAGTCTCCCCTGCCGCTTGTCCGCGATCTCGTCCTTGTGGGCGGCGGACACACCCACGCCCTGGTCCTGCGGCGCTGGGGCATGGCCCCCCTGCCGGGCGTGCGCGTGACGCTGATCAGCCCGGAGCCCGTCGCACCCTATACGGGCATGCTGCCGGCCCATGTGGGGGGGCATTACGGCCGCGACGACCTCGACATCGATCTGGTTCGCCTCGCGCGCCATGCTGGAGCCCGTCTCGTACTCGGCCGGGTGGAGGGACTCGACCGGACAGCGCGCACGCTTCACGTCCCCGGGCGACCACCGGTGGGCTATGACGTGGCGAGCCTGGACATCGGGATCGAGGGGGGGCTGCCCGAGATCAGGGGCTGGACCGCCCACGGCCTGGCCGCCAAGCCGCTCGGCCCCTTCGCCGCACGCTGGACCGCCTATCTGGCGGCCTTGCGCCGGGACCAAACACAGGCCCGCATCGTGCTTGTGGGAGGCGGTGTGGCCGGGGTGGAACTGGCGCTTGCGATGGCCTATCGGCTGGACGCCGAGGGCCATGGCGACCGGGCTGTCCATCTCGTCGAAACCGGTTCGCACATCCCTACGGGCGTCAGCGCGGCCGCCCGCCGCCGCCTGTTGAAGGCGCTACACCGCGCCGATGTGACCCTGCATCCGGCCTGCCAGGTGCGCGAGGTCAGTGCCAGCGGCGTCCTCCTCTCCGATGGTCGCCGCCTGCCCGCAAGCCTTGTGGTCGCCACCGCAGGGGCCCGTCCCCAGGCCTGGCTGGACGCCACCGACCTGCCGCGGGCGGAGGGCGGGATCGCCGTGGGGCCGACCCTGAACGTGCTGGACGACCCGGACCTGTTCGCCGCCGGGGACTGTGCACACCTCACCCATGCGCCGCGTCCGAAGGCTGGGGTCTTTGCGGTGCGCGAAGCCCCGATCCTTTACCACAACCTCGTGGCGCGCCTCTCGGGGGGGCGGTTGCGCCGATACAATCCCCAGCGCAGCTACCTGAAGCTGATCACGCTGGGCGACCGGCAGGCCCTTGCCGACAAGGCCGGCCTGTGTGTGTCCGGCCCCCTGGTCTGGCAATGGAAGGACCGCATCGACCGCACCTTCATGGACCGGTTCCAGGAGCTGCCCCGGATGACGCCGCCTCCTCTGCCAAGGCGGGTGGCCGACGGCGTCCGGGCAGCCCTTGGCGATGGCCAGCCGCCCTGCGGGGGATGTGGCGCCAAGGTGGGTGCCCTCGCCCTGCACGGGGCCCTGGGTGCACGGCTTCAGCCTGGCGAAGGGGGGTGGGGCAGCGGCCCTGGAGACGATGCGGCCGTGCGAGCCCTTGGCGACGGACGGGTCCAGGTTCTGAGCACGGACCATCTGCGCGCCTTCACCGAAGACGCCCACCTGATGGCCCGCATTGCCGCGGTCCATGCGCTCGGCGACATTTGGGCCATGGGCGCGCGGCCGGACGCGGCACTCGCCAGCCTGATCCTGCCCCGCCAGTCCGACAAGCTTGTCGCGCGCCAGCTCGAGGATATCCTCGCGGCGCTCGAAAGCGTGCTCGACGCGGCCGGTGCGTCCCTGGTGGGGGGGCATACCAGCCTTGGAACAGAGCTCACGATCGGTCTGACGGTCACCGGTCTGTGTGAAACATCCCCGCTGCTGCTTTCGGGTGCGCGACCCGGCGATGTCCTGATCCTCACCAAGCCGCTCGGTACCGGTGTGATCCTGGCTGGGGAGATGGCAAAGCGGGCGCGTGGACGTGATGTCGCCGCCGCATTCGACAGCATGTCCCGCCCAATGTCGGCCGACGCGGCCTGCCTCTCGCCCGTGGCCCACGCCATGACCGACGTTACGGGGTTCGGACTTGCCGGACACCTGCTTCAGATCGCCCGCGCCTCGGGCGTGGCCGCGCGGCTCGACCGGGCCGCCCTGCCCGTGCTGCCAGGCGCCGAGACGCTCACCGCCGACGGGATTCGTTCGACGCTCTGGGCCGACAATGCCGCAATCGCGCCGGATCTTGCCGCCGATCCCGACGCGCGGGCCCAACTCCTGTTCGACCCTCAGACAGCGGGAGGCCTGCTGGCCAGCGTGCCATCCGGGGCCGAACGCCGGCTCCTGCAGGCGCTGAACCAGGCCGGATCGCCTGCGCAGAAAGTCGGGACCATCGAGGCTGGTCCGCCCGGACTCATCCTGGATTGAGCCGCCGCTCGATCTCCCGACAGGCCGCGTCGCGCGTCTCGACACTCAGGTCGGGCAGGTCGATCTGCCCCAACGCCGGACCCGGGCCACGCGCGCGCTGGCGCGCATAGCGCGGATCGTAATGTTCACGCATCAGCGCGCTCGCCAGCGCCTGCAAGCTTCCCGCCTCCAGCAAGGCTTGCCACGCCGCCACCGTCTCGCGGCCATGGTAGGCCACGAGCCGATCCAGCACCGCGGCGAACGCCGCACGGTCTGCGGCGAGCTCGCCATAGGCCTCGACCAGATAGGCCGCACGCGCGCCCAGGGGCGCCGATACCGCAAGGCGCGGCGCCCGTTTCATGGCCGCCCAAACGCTGGGAGGTACGATCCGGTCACCCACCTTCGCGCTCTCGGCCTCGACCAGCACCGGCCGGGCCGGATCGAACCGGGCGAGTGCCATGGCCACGCCGCTTTCGAAATCCTTCTGCGCCGGCTGTCCTCCCGCCTGGGCACCGAACAAGGATCCGCGGTGCCGCGCCAGGCCCTCCAGGTCGAGCACCTGGTTCCCGCGTGCCGCCAGACGCGCCAGGAGGTCGGTCTTCGCCGTCCCGGTATTGCCGTCGAGAATCACGAAGCGATGCGGAACCGGCAGGTCGTAGAGCGCTGCGTTCACGAGGCGTCGATAGCTCCGATAGCCCCCCGACAGCGTGTCCGCCCGCCAGCCGATCTGGGACAGGATCGTCGCGAAGGCCCCCGAGCGCTGGCCACCGCGCCAGCAATAGATCAGCGGCCGGTACCGCTTCGGGTGACCGGCGAGCACCGTCTCGATATGGCGGGCCGCGTTGCGCGCCACGAGGGCTGCTCCCAGCTTGCGCGCCTTGAAGGGGCTGTCCTGGACATAGATCGTGCCGACGCGTGCACGCTCCTCATCGTCGAGAACCGGAAGGTTTACGGCGCCAGGCACACGGTCCTCGGCGTATTCGGAGGGTGAACGCACATCGATGATCTCGTCGAACGGCCAGTCATCGATGTCGGCGAGATGGGTCAGCTCTATCGGCACACACTCTCTCCCGCTAACGACGTGCGTATGCGACGGGCCAGTGGCCGGAACCGCCCCTTCGGGCATGGACATCGACGTGCCGGTGGGGGACATGGTACCGCCTCCCCGGCTCGAACGGGGGACCTCTGGATCCACAATCCAGCGCTCTAACCAACTGAG
>CAZBKM010000029.1:0-12810 GCA_964492485.1 uncultured Hyphomonadaceae bacterium | reverse complement strand
TCCGCCCGCCTTGGGAATCCCAAACGATTCATGTCGCTCGGAAAACGCCCTAGCTGTCCTCCAGCCCCAGCTTCGCCTTGAGAATGTCGTTCACCGCCTGTGGGTTGGCCTTGCCTCCGGTCGCCTTCATCACCTGACCGACGAACCAGCCGAGCGCCTTTGGCTTGGCCTTCACCTTCTCGGCCTGGTCGGGATTGGCCGCGACGATCTCTTCGACCACACGCTCGATTTCACCGGTATCGGTGACCTGTCTCAGGCCCTCGCGCTCGACGATGGCGACCGGGTCGTCCCCCGTCTCGATCATCCGGCCGAAGACCGCCTTGGCAATCTTGCCGGAAATGGTGCCATCGGCGATGAGATCGATCAGGGCGCCCAATTGGTCCGCCGATACCGGACTGTCGGCGAGCGCAATGTCTTCGCGGTTGAGATAGCCGAATAGGTCCTGGCTGACCCAGTTTGCGGCAAGTTTCGGGTCCCGCCCCGAAGCGACGGCCTCGAAGAAGTCGGCCCGTTCCTGATCGGCGGTGAGCACCCCCGCATCGTAGCGGGTCAGATTGTAGTCGCGCTGGAACCGGGCGCGCTTCTCGTCGGGCAGTTCAGGCAGGTCGGCGGCCAGCGCGTCAACCCAGTCCTGGGTGAACTCCAGCGGCAGCAGATCCGGATCTGGAAAGTATCGGTAGTCGTGGGCATCTTCCTTGGTGCGCATGGACCGGGTCTCGACCCGGTTTGGATCGAACAGCCGCGTCTCCTGGACGATCTTGCCCCCGGATTCGAGCACCTCGATCTGACGACGCGCCTCATACTCGACCGCCTGCTGAATGAAGCGGAAGGAATTCATGTTCTTTATCTCGCAGCGCGTTCCCAGATGCCCGGGATCGCCGCTCTCGCGGAACGCCTCGTATGCCCCCGGCCGACAGACCGAGACGTTGACATCGGCGCGAAGCTGACCCTTCTCCATGTCGCCGTCACAGGTGCCCAGGGCGATCAGGATCGCACGCAGCTTCTTCACATAGGCGGCCGCTTCCAGCGGCGACCGGATGTGCGGACGCGACACGATCTCCATCAGCGCGACACCCGACCGGTTCAGGTCCACATAGGTGGCGTTGGGGTCCATGTCGTGGATCGATTTCCCGGCATCCTGTTCCAGGTGCAGCCGCTCGATGCCCACCGTGAAGGTATAGGCCGGGTCGCCATGGGCTGGCTCGACATCGACCTCGATCTCGCCTTCACCGACCACGGGCTGGTCGTACTGGCTGATCTGGTAACCTTGGGGCAGGTCGGGATAGAAATAGTTCTTGCGGTCGAACCGGGAGCGAAGATTGATCTTCGCCTTCAGGCCAAGACCGGTCCGCACGGCCTGGGCCACGCACACCTTGTTGATGACGGGCAGCATGCCCGGCATCGCCGCATCCACCAGGGAGACGTTGCAATTCGGATCGGCCCCGTACTCGGTCGACGCACCGGAAAACAGCTTGGCCTTGCTTGCGACCTGTGCGTGGACTTCGAGGCCCATCACCACTTCCCAGTCTCCGGTCTCGCCCTGGATCGTGTAGGTCGGTCGCGCGTCGCTCATTCTGCCGGTCTTTCCGTCTCGCAAGTCGAGCCGGTTCCTTAGCGCTGCTGCGTGTGGCTTGTCGAGGCGCGCCGGCCGTCATCCGGCGTCAATGGCGTTCCGGATTGCGGCGACGGCTCCGCCCGGCCGATCAGCCGGCCCGCGCATGGTCGGTCGGGCGCGCCACCTGGCGCGCATGCTCGCGGCGGACCTCGCGCGCAATCGGCGCCCACCCTCTCATGCCAGACTGCACGCGCACCACCTCGCCATGGTTCAGCAGGACGAAACTGGGCCAGACCACGCGGCCACGATCGCCGAAGGTCTCCATGAACAGCGCATGATATCGCCCATAACCGCCGGTGAAGGCCCCGCGGCCGCCCTGAAGCTCCGCGATCCGGACCGGCGCGCTGCGCGAGGCAGGGTCACGCCGCCAGTCGGCAAGCTCCGTCCGCTTCCAGTGCTGGCAGGCCCCACAGGTGGTCGACCCGAAATAGACGATCTCATAATCGGCCGGCGGCGGCGGGTTGAGCACCCGCCAGCCGGCTGCCGCCCCGACGCACAGCGCACCGAGCACGAGCATAAGAAGAAAGTCACGCATGGCCGAATCTCCCGATCCTGCGGGTGATCCTGCCCGAAAGGCATTAAGTCGCGGCGAAGCCCGCTCGGCAAACCGCCTGGACCCGGTTTACCTTCTCGGCCGTCGCCACAGACGCCGACCGGTCTATCCTTATAGCCGGGGTCAGCCAGAGGGTCCGCCGTGTCCGCCACCGCACAAGCTCCGCCTCCGGGAGATCGCGATCCGCGACTTGGCGACCGCCGGATCCGTCGTCGCTTCTTCCGACACCTGGTCGGCGGGTTCGCGGTCGGGCTGTTCCTGGGCGCCGTGGGTTATCTTGTGATGCTGTGGCTGCTGGCGTCCGACCCGGGGCGTATCCCGCTCGCCTATGGGCTCCTCGCCATGTACCAGACCGGCATGCTTGGTGGCCTGGTCGGGGCCGGGATCTTCATGCGCCGAATTGGCGCCAGAGATGACGAAGACCCACCGGGTCCCGGCGGTGGCCATGCGGCTGGCGTGGCCGCAGGCGTGGTCGACGACCGTCCCCTCCCTGCGCCTCAACAGCCTGCCCGACCGCCGAGAAAGAGCGCTCCACCCGTCCCGGTTCCCGCCTGAATTCGGCCTGCCTGACGTTCGGACAAGGCTTTTCACGCGTCGGCGCGCCGCTACAGTGGCGAGACCGGTCCGAAGACGGCCGGATGGCCAGAACGCCAGCCAGACACCGGGAGGTTTCGACCATGGGGCTACACCCCTGCCATCACGCCAAGTCGCACCCCGACAAGGCCGCCCTGATCCTTGCCGGCACAGGGGAAACGGTGAGCTTTGCGGGGCTGGAGGCGCGAAGCAACCAGATCGCCCACGCGCTGCGTCACGCAGGGTTCGGCCCGGGCGACACGATCGCGCTGTTTGCGGAGAACTCCTTGCGCTATTTCGAGGTGGCGTGGGCGGCGCAGCGCTCGGGGCTCTACTTCGTCTGCATATCCTCACGCCTGACCGCACCTGAGGTGGCCTACATTCTCAACGACAGCGGTGCGCGCCTGCTGATCGCATCGTCGGGCATCGGCGAGGTGGCCCGCGAGGCGGCGGAGGTCGCGGGCCTGGGCCCGGGCTGGGCGCTCGAGGGGGAGATCGAGGGCTTCGTGCCGATCACCGAGGTCGCCGACCCTCAGCCCACGACTCCCATCGCTGACGAGCAGCGCGGAAGCGACATGCTCTACTCGTCCGGCACGACGGGCCGCCCCAAGGGCATCCGGCCACCGTTGACGCCCGGCGCGCCCATCGACGAGGAGACGGCGCTGACCATGATCGCCATGGGCGTTTGCGGACTGAACGCGACCTCGATCTACCTCTCGCCGGCCCCGCTCTATCACGCTGCGCCGCTGCGCTGGTGCATGGCCGCCACCGCAATCGGCGCCACCGTGGTGGTGATGGAGAAGTTCGACCCCGAGGCATTCCTGAACGCGGTTGAGACCTATCGCGCCACCCATTCCCAGCTTGTGCCGACGATGTTCGTGCGCATGCTGAAGCTGCCCGAAGCGGAGCGCACGCGCTACGACGTAAGCTCGTTGCAATGCGCGATCCATGCC
The DNA here is from genome assembly GCA_964492485.1 of uncultured Hyphomonadaceae bacterium. Lineage (GTDB taxonomy): Bacteria > Pseudomonadota > Alphaproteobacteria > Caulobacterales > Hyphomonadaceae > UBA5336. The sequence continues at coordinate 9,116 of CAZBKM010000029.1, read as the reverse complement.
GCCGCGCCCTGCCCGGTCCCGGTCAAGGAGCAGATGATCGCGTGGTGGGGTCCGGTGATCGAGGAGTATTATGCCGGATCGGAAGGCAATGGCATGACCTGGATCGGCTCGAACGACTGGATGACCCACAAGGGCAGCGTCGGTCGGGCGATCTATGGCGAAGTCCACATCTGCGACGAGGATGGTCGGGAACTCGGACCGGGCGAGGAAGGCCTGGTGTACTTCTCCGGCACCAATCCGCCCAGCTATCACGGCGACGAGGAAAAGACGGCAGGCGCCCGCCACCCGGTACATCCGGACTGGTCGACGCTGGGCGATGTCGGACGCCTGGACGAGGAGGGATTCCTCTACCTTACCGACCGGAAGGCGTTCATGATCATTTCCGGCGGCGTGAACATCTACCCGCAGGAAACCGAGAACGTGCTCATCACCCACCCAAAGGTGGCCGACTGTGCCGTGATCGGCGTGCCCGATCCCGACTTCGGAGAGGCGGTCAAGGCGGTGGTGCAGCCCATGCCCGGCGTGGCGCCCGACCAGGCCCTTGTCGACGAGCTGATGGCGCACTGCCAGGCGCATCTCTCGCGGCTGAAATGCCCGAAATCCATCGATTTCGACCCAGAACTGCCCCGCCATCCGACCGGGAAGCTGTACAAGCGATTGATCCGAGACCGGTATTGGGGCAACCGGGAAAGTCGTATCGTCTGATCCTTCCAACAAAAGAGGGGCGCCCCCGCGCACCCTGCACACAGAGGAGACCGCCATGGCAGACCCGCGCAGGATTGCCTTTTCAGAGCTTGAAAGCCTCGAGGGACAGGAGGTCGGCGTATCCGACTGGCATGTCATCGACCAGGAGCGCGTCAACAAGTTTGCCGACGCCACGGGCGACCATCAGTGGATCCATGTGGACGTGGAGCGCGCCACCCGCGAGCTGGGCGCCCCGATCGCACACGGTTACCTGACGCTGTCTCTCCTGCCCATGCTGTCGGCCGAGGTGCTGCGCGTCGACGGTGTCACCCGCGGCATCAATTACGGCTCCGACAAGGTCCGGTTCACGAACATGGTGCCCGTCGGGTCCAAGGTCCGGCTGCGCCAGAAGTGCCTTTCGATCGCCGAGAAGGCGGGTGGCAAGCAGATGAAGATGGAATCCACGGTCGAGGTGGAAGGCCAGGACCGGCCGGCGCTGGTGGCAGAGGCGATTTCCGTCCTGTACGGCGAATAGCGCATCTTCCAGTCTATCGGCGTCAGGAAAGACGGGCTGGAGGGGCATCTCAATGCAAACCGGGTCCCACGTCGCGTGAGACTGCCACAGCCCGCGGCGCCATGCAGGCCTTCCGGGGCACGATAATCGCCCCGGGAGCGCTTGCCTTCGGCCAGCCTGCCCGCCATCTCCCCAAGAGGTGAAGCGAGGGAGGGTCCGCATGACGACCGGCACGAGGATCCAGCGTAGCGACCGGGAATGGCGCGAAGTCCTGACCGAGGAGGAATTCCGCGTGGGCGTCCGCGAGGGCACGGAGCGCGCCTTTACCCCCGGCAACTTCCACGAAGAGAAGCGCCCCGGCACCTACCATTGCAAGGGATGCGGCACGCCGCTCTGGTCGTCGGATCACAAGTTCGACAGTGGCACGGGTTGGCCGAGCTTCTGGCAGCCGATCGATCCGGCGGCGGTGGCGACCAAGACCGACTTCAAGATGATCATGCCCCGCACGGAGTGCCATTGCGCCGTCTGTGGCCTGCACATGGGACACGTGTTCAGGGACGGCCCGCCGCCCACGGGCGAGCGGTGGTGCATCAACGGCATCGTCCTGGATTTCCGCCCCCATGAAGGCGGCGACGGCTGACGCGCGGCGCGCAACCCGCTACGACACGCCCATGACACGTACCCAGCCCCCGACGCCGGCTCCGACCGGCGAAACGCCGCCCATGGCCGAGCGGCGCCCGGTCATCCATGAACGTTTCGGCCGGCGCTGGAGCGACCCCTATGCCTGGCTCCGCGACGACAACTGGCAGGCGGTGATGGCCGATCCCAAGGTGCTGCGAGCCGATATCCGCGCCCATCTCGACGCGGAGAACGCCCATACGCAGGCGCGCCTGGACGCACCGACCGCCAATCTGCGCGAAGATCTGTTTCGTGAAATGCGCGGACGGATCAAGGAAGATGACCATTCCGTCCCGGTGATCGATGGTCCCTACGCCTATCTGACGCGGTACCGGGAAGGCGGGGAGTATCCGATCCTAGCGAGGAAACCCGCCGAGCGCGCCTACGATCCGGACGCGCCTGAGACGGTCCTTCTGGACGGCGATGCCCTGGGCGCCGGAAAGGCCTATTTCAGCTTCGGAGAGGTGGAACACAGCCCTGACCATCGCCTCATCGCCTATGCCGTGGATGAGCAGGGCAGCGAGTATTACACGATCCGCTTTCGTGACACCGCCACGGGTGAGGACCTTCCCGACACGATCGAACGGACCTATGGCGACTTTGTCTGGGCCGCCGATTCCCGCACGCTCTACTGGGTCGAACGCGACGACAACAGCCGGCCATCGGCCGTACATGCCTACACGCTGGGATCGCGCAGCGGGTCCAGGGAGATCTACCGCGAGCCGGATCCGGGCTTCTTCGTCGGCGTCGACCGCACGCAGTCTGATCGCTTCATCCTGATCGGATCGGGCAATCACACCACATCTGAGGTGCGCGTCTTCGAAGCCGATGCGTCCGACCCTCAACCGCGCCTGATCGCGGCACGCGAGGCGGGGGTCGAATATGATGTCGAGCATTGGGGCGACCGGTTCGTCATCACCACCAATGCGGACGGCGCGCTGGATTTCAAGATCGTCACCGCGCCGCTCGACACCCCCGGCCGCGCCCATTGGACCGACCTGGTGCCACACAGGCCGGGCGTGCTGATCCTCGATACCGTGGCGTTAAAGGGCCACCTCGTTCGCCTCGAGCGGTTCGAGGGCCTGCCGCGCCTCGTGGTTCGCCGCGCAGACGACGGCGCGGAACACACCCTGGCCTTTGACGAGGCCGCCTACACGCTGGGCATGTCGGCGGGCTACGCCTACGACACCACGTTACTGCGGATCGACTATGCCAGCCCGGCACAACCCGACCAGGTGTTCGACTACGATCTGGAGACGCGCGAACGCACCCTGCGCAAGACACGCGAGGTTCCGTCCGGTCATGAGCCATCCGCCTATGAGGTCGAGCGGATCCTGGCCCCGGCGCCCGATGGCGAAACCGTTCCGATCACGCTGTTGAGACGGGCAGATGCCCCGCGCGATGGAACCGCGCCCCTCTTGCTGTATGGCTATGGCGCCTATGGCATAACCCTGCCTGCGGCCTTCCGCACTGCCAGGCTCAGCCTCGTCGACCGTGGCGTGACGTTCGCCATCGCCCATGTCCGCGGCTCCAAGGCCAAGGGCTATCGCTGGTACCTGGACGGAAAGCTGGAGAAAAAGACCAACACGTTCAAGGACTTCATCGCCGCAGCAGACCACCTGATTGCCGAGGGCTATACCGCAAGGGGCCGGATCGTGGCCGAGGGCGGATCGGCCGGCGGGATGCTGGTGGGCGCGGTCGCGAACCTGGCGCCGGACCGGTTTGCCGGGATCCTCGCGCAGGTGCCCTTCGTCGATGTCCTGAACACCATGTCAGACGCGACCCTTCCGCTGACACCGCCCGAATGGCCGGAATGGGGCAATCCCCTGGAGGACGGCGAGGCGTTCGAGCGCATCCTTGCCTATGCGCCTTACGAGAATGTCTCAGATCGGCCCTACCCACCGATTCTCGCGACCGGTGGCCTTTCCGATCCGCGCGTCACCTATTGGGAACCGGCCAAGTGGATTGCCCGCCTGCGCCATGATGCACCTGGGGGTGGTCCCTATCTGCTGCACATCAATATGGAGGCCGGCCATGGGGGCGCCTCGGGCCGGTTCGAAGGGCTGAAGGAAACTGCCCGTGACTTCGCATTCGTGCTGGCCTGCCTTGGCCTGGCCGACGGCGTGGAGTTGGGCCGTACCTGAAGCGCTTCCAGGCGAAGTGGAGAGCGGTTCGCCGTCCGGAAGCGCGCAGGGACACAAATGTGACACCGCGCCCCGGGTCCGGTTGAAGACGCGCCACCCAGGTGCGGCTTCAGTCCGGCATCCCCGCCTTGCGGGCGCAATCGGCCGCGAACTTGGCCAGCGGCTCGACCCGCGCCTCCATGGCTGCGGCGTTGGCATTGGCGGCGGTGCCGTCACGGACGCGGCCGATGATCCCCTGCAGGATACCGGCAAGTCGGAAACCGTTATAGGCAAAGTAGTAATCCACGTCGGGCAGCCCCTCGCGGCCGGTATGCTCGCAATAGATCGCGATATACTCTTCCATGGTGGGGATGCCGTGCGCCTTCAGGTCCGGAATGTCGACCAGCGCCTTGCGACCCGGATCATTCGACGGCATGACCCAATTCATCAGATGGTAGGTGAAATCGGCCAGCGGATCACCCAGGGTCGACAGCTCCCAGTCCAGAACGGCAATCACGCGCGGTTCGCTCGGGTGAAGGATCATGTTGTCCAGGCGATAATCGCCATGGACGATGGAAACCATTTCGTCCGCAGGAATGTTCTTGGGTAGCCACTCGATCAACTTGTCCATATCCGGGATCGTCCTGGTTTCCGAAGCCCGGTACTGCTTGGTCCAACGGTGGATCTGGCGGGCGACATAGTCGCCTTCCTTGCCGAACCCCTCCAGGCCCGCCGCACGCCAATCGATATTATGCAGTTCGGCGAAGGTCCTGCATTTCGCTTCATAGATGGCGCGCCGCTCGGCCGGCTCGTAATCGGGTAGCGTCCCATCCCAGAGGATGCGGCCCTCAACCATGTCCATCACGTAGAACATGGTGCCGATGACGCTGTCGTCCTCACACAGGGCATAGGGACGCGCCACCGGAAACCCCAGGGGGTAGAGTGCACTGATCACACGATACTCACGATCGACCGCATGGGCCGACGGCAGCAGCTTGCCTGGCGGCTTCCGGCGCAGGACGTACTTCTTCCCCGGTGTGACGAGCTGGTAGGTCGGGTTGGACTGGCCACCCTTGAACTGGCGCACCTCCAGCGGCCCCTCATAGTCCTCCACATGCGCCGCCATCCAGGCTGCCAGCGCAGTCTCGTCGAACTTGTGTTGCTCGGCGACCTCCTTGGTGCCGGAGAAGAGTTCCTGTGCGTCGGCGCGCTCGGCCATTCCTGCCTCCCTCATCGGGGCGCCATCGCCGGTCCATGTGCATGTGTCCATGCAACACCGGGCCGCCGTGCCCCCTGTTTCCTCATGTCACCGCGCACCTTACCGGGCTTGTGCGCGGGGAAAAGACCTTCCCCAAGGACTGGCCCCAAGGACTGGCCCCAAGGACTGGCCCCAAGGACGGCCGGACGGGGAAGCGCCCATGGGGTGACCGATCCCCTCGCCCACGTCCACCCCCCAACGGGATCAGCGCGCGCGCCAGCCTATGTCGCGTCGGCAAAGCCCGTCCGGCCAGTCTATCGCATCGACACCGGCATAGGCCCGGTCCAGCGCGGCGGCCAGGTCATCGCCGGTGCCGGTGACGGTCAGAACGCGTCCACCGGCTGCCACAAGGTTTCCAGACCCGTCTATGTCGGTTCCGGCGTGGAACACCTCCACCCCGTCCAGGGCGGCTGCCTGGTCCACGCCCCGAATAACGCTCCCCTTGGCATGGCTGCCGGGATACCCCTTGCTCGCCAGCACGACGCAGGCCGTAGGCCGGAAGGAGTCCACACCCATCAGCGCCGCCAGGTCCGCCTCGGCCCGCTTCAGGCCCCCGGTGGCGCACGTCAGCAGCGCGGGGACCAGATCGCCAGGCAGGCCCGCCATCAGCGCCTGGCACTCGGGATCGCCGAAGCGGCAGTTGAACTCGACGACCTTGGGCATGCCCTCATGGATCATCAGCCCGATGTAAAGCACGCCGCGATAGGGCGTGCCATCACGGGCCATTCCCTTCAATATCGGCTCGGCAATCTGTGTTCGCACCCGCGCCATGACCTCCGGCGTGACCACAGGCGCCGGCGCATAGGCGCCCATGCCCCCCGTGTTTGGCCCGGTATCGCCCTCGCCCAGCCGTTTGTGATCCTGCGCCGCAGGGAGATAGATGGCGCCCTCGCCATCGGTCAGCACGAACACGCTGGCTTCCTCGCCGGGCAGGAATTCCTCGATCACCAGCTCTGCCGAAGCGGTGCCGAACTTGCCGCCCAACATCTCGTCCACTTCCCTGGCCGCCGCATCGAGCGTGTCGCACAGGACCACGCCCTTGCCCCCGGCAAGCCCGTCAGCCTTCAACACATAGGGCGGGGTGAGCGTGTCGAGGAACGCCTTCGCCTCAGCCGACTGTTTGGCGCCAAAGCGGCGATAGGCCGCCGTCGGCACGCCATAAGCGGCCATACGATCCTTGGAAAAGCCCTTCGAACTCTCCAGCCGGGCGGCCGCCTGGCTCGGACCGAACACATCGAAGCCGCGTGCCGTGAGCCGATCCACAACCCCAAGCGCCAGAGGCGCTTCCGGCCCCACGATCACCAGATCTGGCTCCAGTTGCAGGGCGAGCCTTTCCAGCCCGTTCACATCTTCGGCCTTCACGTCAAAGCAGGGGCCGACCTCGTTGCAGCCGGGATTTCCCGGTGCAGACCAGACCTGGTCGACCAGCGGGGATTGGGCCAGTTTCCAGGCGAGGGCGTGTTCGCGCCCACCGGCGCCGATAATGAGCAGGTTCATGCGCGGCTTGATGCGCCGTCCGCCATCGGCGATCAAGAGGGAAGGCGCGCCAGGGGAGAATCGACCATGCCACCGCAGTCTCCGGCACGAACGAACATCGGCGGCCTCTGGTCAGGCTGGTACGCCGAGGAGGGATTCGGCGATGCGGTTCCCATGACCGCCTGGCTGGACGACCGCAACGGAATTCTGGCCGGGTCCGCCCTGGAACCCGACATTGCCGGTCTGGAACCTGCCGCGGATCTCGACAGCGCGCTGGACGGCCTGCGCGAAGGGACGAGCTTCGTGCTGACCAAGACCTATCGCGAGGGCCAGGGCGCGCCGCCGGTGACGATTCTCTACGAGGGAGAGGCCGACGCCGCCTTCCAGCATCTGAGTGGCACCTGGACGGTGGCCGAGGACCCGATCCAGTCGGGCCCCTTCGCCTGGAGCCGGGCCGCAGACCCGGCCTGCGAGGCGGTCCTGCGCCGGGTGCTGACACCGGCCGACATCGACCCTGCCGGCGAGGCCGGGGCATGAACGACACGCCTGTCTCGAACGTGCCCGACCTCTCCGTCTCCGAACTGGCGGCGAGCCTAAAGCGGACCATCGAAACCAATTTCGACTTCGTCCGTGTGCGCGGCGAGCTGGGCCGGGTCACAGTGGCCAGGTCCGGCCACATGTATGCCGACCTGAAGGATGACCGGGCCGTCCTCAACACCGTCATGTGGAAGGGCCAGGTGGCCAGCCTGCCCTTCAAGCCCGAAGAAGGGCTCGAAGTCATCGCCGAGGGCAAGCTCTCCATCTATGCGGGCCGGTCGAACTACCAGCTCATCGCGTCCAGCATGCGGCCCGCCGGCGCCGGCGCCCTGATGGCGCTGCTGGAAGCCCGGCGAAAGGCGCTGGCGGCGGAAGGCCTGTTCGACCCGGCCCACAAGCAGGACCTGCCGAAACTGCCCGATATCGTCGGCGTCGTGACCAGTCCGACCGGCGCGGTGATCCGCGACATCCTGCACCGCATCCGTGAGCGGTTCCCGGTGCGGGTGATCGTCTGGCCGGCGCTCGTCCAGGGCGACAGCGCGGCTGCCCAGATCGAGGCCGGGATCCGCGGTTTCAACGCGATGACCGGGCCGGACCGCCCCGACGTGCTGATCGTGGGGCGCGGCGGCGGCTCGATCGAGGACCTCTGGCCCTTCAACGAGGAGAACGTCGTTCGCGCCGCGTTCGAGAGCCGCATTCCCCTGATCTCGGCTGTTGGCCATGAGACCGATACGACCCTGATCGATTTCGCCGCCGATGCCCGCGCGCCGACCCCGACGGGCGCAGCGGAAATGGTCGTGCCCGTGCGCGCCGACCTCGCGCTGGCGGTCCAACAGCTCGAGCACCGGCTCGGGCGAGGCCTGAAGCGGCGCATGGACGACACGGCGGCGCGTCTGAAGTCCGCCCGTCTGCCGCGCCCCGAGAGCCTGCTCGAGAGCAAGCGCCAGAGGCTGGATTTTGCCGGCGCCAGCCTGCCACGCGCGGTGACGACAGGGCTGGAACGTGCCCGGGCCCGGCTGGACCATGCCGCCGCCCGCCTGCCCTCCCCGCTGCATCTGGTCCGCGACCAGGCCCAGCGACTGACGACCGCCACGGCGGGGCTGGCAACGGCCTTGCGTGGCGCAACCCATGCCCGGCGCCTTGCGCTGACCCGTGTCTCGGCACGCCTGCGCCCGGAAGCCGCACGAAACGACCTGCGCACCAGGCGCCGGGACCTCGACGGACTGGCAGCCAGAATGACACCGGCCATGCAGCGCACACTGATCCGGCGCCGCGAGAGTCTCGGCGGGCTGGCGAAACTCCTGGAGACGCTGTCCCACAAGGCGACACTCTCGCGGGGCTTCGTGCTGGTACGCCGCGAGGATGGCCGCCTGGTCCGCACGGCTGCGGCTGCCGAGGCCGCCGGCCGGGTAAGGCTGACCTTCGCGGACGGTGAGACCACGGCGACGATCGACCCCTCAGACGCCTCCGGCGGCAGCGCAAAGACCGGGGGCCACAAGTCTGGCGCATCGCGCGACACCGGCCCGAACGCCAAACCCGCACAGGCCCGCCAGCGCACCCTGTTTTAGAACAGGCTCGGAGCGAACGGACCCGGTTACGATTGGAGATTTGCGGAAGAACAATGACGTAAAGCGACGGTCTGGAGCAAAATGAAAGACGGGCGCCTTGGATCATTTTCAGCCGAAACGGGAACCGGTCCGCGCACGAATGCCGCATTTCGCGCCCAGTCCAGGCGGACACCCGCGCTCACCCCGATGATGCGCTGTAACCTCGGGGCCTGTCTGCGACACAAGCGCATCTTCAAATCAATCGGAGTCAGTGAAGATGCGCTATGTTCTTGTTTTTG
>CAZBKM010000028.1:0-13960 GCA_964492485.1 uncultured Hyphomonadaceae bacterium | reverse complement strand
GGGCAACGCCCGACCACGCCAGACGACAGGCCGCGTCAGGGCGCAGACGTCAGGATGATGCGGTCGGTGCTGGCGATGGCGGTATTCGGCGCGTCACCGATCGCCATGTCGGCCAGGCGCAGGGTTTCCTGCTCGGCGCGGTCGAGGTGCCAGGCCATGGCGGCGAGATGATTGGGCAGGAACAGCCCGTCTCCCTGCTGGTTCGACACCATGAGTGGAGATTGCGCCGCCACCTGTCGCCACAGCCGCTCGACTTCGCGAACCTGGGCACGCAGGCTCGCCCGCCGCGTCAGCTCCGGCGTCGCATGGAGGATGCCGCTGAGCAGGGAGTCCGCCACCTGGGCCCGGGCCCGCGCCTCATAGAAGACACGGACATCGCCATTCTCCGCTGGCCAGGCATCGGTCTGGCCGACACGTCGGGCCAGCGCCTCGCGGGAATCCTCCGCCCAGACCGCCATCAGGGTCAAAAGCTGTTCCAGTTCCGCCGGCGTGTCGATCGTATTGGCGGCGCCGCGGGTGGCGCGGCCATTGTAGCGGGCGAAGGCTTCCGCGGCCGCCACCAGGCGGGGGGTCATCGCCTCGTCGGTCGAGGGGCGCAGCAGGCGGCTTGCCGCTGCGAGGTCGGGATCGGGCGGCGCGTCGGGGTCAAGTACGGCGGCCAGTTGTGCGAAATCCGCGAGGGCCGTGACAAGGCCCGACTGCCAGGCGGGTTGCGCGGTCAGATGGCGGGCCGGCGACCAGCCTGGCTTGTCCCCGGTCCAGCCGACACCTTCCACCTCCCGCGCGATCAGCGTCACGGCCACGGCGGCCTCTGGCGCTACCCAGCGGTCGATTTCGGACCGCTCGACCGGCGTCGTGTCGACCCGGTGGTGCGACCACATCCAGGCCGGGTAGGCGCCCAGTCCGGCGATCACCAGGGCCGCCGCGGTCAGGGTCTTGAGACCGGTCCAGATCCGGCTGGCATGGCGCATCACCGGACTTGGGGTCGCGCCGGCCAGATCGAGGCCCTCACGCTTGCCCAGTACCGTTACGACGGGTCCGCTGCGCCGGGGTGCGCGGTTCACTGGAACGGGCAGGCGGGACATCGCGGTCTCCTGGTGGGGCGCACAGCCCCCCTTGGTGTTGCTCCGAAGATGCGTCAGCCGGACTGCATTCGCAAGTTGTTAACCCTGAAGGATCGGCAAGGTTCTGCAGTTCGCATGCCGAGCGGGCGGACCGCGCCTGCGGGCTGCATGACCCGATGCACGCATCGACGGCGAACCGGTATCCACGTCGCCTGAATGCGCCTTATTGCGCAGGCGGTGTGCCCAGCGTCCGTACCTCAGCCTCGACCTTGAGGGACGCCTCGGCCCCATCGCCCGTGCGATAGGTGAAGCTCATGGGCACCTGTGTCCCTGCTTCCAGCGTGTCCAGGCCGAACAGCATGAGATGATCGCCGCCACGTGCCAGCGTCCGCGTTCCGCCTGCCGGAATCTCCACCGTATCAAGCTGGCGCATCTGCATACGCCCGTCCTGCATGGACATGGTATGCAGTTCCACCCGCTCGGCCGCAGGCGTCATCACGCCGGTGACCAGCACGTCCCCTGCGCCGGCCGTCAGGACCGCGCCGCCAAGGGTCACGTCCCGCCCGCCCGGAGGGACGACCACGAAGGCGCCATTGACCGTCAGGGGGGCGGCCCCGTCGGTGGCAGGCGCCCCGGCCTCCCCACATGCGGCCAGGCCAGCCGCTAGAAGGACAGACAGGGCCAGGCCAGACAGGGCAGGACTCAGACGGGGTGAAAGGGTCATGATCGGCCTCCGGACCTGCCACGCAAGATAGGGCCGCCTCAGCGCGGTGACCAGAAGCCGATGATTCGCCGCACCTCCGCCATGACCGGTTCGGCGATGGATGCGGCGCGCTCGGCGCCCGTCGCAAGGACCCGATCCATCTCTGCCGGATCGTCCAACAGGCTGCGCATGGCCTGGGTCACGGGCGCAAGCCTGTCCACGGCCAGATCTGCCAGTGCCGGCTTGAAGGTTCCAAACCCGGCGCCGGCATATTCGGCGATCACGGCGTCGACGGTGGTGTCGGCCAGCGTCGCGTAGATGTTGAGAAGGTTGGCGACTTCCGGTCGGGCTTCCAGCCCTTCGGTGGTGTCGGGTACCGGCTGCGTATCTGTGCGCGCCTTCCTGATCTTTCTCGCGATCGTATCGGCGTCGTCGGTGAGGTTGATGCGCGACAGGTCCGACGGGTCGGACTTCGACATCTTCTTCGTGCCGTCCTTCAGGCTCATGATCCGCGTGCCGGGCCCGTCGGTGACCGGCTCCGGCAGGGGGAAGAAGCCCGGTGCGTCGAAATCCCGGTTGAACTTGTCGGCAATGTCCCGGGTCAGTTCCAGGTGCTGTTTCTGGTCTTCGCCGACAGGCACATGGGTTGCCTTGTAGGCGAGAATGTCAGCGGCCTGGAGCACCGGATAGTCGAACAGCCCGACCGATGCCCGCTCGGCATCGCGCCCCGCCTTGTCCTTGAACTGGGTCATCCGCTGGACCCAGCCCATGCGGGCGACGCAGTTCAGATACCAGCCGAGCTCGCTGTGGGCGCTGACACTCGACTGGGCAAACACGATGGAGCGGACGGGGTCGACTCCGGCCGCCAGGAAGGCAGCGCCGATCTCGCGCGTCTTGGCGGCCAGTGTTCGCGGGTCCTGGGGCACCGTGATCGCGTGCAGGTCGACGACGCAGTAGAGACTGTCATGGTCGCCCTGCAGCGCGGCGAACGCCTTGAGGGCCCCGAGATAGTTGCCAAGGTGCAGGTCGCCGGAAGGCTGCACGCCGGAAAAGATGCGCTTCGGCCCGCCAAAGGGGGTTGGGTGGTCAGTCATGGCGCCGCGTCTAGCGTGCCGGCCCGCGAAACGGAAGCCGCTTTCGCTCAGCGCCCGGTGCGGCGCCGGACCAGGCGGGCGAGGTCGGACGGTGCCACCGCACCGGTGGCCAGCGCGGCGAGGGCGTAGACGATGCCGCCTGCCAGGATGACGCCCAGCGTCGCGGCGAAGGACGAACCGAAGGCCAGCGCGCTCAGCGCCGGCATCTGCCCCGGCGCGAACATCAGGAGGACGGTCATGGCCCCGGTGGCAAGCCCGGTCCGCGCCAGGCGGGACGCGAGGCGCGGGCCCGGCCTGTACCAGCCCCGACGCCACAGGCCGCGCGCGAGCAGGCCGGCATTGAGCCAGGCCGCCAGGCTGGTGGCGACGGCGAGGCCGGGAAAGCCGTCCTCTCCCCGCTGCAGAAGCCAGACGAACAGCACGGCCCCCAGCACGGTGTTCAGGGCGACCGAAACCAGGGCGAACGCCATGGGTGTGCGTGTGTCCTCGCGGGCGAAGTAGGCCGGCGCCAGCACCTTGATGAGCACGAAGGCGGGCACGCCCCAGCCGAAATGGATCAGTGCCTTGCCCGTCTGGGCCGCATCCTCGGCGGTGAACCCGCCCCGGGCGAACAGGCCATCTGTCAGCAGGACGGGGATTGCCACCAGCGCAGCCGCTGCCGGCAGGGTCAGGGCCATGGCGAGGCCGATCCCGTCATCCAGGGTCGTGCGGGCGCTGTCGCTGTCCTCGCTGCCGACGGCCCGCGACAGGCGCGGCAGGATGGCGAGGCCGACCGCCACGCCGACAAGCCCGAGCGGGAGCTGGTAGAGCCGATCGGCGGAATAGAGCCAGGTCTTGGCGCCCTGCTCGAAACTCGCCAGCGCACCGGTCACCAGGATGTTGATCTGGGTGCCGGAGCCTGCAATGACCCCCGGAACGGCCAGCGCGGCCACCTTGCGCACCGCGGGCGTCAGGCGCGGCAGGCCAAGGCGCAACCGCACCCCTTGACGGGCCACACCGATCCACAGGGCGCCCACCTGAAGCAGCCCCGACAGCGTGATGGCCGCCGCCAGCGCCCGCACGGTCTCGTAGCGCTGCTCGCCATACCACACCGCCGCCAGCAGGCAGAGGTTCAGCAGGGTCGGCGCGGCCGCGGTCAGGGCGAACCGCCCGGCGGCATTGAGGATGCCCGACAGCAGCGCCGCCAGCGCCATGAAGGACAGATAGGGCATGGTGATCTGGGTCAGCAGGATCGCCAGGGGAAAATGGACCGGATCATTCCGGTAGCCGCCATGCAGGCCCAGCATGATCCAGGGCATGGCCACCTGGGCCGCCACCACGGTAAGGACCGTGATGGCGAAGAGACCGCGCAGGGTGTCTTCAGCCACTTGGCGGGCGGCCTCGGGCCCCTCGCTCTCCAGGGTGCGTGCATAGGCCGGAACGAAAGCCTGCGCGAAGGCGCCTTCGGCGAAGACGCGGCGAAACAGGTTCGGAAACTGCTGGGCGGTGACGAATGCGTCGGCGACCGGCCCGGCGCCCAGGCGTGCGAGGATGGCCACGTCGCGCGCGAAGCCGAGAAGGCGACTGCCGAGCGTCCAGCCCGACTGGACCAGCGTGTTCCGCACTAGGCTCATCGTCCGGACACTCCCATTCTGGCGTTGCGCTTCACGCGGCTGCCACCTCTCCTATGACTCGACCGGCAGGGCCAGTCCGCAGACTTTGCCAGCCTGGCCGGCCCGCCCTTCCTGGCCGCGGATCGTGGCGCGGGCGAGGCGACGCGAGGGCACCCCCGGGGTTGACCCTGGGGACAATGGACAAGGGTCCGGCGACCGCCTAAGCCAAGGCAAACATGGCAAGGACAACAGGAAACGGGGCGGGCATGTTCGACAAGATCCTGATCGCGAACCGGGGCGAGATCGCCGTGCGGATCATCAAGACGTGTCGACGACTGGGTGTGAAGACCGTGGTCGTCTATTCCGATGCGGATGCCCGGTCCATGGCGGTCGAGATGGCGGACGAAGCGGTGCATATCGGCCCGTCGCCGGCTGCGGACTCCTATCTCGTAATGGACCGGATCGTGGATGCGGTGCGCAAGACCGGAGCGCAGGCGGTGCACCCTGGTTTCGGCTTCCTGTCGGAGAATCCCGCTTTCGCCAGACGGCTGGAGACAGAAGGGATCGTCTTCATCGGCCCGAATCCCGGCGCGATCGAGGCGATGGGTGACAAGATCACCTCGAAACGGTTCGCGGCCGAGGCCGGGGTCAATACGGTTCCTGGTCATATGGGCCTGATAGAGGACACTGAGGAAGCGATCCGCATCAGCCGGGAGATCGGCTATCCCGTCATGATCAAGGCGTCTGCAGGGGGGGGCGGGAAGGGCATCCGCGTCGCCTATTCCGATGGCGAGGTCGAGGAGGGCTTTCCGGCAGTGAAAGCCGAGGCGATGGCCTCTTTCGGCGATGACCGGGTCTTTATCGAGAAATTCGTGGAGAACCCCCGCCACGTCGAGATCCAGGTCCTTGGCGACAAGCATGGAAACTGTCTCTACCTGTTCGAGCGCGAATGCTCGATCCAGCGGCGGAACCAGAAGGTCATCGAGGAGGCGCCCTCGCCGCTCCTGGACGAGGAGACCCGCCGGCGCATGGGCGAGCAGGCCGTCGCCCTGGCGAAGGCCGTAAACTATGACAGTGCCGGGACCGTGGAATTCGTGGCCTCGGGCGTCGACAAGAGCTTTTTCTTCCTGGAGATGAACACCCGCCTGCAGGTGGAGCACCCCGTCACCGAGATGATCACCGGGGTCGACCTGGTGGAGCAGATGCTGCGCGTGGCCTCAGGCGAGGCGCTGGCCTTCCGCCAGGAGGATCTCACGATCAAGGGTTGGGCGGTGGAAAGCCGCATCTATGCCGAGGACCCGTATCGCAACTTCGTTCCGTCCATCGGTCGGCTGCGTCACTTCCAGGCAACGAAGGAAGGTCCGCTCGGCGAGGGCACCGTGCGTGTCGACAGCGGCGTGCGCGAAGGCGACGAGATCTCGATGTATTACGACCCGATGATCGCCAAGCTGGTCACCCATGGCGCCACCCGCGACATCGCGCTCGACACTCAGGCTGCCGCGCTGGACCGGTTCCATATTCGCGGCATTCAGGACAACATTCCCTTCGTTGCCGCCGTGATGGACGAACCGGTCTTCCGTTCGGGAGACATCACGACCGCCTACATAAAGAACCAGTTCCCCGACGGGTTTGCCGGTACGGCGCCGACGGCGTTTCAGCGTGCGCTCATGATCTGTGCCTCCGCGTTCGTCCATGGCGTCACGGCAGCGCGGATGACCCGGATTTCCGGGCGGATGACCCCGCCGCAGGCGCCGCGCCGGGACTGGGTCGTTATCCTGGGCGACGACTACTGTCCGATTGAGCTCGACCTGGGCGAAGGGGAGGCAACCGTGACGATCGAGGGCGGGACGTCCCATACGCTGGTCTCCGGCTGGCGGCCCGGCGCGCACCTGATTGAGGGCGTTCTGGATGGGCAGCCCTTCGCGGTGAAATTCTCCGACCGGACCGAGGGCTACCTCTTCCAGCATCGCGGCGTGTCGCTGCCGGCACTGGTCTGCACCCCGACCATCGCCGATTTCCACAGGCGCCTGCCCGAGAAGCAACGCCCCGACATGTCGAAGATGATCGCCTCGCCCATGCCCGGCCTGGTGGTGTCGATCGAGGTCGAGGAAGGTCAGGAAGTAAAGGCGGGCGAGGCGGTCTGCATCGTCGAGGCCATGAAGATGCAGAACATCATTCGCGCCGAGGCCGACGGGACGGTGAAGACCGTGGCGGTCTCCGCCGGCGACCCTGTGGCCGCCGACGAGATCATGATCGAACTCGCATGAACGGGTGGCGGGTCAGCCGATGAACAGGAGGCCGCGCAGTGCATAGGCAACCGCGCTGACCACGGTCACGCTTGCCACGGCCAGGCCTGCAAACCAGAGAAGCCGGCGCCAGAGCGGCTGGGGTGGCTCGCCCCGCTCGGGCGGTCCGACGGGGCCGAAGCGTTCGCCGGTCTCGTCGGATCTAGCCATGGTAACCATCCCCCGGCTGAACCTTGCCCCAGAACAGGGAATACACATAGCCGGTATAGATCAGGATGGTTGGCAGCATGATCGCGGCGCCGACCAGCATCAGGCCCAGCGCATTGTCGCGCGCCGCCGCGTCCCATAGCGTCACCTCGAACGGCGCGAGATAGGGGAAAAGGCTGACGGCGAAGCCGATATAGCCACTGAGAAAGATGCCTGCGGTCAGCAGGTACGGTCGCCAGTCCGGTGCACCCTCGGGCTGGAACCAGAGGTCGCGGGCCAGCCAGGCGACCAGCGCCATTCCGGCCAGCGGGATGGGCGCAAGGGGAAGCATCCGGCTCACATCCAGGTCCGTCATGGTGAAGCCCCAGCGCTCCGTCACGCGCGGATCGATGGAGAGCGTCGCGAAGCTGACGGCAAGAAAACAGATCGACACGGCGGCCAGCGCCCCGAGGCCCCAGCGGCGCGCCTTCTCCTGGAGGGCTCCCTCGGCCTTGAGGTAGAGCCAGCAGGCGCCCAGCAGGACATAGCCGGCGGTGACAGACACCGCGACAAGCAGGGTGAAGGGGGTCAGCCAGTCGAATGCGCCGCCGGAGAAGCTGCGCCCGGTCACCTCGACCCCCTGGACGAAGCCGCCCAGGATCAGGCCCTGGCTCAGCGCCGCGGCAAGCGACCCGCCGAAGAAGGCGCCGTTCCAGAACCGCTTGGTCGTCGGGCGGACCGCCTTGTGGCGGAACTCGAAGGCGACGCCCCGGAAGATCAAGGCCGCCAGCATGAGCAGGACCGGCAGGTAGAAGGCCGGCATCAGGATACTGTAGGCGAGGGGAAATGCGGCAAGCAGGCCGCCGCCCCCCAGGATCAGCCAGGTCTCGTTGCCGTCCCAGACCGGCTCCACCGAGGCGGTCATCATGCTGCGCTCGGTCTCGTCCTCGGCGAAACCGGTCATGATGCCGACGCCCAGGTCGAAGCCGTCGAGCAGGACGTACATCATCACCGCCACCGCGATGAGGATCGCCCAGATCAGAGGTAGGTCCAGCATGTGGGTTCGGCTCCTATTCGGCGGGTGAGACATTGCCAGGCAGTTCGGCGGGATCATCGACCGCACCGAGGGGCGTACCGGGCGCTCGACGGTCGCGACCCGGCGGGACGTCCTCGTCGGTGCCGAAACCGCGTGTCGCGATGCGCGCCATGTAGACCACGCCCGCAGTAAAGATGATGGCATAGACCACGAGGAACACGAGCAGCGAGGTCGCCACCTGGCCGGCCGAGACCGGCGACAGGCTGTCTTCCGTGCGCAACACGCCGTAGACCGTATAGGGCTGGCGGCCGACCTCGGCCACGATCCAGCCGGTGATCACGGCCACGAAACCCAGCGTGCCACCGGGTACGGCCAGCATGTGGAACAGGCCTGGTCGGTCGAGTCGTCCCGCGCGCCACAGCCACAGGCCCCAGAGACCAAGGAACAGCATTACGAGGCCCGCGCCAACCATCACCCGGAAGCTCCAGAAGACCGGCGACACCGGCGGGCGTTCACTTTCCGGGAAATCCTTGAGACCCTTCAGTTCCGCGCCTTCGGGAAACAGGAAGGGGCTGGTGCCTGGAATGGAAACCTGCAGATGGTTCGTCTCCGCCGCCTCGTCGGGGAAACCGAACAGGTGGGTCGGCTGGACGTCGCGCGTCTCCCACCAGCCTTCCATGGCGGCGACCTTCGCCGGCTGGTGATGGTGTGCGACCTCGCCCGACCAGTGGCCCGCCCAGATCTGCACGGGCATCAGGACCGCCAACGTGCCGGCTGCCATGCGGATCTGCCAGCGGGTCGGCTCGCTCACGCGGTGACGCAGAACCTGCCAGGCGCCGGCCGCCAGTATGACCGCGGCGGTGGTGATGTAGGCCGCCAGCAGCATGTGCACGAGGCGGGACGGGAAGCTCGGCGAGAAGATGACCGCCAGCCAGTCGGTCGCATAGAAATTGCCGGTTTCCGGATCGATGGCATAGCCGGCGGGGGTCTGCATCCAGCTATTGGCCGACAGGATCCAGAAGGCGGAGATGGTCGTGCCGATGGCCACGGCACAGGTCGAAATGAAGTGCAGGCGGTTGCCGACCTTTTTCCAGCCGAACAGCATCACGCCCAGGAAGGTCGCTTCTAGGAAGAAGGCCGTGAGCACCTCATACCCGAGAAGCGGGCCGATCACGCTGCCAGCCTTGTCGGAGAAGGCGGCCCAGTTGGTGCCGAACTGGTAGCTCATGACGACGCCGGAGACGACGCCCATGGCGAAGGCCAGCGCGAAGATCTTCACCCAGTGCAGGTAAAGGCGCCGGAAGACGTCTCGGCCCGTGCGCAGCCACAGCCCTTCGCACACGGCCAGAAACGCCGCCAGTCCGATCGTGAAGGCGGGAAACATGATGTGAAAGGCAACGACGAACGCGAATTGCAGCCGCGAAAGAAACAGGGCGTCAAATTCCATTGCGAACTCCCCGAAAGGCGAAAAGTGGGATACGCACGCTTACTTAACAGGTTTCGCAAATAATGCGCTGCGTCAGGCCGACGCGCGACGGAGTACTAGCAGACCGGACGGGGTCCGGTGAACCACCGGCATCGCGCGCGTCCACCGGCCCGGCCGCCTCCGGCCCAGGGCGGGGCGTGACGCCTCAGCTCCATGGTTTCCTGCGTTCCGGACGGCGAACCGGTACCCACTTCGCCTGGAAACGGTTGTCTTAGTGTCGCGTTTCCGGACGGCGAACCGGTACCCACGTCGCCTGGAAACGCTTCAGTTGGGTCGCCCCGTCGGGTTGGAGGGGGTCGCTTCATTCGTCTGGGGCAGGGCAACCGCGCCAACGCTGCCCAGGATCTGTTCGAGCAGGCTCATCCGGCGGCCGAGCGTCGGGGTCTCGCGCACGGCATAGTTGATCACCTTTCCATCCTGCAGATCGTACTGCAGCACGTCTTCGACCCTGTCATCCTCACCGAAGCGAATGGCCGTGATCTGTCGGCGCACCGTCTTCGGCTTGAAGAAGGCGAAGCGTGACGTGGTAACCGACATGTAGAACCAGGTGCTTTCGTCGAACACGCTCTCCGTGGACGGGCTGCCCAGCTTCGCCAGGACCGTCGAGCGGGTATCCACGCCGGGCTCCATTTCGGTCGGCTGTGCCTCGTCTGCGATATAGCCATGATAGTCGCGCGACGGCGAGACACACGCCGTGGCCAGGCCGGCCAGGACGATTGCGGCGAACACTCCAACTCGCGCCATGCGCCAACTCCTGCTAGATCGTGCCTCCTCGTAAAGACATGGGCTTGGCCTTGGCAAGCCGGAGGGCACATTTGGCTGGACTTTTCCCGAACTGGCTGGGCCGACGCAGGCGCGTCCGGACAGCGGCCGTGGCCCTGGCCGACGCCGTGGTGGCGCAGGCCCGTCAGCCGGACTTCTACCGCACAGGCCTGGCAGACGACACGTTCGATGGGCGGTTCGACCTGATGGCGCTGCACGGCGCGCTGATGCTGCGCCGGCTGCGGGCCATGGGCAAAGGGGGAGGCGACCTGGCCGAAGCCCTTGGCGAGGCGCTGATGGATCGGGTCGACTACGCGCTGCGCGAGGAGGGAGTGGGCGACACCACCATCGCGCGGAAGGTCCGCAAACGGGGAGAAGCCCTCTACGGGCTGGCAACCGCCCTGGCCGGCACGCTCGACTCCGGAGGCGGGCCGGACGCCGTGGAGGCGGTGCTGTCGCGCAATGGTCTCGGCGGGCTGGCGCCGGCGACGCTGGCTGCCTATGCGCTGGAGGCCGCCGACCGCCTTGATCGGTGCCCGGACGAAACCCTTGCGAGTGGGCGTGCAGACTGGCCCCAAACACCCGTTGCATCCGGACAGGGCCGCGCCTAGTGTCCGGCCCGTCGCGGGCGCAGGGCCGGATTCGGAGCACGACATGGCCGATCAACTCGTTCTGTCTGTCGACGCGATGGGCGGCGACCGTGCCCCCGGCGTTGTGGTGGACGGGCTGGCGCGCTTTGCGGCGCGTCGCGACGATGTAGGGTTCATCCTGCATGGCGACGCCGCGCGGGTGGAGCCGTTGATCGAGGCCGAACCGGCGCTGCGCGACCGCTGTGTCCTTCAGCATACCGAGGTAGCCGTCGGCATGTCCGACAAGCCGTCCCAGGCGCTCCGCAAGCGCGAGTCGTCCATGTGGCGTGCGGTGGCGAGCGTGAAGTCCGGCGAGGCCCACGCCGCCGTCTCGGCCGGCAACACCGGTGCCCTGATGGCCATTTCCATGCTGGCGCTGCGCAAGATCGAAGGGGTGCACCGCCCCGCCATGACGGCGCTCTGGCCAACCCTGACCGGGCGGGTGGTGGTGCTGGATGTGGGAGCGACCCTTGAGGCCGACGGACACCAGCTTCTGACCTATGCGATCATGGGCGAGGCCTATGCCCGCGCGATCACCGGCAAGTCGCGCCCACGCGTGGGCATCCTGAATGTCGGCTCCGAGGAGATGAAGGGCCATGAGGAAGTGCGCCGCGCCCATGAGCTCATCACGCGCACGGGCATCGATATCGACTATCGCGGCTTCGTCGAAGGCAACGACATCTCGGCCGGTACGGTCGACGTGGTCGTCACCGACGGCTTCTCCGGCAACATCGCCCTCAAGAGCGCGGAGGGGACCGCGCGCCTTGTGGGCCAGTTCGTTCGCGAGGCGCTCACCTCCTCCCTGTTGGCGAAGGTCGGCGCGGCCATCGCGGCCCGCGGCCTGGGCCAGTTGAGCGAGCGTATGGATCCCAGCAACGTGAATGGCGGCGTGCTGCTCGGCCTGAACGGCGTTTCGGTGAAGAGCCATGGCGGCACCGACGCCAAGGGCTTCGCCACGGCGCTACAGCTTGCCACTGACCTGGCGACCAGCGATTATAAGGACGAGGTCGCCGCGAGCCTGTCGCGGGTGCGGGCCATGGGGCTCGAGCCGGCCTCCTCGGATACAGCCGCATGACCGACCTTCGTTCACATATTCGGGGCGTCGGCGCCTATCTTCCCGAGCGGGTGCTGACGAATGACGATCTCGCCCGCATGGTCGACACCTCCGACGACTGGATCCGCGAGCGAACCGGCATCCGCAAGCGCCACATCGCCGCCGAGGGAGAACTGACCTCCGACATTGCCACGGCCGCCGCCCGGCGCGCGCTTGATGCGGCGGGGCTTGCGGCAGACCGGGTCGACCTGATCGTCCTGGCCACGACCACGCCCGACCAGACCTTCCCGGCCACGGCCACAGCCGTCCAGGCAAAGCTGGGCATGGGGACCGGGGCGGCATTCGATGTCCAGGCGGTCTGCTCGGGCTTCCTGTTTGCGCTGTCCACCGCCGACGCCCTCTTGCGCCAGGGCCAGTTTCGCACCGCCATTGTGATCGGTGCGGAAACGTTCAGCCGCCTGCTCGATTGGTCCGACCGGTCGACCTGCGTCCTGTTCGGCGATGGCGGCGGCGCTGTGGTGCTGGAGGCCCGGCCTGCCGGCCCGCGCGCCGACGAGGGCGTGATCGCCCATCATCTGCGCACCGACGGGACGAAGGCCGACCTGCTCTATGTCGATGGCGGGGTCAGTTCCACCGGCACCGTTGGTCATGTGCGGATGCAGGGCAACAAGGTGTTCAAGCACGCCGTCGCGAACATTTCCGACGCCGTCACCCGGATCCTGGCGGATACCGGGCTGACGACCGACGACATCGACTGGTTCGTGCCCCACCAGGCCAATCAGCGCATCCTGGACGGCGTGGCGCGCAAGCTCGGCATTGACGAGGCGCGCGTCGTCTCCACCGTCGGCGAGCACGGCAACACATCGGCGGCCTCCATCCCCCTGGCCCTGGCCACGGCCGTGGCCGCGGGCGACATCCGGCCCGGGCAGCTCATCCTGTCGGAAGCCATGGGCGGCGGGTTCAGCTGGGGGGCGAGCCTGTTTCGCCTCTGACGCAGGCTCCGGTGTCGGCCCATCCTGCCCGAAAGAGCGGGTAGCGCATTTCTGTCTTCGCCTTCATTTGACGGTCTGACGAAAAAATCTTTCGTTAAGACATGGGCTTTACCCGTTAAGACAAGGAGGGCGGCCATGGCCGAAAAAACGGTCACGCGTGCGGAAGTCACGGATGCCATCGTTCGCAAGATCGGTGTCACACGCCAGGAATCGAGCGACCTGCTGGACACGACGCTCGACCTGATCACCGACGCCCTGGAAGACCAGGGAGTCGTGAAGCTGTCGCGCTTCGGCAATTTCGTCGTGCGCGAGAAGACCGCCCGCGAGGGTCGCAATCCCAAGACCGGCGAGCAGGCGCGCATCAGCGCCCGGCGTGTCGTCAGCTTCCGGCCTTCGCCGCTCCTGAAGGACCGGGTCAACGCCCGCCACGAAACCTGATCCCAGAGACGAAGGAACCGACCAATGGCCGCAGCCGTCAGCAAGTCCGCCCCCGCAAAGTCCGATGAGGCCTATCGCTCCATCGGCGAGGCCGCCCGGGAGCTTGGACTGCAGACCCATGTGCTGCGCTATTGGGAGAGCCGGTTTCCCCGCCATGTGAAGCCACTGAAGCGTCCCGATGGCCGCCGGCTGTTCCGCCGCGCCGACCTCGACGCGCTGCGTGCCATCCAGCTCCTGGTTCATCGCCGGGGCATGACGCTGAAGGGGGCCAAGGCGCTGCTCGACGAGCAGGGCGTGGCCGCCGTTCTTTCCGGGCAGGCGCGTCTGGCGCGGTCCGACGACTCGCCCCAGCCTGTCCACATGATGCAGGACACCGTTAAGGCAGCCTTCGCCGCACCCGCTGGCAACGAAATCCGTCCGGCTGACACGTTCGGCGCCGCAGCGGTTGAACAGGCCAACGGCAAGTCTGCGGGGGAGGGCTCACCAGAGCGGCTCCGCGCGATGCTGGCGGAGATGACCGACCTGAAAAGCCGCCTGGACGCCGCGCGGGAGCGCAAGGCCGCCTGAGCGGCGCAAATTCCCATTTGCCTTACAAGCGTGGGCGCGCCTATAAGGGCGCCCTGTTCGGAACGTGGCGCAGCCCGGTTAGCGCACCGGTCTGGGGGACCGGGGGTCGCA
>CAZBKM010000027.1:0-17327 GCA_964492485.1 uncultured Hyphomonadaceae bacterium | reverse complement strand
TTTTGAGCATTTTCTTAACGCGAACCGGGTCCCACTTCGCTCGAAAATGCCATAGTACACGAAAAACGCCCCGGCACTGGTCCGGGGCGTCTTGACGGTGCGGCCTGACCGCCCGGTGGTCTCAGGCGCCCTGGCAGCCAGAGTCCTGCCAGGCCGATTTGCGCTCCTCGAAGCGATCATCGACGGTCCTGCAATTGTCGGGGAGGTTTTCGCCCAGAACCGACAGGCGCTTGCAGGCCTTGCGCTCATTCTCGACTTCGAGGAAGGCGGACTGGATGTCGAAGCACTCCAGGGCCCGCGCCGTCTGCTTTTCCGACTCGATGAAGGCGAGCCAGCCGCGGCCACCGCGATTGTTCGCATTCTCGAAGGCATCCACCGCGCCCTCGATGTTGCCAAGCTCATAGCGGGCCTGACCGATCAGGACCCAGGCCGAGCCCGGATCATTCAGGCCACCGGCATTGATCGCTCGGGTCAACGCGCGTTCCGCATTCTCCCACTCCTTGAGCTCGGCATAGGACCGGCCCAGTCGCTCATACATCGCTCCGGCCTTGGCGCCGCCCATATTGGCTGCTTCCTCGATGACCGGAATGGCCTTCTGATACTCGCGCGCCACCTGGTAGAGATTGGCAAGGGTTTCGAGCTTCCCGAAATCCTTCTCGATACGGCCGGCATTCATCTCCTTTTCCAGAGTCTTGGCCGCCTCATAGGGGACGTCGAACTGGTTGTAGAAGTTCACGATCCGCATGATCTCGTCTTCCTTGGTCAGGAAGCCGGCCAGGTACATCGCCTTCTGGACCTCGAAGGCCATCCGCTGCTCGTCGGCGCGGAAGAATTCGCCGGCGATGGCATCCCAGATCTTCCGGTCGTTCGGGTTGCGCGCCAGGAGCTGCTGGAGAAGCTGAGCCTTTTTCCCGTACTGGCCCGTCTTGTCGTAGAGGTAGATCAGGAAGTCATAGACCTCACGCTTGGCGTTCGGCCCGTCCTGCTCGAAAACCTGCTCGGCCCATTTCAGCGCCTCCTGATTCTGATCGGCACGCTGATACAGCACCGCAAGCTGCCATTTCTGGTCGCGGTCGGGCTGGCCGCCGGCATTGATCCAGCGCTCCATGTAGTCGAGCGCCAGGTCCACCTTCTCGCCCTGGAGGTAGAGCTGGGCAATGTTGAAATAGGTCGAGGCCTTGTCCTTCTCGGCGACATAGCCCCGATCCAGCGCCGCCTTCAGGTCGTTGACCGCACCCGTATAGTCGCCTGACTGGACCTTTACGGCAGCCGAGAGGCGAAGCACGGCGCCCTCCTCGTAGCAGTTCAGCTCCATGCTCCGCAGCTCGTTCAGCGCCTGCAGGGCGCCTTGCGGATTGTCCTCGACCATGAGCTGGTTCTCGGCCTTGAGGTAGAGTTGGCCAGTGGTCGACCCGAACTGATCCTCGGTACATTCCTGCTGCTGTGCCGAGGCGCCGCCCGCTGCAGCCAGCGCAAGGAAGCAGACTGCGGCTACGCCTTTCATCATGGTTCCCGTCATGGTGTTTCGCTCCTTCGCCGCGCCCAGCGCTTTTGGCATGAGTTTACCGAACCTCAGCCCGGTATTCCAGTCGACCGGCGCCGCGTGCCAGGCCCGGACCTGATATCCGGGTTGCCAGCGCCAAGGGATGGGGCGGCCCTGCTTGGAAACCGCCCGATCTGATGTCAGGCCTAATCCTCGAGCTGGAAGACCAGCGGATAGACCACGTTCTTGCGCTCGGCCGCCTGTCCGCGGACGATCTTGGGTGCGAACTCCACCCGCGCGACGGCGCGCTCGGCCTCCCGCTTGAAGATGTTGTCCGTGCAGCTGGCGGTGATGTTGTAGGGCCGTCCACGGGTATCGACATCGAAACGGACATCGCAACTGCCTTCGATGCCACGCTCCGCCGCACGGGACGGATAGGACGGCTGGGGCGGACGGATCGGCTGGGCATCGCGGTCACTGATCGCAACCGGATCGATCGCCAGGGTATCCATCCGACCGAAATTCAGTTCCTGCGGCGCCGCGCCCTGGATGTTCGGGGTCGGCAGGTCGATGTCGCTCTTGTTCGCCGACAGCTTCGGCGGCGGCGGCGGCTTGCTGGCGGTATCGAGCCGCTGGGGCTTGGACCGCTGATTGCGCCGGGCCTCCTGGGTCTCCTGTTGCGGTGTGATCGCTTCAAGCTTTCGCTGCTCGCCGACGTCGGGCTCCTGATAGTCGCCGCTGATCGCAAGTCGCATGAACTGGAAGAGAGCAAACACGATGATCGCCGCGGCCGGCAGGCCAATGCCGATGCGGACAAAGGGATTCGTGAACATGGCGTGTTCCTCCTAATCCTTGGCTGTCGACACGTTGACCGCCGTTGTTCCGTCGGTCTGCTTGATCGTGTCCAGAAGGTTGACGAGCACTTCCGCCCGGGAGGCATTGTCGGCCTGGACGACAAGCTGGCCCTTCGGATTGTCCTTCCGGAGCTCCTTGAGGCGGAACTCCACCTCGTTTTCCTCCACGCGCCGCTTGTCGATCCAGATGTCGCTGTTCTCGTCGATCGCGATCAGGATCGCGAGGGGCTTCACCACCTGGTCGGTGTCCACGTCCTGCCGGGCGATCTCGACACCCGGTTCCTTGATGAACTGAGCCGTCACGATGAAAAAGATAAGCAGAATGAACACGACGTCCAGCATGGGAGTCAGGTTGATGTCCTGTTCGCTGGACTCGCCGCTGGCCATGGCCTTCTTGCGTCGGGTCATGTCCTTGACCTCCCTATCCTTCGGCGCCGCTCAAGAGCACGTTCACCGGCGTTGCCTGGGCTTCGTACACCTGGTCGCGAATGTTGACGATCAGGCCGCTTCGCGCGTCGGGCTCGGCCTGGATGATGACGGCGCTGTCGGGATTCTCGGCCTTGAGGCGCTCGATATTCGCGCGCACCGAACCGATGTCCGTCGGGCGCCCGTTCACGCGGATGAGCCCGTCGGCATTGACGAAGATCCGGATGGTCGGCGTTTCCTGCTGCGGCTGATCTGGTGGCGGGGGTGGCGGGGGCGGTTCCAGACCGATCGCGCGCTCTTGCACGAAGGTCGCCGTCACGATGAAGAAGATCAGCAGGATGAAGACCACGTCCAGCATGGGCGTCAGGTCGACTTCTGCCTCTTCGGGCTTTCTCAGGCTGCGTCCGCGCATCAGTGCACCTCCAGCTCGTCTTCGAGCTGCTGGAGCGACCGGTTGACCCGGCGGTCCATGCCCGAGGTGAACAGAATTCCCGACAGCGAAGCCACCATGCCGGCCATGGTCGGGATCGTGGCCCGCGACACGCCGGCCGCCATGGCCTTCGCGTCGCCACCATCGGTGATCGCCATGATGTCGAACACCGAAACCATGCCCGTCACGGTGCCCAGCAGGCCGAGCAGCGGCGCCAGCGCCACCATGGCCTTGGTCAGCATCACGTTTTCTTCCGCCTTCTGACGCACTTCCGACAGAAGCCGGTCGCGGATCCAGTGGGCGAATGTGGACGATTTGTCGGAGCGCGAACGCCACTCCTCAACCGCCTGCCTGGCCACAGTCTGATGGGCGAACCGGAAGTAGAACAACCGCTCGAGGATCAGGGCCCACATGATGAATGTGGCCGCCATGATGACCAGGAGCACCGGTCCGCCGCGGTCCAGAAAGGCCTGCAGCTCGTTAAGTCCCATACGGGCTCTCCACTAAAGGGGAGGGTGGCTTACGCCACCGCTCCCTTGCCCTGAAGCTCGGCGCGCTGGGCCACCAGACCGGCAGCCTGCTCGTCGAGAAGCTGCTGGTTGGCACGTGCCATCGAGGCCGCCACGGCGTGCAGCAGGATCAGCGGGATCGCCGCGACAAGGCCGAGCACCGTGGTCACGAGCGCGGTGGAGATACCGCCGGCCATAAGCTGCGGATCGCCCGCACCGTAGATGGTAATGGCCGTAAAGGTGATGATCATGCCGATCACCGTCCCCAGCAGGCCGAGCAGCGGTGCGACGGCCGCGAGGACCTTCACGATCTCGTTGAAGCGCTCGATCTTCGGCGTCTCCTTCAGGATCTGCTCGTCGAGCTTCAGCTCCAGCGTCTCCACATCGTCGTTCTTGTGCTCCTCATAGCGCTCGAAGACGCGGGCCAGCGGATTGCCGTTGCCAGCCTGACCGGTCTTGGCGGTTGAGCGCATCGCGCCCCCCATCAGGAACAGCGTCACGATCTTGAACAGAGCCAGAAGCACACCGATCGGCAACAGGATGTAGAAGATGATAAAGCCGACGGCACCGCCCTGGTCGAGGCGCTCGCCCAGTCCGGGCAGGTCACCCAGAATGCCGAAAAGAGCCCCCTTGGACGGGTCGACCGGCGCGCGGACCACTTCATCCGGACCGGCATTGACCAGGCGCATCATCTGCGAACGGAACTCGCCGCGCGGTTGGCGCTTGAAGGCGACCAGCGAGGCCTCTTCCTGCGCGGTGTCGCCGGCACGAACCTCGACGAAGGAGGCGTCGTCGGTGGTCGCGGCATTGAACACCCCGACGCGGAACAGTTCGACTTCCTGGTTCTCGCCGTTCGGGCCGATGTTCGACACCATGGCCGTGAAGGGCTTCACTTCCGACTGCGCGATCATCTCCGCCAGAATGGCCTTGGGCAGGCTGTCGAGATCCGACCGCGTCGGCAGGGTCCGCGCCTGGGAAATCTCCGCCAGCTTGGCCACGCGCCCATCGGCGCCGAAGATTTCCTGCGGGTTCGCACTCGGATCGAAATTGGCGAAGGACTGGCGGATCTCCGGCATGGTCTCGCCGGCCGCCGTACGGAACTGACCCAGCAATTCGGAGAAGTCGCCGGCCAGCGTCTCGAGCTCCGCCTGCAACTCGCCGAGGCGCGCTTCATTCTCATCGAACTCCGCGCTGAGTTCACGGCCGCGCGCCTCGAGCTGGCGCAGTTCGGCGCGTTCCTCGTCCAGCAGGGCTTCCTGCTGATCGCGGGCCTGGCGGAACTCGCGCAGGCGGGCCTGGTTCTCGGCCGTCATTTCCTGCGAGTCGCGACGCACGCGCTCCAGAACTTCACTGAGAGTGACATCCTGCGCCGCCGCCGGCAGCGCGGTGATCGAAGACAGGCCGAACAGCGCCGCAGCACCCAGGGCCTTGAAAGAGAGAGACTTGAACATGATTGGAACCTCTTTTCCCTGGAACAGGCCTACTGGACGGCGAATTTCTGTACCGGCCCGAACAGCACTTCCTGCTGCTTGCGGCCGTCGGCGACCTGGATGGCCGTGCGGATGTAGGGGATGTAGCTGGACGGCAGGTCGACCCAGGACTCGGTGGCGCGATCATAGCGCTGGCCGATGCGGTCGTCGCGGCTGATCCAGACCAGCGCCACGCGGCCATACTGGAAGAAGTCCACCGTCTGCTCGCTGTCGCCCACGGTGACCTCGTCGGTCCAGGTGTCGATCGTCGAGCCATACTCCATCTCGGCCTGATAGGCCTGGATGATCAGGCGATAGCGTTCCGCGGTCGGCACGGTCGGCTCTTCCATGGCCGCGTCGAGGCCGTCGAGCCGCGCCTGGCGCTCTTCCATCTTGAAGGGCAGGTCCGCAGCGACGAAAGCCTTCAGATCCTCGATCATGTCGAGCATCATCGGCACGGTCTCGGCGGTGATCTCGTCCACCCGGCCGAGCTGCTCCTGAAGCGACTCGATCTCGCGGCGCTGGCTCTCGACCACCTTCTGCTGCTGCCGGTTATAAAGCTCGGCGGCGTCTTGCTGCTGCAGGACCGTCCGGAACTCGCGGACCATGTCCGAGCGCTCGTCGTCGAGCTGATTGATCTGCTCTTGTATCTGCTCGGCGCGGCGCGTGGCCTCCTCGCCCGTCTCGAGCGCCGAACGCAGCTGCGCTTCGGCCGGCGCGGCCACGGCCATGACGAGCGCAGCGGCGAGGGCGCCGCGGGCCGGTGTCAGAAATGTCTTCATGAGGTTTGCCTCTCACTCTCCGCAGGTCACATGCAGGACGCATGCGTGGAATACTTTTAAGCGGCGTCTCTCGCCGCAAGTTCGGTGATGGCCTCCCGCAAACACAAACGGAGGCAAAGGTCCAGTGAAGCGAACGGCAATCGGCCTGCCGCACCCCTCCCCGTCCGACCGGAGCGTTAAACGCTCTCTGTTCTCGTATGGACCGGCAACGACGCCCGTCCCTGCGCCGCAACACCGGAGCGACGGCGGGACGCTATCAACACCCTGCGCGGGGATCAACTCGCTTCATTTTCATTTAAGAAACTGAGTGGAAACCGTCATACACGCAACAGATCGATGCACCCGGCGAGCAGTTCGCAGGCAGTCTCACCTGCCGGGCGAGCCAATGAACGCTCCAGTCGCGTGTTGCCGACACCCCGCACGCGCCGCCTGCCCGGGTCCGGATCCGACACGTTGGGAAGTTTGGCTGGGGCACCAGGATTCGAACCTGGGAATGGCGGTACCAAAAACCGCTGCCTTACCACTTGGCGATGCCCCAAGAAGAAGCGGGTCGATAGCCGAAACAGTTGGGTCTTGCAACATGCCCGGCGAGATTCCGCGGCATGCCGGACTTGCACCCCCCTGGCCGCGACCTGAGGCGGCCTGGGGCGGCGGCCTGGGGCGGTGCCCCGCTGTGCGCCACGGAAAAAGGACTTTACGCGCGGCTCACTTGCGCCATATCATTTATCGATAAACCCGAAACCGGTCCGCGTGCTGTGGCGGCCGGTCTTCCTTCCGATCCGGAGCCTGCCACTTGCGCACCTTTCTTCTCTCCCTCGCCGGGACCGTCGTCGGCCTGTTCGTTTTCCTCGTCCTGCTGGCCGGTCTTCTGATCGGCCTGATCGGCGCGGTCACCCAGGGCGAGCCGGACCCCGAGCGCATCGCGCTGACCCTCGATCTGCGCGCCGAGTATGCAGACCAGGCGCCGGTCAGCGGGTTTGCTGCGCTGTCCGGCGAGATCGGGTTCGTGGACGTGGTCAGCCGGATCGCCGCGGCGGCGGGGGACGAGTCGGTCAAGGCACTTTACCTGCGTGCGGCCCCCTTCGGAACGGGAAGCGCCCGGGCGGAGGAATTGCGCGACGCCATCCAGCGCTTCCGCGCAGCCGGCAAGCCCGTTATCGCCCATACCCAGGGCTCGATCCTCATCTCCTCGCCGTCCAGCTATCGCGCGATTGCCGCCGCCAACGAAATCTGGCTTCAGCCCGACGGCGAACTGTCAATGACGGGGGTCGCCTTCGAATCCGTCTTCCTGGCCGATCTCCTGGAGCGGATCGACGTGACGGCCGACATCCTGAAGTTCGGCGACTACAAGACCGCACCCAACACGTATACCGAAACCGACTACACGCCCGCACACCGCGAATCGCTGGCCGCGCTGGGTGAAACCGTCTGGCGCGCGACCCTGGACGACATTGCTGCCGACAGGAAGATCGAGCCAGACCGCCTGCGCGCAGCGCTCGAGGCGGGCCCCATCCCGGCTGAGGAGGCCAGGTCGCTGGGCCTGGTGGATCAACTCGGCTGGCCGGAGGATGCCCGCGAAGCGGTCAAGGCGGCTGGCGACGACCTGACCTTCCTCGACATCGGCAAGTACACCCCGCCGCCCGCATCGGTCGGGGCGCCGAAGATTGCACTGATCGGCGGCGAAGGCCCGATCCTGGAAGGCCCCGGCGAGTCCGATCCCTTCGCCAGCACCATCGGGTTCGGCTCCGACCGGGTTGCCGAAAGCTTCCTGTCGGCGATGCGCGACGAAGACATCCAGGCGATCGTGTTTCGCGTGGACAGTCCGGGTGGCTCCCCGACGGCTTCGGACCAGATCTGGAATGCCATGCGGACCGCCCAGGACCGGGACATTCCCGTGGTGGTCTCCATGGGCAGCGTCGCGGCATCGGGCGGATACTATGTTGCCGCCGGCGCCGACCGGATCGTTGCCAACCGTTCGACGATCACCGGCTCCATCGGCGTCTATGGCGGCAAGCTTGCCATATCGGAAGGGCTTCGTCGCATCGGTGTGAACAGCGAGAGCCTGACCATCGGGGGGAGCTACACCGACGCCTTCTCCCTCTCACCGTTCAGCGACGAACAGCGCGACACCGTCCGCCAGACCCTGCAGCGGACCTATGACCGCTTCGTCAGCGTCGTGGCCGACGGCCGCGGCCTCAGCGATGGCGAGATCCGTGCCGTAGCCGAGGGTCGTGTGTGGAGCGGCGCGGACGCGCTGGAAAAGGGCCTTGTCGACGAGCTCGGCGGCTATCTCACAGCGCTGGACGTGGCCCGCGAGCTTGCGGGCATCGATCCCGACGCCGAGGTGCGGCTTGTTCCCTATCCGGCGCGTCGCCGCGGGCTGGAGGCGCTCGACGAGGTGTTCGGCGCCTCGGCCGAGTCCGCGCGCGCCCTTTCGATCCTGTCACGGATCGCAGAGGATCCACGTGTGTCAGCCACACTGTCGGAGCTGGAGGGCCTGCAGTCGGGCCGGGTCCAGGCTCGCGCCGATCTTCCGGCCGAGCGCTGAGCGACGCGGGCGCGGCGCGCCCGCATTCCGACGACGTGCCTCAGGGCGCCAGGTCAGGGCCGAGCGCCCGCTTCAGCGGGCCTAGATGGGGCTCGAACTTTCGCCAGGACTCTAGTCCCGCGCTGGAGATTGGCTGGCGGACCTGTTCGGAGCTGGCGGTGCGGACCGCGCGCTCGGTCTTGTGGAAATCGACACACGCCCGTTCGAACGGCAAACCGCAATAGTCGAGAATGCGGCGCACCTGCCCCTCCAGGTCGGCGACCACATCCTCGTGCTGGACGCGCAGGATCCGGCCGGGCAAGACGCGGTCCCAATGGTCCATCAGGCGCACATAGCCGCGATAATAGTGGCCGATCTCCTCCAGCCCGTAAGTGAATTCCTGCCCTTCCGCGAAGAGCTGCTTGAAGCCGGAGACGCAGCAAGCCATCGGCTCGCGCCGTGCGTCGATAATCTTCGCGTTCGGCAAGATCAGGTGAATGAGCCCGATATGTCGGAAATTGTTCGGCATCTTGTCGGTAAAGAATGGCGCACCGGCCCTGTGGATCTGGGTTTGTTCGATGTAGTCGCGTCCCAACGCCTGAAGGTCCTCGGCCGAGAGATCATGCAGGATCCGCGGATAGCGCGTGCGGTCCGAGACACGCTTGCGCCCGCGCAATCGATGCGACAGGGCCAGGATGTTGGGCAGTTCGAGCGTGCCGTCCACCTGGCTGTGAGAGGCAAGGATCTGCTCGATCAGGGTCGAGCCGGCCCGGGGCAGGCCGACGATGAAGATGGGATCGGGTGCCGGATGCCCCTTCCCCGCCTGACGGGCGAACAGCTCCGGCGTGCAGAGGGTCTCCTGGGCGCGGAGCTCCTCCTCCATCTGCTCGGACGTATAACGTGTCTGAACCTTCTTCAGGCGGTTGCCCCGCTCGAGATAGCCGAAGGCGGTATCGGGATCGCCGGCATCCTCATGCGCCTTGGCCAGGGCGAAGCACAGATAGACGCGGTCCTGATGGCTTAGATCGGGGTTGCCGTCCTGCGCCTGCATCGCGGCGACTTCCCCGTCTGTGAACCGGTAGGTCTTGAGATTGGCGAGCGAATAGTAGGCCTCGCCATGGTCCGGCCTGGCACGATAGGCGCGCCGGTAGGAGTCGATGGCCTCATCGGTCCGACCATGGGTCTTGAGCGCATGACCGCGCGAGGTCAGCGTGGCCGGGTCCTCCCCGATCCGCTCGAGCACCTGGTCGAACAGGGCAAGCGCGGTGTCGCCATCGCCCGTCTGCAGGCTCTCGATCGCGACCTGCGACAGGAAAACCGGGTTTTCGGGGTCACGCGCCAGCAGGATCTTCGCCTGGTTCAGCGCCGCATCGAATTTCTGCCGCTTGCGAAGCACGCCGATATAGTCGAGCCGAAGCTGGATGTTGTCGGGCTCGAACGCCACCGCGCTGTCCAGGAGAAATTCGGCGTCCTCCAGCACGCCGAGCCGCACGCCGATCTCCGCCAGAAGGCGCATCGCTTCGGTATGGTGAGGGGTTTCCTGGAGGAACTTCCGGCACAGGGTCTCGGCCTTCAGAAGCTTTCCCTCGTGCAGCAGATGGGAAACCGCCTGCAGATCTTTCGGCAGTGCGTCCAGCCGATCGGCCTGCGCGCGCGCCTGGGCCGCCGCCTGGCGCTGGCCCATACCATCCAGGAGGTCGGCCTGGGCGCGCCAGCTCGCGACGAGCGCGGGATTCGCGCGACAGGCGCGGCGATAGGCGTCGAGGGCCCGCGCGCCCTCCCCCAGACCGCGAAGCAGATGACCCTCCTCCTGATGCGCCCGGCCAAAATCGGGGGCAAGCTGCTTCAGGGACCGGAGCGTCTCGCGTGCAGCGTCCGGGCGGGCCAGATAGCGCAGGCACACCGCCTTCATGTAGAGCGCGTCGACCAGGTCGGGCGCCTCCGCCAGCAGCGTCTCCGCCGCCTCCAGCGCCGACTCGAAGGCGCCCTTGTACATATGTGTCTGGATGGCCTTCAGCCGCTCGGAGACGGCAGCCGACGGGTCAGCGCCCGTCACTGTGTCCGAATGGCGGTTTGTGTCTGTCTCGCTCAGGCTGGTCATGGATCGTGTGCCTCTGCGGTCGTCTTTATACCCTACTGTCCAGACCGGCGCCGGTCACGGGCAGGGAACGTGAAAACGCCCCCTCACCGGGGAGGGGGCGCTTGATTGGCTCTTGGCGTGCCAGCCCGGACCGCGCCGCGCTGGCAAAACCACGCTTAGTACGTCACCGTCGCGCGCACGCCATAGGTACGCGGCCGGGCAACGGTCACGCGCTCGCGGTCGAAGACGAAATCGTTCGACAGCTCCGCCCGCTCATCCGTGATGTTGTCGATGAAGCCTTCCACGGTCCAGTTGTCCCGCGACAGACCGGCCCGGAAATTCGCCATCGTGTAGCTGTCCAGCTGGATCTTGTTGATCTCGATGACGTCGCTGAACGACTCCGCCGAATAGACCATCTGTGGCTGGACGTGGGCGGTGTAGTCGCGGCCCTGGAACTCGACGCCCCACTCGTAGCGGGCGCGCAGATTGGCCTGGAACTCGGGTGCGAAGGCCAGCGGCTCACCCTCGATCACGTCATTGGTGGGCAGAAGCACCTCGGTGATTTCGGTGTCGAGCGCGGAGAACGAACCGGTAATGGTCAGGCCATCCACGGAACGCGGCGCCCAGGCGAAGTCGCCCTCGATGCCCAGGATCTCCGCATTCGCCGCGTTCGCCGAGAAGAACAGGTTCACGATGTTCGGATCGAAGATCGTGGTCTGCAGATCCTCGACCTCGACGAAGAACGCGTTGCCGTTGAAGCGCAGGGCGCCATCCAGGAGGAACGTCTTCCAGCCGATCTCGTAATTCTTCACCTCATCGGTATCCAGCGCGGCCGGAACGGTGAAGCCGTCCGGACCTTCCGCACCCGCCGGCCGGTTCAGCAGCCCCGGACGGAAGCCCTCGGAATAGGTGGCGTAGAAGAGGAGGTCCTCGTTCGGCGTCCACTCGCCGGTGACCTTGTAGATCACGCCGTCCGTGGCCGCGACGTCCGGGAAGCCGTCGGGATTGTTCGGCGCGTACTGGGCTGAAATATTCGTGCCAGATCCCTGATCATCGCTGGAGAAGAAGAAACTCCCCTCACCATCAAAGGTGAGAACATCGAAGGCCGAGTTCGCCGAGCCTTTGATATCCACCTCGATGTCGTAGTACCGCGCGCCGACCGTCAGCGCGAACGTGTCCGGCACCAGGTCGAACGTGGCCTCGCCGAAAACGCCGATCTGTTCGTCTGTGCGCAGAACGTCGTTGCGGAAGATCACGCCCGGCGGGAATGGCCCCGGATCGGAGAAATACCCCTGCGATTCGTTGCCCACATCTCCCGGCGTCGCCGCGCCGTTCGTTAGAGGGAAATTCTGCGGGTATCCAACGGCGCCCGCCGCATCCCTCACACGCTTCGACCCTTCGTAGAAAAAGCTGTTTCCTTCTGCGAGCTCGAGGTCCGAATAGAACGCCCCGAACGTTGCTTTCAGCCTATATTCGTCGGGGGTGTTGAATCGGATCTCGTGGGTCTGAACCTCAGTCGTGGAGTCGGAATCCACAAAAAGAACTGGCTCTTGGCACACACCACTTGGTGCCGCGCTGCCTGGATAAGTCACAGATTCGTCACAAATGTAGTAAGGCAAGTACTGACCGATAAACAGATAGTCTGCATAGTCGACAGTCTGCTCGGTATCGCGCTCGGTGTAGGCGCCAGTATAGACCGCTTCGAGCGCACCGAGCCGGCCTTCCAGGGTCCAAGCCGTGTTGTGGAAGCTATCTTCGAGGCTGTCATCCGCATAGCGCTGGATTTCCAGGTCGCCGAGTTCCGGATCGGTGAAGAAGACCCCGTCGGAGTCGAGGTTCTGCTGCGCGTGGGCGATATCCAGGCGCCAGTTTTCGTTGAACTCGTACCGGCCGGAGATGCGGAAGCCGGAATAGCTGGTGTCGTTGAAGTCCTTCTCGACCTGGTCGCTGTTCTCGGCCGTGCGGAATTCGACGCCCGAGAGGTCGGCACCTGCCTGCCCCCCCGCACGCAACTCATTGACCGGCACGCCATTGGCGCGGACGGTGCCTTCCGGACGGAAACGCGCCGATTCGCGCACCGAGCGCTCGCCAGGGACATTGTCGATATAGCCGCCCTGATTGTCGTTGTAGACCACGCCCCGAACCGCAAACTTGTCGGTCACCGGCAGGTTCACTACGAATTCGACATTGTTGCTCATCTCGCCGCCCTCGGTGAACGAGGTACCGGCGCTCGCCTTGGCCTCGAACTCGCCAATCACCGGCTTGTTCGTGATCATGCGGACGGTACCGGCCTGCGAACTGGCACCGAACAGCGTGCCCTGGGGTCCGGGCAGCACCTCGACGCGCTCAAGGTCGGCGGCATAGACATCCAGGTTCCGGCCCGGCTGCGAAAGCGGCTGTTCGTCCAGATAGAAGGCGACGTTCGGGGCAAGACCCGCGACCCCCGCAACGGTGAGGTTCGGCGTCGTGGAGGCGAGGCCGCGAATATAGATCGTGTTCTGACCCGGGCCGCTGCCGCCAGCCGTCACGCCGGGCAGTTCCTGAAGGTAATCGGTAAATACGTCGACGCCGAGCGCGTCCAGATCATCGGCACCAAGGGCGTTGACCGCCACCGGAATGTCCTGGGCGGTCTCGGTCCGCTTGGTCGCGGTCACGGTCACCGATTTCAGACGGCGCGCCTGCGGTGCAGCGGCCTGCGGCGCCTCGTTCGCGCCCTCCGCCGACTGCGCCAGGGCGGGCGATGCGCCGAGCGCGGCGGACAGGGCGAGCAGCGATGCCCCACTCAATGTTTTGAACATAAATATTTCCCCTCGTGAATCGCCCGCAAACCGGTTCGATTTCGCGGGCAAGCGTGGATCGGAAGCGGGCGCAAACGGCGAAATCCGTCCGCCGCGCACCGCATGAGGTAGCTTGGTATTTAGATTAGCAAAAAGACTCAAGTCCCACACATCGAGAGCGGCCGCTTTCTTCACGCGCTCAAAAGCTATTTTTTATATGTTTTTCAATGCTCTATTTTCTAGGTTGCATAATTACCACACGTGGCTGGCTTATCTGGCGATCGTTTGGGCTCGCGCTATTTATATCGTAAAAGGAGATGACCCGAGGACGAAGCCGGCCTAGGTTCCCTGAAGACCGCCGGATGCGTTTGCGCGATCCGACAAAGCATCGCGCGCCCTCCGACCAAGACACGAGATCAGGATGGACCATGACAGACGCGCACCGCGTGACCGACACGCCCGCTGAAGACCAGGTCAGCGACTACGAAACCGACTATGAGGTCGGCCAGGACAATGTCCGCCTGTATGGGCTCGACGTTCACAATCCGGTCTTCTTCCTGAGCGCCGGGCTGGTGCTGTTTTTCGGAGCGGCGATGCTCGTCATGCCCCAGATCGCCGGCGGCGTGCTGAACACGACCAAGGACTGGACACTCGCGAGTTTCGACTGGCTGTTCGCCCTCGCCGGCCTGATCGCGACGGTGTTCTGTTTCGGTCTTCTGGTCTCGCCGCTGGGCCGCATCCGTCTCGGCGGACAGGAGGCCAGACCGGAGTTCAGCCTTGGCTCCTGGCTTGCCATGCTGTTTGCGGCTGGCGTCGGAATCGGCTTCATGTTCTATGGCGCGGCCGAACCGCTCGCCTTCTATAGCGGCTGGGGCGGGACACCCCTCGGTGTCGAGGCCGAATCGGCACAGGCGGACCGGCTGGCCTTCAGTGCGACGCTCTTTCACTGGGGCCTGACGCCCTGGGCCATCTACGCGGTCGTGGGCCTGGCGCTCGGCTTTTTCGCCTTCAACAAGGGGCTGCCGCTGACGATCCGTTCGGCCTTCTACCCCCTCCTCGGCGACCGGGTCTGGGGCTGGCCTGGCGACATCATCGACCTGGTCGCGGTCATTTCCACGATTTTCGGCCTCGCCACCACGATCGGCATCGGGGCGACCCAGGCCACCGGCGGGCTGGCCTACCTGTTGCGGGGAACGGCGCTTGAATTCACGCCCTCGGTCGGCATGCAGATGCTGCTCATCGCCACCATTACGGGCGTGGCGGTCATTTCGGTGTTCCGGGGCATGGATGGCGGGGTGAAACTGCTCTCCAACATCAATATGGGAGTCGCGGCGGCGCTCCTGCTCTTCGTGATCGTGCTCGGTCCCACGCTGGCCATCGCCACCGGATGGGGCGTACACCTGTTCGACTATTTCGCCAGGTTTCCTGCCCTGACGAACTGGGTCGGTCGCGATGACACCGCCTGGTTCCATGGCTGGACGATCTTCTACTGGGCCTGGTGGATCTCCTGGTCCCCGTTCGTGGGCATGTTCATCGCCCGGATCTCCCGCGGCCGTACCGTGCGGGAGTATCTGAGCGTCGTCATCGGTGCGCCCGTGGTGATCGCCCTGATCTGGTTCACGGCGTTCGGCGAGACCGCGCTCAGCCAGTTCGACCAGGGTATTGGCGACCTCGCCGACGGGGTGACACGGGCAGAACTCACGCTCTTCCAGATGCTGAACAATCTGCCGCTGGCGACGATCACGTCCGCTGCGGCGATCATGCTGCTGATCGTCTTCATCGTCACGTCAGCCGATTCAGGCGCGCTGGTGGTCGACGCCATAACGTCTGGCGGCAAGACGACCGCCCCGGTCGCCCAGCGGGTCTTCTGGGCATGCACATTGGGAATGACGGCCAGCGCTCTCCTTTATGGCGGCGGCAAGGACGTGCTCACCTCGCTGCAGGCCGGCACGATCACGGCCGCCCTGCCCTTCACCTCGATCCTCCTGGTGAGTTGCCTCAGCCTCTATCTCGGGATGCGTGACGAGCTGCGCGTGATCCGTGCCGCCG
Organism: uncultured Hyphomonadaceae bacterium; assembly: GCA_964492485.1. Lineage (GTDB taxonomy): Bacteria > Pseudomonadota > Alphaproteobacteria > Caulobacterales > Hyphomonadaceae > UBA5336. Next base: position 1,941 of record CAZBKM010000027.1, on the reverse strand, counting down.
AAGAGGCGGAAGCCGCGGCTGCGGCCAAGCGCGCCGCGACCCGGCCGGGGACAAGCCAAAACCGGAGTCGCCCCTCACGGGCCTGACCCCTCTGGCGGTCAAGCCGCCCCCGCGCGACCGGGATCAGGGCGTTTCCATGTCAGCGCCGGGAATGGACGGGGCGTCGACGGGGCGCGCATCGGCCGCTGGCTGGACGGGCGGAAAGGCGCGGGCGATGCGCTGGTTGATCTCGTAGAGCGCCGGCCAGTTGCCCTCGGCGTCTGGCATGAGAGCCAGTCGAACCACGATCAGATCGCGCGATGGAACCAGCCAAAGGGTCTGTCCCCGGTGTCCCTGCGCGGAAAAGGCGTCGAAGGGTGGCGTGGTCGGCGCCTGGCCCGGATAGGTCGCCGCGCCGTCGGTTGGCGTGATCCAGAAACCGGACCCATAGACATTGTGGTTGTCGTCCGGCGCGCCCGTTCGTGCCTCGTCCACCCAGCCTTCCGGCAACAGCCGCTCGCCCGCCCAGACGCCGTCGCGCAGGTAGAGGAGACCGAACCGCGCATAATCGCGCGCCGACGTCCACACCAGGGAACCGCCCTGAAACGTCCCCGCCGCATCGAATTCCAGGGTGGCTTCCATCCCAAGGGGATCGAACAGCACGCGATCCGCCCAGGCCACCGTTTCGGCCGGACTGGCAAGACAGGTCTCGCCGGCCGGGCAGTCCGTCGCCGCCAGCGCGACCTGGAGCGCGCGTCCGACCAGATGCAGCCCCGCAGTGGAATAGACCCAATGCGTCCCCGGCTCGTGCCTCAGGGGCAGGCTGGCAGCATAGGCAGCGGTGTCGAGCCGACCCGGTCCGTACATCATCAGCGCCACATCATTGGTGAGCGTCGATGTCGCCTCCAGCTCGGTATAGTCCAGCCCGTCGACCATGCGCAGCCATTGCCGCCAGGTGATTCGGGCACGCGGATCGTCCTTGGCATGCGGGGTCGGCATGGGGGCGTCGACCGTGTCCAGAACCCCGGTGGCGAGCGCGCGACCGACCAGTGCCTGGGTCACGGATTTCGCCATGGACCAGCTTATCTGCGGCGTTTCGGGGCCGAAGCCGTCTCGGTATCGCTCATAGACGATCCGGCCACGATGCACGATCAACAGGGCGCGCGTCTCGCCCATCGGATCGCTTGCCGTGGACCCGAACAGGGCGTCGGCTTCCGCTGCCACCGTCTCACGCGCGCCGGGTGGCAGATCGCCCTGCGGCCAGGCGACGGTCGGCCAGGGCGTGTCCTGCGGCTGGGTAGGCAGCGGCACCGGCTGAGATCCGACCTCGCGCCCCGGCTCGGCCGCCGCGGAACCGCCCTGCCCCTGGGCATGGGCCACCGGCAAGGCGAGCAGGGCTGCGGCGGCGAACGCCGTCGACAGCGCCTTACCGCCGCTCACACCGGCTCCGGGGCAACCCCGCAGGCCTCGACGGTCTCCGACACCCCTGCGCCGGCCGAGTGACTTGCCCATGACGTGGTTCTCCCCCAAGACTTAGGTCTGAAGAACCGTTTTGGGGGCAAGTGCGATGCGCGTCAAAGTCCTTGTGGCCAGCCTGGCGGCGGCCGTGCTGGCCGGCGGTATGGGCTGGCAGTTCGTCCTGAAGGATCAGGTGGCGTTTGCGGGGCTCGGCGCCGCCTACGGCGCCAAGATGGTCTGCTCGTGCCAGCATGTGGCCGGACGCGCCTTCGCCACATGCCAGAACGAGTTTACCGAGGATCTGAGCCCGTTTTCCTTCGAAGAGACGCAGATGAGCGGACAACCGGCCGTCCGCGTCAGTGCCATTCTGGGCCTTGTATCTCGCACCGCCGCCTATGAACCGGACCGGGGCTGCGCCGTGGTGGACTGACGCCCACGATGGCGTGTGCCTGGAGCGGGTGAAGGGAATCGAACCCTCGTCTTAAGCTTGGGAAGCTTCTGCTC
>CAZBKM010000026.1:0-25394 GCA_964492485.1 uncultured Hyphomonadaceae bacterium | reverse complement strand
GCCAACTACTTCGCCGCCTGCGGATACGGTGCAGATTGAATGGAATCCGCTCTAAAAAGCAGGGTCCTGGCGCATCTGAACGGACTCCGATTGACTTGAAGATGCGATAGGCCTCGTCCCGTTACGGCGTTTCCGCGTCTGCCAGCGTCGCGATAACGGGCACATGGTCCGACGGCTTGTCGTGACCACGCGCCTTGCGGTGAATCGCGACACCTTGCAGGCGGTCGGCCGCCTGGGGCGACACCAGCAGATGATCGATGCGGATGCCGTGGTCCTTCTGCCAGGCGCCACCCTGATAGTCCCAGAACGAATACTGGTGGGCCCGGTTGTCGAGCGCCTCGAACACCTCGGTGTATCCGAGCCACTTCAAGCGATTGAACGCCGCGCGGGTCTCCGGACGCGCCAGGGCATCGTCGGCCCATACGGTGATGTCCCAGCAATCCTCGTCGCGCGGGATCGCGTTGTAGTCGCCCGCGAGAACATAGGGCTCTTCCAGTCCAAGGCGCGCTTCTGCATGGTTCGCGAGGCGTGCCATCCAGGCCAGCTTGTAGTCGAACTTGGCGCCGGGCACCGGATTGCCATTGGGCAGGTAGAGGCTTGCCACCCGCACCGGTCGATCGCACAGGACCGTAGCCTCGATGAACCTTGCCTGCGTGTCCCCGTCGTCGCCCGGCAGGCCCCGGATCACATCCTCCAGCGGCGCCCTGGAGAGAATGGCAACGCCGTTATAGGTCTTTTGCCCCTGGACAGCGCAATTATAGCCCAAGTCCTCGATCTCGAGATACGGAAAGGCGTCTGTCTCGCACTTCAGTTCCTGCAGGCAGACGACATCGCAGTCGATCTCGCGCAGCACGTCCAGCACCGTGGGCAGACGGGCCTTGATCGAATTCACGTTCCAGGTCGCGATCTTCATATGTCCTCGCTAAAGCGCCGCTCTTTCGTTTCACTCCAGAGCGTCGCTTTACATCATTGGTCTTGCGCAAGTCTCCGTTCGCAACCGAGCCCGTTTGCTCCGAACGTGCTGTGGACGTGGCGGCTCAGCCTGAGCCATAGCATTTTCAAGCGAAATGGGCACCGGTTCGCGTTGGGAAAATACTCAAAAACAAGACCCTAGCGCATCTTCACGGACTCTGATTCACGCGAGGATGCGCTAGGCTCGAAAGGCGCGAACGTCACCGACCGCAGCCAAAGGGAGGCGTGAACCATGAGCGAGTCCGTCAAGACTGAAAGCGAGGGCGATATCCTTGTCGTGACCCTGGACCGGCCGGCGCGGCGGAATGCCGTGGATCGCGACACGGCCCAGGCGCTCTACGACGTGTTCACGCGTTTCGACACCGATCCGGACCTTTCGGTGGCGGTGCTGACCGGGGCCGGCGGAACCTTCTGCGCCGGGGCAGACCTGCAGGCCGTGGCCGCAGGGGCCGGGAACGTCACCCGCATCGAAGGAAATCTGGGACCGATGGGGCCGACTCGGCTGCAACTCTCCAAGCCTGTCCTTGCGGCAGTCGAGGGCTATGCGGTCGCCGGCGGATTGGAACTGGCCCTGTGGTGCGACCTGCGCGTGGCTGGGGAGACGGCCGCGTTCGGCGTGTTCTGCCGCCGCTTCGGCGTGCCACTCATAGATGGCGGCACGTTGCGTCTGCCACGCCTGATCGGTCAGTCCCGCGCCATGGACCTGATCCTCACCGGCCGCGAGGTCAGCGCCCGCGAAGCCGAGACCATGGGGCTCGTGAACCGGCTGGTGCCGGACGGCGAGGCCCTGCAGGCGGCGGTGGCGCTTGCCCGGCAACTGGCCGCTTTTCCCCAGCGCTGTCTGCGCAGCGACCGAAGGTCGGCGCTGGACCAGTGGTCACTGCCGGAGGTCGACGCACTGCGCCACGAGATCGCGCTCGGGCTCGAGACGATCGGAAGCGGGGAAACTGCCGAGGGTGCCGCGGCCTTTACCGGTGGCAAGGGACGTCACGGGGCCTTCTGAGGCCAGTGCTCAACCCCAGAGGGCCGGCGTCGGTGGCGCCACCTGGCCATCGGCATAGGACAGCCCATCGGCAATGTCGTCGGCAAGCCAAAGCGGGCCGTCGAGATCGGCCAGGTCGGCTGCCTGGGCCAACAGCACTGCAGGGGCGAGACCCAGCGAACTACAGACCATGCAGCCGACCATGACCTGAAGGCCAGCGGCGCGCGCCGCTGCCAGCGCGTGCAGGGCTTCGGTCAGACCGCCTGTCTTGTCGAGCTTCAGGTTTACCGCGTCAAAATGGGCCGACAGGCGCGGGATATCGGCGGCAACGTGCACGCTTTCATCGGCGCAGAGTGTGACCGGGCTGCGCCCCCGGCCAAGCCGGTGATCCTCGGCGGCAGGCAGGGGTTGCTCGATCAGGATCACGCCCAGGCGCTCGGCCTCGCTGCAGAGCCGGCTCAGGTCGCGTGGGGCGATCCCCTCATTTCCGTCAAGGATCAGACGGGCGTCGGGCCGGGCCGCCCGAACGGCGGCCACGCGGTCGAGATCCTCGGGTCCACCCAGCTTGAGCTTCAGCAGCCTGCCTGGCGCGCGGCGGGCCGCCTCGGCCATGGCCTGCACCGGCCCCAGCGTGACGGTAAACGAGGTCGGGATCGGGCCGGGTTCAGGCAGTTCCGCCAGGCGCCAGACGGGGACGCCCGTGCGCTTGGCTTCCAGGTCCCACAAGGCGCAATCCAGCGCGCACCGTGCCGCTCCGGCCGGCAGGGCGGTCTGCAGCCAGGCGCGGTCAGCCCTCCCCGCCTCGAAGACGGGACGCAGGGCCTCGATCGCCGCGAGTGTCGTTTCCACCGTCTCGCCATAACGGGCGTAGGGGACGCTCTCGCCGCGGCCGGTATGGGTCGCGTCGGAAACCTCGACCCGGACGGTTTCGGCATGGCTCTTGCTGCCACGGGAGATGGCGAACGCCGCGCGAAGGGGGGCGAGGTGACGCGCCGCGGCGAGGTTAAGTCCACCCATGGTGCAGCCCTTCTGTTGCAAGACCGCCGGAAATTTCACGGCATTATGGATGGCGATCTTAACCATCTTCTGATGCCAATGGGAAAATCGGACGCCCGCATGACCCATGTCACTCCGCGTTTCCGGCTCGACGCCGATCCGACCGGCCCCATACTGGTGGTCTCCGGCGACTGGACGGTGCAGACGATCGGCGCCGTCGTGGACCGGCTGTACGCGGCCATGGACCACAATCCGGTGTCGGGTGTCGACGTCTCCGACCTGGGGCGGCTGGACACGGCCGGCGCGTTCGTCATCGACCGCGCATCGGGCGCCCCTGCCTCGGAGCCTGTCAGCGTGCGCGGCAGCCACCCCTCCGCGGCCGCGCTGCTCGCCCGCATGGCCGCGATCCGTGATGGCTGCGAGAGCGGGTCCCTGCGCGAAGGCACCTTGCTGGGCGTCCTGGAGCGTGCCGGGCGTGGCACCGTCCAGGTCTGGAAGGAAACCCTGGCGACGCTGTCCTTCCTCGGCGAGACCCTCTGGACCACGGCGCGGTTGCTGGCGCGGCCATGGCGGATTCGCTGGACGGCGACGGTTGCGGTCATGGAGGAAGCGGGCCTCGATGCGCTCCCGATCATTGCCTTCCTGTCCTATTTTGTCGGCATGGTCGTGGCCTTCATCGGGGCGACGACGCTGCGCGATTTCGGAGCCACGATCTTTACCGTCGAATTGGTAGGCTATTCGGTCTATCGGGAATTCGGTGTGGTCCTGACGGCGATCATCCTGGCGGGGCGCACCAATTCGAGTTTCGCGGCGCAGATCGGCGCGATGCGCATGCGCCAGGAAATCGACGCCATGGCCACGCTGGGCCTGTCGCCCATGGCCGTCCTCGTCGCGCCCCGGGTCATGGCGATGGTCATCATGACGCCGATCCTCACCTTCGTGGCGACGCTGGCCGGCATTGCGGGCGGTGCCACAGTGGGGTGGCTGGTTCTGGACATCGGGCCGACCAGCTTTTTCGCGCGGCTTCAGGACTATGTGCCGCTCAGCAATTTCTGGGTCGGCATGTCGAAGGCACCGATCTACGGGCTTGTCGTGGCGATGATCGGATGCCGGCAGGGCCTGCTCGTGGGCGGCAGCGTGCAGTCGCTGGGCCGCCGAACCACGACTTCCGTTGTCCAGGCGATCTTCGCGGTTATCGTTCTCGATGCCCTGTTTGCGATCTTCTACATGGAGCTAGGCATATGACCGTGAGCGAGGTGGCGATCCGTGTTCGTGGGCTCAAGACCGCATTCGGTGCGCATGTGGTGCATGAGGGGCTCGATCTCGACCTGATGCGCGGCGAGACCATGGGCATCATCGGCGGGTCGGGTTCGGGCAAGTCGGTGCTGCTTCGGGCCATTGTCGGCCTGAAAGCGCCCGCAGCCGGGTCGATCGAGGTGTTTGGAGAGGACATTCTGCGCCTGTCGCCCGCCGCGCGGCGTCGGGTGGAGCGGCTCTGGGGCATCATGTTCCAGGATGGTGCGCTGTTCTCGAACCTCACCGTGCGGGAGAATGTGATGGTCCCGCTCGCTGAACACGCGGACCTGCCCGCGCGACTGCGCCGTGACCTGGCGGACATGAAGATCCGGCTGGCGGGCCTGGGGCCGCGCGCGGCGATGCAGTATCCGTCCGACCTGTCGGGAGGGATGCGCAAGCGGGCCGCCCTGGCGCGGGCGCTGGCGCTCGATCCTCAGCTTCTGTTCCTCGACGAGCCGACCGCCGGACTGGACCCGATCACGGCCGGGAATTTCGACACGCTGCTGCGCGACCTGCAGCAGGCCCTCGGGCTGACGGTATTCCTTGTCACCCATGATCTCGACACGCTGGCGGCGACCTGTGACCGGCTGGCGGTGATTGCCGACCGGAAGATCCTCGCCACCGGGACGATCGCGGAGCTGCGGGAGCTCGATCATCCCTGGATCCAGTCCTATTTCAACGGACCGCGCGGTCGCGCGGCCGTCGCCTGAGGGAGGCGCCCATGGAACCTCGTGCAAACTATGCCCTGATCGGAGCGGTGGTGATTGCTGCCGCGCTCGGCTTGCTGGGCTTCATCATGTGGGCCGGCCAGGCGCAGTTCCGGGCTGCGCTTGACGAGTACGAGATCGTCTTTCCTGGGCCCGTGACGCTGGATGAGGGCGCTGCGGTCCGGTATATCGGGATCAAGGTGGGGGAAGTGCGCTGGGTGCGCATCGACCGGGGGGATCCGTCCAAGGTGCGCGCGCGAATCCGGATCGACAGCAAGACCCCAGTGAAGACCGACTCCACGGCGACCATCGATTTCGTCGGGGTCACGGGCGTGACCTTCGTCCAGATCAATGCCGGTTCGCCAACGGCGCGGGACCTGAAGGCCGCGTCCGACGACCCGGTCCCGGAGATCGCGGCGGAACGCACCCAGCTTGCCGAGCTCGTGACCTCGGGGCAGCGCCTCGTTGTACGGTCCGACGAGACGCTGGCGCAGCTCAACAAGCTGCTGTCGGATGAGAATATCGCCCGGTTCGAGGCGACGCTCGCCAACATCCAGACGGTCACGGATGCCCTGACCCGCGAAGATGGGCTGATTGCCGAGGTGACCGAGGCGGCCGCGACCCTGAACGATGCCGGAGAACGCTTCGGCCGGGCGTCCGACGAAGTCGCCGCCTTCAGCGAGACCGCAAACCGCGAGGTGGCGGCCCTGGGCGACCAGGTGGACGCCTTGTCTGGCGATGTGCGCGGTGCATTGCGCGCCGTGGAAGGTGCATCGCGCGAGAGCCGGACCTTCTTTGCCTCCGGCACCGACTGGATGCAGGGGGCTGCTGCGGATCTGCCCGCCGAGGTTCAGCGGACGCTTCAGGATATGCGCCGCCTGATGGCGCGCGGTGAAGACACCCTGCGTGACCTGTCGGACCGGCCGCGGTCCGTCGTGCTGGGCGACCCACTGCCCTATGAGGAGGCCCAATGATGGCGCATGCCCGCTCCTGCGTTTCGGCGCTGGCCCTGGTCCTGGCGGCCCTGCCGCTGGCCGGCTGCCTCTTGATCTTCCCGGACCGGGAGGCGCCCGATGGCCTCTACCGGGTGACGCCGGACCTGAGGCTGGAGGGGCTGGCGGCGGACCTGGCCGTCCGTGAACCCGAGGCCGCCCGGATCCTGTCTGGACGCGAAATGGCGTCCCTTTCAGGCGATGGCGCACTGCGCGTCGTCAGCGGTGTGGAATGGGCGGACCGGTCGACGCTTCTTCTTCAGACGGCGCTGCTCGACGTGCTGTCGGGGGATGGACCCGGCACCGCGTTCGACGCGGGCGCGGCCGCCCGCAGTGCATATGAGTTGAGTTGGCGCATTTCCGATCTGTATGTGGAGGGCGGGACGGCCGTATGCCGGCTCGACCTCCTGCTTCTGGACGGCGAGACCAGGGCGCCGCTGGCCCGCGAGCGCATCGACACGCGCACCGTCGTCGCCAATGGGAATACGCGCCGTCGGGCGCTGGCCCTGTCGGATGCGGCTGCCGATTGCGTGACCGAGGCCGGTCGGGCGCTGATCTACCTCATCGGGCGTGACCGGGAGGCCGACGCCGCGGATCGCGAGGCGCCGGGCTCAGACGGTTAGCGCAAGTTCGGAGCAACCGGCCTTGGTTGCGAACGGAGACTTGCGCAAGACCAGCGCTCAAGAGCGGTTTCATGCGAAGCGGGAACTGGCTGGCGGGCCGGCATGGCCGGGTTGACGCCCGGCGTGCGATGCTCATGGCCGCCTTAGGCCGTCCCCGTGCGGGGGCGCGGCGCCGGTGAAGGGCTTGCGGCCGGCGTGGACGTGCGGTCATTGGCCGGCTCCCCGGCGCTGTCGGTTGGAACGGGGAGGTAGAAGGTCACCCGCGTACCCTTCCCGTAGTCGCTGGCGATGGTCAGCCTGCCGCCATGCATTTCGGCGAAAGATTTCGTCAGGGCCAGGCCGAGGCCCGTGCCTTCATGGGCGCGTCCGTGATCGTTCGTCACCTGCTCGAAGGGCTGGCCGAGGCGCTCGATCTGATCGCGGGGAATCCCGATGCCGGAATCGGTGACCGACACGGCAATTTCGCTCCCGCGACGCACGATCGCTACGCTGACCCTGCCCCCCGCATCGGTGAACTTGATGGCGTTCGAGACGAGATTGAGCACCATCTGGCGCATGGCGCGTTCGTCTGCATCGATCCTGGGCAAGTCTTCCTCGACAAAGAAATCGAGCGTCACGCCCTTGTCCTCGGCCTTGCGACGGATCATGCGCACCGCAGCATCCACGGGATCGACCGGGTCGATGGGATGCAGCGATACCGTCATCTTGCCGGCTTCGATCTTCGCCATGTCCAGAATGTCGTTGATCATGTCGAGGAGATGCTGGCCCGAGGTCAGGATGTCCTCGGCATAACCCTTGTATCGCGGATCCCCGAGCGGCCCGTAGAGTTCGGAGGCCAGAATCTCCGAGAAGCCGTTGATGGCGTTGAGCGGCGTGCGCAGCTCGTGGCTCATATTGGCGAGGAACGCGCTCTTGGTCTCGGCGGCATGCTGCGCCCGGGCGCGCTCTTCGCGATACTTCCGGGCAAGTTCAGCCTTGTGACCTTCCGAGCGTTCCAGTTCGGCGACGACGCGTTGCAGCTTCTCGCTCTGGTCTGTCAGCGTGTCTTCGGCCTCCACATGCGCCGTGACATCCATGCCGATGGTAACGAGCCCACCCTCGGCGGTGGGGCGCTCGACGAGCCGTAGCCAGCGCCCGTCGGTCATCTGCAACAGCGTGGCATTGGAATCGCCTGGCGAGGCGCGTTCCTTGTGTATCCGCCGCGTTCGCGAGAGGGCCGCCGTCTCGTAGCTCAAGCCGGGCCGCACCTCCCCGCTCAGACCGAAGGTGAGGGTGAACGCGCGGTTCCAGGTCCGCAGGCGTTTCATGGGTCCCCAGATGGCGACGGGGCCATCATAGGCGTCCAGCGCCTCACGCAAGCGGTTTTCCGAGGATTGCACCCGCCGTTCCTGGTCGACCTGGACCGTCACGTCGGACACCACGCCATGGAACTCTTCCGGCGCGCCTCCAATCGGCGGACTGCCGCGAAGTTCCAGCCAGGCGCGCGCATCCCGCGTGGCCATGCGCACGCGCAGCCAGCCGGTTGTCTCGGCCTCGGCCAGGGCGTCGGCGAGGGCCGGACGTGTGGCATCATCGGCCGATGCCAGCAGGGCATCCACGTCCGTCAGGCCTGAGGATGGCAGACCGAACAGGCCGGCTGCAATCGGTCCGACCTCAACCTCCCCGGTTTCCGGATGCCAGATCCAGGCCCCGACCGCAGCCCCCAGCGCCACGGGCTCCACCAGGGCGCCTTCGCCCTTCGGTCCGTGGCGCAGCGGGCGAAGCGCGCGACCGCGTCCCCGTCCACCGCCGATATGGCCGATCAGTCCGATCAGCGCGAGGGTCGGTCCCGCCAGGAGCAGGGCATAGATCAGAATCCTCACGCCGCTCTCGCGCGTGAGCAGGGGAAGCGGAATGGAGGTGCACGCGGTCAGGGGCGTTCCTTCGAGGGGTGTACAGGCGCTGGCGGTGCGCCTCTGGTCACCCTTGCCCGGCACGATCTGGGCCTGGGCAAGGTCGCGCGACGGGTCCGGCCGGGCGAGAGAAACGCTGCCGCGGCTGGCCTGGACTGGACCCACCAGCGTAAAGCGCCGGTCGCCAGACGGCTGTGGCAACCAGTCATCGGCAGGCGCGTAGGCAAGCGTCGGTTGCCCTGTGGACGCCAGCGACCGAATGACGACGTCGCCCTCGGACGTCAGGCCGTAGCGCGCGCCGTCCTGGTCCAGCGTTGCAGCAAACCCGGCCGCATCGCGGCTGCGCAGGGGTGCGGTCTCGGCTGCGGCGTCCGACAGGCGCCGGACCGTCATGTCCTGACCGGTGAGTTCGGGAATGCGGGACAACTCCACCGCACCTTCCGCGGCCAGGTCCAGCGCATTGCCCATGCGCGCGGCCATGCCGTTCAGGCGCTCGCCGATGGCCAGGGCTTCACGTTGAAGCGTGGCAAGCGCGGCGCGTTCGGCGCTCTGGGTCTCTTCCCAGGCCTTCAGCGCGATGGCGCTGGCTTCCAGCAGGATGAGGGCTGCCACAAGGAGACGCAGACGACCGAACGGGCCTTCGCCCCGCGCCAAGGTCCGTGTCTGTGTCCTGCCCCGATCCCTTGTCGCGTCGCGAGTCACCCTGAGCGCCCATGCCTGGAAGAGGTGCCTGGGCCCAGACACCCCCTCCTTGCGACATGAATTCGAAACCTTGCGCAAGTGTTAACGCGGCGCCTTCAGCCCTCCCCGAGGCACCGGCCGAGGATATCCTGGGCGTTCTTCGACAGCTTGGCCTGCGACAGCGCCTCGAGAACGTCCCTGGCGCGGGCGCGGGCCTGTGGCTCAAGCCGCCGCCACTGCTCGAACGCGGTCAGGAGGCGGGCTGCGAGCGCTGGATTGCGCGGGTCGATGTCGCGGACGATCCGGGAAAGCAGGGCATACCCGCTGCCATCCGGAGCATGGAAAAGCGGCAGGTTCTGCATGGCGAAGACCGCCGCTACGGCGCGGACCCGATTGGGATTGCTGGTTTCGAACCCGGGATGGGCGAGCAGCGCCTCGACCTGGCCGATCCGGCGGGCGGTCGCCGCCTGTACCGCGAACCATTTGTCCATGATCAGCGGCTGGGCGGTCCATCGGCGTTCGAAGTCGGCAAGCGCCTCGCTGCCTGGCCCGGTCTCGGTACGGGCCAGGGCGCGAAGCGTGGCGAGTTGCTCCGTCATGTTTGGCGCCCGGTCATAGAGCGCCTTGAGACGGGCCGCAGCCTCGTCTTGAGCGCCGGTTGCCGCCAGATCGATCATCGCCGCGCGCAGGGCCCTCTGGCCCGCCTGGTCGGCATCCGGGCGGAAGGGTGAGGGCGACGGTCCTGCCAGAACGGATGCGCCCAGCTCGGCCAGTTGGGTGGCCAGTGCGGCGCGATAGCGCCCGCGGGCGGCGTCCAGGGCGCTGGCGTCGGCGGCGTCACGTTCCTGAAACAGGTCGCCCACGTCCGGTACGCGCGCCATGAGCGCGGCAACCGCAGGCTCGGTGTGGGCCGACCGGCGGACCGCGTCGGCCTGGGCCTCGACCAGTCGCAGGTCGGGCCCCTCGGCCTGATCGTAGGCCATGGCAAGAAGATGGTCGGAAATCAGGTGCTGCAGCCCGTCCCAGCGATTGAAGGCGTCGGTCTCGGCCGCCACAAGCGCGATCCGGTCGTCAAAACCCAGGTCCCGCGACAGACGGATCGGCGCGGAGAAACCTCGATTGAGCGAAAGAAGCGGCCGGTCGGCACCCGGGCCGAGGTCGATGTCCACGGTCAATTCGGCATCGCTCAGGACCAGGGTGCGTTCGCCGCCGGGCCACTCCGGTGCCTCGACATGGCCGCCCTGTCCGTCCAGCAGGGCCGCCCTGAGCGGGATCGGCACCGGCTGGGGCGAGGGTTGCCCCGGCACCTGTCGCGTTTCCTGGGTCAGGGTCACGCTCAATCGTCCGGCTTCCCGATCCCATGCCTCGCGGGTGACCGTGACATGAGGTGTGCCGGGCTGGGCATACCACCGGCGGAACGCGCCCAGATCCTCACCCGAGGCGGCCTCGAAGCAGGCATAGAAATCCTCGATCGTGGCCGCCGTGCCGTCATGACGTTCGAAATAAAGGTCCATCCCCCGCGTGAAAGCCGCCTCTCCGATCAGCACGCGCAGCATCCGGATCAGCTCGGCTCCCTTCTCGTAGACCGTCGCGGTGTAGAGATTGTCGACACTGGCATAGCTGTCGGGTCGGACCGGATGGGCCAGCGGACCGGCATCCTCCGGAAACTGTCGGGACCGCAGGCGGATCACGTCCTTGACCCGCTGAACCGGCGCGGAGCGCATCTCGGCGGAGAACTCCTGATCGCGGAAGACGGTCAGGCCTTCCTTCAGGCAGAGCTGGAACCAGTCGCGGCAGGTGATGCGGTTGCCGGTCCAGTTGTGAAAATACTCGTGGGCCACGATGCTTTCGATCGCCTCGAAGTCGGCATCCGTGGCCGTGGCCTCGTCGGCGAGGACATAGGCCGAGTTGAAGATGTTGAGGCCCTTGTTCTCCATCGCGCCGAAATTGAAGTCGCGCACCGCCACGATGTTGAACCGGCCGAGATCGTATTCGCGACCGAAGCGCAACTCGTCCCAGCGCATGGCGCGTTTCAGGCTGTCCATCGCATAGACCGCGCGGTCGGCTTCGCCCTTGTCCACATGGATCGCAAGCTCGACCCGGCGTCCTGACGCCGTGGTGAAGGTATCGGTATGAACATCGTAGTCCCCAGCGCACAGGGCAAACAGGTAGGACGGCTTGGGGTGAGGGTCGGTCCATTCGGCAAAGTGCCAGCCGCCTGGCAGGTCGCCCGCCGCGCCGGGCGTGCCATTGGACAGAAGGATGGGATAGCGCGCCTTCTCCGCCTCCAGGCGGACGTCGAACCGGCTCATCACGTCGGGCCGGTCCGGCCAGTAGGTGATGCGGCGAAAGCCGTCTGCCTCGCACTGGGTGCAGAAGCGGCCACCGGACATGTAGAGGCCGGAGAGCGCGGTATTCTCTCGCGGGGCGATCTCGACCTCCGTGACCAGACGGAACTGGTCCGGCACATTTTGCAGCGTCAGGGTCTCGTCCCCCAGGATGTAATCGCCTGGGGCCAGGGTCCGACCGTCGAGCTCCAGGCGCCGCAGCGTCAAGCCGACCCCGTCGAGCACCATGTCGCCATCGGCCCGGCGCTGAACCTGCATGTCGGTGACGATCCGTGTGCTGGCGGGGTCGAGCCGGATGTCGAGGCGCACCCTGTCTATCTCGAACGGGTAGGGCTTGTAGGCCTCGAGCTTGACGGCGGGCGGGGTGTCTGTGCGCATGCAAGGGCTCCGTGGGGCGCGGGATCTTAATGGGAAGTGGGAGCATCACCCATGTCATGGCAAGACCCCATGATCGCCGCGCGGCGATGGCTCTGGCAAATCTGGCGGACCCGCCGGTGGGCAGCACGGCTGGCCGGGTTGGCCTGCGCGATGGGGATCATGTTCCTCTCCCTGCTACCGCCAGATGCGGCCACGGCGGCAGCGGGGCATGACAAGCTCAAACATGCCCTGGCCTATGCCAGCCTGGCCCTTTTCGGGTCGCTGGCATTTGATCGCCCGGCCATCCTGCGGGTTGTCCTGGCGGCCACCGGGTTCGGCCTGGTGCTGGAGCTTGCTCAGGGGTTGATGCCATTCGGGCGCGAGGCGTCCTGGGCCGATGGCCTGGCCAATGCGGCCGGCGCGGGTTTCGGCGCGGGGATCGCACGGCTGGTCTATCCGGTCTGGCGGACGGGACCAGGCTCCGGGTCGGCCTCATCCAGGTCGGGTGCCAGGCCATAGACCTCCCGAAGGATGCGCGCGGCTTCTCGTGCCTGCGGCATCAGACTGCTGGGCACGCTGCGGCTGGCGTCGGTGGCCTCGTCCACGAGGGCGCGCAGGACCTTAAGCATCCGCGGAGCATGGGCGATCAGCCGTGCCTGGTGCTCAATCCGGTCGGGATCACGGTCGTATTCGGCCTCCGGCACCCGCCAGCCGCCCCAGTCGCAGGCATCGGTCACGACCACCGGCAGCGTGCCGGGAAAGGGATGGCGGGCTGGATCGTCGACCCCGCCGGGGGTCTGGCGGAGCCTGAACACGCGCCAGCCTGCCGCCTCCAGGGTTCCGGCACGACCCTCTCGTTCGGCCACCAGTTCCGAGGCCACGAACTCTCGACCGAGCCCCACATCGTAGGTAATTCGCAGCGGCTCCTCGACCTCGCGCGACCAGTAGGGCACGATCCGCTCGACATGGGCCCAAGTGCCGACCGGTTTCACATAGACCCGCTGGTGACGGTGGAATTGGGCTTTGGCCAAGGCGAACTCCCTTGCTACGGGTTTTCGCATTCCCGGACTTGCTGGCGAATGAAATTGATTGCTCAAATTCGTCGCAGCCCGATTGACCTTGCGGAACACCTTTCCGCGCACGTCAACCGCGGTATGTTATGGCCAAAAGAGCGCTCCACCAGGAGCTCGCAACGGGGAGTCCATCGCGCATGAATTTCGATTTTTCCGAAGACCAGAAATTCCTCAGGTCAGAGGCCCGGAAGTTCCTGGACTCCGCCTGTCCCTCGACGGTCGTGCGCGAGGTCCTGGACGACGATGCAACGCCCTATCACAAGGGATTGTGGACCAAGGTGGTCGAGATGGGCTGGCTCGGCGCCGCGATTCCCGAAGACCATGGGGGTCTCGGGCTCGGCATGCTCGAACTCTGCGTGATTGCGGAGGAGCTGGGGCGCGTCCTGGCGCCGGTTCCGTTCGCCTCCACGGCCTACTACCTGGCCGAGGCGGTCAAGATGGCCGGCACCGGGGCGCAGAAGGATGACATTCTGGGCAAGATCGTGGCCGGCGAGGTGATCGGTGCCTACGCGGTTTCCGAAGGTCCCGGCGAGCCTGACCCGGCGAGGCTGACGACCACATTCGACGGACAGACCGTATCGGGCACGAAGGTGCCGGTTCTGGACGGCGATGTGGCAACACATGCGGTCGTTCTTGCGAGGGAAGGTAGCGCAGCGAGCTGGGTGATCGTGGATCTCACTGGCCAGGGCGTGAGCCGCAAGCCGGTGAAGACGTTGGAGCCGACCCGTTCCCATGCCGAGATCGTCTTCGAGGCGGCGCCAGCCACGCGTCTCGGCGCGGCGGGCGAAGGTGCAGACCTGCATGACCGTCTTATGGACCGTGTGGCCGTGCTGCTGGCGTTCGAACAGCTGGGCGGTGCATCGGTCGCCCTGGAGATGGCGACGGCGTACGCCAAGGAGCGGTATGCCTTTGGACGCCCTATCGGGGGCAACCAGGCGATCAAGCACAAGCTTGCCGACATGTATGTGAAGAACGAGGTCGCGCGTTCGAACTGCTTCTACGGTGCGTGGGCGTTGTCGACCGATGCATCCGAACTGCCCGAGGCGGCAGCCGCCTCGCGCCTGGCGGCCAGCGAGGCGTTCTGGTTCGCGTCCAAGGAGAACATCCAGACCCATGGTGGCATGGGCTTTACCTGGGAAGTGGACTGCCACCTCTACTACCGCCGGGCAAAGCTGCTGGCGGTGCAGGCGGGCGCGCCGAAGATCTGGAAGGAAAAACTCGTTCGGACACTCGAACGGAAGAATGCGGCCTAGCCTATCGTGGCAGCCGTAGACCTGAGCAGGGAGACCAGACATGGACTTCAACGACACGCCTGAGGAAGCCGAATTCCGCGCCGAAGTGCGCGCCTTCCTCGACAAGCATCTGGAGCCGAAGGGCCAGAAGCCGCTGCGCCAGCGTATCTCTGGCGAGGATTTCATGCGCCGCGCCAAGGACTGGCAGGCAACCAAGGCCGACAACGGCTTTGCGCAGATCACCTGGCCCAAGGAAGTCGGCGGGCGAGGCGGCACGCCGATGCAGCAGGTGATCTGGAACCAGGAAGAGGCCAAGTACGATGCCCCCGTGGGGCCGTTCGCCATCGGTCTGGGCATGTGCATACCGACGGTGATCGCGTTCGGGTCGCAGGCCCACAAGGACCGCTACGTCAAGCCGGCGCTCCGGGGTGAGGAAATCTGGTGCCAGCTCTTCTCGGAGCCGGCGGCGGGGTCCGACGTGGCGGGGGTCAAGACGCGCGCGGTGAAGGATGGAGACTCCTGGGTCATCAACGGCCAGAAAGTCTGGACTTCGGGCGCCCACTATTCCGATTTCGGGATCCTGCTGACACGGACCGATCCCAAGGCCCCGAAGCATAAGGGCCTGACGATGTTCATCGTCGACATGAAGCAGAAGGGCGTCGAGGCGCGGCCGATCCACCAGGCGTCCGGCGGGCGGGAGTTCAACGAGGTGTATTTCACCGATGTCCGGATCCCGGACAGCGATCGCCTGGGCGAGGTCGGCCAGGGCTGGAAGGTGGCCCTCGTGACGCTCATGAACGAGCGCCTGGCGGTGGGCGGGTCGCCCGGTCCCGAATGGTCGGAGATCATGGCCTATGCACGCGAGAGCGGAACGCTTCAGGACGGCGCCTTCCGTGACAAGCTGGCCGACTGGTATGTTGCGGCCCAGGGTTACAGCCTGACCAAGTTCCGGACCCAGACGGCGCTGTCGCGGGGCGAGACCCCAGGGCCGGAGAATTCCATCGGCAAGATCATCACCGCCAACCAGCTCCAGGACATCTGCAACTCGGCCATCGAGATGCAGGGCCATTACGGTGTGATGACAGATGAGGACCGGATGCCGGCCGACGCGCTGTTCCAGCAGAGCTTCATGTGGGCGGCGGGCCTGCGCATCGCGGGCGGGACGGACGAGATCCTGAAGAATATCATCGCCGAACGGGTGCTTGGCCTGCCGGGTGATGTGCGTGTCGACAAGGACATTCCGTTCGAGGATCTTAAGCAGGGCTAGCGGCTGGGGAGGCGGGAGCGGTGACACCCGAGTTCCACTGGGTCGACACCGGTCCCGTCCGGTTGCGCGTCGCCATTGCCGGCGATGGTCCCCTCGTCCTGTTCGTGCACGGCTTTCCCGAGAGCTGGTACAGTTGGCGCCACCAGATGTCGGCGCTGTCGGCGGCCGGTTACAGGGTGGCGGCGCCCGACGTGCGCGGCTATGGCGGTTCGGATGCGCCGTGGCCGGTCGAGGCCTACGACATGGCCTCCCTGACGGGCGACATGGCGGCCCTGGCAGAGACCCTCTCACCCGGTGAGCCGGCCGTGATCGTAGGCCATGATTGGGGCGCGCCGATCGCCTGGAACAGCGCACGACTGCATCCCGACCGTTTCAGGGCCGTCGCAGGGCTGTCCGTGCCCTACGCGCCGCCGGGTGAGGTCGTGTTCATCGATGCGGCGCGCGAGCTGTTCACGCGCAAGGGACGGTTCTTCTACCAGGTCTATTTCCAGGAGGAGGGCGTGGCCGAGGCCGAGCTGGAGGCCGATCCGGCGGCCACCATTCGAAGATTCTATTATGCGATATCTGGCGATGCACCGGAGGGCACGTGGCCGCGCGACAAGGTCCACGGCGACACGCTGCTTCACCGGCTGCCCGAGCCACCGATGCCATTGCCCTGGCTCACACACGAAGACGTCGACTATTATGCCAGCCAGTTTGCATCGGCCGGGTTCCGCGGGCCACTCAACCGCTATCGCAACTGGCACCGCGACCATGCTTTCCTGAAGGCGGCGGGCGATCCCGCGATCCACCAGCCCAGCCTCTATATCGGCGGTACCGAAGACCTCGTCCTCAAGATGACCCCCGGCGATCCGCTCGCATATATGCGGCGGTTCCTGCCGGATCTTCGTGGCGAACCTCTTCTGGAGGGCTGCGGACACTGGACGCAGCAGGAACGCCCCGATGCGGTCAATCGCCTGCTCCTGGAGTGGATGCAGCAGATATAGGGCCAGAGTTTGAAGCAAACGGACCCGTTTGCGAACGGCGACGTGCGTGGGAACAGCGACCCGAAGCGACGGCCCGGCGCAGGGCTCCGGTCGCGATCAGAACCGATCGCATGAAATTTCACGCATCGGGTTTCAGGGATGTTCAGTCGGGTCGTGTAAGTCCGCCTCCAAATGGGGAGGCACCGGGCACATGAAGTTTTCCGCGATCGACCTCAAACGCATCGCACCACTGAAGCCGACCCAGACCGGCAGCGACGTGTTTGACTTCTTCAACCGCCACCCCGGCCTGTGCGTCGCGGCGGTGGTCGACGATGCCGGTTGCCCGATCGGAAAGATCAGCCGCTCCGAATTCCTCATCCGTGCCGCAGGCTTGTACGGTCGCGCCATCTACGACAATCGTTCGGTGGCGTCCTTCATGGATGCGCGACTGCTCAAGGTCGCCGAGAGCGATGAGATCGGGCGAACGGTGCGGTCGCTCGAAGGCGATGCGCGCCTGTCCATCGAGGACGGCTTCATCGTCACCGACCAGTTTGGGGTCTATCTTGGCATCGTCGATGGGTTGAGCGTCCTGCAGGCCATGCTGGACCTCAACCGGTCGCTGATCGACGACCTCAAGGCCGAGATCGCCGAACGCCAGAGTGCAGAGCAGCGGATCCGCCACCTGGCAAACAGCGACCCCCTGACCGGGCTCGCGAACCGGCGCCTGTTCATGGAGCGGGTCAACAGCGAGGTAGCTGACGGAAACGCCTTTTCGGTCCTTTTCATCGACCTGGACCGGTTCAAGCGGCTCAACGACACCTTTGGACACGCCACCGGCGACGCGGCGCTCAAGACCGTGGCCGAGCGGATCCTGGGCTGGGCGAAGGGTGCGCTGGTCGCGCGTCTGGGCGGTGACGAGTTCGGGGTGGTCTGCACCGGCCCGCAGGATCGCGACAGCCTGATCCAGGCTGCGCGGGGCCTGCACGCGCGAATTTGCCAACCCATCCTGACATCGGAAGGCGAGTTGGACATCGGCGCCTCGGTCGGCGCAGCGCGCCTGCCCATCGATGCGCATACCGGCGAATCCCTGATCGACGCGGCAGACCGCGCCATGCTGCGGACCAAAGCGCGTGGTGGCGGTGTCTGCCTGTTCGACCGCAGTCAGGATGCAGGTGCCGAGGCAGGAGCCCTGCGCGTGACCCGGCTGCGCAGCGGTGAGGTCCCTGTCGCCGCCAACGCCCGCTGAGCGGGCTACCGACGACGTGGCCTGGCCGGCGTCAGAGCGCTCCCAGCATCTGTGCCACGAGCGGGTGGCGGACGACATCCTCGCCCTGGAGCCGGATAACGGCCACATCCTCCATGGTTTCGAGCCGGTCGGCGATCGGGCCCAGTCCCGATAGGTCGGGCAGGAGGTCGGTCTGGTTCGGATCGCCCGTGACCACCATGGTCGAGTGCCAGCCGAGCCGGGTCAGGAGCATCTTCAACTGGGTGTAGGTGCAGTTCTGTGCCTCGTCGATCACGATGAAGGCGTTGTTCAGTGTACGGCCACGCATGAAGCCCACAGGCGCGATTTCGATGAGGCCCTCGTTCATCATGTGCTTGAGCTGCTGGGGCGACAGCCGATCCGACAACGCATCGTAGAGCGGGCGGAGATAGGGCGCGAGCTTGTCTTCCATGGCGCCTGGAAGGAAGCCGATCTGCTCGCCGGCCTCCACCGCGGGGCGTGATAGGATGATACGGCCCACCTTGCCGCTCAACAGCGCTTCGACGGCCTTGGCGATGGCGAGATAGGTCTTCCCGGTGCCGGCAGGGCCAACGGCGGCGATGAGGGCCTTGGTCTCCAGCGCCTCGAGCAGGTCTGCCTGATTCTTCGAGCGGGGCTTGATGGTCTTCTGGTAACGCTGTTCCCGCGGGGGCGCCTTGGGCCCGTCGCTGTCCGCCGGGTGCCAGCCACCTTCGATCGCGTAC
Source organism: uncultured Hyphomonadaceae bacterium (assembly GCA_964492485.1). GTDB lineage: Bacteria > Pseudomonadota > Alphaproteobacteria > Caulobacterales > Hyphomonadaceae > UBA5336. The sequence continues at coordinate 7,043 of CAZBKM010000026.1, read as the reverse complement.
AGATCGGCGCGGCGGCCTTTCTGGGCGTCCTCGAAGAAGACCGAGGCGTCGAACTCGGCGGCGGCCTTCAGACGCTTGGCGGCGTTGCGTTTTCCCATGGGTCACTCCCCTTTGGTTGGGCACAAAAAAACCGCCTGGCACGAGGACAGGCGGCGGCGGGAAAGCGGATTTCGAAACGGGGCGATGGAGACAGCAGTGGCCGCGGTGGATCCCCTGGGACGGGGCAGTTCGGGACACGGCTGGGCATGCAGACTGCCGACCTTTCCGTTCGAATCTGTTTACGAGTAAAGCCTAGCAGCGTTAATCGTCGGTTACATGACATTGCGGTTGCAAAACGAGACAGGACGATACCCATGGCCATCTACGCGCTTGATGACGTGAAACCGACCTTGCCCGAGAGCGGCAATTACTGGGTGGCCGACAGCGCCACCGTTCTTGGCAACGTCATCCTGCGCGAGAACGCCAGTGTCTGGTACGGTGCGGTCCTGCGCGGCGACAATGATCCGATCGAAATTGGGGAGAACACGAACATCCAGGATGGCTCCATCCTGCATACCGATGTGGGCTGCCCGCTCACGATTGGCCGGGACGTCACCGTGGGTCACCGGGTCATGCTGCATGGCTGCACCATCGGCGAGGAGAGCCTGATCGGCATCGGCTCCACGATCCTCAACCGGGCGCGGATTGGAAAGAACTGCATCATTGGTGCTCACAGCCTGATACCCGAGGGCAAGGAGATCCCTGACGGCTCCCTGGTCATGGGCGCTCCGGGCAAGGTGGTCCGCACCCTGACGCCTGGACAGGTGGAGATGATCCGCCTGTCCGCGCATCACTATGTGGAAAACTGGCAGCGCCACCGTCGGGCGCTCACCCGTATCGATTGACCGCTGATCCGGTCACAGCGTGCCGAGCTTCAGATCATCGCGATACGCGGTGTCTGGGACATCCTTGGTGACCGCCTGGGCGCAAGTGACCTCGCCGGTCGCCGGGTTCACCGCAACCGAGGGTGAGCCATACAGGACCCATCCTTCATTCAGGGCCCGTGTCACCTTGTGACAGAAGGCGGAGTCGTCGCGTCCTGTCAGCAGCCGATAGGCCTGCATGGGGGGTCTCCCTGTCGCTTTGGGTCCGGAACCCATCCACACCGACGGCCGGGGTCCGCGCAAGCCCCTTCACGGGTCCCGGCGGCGGTGTCGCGGTGGTTTGCGTGCCTGGCGGGGGTGCCGGCTCGAACAGGAAGCGGATCCCGAAGCTGCGACCGCTGGCTCGCACCACTTCGCCACGCAGCGTGCCAGCGGAGACCACATCACCCACGCGCGGCAGGTGGGCGCCGGATTTGACCTCGAACCCGGCACCGGTCAGGGAAATGTCGACGACACGGCACTCCACCGCGCGTCCGTCCGGCAGGTGCACTTGGGCCGGGCCGTCGACCGGCTGACGTTCCGCGTCCCGGTCCTCGCGGAGATTCAGCCGGTCGCGGTTCCAGAGCCAGGTCAGCCGGTCGGCCAGTTTCTCCCGCTTGTAGCGTGTCACGGTGAACTGCACCGCAAAGCCCGTGCGCGTTTCACGAACGACCCGGCAGACCACGCGGCCGAGGTCGCCCAGATAGCAGACGATCTCGCTGCCCATGGCCGGCCGTTCGCTGGCGATTACACACGCTCCGCTGCAGGACACGTCCACCGTGGTCAACGGATGTTCGGTCATTGCGCGGTCGAGGAATCGGCCGGCGAGCTGGATCGGTATGCGAAAGTGGCCACGCCGGTCGCGCCGCGCCCGGAGAGCGGGTTTGACAGGGTCTGGCCATGCGGAGTGAGCGGTCGCCGTCATTCGTCTGGGTCTCCCTGGCACGCGTGCCTACGCGGCGTGTCGTCCCGTTTCTACATCTCAAGATAGACTGAAGCGACTTCACAAAACGTTGCGCCACTGGGAAAAACTCTGCCAAATGACCGCAATACCTACAGAACAGTCCGGGAGGAGCGCACGGATGTCGGGATATGACTACATTATCGTCGGCGCAGGCAGTGCCGGATGCGTTCTCGCCAACCGCCTCAGTGCCGATCCCAGCATCCGGGTTTGTCTGATCGAGGCCGGGAAGCGGGATTCCAGCCTGCTGGTTCGCATGCCGGCCGGGGTGGGATCGCTGCTGAAGGGGGAGAACCCCTACAATTGGGCCTTCGAAACCGAGCCTCAGGCCCATATGGGCGGGCGCCGCCTCTACTGGCCGCGCGGGCGCGGCTGGGGCGGCTCGTCCTCCATCAATGGCATGATCTACATTCGCGGCCACGCAGCAGACTATGACCAGTGGCGCCAGATGGGGCTGACAGGATGGAGCTATGCCGACGTGCTGCCGTACTTCCGCAAATCCGAGGCCTATGAACGTGGTGCCGACGCCTTCCATGGTGGCGACGGGCCGCTCCGGGTCTCCGACAGCCCGCTGGACGGCCCGCTCTATCGCGCCTTTCTCGAGGCCGGCCAGCAGGCCGGGCACCGACTCACGCCCGATTTCAATGGCGCCGAGCAGGAGGGCGTCGGCCCCTATCAGCGCACCATACATGCCGGCGAACGGTGGAGCGCCTCCTTTGGCTACCTCCGCCCGATCGCCGGCCGGCGCGAGAATCTGACGATCGTATCGGCGGGACGCGTGACCCGCGTGCGATTCGAAACGGGCCGTGCAACAGGCGTCGAGGTTCTGGACAAGAAGGGCGGCGTCCCCCGGATCCTGGAAGCGGACCGCGAGGTCCTTCTGTGTGCCGGTGCCGTGCAGTCGCCGCAGGTCTTGATGCTCTCAGGGATTGGGCCGGCGGACCGGCTTTCCAGATTGGGCATAGAGCCGGTGCTCGACGCGCCCGAGATCGGCGAGAACCTGCAGGACCATCTGGACGTCACCGTGGTCCATGAAATGACGCGGAAAGTGTCTGCCTATTCGCGCCAGGCCGGTCTGAAGAAGCTGGGCGTGGGGCTGCAGTATCTCTTCTCCAGGTCGGGGGCGGGGGCCGACAATTTCCTCCAGGCCGGCGCCTTTCTGAAGTCACGCGAAGGCCTCGACCGACCGGACCTGCAGCTCCACCTCGTCAACGCCGCGATGATCGACCATGGCAGGGTCGACGTGAAGAAGGATGGGTTCACGGTTCATGCGTGTCAGCTCCGCCCGGAAAGCCGGGGCAGGATCGGATTGCGATCCGCCGACCCGTTCGATGCTCCGACGATCGACCCGAACTATCTCGCGACGGAGGAGGATCGAAGGGCCATGCGCGAGGCGGTGAAGATCAGCCGGGACATCTGCGCGCAGTCGGCCCTGTCCGATCTGCGCGGGCCGGAGATCATGCCGGGGACCGACGTCAGGACCGACGAGGAGATCGATGCCTTCGTCCGCGAAACCGGCGAGACGATCTATCACCCCGTGGGAACGGTGCGGATGGGGGCCGACGACCGGGCGCCTCTGGACGGTACGCTCAGAGTACGTGGGGTCGAGGGGCTCCGGGTCGTCGACGCCTCGGTGATGCCGACGCTGATCGGAGGCAACACCAACGCGCCGACCATCATGATCGCGGAAAAGGCCGCCGACATGATCCTCGGTCGCACCCCATTGCCCGCCCGTACGCCCGACGTGGAGCTGGCCTGATCACTGGCCGCGGATCACTGGCCTGATCACTGGCCTGATCACTGCCCTGCCTGGACTGCCCCCAGTTCACCCTGTCGGACGACCCGGCGGATCCGACGGCGAACAGGGTCTGGGGCCGCGCCGGTTCAGTCGTTGCGGGCCACGAGGCGCAGGTGCGGTGGCGGGGTCGGGGGACTTGCTGGCGGCCAGAGCGCCGTGAGCACGTGGCGGTGGACAGGCCGTCCGCCGATCATCGCCTCCCCGCCGAGTGTCTGGTAATGCCCGAGCAGGCGGGCCTGTCCTGGATGGCTGCCGAACAGGGGCGCGAGGGCCAGCTCGACGTCGAGGCGTGCGCCCGCGAGCGTCTGGGCATAGGCCTGGATAAGGCCCGGGCATCCCGTTTCGGCCACGGCGCTGAGAAAGCCGGATACCAGCGTCTGGTCGGGACCCTGCCAGAGGTCGCGGAAATCCTCCTCGAGGACAGATCGTCCGAACCGGGAGGCAAGCCCGTCGCCGGCATTTCGAAAGGTCCAGCGGCCGTCGGGCCAGGCACGCAACACAAACAGGTTGGCGATGATGCTGGGATGTTGATCCGGTCGGGAGACCGTGTCCGTACTGGCCTCGGCGGGCCAGCGGGTCTCCATGTCGGTCTCCATGCGGCGCCAAGCGTCCAGCAGGATGGTCGTGTTCGGATGGGCTGCCCGATCAAGCATTCGGCGCGTCCTCCAAGGGGTCAAGTAGGCGGGTCAGGTCGGATCCGCGATCACGGAGTGAAAACGCAAGCGCTGCGCCAGTCGGTTTTCACGGTGTCTGGGGAAATTCGGTGCCGCAGCGCCGCGCATTTTCGCGACGGGCGCGAAAACGCTCCGTAAAGGAATGGTTTTCCGCGTTGCCTCCGCGCATGAATGTACCCGCTTGGAACATCTCGCTGCGCCGCGGCAGGGTCTTGCCGTCTGTGGTCGTGACCCGTTCGGGGGAGGCGTCAGCCCCTGTCGCTGCGCGCCTGGACCCGCAGGGCGACCAGGGCGCCGACCAGACCTGCGGCCTCGAACGCGACGAAGCCGGCGAAAACCGGTGTCGGCGCCGGTCCGAGCGCCAGGGCCAGGAGGCGCGCCGCCATGTACCCGCCGAAATACGTGACGAGGAAAAGGAGGGCCGGGCGTCTATAGGCGGCGTGCCTGGCTCCGACGCAACACAGCACCCCCGCTCCGAGGCTGACCCCGCCATATATGCCGCGTGCCTCGTAGACGCCATTCGGCCCCCCGATCGTGACACCGAGCCCGGAGGTCATGCCCACGGGGTCGACCAGCGCCCAGGCGCCGAAGGCGAGGAACATGAGGCCAAGGGCCAGCAGGAAGAGACGTACCCCCATGGCGCATAGAGTGCGCGCTGCGCACCAATCTGTCCATTGCGCCTTGGGTCCGGTCGCGCGCAGGCTTATGTCACGGGCATCGCTGTGGGTGTGGCGCCCGCCGTCAACAGGAGCCTCCCGACGTGTTCGATCCCCCGCCCGGTCGCCGCCAGCCGCCCGCCTTCACCGCGCCGGGGCCCGTGGTCTGGCTGGCCGGCCTCCTGGTGGCCCTGCATGGATTGCGCGCCGTCCTTCTGCCGGCGCTGGGGGGTGGGCGCATGTTCGAGCAGGTTCTGTTCTACGAGCTCGCGCTGATCCCTGAGCGACTGTCCCTGTTCCTGTCGGGAACCGGGAACCCTGCGGCTTATTCCCCTGGCTCGCTGCTGCTGGCGGGGGTGGGGCACGCCTTCCTGCATCTGGACTGGATGCATGTGCTGGTGAACGCCATCATGCTTCTGGCGACGGGCGCGCCAGTGGCGAGGCGGCTTGGCATTCCGGGGTTCCTCGCCATTTTCTTCGGTGCGGTTCTTGGCGGTGCGCTGGTCTTCTTTCTTGTGAGGCTTCCGGATGGCGCGCCGGCCGTGGGCGCGTCGGGTGGCGTGTCCGGCCTGATCGCGGCGGTTCTCCTGGTGATGCAGGCGCCGCGCGGCGGCTGGGGGGCACTGACGCGCGGCCACTTCCTGAGGGCCAGTGGGGCCTTCATGGTTCTGAACCTTCTCCTGGCGTTCATCGGGCCTGCGCTTTTCGGCGCGGGCATCGCCTGGGACGCCCATGTGGGTGGCTATCTCACCGGCGCAGTCCTCATGGCCTGGGCGACCGAGCGCCAGCGTCGGCAAACGCGTTAGCCGAACCAGGATGCGTGGTGAGGCCGAAGTGTGCTATCCTGCCGCACCCAGAAAACAGAATGCGGGAGGAAGACGATGCTGATCGAGCAGATTCTCAAGACAAAAGGGTCCGAAGTGGTGCATGTGCAGGCCGATTCGGACCTGCAAACGGTGGTTGCCCTGCTTGACGAGCGTCGGATCGGGGCAGTCGTTGCCTTCGGGACTGGTGACCAGATTGTCGGCGTGATCTCGGAGCGCGACGTGATCCGGAACCTTGCGCGCCACGGCGCCGACGCGCTGTCCCTGCCGGTCTCGGGCGCGATGACCCGCGACGTCGTGACGGCCGATCCAGGCGACAGCATCGACGATTGTCTGCAGGCGATGACGGACCGGCGCATTCGCCACCTGCCGGTACTGCGGGCGGGCAAGCTTGTCGGGCTGGTGTCCATTGGCGATCTGGTGAAATGGAAGATCGCCGAAACGGAAGCCGAGGCCGAACACCTGAAAGCCTACGTTTCCTCCTGAGGGGCGACTCCGCGCCTGGCGGGTTCGTTCGCGCGGCCGACCGGCGCGCCAGGAGCAGCCGACGCGCTGGGACATGTGGCCATGGGAGTCCTGGCCGCGCTCCTTGATCATGCCTGTGGAATACGCCCGCGTTCAGACGATATTCGTATTTGTGGGGAAAAAAGGGCTTGATTGGAGCGCCGAACTCCATCTATATACGTGGCTTCTCCGGAAGCGCCTGCGGTTGAGCGGGCCGGGTTTCTCGGCTCGGAACAACAGCTTTTGCGTCTCAAATTTCGGGGTCATGTGCGCGTCACACGACTGTCGAAAAAGATGCAAGATTGGGTGTTGACGGAAATTCGGGCGGCCCATATAAGCCGCCTCTCGCTGCGGGGAGCTGTTGCTTGCCAAGGCGGTCCCGGCCAGGCCGGGGGCTGTTTGACATCGCAGGAACCAAGGGAAGAGAAACGCAGGCGGCGCGGTCGCTAGCGGGTCCATTCGGACCCAGACGATCGTGACGGATGCGTTTCGGAAACCAAGTGACAGTCGAACCGGTTTCGGCCGGTGCGACGTGACATTGGGTTTCCCGTCAAAACGCATATTGCTTTAACCAGCAAAACTGCCCCTGTTTTCCCAGGGGCAGGCCAGTCAGATCAACATCAACCTGAGAGTTTGATTCTGGCTCAGAACGAACGCTGGCGGCAGGCTTAACACATGCAAGTCGAACGACACAGTGGCAGACGGGTGAGTAACGCGTGGGAAC
>CAZBKM010000025.1:0-26814 GCA_964492485.1 uncultured Hyphomonadaceae bacterium | reverse complement strand
TCGCGTTTCCGGACGGCGAACCGGTGCCCACTTCGCCTGGAAACAGGTCTTGCCGGTCGCGTTTCCGGACGGCGAACCGGTGCCCACTTCGCCTGGAAACGCTTCAGCGGTCGTCCGTCAGCGCCGCAACAATGGCCCTGACCAGGGCATCCTTACGCCGTTCCATGTCCGGCAGCGCCTCGAAGGGCACGAGCATCGGATGGGTGCGTGCGTCGGGATCATTCCGCTCTCCATGGACCCAGTCCTCGCGAACTTTTTGCGCCATCCACTGGTCGTGCTGTGCGCTGTCGGGCGCGTCGGGATGGGCGTGGGCGAAACGCACGCTCTCGAGGGTCGACTCCTTCATCCAGCGCGGCGCCTTTGCCCAGGCGGGCATCAGAGGCTGGCCATTGGCGGCCGCCCACGCCCGCAGGGCCTCATGGACGGTCCGGGCGATGGCGACCTCACGGACGGGGTCGAGGGGCGGGCGCTGACTCACACCGACCGCCAGTCGGAAATGACCTGGAGGAGGGCGGCATCGATCCACGCGGCCGAATTGTTCTCATAGGCATAGTCGCCGGGCCCCGAACCGATGCCATAGGCATGGATACCCACCGCGGTCGCCTGTCCATCCGGGTCGAGTGTGTACACGGGCGAGCCGCTCTGTCCGGCAAAGGTGTCGGCGGGATAGTAGATCCTCCCGTCATGCACATCCTCGACCGGCGTGGCGTGGTGCCAAAGCTCTGCGGCATGCAGGCCTGAGGCGGTCGCGCCGGCCTCCGCCTCGCTTGCGGTGATCTTGTCGCCCGGATAGCCCGTCACATGCACCCAGTGCCGACGCAGGGCGTCGCGAGGCCGGACCCCGACCCGGAACCAGCCCAGTTCCTCCCCCAATTCGTGACTGAGATGCAGCGCCCCCACATCGAACCGGGGATCGAAACCGGCGGTCCAGTCGGGATGGAGGGAAATTTCGCTGGCGTGAACGCCGTCGAAGAGATGGGCAAAAGGCTCATGATGGCCCGACCGGCCCGGACGGACCTCAATCCCCTCGGGATACGGGCTGCCCTCGCACGGCAAAATGCAATGGCCTGCGGTGATCACCGTCCTCTGGCCGACCAGGAAGCCCGTACCCGCCGTCTGCATCCCACCCGGCCAGTGCATGGTCAGCGAACAGATCATGCGGAAGGGGTAGGCGGCGGTGTCATGGATCTGGGTGCGGTTGTCATCCCCGATCACCGTCTCGAACCCCGCCGCGCGCAGGCGGAACGCGTCCATGTCGCCCTCGAAGACGCCGCGACGCAAATGACGCGCGATCACTGCATCGGAATCGGCGGGATGGAAGGTGCGTCGTCCGGGTATCGCCGGGGGTACCGGCGGCGTCGTGGTCGCCGGCTTGCCAAGCGGACGCGCGAGCACCACGCGCTCCGATCGCGGCGCCGCCGATCCTGCGGCCGCTACCGAGGCCTCATCGGACGTCCCGCTGCCGCCGGACCGCTGTATCGCCGCCCGGATCGAGGCAAGCCAGATGCCCTCATTGGCTTCGTACGTGCCGGTACGGGTCGGCAGACGCGGACAGTCCTTGCGCCCTCGATGGTGGATCCCGACCAGCTTCCATGTCCCGCTCTCGAAGACCGGGCTGCCGGAACTGCCGGGCAGGCTGGGCGTTCGGTAGTGAAGTCGCACAGGCTGGCCGTCCAGCGCGTCCGGCGACAGGGCCGGCCGACCGGGATCGCCTGCGCCATGGTCCAGCAACAACTCGTCCCCGAAGGAGAAGCGCATCTCCCCGCCCCCCGGAAAACCGAGGATGACGACGTGATAGTCGGTCCCGTCGCGGTCATGGCCGGGCCGACGCGGCAGGTATGTGCTCACCGCATCGGGGCCTAGAACCCGCGCGCAGTCCGGCAGCTCACCCGCCGGGCGCAGGATCGTCGTGTCGTGGGCCCGCTCGCCCGACCGCCAGACGACAGCCTCGAAATCCACCGCATGTTCGCGCTCGGTCTGTGCGAGCGGGTCATACTCCAGAAACAACGCCCGGCATCGCCGGAACGACGCGGACAGCGCGCCGTCGACCTGCGCGGTCACATGGTGGTTGCTGACGATCAGCGGCTGGCCGGCCCAGGCCGGATGGAACACGGCGCCATCCACCAGAAAGCCCGTGCCGATACGTTCCCAGCGCCCCGCCAAATGGGCCTCGATGGCGCAAATACTATGGGCGCGCGCCAGCGCCCCCATCAGACGCTCCACGTCCAGCATCTGGCCTGGGGTGACGGTCTCGCGCCGCTTCCGGAAATAGGCCTGGAACCCGTCGGTCGGCGCTGCGGTCTCGGCCCGTGAGGCCGCGAGATCCCCCTCCATCAGTCCGGCCTCGACCGGGCTCAGAACAACGCTTTCGGTGGGCAGATCGGCTTCGGCCGGCAAGGCGCGGCAGGCGGACTGGCGCCCCTTGTCCAGGTTGAGCAGCGCCGCCTTCAGGATCCGCACGATCCGACCGCCTGCCGTCGCGTCGGTGCCGCTAAAGCCCCACACCTCCTCGAGCTGGCGCAACGCCGCGCCGATCTTGAAGGCGTCGTTTGCCGGGTTGCCTGCAAAGGCGCCATAGCAGAGCGCGGCATCGTCAGGCAGGTCCAGCACGAGATAGGCTTCCGCGCAGGTTGCCAGTGTCCAGAGGTCCGCCGGGCTTGCGCCGGGCTTCAGGGCCTCTTTCAGGTCGGTCTCGTAGATGCGCAGGATGTCCTCGGCCAGCCGGCGGGCATCCTCGGCGAACGCCCAGTCCTCCCCGCCCGTCGGAGTCCCCGCCGCCACCGCGCGATCGTGGTCGCGAACCGCGCGCAGGATCAGGGCTGCCGCATTGACTGCATGATAGGTGGCATCCGCCGTGGGGTTGCGCTCCCACACGTCGAGATAGGTTTCCGCCGCCAGGCGCAGCCGCATGGGATCGGGCTCGGCTCCGCGTCTGGCGGCGTTGAGATAGGCTTGCTTGTGCGCGCGTCCGATGTTTCCCTTCGAGGCCGCCCAGAGATCGTAATCCCCGCGCTCGTCGGGTTCCTCCGGATCGGCGTAGGCCGTCGCCTCGGCAAGCGCCTTGGCCGCCTCGATCGCCTCGTCGAGCTGATCCAGCTCGATCAGGGCCTGTACCTCCTTCTGGCGCAGGCGCGGCGTGGCCAGACCGGCGCGGCCGGCGAGGATGCACAGCACGAGGAGCAGGGCGAAGGCCCGCTTGTCCTGGAGGGTCTGGGCCACCGCGAGCAGACGCTGGGAGCCTTCGGCCCCAAGGTCGGCGGCCTCCGACACCAGCCGCGCCACCACGCTCACGGCATCGACCCGCGACTGCTCCCGGCCGAGGAGGATCACCTTGCGGCATGCCGCATCGAAATCGGCAGCGGCGTCGCTCACACCCGCAATGCTCATGTGAGGGCCTCCCCTGCCAGGTCGCTATCGGTCGAAGGGGGGATCGGGTCCAGTTCGGGCTCGGCCTGTTCCACGTCGCTCAGAGGGGGCGGGCGCGACACGCTCTCCTGACCGCTGAGCCAGGCGCCGGTGATCCGCCGCAGAACGTCGACCCGGTTCTTCCAGCCGTTGCGGAAGCTTTCCAGGCGCGGATTGCTGCGCATGATCCGCTCGAAGTAACGCCAGCGCGCGTCCAGCGCGCGGTCGACAAGCTGTCCCGGATCCGCCCGGTCGACGGCCGCTGCGGTGCGTGGACCGTAGTAGCCGTCCACCTCTCCTGCCGGCAGACCCGCGCCACGCTGGATGAATTTCATGGCGGGGCGAAGTCCGTGGTTCACGCATGCATCGAACAGAACCAGCGCAGTGGCGTCGTCGGGCATGCGGTGGCAGTGGCCGGCGCGCCAATAGCCCTCGAAGTAAATCCGCTTCACCTCCGCTTCCTCGATATCGCGAACGCTGCGCGGCGACAGGCCCTGCTTGCGGCGCCAGGTATCATAGGTGCGCTGGGTGACACCCATGTTCGTGGCCCCGCCGGGGTCGTCGGGATGGTCGACATAGCCGCCCTCATTGACCCGCATGACCTCGTGACAGCGAAGGAAGCTCTGCCATTCGTCGCGCGCGCCGAGCGTGTCGGCCGCCAGCAATTCGTCGAAATAGGGCTTCAGCGCGGCCCCCAGGCTGGCGAGCTTGGGCAGGTGAAAGAATTCGGCATTCCCCATCAGGGGCGCAAGCTTGCGCTTTGCAGCCATGTAGATGCGCTTGGAGTCGGCAGCGACCAGGTCGGGCGAAAGAAACACCGCCGTGTGGAAAGCGTTGAGCGCGCCTTTGGGATCGCCCTGACGGACCTGCTGGTCCAGCATCCGCCAGGCCGTGTTCACGTCAGGGACGTTCCCCCAGTCCGGACGGGTGGTTTCACGCCTGAGCTCGAACACCAGATAGGGCGCGCCGCGATAGGCGCGTCCCCTTCGGTCGACAAGGCCATGGCTATCTGCGTCATAGTCCAGATCTGCGCCCACCGAGGAGTCCGCAACGAGTGCGTAGAGCCCGGCGTCCGGGGCTCCGCCATCGGCGTCGAACGTGGACAGGCGCGAAGCCAGGGAGGCAAGCTGGACAGCGCCCTTCCTGTCGCGCACCAGATCGAGAGCGCGCGACAGGCTGTCTGAAATGTCGTTCGATTGCAGCGCCTGCCCCAGGGCGGGATTGGCGGTCGAGACGAACTGCGCCACCGGCGTCTTCACCACGTCTTCCACAAGGCCCAGCGTCTCGGAGAAGTAGTCGCGCTCCAGTATGCTGCCGAACCCGATCTCGAAGGGCCCGTCGCCCCGATAGACCAGTCGGGGGGTCAGTTGCCGGTCGAACACCAGAACCCGGTCCTGCCTGCGAAAACCCATCTCCGGCATCGGCGCGCGGACATGGGCCTCCACGCGACCGGGCAGGTCGGTGCTTTCAGGCAGGCTCGAGGTTGCAGGCGCCTGGTCGCGTGGCGCCACCGGCGCGCCGACCTGAGAGCCCTCCACGGGTGCCGCCCCACCCGGCGTCTCAGGTCCGCGCGAGGGCGCGAACAGACCGCTTAGCCGGACTTCGCGATCGAAATTGGGCTGTCCCAGTGTGGCATGCACGTAAGGGGCAAACCGGCCCAGTTGCAGACCGCCCCGCCGGACGCACAGGCCCTTGATGACCACGGAGACATAGGTCTCGCCCGGCTCGAAAGGCGCGCCGGCATGGCCGGACAGGGCGGCGAGGGTCTGGTCGGCGTTGCCGCCGAGGCGACGCAGGCTAGGCATGGGTCGGCTCCTCTACGCGCATGGGCGCCGCTGGCGACACCTCGGATGCAGGTTCCAGGCCGGCGGCCTCCAGCAGGGCCAGATCCGTCGGACGCATCAATATACGCTTGGCACCGGCCCGGTCGGGCAGGATGCAGGGTGCGGTGTCGGGAAGCAGCATATCGCCCAGGCCCAGAATGTAGCGAATGTTATAGGCCTGGTCGGCGACCGGAAGCGCGTCGAACGGCTTCAGCTTCGGATGCCGCTTGCGGTCCAGATCCTTTTCGCCACGCTGGAACCCCGAAAGGATGCGCTCCGCGCACCATCGCAGATGCTCCAGCCGCGCCAGGTAGACCGCAGCGCTGGCCGACTCCGCGAGGGCCCGGCCAGGAGGCAGCGCCGGCGGCGCATTGACGCTGGGCGGGGCGGGCGCGGTGTGCGCCAGCCAGGGCCCGAGATCGTAGCCCGCCGCATGCAGGAGTGCCGGAACATAGGCGGCCGCGGACCGGCTGGAATGGCGGGCCACTTCGGGAACCTGGCTCCAGTTCGTCGGCTCGGCCCCTGCATAGAGCCGGGTATGGGTCGCGTGCACCTGGAAGGCGGCATGGTCCGGATCCGCCTCCAGTACGCGCGATGCGGCCACGATGTCGCGCCAGGTGCCAAATGGAATGATGGGCAGCCGATGGCGCGGCGCCGCACCCCGTGCCTCGCCAGGGTGCCCGTCGCCGGTCGCCTCCAGGCCACCGCCGCCGCCGCGCACGCAGGCGAAGATCGGACAGCCGAACGCCCGGTCGGACAGCGCGCCCATCTCGACCCGCTCGGCCAGGAACGTCTTCAGCTTCGCCGCTTCAAGCATCGGATCGGCCGCCGCGCCCGTTACGGCATAGGCCGCCGTGAGCGGGCGTTCGGCGAGCCTTGCCACGAGCGGATCGGGCGCCTGCGCCAACGTGTCCAGCGTGCCGGTCAGAAAACACCCGTCGAACGCTTCGGCCCAGGCAGGGCAGCGCTGGGTGAAACGGGTCCAGGTTGCCGGATCGGGATCGATGATGGTCACGGCCTGCTTGCGGTCGGCATCGGTGCGTTGCGTCTCGCACAACTCCCGCAGCAGGGCTTCGGCCATCGCGCCAAACCCCAGCAGCAGGATATGCTGGGCATCGCCCTCCCGCAGGCGGAAGACCGGATACCTGGCCAGCACCGCGCGGGCGGCGCACCGACTTTCCGAAATCAGCTCGACCACGCTGTCCAGCGTTCCCTGGGACCCCTGGCGTTTGTGGAAGGCATAGTCCAGGGCATCGCGCTGCTCGAACCATGAGTCCTGCATCATGACGTGGATGTGCGGACCGAAACGGGGGCTTGCCGCCAGACGTCCCCGGCTGCCGGCCCGTCGGGCGCGCGCCTCGAACCGGACATCGAAGAAGACATCCCGGGCGAGGTCGGCGCTTTCGGCACCCTCCGGAAGCGCGAAGACGAGCGAGCGCGCACGATGGGCGCCCGACATGGCAAGCTGACGCACGAGGGGCACGTCGCTGGACAGGGTGAGGACCCCATCCCGCACGAGTTCCCGGCCTTCCGGAAGAAAATGGACGACCCGCAATCCCTGCCGGGCGGCCTCGTCGGCCACCTTGTCGGCGAACGGGGTCTCGCCAAACACCACGACATGGTCGGTATAGGTCAGACGCGCGAGTGCGGTCAGGATCGCTTGCCAGAAGAAGTGAATGACCACTTTCGCCAGCGTCAGTGCGAAGAAAGCCGTGCCCAGCCAACGCGCCAGTATCAGGAGATGCCAGCCAAGCCCGGCCTCACGATAGGGCGCGAGCTCCGTTCCGCTGTAGAGTTCCGACAGCGTGTTGACGGCGAGCGCCCTGTAGAGGGCCTCTTCATGGCGCGACCAGGCGCTGTCGCCGGGTGCCAGCACAAGCGTCCAGCCGAGCCACGCCAGAAACGTCGCCAGGACGGCCAATCCCACCAGGACCGGGACCGGCACGTCGACCGGCGAGCGCCGGCCCGGCGTGCGGGCGCGCTCGCTCATGCCGCGGCCCCCGCATCCCGGACCAGCCGCTCCGCCAGACCCAGAAGCTCCGCGTCGATGCGGCGTGCCATGTTGAACGGGCACTCGCCATGCACGTGGATACCTATGGCCGCGATCTCGTCGTGGTCGTCGGGGTTGACCCAGATGACCGGTCCGCCGCTCTGCCCACCAAGGGTCTGGATGGCATAACGGTGGGTAAGGGTCCCACCACCCGGCGCCATCCGGCCCTCTCCGGTGTGGAGGCGGCCGGTACGCACGCGGATCGGCGCACCGACCGGCACCGGATACCCGCTGACCAGAACGCTGTCGCGGCAGCCCTCTTCGACGACGGCCAGGGGAAGCGGCCGGCCGACCACCTCGGTGAAGGCCGGATCGCGAACCCTGAGAAAGCAGAAATCCTGGCGCCGGTTGAGGGCCGGTCCGTCGGCGAATCGGGGCGAATAGAGGATGTCGCCCGGCGCGACACGCGCCGTTGCCGCCACGGGGCTGCCGGGACCGGCATGGCCCGCGATCAACTCGACGGCGACCGCTCGGCGCAGGCCCTCGGCCAGATCGTGCTTGTACACGTTGTGCGCGGCGGTCACCACGAGGCCGGGTGCGGCCAGCCAGCCGGTTCCGGAAATGGTCATGGGCGGGGCGCCGAACCGCCGGTAGGTACAGCGGACATAGACCAGGCTCGACCAGGGGTAGCGGGTGAAATTCACCACCTCGCGCATCTGGGCCTGTCCGGGGCAGATCGCTTCGGGCGCCAGGTGGCCGGCCCGCGAGCCGAGATCGCCTGCGGTGGTCTCGCCGAGCGGCGTGTCGAGGCTGAGCGGAGCCCCCAGCCCCTCGATCAGGCGCTGCAGGCCAGGGTCTTTAGCCCGGGCCGGGGCGGCAGGAGCGGGCGCAGACGCCATCATTCCCCCTAGAACGGGACGGAGCCCGTCGCGGCGGAGCCGGTCGGCGGGCGTCCCTCGGGCGTAACGGACAGCGGGTCGCCAGAGCCAGCCTGTTCTGCGGCGTCGGCGTCAGCCTCTGCCGCGAGACGGTCGGCGCGGGCCTCCATCCGGTCGGCGCGGTCATCCTCGGCCAACAGGCTTTCCTCCTCGGTATCGCGCAAGGCCAGGCGCTGGCGGATCAGCGCGGCCTCTGCGCGCAGGCGTTCGGTCTCCGCGTCGATCTCGGCCGCATCGCGCCGGAAGCCCGCCACCACCGCTTCCGAGAGGGCTGCGACCACGGTGGCGGGCAGGCGCACGAAGCCGGCCAGCTCGCTGTTGCGGACGGCTGTCACCTGCTGCGGCGTGCCGTCGACCCAGCCGATCGTGGTGGCCTGGTTGGCAAACACACCTGCCGGCTGGCGCAGGACCCTGGGCGGCTGATTGTTCGGCAAGTGGATGATATCGTCCAGTATGGCCCGGTCCGCCACCTGTACGGTGAACCGGTAGGGCGCGGTAGCTCGGTAACACAGGCCGCCGCTGCAGGCTCCACGGTAACGCTCGGGCGCCAGCGCAGGCGGACCACTGACGAGGCGTCCGGTCTGACCGGGCACACCGCCGGGGTCGGCCGAAACCAGGATCCGCAAGCTTCCCGGCCTGTCCACCAGCGTCAGGAAGAACTCGCACTGGCGCACAAGCTCGATGTTGTAGGGGTCGGGGACGCCGTCATACTCCAGCGGCACATCACCGGACGCCACATCGTCCAGAAAGGCCGTGCAATCCTGGTCGACGAAGGCGTTGAAGCTGCGGGTCAGACTGTCGGTCGCCGCCTGCACCTGGGCCGGGTCCAGCGGGTCGAACACGACTTTCCCGATGAAGACCTCGGCATCGCGACGCCCGAACCGTCCGCCGCTTTCCAGCGCCGTGACCGACCGGGCGAGACTTTCGGCGATGTCCAGTCCGCGCGCCTGGGACTCCGTGCTCGTCTGGCTGTTGAGCAGCCTTGTCTGGGGATCGACGCCCAAGCCGATCGTGTTGTCTGCCCCGGCCGCACGGTGGATCGTTGCCAGATAGGAAAAGTCCTGATCGCCGATCACCCGCTCGCTGTAGCGCGGGAAAGGAAACCCTTCCGGCGACTTGAACAGCGACAGGCTGACCAGCTTCTCTGGCAGGTAGTACTGCAGGCCCGAGCGGGTCTGACCGTCCTCGCCAGGATCAAGCTGGCTGCCCACCGTCGTGCAGGCGGCAAGACCGAAAAGGCCAGCCGCCAGAAGCCCCACCGTTCGGTAAGCCAAGCCGATGGCCCGCATAGTGTCCCCTCCCGCGCAGGTCCCCCAAACCTTTACAATCGGTTAAGGACGACCACACGAGCGAAGTCAATTCTGAGGCGACAGCGCCGCGCCGGCTTCCTGCAGGAGGACCACGCTGAAATAGCCGTCCGGATCGGTCCAGCGGCGCCGGTTGCGCCAACCGGCCTGTGCGGCCAGAGTCTCGAGGGTTGCGGGCTCGAACTTGCGGGAAATCTCCGTGTGGATGCTTTCGCCCGCCTCGAACTCAAACGCCTCGCCAAGCACATGGACGGTCTGGTCGCGCAGGCTGACCAGGTGCATCTCCATGCGACCGTCGGGTGCGTTCCAGCGCGCCTCGTGCGCAAACGCGTCGAGGTCGAAATCCCCGTCCAGCTCGGCATTGATGCGCTTGAGGAGATTGAGATTAAAGGCTGCCGTGACGCCCTGCCCGTCATCATAGGCCGGAACGAGGATGCCGGGATCCTTCTTCAGATCGGCGCCCATCAGAAACAGGGCGTCTTCGCCCAGCGCCCGGCCGGCATGCGTCAGGAGATCCACGATCTGCGCGTCGGTCAGATTACCGACGGTGGAGCCCGGGAAGAAGCCGACCCGCCGGCCGGGGCTTTCGGGCAGGCCGTCGAACACGTCCGCCGACATGAAGTCGGCCACGATCGGCACCACGTCCAGCCCGGGATAGTCCGCCTGCACGCCCCGCGCCGTGGCGCGAAGAAACCCGTCGGCAATGTCCACCGGGACATAGGCCGCCGGCTGGTCCAGGGCGTCCAGGAGGATCCGCGTCTTCACCGCCGCGCCGGCGCCATACTCGACCACGACGGCGTCGGGGCCTATCTCCGCGGCCATGTCGCGGGCGTGTTCGGTCAGGATCGCGGTCTCGGTTCGGGTCAGGTAGTATTCCGGCAGGCCCGTAATGTCCTCGAACAGTTCCGAGCCGGCCTGGTCGTAGAGCCAGCGCGACGGGATCGCCTTCGGTCGACCGCGCAGACCGGACAGGACGTCGCGCGCTAACGCATCGCTCAGCGGCATTTCCGAATCCGCCATCACGCATCCTCCGCCAGGCGAAGTCCGGTGAACTGCCAGCGCTTCACCGGTTGGAAAAAGTTCCGGTAGGTGGCCCGCACATGGCCGGGAGCGGTAGCGCAGGAGCCACCGCGCAACACCATCTGGCCACTCATGAACTTGCCATTGTACTCGCCGACCGTTCCCGGCAGCGGCCTGAATCCCGGATAGGGCAGATAGGCGCTCGCGGTCCATTCCCACACATCACCAAAGAGCCCCCGCATCCCTGTCCCGCGCTGGGGTCGGGGACGCAGCGCCTGGCTGTCGGCGAAATTTCCCTCCACCGTCACATCTGCGGCGGCGTGTTCCCATTCCGCCTCCGTGGGCAGGCGCTTTCCAGCCCAGCGGGCGAAGGCGTCGGCCTCGTAATAGCTGATATGGGTCACCGGGGCGTCGGGATCGACCGGCTGGCGGCCGCGCAGCGTCATGGTCCACCAGGCGCCATCGCGCCAGTGCCAGTACAAGGGCGCCTGCCAGCCCTCCGCTCGAACCGTCGCCATACCGTCCGACAGCCACAGATCGGACCGCCGATAGCCGTCCGCCTCGATGAACGCCATCCAGTCACGGTTCGTCACCGCCCGCATCGCCAGATGGAACGGGTAAACCCTGACTTCGTGGCGCGGCCCCTCATTGTCGAAGGCGAAGCCGTCCCCGGCGCGATGCCCGATCTCGACCAGGCCACCCTCGAACCGGTGCCAGCCCGGATCATCCCCGAGACCGGGTCCCACTTCGATCGGGGCCGGGGCCCGATAGGCTGGCGCCAGCGGGTTTTGCGCGAAGAGATGCAGAAGATCGGTGAGGAACAGTTCCTGATGTTGCTGTTCATGGTGCAGGCCAAGCTCGGCAAGCGCGACCACCTCATCGGGAGTCTCGCCGGACAGGAGCGCCTCCATCCCGGCATCCACATGGGCGCGGTAGGCCCTGACCGTGTCCAGATCCGGACGCGTGATCAGGCCCCGTCGCGGCCGGGCATGCATGGTTCCCGCACCTTCGTAATAGGAATTGAACAGGAAGGCATAATCGGGATCAAACACCCGGTAGCCGGGCAGATAGGGTTGCAGGAGGAAGGTTTCGAAGAACCAGCTCACATGCGCCAGGTGCCATTTTGCCGGACTGGCATCCTCCATCGACTGTGCGGTTGCATCGGCGTCGCCAAGCCCCCGGGCCAGGGCGGCGCTGGCCCCGCGTACCGCGCGGTACCGGTCTGCAAGGCAACGCGAAGCGGTCTCGGCCTGGGCGGAAAAGCTGGACATCGCGCGCTCCGTCGACACTCGCCCCCGAACCTAGCCCGACTCCACGCGCCGGGGCCACCCCACCGAGGCGAAAGCACGCACCTGCCCGGTCGATCCGCAGCGCACTTTGCACGCTGGGCAAACTGGCGGAGCCAGCCATTCTAAGGCATAGGCGGAGCCATATCCTTGTGCGAGTCCGGAGTACGCCTTGTCCAACATCACCTACCATGCGGGCGACCTGCCCACCGATCTCGACCTCGGCCGGGACGTCGCGGTCGACACCGAGGCCATGGGACTGAAGCCCGCACGCGACGCGCTGTGCGTGGTTCAGTTGTCCGCGGGCGATGGAACGGCCCATGTGGTCAAGCTGACGCGGGACTATGACTGCCCCAACCTGAAGCGCCTTCTGGCTGACCCCGATACGCTCAAGATCTTCCACTTCGCCCGGTTTGACGTCGCGATGATGAAACACTGGCTGGGCGTCGTCTGCGCGCCGGTGTGGTGCACCAAGATCGCCTCGAAACTTGCACGGACCTACACCGACCAGCATGGACTGCGCCATGTGGCGAAGGAGATCGCGGGCGTCGACCTGTCTAAAGCCCAGCAGAGTTCCGACTGGGGCGCACAGGACCTGAGTCAGGCGCAGCTCGACTACGCCGCAGCAGATGTCCTCTACCTGCACACCATCCGCGACGGCCTGCGCGACATGCTGGTGCGCGAGGGGCGACTGGAGCTTGCAGAAGCCTGTTTCCGCTTCCTGCCGGTCCGGGCCGAGCTGGACCTGGCGGGCTGGTCGGAGACGGACATCTTCGCCCACACTTAGGCAAGCGGCGTGCACACGCCGCTTTGTGCGAAGCCCCGACCGGGTTAAGACCGACCGGGGGCGCGGAAACCGGCGACAGGCATTGCGAGGACGCGATCGAGGGATGACCACGCTTTCCGCCAGCACACGCGCCGGATCATCGGCCGAAGACGCCCTTTGGGCGCCAAGCCGGAAACTGACGCTGGCCCAGGCGCGGCGCCGGTCGGACGTGATCCGCATCCTGCGGATGTTGTTCACCTATGGCGTCGCGGCATCGATCGGCCTGCTGGGAGGCTATCTTCTGAACTCCGCCCTCGACGGATCCAGCGGACGACGCGCCTTCAAGGGCGAGGAAATCGTGACGATGCTGAACCCGCGCTTCACCGGGCGGGATGCCGCGGGCGACGCCTATGTCATCACTGCGGATTCCGCCCAGCGGCGGCGTGCCGATCCGAACCTGATCGACCTCAGAAATCCGCGACTGGTCGATGAGAAGGGAACCCAGGTCGAAGCGCCCGAAGGTACCTTCGACCAGGGTGCGCAGGTCCTCGAACTGTTTCGCGACGTCCGGGTGATCGAGCCCTCCGGCTATGTGTTCAATACGACCCATGCGCGGGTCTTCGTCACCGAGGGTCGCGTCGTCGGCGTCGAACCCTTGCAGGGCCAGGGCCCTCTGGGTGACATACGCTCTGATACCTATACGATCACCGAAGGCGGCGACGTGATGAATTTCGACGGCAATGTCGAGATGACGTTCTATGAGGACGAACCGGCGCCCGAACCGCAGGAAGACCCGCCCCATGACAACTGAGTTCGCACGACCCCTCCGCGTCCTGCTCCTGCTGGCGGCGGGTGCCGTGGCGCTGGCGGCGCCGGCAGGCGCACAACTGTCCTCCGAAGGTGGGCCGATCCGCGTCAACGCGGACAATTCCTCCGTCTACGAACGCCAGCGCAAGGTGCTCGTGGTCGGAAACGTGGATATTATCCAGGGTGAGGCCCGCTTGCGCGCCGACGAGGTGACGCTCACCTATTCCGGGACGCCGGAAACAGGCGGTACCGGTCAGTCGGGGGTCGGACGCGGGTTCGGCGCGATCGAGACCATGACAGCCGACGGCAATGTCTTCTACATCACGCCGGACCTGAAGGCGCGGGGCGACCGCGGGACGTATGCCGCCGCCAGCGACACCATCACCATGACCGGCGACGTCGTACTCATCCGCGGCGAGGATGTGGCCCGCGGCTGCGAGCTGGTGCTGGAAGTGACGGCCGGACGCTCGACCCTGCGTGGCTGCGGGGAGGATGGCCGGGTCCAGATGCTGATCGTCCCGGATGGAGAGGAAGGCGCCGACAGGCCAGAGGGTCCCGAAACGGGCGCTGACGCCGGCTCTGCGCCGGGTCCGGCCGAAACCGCAGCGGAAAGTCCGGGTCCGGCGGCCGACGCGCCTGGAGCAGCCCCGGTCGAGGGTGGCGCGGAGGCCGCGCCGGACAGCCCCTGAGCCTTTCGTTCGAACGGACTAAACCGTTCTTAAGCTTGCTCCGGTATGCGACGCCGAACCGATCCGCGCGCCGGATCGCGAGGGAGATGGGAATGACGGACACGGCCCCGGGCCTTCTGGTCGAGCATCTGGCGAAGTCCTTCGGGAAACGACAGGTGGTTCACGACGTGTCGCTGAGGCTGGACCGGGGCGAAGTGGTCGGCCTGCTCGGACCCAACGGGGCGGGCAAGACCACCTGTTTCTACATGATCATGGGCCTCGTCGCAGCCGATGGCGGCACGATCAGCATCGACGGCGAAGATGTGACCCATCTGCCGATGTACCAGCGCGCGCGCCTGGGCATGGGATATCTGCCGCAGGAAGCGTCGATCTTCCGGGGCATGACCGTGCAGGAGAATATCCTGGCCGTCCTGGAACTTTTCGAACGCGACCGCGGCGCGCGTCAGGCGCAGGTCGATACGCTGCTCGGCGAGCTGCACATCGAGCATCTTCGCGACCAGCCATCGACCTCCCTGTCGGGCGGCGAACGCCGCCGGGTCGAGATCGCCCGCGCCCTGGCCTCGCGCCCGAGCTTCATGCTCCTGGACGAGCCGTTTACGGGAATCGATCCGCTGGCCGTGTCCGACATTTCCGAACTGGTCCGATACTTGAAGGAGCGCGGGCTCGGGGTCCTGATCACGGACCATCAGGTCCGTGAAACGCTCCAGATCGTCGACCGCGCCTATGTCATGTATGATGGCGCGGTGCTCTTCGACGGAGCGCCCGATCAGGTCCTTCGCAATGAAGAGGTACGACGCGTGTATCTGGGCAGCCAGTTCGCGGCATAGGGGGACAGGATGAGCATCAGGCAGCGTCTCGAACTGCGTCAGGGCCAGTCCCTGGTCATGACGCCCCAGCTTCAGCAGGCGATCAAGCTGCTGCAGATGTCCAACATGGAGCTGGCCGAGTTCGTCGATGCCGAGATCGAGCGAAACCCCCTTCTTCGCCATGGCGACGGGGAGGACGGCGAAGACGGCACCGGGGAGGTGCCCGCGTCGCAGGATGGCGCCGGCGCGCTCACCCTGGATGATGCGAGCGGCCTCGGTGAAGCGCGCGAGGCCCTCGATGCGCCGGGCGAAGATGTGTACGAGACCGGGACAGGTGCCGACGGTGCCGGATCGGCCCTGTCCGGTCCGTCAGCGCAGACCGACTGGTCAGGCGCCCGCGACGGGCGGAGCATGGGCGAGCCGGCGGACTTCGAGGGGATGGTCGGATCGACCCTGAGCCTGCGCGACCACCTCCACGAACAGCTTGCCATGGCCGGATTTGCGCCGGCTGACCGGCTGATCGCGGCGCGCCTGATCGACGAGACCGACGAGGCCGGTTACTGTCGGGCGGAGCTGGACGAGATCGCTCAGGTGCTGGGTACGCGACCCGAGGAGGTGGAGCGGGTCCTGACAGCCTGCCACGCGTTCGACCCGACGGGCGTCATGGCCCGGTCCGTGCCCGAATGCCTGGCTTTGCAGCTTTCCGAACGCAACCGGCTCGACCCGGCCATGGCCTGCCTTCTGGAGAATCTCGATCTGGTGGCCCGCCACGACCTGAAGGCGCTCTCGACCCGCTGCGGTGTCGGACCGGAGGATCTGGGCGAGATGCTGGAGGAACTCCGCAGCCTGACCCCGCGGCCCGGCGCCGGTTTCGCGGGGGAGGCCACGGTGGCCGTGGCGCCCGACGTGTTCGTCCGGGAACTGCCGGACGGCATGTTCGCGGTGGAGCTCAATGGCGACACGCTGCCCCGCGTGCTCATGGACAAGGCCTATTATGCCGAAGTATCCGCCCTGCCGATGCGTACACGGGAGAAGGAATTCATCTCGGAATGTGCGACCAACGCGTCCTGGCTGATCAAGTCGCTGGACCAGAGGGCGCGGACGATCCTGAAAGTCGCCAGCGAAATCGTCCGCCAGCAGGACGCGTTCTTCGCCCATGGCGTTGCCCACATGCGGCCGCTGAACCTGAAGCAGGTGGCCGACGCCATCGGCATGCACGAGTCCACGATCAGCCGCGTGACGTCCAACAAGTACATGTCGACACCGCGCGGTCTGTTCGAACTGAAATACTTCTTCAACGCCGCGATCCCCTCCACAGGTGGGGGCGATGCCCATTCGGCAGAAGCCGTCCGTTACCGGATCAAGGCGCTGATCGGGGAAGAATCCCCCGGCGACGTGCTGTCCGACGATCAAATCGTTGAAATCCTGACAGGTTATGGAATCGACATTGCCCGACGCACGGTTGCCAAATATCGTGAAAGCCTCGGTATCCCGTCCTCGGTGCAGCGGCGCCGGATGCTGAGGCAGAGCGCTTGACCCTACGGCAGGACCCATAGCAAGCGCCGCTGCGGACAGGCTGTCAGAGACGGAGCGTTGCGTTGGAAATCAAGATTGCCGGCAAGAACATGGAGCTGGGTGCAGCCCTGCAGGAACGGATCTCCGATGGCCTGGAGGCGGCGGTCAGCAAGTATTTCGACCGTACCGGCGATGCCCATGTGACGGTCACCAAGGTGGCCCACCTGATCGAGGTCGACCTGAATCTCCACCTGCCGTCGGGGATCATCCTGCAGGCCGTGGGCCAGGCAGACGAGCCCTATGCCGCGCTGGAAGCCGCCCTCGACAAGATCGAGAAGCGGGTGCGCCGCTACAAGCGCCGGCTCAAGGACCACCACCGGCCGGGCCGCAAGCCGCTGCCCAGCGAGCCCGCCACCGCCTTCGTGCTGCAACCGGGCGAAGAGGAAGAAGCCGCGGTCGAGATGCCCGATGATCCCGCCGCGAATGGCGCCGACCACCCCCTGACCGTTGCCGAAGGCAGTGCCCATATCCGCACCATGACCGTTTCCGAGGCGGTCATGCAGCTCGAGTTGGGCGAGGCGCCTGCATTAATGTTCCGCAACGCTAGGCATAACGGCCTGAATATGGTCTACCGTCGCCCCGACGGACATGTCGGCTGGGTAGACCCCGCGCAATCAGACAAGGCCTGAACCGGACGAGACCCCCATGGCTATCGATCTTACCGTGCTGCTGGCGGATGGCGTCATCATTCCCCTGAGCGACGCGACAAGCCGCAAGCAGGCCATCCAGAAGCTGGCCGAGACGCTGGCCAGCAGGATCGGCGCCGAGCCGCGCACGGTCATCGATGCGGTGATGGAGCGAGAGCAATTGGGGTCCACCGGTGTCGGCGAGGGCGTGGCCATTCCCCATGCGCGGATCGATGGCCTCTCGAAGCCTGTGGGCGGCTACATGCGGCTCAAGCAGGGCGTCGATTTCGACGCGGTGGACGAACGCCCCTGCGACATCGTCTTCATGCTCCTGGCCCCCACGGAGTCCGGGGCCGACCATCTGCGCGCCCTGGCCCAGGTCAGCCGGGCCTTCCGCCAGCCGACCGTGCGCGACCGCCTGCGGGCGGCGGTTACAGAGGATGGGGTGTGGAGCATCCTGTGCCAGGCCGGCCAGAATGCCTCTGTCGCCTGAGCGGCGCATTCGCCCGCGCCGAACGGGATCACCGCCCGTCCAGGCGCCGCGCAGCCAGCACCGGACCGGTTGCGTCGCCCTGAACGATCACGGCACAGCCAGCACGACAGTCTGGACGGTCCAGGATGAGGTCGCCGCCTTCATACCGGCCAAGCCGCTCAAGTGACACGACCGGATTCGGCATGCCGCTCTCGGGCTGGATTCCAGGCAGGTAACCCACGAGCCAGACGCTGCCCGCCGCGTCGTCCGGGCCTGAAATCGCCAGCCTGGCCGGGGACACGTCGAGGATGACGCCATCAGCCTGTGCGTCCTTGGCGAGCGCCAGCTTCGCGCGGACGTCCCTTGGCCGGTTCCCAGGGCATTCGAAGCGGCCGTCATACACGGTTTGCGGGGTATAGGGACCGCGCACACCGAACCGGTCCACATAGGCTGACTGTCGGGCCTTGGAGTCCGGCAGGGCCATCGGATCCGCATCGCCGAGATAGTCCCAGTAATCCACCGCCCAGGTCAGGACCAGGAGGTCATCACGCCCCGCCTCGGCCTCGGCCAGGGTGCTGTAGGCCTTTGGACAGGCCTGGCAGTTGCGGGACGCAAAGAGCTCGACAAGGACAGGTCCCTCGTCCGCCGGCTCCACGCCAGTCTCGGCGAAGGCGGGGCTGGCGGACGACGTCGCGAATATGGCCGCAGCGACGAGGGAAATGCGTAACGGAAAGTGCATGACCCTTCCTAACGGGCCGGCCGCTCACGTGACAGTCACAAGCGCGCGATGACGTGGCCGGATTGCCCGGATGGGCGCGCCGACCTGCGTCGACGTGCCCATCCGGGCGGACCCGCATCAGGCCTGGGCCGCGGCCTGTTCCCGCGCAAGGTTCCGCAGGACGTAATGGAGGATGCCGCCATTGCGGTAGTAATCGAGTTCGTTCTCGGTATCGATCCGCACCCGGGCGTTGAACCGCGTTTCGCTGCCATCGGCGCGACGGACCTTAACCTCCAGGGTCTGGCGCGGCTTGATCTCGGCCACCTGCTCGATGGTCACCTGCTCGTCGCCCTTGATGCCGAGGCTCTGCCAGGTCGTGCCCTCTTCGAACTGCAACGGGAGCACGCCCATGCCGATCAGGTTGGAGCGGTGAATCCGCTCGAACGAGCCGGCGATCACCGCGCGCACCCCGAGGAGGATCGTCCCCTTGGCCGCCCAGTCGCGCGAAGAGCCGGTCCCGTACTGCTCGCCTGCGAAGATCACCAGCGGCGTGCCCTCGCCGCGGTAGCGCATGGCAGCATCATAGATGAACATCTGCTCGCCGGAGGGCTGGTGAACGGTCACGCCGCCTTCGGTTCCGGGCACCATCTGGTTCTTGATGCGAATGTTGGCGAACGTCCCGCGCATCATGATCTCGTGATTGCCGCGCCGCGAGCCGTAGGAGTTGAAGTCCATCGGGCTGACCTGGCGCTCGGTCAGATACTTGCCCGCGGGGCTGTCGGCCTTGATCGCCCCGGCCGGCGAGATGTGGTCGGTGGTGATCGAGTCTCCGAAAAGGCCGAGCACCCGGGCATCGCGAATGTCCTCCGGATCGTCCACGTCCAGGGTCATGCCCTCGAAATAGGGGGGGTTCTGCACATAGGTGGAGCTGGGCGGCCAATCATAGGTCTGACCGCCGCTGACCTTGATCTGCTGCCAGTGCGCGTCGCCCTTGAAGACGTCGGCATAGCGGGTGGAGAACATCTCCGGCGTCACCGCCTCGCGCATCACGTCGGCGACTTCCTGGGTCGTGGGCCAGAGGTCCTTGAGATAGACCGGGTTGCCGTCACGGTCCTCGCCCAGAGGCTCGGTCGTGATGTCGATGTGCATGTCGCCGGCCAGCGCATAGGCGACCACCAGCGGAGGAGACGCCAGATAGTTCGCCCGCACATCCTGGCTGATGCGGCCTTCGAAATTGCGGTTCCCCGATAGAACCGACACGGCGACGATGTCGTTGTCGTTGATCGAGCGGGAAATGTTCTCCGGCAGCGGACCGGAATTGCCGATGCAGGTCGTGCAGCCGTACCCGACGAGATAGAATCCCAACGCGTCGAGATCGTCCTGCAGGCCGGCGCGTTCCAGATATTCGGTCACGACCTGGGATCCCGGCGCCAGAGAGGTCTTCACCCAGGGCTTGCGCGTCATGCCGAGTTCGTTTGCCTTGCGGGCCACCAGACCGGCCGCCAGCATCACCGACGGGTTGGACGTGTTGGTGCACGATGTGATCGCCGCGATCACGACGGAGCCATCATGCAGGGTGTAGTCGGCGTCCTCCACGGCATAATGCGGATACGGCGCAACCTGGCCACCGCCCTCGCCGTCGAACCGCGCCTTGGCCTCGGCGCTGGCATCCTTGACGGTCTTGATGCCCTTCAGCGCCTCACGGAAGGAGGCGGCCGCCTCCGTGAGCAGCACGCGGTCCTGCGGCCGTTTGGGGCCGGCGAGCGACGGAACCACCGTGGACAGGTCCAAATGCAGCGTAGCGGTGAAGACGGGGTCCGGCATATCGGGCGCCCAGTATCCCTGGGCCTTCGCATAGGCCTCCACCAGGTCGACGCGCTCCGGGTCGCGTCCGGTGTCGCGCAGATAGGTCAGCGTCTCCTCGTCCACCGGGAAGAAACCGCAGGTCGCCCCGTATTCCGGTGCCATGTTGGAGATCGTGGCCTGGTCCTCCAGCGTCAGCGTCGCCAGGCCGTCGCCATAGAACTCGACGAACTTGCCGACCACGCCTTTCTCGCGCAGCATCTGCGTCACGGTCAGCACCAGGTCGGTGGCCGTCGCACCCTCGGGCAGGCGACCCGTGAGCCTGAAGCCGATCACTTCCGGGATCAGCATCGAGACGGGCTGGCCCAGCATCGCGGCCTCGGCCTCGATCCCGCCGACGCCCCAGCCCAGAACGGCCAGGCCGTTGATCATCGTGGTGTGACTGTCCGTGCCCACGCAGGTATCCGGATAGGCGACGGTTTCGCCATCCTCGTCGCGGGTCCAGACGGTCTGGCCAAGGTATTCCAGATTCACCTGATGGCAGATCCCGGTACCAGGCGGGACGACGCGGAAATTCTTGAACGCCGACTGGCCCCAGCGCAGGAATTCGTAGCGCTCGCCGTTCCGCTCATATTCCCTGTCGACATTGCGCTTGAAGCTGTCGGCATTGGCGAAATAGTCGACCATGACCGAATGGTCGATGACGAGGTCGACCGGAACCTGGGGGTTGATCGCCTGGGGGCTGGCGCCAAGGGTCTGCGCGGCATCGCGCATGGCGGCCAGGTCCACGACCGCAGGAACACCCGTGAAGTCCTGCATCAGTACGCGGGCCGGACGATAGGCGATTTCGTGCGAGGCCGACCCCTTGTCGTCCAGCCAGGCCTTGAAGGCGATGATGTCGTCCCGGGTGACGGTCTTGCCGTCCTCGTGGCGCAGCATGTTCTCCAGAAGCACCTTCAGAGAGGCCGGCAGGCGCGACACGTCGCCCAGCCCATTTTCAGACGCGGCGGGAAGCGAGTAGTAGGTATAGGTGCTGTTGCCGACGGTCAGGGTGCGGCGGGCATTGAAGCTGTCGAGTGACGCCATGTCGGAACCTCTTGGGATGCATGCGATGAAACGGCGGGACGGGCCCGTGATCTGCCGCCTCTTTAATGCCTGCACTGTGCCGGTGCAATTGCGGGCGCGTCCGTGCTTTCGTCGCACGCGCCTGGGCCGGGCCGGAACACCGTGAGCATGGCCGCACCGCTTCTTGCGGCCATGGACGTCGCAGCCATGCGCGGCGAACGGATCCTGTTCCGCGGCCTGTCGCTGGAGGTCGGCCCGGGCGAGGCCGTGATCCTCCGCGGTGCCAATGGCGCGGGCAAGACGACCCTGTTGCGTATCCTGGCCGGCCTCACCCAGCCCGCGGCCGGCCAGGTGACGCGATCCGCCCCCTGGCACTGGCTGGGCCATCGGCTGGGACTGAAACCCGGCGACACGCCGCGTCGCCACCTGGAGGTGTGGGCGATGACCTGGGGCGCCAGGGATGCCGATCTCGACGCCCTCATCGCCGCGCACGGCCTGACGCGCGCCGCAGCGGTACCCGCGCGCCTGCTCTCGGCAGGCCAGCGGCAGCGTCTGGCGCTGGCAAGGCTCGGCCTGCAGGTCCGACCGGTCTGGCTGCTCGACGAGCCCTATACCGCGCTGGACCGCCAGGGCCGGGCCGATATGGCACGCCGGATCGATGCGCATCTCTCGGCCGGCGGTGCGGTGGTGGCCGCGATCCATGGCGACGCCGACCTTACAGCCCCGCGGGAGGTCCACCTGTGACCTCACCGCGTCCCGTCCGCACAGCCTTCAGACAGGCGCTGGGCGAAGCCTGGGCCGGGGGCACGGGGGCCTTCCTGCCGGTCGGCTTCTTTGCCGGCGCCGCCATGATGGTGCCGTTCGGCGTCGGCCATGACGCCGACGTGCTGGCGCGCATCGGCCCGGGCATTCTTTGGGTCGCCCTCGCCCTGTCGTCCCTGATGACCATGGAACGTCTGTTCCAGGCCGATCTCGACGACGGCGCCCTCGACCTGTGGCTCCAGGCCGAGGCGCCGCTGTCGGCGATCGCCGCGGCCAAGACGCTGGCACACTGGATCGCGACGGGCCTGCCTCTGGCACTGGCCACCCCGCTTCTGGGCCTGATGCTGCAGATGCCCCCGGACCGGCTGCTACCGGCAGCCGGTCTGTATGCCGTCGGCGGACTGGCCTTCTTCTTCTGGGGCGGGGCCGGGGCGGCGCTGGCCACCACCGTCCGTCGTGGCGGCCTGCTCATCGCGCTGATCGCGCTGCCGCTCTACGTGCCCACCGCGATCTTCGGCGCCATGACGCTGCAATCGGACGCAATTGGGCTGCCGCCCGAAGCTCTGTATCTTGTCGCCACGACCCTGTTTGCGGGGGGAGTCGCCCCGTTTGCCATGGCAGCCGGCCTTCGGCTGGCCGCCGACTGAGCCCTTTGGTATCACCGACGCCGATGTTTTCGAGATTTGCCAATCCGCACCGTTTCATGGCCTTCAGCGGCCCTGCCCTGCCCTGGGTCTACGGTTTGGGGCTGGCCATGATCGGCTACAGCCTGTGGCAAGGTCTCTGGATCGTGCGCCCCGAAACCTATCAGGGTGACAGCGCCCGCATCATGTTCATCCACGTTCCGGCCGCCTGGCTGTCCATGGCCGGCTATGCCGGAATGGCCGTTGCAAGCCTGGTCTGGTTTGTCTGGCGCCATGAGCTTGCCGACATCGCCGCGAAGTCCGTGGCACCTCTGGGTGCCGCCTACACCGCCATCTGCCTCGCCACCGGCGCCATCTGGGGCAAGCCCACCTGGGGCACCTGGTGGCTCTGGGAAGACCCGCGGATGACGTCGGTCCTGATCCTGCTTTTCCTCTATCTCGGCTACATGGCGATACGCGCCACGATGGACACCCGGCAGAAGGCCGCGCGGGCGGCGGCCATCCTTGCCATGGTCGGCGCCGTTAACGTACCGGTTATCAAGTTTTCGGTCGACATCTGGGCCAGCCTGCACCAGACGGCCAGCGTGCTCCGGCTGGACGGACCCGCAATGCCGGCGGAATATCTCGTTCCACTCCTGGTCGGGGCTTTGGGTCACACGCTGCTGTTCGCAGGTCTGGTCATGACATCGATGCGCGCCGAGATCCTGCGTCGGCGGGCAGACCGCCTGCTGGCGCGGCGCCTCTCGGGAGCCTGAGGCGACATGCTGGTCCCTGCCTTCGACAAGACCGCGCCCTATGTCTGGGCCGCCTATGGCCTGTCCGCACTGGTCCTCGTGGCGGTGGCCGTCTGGATTCTCATCAGAGCCCGCAAGGCCCGCCGGCGCCTTGACCGACTGGAGCGCGACGACGTGCCGGGGGACGACACATGATCCGATGGCTCGCCGCGCTTCCCCTCCTGGCGCTTCTCGCCTTTGCAGGCCTGGGTGTCGTTCAACTGTTCGATGGCAGCAAGCCTGACTTCGAGCGCGTCAGCCGAAGCGCCCCGGACCAGACCTTTCCCACCCTCGACGGGCAAAGCGTGAACTTCGTCGAGGCGGCGGCCAAGGCACCGATCCTTGTCAATCTCTGGGCAAGCTGGTGCACACCCTGTCTGGTGGAGCATCCGGTCCTGATGGACCTCTCTCAGGTCTATCCGGGCCGCATCTACGGCCTAGCCTTCAACGATACGAGGGACAACGCACAGGCCTATCTGGCCCGTCACGGCGACCCCTTCGTTGCCGTCGCATTTGATCCGGACGGGAATGGGGCGCTTGATTTCGGCCATACCGGCGTGCCGGAAACCTTTGTCATTGCGCCGGGAGGCCAGATCGTCCTCCACCTGCGCGGCGCGCTCCAGCCCGAACACCTCTCCCGCATTCGCGCCGCCATGCAGACGTCGGCACCTTTCCAGGGTGCGCCCGCGCCATAACTGGCATTCCGAGAGGAGGTGCCACATGCGAGCAGTTGTCTTTGGGGTGAGCGGCGGACTGGGTCGCGCCCTGGCGGAGGGTCTCGTCGCACGCGGTGCCGAGGTGATCGGCTTCTCCCGTCGCGAAACCACGCCGATCGAGGGGGTCGAAATGGGACGCTGCAACCTTCTGAACGAGGACGACCTCGCCGCCGCCGCCGAGCAGGTGAAGGCCGGCGGCGGGGCGGAATTGGTGCTGGTCGCGGCCGGGCTCCTGTCGCATGGCGATGCACTTCAGCCGGAGAAATCCTATCGCCAGCAGCGCCTCGACGCCTTCGAGACCGTGTTTCGAGCCAACACGTTCGGGCCGGCCCTGGCTGCCAAGCACATGATCCCGATTCTTCCCAGACAAGGCCGTGGCGTCTTTGCTGCACTGTCGGCGCGGGTGGGGTCGATCTCCGACAATCGGATGGGGGGCTGGCACGCCTACCGGGCGTCCAAGGCTGCGCTGAACATGCTGATCCGGAACTACGCCATCGAACAGGGTCGCCGGAACCGGGACTTCATCGCCGTCGGCCTTCATCCAGGCACAGTCGACACGCCCCTGTCCAAGCCCTTCCAGGGCAATGTCCCCAGGGACAAGCTGTTCTCGCCCGACGACGCGGCGAACCGTCTGCTCGATGTGATCGCGGCCCTCAGCCCGGAGCAGTCGGGGCGGGTGTTCGACTATTCAGGCAAGGAGGTCCCGGCCTGAGGGCGCCGCGCCCACCGCGACCGGGCGGCGGGGTGACAGGGGACGCAGCCATCCTATACTCGCACGCAAACCGAGAAGGAGCGCTGCCGCCATGAGCGATGTCGCCACCGATCCCGACGCGGAGCTGGAAATCGAGGCGGGCCCTCCCGCGCGACTGGACGACCTGCCGGCCCGCATGGCGAAGGCCGTGGCCGCTTTGGAAACCTATGAACAGGCGGCCCTCGGCGCTGCCCGCCGCTACCTGGCGCCCGAGGGCAGACCCGACCGGACGCAGATGGACCGCCACCAGCACATGGCGCACGGCCTGGCCTGGACCGTCACCTATGTGGAGACGCTGCGTCAGGTGGCCGCCTGGGCCGACCGCCTGGATCGGGAGGGCCGGTTCGGCGAGATTGAGGCGTTGCTGTCGCAGATCCTTTTCGCCGAATACATCGCCCAGCTCATGGGTGGGCTGGCCATGAGCCAGGGCGAGATGGTGCGCCCCGGCGACCTGGGATGCGGGCAGGAGGACATGCGCCACCTTATGCACCCTGCGCTTCAGGTCTTCGTCGCCGGCGGAAAGACACCGGACGCCATGGGGGCGGCGGGCGCCCTCCTGCCTGCCGCACTGGAGCGCGCGACAGCGGAGGATACCGGGCTCGACGAGACGATGGGCCTCATCCGCGACCAGTTCCGGCGCTTTGCCGATGAGCGGGTGTTGCCCTACGCCCATGGCTGGCACCTGAGCGATGCGCTGATCCCCGACGATGTGATCGCGGAGATGGGTGCATTGGGCGTGTTCGGGCTGACCATTCCCGAACCCCATGGCGGCGCCGGACTGGGCAAGATCGCCATGTGCGTCGTGTCGGAGGAGCTTTCGCGGGGATATATCGGCGTGGGCTCGCTCGGCACGCGCTCGGAAATTGCTGCCGAACTTATCCTTGCCGGCGGAACGGAAGACCAGAAGCGTCGCTGGCTGCCCGGTATCGCCCGCGGGGAAATCCTG
Organism: uncultured Hyphomonadaceae bacterium; assembly: GCA_964492485.1. Classification (GTDB taxonomy): domain Bacteria; phylum Pseudomonadota; class Alphaproteobacteria; order Caulobacterales; family Hyphomonadaceae; genus UBA5336. The sequence continues at coordinate 1,126 of CAZBKM010000025.1, read as the reverse complement.
CCCACCGCCGTCTTCACCGAGCCCAATACCGGCTCCGATCTCGGAGCGCTGCGCACCCGCGCCGTGCATGACGCTGCCGCAGGCGTCTACCGCGTGACCGGGAACAAGACATGGATCACCCATGGCGCCCGCGCCGACCTGATGACACTCCTGGCGCGAACGGACCCGCAGACCGATACCTTTGCGGGCCTGTCGATGTTCCTGGCCGAGAAGCCGCGCGGAACCGACGACGACCCGTTCCCGGCGCAGGGCATGACAGGCGGCGAAATCGCCGTACTCGGCTACCGCGGGATGAAGGAGTACGAGATCGCCTTTGACGGGTTCGAGATCGGTTCCGCCAACCTGCTTGGCGGTTCGGAGGGCCAGGGCTTCCGTCAGCTCATGGCGACGTTCGAGAGCGCCCGCATTCAGACCGCAGCTCGGGCGGTGGGGGTTGGCCAGAATGCCCTCGAACTGGGTCTGCGCTATGCGCTCGACCGGGAGCAATTCGGCCGACCGATCTACGACTTCCCGAGGGTTCGCAACAAGCTGGTCATGATGGCAGCCGAACTGCTTGGCGTGCGCCAGCTCACCTATTTCGCCGCCCGCCGGAAGGACAGCGGCCAGCGGTGCGACCTCGAGGCCGGGATGGCGAAACTGCTCGGTGCCCGCGCCGCCTGGGCCGCTGCCGACAACAGCGTGCAGATCCATGGGGGGAACGGATTCGCGCTGGAATACCCGGTCAGCCGCGTGCTGCAGGATGCCCGTATCCTGAACATCTTCGAGGGGGCGGGCGAAGTCCAGGCGATGGTCATCGCGCGCCGCCTGCTGGACCGTGGAAACTGAAATCGGAAGTACACTTCGTTCTGCATGTAGTGGAACGAAGTGTACTCATCCGAAATCGGGCGCTTTTCACGAAGCACGCGCGTATTCGATGTGTATGGCTCCGGTGCCACGCACAATACGTTCGCGCCAATACGGTCGACAGAGCAAGTTCGGAGCAACCGGACCCGGTTGCGAACGGAGACTTGCGCAAGACCGATGATGAAAAGCGCCGGTCTGGAGTGAAACGAAAGACCAGCGCTTTTGCGGATCTTCAAGTCAATCGGAGTCAGTGAAGATGCGCTATGTTCTTGTTTTTGAGCAT
>CAZBKM010000024.1:0-32574 GCA_964492485.1 uncultured Hyphomonadaceae bacterium | reverse complement strand
GACGAGGCGAGCATGGTCTCGACCCGGCAGATGAAGGCGCTGGTCGAGCTCGCCAATGCCGCGGGCGTCGCGCGCCTCGCCCTTGTCGGTGACGTGAAGCAGTTCGATGCGGTCGAGGCGGGCACGCCGTTTGATCAGCTCCAGAAAGCCGGCATGGGCACGGCCGTCATGTCGGAGAACCGCCGCCAGCGGGGCGGTGACCAGCTCGATGCGGTGAACGCCGTTGCGGCACGCGAAGTGGGCAAGGCATTCGAGAAGGTGCGCAGTTCCATCATGGAGACGCCCCCGCAGGACCGCGCCGCCGTCGCCGCCGGGGCCTGGCTCGCACGCTCGGATTTCGGCCGCTCGCGCACCGCCATCGTCGCCCAGACCCACGCCATGCGCCGGGAGGTCACCGCCTACCTGCGCGACACCCTGAAGGCTGAAGGCGTCATCGGCCACCGCTCCACGGTCATCGACACGCTGGTCTCCGCGCGCCTGACGCAAGCGCAGATGCGCAGCGCCGACGCCTTCCAGGCGGGTCAGACCGTCATCTTCAACGCCGGAAACGAGGACCTCGGCATCCCCCGCGGCGGGTCGCGCTCGGTCATCGACACCGACACCGAAAGGGGCATTGTTTCCCTTTTCGACGGAAAATCTGTCACGGACTGGAACCCGTCGGAGGGAACGGGACGGGGCCTCGAAGTCTTCCAGTCGAAACAGCTGGAGATCGCGGAAGGCGACCAGGTGCGTTGGACCCGCAATGATCCCGGCAAGCGTTTCCTCAACGCCGAAACCGCCGCGGTCGACCAGATCGGCCGGAACATGATCACCTTTGAAAATGCCGAAGGCGAGCGGTTCAAGGTCGCCCGAAACGACCCGGCGCTTCGCCACATCGACCATGGCTGGACCCACACGCTCCACGCCATGCAGGGCCAGACCGTGGACCACATCATCGCTGTCATGGATGCCGGCAATCCCCAGATGACGACGGAAAAGGCTTTCTATGTCGCCCTGTCGCGCGCCCGGGACGGGGTCACCATCGTGACCGAAGATGCGGCCGCCCTGAAGGACACGCTGGAGCACCAGAGCGGGGTCCAGTTCACAGCCCATGACGTGGCAAAGGACACCGACAGTGCCAGCCTCGACAGCCCTGAAGCCGACGCGAGCGACCATGACATGGACATCGCGGATGATGCCAGCCTCGACCGCGACATGGAAATGGGCATGTAGGCCCGACCGGCCAATGCATTGATTTCATTGAATCGCCAGCAATCCCCAGCACACGCGCCAGCAAATGCCAGCAAACCCAAACCCATGAAATCATGTGCGTTTTTATCCGCTAGACACCTAGCATCAGGTGTGAATGCAAATCAGAGAATGCCTGCACAGACTTTGCCCGCCCATCTTTACGCGCCCTGTCTTTCCGCCCCTATCCCTCAAGAGACCCGCCTCAGTCCAGACGGTTCAGGAGCGCGGCCACTTTTTCGTCACGCGCGCGGGCCTTTTCCAAAGCGTCTCGCCAAGCCTTGCCTGTATCCAGCGCCTCCTCGTAGGCGGAGCGAAGCTCCTCCGGGCGCTGCTCCGTGAGCGCCTCGATCAACAGAGCGGCTTGCGCCAGATCCTTCGTCGCCTTGGCGCGACCATGCCCGACCCGGCGGCTCGAAATGATCAGCTTGTGGATCGCATAGCGCTCCGGTGCGGGGATCTGCACAAGCACCCCTTCCCGGTAGAGCGCCACAGCCGGAATGGGATCGCGAATCAGGAAGTTGAGGAAGTGCAGCCCCTGAGCCCAGACGCCCAGGGCTTCCAGTTTCTGGGGCGACTGGTTCTCCTCAAAAGACGGAGTCAGGAAGTCCACCACGAAATCCGATCCGGGCAAGCGCCATCGAACGGGCTTGCCCCGGTGAAGGCTTTCGATCGGCGTCATGCCCAGAGCGTCGAGCACCTTCGGCAGGTCCGGGTCGGAGTGATCCTCGATCGCCAGAGACAGGCGCGAAAACGACGCCACATCCACATCCGCCGTGATCGCCACTGCGCCGGCCGAGAGCCGCAGGCCGAGTTCGAAATCATAGAGCCGGAAGGCATGCGTGCCGACGAGCACGCCGCCAAGCCGGAACGTGCCGGCCTGGGCCAGCGCCCGTAGCGTCTTGCCGGTCTGCATGTCGAGCGCTGGCAAACGCGCTGCGCGTAGCGCGCTGGCCTTCTCGGAGGCATTTCGCCGGAATGCCCGCTCATCCTCTGCGACGGATTTCCACCGCGCGATCCGCTCGCGCACCTCCTCCGTGTCAGGCCCGATGAAACGCTGCTGATGCGCACCGCCCGGCCCACGCACGGTGACATACCACCACTTTTTCCCACCCACTTCCCGCAAATGCGGCACCCCCGCCATATCCGCAATCGGCCGATCCAGATGCGCTTGGAGCAGGTCCTGGTAGACTGTCTGGAGTGTGAGCGGCAATGATTCCATGGGTTCTTATACCACGAAATATAGATTGTGGTATATGACGCCCAACTTGCTACTGATCGACCAATGACGCCGTCTCAGGATCGTAGCGCAGCCGTGAGATGGAACCATCTCGGACGGCCGCTACGATTTGGTCAATCACGTGGATCGGCACCAAAAACCATTCACGCGGTTGAACGGGTTTTCCAAATCTGTCCTTGAACTCCAATTGGAGTCGAGCGGCTGACAGAAAGCGGTGAAGCAAGGCCTCGAGCTTTTGTCGGTTGATATTGTGAAGGCGGTACTCGGAGGCGACTTCGACATCGGCAAGCAAGTAGGTGGGCTCGTTTCGAGCATTTGCGATACGTGTTGTCACATCGCCGCCGGTGACACCGATCTTGTGAATGAGATCACGGTTCTGGGCGACCCTCGGATCATCAGATAGGCTTCTAAGAACGTAAATCGTCCCGCTTTCAATATCGCCTTCGTCCGAAGTGTCGGTAAACAGCGGGCCAGCGCTTGGCTCGGTAATCCGGCGACCTGCTTCATCCTTGTTCAGCGCCCTCTGTAGGGACCGCATCAAAACGTTGCTCTCTGTTCCATTGTCGTAGATGACCCGCAGCCGAGCATCGCGGTCGCCATACTCCTGGGTGAACTCATCGCCCTTTTCGGCGACGTAGGCGACTTGTCCGCCTACGATGAAAAACCTCCCAGCATCAATCTCCGCTTTCAATTCGAATGGGCGGGTTTCCCGAATGCCGTCGCTCAGTTCAGTCTGGACCTTGTCGAAAAGGGCTTTGAACTGGTCGAAGTCCGCACAGCGGGTTCGATTGGCGATTTCCTCGGCGGCTCGGCGCTCGGCGACTGGTCTCACATGCTTGAGTTCTGTCACACCGGTGTCGGCGTCAGGGTCGATGCCCAGTTCAGAAAGCAGGGCGGCGGGGTCCTTCGGAACGTCGCTTGGGGTCTCCGAAGGCGTGTTCAAAAGGCCCTGGTGATCCATAGGACTCAGAAGCTCGACCGCATCTGGCAAGCTTTTCAGCCGGTCCAGCCTTACGGCATAAATACGCTCGAAAATATCTTGGTCCTCACCGTGTTGGGGCGCGCGTTCATGTTCGGCTACGAATCTTTGGATGTCCTCAAATCCGGCAATGATCCGCTCATCCCGCGGTGATCGGCTTTGCGTTTTGGATTCTTCCAACGCAACGCCGAGTTCTTCAAGCAGTTCTGCAGCAGACTTTTCAGCCATCTCGTTCCGCTTTCACCTTCCGCTTCAGATACTCGATGCCTTCGGCCATGCGCCGTTCCCAGGCATCGGCAGACGTAAGCGACGGGAGCCTTCCACGCTCCTGCTTGAAGGTCCTGGCGCGCTCAGCCAACATCATGGCCTCATCCTCTGTGAGGGCGATTTTCTTTCCGGCGATGACAGCGGCCACTTGTTTCAAGCTGTCTTCACTCATGGCTTTTGCCATGATTGCATAGGCGGCACCAAAGGGGTTGATCCGGTCGATTAGATCGATGTCGAGATCAGTAACCTCAATGGCGTATCGGCGTACACCGTCAATCAGAGCCGTGTTGGCCTTCTCGGTCGATCCGCTTTCCGAGGCGCTTTCCGCAGAAGCCCGGCTCGCTTCCTGGGTCAAGACCAGCGCAGCGACCGCCCGCTGTCGGATCGCCTCCTGATCCTGCTCGGAAAGCTCAGGATACTTCTCACGGACAATCTTGCCCATGCGCGCTTGGTTGAGCTCTTCCGCGGGCGTTTCGCCATCGACGTGGTCGCCATCTAGGAGGCCGCGCTCCAAAACAACCCTGTCCTGAACGAACGCTGTGATAACCTCGTTCAGGTCCTGCTCGCAAATCCGGGTCGCTTCGTCTGACTCTGGCTGGACCAGCCCCTTGATCTCAATCTGAAATTCGCCACGATCCTCGCTGAACCCGACATTGGTGCGATCCTTCTTGTAGCCTCCCTCACCATAGTCGAAATCTGCCACCTCGCCGGTGCCTTTCGGCACGAAATTGAATTTCGGGGCTAGCACCTGCTCCATAAGCAAGCTCGCGGCGATCGCTTTCAGCGTGTCGTTGACGGCTTCCGTGACTTTGTCTTCCGAGGCATCCGGTTCAGCGATCAGATTGGTGAATCGTGCGCGTTCCTTGCCCGGCGCATCGCGTGTCGCCCGACCGATGATCTGAATGATCTCCGTAAGGCTGGAGCGATAGCCCACCGTCAGGGCATGTTCGCACCAGATCCAGTCAAAGCCTTCCTTCGCCATACCAAGGGCAATGATGATGTCCACATGGTCGCGGTCGTTCTTATGCGCGGGATCCTTCAGAGCTGCCACGACTTTTGAGTGTCGCTCAGGCCCGTCGTCCACCAAGTCGGCGATCTTCAGCACGCGCCCGTTCGGACGGCGAACCAGCTGGAAGCCTGTCGCATCATCCGGGCCTTCCCACTCGCCCAGGGCGTCCATGATCTCGGCCACCTCAGTGGTCTTCCCGCGCTGGGTGCTTTCGCGCGAGTTCACATTCGGGATGTGGACGATCGTCTTCTGATCGGGATCGAGAACCGCAGCAATATCGTCCACATATGGGCCGTTGTAGAAGAAATAGCCGATATCGAGCGCCTTTAGGTGCTCATAGCCATTGAGCTGTTCGTAATAGGTGTAGGTCACCGTCGCAAAGCGCGCTTCGTCTTCCGGCATCAGCACGGGCGCCGCATCGCCGCGGAAATAGGAACCGGTCATGGCGACGAGGTGCACCCTGTCGCGAGCAATGAACGCCTTGAGCTGCGAGCCCAGCACATTGTCATCGTCAGCTGAGACATGGTGGAATTCATCGACGGCGATGAGGCGATTGTCGAACGCTTCGATGCCGAGCGCTTCAACTGCAAAACGAAAGGTGGCGTGCGTGCAGACGAGCACCTTGTCACCTGACGCCAGGAACTCGCCGACCGCCTTGACCTTGGATTTGGCAACGCGAACTTCATCTGCGCCCGGCGCATTGCAGAGGTTCCATTGCGGCTTGACCTCCCAATCCGCCCAGAAACCCCATTTGGTCAGCGGTTCGTTGCTGAAACTCGCGCCAATGGATCGCTCCGGCACCACGATAATCGCCTGCTTCAAGCCCTGATTGCGGAGCTTATCGAGAGCGATAAACATCAGCGCCCGGCTCTTGCCTGACGCCGGCGGCGACTTGATCAGCAAGTACTGCTCGCCGCGCCGCTCATAAGCGCGCTCCTGCATCGGGCGCATGCCCAGCTCGTTTGATTTCTGCGTCGCGCCAGTGCGCTTGTAGGTCACCGAAACGGAGGGGACATTTCTGGGTGCCGTCATGATGGGACGCCGCCTTCGCAGAGAACTCTCATATCTTGCGCTATGAGTTCAGCTCGCTGTTTCAGGAACTGATCATAGTCGCCGGCGATCAGGGCGTCGTACGGCACACCGTGACTTTCGAGGCGCTGTTTGACTGTGCCCTCGCCTAATTCGGCTGCTTCCGCCCTGGCGCGGATATACTCGGCAGGTGTTTTCGCACCCACACGGCGATTGGTTGTCCAGGTTATCAGGGCACAGTTCAGGGCTCGATTCACACGCTCGTCGCCGCGATCCCCACCAAGAGCGCCAACAGGATAGAGATGGTGATACTCGCGGCTGCGAATGTTGTCTGCCGAGATCGGAGCGCCATCGGCAAAATCGAAGCCGCCACGGCGCAGTCCACTCGCAAGAATGGCGCGGGGGAGCCTATCTTTCCGCCCCGGCCATCCGGCGAGCACCATTTGCTCTGCGTCAGGGAGCGGATAGTATTGTTCATCGAACAGCTCGCAAGCCTCGCCCTTTTCTCCGGCAATCATTCGTTTCAACACTTTATAGTCTGCAAAGGAGCGAGTGGCAGACGTCTTTCCATAGCGCTCGGTGTAACATGATCGCCAAAGCGCTTTTCGGATCAGGGTCCGCGCATTGCCGCCTGCGTCGAATGCATGCTCGGGAACGTCTGCCCAGAGAGCACATGTCAGATACACCGCGACATCGCTTGGCACGCATTTCTCATTCAGGATCGCTTCGGACCTGAGAAAGGTGATGCCGTGTCTGAAGCCATGCTTCAGCCTGTTCCAGACGCCGCCGAACGCCTCGCCGAAAGACGTGTCGAGATAGGTCTTCTTGATTGGCGGGCGTTCCATCAGCAGGGCGGCCACCGAGAGGATGATGTCCTCGACTTTGCCATACTCGCGCGCGGCGGGAACGTCATCGATGAGGTCTTCGACCATATCGTGGAGCGACTCGCCGATAGCGCTTTCGAGCTGCGCGACCACGATGTCGAAATCCTTGAGCGGTGAGGCAGACGTATTCATTCTGATGAAGACATCGAGCGCCGTCTCACGACCGGTGTTCACATCCAGCGACAAAAAGGGGATGTCGTACTTTGCCACACGCTGTCGAAGGGTTTCAATTCGGCGCGTCATCTGTCGGGTCAGCAGGCCGCTCTCTTCCACGGCCGATTCCCATTTTTCGAGGTTGGCTTCCCCTTCCGAGCCTGGACGAAATACGGTGACGGGGACCAGGCCTCGCCTCAGGGCTTCAACCGCACTGTTCGCCCAGACAGGCTGCATGACGCCCTTTCTCTCCCATCGCTTCACGGCCTCAACGGCGGGAGTGTCGGCATTCTCCGCCTCATCTGATTCCGCGTCGGTCTCGGATCGCTCGATGGAGACAGAAATGTCGAGATTGGAATAGTCGCCCGTCAGGCTCCGCCAGAGTGCTGTCAGTCGCTGCTGACCGTCGAGAAGGTGCATGGATGGGCGGCCCTCAGGAACCGGGGCGCCAACAATCGGTCGAGAATGGAAAAGCTCCTTGTCTCCCACCTCAAGCGTCAAAAGCGCGCCGATGGGCAAAGGCGGATCGCGAAAGATGTTTTCCAACAGACCGACGACCTGGGCGGGCTTCCATGCCTCATGACGTTGAAAGCGCGGCAGGACGATCTGCCCCTGCTTGATCATTGCAAACCAGTCTTCGATCTTTTTGTTCCGCGCTTCCATGTCTTCCCCTATCGAACGCCTGTACTCGTTTCTGCACACGGCCTCTTGGGCCAAACGACACCGCGAATCAAAACCCAATCAAACAGAAACTGTGTGCCAGCGGGCTCGCAACACGCTGTTTTTATTGACCTTGGCTTGCTCAGCGCGCGCAAAATAGGGAGCACAATCAAAACCCGGTCAAATTCTTGTTCACGGTTTAGGCCCATATCGGAACATATCCTGCCTGAGGGTGGTTGGCATCGGCTGGTCGAATGAGGTCTCTGTCGAGGGCTTGTCGTATGACTTGTGAAACTTGCGACGCGTTGTGGTCCTCAATCCCGAAGCGCTCGCGCAAGGTGGCGTTCTTCATCTTCTCGCCGTTCACGAACTTCAACGCAGCGTGCTGGTAGCAGGCGCGAACCCGTTCCTCCGGGGTCATCTCCGCGAAGCTGCGCGGCGAGAAAAGTATGACCCGTACGGCGTTTGCTTCGTTTCTGAATTCGGGGGGCGGCAATTGGTGCAGCTCGACAGAGACAATGACCTTATCGATGCCGGTCCCCTGTTCCTCGCAAAGCCGCATCCGACGCATTAGCGACGCCAGAGCTTCGTTCCGTGAGCGGGGCGGCAGATCAAGGAATCGGTCCGGCGTAATCAGCGGCTCGCCTGGATTGGTGATCTCCATACGATCCGCAAACAACTCAATCATTGGCCCGGCACCGGTGACCGTCATGTCCTGGTGGATCAGGGCATTCGCGATCAGTTCGCGAATTGCAATCGATGGAAATACCGGCCGTTCCTCTCGGAACGCTTTTCCAATGAACTCATTGCGCGGCAAAAGAGTGTCGATGTACTCAACCAGACCTTCGAAACCGGTCGCATAGCCCTTCTGCCCGTCCTGGCGGTGGGTGACAGTGTCGGCGCGGGAGCGCCCGGCATAGGCAACGAAGCGGACGGCCTTGCGGGCAATGGCCGGGGAAAATTCTGATAGCCTCCTGGCAAACAAGACCGCGCCGAGATTGGTGATGTTCCACCGTTCACCGACATCCCGTTCAATCAGTCCATCGGCGAGAAGTTTCTCGAAAATGCCTGCGCGATTGTCGGGGAGTGGTTGACCTGTGAGCTCAAAATAGCTGGCATAATCGAGGAGCGACAGAACACGTTCTGACGCAACAAACTGCTCAGCAATGCCGGTTTCCCAGGAAAAGGCCTGAAGCTTGGCCCATAACTCTCTTTGCTGTGCCGGATGATCGGACAGGCGTGGGGTTGCGCTGCCGATACGAACATAGGGCAGGCGATCGAATTCGACCGGCGCGGAAATCGCTGCAGGAATGCTCAGCAAGACGAGCCGTTTTCCGTCATATTCCAGCGCAGCGAAACTGAATGTCGTCTGGTTCTGCAAACGCTGATTGAGCCAGAGCTCTAGCGGCTGATTGCCGACCTTGGCTGCCGCTGGGTCGAAATCAGTCCCGACGGGTGTTTGGTCGCCATCCCGCACACCCCAAAGTATGTAGGCCGTTGGTTGGTCGGCCAGTCGCGCAGCATTGGCCAGCGCAGAGATCCGTCTGCCGATCATCTCTGGATCAGCATTGTTTTCCTTGAACTCAACCCAGGCGATTTCAGCGCCCAGCATCAACAGATCGCCAACCAGCGCCAGATCGCGGTTTGAAGCGGCTGGTGTCACAGCGATAAGCCCTCGATTAGAACGGGCCGCCGCCAACAAGCCGGATTACTTGCCCTTGCGGCCTGGTCGTTGTGTGAGCGTCGATGCAGCGGCAGATTTCGCCGCCTTGCTGGCAGACTTTGTCTGCAGGGTCTTTCCGGCTGCGGACGCAGCCTTTGGCGAGCTGACTTTAGACGTTTTCGACTGCGCAAGCGCAGAACCAGCGGCGGATTTGGCGGGCTTTGATGCAGACGAACTGCGCAGGGTTTTCGAGGCTGCGCTTGCAGCCGACTTGCCTGTTCTTTCAGTGTTGCGGGGCATGCGGAGGAACTCCTTTCAGTAGAGAAAAATCCCTGATGCGATTCTGCGAACAATGCAAGAACGTGCCTCATACCGCCCCCTCCGCCGCGGTCATCTTCGTGTAGAGGTCGAACAGTTTTTCGAGGCGTTCGGTGTCGTTTTTGAAGCGGCGGCCGATATAGATGCGCTCCAGCGTCTCGTCATTGCGTTCATGGGCCTCGCGCACGAGGGGGAAGTCCTCGTCCATGAGATCAGGGTCATACATGTCGGCAATGGTCGCGGGGAAGTAATGCTCTCGCGCCAGCAGGATGTCCTCGGCGCAGCGGGTCAGGTCCGCCTTGTTCTTCTCCGTCAGCGTCGGGACCGGGAAGGTGTTCCAGCCGAGGGTGTTGGAGAAGCGGTAATCGTCCTTAATTTTCCCGCACACTGCAGCGATCCACACAAGTGACAGCTGCGACAAGAAAATTGATATGTTCCAGAGGGTCGGGTCAAAAAATGCAAAGCCACCGTCTCCTACGATAGCGCCCTGCGGTAGAGTTGCGACCGGGTAGTATTGTCTTTCTTCAGACGAGTGCCGAGGGATCTGAAACACGATCTCATCTCCACGTTGCCTCACTTGTTGAAAGAGATATGGAGTATCCGCCCCAGCGGCTGTAAGCGACTTTTTGCTCTTAGATCGCATGTTACTGACAATCTCAAACCGGGCCGCGAATTCAGGAATATGCTTTAGTTGATTATATTGCTCTTTCTCGCACCAAATGCAGAATCTTGAAGAACCGTGCGTAGCGTCGTGGGCACCGAAAAATGGTCGGATCACATCGGCTTGACCGCCTGCGACCGACCTTAGGATACGGGCGAACGAGCCATCAAATATAAGGCCGCCGCCATCTGCAGGTTTGCTGCCATTGACCACACTTGATAGCCCTTGGAGGGGATTAGTTGCGGCCTGAACATACACGTTCCTGTATGGAATAAGGTACGCGTTGATATTCTCAACATCGCGCCTCAGCCCCGCTCGCCCATCCACAAGAACAATTTTGCTAGGGTTATTAGCAAGTCCGACAATACATACCGAGACCGCAGCTTTGCGCGTGGCCAGATTGGCCCATCGAAATGAGGTAACGGCGAAGCATATCCTCGTGCCTTCTGAAATAATGGTAGGCCAAAAGCGGAAGACTTGTTCTCCCTGACAAACGGAATTCGTCGTAACAAATGCTGATTTTGAGCTTACAACACCAAGGTATTTTTTGGCCTTTAGAAAGAAGCCCAGTATGTAATCAAGAGACTTCCAGGCGTTAAACGTATCAGCGAACAATAGCGCCATGTCGCTCTTTTGAAGCTCTGTCTGCTCTGTCCCGCCTTTGTAAGGCGGGTTCCCACAAATATACGTCTCCCAATCCCCGCCATCGCCCGGCTCCAGCGCCAGCCGCCCCGTTGGCCCCGCCAGATCCTCCTCAACCGCCGAAACCTGATCCGGCGGTGGGCAGACCTCTAGCCAGTCCAGCCGCAGGGCATTGCCGCAGACAACCCGCCCCGTTTCCTTCAGCGGCAAGACGATCTCGCCCGCACGCTCCTGCCCCATGGCGTCGACATCGCACTGATACTCGGCAATCAGCAAAGAGAGCCGCGCGATCTCGCAGGCAAAATCCTTGATCTCGATACCGAAGAAATTCTTGAGCGGAATGACGCTCTCACGCGGCTCCTTCGCCTTTGCATCCTCGCTCAAGACCCGCAGGCGGCGCTCGATGATTTCCGACTCGATGGCGCGCAATTCCTTATAGGCGATGACGAGGAAATTGCCCGAGCCGCAAGCCGGGTCGAAGACGCGAATGCGCCCGAGCCGCCTGCGCAGATTGAGGAGCTTGCGGGGATTGTCGCCCGCTTCTTCGAGCTGCGCGCGCAGATCATCCAGAAAGAGCGGGTTCAGCACTTTCAGGATGTTCGGCACGCTGGTGTAGTGCATGCCGAGCTCGCCGCGCTCTTCATCCTCGGCAACGGCCTGGATCATGGAACCGAAAATGTCCGGGTTGATCGCCTTCCAGTCGAGGTTTCCCGCGTGGAGCAGATAACTGCGGGCAATGCGGGAGAAGCGCGGGACTTCATTGGTGCCTGCGAACAGCCCGCCATTCACATAGGGAAACGCATTGGCCCAAGGGCGCAGGCCAGCGCCAGCGCGTTCCCGTGTCGGGATGTCCATGGCCCGGAACAGCTCGGCGATAATGTCATGCGCATTGTCCCGGTCGCTCATCTGTTCAAGCGTGCGCGTGAAGAGGTTTTCGCCGAGGAAGATGCCGGTGTCTTCTGCAAAGAAGCAGAAGATCAGCCGCGCCATGAACTGGTTGAGGTCATGGCGGCGCGCGTCTGTGCCCCACTCAGGATTGTCCTGCAGCAGCTGGACGTAGAGCTTGTTCAAGCGCGCGGTGGCCTTGATGTCGATCGGGTTGTTCTTGATTGCCCCAACCGTGGTGATCCCGGCGAGCGGCAGGAAGAAGGCGAAGCGATCGGCAAAGTCCGGGTAGTCGCAAGCGAGCGGCTCACCGGACGCCATATCCTCGGCTTCGAGCCATTGCCCATCCGTCGCGAGGATGAACTTCACGCGCGATGATTTGGTCTTCGCGCTTTCGCGCAGCTTGTGAAGCGTATCGGAGACCTGCCCCTCAGGCGCGACGGCCAGATGGATCTGGCGGTATTGCAGCACGCCGCCTTCGACATCAGACTTATTGCCGCTGGGCGTTCGGAGCTTTTTTATCGTCGTCGGCTTGTTGCCGAATGCGGCGAGGAAGGCGAAGGGGAACTCGGCAGCGTCAAAGGGCGCAGCAGCGAGCTGCGAAACCGCCTCTTCGATCTCGACTGCATTCATCGTCGCCGTCCGTAAGCCGCCTCCAAATCAGGGCCGAACGGATTGCCAGGTCGTTCAGTGAAGCCCCAAACCCTACAAATCGCGTTTCGCGCGTTTGGTAAAGGGCGGGTTCGCGTGACGACTGTCGCTCCAACCCGTCCCACTGGGGTTCACTTTTTTGCGAGAACTTGGGAACCCTTTTTGGAACCCTACCCCTCTTTTGGAGGCCTGTTTTTCGGCTGTAAGTACTCGTTTTTATTGGAGCGGGCGATGAGATTCGAACTCACGACCCCAACCTTGGCAAGGTTGTGCTCTACCCCTGAGCTACGCCCGCATCCTGAAAGGGGTATGTTTCCCGGCCTTGCCGAGAGCGCCGTATAAAACCGATCGAGGTCAGCTTGGCAAGGGGGAAATCCGGACGTGGCGCCGGCGCTTGACGGGCGCCGGGCCGTGCGCGACGCCCGGTTCTCATGCGGCGGCGCGTTCCGAGACGCTCCGCTACTCCTCCATGGCGACGATCGTGGCCGTGCCGCTGTCACCGGTATTGGTGGTGTAGCGGGCCGTTTCGCCCACGGCCGGGGCGTCGGAGGAGGGGTCCTCGAACGTCGCGCAGAGCGCCTGGGGGTCTTCGCCCTCGATCTCGCCGCACAGCGTCATGGTGTCTTCGCTCCACGTGTACGCGCCGGTCATGCCGTCCGGGCCGGTGGCCAGGCCCGTCTCGTCGTCGAAGGTCCAGGTTGCCGCTTCGCCCTCGTCGGGGACGAATTCGATGGTGACGGTGGCCGCCTGGGCCGGAAGTGCGATCAGGCCCGCTGCCGCCAGGCCGAGCGCCAGTTTTTTCAGGATGGTGTGGGTCATGCTTGCCTGTCTCCCCGTCTTGCAAGTCGATGATGGCTGTGAAGGCCAGACGAAGGCTTGTTTACGTGTATGGCGAAACTGTGGCCGATGAGCCCTGCGTGGCGGAGGATCAAAGCTCTCGCGGCGGCTTCATCCGGCGCTTGGTCTGGTGGGAGTCGGCCTTCTGGCCGTCCACAGTCTCGCCGCGCATGTAGTGTCGCTGCCAGCGGGCGCGCATCGCCTCGTCCTCGCGTGAAGCCAGCCGGGTGTTGAAATCGGCCCGGCTGTCGCGCCATGCCTCGTAGTCACGCAGCAGGTCGGGCGTGTCGGCCAGCCTCTGGCGGGTGGGCTCCACCGTTTCCAGCCTTTGGTGTTCCATCAGGGTCAGGAAGCAGAACGGCTCGCCCTTGCGGAAGATCACCTCGCCCGGCCGGGTCATCTGCCAGTTCATGGTGAAGGGAAATGGCAGCCAGTCGGTCTCGATCAGGCCGGTCAGCGGGGCGATCCCGTCCTTGGGCCAGTTGGGGGCGCCCGTCGCCCAGACACCCCAGCCCGGCTGGGTCCGGAACAGGTGACCGGTGTGGAAGGTAACGATGCCGCGCCGGAAATGGCTGTCGGCGAAGGCGGCAAGCGCCCTTGGGTCGCCCGTGGTGAACAGGTGCAGGTCCTCGGCCGCCGGGCCTCCGTTCCAGACGATCTTCACGTCGATCGGGCAAAGGATCTCCCAGCCCGTCGCATTCGCCATGGTCAGCGGAAGGCAGCGATAGGGATGCCGATCGGGGAAGGCGTCCATCCAGTCGCGCTGGCTGCGGGCGGGAACGATGTCGGGCGCCACATCGTAGATCTTGTAGCAGTCGAGCTTCATGGGGGCCTCCCTGCGCCGGCTGCATCGCCGCGCGCGCCGGCTTGACGGATCGTTCAAGGCTTGCCTGAACACGGCGCATGACCGCAAGCCCGGACGCCATCCCGCCGCAGCCGGTGACGCCACCCGACCAGGTGCCGGAGGTGGCCCGTCGCCTCTTCGCGTTCCTCGAGGCCGAGGGGCTTGCCCATCATACGGTCTGGCACGCGCCGACCTTCACGGTGGAGGAGGGCCGCGCGCTGAAGGCGACGATGCCCGGCGGACATACCAAGAACCTGTTCATGAAGGACAAGGACGGCGCGCTGGTTCTCATCGCCGCACATGCCGACAGCACCCTGCCGCTCAATCGGCTGCATCGGGCGCTGGGCACCCGCAGGCTGTCCTTTGCGGACGCCGATCTGATGGCGGCGGTGCTCGGCGTTCGTCCCGGTTCTGTCACCGCATTCGCGCTGATGAACGTGCCTCCGGGGCGGATCCGCTTCGTGGTCGACACCGCGCTGCTGGCAGAGGATCCGCTGAACTTCCATCCCCTGGTCAATATTGCGACCACGGCGATCTCGCGCGCCGATTTTCTGCGCTTCGTGGCCGCCACGGGCCATGGGATCACGGAGGTCGACTTCGCAGGCCTGTGACCGGGTGCGGGCCGGGCGTCAGCCCCATTGCATGGTCCGGACGGTGAGCCCATGTCTGGCGCAGTCAACAAGGAGCCCGAGAGGCGATGAGCAGCTTTTCCCTGGGTCAACCCCCCCATGGCGGCCAGGTGTCGCCCGCCAGCAATGTGAGCGAAACCACCGATCAGGGGTTTGTCAGCGATGTGATCGAAGCGTCCCGGCACCAGCCGGTTCTGGTCGATTTCTGGGCGCCCTGGTGCGGCCCCTGCAAGACCCTTGGCCCGCTGATTGAGCGGCTGGTCGAGGAACAGGCCGGCAAGGTGAAGCTGGTCAAGATCAATATCGACGAGAACCCGCAGATTGCCGGTCAGCTGGGGGTCCGGTCGATCCCTGCCGTGTTCGCCTTCGACAAGGGACAGCCTGTGGACGGTTTCATGGGGGCGCTGCCGGAGGGGCAGCTCCGTCAGTTCATAGAGAAGATCCTCAGCGGCACCGACGAGGGCAAGTCGCTGAATGAGGCGGTGGAGCAGGCCGACCAGCTCCTGCAGGCGGGCGACCTCGGCAATGCCGCGCAGCTTTATGCCGCGGTGCTTCAGCATGACGAGACCAACATCAAGGCGATCGGCGGCCTCGCGCGCTGCTATCTGGCCAATGGCGATCCGGAGCGGGCGCGCGAGACGCTGGATCTCGCGCCGGTGGACAAGCGCACCGACGAGGCCTGGACGAGCGTCGACACCGCTCTGCAACTTCAGGCCAATGCGCCCGACAGCGACGCGCTCCGCGAGGCCCAGGCCCGCGTTGACGCGGCCCCGCACGATCATGAGGCACGTCACGCCCTGGCCGAGCAGTATGCGGCGGCTGGCCGCAACCGGGACGCGATGGAGGAACTTCTCAAGATCCTGTCTGCGGACCTGAACTGGAACGAGGGCAAGGCCAAGGACACGCTGTTGACCGTCTTTGAGGCGGCGGGCCCCAGGGACCCCGTCACGATCGAGGGCCGGCGGCGCCTGTCGTCGCTGATGTTTGCCTAGAGAGACATTTCGGCGGGTTCCGACGGGTTGGTCCCTCGACACAGGGCGGCTACGGTCCATGTCCCTGATTGAGCGAACGAGGCCACGGCATGTCGGCACCCGCCTATCGGCGCATTGAGGATCTTCCCGAGACGCTGGCGATCTTTCCGCTGGCCGGCGCGCTCTTGTTTCCGCGCTGGACCTTGCCGCTGAACATCTTCGAACCCCGCTATCTCAACATGATCGACGATGCGATGGTGGGTGGTCGCCTGATTGGCATGGTCCAGACCGTGGGCGGAACCAAGGCCGCGCCGGACGTGGCGAAGGTGGGCTGTGCGGGTCGGATCACGTCCTACTCCGAGACCGACGACGGCCGGTATCTGATCGTCCTGACCGGGATTTGCCGGTTCCGTGTGCACGAACTCGCCGATGTGACGACGCCCTACAGGCAGGCCCGTGCGGACTGGACACCCTATGCCGACGATCTGCACACGCCCGACATCACCGACCTGCCCAGCCGCAACAAGCTGATGTCTGCGCTGGAGGCCTATGTGGCCGGGAAGGGGATGGAGGCGGACTGGAGCGCGGCGAAGGATGCGCCGATCGAGACGCTGGTCAACGCCCTGTGTGCGGGGTGTCCGTTCTCCGTGAGCGAAAAGCAGGCCCTCGTCGAGGCGCCCGGACTGAAGGACCGGGCCGAAACGCTTATCGCGCTCCTGGAGATGGACCTGCCGACCGGCGGTGACGGTCGCCCGCAATAGCCCCTTCCCAGCGCGGGCAACCGTCGCCATCTAGGGGACCTACGTCGGTGCATCACAGCCAGGGAGACGACCTTGACCGAGACAGAGCCGGAACGCCCCAGGCACGGTGTCGACCCGCGGCTGCTGGAACTCCTGATCTGTCCGGTGACCCGCACGCCCCTGGAGTTCGACGCCGAGCGTATGGAACTGGTGTCGCGGAAGGCGGGACTCGCCTATCCGATCCGCGACGGCCTCCCGATCCTCCTGGAGGAAGAGGCGCGGGAGCTGGACGGACCGTCCTGATGCGCGCAGCCACGTCCCGCGATCCGATGCCCTGGCCGAAGGAGCTTCGCTTCCGGCGAACGGCGGGCACGTTGCGCGTGAGCTTCGATGACGGCGTCATCTTCGACATCCCCTTCCGCGTCCTGCGCGAGGAAAGCCCCTCCGCCGAAGTGCGTGGACATGGCGCGGGACCAAAGCCACCCCAGCCGCCCGTGCCGGAGGATGTGCGCGTGGAAACCGCCGAACCGGTCGGTCGGTATGCGGTTCGCCTCGTCTTTTCCGACGGCCACTCCAGTGGGATCTACACCTGGTCCTATCTCCGCCAGTTGGGTGCGGAAGCGGGTGTGCGCATCGACACGGCCGGCGAGGCCTGACCTGGCGTCAGAGCGTTTCGCCGCGCATCAGCTTGGGCAGCCAGGACTGGTCCGCACTGGCCTGCCGCGCCAGCGTCGTACGGATCGGCGCCAGTCGGTCTGCAGCCGCCAGAGCCAGACCGCGAAGCGGTTTCAACAGTGGATTGTCGTTGGAGAAGGTGCGGTCCACCAGGTCCATGCCGAGCGCGGTCAGGGTGGAGTCGAACCTCCGCCAGGACACGTACTGCGCCAGGGTTGTCTCCGCGCCCAGGGGCAGCCCGGTTCGGGCCGCATCGACCAGGACCTCTGCCAGGGCGGCGACATCCTTGAAGCCGAGATTGAGGCCCTGTCCGGCGAGCGGGTTGATCCGGCGGACGGCATCGCCCACCAGCGCCGAGCGGGGGCCGGTCAACGCGCGCGCCACCTGAAGGCGCAGCGGATAGGTCAGCACCGGGCCGTCGAGGGTCATTTCCCCGGCGAACCGGGCGAACCGCGTGTTGAGTTCGGCTTCGATGGCCTCGGCTGAACGTTCGGCCAGTGCTTCGGCCGCGCCGCGTTTCATGTACCACGCCAGATTCGCACGGTCGCCGCGTAGCGGCAGGGTCGCGAAGGGGCCTTCGGGCGTGAAGAGCTGTCGGGCGATCCCGCGATGGGGTACCGAGAGCGCCACGTTCGCGGCCAGAACCGACTTCCCGTAATCGCGGCCATCGGTCTCGATGCCAAGGGCTTGGCGGACCGGCGAGTTCACACCGTCGCAGCCGACCAGGACGTCTGTCCGCACCCGCGCCCCGTCTTCGAGGGTCACCGTCGCGTGTCCAGGTTCCGCCACCAGCGACGCGAAGCGCGCCCCACGGCGCCAGTCGAGCTGCGCACGGTCCTCGAGCTGACGGTCCAGCGCCGCCTGGAGCGCCTCTGCTTCGACCATCTGTCCCAGTGGCGCGGCGTCCGGATCGGGTCCGAGGTCCGATGTGCCGAACAAGGCGCTGGGTGCGCCGAGCCAGTGATGTGCGCCGTCCGTGGCCTCGAGGCCTTCGAGCGGCTGCGCCACGTCCGACAGGCCATCGGTGACGCCGGCGGCGGACAGGAGCCGCCACGAGCCGCGGACGATGGCGAAATTGCGGGTGTCGGGTGTCCGCGCCGCAGCGCCCGCCGGCCGGGCGTCCAGGAGCAGCGTGTCGAGGCCGGATTTCGCACAAATGATTGCCAGTGTGGCACCCGCCGGGCCTGCGCCGACAATGGTCACCTGGTAGACGCGATCGCTCGAACCCGCTGTTTCCATTGTTCCTAACTAGGTATGTCGCGGGCGGGTTTCCACGGGTGATGCAGAATTGAGCATTTCCCGATCCGCCTGCCCGGTCGTTAATCACACCCCTGCCGAATCGCGCCGCCGACCGCGCTCTCCCTGCCCCCGATCCGACCGCGCTGCAACATGGTTGTCGTCGGGGGTCAGACGCGGCGTGTCTGGACCGGTTGAGGACTTCTGATGGGAGAAGAGGACTGATGAGACTGAGTTTTGGACAGTTGGGCCGGATGGGGGCTTTGTCCCTGGCGGCCATTTCCGCGGCGGGGGTCGCCGCAGCACAGGAGGCCACGATCGAGGAGCGGCTCGCCGCACTCGAATCGGGCGCGTCGGCCTATGTCGACAATTCCTACCTGTTCCTGATCGGCGGCCTGATCGTCATGTTCATGGCGGCTGGCTTCTGCATGCTCGAGGCGGGCCTCGTGCGGAAGAAGAACGCTGCGATGCAGTCGATGAAGAACATCGCGCTGTATTCCGTGGCGGGCCTGATGTTCTGGATCGTCGGCTACAACATGGCCTACCCGGGAAGCTGGGCCCTGGGGGAATGGGTCGGCATAACGCCCGGACCGTGGTCGGGTGGTGATCCCGCGGTCATGAGCGAGGCGGGCTATGCGCCGGCATCGGACTGGTTCTTCCAGATGGTGTTCGTGGCGACCGCGGCGTCCATCGTCTCCGGAACCGTGGCCGAACGGGTGAACCTGTGGGCCTTCCTGATCTTCACGGCCGTGCTGACGGCCTTCATCTACCCGATCGTCGCAAGCTGGGAGTGGGGGACCGGCGCGCTCGACGATATGGGCTTCTCCGATTTCGCCGGGTCCACGCTCGTGCACTCCACCGGCGGCTGGGCCGCATTGGTGGGCGCGATCATCATCGGCCCGCGTCTCGGGAAGTATTCCGGCAACACGGTCAATCCGATGCCCGGCTCGAACATCCCGCTCGCAGCGCTCGGGACGTTCATCCTTTGGTTCGGCTGGTTCGGCTTCAACGGCGCCTCGCAGCTGGCGGCGGGGTCTGCCGCCGACATCAACTCGGTGGCCAAGATCTTCGCCAACACCAACATGGCGGCCGTTGGCGGTGTGCTGGCGGCCATGATCCTGACCGGGATCCTCTACAAGGGAAAGGTCGACGCAACGATGGCCTTCAACGGCGCGATCGGCGGCCTGGTCTCGATCACGGCGGAACCGCTGGCGCCCTCGATGGGGCTGTCGGTTCTGATCGGTGCCATTGGCGGGGTTCTGGTGGTGCTCACCGTGCCGCTGCTTGACCGGTTGAAGATCGACGATGTGGTCGGCGCCATTCCCGCCCACCTGGTGTGCGGCATCTGGGGCACGCTGATCGTTCCGCTGAGCAATGGCGACGCAAGCTACGGCGTGCAGCTCATCGGCATCGTCGCGACCGGTGTGTTCGTCTCCGCCGCCTCTGCGATCGTCTGGCTGGCGCTGAAGTTCACCATTGGTGTCCGTCCGTCCGAGGAAGAGGAAATGGACGGCATGGACAAGACCGAGGTCGGTCTGGAAGCCTATCCGGAATTTGCCAACTGACGCACGTCCGATGGTCCGGCGCTCTCGTGCGGGGGCGCCGGCGCGATCAGTCAGGCCCCGGCGGACCCTCCGCCGGGGCCTTTCCTGTTGAAGGAAATGGCAGGCACGCTGCGGCTGCTCCACAAAATCGCCGAAGATTGCGGCTATTTGCGACGCGTTAAGCAACCACGCCCTAAGCCTTCGGGCATGGCGAAGACTTCGGACGTATCGATCGTGACCCCCAGAGGCCTGGACAGCGACCTGGACAGCGACACGGCGCGCGCCGTGAGCGATCCGGTCTGGCGCATCCTGACCGGGACGGCCGCCTTCGCGGCGGGTGTGTTCATTTGCGGAAGCGTTGCGTCCTATGTGCATACGGATCCGAGCTGGAACGCCGCGACGGGGATGGAGGTCCGCAATCTGTTCGGTCAGGCGGGTGCCATCTTTTCCGATCTCGCGCGCCAGGCGCTGGGCTGGTCGAGCTGGATCGGCGGACTCGCGCTGATGATCGGTGGCGCGATGCGCACGGTCCTGATCGGGCAGCCGCGGCTGTATCGTTGGGGATTGGGTGCGCTGAGCGTGCCACTTTCTTCGGCGGCCTTCGCCGCCTGGCCGGTCCCCGCGAGCTGGCCGCTGGCCGCGGGTCTGGGCGGCGTGGTTGGCGATGCACTTTACGGTCTCGCGCGCCTGCCGCTCGATGCGCTGCTGCTGCCTGGCGCAGGTCCGGTGACCGGTGGCGTCCTCGCCATCGCGGCATTGCTTGCCGGTCTGTCGGCCATGGGATTTGGGCGCCGCGACGCGCGTGCGCTGTCGAAGGCAGCCGGCCGGTCCGGTCAGGGTCTCATGTCCGCAGGCTTCGCCCTTGCGCGCTGGAGCGGCCTGGGTGCCTGGCGGCTCCTTCGGTCCGGTGTGGGGGCCCTGAGGCGCCGTCGGGCCGAGGCCGGTCCGCCCTCCTGGGAGGATGAGGATTACCTGCTCGCCGGGCCGGAACCCCGCAGTGCAGATGTGCCGGTCGCGCCAGACCGTGCGGCGTCGGCCAGGCCGTCGCGTGACCCGGTGCCGGAGGATGCCGTGGTGCCGCCCACCCCTGCAACCGCCGCGTCCGCGCCGGTCCGCAAGGCGAAGACGCGTGGCGGCAAGGATGCCCTGCTGCCGCCGATCGACCTCCTGAGCCAGCCGGCGGGAGGTCGGGCTGGCGTCGACGAGCAGGCATTGCTGGACACGGCGCGCCACCTGTCCGACGTGCTGTCACAGTTCGGGGTGCGCGGACGGATCAAGGAAATCCGGCCGGGTCCGGTCGTGACGCTGTTCGAGCTCGAGCCTGCGCCGGGCGTGAAATCCGCCCGGGTCATCTCTCTCGCCGATGACATTGCTCGGTCGATGAGCGCGCAGTCGGCCCGCATGGCGGTGATCCCCGGGAAGAATGCCATCGGGATCGAACTGCCCAACCCGGATCGCGAGACCGTCTACTTCCGGACCCTGCTGCAGTCGGAAGCCTGGAAACAGTCCAGGGCGAAGTTGCCCATGGCGCTGGGTGAGGATATCGGCGGCCAGCCGACCGTGGTCGAGCTCGCGAAGATGCCCCACCTGCTGATCGCCGGGACGACCGGCTCCGGCAAATCGGTTGGCGTCAACGCGATGATCCTGTCGCTCATCTACAGGCTCCCGCCGGAGGAATGCCGCTTCATCATGATCGACCCGAAGATGCTCGAACTGTCGATCTATGAGGGCATTCCCCATCTCCTGTCTCCGGTGGTGACCGATCCCACCAAGGCGGTGAACGCCCTGAAATGGGCCGTGCGCGAGATGGAAAGCCGCTATGAGCTCATGTCCAAGGCGGGCGTTCGCAACCTGGCCGGCTTCAACGACAAGGCGGCGAAGTTCCGGGCGCGGGGCGAACCGATGACCCGCCAAGTTCAGACCGGTTTCGATGAGCGCGGCAAGCCTGTCCATGAAACCGAGCATCTGCCCACCGACCATATCCCGAACCTCGTGATCGTCATCGATGAGATGGCTGATCTGATGATGGTGGCGGGCAAGGAGATCGAAGGGTGCGTGCAACGTCTGGCCCAGATGGCCAGGGCGGCGGGCATACACCTGATCACGGCAACGCAGCGCCCGTCCGTCGATGTGATCACGGGCACGATCAAGGCCAATTTCCCGACGCGCATCTCCTACATGGTGACGACCAAGATCGATAGCCGAACGATCCTGGGCGAACAGGGCGCGGAGCAGTTGCTGGGCATGGGCGACCTGCTCTACCAGGCGGCCGGCGTGAAGACGAAGCGCCTGCACGGCCCGTTCGTTTCGGACGAGGAGGTCCAGGCGGTCGTCGACTGGCTTCGGGCCCGTGGCGAGCCGGACTATGTCCCGGAGATCCTGGAAGAGCCGGAAGACTCCTCGCCCGTGATGGACGCGATGCTGGGCACCTCAACCGGTGACAGGGAAGAAGACCTCTACGCCCAGGCGCTGGCGGTGGTGGTCCGCGATGACCGCGCCTCCACCTCCTACGTTCAGCGCCGGCTGAAGATCGGCTACAACAAGGCCGCCTCGCTGATCGAGCGGCTGGAAGAGGAGGGCGTAATCTCCGCCCCCAATCATGCGGGAAAGCGTGAGGTCCTGAGGCGCGGCGACAGCGAAACCTGAACGGCACGCATCGAAGCGTGGCGCGGCCGCCTTTGTCCTGCCTTATTGCTGCTGATACGCCGCGCTAGGGAGACTGCAGGATCCCCAGCCTTAAGGAGGCAAGGATGTACGCCGCACTCATCAGCCTGACCGCCCTGTCCGCCGCCCTGGCCGCCGGCCTGGCCCCGTCGGCCGACCCCATCCGCCACGCCGCGACGGAACCCGCACGCGAGGTCGTCTCCGTCCCGGTCCACCTGGCGCAGGCCGAGCCCGCCGGGACCGTGTCTGCAGAGCCCCCTGTGACCATGGAGCGCGCCGATCCCCCGCCGCGCGCGCCTGCGTCCAGCGTCGAGACGGCGCCTGCGCCGGCCACCGAGGCGGTGCCTTCGCCGGACGCGGACCGTCTCACAGACGTGCCCGAGACCGAGCGGATGGATGTGGTGCGCGCCGCGGCCGAGGCGCTGGCCAGCGTGGAGACCGCGCGCGGACGCTTCGTGCAGGTCGACCCGGAAGGCCAGATCACCCGTGGCGACTTCGCCCTGCGCCGACCGGGTCGGATGCGCTTCGACTATGACGATCCGACGCCGATCACGATCGCCGCAGACGGGACCACCGTGGCCGTTCGCGACTCCGAGCTGGAAACCGTGGACCGGGTGCCACTGGCCTCCACGCCGCTGAACCTGCTTCTGGATGACAGACTGGATTTCGGGGCCGAGGCGGAGATCCTTTCGGTGCAGCGTGGCCGGGGCCTGGTCACCATAGCCCTGCGCGACCGCTCCGGCGAGGCGGAGGGCACGCTCACACTCGTCTTCGAGGCCGACACCCTTGAGCTTCTGGGCTGGCGGACGCGCGACGCGAATGGCGGTGTGACGGCCGTCGAACTGTCGGATGTGGAGACCGGGGTGCGTCTCAATCCGCGTCTCTTCGTCATCGAGGACTTTGAAGAAGAGCAGGACCGCCGACGCCGGTGAGGCGGCGGACCTGGCGTGCGTCCCGACGAAGCGCACATGCCGGCTGTTTCGGCATTTCAGCAACAGCCAAGTGATAAACAGAAGTTCACTTGAACTTTCGGCTTCAAGTGGCAAATATGCAACATAGGCAGTGAGGCCAAAGCGGTATTGACCCCGAGCCGCAAGGTCGCCCTGCCTATCACCGGTCCCTTCCCCTCCCGGTGCAGACGTACGCGTCTCAAGCGCCCGAGCCCGTCCCCCCAGGCTCGGGCGCATTGACGTCCGGCGGGTGGCGCGCTCAAAGGCGAGCCATGTCTTCCCTCAAGATCGCGTCCTGGAACATAAACTCGGTGCGGCTGCGCGCCCCCAATGTGGCAGCCTTCGTCGCAGAAACGCGGCCAGATGTCCTTTGCCTGCAGGAAACCAAGTGCCGCGACGGCGAGTTTCCCGTTCGCGCCTTCCAGGACATGGGGCTGCCATACGTGCTGGTCCGAGGCCAGGGCGGCGGTCATCACGGGGTGGCCATTGCCTCGCGCCATCCCATCGAACCGGTCGAGGTCCCCGATCTCTGCCGCGAGGGCCATGCCCGGGTACTCGGTGCGCGGGTCCGCGATCTCGAGGTCCACACCATCTACCTTCCGGCCGGCGGTGACGTCCCGGACCCCGAAGCCAATCCAAAGTTCGCCCACAAGCTTCACTTCCTGGAGGCGATGCGCGAGGCCTACGCCGCACGTCGCGCCAGCGGGGCCGCGGCGCCGTTGATCCTGACAGGCGACCTGAATGTCGCGCCGCATGAAAACGATGTCTGGTCACACCGCCAGCTTCTCAAAATCGTGTCGCACACGCCGATGGAGACCCGGCGGCTCGAAGCGGCGCGCGCAGCGGGCGGCTTTACCGACATCGCCCGCGAAAAGGTGGGCGACGGGCAGAAGCTCTACACCTGGTGGAGCTACCGCGCAAAGGATTGGGCGGCCAGCAATCGCGGGCGTCGGCTCGACCATCTCTGGGCCTGCGAACGGGCCAATGGACGCGTTGCCGTGGACACCTACCAAATCCACCTAGCTTATCGTGGTGGCTGGAAACCGAGCGACCACGCCCCCGTCAGCGTCTGTGTCGAGGTCTGAAGCAGGTCGGCTGACGCCGGATCTTTGCCTGGCGCCCCGGTCGGGATAGGTCGCAGACATGTCCGAAGCCCCGCATGCGACGCCGCCCGTCCTGGCCCAACACCCGTTGTCGGCCCTGTTCTGGGCCTTTGCGGCGCCGATGCTGTTTCCGGCCCTGGGGACGTTCGTCCTGATCACGATCCTGGGGCCAGGCCAGGCCTGGATGCTTGGCGGTGAGCGTCAGTGGCAGGTCATGGCGGTGAGCCATCTGGCGCTCTTCGCGCTGATGAGCCGCTGGAGCGAACAGGTTGGTGCGGGGGCCTTCGCTGCACCCGTGCGCGCCCATG
The DNA here is from genome assembly GCA_964492485.1 of uncultured Hyphomonadaceae bacterium. Lineage (GTDB taxonomy): Bacteria > Pseudomonadota > Alphaproteobacteria > Caulobacterales > Hyphomonadaceae > UBA5336. Next base: position 7,805 of record CAZBKM010000024.1, on the reverse strand, counting down.
GCGACTGGGTTGTCATGGCCGGATTGCTGGGTCCGCTGGTCCTGCACGGAACGGCGCTGATCGTCGCCCTTGCCGTGGCGGGTGGCGATCCGAACTGGATGTATCGGGACGGCGCCGACACCCGGATGTTCTCGCCGGATCGGCTCACGCCCAGCCTGGTCGCGTTCGCGGTGATCCTGGCGCCGGTCGTGGAGGAAATCGCCTTCCGCGGCATTGCGCTGGGATGTCTGCTGGCGCGCGGCTGGTCGCCCTGGGCCGCTGCGGCACTGACATCCGCCGGTTTCGCTGCCGTGCACATGCAGTATGCCCCGGTTGCCCTGATCCCGGTGTTTGCGGCGGGTCTCCTGTTTGCGTGGCTGCGGATCCGAAGCGGCTCCATTGGTCCGGCGATTGTCGCCCATGCCAGCGCGAACGCGCTTGCGCTGGTCCTGTTCGCCGTTGCCGAAGGCCAAGTCTGAGGCGCTTGCGAGACGTGGCCGGCCCCCGTCGACGTCTTGCCCTTGCGTCTGGACAGCGCCGCGGCAGTGGTGGCAAGTCGCTGCAGGTGCGAAGAGGAGGGACCCAATGGCCGACGACCTGATGGACACCCAGACCGGCGATGTGCCCGAGGGCTTCACGCCCTTGCCCTGGCATCGCGGATTCGGGCGCCAGGTCGGTCCACTCTATGACCGCATCCTGCCCGGGGGTGGCTACATCCGTGCCTTCCGGGTCGAACCGCATCACGTCAATGGCATGATGAACGCCCATGGCGGCATGCTCATGACCTTTGCAGACATGGCCTGGGGTCATGCGGTCGATCCGGGCGAAGGTTATGGCTGGGTCACCATCCGGCTGGTCTGCGATTTCCTGTCCGGTGCTGCCCTGGGCGACTGGGTGGAAGGCAGCGGCGAGGTCATCGGCGAGACCGAGCAGGTCTACACCGTGCGCGGCCGCATCTGGTGCGGCGAGCGGACGCTGATGACGGGGACCGGCACCTTCAAGGCCGTGCCGCGTCGCGACGGCTGACCTTGGGTCACGCTTGCCGTCGCCCGCCCGCCCGGCCTACCAGACGATCCGGAGATTCACATGGCAGACAGTGACGACCGCCTGAGCGAGCGCGAACGCGACGCCCCTGATGGGGGACCCCTGGCCGTTTACGGCGGTGCGCGCCCACCCGCGCCGGCCTGGTTCGAGGAGGCGGTTGCCACGCCCTATCGGCGCGGATCCGTCGAGGTGGAGGGGGCATTCGTTCATTATCAGGCGTGGGGCGAATCCGGCCAGCCCGGCGTGCTTCTCGTGCACGGCAATGGGGCTCATGCCCACTGGTGGGATTTCGTGGCCCCCTATCTGAGCGCGGAGCGCCATGTGGTGGCGATGACCTTTTCCGGCATGGGCGAGAGCGATTGGCGTTCCACCTATCGGATGTCCCAGTTCGCGCGGGAACAGGTGGCGGTCTGCGAGGCTGCGGGCCTGTTCGACGCGCCGCGCAAGCCCGTGCTGGTCGCCCACTCGTTCGGGGGCTTCGTGGCCTTGCAGACAGCGGTGGAGACCGGTGACCGGTTCGCCGGTACGGTGATCGTCGACAGCGCGCTGCTCCCGCCGGACGAGGACCGTCCCGGCCCGCCCCGGCGCACGCGGCCGAACCGGGTCTACCCGGATCTGGCCACCGCGCTCGGCCGGTTCCGTCTGGCGCCGCCGCAACCCTGCGAGAACCATTACCTGATGGACTACATCGCGCGCTGGAGCCTGAAACGTATCGAGTCCGAAGAGGCCTCCGGTTATTCTTGGAAGTTCGACCCCTTCATTTTCCAAAGCCTGGATGACTGGACGCGTCCTGGCGAGCTCGTGGGCGAGGGTCGCTGTCCCTTCGCCGTGATGCGGGGCGCCGACAGTGTACTCGTGACCGACAGGGTCTGGGCCTATATGCGGACGCTGTTTGCGCCGGACACGCCCTTCATCTCGATTCCCCACGCCGAACACCATGTGATGCTGGACCAGCCGCTGGCATTTATTGCTGCGCTCCGAACGCTGCTGGAGACATGGCCCAGGCGCTGAACGGGTCGCCGATCAGGGGGCGTTCCCCTTCCAGTCGATGATCCAGTCGATCTGATCTTCTTCAAGCACGCTGTCTTCAGAGCGGGTCCGGCCCCGCACCGAATGCCCTTCGCGGTGAATGCGGTCGGGATCGCCGCAGACCAGATGGTGCCAGTCGGGCAGGTCATGGCCCTCGGCGACCAGGCGGTAGGAGCAGGTTCTGGGCATCCATCGGATCTGCTCGATCGCCTCCGGCGTAAGCTTCACGCAGTCGGGGACCCGCGTTTTCCGGTTGGCGTAATCGCCACACCGGCAGGTGTCTGGGTCGAACAGGCGGCAGTGAAGGCGCGTATAGGCGATTTCGCCGCTGTCCTCGTCTTCCAGCTTCAGCAGGCAGCATTTGCCACACCCGTCGCAGAGGGATTCCCACTCCGACTCGGTCATCTGGTCCAGGCGCTTGCGCCGCCAGAACGCGTCTAGGCTAGGACGTCCTGCCATTCCGGGTGCGCCTCGATCTGGGTTTTCGCAAAGGGGCACAGCGGCACGATCCGGACGCCTTCGGCCCGGGCATCCTCCACGGCGCGCTGGAGCAGAGCTTTGCCTGCGCCGCGCCCCGCCAGAGCTTCGGGCACCCCGGTATGATCGATGATGATCCGTGTCGCGCCCGCCCTCGAATAACTCAACTCGGCGGTGTGACCGTCGAGCGTCAGGGTGTAGCGCCCCTTGGTATCGGACACTTCGCGGTGGATGGGCGGCGTGCTCATGATGGCCACCCTACACGGCAAAGCCGAGTTCTGCGAGCACGCCGGGGATCTCTTTCTTGAGCCCGAAGAACCCCTTGCGGGCATGGGGCCAGAAGGCCCGGTCCCAGTCACGCTGAAGGTAGAAGAGGCGCACGCCCTCACCCGCCAGCCGCTGGCGCAGTGTGTCGAGCGTCTCCCGCCCCCAGCCCACGGGTGGAAAGCCCGTCACCACCGTCTCTGCACCGGTGGCCCTGATCCAGCGGGTGGCATCTTCGACGAAAGTCGATCCGTCGCCCAGCCGTGTGGGCGCGACCGAGTAAAGGGCTCCGCCGCGCGCCAGGGCGTCGTCCACCGCCCCGGCCAGGAAGTCGCGGGCTGGACCTCCGGCGCCGTCCCGGCTGCGCAGGTCTGCAAGGCTGGCGCCGGCCAGATGCGTGACGGTGGCGCCGGCCGGACGCAGGGTTTCCACGTTAAGGTCGTCCTCGGTCAGAAGCATGGCCACATGGCCGTCGGGCCAGGGGTCACCCGGGCGCAGATCCCCCGGTCGGGGATTTTCCGGGCCCTCGACCGGCGCCGCCTCGGTGGCGAGTCCCTCGGGCGCGAAGCGTCCGTCCGTGAATTTCGCCATGTTCGAGCGGCGGGCCAGATAGGTCTTGCCCGGCGTGTGCAGGCCGGCCACCCATCGCCATGAGAGCGTGTTCGAGGCCGGGTCGCCATCGATAAGATGCGTAAGAAAGAAGTCCGCGCCGAGTTCCCAGGGCAGACCCAGCGTGAAGGTCCAGATGGAGGCGAACCACATCCGCGCATGATTGTGGAGATAGCCGGTGTCGACCAGTTCGCGCGCCCAGTCGTCGAACCCCTCGATCCCGGTCTGTCCTGCGACGGCCATGCGATAGGCCTTTTCCCTGCCCCCGGAAAGCTGGTCCAGGGCCCTGTCGCGCTCGCGCAGATATGTGGTCCATACACTCGGACGATGCTCGAGCCAGCCCTTGAAATAGGTCCGCCAGCACACCTCCTGAATGAACTTTTCCGCCGTCGACAGGGCAAATCGGCCCAGCGCCGCGCGTGCGGCCTCGTCTTCCAGGATCGTCCGCGTCCGGATCCAGGGCGAGAGCATCGAGACATTGCCGCGCCTGGCGGGGCCAAGATCGTGGTTGCGCATCCGCGCATAATGTCCACCCATTTGCGGCGTGAAGGCCTTCAGCCGGGCAAGTCCGGCCTGTCGGGTCGGGATCAAGTCTACGTGGTCGAGGGTTGGAAAAAGGTCATCCATGCGCAACGAAATAGCCCGGCATGGCGCCTTTCAAGCGCGTCCGGCCCGCGCTAGAACCACGCCATGACCCGCCTGCCTCCCGAGCCGGCGCTGGAGTGGCGCCCGGATGGGACGCCCGTCTCAGCCCGACATGACGACATCTACTACGCCGCCGGCGACGGGCTTGCCGAGGCGCGGGCCGTCTTCCTTGAGGGCTGCGGCCTGCCCGAGGCCTGGTCGGGGCGTCGGCGGTTCACCGTCGCGGAGACGGGATTCGGGACCGGGCTGAACTTTCTCGCAACCTGGGCCGCGTGGCGCGCCGCACGACCCGATCCCGGGGCCTGGCTGAGCTTTGTCAGCTTCGAGGCCTTTCCGCTGTCCGCAGACCAGGCGGGACGGGCGCTCGACGCGGCGCTGGTCAAGGATCCGGACGTGGCGGCGCTCGCTGCCAGACTTCTGGCAGCCTGGCCTGAACGTGCCCGCGGCGTCCGCCACCTCGTCTGGCCGGATGAGGGTGTGCGACTCATGCTGCACGTGGACCCGATCGCCGACTCCCTGCCGCGCGCCGAATTCGAGGCGGATGCCTGGTTCCTTGACGGCTTCTCCCCCGCGCGCAACGCCGAGATGTGGGCGCCGTCCCTGTTTCCCGCGATCGCGGCGCGCACGGCGCCCGGCGGGCGGGTCGCAACGTTCAGCGTCGCCGGTCCCGTGCGGCGTGGCCTGGTGGAGGCGGGCTTCGATGTGGACAAGATGCCCGGTTACGGACGCAAGCGCGAGCGCCTGGAGGCAAGACTGGCACGCCCCGCCCGGCGCGATGCCGATCCCCTGGGCTTGCGGCCGGCTCCGGTGGCACCTCGCCGGATCGCCGTCATCGGCGCCGGCATTGCGGGATGTCTGGTGGCCAACCGGCTGAGCGTGCGCGGTGGAGCGGTCACGCTTTATGATCGGGGGAATGCGCCTGGCACGGGTGCGAGCGGCAACCCCCTGGCGCTGCTGATGCCGCGACTGGATGCCGCCGACACGGTGCAGGCGCGCCTGCTGGTCGACGCCTATCTCTCCGCGCGGGCGGCGTATGCCGGCCGGCCAGGTGCAACGCCCACATCGGTCGAACAGCGACCTCGCGATGCCCAGGATCGCCAGCGCTTCGAGAAGATCCTGGCCGACCCGCCGCTTCCGTCCGAGGACCTGCGCGCGCTGCCGGACGGCGGATTGCGCCATGACGGCGCACTCATCCTGCGTCCGCCCCTATTGCTGCCGGACCTGATCGCTGACGTCGAGACCTGCTTCGGCGAAGAGACGGTGATCGACCTCGTTGATCTTCGTGTGAATGGGCGGCGTTACGATGCCATCGTGCTCGCGGCAGGTCCGGCGCTCTCCGCCTGGGCACCCTGGGCCATGCTGGAGGGCCGTTTGGGGCAGGTGGAACATGCCAGGACCGGGCGAAACCTGCCGGCGCAGGCGGTCGCCTCGGGCACCTATGCGCTCGCCGATGGATGCGACCGCCTGTGGGGTGCCACCTATGGTCCCGCCGGCTCAGGTCCGCCACAGCCCTCCGATCAGGCGCGCGCGGCCAACGCGGAGGGTCTGGCCGTCCTGGCGCCGGACTGGTGCGGAGAGGTCGGCAGCGCGGCGCATCGCTCGCGCGCGGCGGTCCGGGCCACGACCCCCGACCGGCTGCCGCTGGTCGGCGCCTTGCCCGACGGCGAGGCCTATCTGCGCATCTTCGCGCCGCTGAGGAAGGGGCAGCCCGTGGCGGCGGATGCGCCGCTCGTGCCAGGGGTTTGGCTGGTGGGAGGCCTCGGCAGCCGCGGCTTTACCTTTGCCCCCTGGCTGGCTGACCTGCTGGTGGCTCAGATGTTTGCCGACCCGGTTCCGGCCAGCGTTCCCGCCCGCACGGCGGTCAGCCCCGTGCGGATGCTGCGCCGCCGCCTCAGACGGGGGTAGCGCTCACGGCCCGGCCGGCGGTCAACTCGCAACATCGCCTCCGAAGTGGCGTAGGGATACCTGGCGAGCGCGCCGCTTCAGGCGGCCCGGGCGAAGCGTAGCAGCATGCCCTGGTCGCTGCGCATGTCGAGGGTGACCTCGATATGGCCGGCGCGGACGGAGACGCCCCCTGCCGCCGTGACGCCGGCGAAGGCGACGCTCAGGATGGCGGTAGCCAGCACGCCGGCCAGCCAGGGGCTTCGGATCAGTCGGTTCACCTTGGTCATCTGTCTCGTTCCCGTTCAGTCTGGAGTCCTCCGGACCCGCGTCAGTGGCCTTCCAGGTCCCTGAACTCCCGGCGCAGCCGCCACTCGTCGGAGGTCACGTCACGTTCGAGTCGCTGGAGACGGGATTCCAGGTCCATGAAGGTGTAGCGAAGGGTGCCGAACGTGGCCTTCGGGCGGTCGGAGACATCGCGCCAGAACGCTTCTTCCTCGGGGTCGGCGGCCCGGTCGAAACCTTTCGGGCGCAGCGGCGTCAGGAGCCAGACAACGAGATAGGCCACGATCATCAGCGGCCCGAAGGCGAAGAAGAAGAGCGCCAGGGCGATCAGCCGCACCACGAGGGGGTCCCAGCCGAAGCGGTTGGCGAGGCCGCCGCACACTCCGGCGATCACATTGTCGGATCTGGAGCGGTAGAAGCGCGTCGGATTGGGCGATTCCGAGTAGTGGCGTTGGCTGTCCCGGCGGCGGGCATGGCGGTGGCGACGCGTCATTGGTCAAAGCTCCGTGTGTCGGTGGGGTCGACGCGGGGGCCGCGCCGGTCGGTGTCGGCATCGACGAGCTGCTCGAGGGTGGCGATCCGGCGTTCCATCCGCTTGGCGGCGTGCCAGAGATCCTCGAGCATCTTCTCGTCGTCCGGCATCAGCGTCTTCTGGCGGCGCCAGATCGTGATGTAGTGAAAGACCATCCCCGGCAGGATCACGAAGATCGACAGGACAGCGATGAGCGGAATCAGAAGATCGGCGTCCATGGTCTAGGCCTTCCTGCCTGCGCGCGGGAGGTGGCTGCCGGCAAGGTCTGCATCATGGCCCGTTCGGGCGGCGCGGCGTCGCTCGAGGGTCTGGGCAATCAGCCCGGGAGCGGTCAGGACTCCCATGATGAGCGCCAGGATCGCGAATGGCATCCACATGGCCTAGTCCTCCTTCGCTTCGGATTTGGCGGGCTTGGTCGCCTTGGCGCCGCCGGCTCGACGAGCCTTGAGCGCCTGCAGCTCCTTCTCGATCGCTTCCTCGCGCTCGAGGGCGGCGAAATCGGCTTCCAGTGAGGGCTCCTTGCCCCAGATCGTGTCGGCATAGGCCTCCATCTCGTCGACCTTGCGTTCCACCGTGGCGTAACGGGCGAGCGCATCGTCCACCTTGCCGTCATAGGTCTGGCTGCGCATCCGAATGCGCTGGTCGGCGGCTTCCCGGCGCATTCTCAGGGCGCGATGCTTGGCCTTAGCCTCGTTGAGCTTTTCCTGCAGCTTCGCCAGGTCCTGCTGGCGCTTCTCGAACGCATCCTCGGCGGCGGCCATGGCGTCCCTGCGCCGCTCCATCTCGGCCTCGGCCTTCTGCTTGGCGGCGAGGGCGCCGCGGGCCAGGTCCTCGCGCCCCTTGTCGATGGCCAGTTCCGCCTTGTCGGCCCATTCGTCTCGCTGCTTGCCGTAATAGGCGATTTCGCGCTCCATCTCCTTCCTGTCGGCCATGGCGCGGGCCGCCGCGGTGCGGACCTCCACAAGCGTGTCTTCCATTTCCTGGATCATGAGCCGGGCGATCTTCTCGGGGTTCTCGGCCTTGTCCAGCATGGCGTTGATGTTGGAATTGATGATGTCGC
>CAZBKM010000023.1:0-37239 GCA_964492485.1 uncultured Hyphomonadaceae bacterium | reverse complement strand
ATCCGCCCGCCTTGGGAATCCCAAACGATTCATGTCGCTCGGAAAACGCCCTAGCGCAAGTATGGAGCGACGGGTTCGGTTGCGAACGGTGACTTGCACAAGACCAATGATGTAAGGCGTCGGTCTGGAGTGAACCGAAAGACCGGCGCTTTAGGCCGCAGTGCGGCGAAGTGAGACCCGGTTCCCGCTGCGAGACGGCCTTAAAGCCCCAGATACCCGCGCAGCCAGGCGACAAAGTCAGGCAGGCCTTCGGAGATGGGGGTTTGGGGGCGGTAGCCGTAATCGGCCTGGAAGCGGCGGATGTCGGCATAGGTTTCGGTCACGTCACCGGGCTGCATCGGCAGGAAGGTCTTTCGGGCCGGGCGTCCTATGGCGGCTTCCAGCGTCTCGATCAGATCGATCAGCGTTTCGGGGTGACTGTTGCCGACATTGTAGACCCGGTGAGGCCGCTCCCCATCGGCGAAGGTGGGGGTCCGTTCGACCACGGCAGCAAGCCCGGCGACCACATCGCCGACATGGGTCATGTCACGGCGCATCTGGCCCCGGTTGAACACCTTGATCGGCTCGTCGCGCAGGATCCGTTCGGCAAACAGCCAATAGGCCATGTCCGGCCGGCCCCAGCGACCGTACACCGTGAAGAAGCGCAGCCCGATCTGCTTGAGGCCGTAGAGATGGGCATAGGCGCTGCTCATCAGCTCGTCGCTGGCCTTGGTGGCGGCATAGAGAGACACCGGCCGATCGACGACCGCCGTCTCGGCAAAGGGAACGTCACTGTCGTCGCCGTAGACCGATGAGGAGGAGGCATAGACCAGATGCGACAGCCCCTCGGCATGACGGCAGGCTTCGAGGACCGACAGGTGCCCGAGAAGATTCGAATGGGCGTAGGCGAACGGATTCTCGATCGAGTAGCGCACGCCGCCCTGGGCGGCGAGATGGACGACCACCTGCGGCGCTTCCCGCCGGACGCAATCCGAGAGCGCGGGCGCATCGGCAATGTCCAGGGTCTCGAACCGCACCGACGCCGGCAGCGCCGCCAGGCGTGCGCGCTTCAGATCGAGGCTGTAATAGGCGTTGAGACTGTCGAGACCGACCACCTCATGCCCCGCGCCCGCCAGCCTGCACGCGGCATGAAATCCTATGAAGCCGGCAGCACCGGTAATGATGACTTTCATGGCGGAGAGGGATCCTGGTCCGGTTTTCGTCGTGGCAGGGCAGGTGAGCGCGCGCCCTGGGTGCCACGCCGCTTAGCGTGATCGCGCGCCCATGAAAACTCCACCGCGCCGTCGAGGCGTGCGAAACGCCTTGGGCCTGACCTGGAAACAATGGCGAACAATTGTTGAGTTGAAGCCGGGACGCGCCTGACGCTAGGGCCTTCTCAAGCGAAGTGGGAACCGGTTCGCGTCAAGAGAATGCCCCCAAACACAACGCTCACGCATCTGCACCGGCTCTGCCTGACTGGAAGATGCACTAGGCGAGCCTCGCGGGATACCGAGCTTCAGGAGGACCCATGCAGTTCATCGACCTTCAGGCCCAGCGTCAGCGCATCGCGGGTGAGATCGAGACGGCCATCCAGACCGTCATCACGCATGGCCGCTATGTCATGGGCCCCGAAGTTGCCGAGCTGGAAGCCGCCCTCGGCCGGTTCGCCGAGGCTGAGCGAACCATTGCCTGCGCGAATGGCACCGATGCGCTGGCACTCGTACTCATGGCCTGGGGCCTGCGCCCGCATCACGCCGTGTTCTGCCCAGCCTTTACCTTCGTGGCGACGGCACAGGTGGTACCCTGGCTCGGCGCCAGGCCGGTGTTCGTCGATATCGACCCCGACACCTACACCCTGTCACCCGAGAGCCTCGAAGCGGCAATCGGGGCGGTAAAGGCCAGGGGGGAGCAGGTTCCGCATTCGGTGATCGCGGTCGATCTGTTCGGCCATCCGGCGGACTATCCGACCCTGCGCGACATCTGTGACCGCCACGGCCTGAAACTGATGGCCGACAGCGCCCAGGGATTTGGCTGCACCCTCAATGGCCGCCACCCACTGGCCTGGGCCGATGTGGCGACGACGAGCTTTTTCCCGGCCAAGCCGCTTGGCTGCTATGGCGACGGTGGGGCCGTGCTGACCAATGACAAGGCGCTCGCCGAGCTGATCGATTCGCTCAGGCTCTATGGCAAGGCGATGCCCGCCGACATTGCCGCGCGGCAGTTCCGACACGATCCGCGTTACCTCAATCTTCGGGTCGGCATGAATTCGCGCCTCGATACGATCCAGGCGGCAATCCTGCTGGAGAAACTCAAGATCTTTCCCGACGAGATCGAACGCCGCCAGGCGATTGCGGACCGTTACAGCGAGGCGCTGGTCGGCAAGGTCGCGCGTGTCCCGAGGGTGGCCGATGGCGCCTGCTCGGTCTGGGCGCAGTACACGATCGAACATGACGACCGCGACGCCCTGCAGGACCATCTCAAGGCGGCAGGCATTCCGACGGCGGTCTACTACCCGATACCGCTGCACCAGCAGGATTTCGCGACGCACTATCCCGTTGCACCAGGCGGCCTGCCCCATACGGAAGCCGCCGCGCGCCGGGTCCTGTCCCTGCCCATGCATCCCTATCTCGATGCCGGAAGCCAGGACCGGATCATCGCCGGGGTGGACAGCTTCGAGCGCTGAACGATCCCACGCGCCTTCCCTTGCGTCGCGCCTCGCCAGAGCGGCGCGCCCGCGCTAACCAGGAGACCAGACAGGTTGCGGGAGGTGACATATGGCGAAAGGCTCCATGCCGGTGCTCGTCGGGGTCGGACAGTCGGTCAGTCACTGGACGCCCGAGGACGGGGTCGAGACGGCCCCCTCCCCGTTGTCCATGGCGCGTTCGGCAAGCCAGGCGGCACTGGCCGATTGCGGCGCAGCCGACACCGGGTCGGTCACCCGTGCGATCGATGCCCTGGTCTTCGTTCGGATCTTCGAGGATTCGGTGCCGCGCGCCTCTCACGCCAATACGAATCTCCCGGGGACGCTGGCCCGCGACCTGGGAGCCGATCCAGGGCTTGCCATCTATTCGAGTGTCGGGGGCCAGTCGCCCCAGGCACTGGTCCACGAAATGGCGGAACGTATCCATGACGGGGAGATTGAAGGCGCCCTGCTTGCAGGATCGGAAGCCATCGGCGCGTCGAAGGCCGCACGCCGGGCGGGCCTGACGCTCGACTGGACCGATGGCGACGACCGGCCGATGGAGGATCGCGGCCTCGGCGACATGCTCCTCGAGACGTCCGAAATCCGTCACGGTCTGGTCGCCGCACCCTATTACTACGCCTTGTTCGAGACCGCCATTGCCGCGCGGGAGGGGCGCCGCCGGGACGCCCACCGCAGGGCGATGTCACGCCTGTTTGCCCCGTTCACGCAGGCAGCAGCCGCCAATCCCTTCGCGCAATTCCCCACGGCACGCAGCGTCGACTGGCTGGCGACGCCCTCACCGGACAATTACGAACTCGCCGACCCGTTCCTGAAATGGCACGTTGCGCAGGATGCGGTGAACCAGGGTGCCGCCGTGCTCCTTCTGTCGGAGGAGAAGGCCGACGCCCTTGGCGTGCCACAGGACAGGCGGGTCTACCTGCATGGCGCAGGCGAGGCGAACGACGCCTTCGTCGTGCACCGCCCCCGGCTCGACGGGTCATGGGCCATGGACGAGGCCGTGAACAGGGCACTGGAACAGGCGGGGGTCACCGCCGACGACGTCGATGCGTTCGATATCTATTCGTGTTTTCCATGCGCGGTCTTTTCGGCCTGCGACGCGCTGGGCGTCGACTGGGAGAGCGATCCACGCCCGCTGAGTCTCACCGGCGGACTGCCCTTCTTCGGCGGCCCCGGCAACAATTACGCGATGCACGGGATCGCCAGCATGGTGGACCGGCTGCGCGCCAATCCCGGAACGCGGGGCCTGGTGCTCGCGAATGGCGGCTGGATGACCAAGGAAGCGGTCGGGGTCTATGCCACGGATCGCCCCGCGCGTTTCACCCCCGTCGCACCCGCCGCAACGCCCGGGGACACCGTGACGCTGGCCAACGCCCCGGAGCGCGGCATCCTGGAGACCTACACTGTGGTGCACGGGCGCGGGGGTCCGGAAACCGGGATCGGGCTTGGCCGGACCTCGACCGGTCAGCGCTTCGTGGCCCAGGCGACGCCCGAAACGCTAACGAGACTGCGCGACGAGGCGAACCAGGCCGGGCGCGCGATCTCCGTGACCCAGGATGACACCGGACGCAACCGCTTCGCCTTCGTCTGAGCGGACCTGCCATCATCGCTGGTGCTTGGAGCGCGGCTTGCATAGACCGGTGCACAACCGGACGATGGCGGCCCGATTGGCCCACGTCCGCACGCGCCAGAGGGAGACCGCTCCATGACCATCCGCAAGGCCGTTCTGCCCGTGGCCGGATTCGGGACTCGTGTCCTGCCGGCGACCAAGGCGATCCCGAAGGAACTCCTGCCCATCGTCGACCGGCCGGCCCTGCAATATGTGGTGGACGAAGCCCGCGAGGCGGGGATCGAGCACATCGTGTTCGTCACCGGCCGGAACAAGGGTGCGATCGAGGACTATTTCGACATCGCCTATGAGCTCGACGACACGCTGCGCAGAAAGAACAAGACAGCACTCCTGGACGAGTTGGCCGCGCTGCACATGCCGGCCGGCACCACCAGTTTCATCCGCCAGCAGGGCGCCCTCGGTCTAGGCCACGCCATCTGGTGCGCTCGGGACGTGATCGGCCGCGAGCCCTTCGCCATCCTTCTGCCCGACGTGCTGATCAAGGGCGCGCGGAGCTGCCTGGCCCAGATGGTCGAGGCCTATGACCAGACCGGCGGCAACATCATCGCCGTTGATGCCGTGCCCGAGTCGCGCGTCTCCTCCTATGGCGTCATTGCGCCGAAGGGCCGCAACGGACGAATCATCGAGATGACCGGCATGGTCGAGAAGCCGGCGCGCGAAGAGGCGCCCTCGAACCTGAAGATTACGGGGCGCTACATTCTGCAGCCGGAAATCTTCGACCTGCTTTCCGCGCAGGAGCCTGGTGCGGGCGGCGAGATCCAGCTGACCGACAGCATGGCGAAGCTGATGACCACACAGCCTTTCCATGCCTTTGAGTATGAAGGTCAGGACTATGACTGTGGTTCGAAGATCGGTTACCTGGAAGCTGTCCTCGCCTATGCGCTTGACCATGGCGAAATCGGTGCCGAAGCGCGTGCGCTGATCGAGCAACTCGCCGAACGCTGACGGCTTGCCCACCCCGGCGGGGCTGGGTAGACCGGATCAGACCTGCTCGCCGGATCCGGACCAGGGGCCGGTTCGGCCGGCCGGAGCGAGCGCTGGAACCAGCCCATGAGCGATCCCGCCCCCTTTTTCGACCGCGTTTGCGACCTGAGGGTTCTGGTCTGTGGCGACGTCATGCTGGATCGCTACGAAACCGGCACGATCGATCGGGTCTCTCCGGAAGCGCCCGTGCCGGTCCTGCGACGGCGGGGAGGTGTCGACACGCTCGGCGGCGCCGGCAACGTTGCGGCCAATGCGGCAAGCCTTGGGGCGCGGACGCACCTCTTCGGCCGAATCGGCCGCGACCCGGCCGGCGACCATGTGCTGCGATTGGCGCATGGCCACGGATTGGCAACAGACGGAGTGTGGCGCGACGATGCAGTGGCGACCATCACGAAGACACGCTTCGTCAGCGGCGGCCAGCAGGTGCTGCGGGTCGATGACGAGGATCTAGCCCCGCTCAGCCAGCCGGGCCGGGACAGGCTCCTCACCGCACTGGGCGACGCGCTTGGCTCGGCTGACGCGCTCATCCTGTCGGACTATGCGAAGGGCCTCTTCGACGGCGACCTCGCTGCGGCGATGATCGAGGCGGCACGGGCTTCCGGTACCCCCACGATCGTCGATCCGAAGGGGCGGGATTTCAGCCGTTACCGCGGCGCAGACCTGGTCACGCCGAATCGCAGCGAGCTCGCACTGGCCACGGGCCTTCCCGTCACCACCGACCGTGAGGTGATTGCAGCCGCCCGCCAGCTTATCTCGGAACACCGGCTGGGCGCGGTCATGGTGACGCGAAGCGAGGACGGGCTGTCGCTGATCACGCCAGATGCTGCGCTGCATGTCCCCGCGGAGGCGCGGGAAGTCTTCGACGTGTCGGGTGCGGGGGACACGGTCGTTGCCACCTTCGCCCTGGCGCGGGCTGCTGGACTGGACCTCGGCGAAGCGGCACGCCTGGCCAATACGGCCGCCGGACTGGTGGTCGGCAAGCGGGGCACCGCCCAGGTGAGCGCCGGCGAGCTGCGCGAAGCCCTGCGCCGGCGCGGCGAAATTCCGGGACGCTTGCGCACGGCCATCAGCCGGGACGACGCGCGCGCCGCGATCAGGGCATGGCGTGACCAGGGGCTCAGGGTCGGCTTCACGAATGGCTGTTTCGACATCCTGCACTTCGGCCATGCCTCCCTCCTGGAGCGGGCCCGTGCGCTCTGCGACCGGCTCGTGGTTGGCCTGAACGGCGATGCCTCGGTGGCGCGACTCAAGGGCCCCGGTCGTCCGGTCAATCCCGAGGCCGACCGGGCCGCCCTGCTGCTGGCGCTGCGCAGCGTGGATGCCGTGGTCGTGTTCGACGAGGATACGCCGTATGACCTGATCGCGGCGCTTGAGCCCGACCTGCTCGTGAAGGGCGCCGACTACGCACCCGAGGCCGTGGTGGGGGCGGATCTGGTAACCGCACGCGGCGGCGAGGTGCGAACCCTGGCACTCGAAACCGGACGGTCGACCACGTCGATCCTGGCGCGGGGACGGCCCGATCCGGAGCGTGCCTAGATGCCAAGGCTGGATCACGCGCTCGTCGACCGCGCGACCCGGGCAAGGGACTGGCTCTTCGATGCGGCCTTTCCACTCTGGTCGGAGGCAGGTCGCCACCCCGATGGCGGGTTCCGCGAACGCCTCGACCTTCAGGGACGCCCTCTGGATGATACGCAGAGCCGGGTTCGGGTCCAGGCCCGCCAGATCTACAGTTTCGCACTCGCCTGGCAGATGGGATGGCAACCGGGCCGGGCCCGCGCCTGCGTGGTGGAGGGTGTCGAACAGCTCTGGCAGATCGGCCGGCGCGAGGACGGGCTGTTCGGGCGCTGGATCACCCATGGCGCCGGTCTGAGCGAGACCACGGCGGACCTCTACGACAATGCGTTCGCCCTGCTGGCCCTGTCCCAGGCCGCCCGGGCCGGCGCAGACCTGGCCGCGCGCGCCGCCGACGAGACCGCCTGTACCGTGACCAGCCTGCTGCCACGGCCCGCCTCTGATGGCGGCTATTTCGAGCACCTGCCCGCGCCGTCGATCCGAAGCCAGAACCCGCACATGCACCTCCTCGAGGCGTTCCTCGCCCATGCCCGAGCGCGCGCGGACGGCAACAGCCTCAACCGCGCAACCGCGCTTGCCGCGCTGATGGCGTCGAAGTTCCTGACCGCAGAGCCTTTGCAATTGCGGGAAGTCTTTGCCGCCGACTGGGGCTCGACCAGGGACGACCGGATCGAGACCGGGCACCAGTTCGAGTGGGTCTGGCTGCTGGCACACTTGAACGCATCGGGGGGCGCGGCGCCAAGACCGGTACGCGACGCGCTCTATGCCAATGGCAATCGGCTGACGGGCCCGAATGGCGAGATCTGGCTCGCCCACGGCCTTCAGGGGCAGCTCGTTAACGCCGATCAGAGAACATGGGGCCTGACGGAAGCCCTGAAGGCGCACCTGGCCATGGCCGAGCATGATCGGGACGCGACGGGCCGCGCAATCCTGGCATTCGACCGGCTTTGGTCTCTGCACCTGACCCCGGCACCGGATGGCGGCTGGATCGATCGGTACGGACCGACGGGCTCACCGACCTGCGAGGACATCCCCGCGTCGACGCTTTATCATGTGGCCCTCGCATTCGCCGATCTGATGGAAAGGGCCGGCCTCCTCGAGGAGACCGGCCCGGTGCTGTGATCGGTGGTGGCGACCGGCCAGCGCCGGTTCAGCATGGCCCCGAAACGCCGCCCCGCCCGGAAGCGGGCTACTCGGCGGCCACCTCACGCTTCTTCATCAGGTCGTCAAAGGCAGACCAGACACCGGCGTCACCATGCCAGTCGCCGCGCGTGGCGCCCTTGGAATACTCCGTGGCGCGCTGCTCGAAGAAGTTGGCGTGCTCCACACCGTTCAGGATCTCGGTCAGCCAGGGCAACGGGTGTTCTGTCACGCCATAGATTGGCGCCAGACCGAGCTGAGTCATCCGCCAATCCGCAATGTAACGGATATAGCGCTTGATGTCGTCGGGGCTCATGCCTTCCACGTCGCCGGCTTCGAAGGCGAGGTCGATGAACTTGTCCTCGAGCTTGATGACCGTCTCGCAGCATTCCGTGATGCGACCGGCAAGCTGGGCGTTCATGATCCCGGTCTCTTCACAGAAGGTGTGGAACAGCTTGATCATGCCCTCGCAGTGCAGGCTCTCGTCACGCACCGACCAGGACACGATCTGGCCCATTCCCTTCATCTTGTTGAAGCGGGGGAAGTTCATCAGCATGGCGAAGCTTGCAAACAGCTGCAGCCCCTCGGTGAACGCCCCGAAGACCGCCATGGACGTGGCGATGTCCTCATAGGTCTCGCAGCCGAACTGGCCGAGATAATCATGCTTCGCCGCCATCTCCTCATACTCCATGAAGGCGGAGAATTCGGTGTCCGGCATCCCGATCGTTTCGAGCAGCAGGGCGTAGGCCGCGATGTGGATCGTCTCCATGTTGGAGAACGAGGAGAGCATCATCGACACCTCTGTCGGTTTGAACAGAGGCATGTAGTTTTCCATGTAGTTGGCGCCGACCTCGACATCCGACTGGGTGAAGAAGCGGAAGATCTGGGTGAGGAGATTGCGCTCGCGGTCATTGAGCTTGATCGCCCAATCCTTGCAGTCCTCGCCCAGCGGAACCTCCTCGGGCATCCAGTGGACCTGCTGCTGGCGCTTCCAGAAATCGTAGGCCCACGGGTACCGGAACGGCTTGTAAGCCCTGCTCGGCGTAAGAAGTCCAGGCGTTTGGATCAGTCCGTCCGGCATGCATTGCTCCCTGCGGAAAGCCTCTTCTGACACCAGATATAGTGTTCGATTTGGGAAAGGCACGCAAGATGATGGACGCCCGATGCGTCACTTCTCCACAGGAGAGCCATCGGGAAACCGGGCGTTAACGCGAATCGCCTCGCTGGGCGGCGCTATTTCCGGATCGTGAAGCTGATGCCGGCGAAGTCCTCGTCCTCGCTGGCGCCGCCATTGCGGTCCTGGTACTCGACCTCGCGGCGGATATAGCTGAACGAGACCTGGCCCTGCCCGCGCTGGACCGAGATCCCGGCCTGCAGGTCCCCGACGGTGACCTGGTCCCGCAGCGCCATGGCATTGGTCACGTCGGAAAAACCGTGCTCGCCGGCCTCCCAGACAATGGCCTCGCCTTCCTGGCCGGCGAAAATGTACCAGCTGTCGGCTTCAACGTTCTGGCCCCGCTGGTCGAAGTTCTGGCCCAGGCGGACTTCGGCTCCGACACGCCGGGTACGGAAATCGCCTTCCCGCGCATAGGCAAGGCTCGGCGCCAGCGACACGTCGAACCCCAGGCCGGTCCGCTCGGCATTCGCCGCGATCTCGAAACCGGCGGCGAAACGCTTGTCCTGGTCGAGCGGCTCGATCAGCCGGGCGGCGCTCAGATTGGCCTCGAAAGCCTGGATGCCCTCCGACGAGGACCAGGATGTATCCTTGAGCGCCGTCGTCAGCGTCGCGCCCAGTGTGGGATCGAGCCAAGCCTGGGGCGACGTCTCGGGAAGGCGTGCGGTCAGCGCGCTTCCATTCACCGGCAACGGCCCGTTCGGCAGAGGCCCGGTCTGCCGCGACACGTCCAGATCGGCGGAGGAATAGGCTGGCCGGACCGGCAATTCGAAGGACGACTCGAAGGCGCCATTCACCGCCAGGCGCAGACCCTCACTCGGTTCGGCGGCCGCGCTGACGCCCTGGCTCGCCATGGCGGGCCCGTTCCCGACCGAGATGTGGGATGCACACCCCTGACAGGCCATCGCCGCGATTCCCGTGGAGAGTAGCAAGAACATTCGCCTCAGCCGCTCCATCAACCCCGATCCTTCGATACCCGGCCTTCATTTCACCGGGCAAGGCTTAATCTAGCATAAAAGCGCAGGGGCTGCGAATTGGCCATCTGCACACCCAAGGTAAACGTTCGCTGACGCAAAAAGACTATGCGGATAGTGCTTCAGGCCCCACGAATTGCTGGGTTTCCCACGCAGAAAAGGCGGGCCTCAGCCCGCCTTTGTCCTTAACGATTCAGGAAAATGCCCAAGGCTGGCGCCCGGATGCCACTTTTATTGGCAGGCCAGACACTCCTCGTAATCCGTACGCTCGGTCTGAATCCGGGCCGCACGCGGCCCCTCCGATCCGGCCCAGGCCGCACGCTGGACCGATTTGGACCGGCAGTAATACAGAGACTTGAGTCCCCGTTCCCACGCAGTCCAGTGCAGCATGTGCAAGTCCCACTTGTCGATGTCGCCGGGCAGGAAGACGTTGAGCGACTGGGACTGACAGATGAAAGGTGTCCGGTCGCCGGCCAGTTCGATGATCCAGCGCTGGTCGATCTCGAAAGCCGTCTTGAAGACGTCCTTCTCGCTGGCGTCCAGTTCGGCCAGATGCTGGACCGACCCCTCGTGTTCGAGGATCGACTGCCAGATCTCGGGGGTGTTGAGCCCCTTCTCCTCCAGCAGCGCTTCCAGATGGCGGTTCTTGACCGTGAACGATCCAGACAGCGTCTTGTGGGTGTAGACATTGGCCGGAATCGGCTCGATGCCGGCGCTGGTGCCTCCACAGATGATCGAGATCGACGCCGTCGGCGCGATCGCGATCTTGTGAGAGAAGCGCGCCATCATCCCCGCGTCTCGGGCATCCTCGCAGGGGCCGCGCTCCTTGGCGAGCTTCACCGACGCAGCATCCGCGCCCTTGCGGATATGGCGGAACATGGCGTTGTTCCAGGCCTTGGCCGCAGCACTTTCCATGGGCGCGCCCTGGCTCTGCAGGAAGGAATGGAAGCCCATGAGCCCCAGGCCGACGGACCGCTCGCGTCGCGCAGAATAGACCGCGCGGGCCATCTCCGGAGGTGCCCTGTGGATGAAATCCTCCAGCACATTGTCGAGGAAGCGGAAGACGTCCTCCAGGAAACGCTCGTCGCCCTTCCATTCAAGGAACTTCTCGGCATTCAGCGATGACAGGCAGCACACGGCGGTCCGCTCATTGCCGAGATGGTCATGCCCGGTGGGCAGCGTGATCTCCGAGCACAGGTTCGACTGGCGCACGCTCAGGCCCAGCTTGCGCTGATGGGCCGGCATCGCATTGTTCACCGTGTCCACGAAGAGGAGGTAGGGCTCTCCGGTCTGGATGCGCAGTTCGAGGATCTTCTGCCACAGTTTCCGGGCATTGATCGTGCGGACCACCTCGCCCGTCTTCGGGCTGCGCAGGCCGAACTCCTCATCGGCGCGCACCGCCTCCATGAACGCGTCCGTGATGTTGATGCCGTGGTGCAGGTTCAGGGATTTGCGGTTGAAGTCGCCCGACGCCTTCCGGATCTCCAGGAATTCCTCGATCTCGGGGTGGTGAATGTCCAGATAGCAGGCCGCCGACCCCCGCCGCAGGGATCCCTGGCTGATCGCCAGGGTGAGGCTGTCCATGACGCGAATGAACGGAATGATGCCGGACGTCTGGCCATTCTGCCCGACCTTTTCGCCGATCGATCGCACATTGCCCCAATAGGTCCCGATCCCGCCACCATTGGAGGCCAGCCACACATTCTCGTTCCAGGTCTCCACGATGCCATCCAGCGAATCGTCGACCTGATTGAGGAAGCAGGAAATTGGCAGTCCCCGATCCGCCCCGCCATTCGACAGCACGGGCGTCGCCGGCATGAACCAGAGGTTTGACATGTAGTCATACAGCCGCTGGGCATGGGCCTGGTCATCGGCATAGGCACTCGCCACCCGCGCGAACATGTCCTGATAGGACTCGCCCGGCAGGAGATAACGGTCCTTCAGCGTGACCTTGCCGAACTCGGTCAGCAACGCGTCGCGAGCGGTATCGATCTCGACCCTGAACCCGTCCACCAGACGCAGATCGACCGACTGGCGGGTCTTGGGCTTGCCCCGGCGGGTCTTCGCGGCGGCGGTGTTGACGGCTTCTGACGCGGACATGTCGTACCCCTTAGCTCATCCGTTACATATGGGAGCCAACCCCAAAACCGCCATATGCGGTACCCAAATCGGCCCCGGACACAAGATATAGTGTTTGATTGGTTAAGGTATCGTCAACGGGGTTTTCGATCCGTATGGGGAAATTCGGTGGATAACCGCCAGGTCTCCTGGAAAGCCTGCCAGTCCGGGCAACTGCCCCTCACCACCCGCGGCACCGGATGTCGATCTGAAATCGCATCACGTCTTCGCAAATGTACGAAAGCACATCGTGGCTGCCCAAGCGTTTTCGCCATGTTATAAGGAATGCAACGGGGGCTGATGGGGGGACAACATCATGGCATCGGGACGAATCAAGCTTGGCAGCGTCATGTCACGGGCGCGGAAGGGCGACGCCGACGCGATCAAGCAGATCTTTGCCGGATTCGTCGGCTCACGCGAAACCATTGTTGGGTGCGGTTATCTCGGCGCACTCGGTTACATCCTGCCGGAACACAGCTTCTGGTGCGTCACGGACAAGCGGGTTTGCGGCCTGCTGATCCGAATGGGCGGACGCGTCAACTTCCGAAGCGGGTTCCTGGACCTGGTGAACTCGGTCTCGTTCAGCCAGCCCTCTCTCATCAGCCTGTGGCTGTTCCTGATCGGTTTCGGCCTGGTCTACCTGCTCTTCGCGTTGGCGGTGGCGAACCTGCTGACGATGCTGGCCCTGGAACTCCTCTGGGCGGTGTTCGACGTCTACATGGGCAACCCGCTCCCGGTGGTGGCCGTCGTCACGCTGCTCCTGCTCGCGCTTGGCTGGTATCTTTCGCGATGGGTGGTGCGGATCTTCTACCGCCTCGTGAAGTCGGGCTGCACCTTCTGGACCCGTGAAAGCCTGCCGGTCTTCATCTTCGCGGACCGCAACAATCTCCAGGCCGCCCAGGCCTTCATGAAGACCTTCACCGACGAGAAGTCGCAGTACCGATAGGCGGTCTCGCCAGACGCATTGCCGGGAGGCTCCCATGGCCACTCTCTTCGTCAGCTATTCGCGACGCGACAGCCGAACCGTCGACAGCCTCGTGGCGCGTCTGGCCGAGGATGGTCACAGCGCCTGGATCGACCGGGAGGGGATAGACGGGGGCGCCCAGTGGCGGGCCACCATCGTCAAGGCGATCAACGCGGCGGACGTCGTCCTGCTGGTCCTGACGGCCGACTCCGCCGCCTCGGACAATGTCCGGCGCGAGCTCGACATCGCCCAGGACTCGCCTGCGCGCATCGTCCCAATCCAGTTCGGCGCGGTGACCGTGCCCGACGCCATGGCCTACCAGCTCGCGGGCGTTCAGATCATCGACATGACGGGTGATCGCGAGGCGGGCTACCAGCGGCTGCTTGCGGTCCTGGGCGCGGGTCAGCCCCGACAGGCGCCGCGAGAAACCCGCCAGACCGGCGGCAACATCGAGGCTGCCGACCTGTCCAGCCTCGGCGGGGGCGGCTTCTTCTCGCGGCTGTTCGGGAAGAAATAGCTCGACCAGATGGCCTGTAAGCCGGGTTCTGTCCATCGGTGACCCGATGGGGCAGCCATTCATCTGGGACGCGCCTCGCGACACGCCTCTTGCGACACACCCGGGGCACTGGGCTGGAGACGGCCCGTCATGTGCCCCCTATTCGGTCTTGCTCCAGGCGGGGTTTACCGTGCCGCTTCCCTTGCGGGTCGCGCGGTGGGCTCTTACCCCACCCTTTCACCCTTACCCCGGACAGTCCGGGGCGGTCTGCTCTCTGTGGCACTTTCCCTCGGCTCACGCCGGGCGGGCGTTACCCGCCGCCTTGTCTCCAGGGAGCCCGGACTTTCCTCCACACTTGCGTGCAGCGGCTGCCCGGCCATCTGGTCGAGGCCTCCTATATAGCGCTAGAGACCCTCGAACGGAACCTGGCCAGGATACCGCAAATGCCCCAACCCGGACCGCACCCTCGGCCCGCCTGGATGACATGGATCGTGCTGCCGGTCTGGCATGCCATCGTGCGCCTGTCGCAACCGGAAGTCCGCATGGTGACCGGCGGGATCGCCTTCTACGCGCTGTTCTCGGTCTTCCCGCTCATCTATCTGACGCTGACCTTGCTGATCGCATTGCTTCCAGCCGAACTCAGCACCCAGATCGCCGGTTCGATCCAGCAGATCCTGAGCACGAATGTGGAACCCCTCGACGCAACGGAGCTGGGGGTCATACAGGCGCTGACCCCACAGGGCCTGACCTTCCGGGCCGTGGTGGCCCTGCTGATCGTGACCTATACGGCGAGTTCGGGCGCCAAGGCCGCCATCACGGGCATCCGCATGCTGTCGGACAGCAACAAGCGCAGCGGCATTCTGCGGTTCCAGAGCATGTCGCTCCTCATGACCGCGCTTCTGGTTCTTCTGGTGTGGCTCCTGGGGGCGGCACAATTGGTGATGACGATCGTGCGCCAGGGCATGGGCGGACCGGCGGGCGACCTGGCAGCGAACATTGCCGGTCTCGCCTCCAGCCTGTGGATCACGAAATGGGTGGCCAGCTTCCTGATCTTCTACCTGCTGATCGCCCTGTCCCTGCGCGGGCGGGTGGCCAGCGGATGGGCCATGGTGGCAGGCGCGGCCGCAGGCGCCGGGGTCTGGCTGTTCGTGACCTGGCTGTTCCAGCTCTACCTGCGCTTCAGCGTGCTCGACACGGTCTATGGGGCGCTGGCGTCGGTGATCCTCGGTTTCATCTGGCTGATCGCGACGGTCAGCGCCCTGCTGCTGGGTGCAGCCCTGTCGGTGGAGTGGTCCCGCACGGTCATGGGCCGCACCCCATCAGCGAATGTATCCGGCGACGATCCGTTTCAGTCCGGCACGGACTCATAGAGCGCCGCAACCGCAGCCAGCCACGACCTGGTCTCCGCGCAGGGGCCCTGGTCCAGCCGGTGAGGCACGAACCTGCGCTGGAAGGCGTTCAAGGCCGCTGGCAGGTCTGACGTGTCATACCCGATGGCCGACAGCGCCGGACCATAGTCCCCCTCCAGCGGGGTTGCCTGAACATGTGGCCAGAGACCGATGCCCCGCCCGGCCAGCCGTTGCCAGGGAAAATGCTCGCCCGGATCGCGCTTGCGCGTCGGCGCGATGTCGGAATGTCCGACGATGCGCGTCGACGGGATGGGCCAGCGCTGAAGGATCGCCTCGCACAGCGACATCACAGCGCGAATCTGGATGTCCGGATAAGCTGGCAGTCGGCCCTGCGTGTCGGGAAAGTCATGTCCGCCATTGACGATCTCGACCCCGATGGCGCGGGAGTTGAGATCGTCGTCACCCTGCCAACGGGAAACGCCGGCATGCCAGGCGCGCCGGTCTTCGGGCACCATTGCGACGATGACGCCGTCCTCCCGAACGAGATAGTGGGCCGAGACCTTGGCCGCCGGGTCGCACAGTCGGGCGAGCGCCGCCTCGCCGGTTTCCATTCCGGTATAGTGCAGCACCAGCATGTCCAGCACCCTCTGGCGGGCGTCGTGGTTGGGGCTCGGCCGTTCAACGATCCGCATCACGATTGCCCCGTGAGCTTCCGGACGATTGCTGCCTCGGGCAGGACCCGATTGCGACGCACCGCGATGATCAGGACGCCGGTCAGAGACACGGCTGCACCCACGACGAGGCTGGGCGTCAGCGCTTCGCCGAGCAGCACGATCCCGAACACGACCCCCCAGATCGGCGTCATCAGGGTCAACGGCGAGAGCAGCGACACGTCATACTTCTTGATGAGCGAATAGAAGCCGCCATGGCCGAAGATCGACACGCCCAGCACCGCAAAGACCGTCGCAAGCCAGACCGGCCAGCCGCCGCCCACATAGCTGCCGATCTGGCCGCGCTCGATCAGGAAGGAGAACACCAGAAGCGGCGCAAAGGAAAACAGTCCGACCCAGGCCTGCATGCGGAAGGCCGACACGGGCGTCACGCGCTTCATCAGGATCCCGCCCGCCGCACCGATAAAGGCCGAGGCCACCACATAGATGAGGCCAAAGGACAGCTCGAACTGACCTGGTTCGAACGCAATCAGCACCGCGCCGGCAAAGGCAAGGGTAATCCCCAGCCCACGCCGCCAGCCCACCCGCTCGCCCAGGAACACCATGGACAGCAAGGTGGAGAACGGCACGCCAAGCTGGCCGACCACGGCCACGGCGCTGGCATCGGCCATGGCAAGACCGATGAACAGAAGGGCGAAGTGTGCCGCGCCGATACACATGGCGATGGCGAACATCATCGAAAGATTGTCGGGCAAGGGGCGCAGGAAGGGCAGAAGGACCAGGGCGATGCCGAGGAAACGGACGCCAGCGAAAAAGATCGGCGGCACCCCCTCGACCCCGACCACGTAGCGCGTCACGACCAGGTTCAGGCCCCAGACCAGGCACACGCAGAACAGAAGGGCGAAATCGCGGAAGACCATTCCGCTCGCCTAGCAGGCTTCGACAAGGCTGGGGAGAGCGACCGCAGAGGAAGGCGGCCAGGCGTATGGGCCGTCAGGTCGTCTTGATGGCGTTGTCGCGATCGAGAATGACGACCGTCGGTGCGTGCTGGCGGGCACGGGCCTCGTCAACCTGGGCAAAGGCCGCGATGATGACCGTGTCGCCCACCGCGAAGTGGCGTGCGGCCGCTCCGTTGACACCAATCGTCCGCGATCCCCGCGGCGCTTCTAGCGCATAGGTCGAGATACGCGCACCGTTCGTCACGTTCCAGATGTCGACGCGCTCATGCGGCAGGATCCCCGACGCGTCCAGCAGATCCTGGTCGATCGAGACCGACCCCTCGTAGTGCAGGTCGCACTGGGTGACCGTGGCGGAGTGAAGCTTCGCCTTCAGCATGGTCAGGAACATGTCTTGCGATCCTCCCGCGCGGATCTGTGTGACCGTTATTTAGGCAGACCCTGGGGCCTGGTAAAGGCAAGGTCCGCTGCAGCGCAGCGGGCGCAGGTCTCCTGCAGCAAAAATCGTGCGCCGTCAAAGGCCGGGCGCGGTCAGGCCAGGTCGGCGTCGGGAAGCGGACGGGATCAGGCCAGGACCGCATCCGCCGAAGCCAGGGCGCGCGCGCCGGCCTCGGTTACGGACGCCACCTGTCCAGGCACGCCAGCCAGGGCCGTATCGGCAAAGTAGCGTGCGAGATGCGGCATCCGATCGGCCATGGCGCCCTGCCCCTCGCGGGCGGCGAGGGCCGCGTCGACCAGGTAGCGCCCGCCGATCGCGTCGCCTGCCAGGCCAAGATAGGCCGTCGCCCCGGCAAGGGCGCGGGCGCGGTCTGTGGCCAGCGTGTCGACCATCCAGCGGGTTGCGACCATCAGCCCTTCGGCGGCCGCGTCCAGACGGTCGGCCATCGCCACGAAATCCGCCTCGTTGGTATTGCGGGCACGCCGCGCCGTCTCGCGCGCCTCGTCGATCATGGTCAGCATGGCAGCGCCCTGGTCGCGGGCCAGCTTTCTGCCCACCAGGTCGATCGCCTGGATACCGTTCGTGCCCTCATAAATGGGCGCGATCCGGCTGTCGCGGTACAGCTGGGCGGCGAGGGTCTCGTTCATGAAGCCCATGCCACCATGCACCTGAACGCCCAGACTTGCCACGTCGACCCCCATATCGGTGGACCAGGCCTTTGCGATGGGTGTCAGCAGGTCTTCCCGCAGGCGGGCGGCGCGACGGTCGTCCTCATCGTCGGCCGCTTCCGCCAGGTCGGCCGCCATGCCGCAGGCATAGCAGATCGCCCGGGCGGCCATGACGCGCGCGCGCATCTCGACCAGCGTGCGGCGAACATCGGGATGGTGCACGATCGGTGCGGGCCCCTCGACACCATCCGCGCGGCCCTGCTTGCGGTCCCGGGCATGGGCGAGGGCCGCCTGATACGCGGCCTCGCCGACCCCGACGCCCTCCAGTCCGACATTCAGTCGGGCCGAGTTCATCATGGTGAACATGCAGGCGAGGCCCTTGTTCTCCTCGCCGATGAGGTAACCGATGGCCCCGTCATACTCCATCACGCAGGTGGGTGAGGCGTGGATACCGACCTTCTCCTCGAGACCGATGCATCGGACCGCATTCCGCTCACCGAGGGCGCCATCCTCGCCGACATGGACCTTCGGCACGAGGAACAGCGAGACGCCCCGGGAGCCCTCCGGTGCATCGGGCAGGCGGGCGAGCACCAGGTGAATGATGTTCTCCGCCACGTCATGGTCGCCCCAGGTGATCCAGATCTTCTGGCCGGTGATCCGGTAGCTGCCATCGCCCTGCGGTTCGGCACGGGTCTTGAGTGCGCCCACATCGGACCCGGCCTGTGGTTCGGTCAGGTTCATGGTGCCGGTCCATTCGCCGGACACCAGTTTCGGCAGGTACATCGCCTGCTGATCGGCACTGCCATGGGCGAGCAGCGCCTCGATCGCGCCGAAGCTCAGCATCGGGCAAAGACCGAAGGCCATGTTCGAGCCGTGCAGCATCTCCATGACGGCCAGCGCCAGACCTTTGGGAAGCCCCTGCCCGCCATGCGCCTGCGGCACCGCCAGGCCCATCCAGCCGCCATCCCGAAACTGGGCGTAGGCGGCTGCGAAGCCGGGTGCCGCGCGCACCCCGGCATCGGTCAGATCCGCCCCATGCCGGTCCCCCTCGCCATTGAGCGGCGCAAGCACGTCGCGGGCAAGCTTTCCGGCCTCCTCCAGGATCGGTCCGACGAGGTCGGGGTCGTAATCGGGAAAGGCCCGTGTTCCGGCCAGGCGATCCAGTCCCAGGACATTGCGCAAAAGGAAGGCAATGTCGTCGGTGGGTGCGGTGTAGGCCATGGCGGGCTCCTCTCGAAACGGTGCTTTTCCAACTCGTACATGACACAGGGTCTGGCAAGCAGCACAGGAGACGCTACCTTTTGCCGCGTAGCCGCGCAAATGGAGGACCACCGATGCGAACGCTGCTGACTGCCGTCTCCGCCCTCACCCTCGCCACCGCCTGCGCCCATGCGGAGCAGACGCTGGAAGGGGTGGCCGCCGACACCTACCAGCTGGAAAAGAACCACGCCTTCCTGACCGCCAAGGTCAAACATATGGGGCTGTCGCAGTATTTCATCGACTTCACCGATTTCGACGCGACCCTGGAGTTCGATCCGGAAGACCCGACCGCCTCGAGGCTTTCGGTGACGATCGATCCCACCGGGCTCGACACCCAGTATCCCGATCCCGAGAAGAAGCAGGAATGGGAATCGGAGCTGGCAAACGAGGCCCGCTGGTTCAATTCGGGCGAGTATCCCGAAATCACCTTCGTATCGACCGGCGCGGAAATGACCGGTGAGTTCACGGGCAAGGTGACCGGTGACCTCACCTTTCTCGGCGTGACCAAGCCGGTGACGCTGGATGTCACCTATCATGGCACCGCGAACACGCCCTGGTTCGGGGACCGCGACCTTCTCGGCTTCACCGCCACGACGACCCTCACCCGCAGCGCGTTCGGCATGAACGCCATGGTCCCGAACATTTCCGACGAGGTGGAGGTCGAGTTTTCGGGCGAATTCCTGCAAGCTGCTGACGAGTAGTGCATTTTCACGCGAAGTGGGTACCAGTTCGCGTTGAGAGACTGCCCGAAAACAGGGACCTGGCGCATCTTCACCAACTCTCATTGGCTGAAGATGCGCTAGCACCCCCGTCGGCCATGGATGTGCATTAACCGAACGGCCAGGCTGGAGGCGGACTCTGGCCGGACTTCCCTGACTGCGAGGATCCAATGACGGAAGCGACGCCCTCCGACAGCGACCTGCCGGTCCGGCGATACACGGGTGTGGCCATCGCCCTTCACTGGGCGATCGCCCTCGCCATTGTCGGCATGATTGCGCTGGGCTGGAACATGGATGGCAATGAAGCGCTCTACCAGTTGCACAAATCCATCGGCATCACCATCCTGATCCTTACGCTGGCGCGTATCGTCTGGCGCGTGCTCAACCCGCCACCACCCCTGCCGGCAGGCATGACGGCGTGGGAAAGGACGCTCTCGCATGGCGTGCATGTGGCGTTCTACGGCCTGATGCTGGCCATGCCACTGACCGGTTGGCTGTACGTGTCGACCGCCTACGAATTCGACGTGGCAACCGTTCTGTTCGGCGTCGTGAGCTGGCCGGACATTCCGGGCGTCGGCTTCCTCACCAATGAAACGGGCCACGCCGTGGTCGAGTTCATTCATTCGAAGCTGGCCTGGGTGGCCATCGGTCTTCTCGGACTGCATGTGGCCGGGGCGATCAAGCATGAGCTCGGCCCCGAAGGCGGCGTGTTCAAGCGGATGATCCCCGGCCTCCTCGGTCGCACGGCCCCGCCGGTGCAACCGGCCCGAGGCGCCCTCGCCGCGTTCGGCGGCGCCGCCCTGGTCTTCGCCGCCATCGCCGGGGCGCCGGTCCTGGCCAGCGCGCTTCAGGGCGCCAGCGCAGGCAGCGGATCGGACGGGGCCGCCGCACCGCTCGACGAGGCCAATTGGCAGGTCGACATGGCCGCCTCGTCCATCGGGTTTTCCGGGATCCATGACGGCGATCCCTATTCCGGAACCTTCCAGGACTGGGAGGCGAGCATAGCCTTCGACCCCGACCGGCTGGCTCAGAGCCGGGCCACGGTCACGGTCCGAACGGGCACGGCTCAGGCGAACAAGAAACTCTACACCGACACGCTCAGGTCGGGGGAGTGGTTCGACGTCTCCAACCATCCGACGGCCACCGTCACGCTGTCGGCGTTTCGCGAAGATGAAGGCGCGCGCGACTACGTCGCCGATGCCACACTCGCCATCAAGGACCAGACCGTCACGGTGCCCTTCCGGTTCGACCTGGAGATTGCCGGCGACCGCGCCCGTATGGAGGGCGAGACGACCCTGACGCGCAGCGCGCTGAACCTCGGCATGCAGAGCGATCCGACCGCAGACTGGGTCGCCGACGAGGTTCAGGTGGACGTCCTGGTCGAGGCCACGCGCCGCACCGGCGATTGACAGGCGGGGGGCAGTTGCGGCTTGCAGGGGCATGACCGATGTGTCCGTCCCGATCCTGCCGCCCATGCCAGACGTGCTTCGCCGGGCCGCGGATGCGCTGCGACGCGGCGATCTCGTGGGTCTTCCGACCGAAACCGTCTACGGCCTGGCCGCGCGCGCCAGCGACGCTCATGCCGTGGCCCGCGTGTATGACGCCAAGGATCGGCCGCGCTTCAATCCGCTGATCGCCCATGTGACCGACCGTGCCATGGCCGAAGCCCAGGCCATGTTCAGCGATGAGGCGCGCTGTCTTGCCGACAAGTTCTGGCCGGGGCCCTTGACCCTGGTCCTGCCTGTGGCGGCAACATGCACGGTCTGCAGCCTCGCCCGTGCAGGACTGGATACGCTGGCCGTGCGTGTGCCGGGCCATCCCGCGGCCCTCGACCTGATCGCCCATATGGGCGAACCGCTCGTCGCGCCCTCGGCCAACCGGTCGGGCCGGATCAGCCCGACCTCGGCGGCGGCCGTCGCCGACGAGGTGGGACCGCACGTGGAATTGATCCTCGATGGCGGACGATGCCGCGTCGGCCTCGAATCGACCGTGGTCGCCTGCACCGGCGGGCCGCCGACGGTTCTGCGCCAGGGCGGCGTCACGCTGGAGGCGCTTGCCGAGGCCCTGGCAGGCGCGCGGTGGCGTGCGCCGGTTCTGGGCCAGGTCCGGGATGCGGGCGAGGATCAGGTTCCCGCCTCGCCGGGCCAGTCGCTCAGGCATTATGCACCCGACGCGGCGCTTCGCCTCGACGCCCGCCAGGCCGAACCCGGCGAGGCCCTGCTGGGATTCGGCCCCATGACCGCCACCTTGAACCTGTCTGCCGGCGCAGACCTGGCCGAGGCAGCAGCCAACCTGTTCGGCATGCTCCGCGCCCTCGACCGGGATTATACGCGCATCGCAGTGGCGCCGATCCCGCCGCAGGGTCTCGGCGCGGCGATCAATGACAGGCTGCGGCGGGCCGCGGCTGGTTCTGGCGGGGCTCGCGCATCCGCATCAGACGCCGGCTGACCTGTATCCTTGCCGGCTTTCAAGCATTCTCATGCATAGCGGGCACCGGTTCGCGTCAAGAAAATGCTTGAAAAAATAACCTTCTAGAAAGTTCGGGTCTATCGGAACGGCTTGCGAACGGATGCTTGCACCAGTTCAATGAAATGAAGTGCCGGTCTGGAATGGACTCAAAAACCGGCGCCCTGGCGCATCTTCACTCACTCCGATTGACTTGAAGATCCGCTCGGCGCGCCCGTCTTGAGGCTGAGCGCATGCAGCCCGCTATCGAATTCTGGGCCGAGCACCCTGTGGATCTCCCGCTGGATTTGCACCCGGCTTAATCCGCGAAACGCTTCGGCAATGATGCGCACGTTAAAGTGGGTCTCACCTTCGGGTTTGGCACCGGCATGGCCTGCATGGCGCGCGCTGTCGTCGATCACCTCAAGGTCCAATGGCGCGAAGGCCTCGGTCAAAGCGTCGCGAATCCGTTCCGCCCGGTTTGTCAATTCTGGCCTCCCTTCGTCCTGCATCCTAATATAACCGCCATGGCCGAGAGCTATCCCTACCGCGTGAAGTTCGTCGACATCCGCGTCAAGCCGCCGGCCAAGGACAAGGCCCGGCGCCAGGCGACGACGGCGCGCGCCTGCGAATGGGACGGCTGCGACATGCCCGGCGACCATCCCGCTCCCAAGCCGGGCGGCAAGGGGCGTCATTGGTTCTGTCAGGAGCATGCCGCGCAGTACAATCGCAACTTCAACTTCTTCGAGGGCATGAGCGAGGCCGAGATCGCTGCGTTCAACGAACGGGCGCGCTATGGCCACAAGAACACATGGAGGTTCGGCACCGGCCCCGTGGGCGGACGGAAGTCCGCCAATCTGCACGACCGGCGGTACTGGCGCGGCGCAGACCTGTTCGAGGACCTCGACGACCGATCGGGCGCCCCGACCCCGGGCGGCGCGCCCCGTGGGCGCACCCCGCTGATCGTGCGCGCATTGAATGAGCTGGACCTGGAAGCCGACGCGCCCCCCGGCGAGATCAGGCTGCGCTACTCCGAATATGTTCGGCGCTTCCACCCCGACAGCAATGGCGGTGACCGATCCTCGGAGCACAAGCTCGCCCGCGTGCTGCGGGCGGGGAAAACCCTCAAGGCCGCCGGTCTGATGAAAGCATAGGGCGGCTTCGGCCTCGACAGGACCGGCCCGAATCCAAAGTCGCGCCCTTGGCCCGTCACGTATCCGCCGCAGGCAAGACCGCGCGAGCGCACGTTTCAGTCAACAAGGATCCGTGGAGATCCGACAGGGTCCTAGCGCATCTTCAAGTCAATCGGAGTCAGTGAAGATGCGCTATGTTCTTGTTTTTGAGCATTTTCTTAACGCGAACCGGTGCCCACTTCGCTCGAAAATGCTTTAGTTCTCAAATGACACGCCATGCGACCGGACGGCGACGGGCCAAACCATGGACCGGCACACATCGTCTCACCGGCCTCGCCGTCAGGGCCTGGTCCCTGGGGCGTCCGGCGCTTGGTCGTAGGCGACGCGGAAGCCTATATGGTTGGTGCCAAGACCGGTGTCCTGGGGTTGGCGGGCGGCGGGGCGATAGCGGCGGCAGAAATTGTCGGCGCAGAGAAAACTGCCCCCCTTCAGCACGCGCGACGGCACGCCAGGATTTGCCGGATCGTGGCTGGCGCTGCGCGCAACACCGGTGGGATCTTCCAGGCCTGTCGCGTGGGACGGGGCGTACCAGTCTGCCGTCCACTCCCAGACATTGCCGAGCATGTCGTGGAGTCCGTACGCATTGGGCGCGAAACAGGCCACGGGCGCAACACCCTCGAAGCCATCGTCTGCCGTGTTGGCCAGCGGGAACAGCCCCTGCCAGGTATTGGCATTGGCCCGCGCCCCTGGGCCGAACTCGGCATTGGTTTCGCCCGCCAGAGCGGCATACTCCCACTCCGCCTCCGTCGGCAGGCGCCCGCCAGCCCATTCGGCGAAGGCACGGGCGTCCTCGAACGCGATCTGCGTCACGGGGGCCTGCGGATGCGCGGCCGGCCCGTCAGGCCCCTGGGGACGCCGCCAGGTGGCGCCCGGAACATACTGCCACCAGCCCATTGACCGGGCGACCCGTGCGGCGTCCGGCACGAATACCGCGCCGCCCGGCTCGAACAGGGATGATGCGCCCGGCTGGGTGGCCAGGTCGAGGCCGGGATAGGCCTCAGGATCCACCGGGCGTTCCGCGACAGTCTTGTAGCCCGTGGCCTCCACGAAGGCGGCAAAGCGGGCAACCGTCACTTCCGTTGGATCGATCCAGAAGGTCGAGACGGAAACGGGTCGCGCCCGGCCTTCCTCGCGATAGGTCGTGTCGCTGCCCATGACGAAACGCCCGCCGGCGATCCGGACAGGGTCATTCGGCGCGTCGCAGGCCGCGACATCGCCTGCTCGGGGCGCCTGATCGCGCGTTACCATGAAGGCAACGGAGACGGCGAGCACGGCCACTGCAGCGGCCAGCCCAAGGGTTCGCAGGCTCAGCCAGTCGGGACGTCCGCTCATGGAGCCGTCTCCCGCATCCGGTCGGAGGCGCGCGCCACGGCATCGCGTGCCCGGTCGGTGACGCTGTCCCAGTCTCCCAGGGCCAGATCCTGCGGCGTCGCGATCCAGGAGCCGCCCACCGCCGTCACATTCTCCAGCGCCAGATACTGTGCTGCCGTGTCCGCGGTAATGCCGCCCGTTGGCAGAAAGGTCAGGTGTGGAAGGGGAGCGGCCAGGGCCCTGAGCAGGGCGACCCCGCCCGCCACCTCGGCGGGGAACAGCTTGACCAGGTCGAAACCGGCCTCCGCCCGGGCCATCGCCTCGCTGGCCGTGGCCGCACCGGGAATCACCGCTGCCTCCTGGCCCTTCAGGGCCGAGAGCAGACCGGGTGACAGACCGGGCGTCACGAGGAAATCCGCCCCTGCACCGCGCGCTGCCTGGACATCGGCGGGCGTCAGGACCGTGCCGGCGCCGACAAGGAGTCCGGTTTTGGCTTCCCGCATCGCCTTGAGGACCTCGAGCGCTGCCGGCGTGCGCAGCGTTACCTCCACGCTTGTCAGGCCGCCGGCGACCAGCGCCCGGGCCAGAGGCGCGCCATGGGCCGGATCGGCCACGGTCAGGACAGGAACGATCGGCGCCTGCCCCAGCGCGGTTCGCAGCACATCGATCGATGTCATGGTTGCTCCGCCTGTTCGAAGTACAACGCCGCCGCGCCCAGGAGCGCAGCTTCCCCGGCCACCAGAAGACGCACCGGCAGCGCCTCCATGAAGGCGCGCATCGCGCCGCGCTCGTTGAACCGAGCCAGCGCCTCCGGGGTGCTCAGCCAGTCGGCCAGATGCTCGGCCACGCCGCCCGTGACAACCACGCCGCCGCGCGTTCCATTCATCAGGGCCGCATCCCCGAGGGCATAGAGCGTGCCCCGCGCGCGGATCTCGCAAAGCGCGCGGCAAAGCGGGTCTCCGTCGCGGGCCAGGCGGAGGACATCTGCCGGACTCATCGGATGCCATGGACGCCCCTCCACCTCGCAGAGGGCACGGTGCAAGGCCTCGAAACCCGCCCCGGCGAGGACACGCTCGCGCGAGACATAGCCAAGAGTGCGTTGCAGCACCGACGCCAAGGCCCGTTCGCGCGCATCGAATGGGGCAAAGGCGGCATGTCCGCCCTCGCCGGTCAGCACATGCCAGCCATTCGCGCCCACGGGGACCAGCGTTGCCATGCCGAGCCCGGTGCCTGGCCCGGACACCAGGATCGGCCAGCGCTCACCGACCGGAGGCTGCCCGGACTGGAGCACCCGAAAGGCGGCGGATGGAAGGTCCGGCACCGCCCGCGCCATCGCTGCGTAATCATTCACCAGGCGGACATGGCGAAAGGCAAGCGCCCGTTCGAGTGACCGGCACGCCACCGTCCAGTCGCGATTGGTCAGCCTGACCTGCCCGGCCTGTACCGGTCCGGCCAGGGCGATGAGGGCCGCATCGGGCCGGGCGGTCCCAAGGCCATCGACATAGGATGCCAGCGCGGCATCGAAACTGTCATACGCGTCGCCTTCCAGGATCGCCACGTCCGAGAGACGGGGCGGGCCGGAGCGCTCCCGGTGGGCTACGGCCAGGCGCACATGCGTGCCGCCAATGTCACCGACGAGGACCGAGTCACCCATGCGCAGCTAGCTCCCTGACGGGGACAGGAAATCGAACAGCCCCCCGCCGGTGTCCGGTTGGCTTGCCTGGGCACGAAACGCCGCGAACATCTCCCGGCCGAGACCCTGGTTTCCGTCATTGGGTCGAAACGGCACCGGCTCGCGTGCCGCGAGCGCCTCGGCGGAAACCTGGATGTCGAGGATCCCCCGTTCGGCGTCGAGGCGAATGACATCACCGTCGCGCACACGCGCCAGCGGGCCGCCGCGCGCGGCTTCGGGGCCGACATGGATCGCCGCAGGCACCTTGCCGCTCGCGCCGGACATACGCCCGTCCGTGACCAGCGCCACGCGGAAGCCCTTGTCCTGCAGCGCCCCGAGCGCGGGCGAGAGCGCGTGCAATTCCGGCATGCCATTGGCCGAGGGTCCCTGGAAACGCACCACCGCCACCGTGTCGCGATCAAGGTCTCCTTTCCGGAAGGCCGCCTTCAGGGCCTCCTGGCTGTCGAAGACCCGTGCCGGCGCCTCGACGATGCGGCGGTCCAAGGGCACGGCGGACACCTTGATCACACCCCGGCCCAGCGGCCCGTCCAGCACCCGTAGACCGCCCTCGTCCTGATGTGGATCGGATACCGGGCGCAAGACGTCGAGGTCGCCGCTGAAGGCCGGCGGGTCACGGAAGGCCAGCGACCCATCGTCGAGCCAGGGCTCCCGCGCGTGATCGGAGATCCGACCCATCAGCGCGTGCGCGTTGCCGTCCAGCAGCCCGGCCTGGAGCAGTTCGCGCATCAGGAAGCTCATCCCGCCCGCGGCGTGGAAATGATTCACGTCCGCCGAGCCATTCGGATAGATGCGACACAGCAGCGGGGTGACGGCGCTGATGTCGGCGAAGTCCTCCAGCTCGATCCTGTAACCGCCCGCCGCCGCCATGGCGGGGATGTGGAGCGCATGATTGGTCGAGCCTCCGGTTGCCATGAGGCCGACGAGCGCATTGACCCAGCTTCGGGCGTCAAGCATCTCGCCCATCGGAGTGTAGCGGCCGCGCACCGTGAGTTCGACGGCGCGGCGCACCGCCGCTCGGGTCAGTGCCTCGCGCAGCGGGGTGCCCGGCGTCTCGAAGGCAGCGCCCGGTATGTGCAGACCAAGCACCTCCATGAGCATCTGGTTGGAGTTCGCGGTGCCATAGAAGGTGCAGGTGCCCTGACTGTGATAGCTCGCCGCCTCGGCCTGAAGAAGCGCATCGCGTCCCACCTCGCCCAGCGCATAGGCCTGGCGGATGCGCTGCTTCTCCGGATTCGGCAGTCCGGACGGCATCGGGCCACCCGGCACGAACACGTGCGCCAGCCAGCCGAACCGCAGGGCTGCGATCATCAAGCCGGGCACGATCTTGTCGCAGATGCCGAGATGGAGCACCGCATCAAACATGTCATGGCTGAGCGCCACGCCAGACGCCAGGGCGATGACATCGCGGGAGAAGAGCGAAAGTTCCATTCCCTCCTGGCCCTGGGTAACCCCGTCGCACATGGCCGGCACGCCGCCGGCCACCTGCGCGGTCGCGTTGGCCTTGCGTGCCTCGTCCCGGATGAGTTCCGGATAGGTTTCATAGGGAGCGTGGGCCGACAGCATGTCGTTATAGGCGGTCACGATGCCGATGTTCGGCCAGGCCGCGCCCAGAAGCTGGACCTTGTCCATGACGGCGCACCCCGCCGAGGCGTGAGCCAGATTGCCTTCAGCAAGCTTCTCCCGCGCGAGTCCCTCGGGCCGGCGGCGGCGGATCAGGTCGAGATAGGCCGCCCGCGTGTCGCGCGACCGGGCCTCGATGCGCGCGGTAACCTCCCGGATCGTCGGGTGCAGATCGGTCATGTCGCGAGGCTCCACCAGTCGCGTCCATCCTGTCTCAGAAGCATGCGTGATTCCACCGGGCCGTCCTCAAGACAGGCAGAATAGGTCTGCATGGCCACCTTGGCCTCGCTCCATGCGTCCAGCAGACCATCGACCCATTCCCAGGCTTCCTCCACCTCGTCACGCCGCATGAACAGCGCCAGATTTCCCCTGACGACATCCATCAGCAGCCGCTCATAGGCGTCAGGATAGCGAACCTGAAAGGTGTCCGCATAGGACAGGTTCAGCGGAAGCGACTGGACCCGAAGGCCGCCAGGACCGGGTTCCTTGATCTGGACGAACAACTGCACGCCCTCATCGGGCTGCAGGTGCATGACGAGGCGGTTGGAATGGGCCTGGGCCTCCCCGAACATGGCATGGGGCGCCTCGCGAAACTGCACCACGATCTCGGAATGGCGCGCCCGCATGCGCTTGCCGGTCCGCAGATAGAAGGGAACCCTCGCCCAGCGCCAGTTGTCGATCCAGGCCTTGACGGCGACGAAGGTCTCCGTCCCGCTCGCGGTCCCGCCCAGTTCCTCGACATAGCCCGGGACAGGGACGCCACCGACCGAGCCGGGACCGTACTGTGCCCGTACCGTATCCCGCGCGGCGGTGGCCGCAGTTACAGGCCGCAGGGCGTTCAGCACCTTGATCTTCTCGGTGCGGATTTCGTCGGCCGCGATGGAGTTGGGCGGCTCCATGGCGATCAGACAGAGCAGTTGGAGCAGGTGGTTCTGCACCATGTCACGCACCGCGCCGGCCGTGTCGTAATAGTCCGCCCGGTCGGCCACACCCACCTGCTCGGCGACCGTGATCTGGATATGGTCGATGGCGGTCCGGTTCCACAGGGGTTCGAACAGCGTGTTGCCAAACCTCAGCACCAGCAGGTTCTGGACGGTTTCCTTGCCGAGATAATGATCGATCCGGTAGGTGCGCGCCTCGCCGAACACCGCCCCCACGCCCGCATTGATCGCGCGTGCCGAGGCGAGATCGGACCCGATCGGCTTTTCCAGAACCACCCGTGCATCGCCTTCGGCCAGACCCGCCCGCCCAAGGGCCTCGCAGATGGGCACATAGAGCGACGGCGCGACGGCAAGATAGAAGATCACCGGCCGGTTTCCGCCAGACAGGGTCCTGCGCAAACGGTCCCAGTCGGCGGCCGGATCGGTCGCATTCATCGCCACGTAGCCGAGCAGCCGCTCGAACTCCGCCCAGCGCCGGGCATCGAAATCCGCGCCTGTCGACTCCTCGCAGGCTGCCCTTGCCAGCGCCCGGAAGCCCGCCGCGTCCATGCCGCTTCGCGACACGCCGACAATTCGGGAGTCGGCGGGAATCTGCCCGTCGAGAAAGCGATGATAGAGCGCGGGCAGAAGCTTCCGCTTCGACAGGTCGCCCGTACCGCCGAAGATGACGAGATCAAAGGTGTCGACAGGAATGAACTTGGCCATGCGTTAGGCTCTCCTGTCTCGCCACCCGTGGCAATCGCCCGATTACCGCGACCCGCGGGCCGGACGCCTACAGCCTGCCCTGGATGCGCCGCATGACACCGGAAAAGTCGAGCCCGCCATGGCCCGCCTCGTCGAGCGCGGCATAGATCTGCTCGGCATGACGCCCAAGGGGCGTGTCCGCATCCGCCACACCCGCAGCATGCAGGGCAAGACGCAGGTCCTTGAGCATCATGGCCACGGCGAACCCTGGCGCATAGTCGCGGTTCGACGGCGCAGACGGTACCGGGCCCGGCGCGGGACAATAGCTGGTCATGGACCAGCACTGGCCGGACGCGGTCGACGCGATGTCGAAGAAGGTCTGCGCATCCAGGCCCAGCCGCTCGGCCAGGTTGAAGGCTTCGCACGTGCCGATCATCGAGATGGCGAGCAGCATGTTGTTGGCGATCTTCGCCACCTGCCCGTTGCCCGATTGACCGGCATGGAAGACGTTGCGGCCCATCGCCTCGAGAATGGGCTTGGCCCGGGCGAAGGCCTCGGAAGCGCCTCCGACCATGAAGGTCAGCGTCCCGGCCTCGGCCGCCGCCACGCCGCCAGACACGGGCGCGTCCACCAGGGCGAAGCCGCGCGCATCCGCCAGCTGGGCGGCCTCGCGGGCCTCTTCCACGGCGATCGTCGAACAGTCTATGAACAGCGTTCCGGGCGCGGCCAGCTCAGCGACCCCACCGGCGTCGAAATAGACCGCCTTTACCTGCCTGCCCGCCGGCAGCATGCTCACGACCGCAGCAGCCCCGTCGACCGCCTCGGCCAGCCCTCCAGCGGGAACCGCCCCCGCCTCGGCGGCCCTCGCGACCGCGTCCCTGTCCAGGTCGAAGGCCCGCACCTCGTGTCCGGCGCGCACGAGATTGGCGCACATGCCTGAGCCCATGTTTCCAAGGCCGATGAATGCAATACGGGTCATTGAACACCCTCCCCGGGGATCGTGATGTCTTGCCTCGCGCCCGTTCCGGGCTTCGCGAGCCGCTTATAGCGCTTCCGCCTTTGGCGGAAGCGTACAGCGGGTAACCGCGCGCCGGCCGGTCTGGCTGCCCCTTTGCCGCCACCGCGGAGCCCTTGGCGAATGCCAACTGGCGTCAGCGAACGCAAACCGATGGCCCAGTCCGCCAGAGGCGAAGGCGACTTAGGGCGTCGCCAGCATATGACGGGCCACGATCACGCGCATGATCTCATTCGTGCCCTCCAGAATCTGGTGGACGCGGAGATCGCGTACGATGCGTTCGATCTCATAATCGGCGAGATAGCCGTAACCGCCATGCAGCTGGAGCGCGTCATTGGCCGCCTTGAAAGCGGCGTCGGTGACGAATCGCTTCGCCATCGCACAGAAGCGGCTCGCGTCGGGTGAGGCGGCGTCCAGCCTGCGGGCCGCCTCGTAGAGAAGGGCGCGGGACGCCTGCAACTCGGTCTCCATATCGGCCAGCTTGAACTGGGTGGCCTGGAACGCGGCAATCGGCTGGCCGAACTGCTTGCGCTCTTTGACATAGGCGAGGGACCGATCCAGCGCCTCCTGGGCGCCGCCCAGCGCACAGGCGGCAATGTTCAGCCGCCCGCCGTCCAGCCCCGCCATCGCGAAGCGGAACCCCGCGCCCTCCTCGCCAATCCGGTTGCGCGCAGGCACCCGGCAGCCGTCAAACATCACCATGGCGGTAGGCTGGGCGCGCCAGCCCATCTTCTCTTCCTTCTTGCCGAAGGAGAGACCAGCCGTTCCATCTTCTACCAGAAACGCCGAAATCCCGCGCGCGCCGTCCTCACCCGTGCGGGCCATCACCAGATAGACATCGGAGAAGCCGCCACCGGAGATGAACACCTTCGCGCCGTCGAGAACGTAATCATCGCCGTCACGGACCGCGCGGGTCTTCAGGCTGGCGGCGTCGGAACCGGCACCAGGCTCGGTCAGGCAGTAGGACGCAATGGTCTCGACCCCTGCAAGCCGGGGCACCCAGTCCGCGCGCACCTCCTCATCGCCGAAGGCGTCGACCATCCACGTCGCCATGTTATGGATGGACAGAAAGGCCGCATGGGACACGCATCCGCGCGAGAGCTGCTCGAAGATCAGCGCCGCATCCAGCCGGCCGAGGCCGGTGCCGCCATGATCCTCGCGCGTGTAGATCGCACCGTAGCCGAGATCGCCCAAAGCCTTCAGCACGTCCCTGTCGAGGGTTCCTGCCCTGTCCCAGGCCGCCGCCTGGGGCGCCAGCCGGTCCCGCGCAAAGCTGGCGGCGGTCTCGATGATCATGTCCTGGGTTTCGGTAAACGGCATGGTGCACCTATCCCATGGTTGGAATCACGAAGGCCTGGTCGCCGATATCGCCCTCCGGCCAGCGCTGGGTGACCGTCTTGATCCTGGTCCAGAACCGCACGCCCTCCGGCCCATGCTGGTTCACATCGCCAAACGCCGAACGCTTCCACCCGCCAAACGTATGGTAGCTCACCGGCACGGGGATCGGAACGTTGATCCCCACCATGCCGACATTGACCTGTGCGGCGAACTCGCGAGCAGCCCGGCCGTTCCGGGTAAAGATGGCGACGCCATTGCCATACTGGTGGTTCGAGGGCAGGGCAGCGGCCTCTTCCAGTGTTTCGGCACGCACAACCTGCAGCACCGGCCCGAAGATTTCCTCTTCGTAGGTGCGCATCCCCGGCTTCACATGGTCGAACAGCGACGGTCCGATGAAGAAGCCGCCCTCGTGACCCTGCAGCGTGTGACCGCGCCCGTCGAGCTTGAGCTCTGCGCCCTCGTCCACGCCGAGCTGAATGTAATCTTCCACACGGGCCCGATGGGCGGCGGACACCACAGGCCCATAATGGGCCTCCGGATCGGTGGAGACCCCGACCTTCAGCCCTCGCGCCGCCTCCAGCATGCGCTCGACGAAGGCGTCGCCGGTCTTCTGGCCCACCGTCACCGCCACGGGCAGCGCCATGCAGCGTTCGCCCGCCGAGCCATAAGCCGCGCCCACGATGTCCTTCACCGCCTGGTCGAGGTCTGCATCGGGCAGGATGATCCCGTGATTCTTGGCGCCGCCCATGGCCTGGACGCGCTTTCCATGGGCGGTCCCGGTCGCATAGACGTATTGCGCGATGTCGGACGAGCCGACGAAGCTGACGGCGGGGACATCCGGGTGGGCCAGGATGGCGTCGACCGCAGCCTTGTCGCCATTCACCACATTGAGAACGCCCGGCGGCGCGCCCGCCTCGAGGAACAGCTCCGCCAGTCGCAGAGGCACCGACGGGTCCTTTTCCGACGGCTTCAGGACGAACGTGTTCCCGCAGGCCACAGCCACGGCAAACATCCAGCAAGGGATCATGGCAGGGAAGTTGAAGGGGGTGATTCCGGCGCATACGCCCAGGGGCTGACGCATGGAAAAGACGTCGATGCCCGGGCCAGCACTTTCCGTGAACTCCCCTTTCAGAAGGTGCGGGATCCCGCAGGCGAACTCGACGACGTCGAGACCGCGTTGAACGTCACCGCGGGAGTCCGCGATCACCTTGCCATGCTCGCAAGACAGCAGCTCGGCCAGCTCGTCCATATGGGCCTCAACGAGGCGTCTGAACTCGAACAGCACGCGGGCCCGGCGCTGGGGATTGGTCGCGCGCCAGCCGACGAACGCCTCGGACGCCGCGCGCACGGCGGCATCCACGTCCGCTGCGCCACCAAGGTTTACACGGGCCTGCACCTGGCCGGTATTGGGATCGAAGATGTCGCCCCATCTGTCCGAGGTGCCTGCTGCGGACGCGCCGCCGATGAAGTGCTGAAGGGTGCGCACGGTCCCGGTCTCCCTTGTCGTGTTTTGCCGCAACCGTAACGCCCGGACCCGCAACGGTCCATGGACAGAAACGCCGCTGTCACAAGGCCGCTCCCGGGCCAGACCATGGCCTGGATACGCTAACGCGCCGGTCTTTCGTTTCACTCCGGACCGTCGCTTTACAACATTTTTCCTGTGCAGGTCTCCGTTCGCAACCGGGTCGGTTTGCTGCGAACCTGCTTCAGTGCATCTTCAAGTCAATCGGAGCCAGTTAAGATGCGCTAGGGTCTTGTTTTTTGAGCATTTTTCTTGACGCAAGCCGGTGCCCAATCCGCTTACAAATGCTCCTTAGACCATCGCCCCGTCGGTCGGCAGGCCCATTTCGATCCGGCCAATCAGTTCATAGGTGGCCGGAGCGGTGACGATGTGCTGGGTGATCGCGTGGGCGTCGCGAAACTGGCGTTGCAGCGGGCTGTCGAGGAACAGCGCCGCACCGCCACCTAGATCGTAACATGTGCGGGCAATGTCTGCGCCCGTGCGTGTCATGTGCGTACAGGCAAGCCGCAGGGCAGCCCTCCGCTCGAGGGGGATCGTCCCGTCGGTCTGGGCCACCGACCAGGTCGCGTCGATCTCGTCCATGAGATAGGCCCTGGCCGCCCGCCAGCGGGCCTCCAGTTCGGCATGGGTTGCCTGCACCGCCGGGCGCTCTGCCAGCGTGCGGCGGGACCCCTGGCTACCCTTGGCCTGTGCAAGTGCCCTGAAACTGTCGAGGGCCCCGCGCGCATTGCCCATGGCCACGGCGCACACGCCGAGCGCCAGCAGGCCGAAGGCGGGAAAGGCATAGAGGGGGCCCTCGGCCACCGGCAGGTCATGGGTCAGGGACACCGACCGCGCCCGCGGCACGAACAGGTCGCTGACCGCGATATCGCCCGAACCGGTGCCCTGCAGGCCCATGACGTGCCACGTGTCGATAAGCTCTGCGTCATGGGCGGGAAAGATCATCATCCGGCTGACCGGCGCGCCGTCTGGCGTGCGTAACAGATCGCCCTCTTCCTGCACCATGGCGCCACCGCACAGCCAGGTACAGTTCGCCGACCCGGACCCCCACTGCCAGCGCCCCGTCACCCGGTAGCCATCGCCCTCCACCCTTGCCTTGCCCATGGGCGCGAAGACCCCACCCGTGATCGCCAGGGGATCGGCATAGATCTCTTCGGCCGTGT
This sequence comes from uncultured Hyphomonadaceae bacterium, assembly GCA_964492485.1. GTDB lineage: Bacteria > Pseudomonadota > Alphaproteobacteria > Caulobacterales > Hyphomonadaceae > UBA5336. The sequence goes on along the minus strand of CAZBKM010000023.1, from coordinate 2,520 downwards.
CGCGGTCCATGTAGGCCGCGTTCAGCGCCGTCGTCGCCGCGATCATCGCACACCAGCCGGCGCTGGCATTGGCCTCGGCAAGGCGCGCGACGGTTTCGACGATCTCGCGGGGCGAACATTCCAGGCCACCGAGATAGCCGGGCGTTACCATCCTGAAGATCCCAGCCTCGGCCATCTTTCGGGCGAGGTCGGCAGGCAGGCGGCGCGCGGCCTCCATCTCGCCGGCCCGTTCGGCCAGTTCCGGTGCAAGCCGGGACGCGGCTGCGACGAGGTCGGGTCTGTGTCCGGTATCAGCCATCACACGAGCCTACCCTGAAGCGGCCTCGGGGTGCAATCTGATCGCCCCCCGTCCTAATCGAACACGCGCGGCCTTCGCGTCTGCCAGCGCGCCTGGGCACGTGCCAGGCTGGCCTGGCGGTCAGGCGGGGCCATTCCATAGGTCGCAGAGCGCAGGAAGGCCATCAGTTCCGCCCGCCGCCCCGCCGTTGCCAGCGCCTCGGGCGACAGCACGTCACCGATCCGGACCGTAAGGCGTTTCCCGCTGCGCCGGTTCACTTCCCGGAAGATCAGGGCCAGGCGAAGCTCGAGGGACAGATGGCTCGCCATCTGGAAAAGGCGCGAGTTCTGCCCATCGAAATAGATGGGCTGACAGGCCGCTCCGGACTGGGTGATGAGCTTTGCGGTGAAAGGTTTCCAGGTATCGTCGACTGCGCTTCGGCTGAACGGCGTGGGGGCCGTGGAGACGCCGCCGGCCGGGAATACGATGACGCAGCCACCGGCCTTCAATCGCTCCAACGCCGCGCGGCGCGTCGCCACATTCGTCGCCTGCGCCTGGCGGGTGCCGCTGAAATCGATCGGCAGGATCCAGCCCGACGCCTCCGGCGCCCCGTCGAGCACCGCATTTGTCAGGATCTTGAAATCCTCGCGCACCAGTGAGACCAGCCAGCAGATGACCAGACCGTCGAGCACCCCGAAGGGGTGGTTGGCCACCACAACGAGGGGGCCGGTCTTGGGGATGGACGCCAGGCGGGCCGCATCGAATTCGACCCGCAGGTCGAGGAGCTTGATGGCCGCGGAAAAGAAGGGTTCGTCGGTCAGCTCCGCGCGGTAGCGGTCATACAGTCGCTGAATCCGCGGCTGCCCGGACAGGCGCTCGACCGCGCGTACGAGGCGGCGCTTCAGGGGGCTCTCGAAATAGGCCGCATAGGACAGGGTAGGCGCGCTTTCCATGGCGGGGAAGTTTGCGCCTTTGCGCGCTGAGCGTCCAGTACCGCCTCCGCCCCGCTGGCGACCCGCATCCGGAGGCTGCGCCTGCGCACCGTGCGTCTCCGCCGACGCGCCGCTGCCCGCTCGCCTCGAGGCGCTTTCTAAAGTATCCGTTCGCAACCGAATCCGTTTGCTGCGAACTTACTTTAAAGCCTCCAGAGACCGGCGAGATTGTTGCGCTGCATGTCAGAGGATCCGCCAACGATCGGCATGCCCAGCAGGTCCCGGACGTTCCGCTCCATGTCATAGGCATCCGTCAGCCCGTAGGCGCCCATCACCTGCTGGCAGATCAAGGCGATCTCGACCCCCGTATCGGCCACGAACAGCTTGGCCATGGAGGTTTCCGCCGAACAGGGCCGGCCTTCATTGGCGAGCCACGCGCCATGGTAGAGCATGTGCCGGCAGGCGGCGAGCTTGGTGCGCGCGGTGACGAGCTTGTGGCGGATGGCCTGGTGCTGGGCAATTGGCTTGCCAAACTGCACCCGCTCCTGGGCATAGCTCCAGGCTTCCTCCAGCGCGGCGCGGGCAATGCCATAGGCGACCGCCGTGATCTCGATCTTCTCAACATCGAGCGCGCGCCCGGCCAGCATCTGGAAGCCGCGATTCCACTGCGCCTCACCGCCGACAATTACGCTTTCCGGCAGGCGGACATTGTCGAAATAGACGTCCATCGACCTCGTATAGCGCAGATTGGAATGGTGCAGCGGCTGCATCGACACGCCTGGCGCATCTGTGGGGATGATGAGGAAGGAGAGATTCCTTCGCTTCTCATCGACCGGGCCGGTGCGCACGAGGCAATAGATATAATCACTCCAATCGGCGCCGGTGCACCAGCGTTTCGCACCATTGACGACAATCGAGTCGCCATCACGCTCGGCGCGGGTTTCGACACTGGCGAGGTCGCCGCCGACATTCGGCTCCGACAGGCCGTAGCAGAAGAAGATCTCGCCGCGCGCGAGCTTCGGCAGGTATTGCTCCTTCTGGTCCTGCGTACCGTTTTCGCCAATGTTCATCCCGCCATAGAAGGCGGCATGGATGTAAGGCCCGGCCATGGTCGGCCCGCCCTGGCAGAGCTCCTCGATGACAGCGGTGGCGGCATAGATATCGTGTCCCGCCCCGCCATAGGCCTCCGGGATGGTCAGCCCGATCAGCCCCATCTCGGCGATCTCGCGGAAAAGCGCTCGGTCCCAGGTCGCCTGCCGGTCCCAGGCGATGCGCTTCTCGCGCGGCATCTTCTCACCAACCCAGCGGGCG
>CAZBKM010000022.1:0-37743 GCA_964492485.1 uncultured Hyphomonadaceae bacterium | reverse complement strand
CCCCTCTTTCCAGGTTGAAAACCTGGCGTCCTAACCGATAGACGAAGGGACCGCGTCTTGGAAACCGGGCATATAGCGGCCCAGCCTGCCCGTGGCAAGTCGGTCACCGGGGTGAATCTGTTGAAAATCCATCGCCAGCCGGGGCGGCATCCAGCACCTCGAACTGCACCCGCTGGCGACCGTTCCATTCGTCCGCCTTCAGGCGTCCGGCGAGGTGGAACCGCCCCCCACGCAGGATCGCCGCGCCCAACGCCTCGTCGGCCATGCGCCAGGCCAGGCAGTCGATCCGCCCGCTCTGATCCTCCGCGACGAATTTCAGATGATTGGCCCCGATCCGACGGGAACCGGCAATGCGCACATCCGGCATGACGAAGACAGGTTCAGGGGCACCGGCACCGAACGGACCCAGCCGCTGGATCTGCGTGTTGAGATCCCAGCCAGCCGCGCCAGGCGCCAGCACGGCGTCCACCGTCAGCCCGCGCGCCGCTTCCCGCTCGGCGGCGAAGTCGGCCAGGTGCGCGCAAAGCCAGTCATCGAAGGCGTCGACCTGGTCGGGTCGCGCACTGAGTCCGCCGGCCATGGCATGGCCGCCCCCCGACAGGATCACGCCCGCGCGCGCAGCCGCGGCAATCGCGTCGCCGATGTTCACACCGGTTACCGACCGGGCAGACCCCTTGGCAACGGGTCCCAGTCCCTCCCCCCAGCCGATCACCACGGACGGCAGGTGAAACCGCTCCTTCAGGCGGCCGGCAACGATACCGATCACGCCCGGGTGCCAGCCCTCCCCCCGAGCCACCAGTACGCCCCGATCGGGCCGGGCGCCGAGCTGGCGCTCCGCCTGGCGGGTGGCCGCCTCCAGAATGTCCTGTTCGATCGCCTTGCGGGCATCGTTGAGCGCATGCAGCCGCTCAGCGAGCATGATGGCCTCGCCCCGATCATCGGTCGCCAGCAGGCGCGCCGCGAGCCACGGATCGCCCACCCGTCCGCCGGCATTCAGTCGCGGACCCAGCATGAAGGTCGCATGGTAGACGCTGTCGATCACGCCAAGCCCCGCCACGTCCGCAAGGGCGCGCAGGCCCGGATTGCCGCCCCGGCTCATGATCTTCAGCCCCTGGCGCACGAAGGCCCGGTTCACGCCTTCGAGGGGGGCCATGTCGCACAGGGTGCCGAGCGCGCACAGGTCGAGCCAGTCGAGGAGATCGGGCAGCCCGCCCTCGGGCGCCAGCCCTCTCGCCCGCGCAAGCCGATTGAGTGCGGCGGTAAAGACGTAGACCACGCCCGCGGCCGCCAGATGACCGCAGTTCGAGGCACAGTCCGGGCGGTTCGGATTGACGAGTGCGGCAGCCTCCGGCGTGGGCCCCGACATGAGATGATGATCTATGACGATCACCGGCAGGCCGATGTCCCTGGCGGTGGCCAGCGCCTCGACGGCGGCCGCGCCGCAGTCCACGGTGATGACCAGATCCGCACCTGACTGCTTCAGCCGGCGAAACGCCTCCGGTGAGGGACCGTAGCCTTCCTTCAGCCGGTCGGGCACATACAGACCCAGCTCCCGGCCCCAGGCGCGGAAGTAGCGCGCGAGGATGGCCGAGGAGGTGCCACCATCGACGTCGTAATCCGCAAACACCGTGACCTGACGCCCATCCACCAGCGCGTCGAGCACCCATTCGGCGGCCCGGTCCATGTCGGCGAAGCGCGACGGATCGGGGAACGCCGATTTCAGGGTCGGCGACAGGAACGCCTCCACCGAGTCCGGGTCGAGACCGCGGGCCGCCAGGAGCTGCCCGAGCAGGGTGTGCCCCCCCAGGGACGCCGCCAGCCGGCGTGCGAGGCCCTCATCGGCGTCCCTCGACCGCCAATGCCGGCCGGTCAGCGACTGGGTGACGTTGAAGAGCGTCGGCGGCTCGGCAGCTTCCAGGGCGCGACTCATGGCCGGCATCGTCGGGTGCCTCCAGGCCGCCGTCAATCTGTCGGCGCACGCCTATCGCAGAGGCGGCTCAGGACCGAATGAAGGACCGGATGTGGCGCACCATGCCGTCCGCAGAGGTCATGACGAGGGTGTGCGTGCTGTGCCCGGTCCGGGTCGGGCGGACCCCGTCAAGGAGGTCGCCGTCGGTCACGCCGGTGGCGCAGAACACCGTCTCGCCGCCGGCCAGGCCGTTGAGATCGTACTTGCGGTCATGATCGGTCACCCCGGCACGATCGGCCCGCCTGCGTTCCTCATCGTTGCGGAAGACCAGGCGGCCCTGCATCTGCCCGCCGACGCATTTCAGTGCGGCTGCGGCAAGAACGCCCTCGGGCGCTCCGCCCTGGCCGAGATAGATGTCGACACCGGTTGCCGGATCCGTGGTGTTGATCACGCCGGCCACATCGCCATCGCTGATCAGCTTGATACGGGCACCCGCGCTGCGCAGGCTCTCGATGATGTCGGCATGGCGCGGCCGGTCCAGGACGCAGGCCGTGATCTCGGCCACGGGTACACCCTTTGCCTTGGCAAGGGCGGCGACGTTCTCTGCAGGCGTCGCGTCCAGGTCGACCAGCCCCTCGGCATAGCCCGGCCCAACGGCCAGCTTGTCCATGTAGGTGTCTGGCGCATGCAGCAGGCCGCCACGGGGTGCGATCGCAAGGACCGCGAGTGCGTTCGCCATGGCCTTGGCCGTCAGCGTCGTGCCCTCGAGCGGATCGAGCGCGATGTCGATCTCGGGGCCGGTGCCCTGCCCCACCTCTTCGCCGATGAACAGCATGGGCGCCTCGTCACGCTCGCCCTCGCCAATGACGACGCGGCCCTGGAAGGGCACATGGTTGAAGGCTGTGCGCATCGCATCGACGGCGGCCTGGTCGGCCCTGCGCTCGTCACCGCGACCCACCTCGCGGCTGGCCGCAAGGGCGGTCTGTTCGGTGACGCGCACCATGGCGTCGGCCAGGTGCGGCGTGAGAATGCTGTCGGTCATGCGTCCCTCTTCGGCCGTCGGTGCCGGCCCTGTCGGCTCAATTGCCGGTTTCGATACGGATCAGGCGCGCGGCGTCAACCACGGTTTCCAGCCTGGCCAGCCGGTCGACGGCGGCCTCCATCTCCGCCCGCGCGCACAAATGGGTGACGATCGCCACCGGCGCGTTGCCCTCGGCATCGGCGCTGTCCTGGAACAGCTTGTCCACCGAGACGCCCTCCGCGGCAAGCGCCTCCGACAGGCTGGCCAGTGCGCCGGAGCGATCCGCCAGCAGCACGCGCAGGAAGAAGGCCGACGTCTCGTCCCGCGACGCCTCGACGAAATGCAGCGTCGGATGGTGGGGTGCATGACCGAAGGCGGACCGGACCCCCGGATTGAACAGCTTTGCAATGTCGCCCATCACGGCGCTGGCCGTCGGCCCCGCCCCGGCGCCCGGGCCTGTCAGCGTTATGGCGCCCAGCGGATCGCCCTCGATCCGCACGGTGTTCAGACTGCCGTCGACATAGGCGAGCGGATGTCCCAGGCCGAGCGCCAGCGGCTCGACCCGGCAGACGACGCCGCCATTGCGCTGCACACCCTCGGCGATCAGCTTGATGCGATACCCCAGCCGGTCGGCCATCCGAAGGTCCAGGAGTTCGACGCGGTCCACACCCTTTATGTCAACCTTCGAGAAATCGAGATCTGCCGAAAAGGCGATCGCCGAAAGGATGGCGATCTTGTGGGCCGCATCCATGCCCGACACATCCAGTGTGGGGTCGGCCTCCGCATAACCGAGCGCCTGGGCCTCGGCGAGCACCTCCTCATAACTGCGACCGGTCGACAGCATCTCCGTCGTCAGGAAGTTGCAGGTGCCGTTCAGAATCCCGGCGACCCGGCTGACCTCCACCCCGGAAAGGGAATCCCGCAGCGTGCGAACCACCGGGACACCGCCGGCAACGGCCGCCTCGAACAGGAGATCGACACCATTCGCCTCGGCCAGTTCCGCCAATGCATGGCCATGGGCGGCGATCAACGCCTTGTTCGCCGTCACCACGGGCTTCCCGGCCTTCAGCGCCGCTTCCACAGCCAGCTTCGCCGGCCCGTCGGACCCGCCTATCAGTTCGATGAACGCGTCGATCCTGTCGGAGGCGGCCAGCTCGGCGGCGTCGTCAAACCAGGGGAAGGGGTCGATGTCTACGGCCCGGTTGCGCGACCTCGACCGCGCGCTCAGCCCACCAATCTCCACCGCGCCGGGGAGCCGCAGGCGCGCCTGTCGCCCGATCAGTTCCACCAGCCCCGAGCCCACATGGCCCAGGCCCGCGATTCCCAGTCTCAACGGCGCCACGCGCACCCCCTTCCCTGTCGTCTCTCGCTTGGACGTTACGTTGGCGGCACCGGAACGCGCCGCCGTTTACTCTGCCGCGGCCGGCTGGCCCGACGCCTCGGCACGGCGCTGCAGGTAGCGCCGGATGTTGCGCGCAGCCTGACGAATGCGCTGCTCGTTCTCGACCAGGGCGATGCGCACATACCCTTCGCCATGTTCACCAAAGCCCGTGCCCGGCGCCACGGCGACGTGGGCGTCATTGATCAGATCGAGGGAGAAGTCCAGACTTCCCATGCCGCGGCAGACCTCGGGAAGCGGCGCCCAGGCAAACATCGACGCCTCCGGCCGGGGAATGGTCCAGCCTGCACGCCCGAAGCTCTCCACCAGCGCATCGCGCCGGCTGCGATAGATTCGGCGCACCTCGTCGACGCAGTCCTGCGGTCCGTCCAGAGCCGCCGAAGCAGCCACCTGGATCGGCGTGTAGGCGCCGTAGTCGAGATACGACTTGACCCGCGCCAGCGCGGCGATGAGCTGTTCATTGCCCGCGACGAAGCCGATACGCCATCCGGCCATGGAATAGGTCTTGGACATGGTGGTCGTTTCCACCGCAATGTCCTTTGCCCCGTCGACCTGAAGGATCGAGGGCGGCGGGTCTCCGAAATAGATCTCGTTGTAGGCAAGGTCGGAGAGAATCCACAGATCGTGCTTCTTCGCGAAGGCCACCGCATCCCTGTAGAAATCCAGATCGACCGTGGCCGCCGTCGGATTGGACGGGTAGCACAGGACCATGGCCGTCGGGGGCGGCACGCTGTAACGCACCGCCTTGCCCAGGCCCGAGAGGTACTGCTCCGGCGTCTGGGCCGGGACGCTGCGCACCGAGGCGCCGGCAATGATGAAGCCGAAGGAGTGAAGTGGGTAGGACGGGTCTGGGGCGAGGATCACGTCGCCGGGCGCCGTGATGGCCTGCGCCAGGTTCGCAAAGCCTTCCTTCGAGCCCAGCGTGACGATGACCTCGCGGTCCCGATCCAGCGTGACGTCGAAGCGGCGCTTGTAGTAGTCCACCAGCGCCCGACGAAGGCCCTTGATCCCGCGCGAGGCCGAATAGCCGTTGACCTCCGGCTTGCGGGCGGTCTCGACAAGCTTTTCGATGATGTGATCGGGCGTCGGCAGATCGGGATTGCCCATGCCGAAATCTATGATGTCGGCCCCCTCTGCACGCATGGCGGCCTTCTGCCGGTTGACCTGCTCGAACACATAGGGCGGCAGCCGCCGGATCTTGTAGAATTCGCCTCTTTCGGGCATTGCCTCTAACCTCTGGTCTGGCCGCACTCTGGCCGCGCTCTGGCCGCGCTGCGGCCCATTCCTGGCCCCGTCTGGCCTAGCTCTGGGCCCGGTCCGTTTCGAACCGGGCACGCAGTGCCTGCGCCTCTTTGTCTGTCAGGAAATCACCCGGCGTGTCCAGCGCTTCCGCGGCCGCACGGGCCTCTCGAGACCAGGCGAGCATCCGCTCCAGCTCCAGGGCCGGCGGTACCGCCCGGGGATCCATGCGCACCAGGGCCTCCGCGACACTGACATCGCCGCGGATCGCCGCCAGCCGGGCGCGGTCGGTCTCGGTCGCTGCAGCCGCCGGAACGCGCGACACCGACGGGTAGCCCCGGCCGACCACTTCGTCGCGCCGCTCTGCATACCAGTCGGGTGCAGCGGCGACCGTTTCGGCCACGCGGCTGAACGAAGACGTGCATCCGGGAAGCACCAGCACCCCGCAAAGAACACACCCATAAAGTCTAAGCGACGATTTCATTCCGAAGACTCACGAAATCAAAATGTTCTGTTACCATAAGAGGCGCGATACAGAAGGGCGAGAATAAGGCGATGGCGAAGCAAGATAAGACGTCCGCTGACGGCCAGATGGCGCTGGCCGACCTGATTGGACAGCAGGATCCTGCCAAGCTGCGCGCCCTGACCCGCAACCTGACCCAGGCGGTGATGGAAAGCCAGGAGCTGATGGCGGAGTTCATGGGCCAGACCGTCGCCAACGCCATCGACCTGGAGCATCCCGTGACCTTCGGCACCGGGCAGGCGATGAGCCAGGTGGGCCGATCCCTGGTCAGCCATCCCGAGCGGGTCGTGGACGCGAACATGTCGCTCTGGCAGGGCTATGCGGAGCTTTGGCGCGATTTCATGACCGGGCAGACCACACCCGGCGCGAGCCGCGACAAGCGGTTTGCTGACCCGGAATGGACCGAGAACCCGGTTTTCAGCTTCCTCCGCCGCTCCTATGAGCTGAACGCGCGGTGGATGCTGTCGCTCATCGACGAGGCCAAGGACATCAGCGATCAGGATCGGCGCAAGGCGCGCTTCCTCGCCCAGCAGACCGCCGACGCCTTTTCTCCGACGAACTTCTTCGCCACCAATCCCACCGCGCTGCGCGCGCTGATCGAGACCGGGGGCGAGAGCATCGTCGAGGGACTGCGCCAGGCGCGCGAGGATTTGCGCAAGGGAGATGGCAAGCTGGCGATCACCCAGGTCGACGAGAGCGGGTTCAAGGTCGGGGGCAACCTGGCCACTGCGCCGGGCAAGGTGGTCTTCCGCAACGATCTGATCGAACTGATCCAGTACAGCCCGACCCAGGCGAAGGCCCACGAGATCCCCCTCGTGATCTTCCCGCCCTGGATCAACAAATTCTACATCCTCGACCTGCGCGAGGAAAACTCGATGATCCGCTGGCTCGTGGACAAGGGTCTTACCGTGTTCGTGGTCTCGTGGCGCTCCGCCGATCTGCGCACAAAGGACCTGACATGGGACGACTATGTCAGGCTCGGAATCTTCGAAGGGCTCGAAGCCGCGCTCGACGAAGCCGGGGCCGACCAGGTCAATGCGATCGGCTACTGCATCGGCGGAACGCTCCTGTCCTGCGCGCTCGCCTATATGGCCCAGACCGGAGACGATCGTATCCGGTCGGCCACCTATTTCGCCAGCCAGTCCGATTTCGAGAAGGCCGGCGATCTCCTCGTGTTCACCGATGCCGACGCGGTTGAGGAAATCGCCCACGTGATCGAGCATCATGGCGGCATCATGCCGGGCGAACTGATGGGCGAGACGTTCAACTGGCTGCGACCGGTCGACCTGGTCTGGCGCTACATCGTCGACAATTACATGCTCGGCAAGAAGCCCAAGCCGTTCGACCTGCTCTACTGGAACGCCGACCAGACGAACATTCCTGGCCAGGTCCACCTCACCTATCTGCGCGAACTCTATGCCCGGAACGCGCTCGCCCGAGGCAACTTCAAGGTGCTTGGCCGAACGATCAGCATGGCCGACATCCAGATCCCGGTGACGGTGCAATGCTCCCGCGACGATCACATCTGCCCGGCGGAGTCGGTCTACCGCACGGCGCATCTCTTCGGCGGGCCGGTGCGGTTCATCATGGCGGGATCGGGCCATATCGCCGGGGTGGTCAATCCGCCCGCCGCCAAAAAATACCAGCACTGGATCAAGGACGGCGCGCTGCCCGAAGCGCTCGACGACTGGATGGACGGTGCCGAGGAGCGCCCGGGTTCCTGGTGGCCCACCTGGTGGGATTGGCTGGAACCGCTCTCGGGAGAGAAGGGCCCCGCGATCGAGCCGTCGGACAAGGGGCTTGGCGAGGCGCCCGGCTTCTACGTGACCGCGCGCCTGTCGGAGATTGCCGAGGCGACCGCAGCCGGCAAGCCCTACGATCCGCCCGCACCGCGCCGGCCTGCCGCCGAGCCGGCCAGGCCCCGAAAATCGGGTGCCGCAGCCGAGCCAGCCGCCCCGCCCGCGTCTGCGCCCAAGGCCAAGGCAAAGACCCCGGCAAGGACGGGGACAACGACGAAGGCGAAGGCCAAGGCGAAGGCGACGTCAGACGCCGAAACCAGCGCGCAGGCCACCAAGAAGACCGGGGCGAAGGGAAAGTCCGGGGCCAGCAAGGCCGGGGCCTCGCCGTCCGACGGCGCGTCCAGGACGGCGCCGACGACCAAGTCTGGCACGTCCGGCAAGCCCCGCAAGTCCGGCGCGGCGGCAACGTCTGGCGGAAAGAAGAAGAAAGCGGGCGGCTCCGGCCAGTAGATTGGCCAGCAGGTAGGCCGTCGCTCGTCCAGTCGCTCTGCCAGTCGCACTGCCAGTCGCACTGCCAGTCGCACTGCCAGGACCTTAATTCAGCCGGGCGGCACCGCTTCGGGCAGCGTCAGCGCTCACCCGCAGGTATTGCCCCGATGCGGTCGAGGAAGGCTGATGCATCGCCGCGCATGGCTGCGATGTCTGCCGGATCCTGCCTGTCGAGGGACTTCAGGATCAGCCCCATGCGCGGATTGCCGCGCAGGCGTTCGGCGTTGCGCGCGATGAAGTCCCAATAGAGGTAGTTGAACGGACAGGCCGCGTCGCCCGTTCGCTGGCGCACATCGTACCGGCAGTGCCGGCAATAATTCGACATCCTGTTGATGTAGTTGCCACTGGCGGCGTAAGGCTTCGATGCCATGATCCCGCCATCGGCATAAATCGCCATGCCATGGGTGTTGGGCAGTTCGACCCATTCATAGGCATCGGCATAGACTGACAGGTACCAGTCGTTCACCGCATCGGGGTGCACGCCGGCCAGCAGGGCGAAATTGCCGGTGACCATCAGCCGCTGAATATGGTGCGCATAGGCATGGGCCCGGGTCTGTCCAACCGTTTCGGCCAGGCAGACCATGTCGGTCTCACCCGTCCAGTAGAAATCCGGCAACGCCCGATCGGCCTCCAGCGCATTCAATCGCTTGTAGTCAGGCATTTTCAGCCAGTAGAGACCGCGCACATATTCCCGCCAGCCGAGGATCTGGCGGATGAACCCCTCCACGGCGTTGATCGGGGCCCGGCCGGCCCGCCAGGCGGCTTCCGCCCGCCGACAAACGTCCAGGGGATCCAGAAGACCGCAATTGAGATACATGGAGAGCAGCCCGTGCCACAACCAGGGTTCGCCCCTCGCCATGGCATCCTGGTAATCTCCAAAGCCCGGCAGGATGTCCGCGATGAAATGGTCGCGCGCAGTCTCCGCATCGGCGCGGGTGACCGCAAAGCCGAACCCGTCCAGGTCGCCGAAATGGTCGCCGAAACGCGCGGCCACCATCTCCATCACCTCCTGTGTCACCGTGTCGGGCGGGAACCGTTTCCGCTGCGGCGGCAAAACGGATGTCGGAAGCGACTTCCGGTTGTCATGGTCGAAGTTCCAGTCCCCGCCGGCGGGCGCGTCGCCATCCATGAGAAGTCCGGTACGCCGGCGCATCTCACGGTAGAAGTACTCCATCCGCAGGGATTTCCGACCCTTCGCCCAGCGCGCAAATTCGTCGGTGGTGGCGATGAAGCGGTCGTCCTCGCGCAGCTCCACCGGGCAGCCGAAGCGCTCTTCCCAATCCGACATGTCCTGTAACAGGCGCCATTCCCCGGGCTTGGTGACGGTCAGGGCGGTCAGATCCGGCCGGTCCTTCAGCGTCGCGGCGACCTGGCCAGCGAGGGTTCCGGCGTTCGCGGGATCGTCGAGGCGCACATAACGCACCTCCAGCCCCTGGCTGCGAAGCTCCTCGGCGAAATGGCGCATGGCGGAGAACACGAAGGCGATCTTGGCCTTGTGATGGCGCACATAGGTCGCCTCGTCCATGACCTCGGCCATCAGGACCAGATCCCGGTCGGGATCGGCGTCACGCAGCGCGGCGACCTGCGGCGTCAACTGGTCGCCGAGGACGAGCCTCAATGTGCCCATCAGTCGTAGAGCGCGTCGAGCTTGTAGAGAATGTCCTGGCCGCGGGTTTCGAAGGCGAGCTGAACCCAGCGTCCGGTGTCGTCGTACCAGAGCTCCACATCGATATCGCTGTCCATGAGATAATGGGTGGCCTCGACGGCGGTGCCGTTGATGTCCAGCGTCTCGCGTCCCAGCTCGCGGACGTCGAACTGAAGGATCTCACCATCCTCCGTGGACAGGAGCCTGGTCTGCCGGGTCTGCTCCACGTTCCAGTGACTGGACGGCAGAATGCCGAGATCGACCGTTCCGGAAAAATCCGTCCCGTCCACCTTCAAGGCCCCGTCCACGCGGCGCGCCGATACGCGGCCGCGATTGCCGTCATCATTTACCTCACCGTCGAGCGCGATCAGCGTGCCGGCCTCGGAATACGTCTCCGTCGCATCCAGGGTGTAGCGGAACAGCGTGATCGGGCCCAGACCGGCCCTGAGGTCGACATCCGTGGTCGCTGTCAGGCGCCCGCTATCGTCCTCGCCGAAACGAACGATATGGGTGCCGAACGGACTGCCCTTGCGCAGGACGTTGAACCGGATCTCCACCCCTGGCTCCGGGGTCCAGCGTGCCGGCTCGTCATCCGGCGCATCGTCGTGCGGATCCGGCTCGACCGACGCCATCCGGTTGGAGTCCATCCCAGAGACCGACGACAGTATGGTGCCGGTTCCGGCCTCCGCCCATGCGGTCCCAGACAGGACGAGCCCCAGGCAGGCGGCGGCGAACCCACCGGTGAGACGGGTAAGGATCATGCTAGCTTAGCCTCCAGAATGGACGCGGTGCCCGAGCGACATAGCAGATGCAGCGGCGATCGCCATGGGCCGAAGGTTTGTGGCGCATGCCGGGGACACCCAGCGCGATGTCGCCGGGCGCATAGAGAGTGCCATCCACATCCAGAGCGCCTTCCAGGACGACCGTCGCTTCCAGGACCGAGTGGCCATGCGCCGGCACCGCCTGGCCAGCCTCCAGCCGCATGAACTGCCCGCCCCGCACGCCGGTTCTGGCATGGCAGACACCCGATAACCCCTTGCGCCAGCGGATGTCCTCATGGCGCACAGAGATCAATTCGCCGGCAGAAACAGGAGAGGCGCCGGGAAGGATGCGGCGGCGGGTTGCGGGTGGCGTGGTTGGTTGGCCTTCGTCCAGTTCGATCAGCAAGCCGCCTACCGCCTCCCAGATCGCGACCTCGTCGCGCGCACCGGGCTTCAGATGCGTGTGCAGGTCGCCCGCCAGGTTCAGGGCCGTCGGCAGGGCGCCGGAGGCATAGTCCATCATGAACGCATGGTAGGTATCCGTTTTCACGCCAGGTATCCCGTTGTCATTTCACTTTGTTCGGATACGTGACCGATCTCGTACCGGATCACCAGGCCTGTAGCTTGTGTTGCGAGGGCGGCCGCCCTAGCTTGCACCCATCCGACACGAGGAGGCCTGCGCCATGACCGTTCTGCGCTCGGTCGTCGAAGCGATCGGCAACACGCCGCTCATCCGCCTGAACAAGGTCTCCGACGCCACGGGGTGCGAAATCCTGGGCAAGGCGGAGTTCCTGAATCCGGGCCAGTCGGTCAAGGACCGCGCGGCTCTGGGTATCATCCGCGACGCGGAGGCGCGCGGCGCCCTCAAGCCTGGCGGAACGATCGTGGAGGGTACGGCCGGTAACACCGGGATCGGGCTGGCCATGGTGGGCAATGCCCTGGGCTACAGAACCGTCATCGTCTTCCCGCGGACCCAAAGCCAGGAGAAGAAGGACGCGATCCGCCTGTTCGGGGCGCAGCTCATCGAAGTGGACGCCGTGCCCTATTCGAACCCCAACCACTATGCGCGCTACTCCGGTCGGCTGGCAGAGGAACTCGCAGAAACCGAACCGAACGGCGCCATCTGGGCGAACCAGTTCGACAATGTGGCGAACCGGCGGATTCACGCCGAAACGACAGGTCCGGAGATCTTCGAACAGACCGGCGGCGAAATCGACGGCTTCATCTGCGCGGTGGGCTCCGGCGGGACCCTGGCGGGCGTGGCGGAAGCGCTGCGCGCGCGCAAGCCGAACGTGTGCATCGGACTTGCCGATCCGGGTGGTGCCGCCCTCTATAATTACTACACCCATGGCGAACTGAAGGCGGAGGGCACGTCGATAACCGAGGGGATCGGCCAGGGGCGCATCACAGGAAACCTCGAAGGCCTCCAGGTCGACCGTGCCTATCGCTGCGACGATGCAGAGGCCCTCCACATCCTCTATGATCTGGTCATGGAAGAAGGGCTCAGCCTTGGTGGGTCGGCCGGGATCAACGTGGCAGGCGCCGTTCGCCTGGCACGCGATCTGGGGCCGGGGCACACCATCGTCACCATCCTGTGCGACTACGGCAACCGCTACGCCTCCAAACTCTACAATCCTGATTTCCTGCGCTCGAAGGGACTGCCCGTTCCGCCCTGGATCGAGGCCGCCCCGTGACTGCAGGGGAGGACACTCCGCAACGTCCGCTCATCGACGCCGAAGGCGTTCAGCGCCTTGCCGGACAGGCACCGATCGCACTGGTGGATGCAACCTGGTTTCCGCCCTGGACGGCCGGCGTCGGGTCTGGTCAGGCGGCCTTCGAGGCGGCACATATTCCCGGTGCGGTGTTCCTGGATATCGAGGCCGTGTCCGACCCGGACTGTGACCTTCCTCACACCCTGCCCCGGCCCGATGACCTCGCTGCCCATCTCGGGATCCTCGGCCTGTCGGCGAACACGCCCGTGGTGGTGTATGACCAGAACCGCTTCTGCGCCTCGGCACGGGCCTGGTGGATGCTGCGGGTCGCCGGCCATCCGGACGTGCGCGTCCTGGATGGCGGTCTGACGGCCTGGCAAGCGGCAGGAGGCGCGGTGGAGAGCGGGCTGTCCCTGCCCACGGCTGCGGGGTTTGCCGCCACCGGCCGCCGCGACCTGGTGGCCAGTCTCGATGACATGCAGGCTGCGGTCGAGCAGGGTCATGTCACGATCCTGGACGCGCGCCCCGCCGACCGTTTCGAGGGACGCGCGCCCGAACCCCGGCCGGACCTGCCATCCGGCCACATGCCGGGGGCAGCCAATGTGCCGGCCAGCGCGCTGATCGACGAGGACGGCCGGATGCGCCCCCGCGACGCCCTGGTCCGGATCCTCGCTCCCAAGGCCGGCGCAGGACCGGTGGTCACCACCTGCGGCTCCGGCGTAACCGCCTGCATCCTGGCGCTCGCCATGGTCGAGGCGGGCCTTGGCGACCCGAAAGTCTATGACGGATCCTGGTCGGAATGGGCCCGCGACCCCGACCGCCCCCGCCTGAACGGACCGGCTTGAGACGCCCCATGAGCGAACGCCACCTTTCCACGCGACTCGTGCACACCCGGCTGGGACGGATGCAGCCGGAAACCGTGAACCCGCCCGTGGAGCGCGCCTCCACTGTTCTGATCCGGGATCCCGGCAAACTCTACGGCGCCAAGCCGACCTATGGACGCATGGGTCTGACGGTCCACCGGGAGCTCGAAGCCGCACTCTGTACGCTTGAAGGCGCCGAGACGGCATGGCTCACGCCCAATGGGCTGGCGGCCAATGCGCTTGCCATCGCCGCCCTCGTCTCGGCGGGCGATCATGTGCTCATCTCCGACAGCCTTTATGGTCCGACCCGGCGCTTTTGCCAGCGGCGCCTCTCGCGCATGGGGGTCGAAGCGACGCCCTTCCCTCCCCGTATCGGCAGCGGGATTGGCGAGATGATCCGACCCAACACCCGCGCCATCTACCTCGAATCGCCAGGGTCGTTGACGTTCGAGGTGCATGACACCCCAGCCATCGTCGAGGTCGCCCGTGCCCGGGGGGTTCGCACGGTGATGGACAATACCTGGAGCGCGGGCATGTTTCACAAGCCGCTGGCGCTGGGGGTCGACGTTTCGGTCCAGGCGCTCACCAAATACGCCGTCGGCCATGCCGACGCCTTTGGCGGCGCGGTCATGTGCCGCGACCCCGACATCGCCCAACTGGTGGAGGCCTGCGCGGAAGACTGGGGCAGCACGCTTGGTCCCGACGAAGCCTATCTCGCGCTTCGCGGGCTGCGGACGCTGGCCACGCGCCTGACCCAGCACGAGGCGACCGCCCTGACACTGGCCGAGTGGCTGCGGACCCGCCCGGAAGTGGCGGACGTGCTGCACCCTGCCCTGCCGCAACACCCCGACCATGCCCTGTGGCGCCGGGATTTCACCGGCAGTTCCGGCCTGTTTGGTCTCGTTCTCCATCCCCAGCCCGACGGCGCCGTCGACCGCTTTCTGAGCGCGCTGGACCTGTTCGGCATGGGCTTCAGCTGGGGCGGTTTCGAAAGTCTCGTCCTGCCGTGCGATCCACAGCTTCGCCGCGAGCCCGGCGACTGGACAGAGCATCGGTCAGGTCCTCTGATCCGACTCCACGCCGGACTGGAAGCCGTCGAGGATCTGATCGCCGATCTGGACGCAGCCCTGTCGGCGCATCTGGTGGCACCCGGCTGAGACGCGGACGCGCCATCCGCACCCATCCCAGACCGATTTCACCTTCTGCGGACCCGGTTCAAAGACCAGCCGTCGACGACTTTCCAGACCCGAGGCGGTTTCCGCCTCGCCTGAAAACGCCCTTAGCGCATCTTCAAGTCAATCGGAGTCAGTGAAGATGCGCTATGTTCTTGTTTTTGAGCATTTTCTTAACGCGAACCGGTGCCCACTTCGCTCGAAAATGCTTTAAGCGCCAGTCTTTCGTTTCACTCCAGACCGCCGCTCTACATAATTGTCCTTGCGCAAGTCTCCGTTCGCAACCGAGTCCAACCGCTCCGAACTTGCTTGTCTTATGACTGTTCCTGCCGATTGGGAGAGATTAGCACCGTCGGCGGGCGTTACATTAATCCTCCGCCAGGATCGCGGCATAGGTGGCCGGATCGACGTTTCCGCCGCTGAGCACCAGACCCACACGGCGGCCGGTCAGGTCGGGACCGACCCCGCGCAGCGCCGCTGCCAGGGCCACCGCACCACCGGGCTCGACCACCAGCTTCAGGTGACGGAAGGCGAAGCGCATGGCGGCACGCACGTCCGCATCGCTGACCGACAGCCCGCCGGCCAGACGATCCTTCGCCACGGCCCAGGGAATTCGTCCGGGTGCCGGTGTCAGGATCGCGTCACAGATCGAACGTGTGCCCGGCGCATTTGACAGAGGCAGGCCCGCCGCCAGGGACCGGGCCCAGTCATCGTGTCCGTCCGGCTCCGCGGTCCAGATCCGGGTTCGCGGCGAGACCGCCTCCAGCGCCAGGGCGATCCCGGAGATCAACCCACCCCCACCGGCACAACAGATCAGGGCGTCCAGCGGCCCACCCAAGGCCTCGGCCTGGCGGGCGAACTCCAACCCGACCGTACCCTGGCCCGCCACAATGTCGGGATCGTCATAGCTTGGAACGAGGATCGCCCCCCGTGCGGCCGCCAGCGCCTCGGCAATCGCTTCGCGCGAGTCCGTCTCACGATCGTAGGGCCGGATGACCGCACCATCCGCACGCACGCCCTCGCGCTTTACCGCCGGAACATCGGCCGGCATCACGATCTCGGCGGCAAGGCCAAGGCGGCGTGCCGCGCGCGCAACGCCCTGGGCATGGTTGCCCGACGAGAACGCGACCACGCCGCCAGGGGCCGCTCCCGCTGCAATCTGCACAAGCCGATTGGTGGCGCCGCGGATCTTGAAACTGCCGGTGACCTGCAGGCATTCCGCCTTGACCAGAACCGTTGCCCCGGCCGCCGCGTCGAGCGCGGGATGCCGGAGCACGGGCGTCTCCACGGCGTGTCCGGCAATCCGGCGCGCCGCCGCTGCGACGTCATCGGGCGTGGGAAGGGCGCGGGTGGCCGCCATCGCCATGAGGGGGCCCAGCGCTAGCCCTGCGGACCGCAGGCCGTGGCACCCGCCACGGGAACAACCATGGACCAGCCATCGGTCTTGCGCACACGAATGGCACCGCTCTCGACACGGGTGCCACCCTGCATCCGACCCGCCGGCCGGAGGGACAGTGACAGGACCAGGCCCTGGGCCGGCGCCCGGTACTCGCTTTCGGCGAAGTGCTGGTCGAACACCTCACCATCGGTCGCAGTCCGCGCGAAGGTGACAAGGTCGCCATCGATCCGCATCTCGCCTGTCGCGCGCGCCGCATTCGAGAAGAAGACGAAGCGCGCCGTCGGCCGGGGCGTGAAGAGAAACAGGCCACACTCGCCCTCCTCGAGTTGCCGGGGCGGCAGGCCGCCGATCTCCAGTCCGTCAGGGTCGCCGATGATTGCCTCGCCGTCGGAGGCCGTACCGGACGTCCGGGACGGCGTCCCGCCCGAGGCGCAGCCTCCAAGGACAAGGACACCGGCCACAAGAAGCGCGATAAGGGGCGCAACGGGTCGCACCAAGGCTGATATCGGCCCTCGCCTTTGAAGGTGGGGCGGATAGGGCGCCTGCAGGGCAAGGATCATCTCTGGCCTCCGAGATCGGCACCGGCCGGCGGCGCGTTGGTCTTGCGATAGACATAGGTACCGTCGGCCCCGGCAAAGCCAAGCGCCCGGACCGTTTCCGCGACCCGCGCCACCCCGGTCGAGATCCGCGCCTCGACACGATAGGTCTGCGTGTCCAGCGCCACCTCGCCGTCGACGTCAATACGCTCGCCGCCTGGGTCGCCTCCTGCGAGCATGAGCGCCAGTGCGCCATCCTCACAGCCCAGTCGACCGTCGAGCACCGGTCCTCTCCAGTCGAGTCTCGCTCCGATGGCTTCGAGCACATCGGTGCGGACCTGACCCGCAGCGGTCCGGCAACGCCTGTCGGGTCCCAGCACCAGGTGCGGAAGCGTAACCTGCAGCTGTGAGGGAACCTGGCGCAGTTGCGGCTGAAGACGGCGCAGCGACTGCACGTCGATGTCGGCGACGAGGTCACGGACATGCACGGTTCCGTCGGGGCCGAGCGCGATCCGGCCCCTGCCCTCGCCCGTCTCGCCCTCGAAGGCCAGTCGATAGGCAAGCTCACCGGACAGCAACGCCCCGGGCTGCAGATCCAGCGTCACGCGTCCCAGCGGCTGGCCCATCACGGTGAGCCCCGCGACACGGCCCGACCAGACGGTGCCGCTGACGCGTTCATGGCTCACGCCCGCCCGTTCGAGCCCGGCCCGCTCCAACGCATAGGCCAGCGGGAAACGGGCAACCAGCGCGCAGAGAAAGACCAGTATGAACAGGGCGATGAGACCGATCCGTGTCCACATGGCGTCAGATGTCCCGTTCCAGATAAAGGTTCGCGGCGATGCGGCCGGACTCGCCCTCGCGACGCAGGGATGCCTTGCCGACGCGAACGCCATGTCGCGCCTCCAGTTCGGAAATCCAGGCGTAGAGGAGTTGGGGCGACACCTCGTCGAGCCAGATGTTCAGGCCTTCATTCTCCGCCGGAGAAATACGCGAAATGGTCAGGCCATACAGATCGGCCGTCTCGCTGAGCACCGATTGCAGAGGCTGGTCGCGGGTCGGTGCGGCCCGGGCACCTGCACCAGCTTCTCGCGCGGCCCGGACGCTGGCGAGATCGGCAAGCGCGATTTCCAGCCGCCGCTCCGCCGTCTCGACCGCCATGCGTGACGGCACGAGGACGCCCTGCCAGAGCACGGCCGCCAGGCTCAGGCCAAGGGCCAGGAGAAGCAGCACCCGTTCGCGCGGTTCCCGGGCAGACCACCAGGCGCGGATCATGTCGCCCTCACCCGGATCTCGCCGGCGCGCCGGTCGCCAACCTGGCGGGAACCGCCCTCCTCGACCGCACCGCCGGCCGCCTCGACCGACTGGCGAAACCGCGCCAGCGCATCGTAGCTCGAAAAGAGAACCGTTGCGGTCAGGACGCCGGTCTGCTCGTCGTAACGTATCGTGTCGACCTCTACCTCCGGCACGGTGTCCAATCCGGTCGCCATCATGGCCGACAGACGCAGAAAGTCCGGGGCGCCGCTCTCGCCGCCACGGTTCATCTCCCGGAGTTGCGCACGAAGATTGGTGACGCGCGTCACGTCGGGGAAGGACTCCAGAAACATGCGCTCGGCTTCGCCACGCACCGTCCGGGCTTCCTGCATCAGCGCGCGGGCTTCAACCCAGTTCGCACCCCCAAGCGCCAACAGGGCACTGGCGGCCAGCGCCGCCGGTCCGCGCCATCGCGCCAGCGCGTCGCGTTCGCCAGCCGACGCCCGCGCGGCCGCCCGCAATACGAGATCGGTGCGTACGGCGCCGCGTGCGAGACTGTCGAATGGCGATGCATCGGACCGGTCTTGCGCAATCCGCCCCACATGCAGGCCATCGCTGCTCGCGAGCGTTTCGAAGGCGCCCGCGCCACCCAGGCGCTCCAGCAATGTCTCCAGAACCACGTCCGCAAGCGCACGGTCCACCGCTGAGCCCCAATCGCCATGGCGCAATACGATCCGGTCATCCAGCACGACGGCCGTCCCGCCAGCTTCCCGTGCCGGCAGGGCCATGAAATCCGCCAACAGACGCGGTGACCCAAAGCCCGCGTCGCGCGCTGCGAGGGTCCAACGCTCGATCAGCTCGGCGTCGGCCGCATAGACCATGCGGCGCCCGTCGCGACCGGCCCGCGCAGGCGCCAGCGCGAAATGCAACCGTTCGGGATCGACACCCAGTTCATCCTCGATCGCGAAGGGCGCCGCCCCCCTGGCCTGGCGTTCGGACCGAACCGGCAAATGGGCGTCGCGCGCGCTCACCAACTGGCCGGGAAGCACAAGGGTCAGAACAGGATCGCCGTGGCTGGCGAGCGAGCCGAGCGCCCCGGTGCCGGCCTCGGCAACCGCCCCTTGGGCCGTCAGGCGGCGCCAGACAAGGGGCGCGTCCAGCGTCTCGCCGGCGAAGGCCACCAGATGATCGCTCATTGCAGGACCCCATAGCGTCGGGACAGGGTGGACACGCGGCCGCTGTCCTCCACGGCCAGGCTGGTGGTCAGGGTCACCCGGGTCCCGCGATAGTCGACCTCGAGGGCCACGTCGTAGACGGACGAGGAGAGGCCGTAAAGCGCCTGATCCTCTGGGGATATCTGGGGCTCCTGCAGCAGGGACAGCGCGAACACGCTCGACACCTCGCGCCAGCCGCCCACCGGGCGCTCCGCCAGGATCCGCGCCGCGCGGTCGGTCTCGTAGGGTGCGCCAAGATATGCCGCCAGAAGCGGGCTCTGCTCCAGGGTCAGCGTGTTCAGGTTCAGGACGCTGGGCGCTGCGCTCGGACGGGCGCAGAGAAAGGGGGCCAGCGCATCGGCGAGCTGCGGGGTCATGCCCCGCACCTGCCGAATTTCGGAGACATCCGCCATGTACGTCTCGCCCGTCCGATATGGCTCGGCGAGACTGCCATAGTAGCTGTCCTCCGCCCCACCCAGGCCGGGCCGGGCATCGGTGTCGATCCAGTCGGCGACGGCCGCCGCTATGGCCTCGCTCTCGCCCGGTGGCACGCCCAGGAGGTCGAGCAGACGGGCAAGCCGCGCCCGGCCCTCGGGATCGGGCTGCAAGCCGCCCTCCCCGTCCGAGGTCACCACGCTGTTGACGTTCAGACAGTTCGCTCCGTCCCGAGCGACCCCGCGGATCTGCCCGTCGGGTATCGGAAACAGGAACGGCTCGCCCATCATCTCGTCGAGCACCGGCTGGCGCGTCTGCTCGATCCGCCAGGCTTCGGAGATGCGCGCGGCCGCCAGTTCCTCGGCCCCCAGGGCATAGAGATTCGCCTGCTCGCGATCCTCGAGGTTCAGCGACAGCCGGACCGACAGGCGCAGCGCGTCGAGCACGCCCATAGCGACGACCGCCATCACCGAGACGATCATCATCGCCGAAATGAGCGCGGCACCCGTCTCGCGTGCGGTGGGTTCCGGCCGCATCAGTAGCCCTCCGGCGTCAGGAACACCGCCTCTATCTCGCCAAACCGGCGATGCGTCAGCGCCAGTTCCACCGCCAGCGGCGCCGCACCGGGTGCCCCGGCCTGCCCACCCCAGGCGTCGGTCCAGCCGCCACGGGTCAGAAACCGCACATCCAGCCGCTCGATCCCCTCCAGCAGCACCCGCTCGCGGACGGGCATGTCCGGCACCTCGTCCACATGGGCCCGCGTCCGGCGGATCAGGGCGCCGTCCTCGAAGCGGTAATCCACCGCCTGGAGCCGCGACCCCTCGCCGGACCCCGGCGTTTCGACCCCGCCGCGGACGAAGCGCATCAGCGCCTCTCCGTCGAGGTCGGTACCGCCCTCGAACGCACTCGGCGCCGGATCGCCATACGGTCCCCGGGCGCGGCGATCGACGATCTGCGCGAGATCCCGCTTCAGAAGCGCGCGGGCCAGCTGCAGGGCCTCGACATCGCTCGTGACCGCACCGACCTGATCGCGCGTGCGCACCGCGTCGGAGATCAGCGTGGCACCCATCGCCGTCACGATGGCCATGATGAAGACCGCAACCATGACCTCCACCAGTGTGAAACCCGCCTCCCGTGTCATCGCGGCACCTGCTTGAAGGCCGAGCGCTGAACCACCGGGATCAGGGCAGCCCCGGGACGGGCCCGCGCGCCAGGATCGGGCGCGACACCGACCTGGATCTGGACCAGCCCATTGGTTCCGGTATCGGTCACACGCTGCTCCACGACCCAGTCGCGGCCGGCCATGGGAACCACATCGCGCGTTGTGGCCCGGTCGAGGCGTCCGGGATCGACCAGCACGTTGGCAAGCGCGTTATCGGCAACGATCTCCGCCACTGCCCGGGTCTGAAGCACCTGGGCCGTGCGCGCATTCTCAGCGGAAACGCGGACGAGACCGAGGGCGGCGATGCTGAAGACGGCCAGGGCCGCCAGCACCTCCACAAGCGTGAAACCGGCCTCGGCGTTCGCCCGCTCACCCATCTCCTGCCACCCGTTGCACGTCGCCGTCTGCGGTCACGCGAACCGTCGCCTCGCTGCCGGTCCCCTGTAGCAGGATGTCGGCAGGGGTCGCCTCGCCATAGGGGAGGAAGATGATGCGACGGGCGAGCACCGCCTCGGCGTCGCGCGCGGCGGCAAGGCCCCTACCACCGCCATCGCCCCCTGCATCCGCCGCCACGGCGCCGTCGAGCGCCACGCGCACGCGCAGTGACGCTGGCACGGGCGCCGGCGGGCGCGCCAGGTCGGCGGGTTGCCAGTCTCCGTCGCGATAGCGCTCCAGGCGATACGCGCCCCCGTCGAGCCGCCAGGCCAGGGGCTCTCCGGCCACGATCGCCTCCTTTGCGGTACGGTCGAGAATGCGCGCCAGTCGGTCCGCCTCCCGCTCGGCAAGGGGCGTCCCAGGCGGGAGCGACATGACAACCAACCCGGACATCAATCCGATGACGAACACCACGACCAGGAGTTCCACCAGCGTCCAGCCGCCATCCGGCCGAACCGGCACGGGCGACCGCGCCGGCGAGCCGGACGCCACGCGCCCCGGACCCGCCCTAGGATCCGATGTTCCAGTTGCCGATGTCGGCATTTAGGTCCTCACCGCCGGGCTGGCCATCGGCACCGAGCGAGTAGATGTCGATGCTGCCATGCTGGCCCGGATTCTCGTACTGATAGGGATTGCCCCAGGGATCGAGCGGAAGGCGCCGGACGAAGCCGCCCTCGGGATAGCGCGACGCGTCCGCACCTTCGGGCGCCTCCACCAGGGCCTCCAGGCCCTGCTCATTGGTGGGATAGCTGAACATCTGAAGCCGGTAGCGGTCGAGGCTGCTCTCCAGGAGCGAGATGTCCGCACGCGCCTTCTGGACCCGACTGGTATCGACATTGCCCAGCACGTTGACCAGCACCACCGTGGCCAGAAGCCCGATGATGAACACGGTCACCATGATCTCCGTGAGGGTGAAGCCGGCCTCGGGATGCTGACGGTCCGGCCCGGCGCGGCCGGTCTCGTCGGTCTGGGACGCTGGCAGGGTGTCGTCGTGCATTTGGGAACCTCCTTGCGGACGGATCATCGCTGGAACATGGCGGCTGAGTTGAGCTGAAGGATCGGCAGCATGATGGCAAGAATGATGATCAGGACGAGGCCGCCCATGACCACCGTGATGAGGGGCTCCAGGAAGCCGAGCGCCACGCTGGAGGCGCTTTCGAAATCATTCTCGAGATACTCGGCGCCCTTGGTGAACATCCCGCCCAAATCGCCGCTGGCCTCACCGCCCGCAGCCATGTGGACCATCAGCGGCGGGAACGCGCCGGTGCGCGACATCGCCGTGCTGAGGGCTCCGCCCTCGCGGACGGCTTCCGTCACGTCGTCGACGGCGTCGCGAAGGACCAGGTTAGGCGTCGTCTCGCGGGCTGCAATCAGGCAGTCGATCACCGGCGCACCGGAGGTTGCCAGGGTGGCGAAGGTCCGCGCGAAGCGGGCCGCTGCCACACTGCGGGCAACATTTCCCACCACCGGCAGGTCCAGGACCCACCGGTCGACCCGGCGCTTGATCGCCTCGCTGCGCAGCGCCCGCCGGCCGAGTACGATCGAAAGCACCAGGACCGCCAGCAGCAACACGCCATAGGACCGCAGGAATGCCGAGACCGCCACCAGCATGTCGGTCAGAAACGGCAGGTCGGCGTCGAGCGTATTGAACTGTTCCACCACCCGCGGGACGACCAGCACCATCAGCGCAACCACCACCGACAGCGCCACCAGCGCCAGGATGGCAGGATAGATCAGCGCCGCCAGCACCTTCCGGCGCATGGCCTGGCTCTTTTCCAGATAGTCCGCCAGCCGGTCGAGCACGGCGCCAAGCGCGCCGGCCTCCTCGCCCGCTGCGACAATGGCGCGATAGAGCGGTGGAAAACTCCGACGCTCCGCCTTCAGCGCATCGGACAGCGACCGCCCTTCGACGACGCCCGCGCGCACCGACGCCAGCACCGTTCGGGTCTGTGGAACCCGGGAGGCCGAGCCCACCGCCGCCAGAGCCTCCTCGATGGGTGTGCCCGAGCCGACAAGCATGGAAAGCTGACGGGTCACGAGCACGATCTCGCTGTTCTTGAGCTTGCGTCCGCTGGAGGCATCGGCGGTCTTCCGCTCGGTCGTCGGCGCCAGCTTGAGCGGGACCAGAGCCTGGCGCCGCAATTCCCGGCGGGCCGCCTTCTGGCTGTCGGCGGAGATGACTCCCCTACGGGTCTTGCCCTCCGCATCGAGGGCCTGGTATTCAAACGCCGCCATCGGCGTCTCCGCTTTGGCGGACGACCCGCAGCACTTCCTCTGCCGTGGTCACGCCTTCCGCCACATGACGTGCCCCCGATGCCCGCAGCGTCTCCGTTGCGCCGAGGGCGTAGGCCTCGATGTCGTGTTCGCGTGCATCGTCGTGGATCATCTCCCGCAGTCTCTGGTCCATGACGATGAGTTCGTAGAGCCCGATCCGCCCCTCATACCCCAGGCCGCCGCAGGCATCGCAGCCCGCCGCATGGTAGAAGGTGCGAGGCTCATCCGGAGGCAATCCGAGAAGGGCCAGCTCACGCGCGCCCGGCATATAGGGCGTCTTGCACGCCGGGCAGAGCCGGCGCACCAGGCGCTGGGCCATCACCGCCGAAAGGGTCGACGACAGCAGGAACGGCTCCACCCCCATGTCCCGCAGCCGCGTGACCGCCGCAGCCGCAGAATTGGTGTGGACCGTGGAGAGGACCAAATGCCCCGTCAGGCTGGCCTGGACGGCGATCTGGGCGGTTTCGGCATCCCGGATTTCTCCGACCATCACGATATCCGGATCCTGGCGCAGGATGGCGCGCAGACCGGCGGCGAACGTCATGCCGACCCGGGCATTGACCTGTGTCTGGCCCACACCGTCCAGACCGTATTCGATCGGATCCTCGACGGTCAGGATGTTGCGCACCTGATCATTTAGCAGGGTCAAAGCCGCGTAGAGCGTGGTCGTCTTGCCAGACCCGGTTGGCCCGGTGACCAGAACGATCCCGTTGGGCGCCTTGAGCGCATTGCGGAAGCGTTCGAGCGTGGCCGCCGGCATGCCGAGCTGGTCGAGATCCAGGTGGGCCTGCTCCTTGTCCAGCAGGCGCATCACCACCCGCTCGCCGTATCGGGCCGGAAGTGTCGACACGCGAACGTCGATGCTGCGCCCGCCGAGCGACAGCGACACGCGGCCGTCCTGGGGCACACGCTTTTCCGCAATGTCGAGGCGGGCCATGACCTTGATCCGCGAGACCAGCAACGGCGCCACCTTTCGCGGCGGGGTCAGAACCTCGCGCATGACACCGTCGACCCGGAGACGCACCGACAAGCGATCCTCGAACGGTTCGATATGGATGTCGGACGCCCGCGTCCGCACGGCTTCAGAAATCAGGCCATTGATCAGCCGGATCACCGGCGCGTCGTCGGACGTGTCGAGCAGATCCGCCGTTTCGGTAAGCCCCGCCGCCAGGGAATCCAGATCCCCCTCTCCACCCACGGCATCGTCCAGACCCGTCGCATCGATCCCGTCGGCGGCGTAGATTTCCGACAGGCGGCGGTCGAAACGCGCCCCGTCCAGGCCCTCCACACTGACCGGTCCTCCCGCGACGCGGCGGGCTTCCAGCACCGCCAGAGGGTCGGCGCCGCGGCGCACACCCAGTGTGGCCAGACCGCCCTCGCCGATCATCAGCACGACCCCCTTCTCCTTGGCGAAGCCATAGGAAAGCCGGGCGCGGGGTCGGGCTGCTGCGCCGTCCCGGGACGGGTCGGGCTCGCCGCCCATGCGGGTCTCGGTCTCGGTCTCGGTCAAGCCGTGGGCATCCTCTCCAGCCAAAGACGTTACTTCGCGCCCTCGATGACCTCGCGTACCAGTTCGTCGAGGCTCTCGCGATTGTCGGGCGTGGCCCGGCGTTGCTGTTCCAGCATGTAGTCATACTTGAGCTGCGTCGCCGCGCGGGCGGTCGCAGTATCGCGCACGATGGTCGGTCGCAGGAACACCATGAGATTGGTGCGCTGGGTCGAAATGCCCTCGCTGCGGAAAGCGCGGCCAATGCCCGGAATGTCTCCCAGAAGCGGCACCTTCGACACGGAAACCTGCTCGTCTTCCTGGATAAGGCCGCCGAGGACAATGATTTCACCATTGTCTGCCAGGATCGTCGTCGAAATCGACCGCTTGTTGGTGATCAGTTCCGTCGAGGCCTGGGAAATCGGCCCGAGAATCGAGGACACTTCCTGGCGAATGAACAGGCGGATCGTGTCGCCGTCGGAGATCTGCGGACGCACGTCGAGCTGAACGCCCACATCCTTGCGTTCCACCGTGCGGAACGGATTGGAATTGTTGGAGCCCAGCGCCTCGCCGGTCGTGATCGGAATTTCCTGACCGCCGAGGAAGGACGCTTCCTCATTGTCGAGCGCCATCACCGACGGCGTCGACAGGATATTGGAATTGCTGTCATCGTCGACCGCATTGATGATCGCACCGAACACGCCGCCATCATCGGTCGTACCGCCGAACCCGATCAGGCCGCCATTGGTCGACAGGAGCGAGTTGACCGCCAGCTCGCGCAGCTGCGAACTGCCGCTGAAGCTGCTGTCGCCTCCCTCACCGTCGCCATCTCCATTGCCGCCATTGTTGTTCTCGAACACGAGCGCGCCGGCCAGCGACAGGATCGACGGCGTGGAGCGCGAGAAATTCGTTGCCGCGAAGGGCACGGTATTGTCCTCGCTTCCACCCAGGACGAGCTGCAGTCCCAATTCGCGGGTGGCATTGTCGGACAGTTCCACCACGATCGCCTCGACCAGTACCTGGGCCCGGCGAACGTCGAGGTCGGCGACCACCTTCTCCATCTGGCGCAGGATCTGCGGTTCGGCATTGAGAACCAGCGCATTCGTGGGCGGGTGCACGACAACCGTCGGCGGCTGGACCTTGGCCCCGCCGCGCGACGCCGCCTCGGCCATGCGGCCTCCAAGGCTTTCCAGGATCGGCGCCAGGTCAGAGGCCGTCGCATAGCGCAACTGGATGACCTTCAGGCTCTCTTCGGAAATCTCAGCCTCGCGGTCGATCTGGCGGGCCACCTCAGCCATCCGGGCGACATCCGCCTTGTCGCCGCGCAGGATCAGTGTGTTGGAACTGTCCACCGCGATGGCGGCCACGTCGAAATTGAACGCGTCCGATGTCCCGGACAACAGCCCGTTGATGGTCTTCGCCATCTCGGCAGCCGTCATGTTGCTGAGGCTGAGCGTCGTGACCTGGGAGCGGTCCTCATCGATGCGGGCCACGATCTCGCGCACCCGGTCGATGTTCGAGGCGTAATCGACCACGATCAGCGAGTTGGACCCGGTCGAGGTGGACACCTGACCCTGGGCATTGGTGACCGGCTTGATCATCTTTGCCGCCTCGACAGCATCCATGCTGCGCAGCTTGAAGACCGCCGTCTCCACCTGGTCACCCCCGTTGCCGCCGGTATCGAGCACGGCCGACGCGCTGGCGTCCTGTTCCGGCACGATCTTGTAGATGCCGTTCCGGCCCGGGATCGCGGTGTAGCCATGCACCCGAAGGGTCGACAGGAAGACCTGGAACACGTCGCCGGTCGACAGCGGCGTCTGGGACGAGACCGTCACCTTCCCCCGCACGCTTGGATGGACGATGAAGGTGTAGCCGGTGATCGTCGAGACGTCGTCGATCAGGACCGATATGTCGACATTCTCCAGATTGATCACGTGCTGGCTGTCCCAGCTCGCAGTCCGGCTGGCTGCGCCGCTGGACGTGTAGGTATCGGCCTGTGCGAGACCGGACCCGATCACGCCGCCCAGCACCATGGCCGCCACACCCGTCGAGACTGTCGTCTTCTTCTTCACCACCATCGTCTTCCCCTCAAGGCGCCGCCGGATGCTCCGCGTCCGTTCGGCCTAATCCTCCAGCTCGAGCGTCAGGATCTGACGTTCGCCATCACGGACCAGGCGGATATCGACCCGCCGCTCGCCGTCCAGTTGCGACAGCACGCGGCTCAGATCGGCCTCGCGTGTCAGCTCGATGCCTCCGATACGCTGCACCACGTCGCCCGGCCGCAAACCCGCCTTCGCGAGCAGGCCGGCATTGCGGGTGGGAAACACGGAAAACCCTCCGCCCTCGACACCGCCCGTCTTGGGGTCCAGCCGGATCGACTGGGCCAGATCAAGAAGCTCTGCGCGGCCAATGAAGGCCAGCCGCCGACGGCTTTCGGTCGCGTCGGCCTCGCCCGACGCAGACGGCGACGGGTCGGGCGCCTGCGACCTACCCGTCGTGCCGACGGCGGCGTCTGCCGGCGCGCCAGGGCTGGCCAGGGCGCGCGTTGCCTCCGGTGCCGGCTGGCGGGCGCCGCCCAGGGTGACGATTCCGGTGCCCTCGCGCTCGCCACCGCGCATCAGCCGTTCCAGCTGTCCGTTGCGACGCAACAGAACGGAGTCCGCAAAGATCCGCTCCAGGCGGACGCCGTCGGTGCCATCGATCTCGTCGCCCACGCCATACCCCGCCTGGTCCTGTCCCTCCGCGGCGATATAGGCCACGCCCGTCTCGTCGCTGCCCGCACGCACCCCGAACAGGCGCAGGTCGAGCTCCGTCTCGGGCGCCGCCAGCGCCTCCGCCTCGGCCTGGGGATCGGCGGTCTCGGGACCCGCCCGGAACGGGGTGACCCGCTCCAGAATGGACAGGTCCGCATCCGCGCCGGCCCTGCGCGCAATTGGCCCGCTGGCCACCATCGGCGTGGCCACGTCATGGCCTGCCCCTGCCAGCGCGATCCAGGTGACCCGCGCCGCCGCCAGCGCCAGCAGCCCGGTCGCCAGAAGGGTCAAGCCGACCCGGGCCAACGCCAGAAGGCGGCCGGCGTCCAGATTGGAAAGGCTCGGCAGGGCAACGGCCATGGGCGCGTCTGATCCTTCTACTCTACGGGGCTGGCCCGGTGACTGCCCCGGTTACTGGCCCGGTTACTGGCCCGGTTACACAGGCGCCACGGGCCAATCCCCCACGAAAAGGCAAGGGCTGGCACCCCACTGGCCGCCAGCCCCCACCCCAATCATCCGGCGAAGCGGCGCCTAGAAGAACCGCTTCAGCGAAACCGAAACCGAGGTGCCGATGTCGTAGGTCTCGACGAACTCTCGTTCCCCGCCGACCTCCTGGAAGGCTTCATACTGCTCACCGAGCAGGTTCTCGACTTCGAACCCGAACTGATACTCGCCATTCAGCGCCGTGAAGTCCTTCCGGTAGACGAGGTCCAGCGTCGTCGGGGGCTGCTCGATGATCGCCGGAGCGTCGTTGCTTCGAGACTCGACCGACCGGATCCGCTCATCCTGGAAGTTCAGGACCAAGTTTAGATCGGCCCGAGCCTCCTCGTCGCGATAACCGATCTGGAGATTGGCGAGGTTCTCGGACAGGCCCTGAAGCTGGCGTCCTTCTTCAAAGTCCGAGTTTCGCTCAGACAGGGCCGACGTGTATTGCGGATCGTCAGGATCGACGCCAGCCGGCCCCACAACGAGATTGCCATTCGAATCCCTTGCCAACGCCAGGAGCAACGTCGTGTCCGTTACGCCCGAGACCAGACTGGCAAGATTTGGGATCGCAGTAGCATCAAGGATCTGGATCGGGTCCGAGGCATCAATTTCGGAGTCCGAATACGTATAGTTGAATGTCACCGAGTAGTCGCGACCGTCGAGCGCCTGCCAATTCACCCAATCGGCGAGCGGAATGGCCTGTTGGTACTCCAGTTCCAGACCCTGAACCTCGGCTGCCTTGATGTTCACAAAAGAGATCAGGCGGGATTCACCCTGACCGATGTTGACCTGTTCGATCGGATTCTCGAGTTCCTTGTAGAAGGCACCCAGCGTGACGAACTGATCGCGGCCGAAGTACCATTCCAGACGCGCATCATAGTTGGTGATGTCGGTCACCTCGAGGAACGGGTTCCCGATAAAGCGCTCATTGGTCTCGGTGTTCGTGAACTGGCTCGGACCCACTTCCCGGAACTGCGGCCGGTTCACGGTCTCGGAGTAGCCGACCCGAAGCTGCAGGTTGTCGGCAAAGTTCCACGTGACCGTCGCTGCGGGAAGCCAGCTTGACTCTTCCAGCGGCGGCGTGATGACCCCGGGCCGGTTTCGCGCGGACCGCGTTTCCACGACCTGTATGAAGTCCTCGTACCTTGCACCCAACGCAATTCGAAGGAACGGGGTCAACTGTGCATCGAACCCAGCATAGCCGGCGTCGATCTCCTGCGTGGCCTGATAAAAGGCCGGCGAACTCGCGCTTCTGGTTGCATCGAGGCTTTGTGTCCCATCGGCGAAGAACTCCGCAAAAGCGGCATCGACGCGTACACCCGGCGACAGAACGTTTGCACCCAGGCCCAGGAAGTTCGATTCCGCCTCCCGATCCTTCTCGGTGTAGGCGTAACCTGCTTTCAGATCGACTTCGATGTCGCCGATCAGAAGGGGCAGCAAGCCGTCGATGGCGAAGTCGGTCGAATCATCAGCGATCTCCGAAAATTCGACGCCCGAGCCCTGAACGACACGCTTCACGTCGGGAAGATTGACCGTTAACGGCTCATAGGAGGTAAACACGTTGTAGGGGGCATCGCGGGTCGCTTCCGAATAGCTGCCCCGCCAGTCGATCTCAAGGTCCATGAGTGCAGGGAAGACGTGCTCACCCTGAACCTGAGTGGTCCAGAGTTCGCGCTCCACCCACTCCAGGCGCTCGAACAGGACGTCATCCTCGTCGTTCGTGTCGCCTTCCTCCTGCTCGGTCTTCTTGTCCGTCGAACGGGTTCCGAAAGCGACGAACTTCAGTTCGTGATTGTCAAAGATATCGATCCCAACAGAGCCGAACGCATTCAGCTCGACGGTATTCGTGAACGTCTTCCTCTCGCCATCGAAAAGCTGAACGATGTTCTCGAAATCACCGGCTTCACTGTTGAAGACCGCCTCGTTCGTACCCCGAGCACCCGCCTTGGTCGACCAGTCATTCGAGTAGGAGACCGACCCGATCACGCCGACCGACAGGTCCTGGTTGATATCGATCCGGCGACCCCCGGTGGCATCAACGCCGAAATCCGGATGAGTGATTCCTTCCTGAACGACGTTCAACCTCGGATCGGTGGTCAGAGCGCGCGAAAAGGCGTTCGCCTCGGTCGGATCCAACTGACCGAACGTGCCGTCGGCAAACACTTGATCGAGGCCCGCTGGCAGGTCCCTCACGCCGTCATCATAGCCGAGATAATCGGTATCGCCGCCGTCATGGAGCAACCCGTCCTGAAAGGTCGCTTCCGTGTTTCCGCCAACAGAAGCCCCGACCTCGAAAAAGTTCTCCGTCGGCACGGCCACGGTGCGAATGTCGATCATGCCGCCGCCGAACTCACCCGACATTTCGGGCGAGAAGGTCTTCTGGACCAGCGTGGACTGCAGGATCGATGTGGGGAACAGGTCGAGCGGCGCCACCTTGCGCAGCGGTTCGGGCGAAGGGATCGTGGAGCCGTTCAGCGTAGACGCCGTGTATCGCTCATTCAGGCCGCGGACATAGACGAACTTGCCGCCTGTATCGATGGAGATACCGGTCACGCGGCGCAGGGCGGCTGCCACGTCGCTGTCGCCGCGAAGCGAGAAATCCTCTGAGTCGACCAGACTGGCGACCTCGGAGGTCTCGCGCTTCTCGTCGGGAATGAAGGCGCCGCGGACGACGACCGGACCTAGCACCCGGTCTTCTTCTTCGGGCGCAGCCTGCTCGGTCGCGCCCGCCTGGGAGTCGGCCGCCTGAGCAAGCGCCATCCCGGGGTGCGTCAGGGCGGTGGTCGCGAACAGCGCGACGGCACCATAGGAAAGACGGATCAACATGTGGTTCCCCAAAACTTTGAGAGCGAGCCTGGCCTTCGGGCCGTGTTCGGTCGGATAAAACGGGAGAGCTTCCCGGCGCGAAACCGCGCCGGGAAGCTCATTAGGTGCGGGCGTCTAGTTGCTGCCCGTGAGGTTGCCCGTGGAGTCCACGGTCCAGCCGAGGTACCAGGTGTCCTGATCGTTCTCGACGGCGCCGATATAGTCGACATCGTCGAAGAAGCCGTCCTCGTCTTCACGAGGCAGCGTGCCGCTCGTGAAGTCATAGGCCGTGACAGCCGCCTCGGCCGCCCCGGGAACCACACCATTGTCGGTCTTCCCGAAGAAGGAGAAGCCGCTCATCGTGTTATCGTCGGTGGTAACGTCGATAAGCCCAAGGACATCGTCGGCGTCGAAGCCTTCATCAGGACTGTCATCGACAATCGGGGTCGCGGCGTCGACGAGGTGCGCCTCGATGAGCAGACCGCCGTTCTGGAGTTCCTCATAGGTACCGTCCAGAGCGCCCTCATCTTCGATGTCGATACCCGTTGCCGTATTGGCAAAGATCCCGTTCACGAAGGCGCCGCCCATCCCTTCACGGAAGCGGGCACCAGGTGCGACCCCATCACCAACAATCGTGAAGTTCGCAATCTGGGGGACGGAGCGCGGTGTCGTATCGGGCGAGGATTCCGACCGGCTGTCACCCTCGAAGGCGTAGTCGCTGCCCTCGGCATGCTCGAGAATGACGTACTGGACATTCCCCTGCCAGCCATCGGTCCAGTCGATGGAGTCATCATTGGCTCCCGTCACGACCACGTATTTGGCGTTGGTCGTGCCACCGAAGAATTCGAGGCCGTCATCGCCATTGTTGTGGACCTGAACGAACTCGACCTCTGTGCCCGAACCGGTGCCCAGGAACTGGATGCCGTTCGACTGATCTTCCTCGTTGAGGAAGATACCGGCGAACTCGACGCGGACATAACGCAGCGTGCCGCTGTCGTCATTTTCGGTCGCGCCGCCATACAGGCCCGCATTGCCTTCACCGTCGGCTTCGCAATCGGCACTGCCAGGCGTTGCCTCGGGGTCATTGCAATTGTTGATCGGTGCGCGGCCGTTCAGGGAGAGACCAAGCCACTGGGCCGTATCCGTTTCGTAGTTCGCGTTGCCACGAACCGCACCACCCGAGGTGAACACGATCGGCTCGCTGGCGGTGCCGACGGCCTGGATCTGGGATCCGCGAGAGACGACCAGGCCATCAACAGGGCTGTCGCCGAAGATGGTGACGCCCGGCTCGATGGTCAGGGTTGCCGTCTCGGCGCCGGTGACGCTGTCCACATCCTCGCCAACGAAGACCTGCCCGCTGAGGCGGTACACGACGTTGTCAAACTGCGGCAGGGTCAGGTCATCAACGATGGTCCCCGAAATGGCGCACACCAGCGTATCGCCGATCACACCCGATTGCGTCGTCCGGCTCGGGCACTCGCCCGCATTGGACGCACCCTCTTCGAACACCGTGCCCGGCTTCGTCCAGCCCGCGGCCCAGTTGTCCTCAACCGTATCGGACGGCGCGAAGGCGCCAATGAAGTTGAGCTCCTCAAGCCCGTCCAGCGTGGACGTGTCGAACACGGTCGTACCCGCCACCTGCGTTTCCGTCAGCGGCTCAACCGTCACTCCCTCAGGAACCGGATCACCGGCCGCATAGACGTTGTTGTCGCTGCCGATGAAGAGGTTTGCACCCTCATCATTCTGCTGGGCGGTTACGGTCGCTTCTAGGCCCGGCACGAAATCGAATGGCGGCGCGATGGCCGAGACGCCGACCGACACGTCCTGAAGCGCGGCCACAACATCATCGGCATCGACAACCACCTCGTCCGCGTCATTGGTCGTGTCCACGACAGGCGCGCCGCTGGTATTGAAGAGATGAGACGCAATGACCGTCTCGGTTCCGTCGGATCCCGGCGGGTCCAGCAGAAGGTCCGCGGTGGCGGCATCACCGAACCGCAACCCGGTCGCGAAGTTCGTCACGATGCCATTGACCAGCGTGGCGCCGGTGCCTTCGCGGAGGCGAATAGCGTTTGTGGTGCCATTACCGATGAAGGTGAAGTTGGCAATCGTCGGATTGGACCGCGGCTCCGTGTCGGGAGCCGATGTCGACCGGTTGTCGGCCTCGATGGCGTAGTCGCCGTCGTCTTCCGCCTGGAGCACGAGAACGCGCTGCAGGCTACCCGTCCAGCCATCGGTCCAGTCGACCGCATCGTCCGACGCACCGGTGATCACGACGTTCGTCGCCGAAACCGTGCCGCCGAAGAATTCGACGCCGTCATCGCCATTGTTGTGGACCTGGATGTTGGAGACCTGGGTTCCGCTGCCGACGCCCTGGAACGCGATGCCGTTGGATTGATCTTCCTCATTGAAGAAGATGCCGGCGTTCTCGACACGCACGTAGTCCAGGATACCGGAATCGTCGTCGGCCTCGCCACCGCCGTACAGGCCGGAGTTCGCCTCGCCGTCAGCCTCGCATCCCGCCGTGCCGGGAGTGGCCTCGGCATCATTGCAGTTGTTGATCGGCGCAAAGCCGTTCAGCACGAGGCCCAGCCACTCGGCGCGGCCTTCATCGCCCGAGATCAGACCATCTTCGCGCAGCTTTTCCTCGACCGAGGTGAACACGATCGGATTTTGCGGGGTGCCGTCGGCAATGATCCGCGAGCCACGGGCCACGACCAGGCCGGAGCTATCACCCGACCCGTAGATCGTTGTGCCGGCGGGGATGGTCAGCACGGCTTCCGTGCCATCCGGATTGGCGGCCGGAGACAGCGACCCGCTGGCGCTCGATGTCGCGCCGGCGTCGTTACCGACGAACACGGTGTTCGCGAGATAGTAGCCCACATCGTTGCGCAGGGTCACGTCGGTGGTCAGCGTGCCGGTGATCGCCGCGACCTCGACCTCCTGACCTGCGACGGTGATCGTGGTCACTTCGATGTTGTCGGCTTCCGGCGTGTAGTCGGCCGGAACCAGGTCGACCGCGCTCGGTGTCGGCGCCTCCGGGCCGGGTGCGGGTGCCGGCGCGGGTGCCGCGGCGCCCGGGGAGGAAATGTCGGTGTCGGAGCAGGCGGCGAGCGCCAGGCTGGCAGCGCCGAGCATCAGCACGCGGCGAAGATTGGTTGCCGAAGTCATCTAGAGGCCCCCTCATTGGAGATGTGTGCGAAACTGTGGCTCGCGGGGCCGCCGGGGTGACGACCTTTCCCACGAACACCGCCCGCCTATGGCACAGGCGTGTGACGCTTGTATTACATGCCCCTCATTCGCATCTTCGCCCGGTGAAGGGGTTCATTAACCCTCGAATTGCCAGCAATCATTGGCCATTCCGGGGCGGCCAGCGCCTATGGCGTACCGTATGCGCCGAAAGGTTAACGCTTTTTTGGTGCAGAACCCGGACGTTTTCCGCGTTACCCGTCCACGCGCGGCCCCGGTTTAGGCGAACGCGGTGCGAAAATACCACACGCCCCAAAAACCTGCCGCCAGGAACGGCCCGAACGGAATATGCGGGGGCGCCCCGCGCCGCGCCAGGCGCCGTCCGAACGTCCAGGCCAGTCCGGCGCCCGAAGCCAGGACCAGCACACCAGGCAGATCCATCCAGCCGAGCCAGGCACCCGCCGCAGCCAGCAGCTTCGCATCGCCAAGGCCGATGCCAGGACGCCCGGTCCGGAACCGGTAGACGGCATCCACACCCCAGATCAGGCAAAACCCCGCCCCCGCACCGATCGCGTGGTGGATGAGCCCGGCTCCGGCCTCGGTCATGGCCAGGACGAGCCCTGCGCCCATCAGCGGCAGCGTGAGGATGTCGGGCAGCAGGAACCGGTCGGCATCCACCAGCGCAAGCCAGGCTAGCCAGCCCGCAAGCACGGCGCCGGTCGCCCCCTCCACGAGGCCCGCGCCGGCAAGTATGACGATCAGACCGCCCAGAGCCGAAAGCACCAGCACTGTCCAGACTTCCCAGGCATGGCGCAGCCTGGCACGGGACAGTCGCCCGTCTACGGGCTCAGGAATAGGCATCGATGTTGAGGGCGATGGAGATGCGTTCCCGCGTGCCGTGATAGGGACGCACGCCATGGCGAAGCCAGGCCGGGAACATCAATAGGTCGCCGCGCCGGGTCCTCAGCTCGGGCTGCCAGGACTGGTGCGACCCGTCCGGATTGAGATAGCGGAAACGGGTGTTGTGCATTGCCGCGATGGGAAAGCGCGGATCCTCGAAGTAGAAGGCGCCGCCGACCCCGTCCGTATCGTCGCCGGTCTCTCCCGCCCCGCCCATGTCGAGATACAGCACCGCCGACCAGATGTGGCCCGGATGCACATGCATGTGATTCGAGGCGCCGGGCCCGGAAATGTTGGCCCACATCTGGACCCACCAGTTGAAGTCTTCCGCGGTGCCATCCTTGAAGCCGGACAGGCGCTTGGCAATGGCGATGGCGCGCTCCGAGAGCACCTGTGCGGCCGGCCCGCCCCAGTCCAGCATATGGGTGTCGGAATGCCAGCCCCCCATATTGGACCGGCGCAGTCCGTCTGGATCGGCATCGCGCCGGGCGCGGATCCGCGACTCCAACTCGTCCAGAAAGCCTTCCGCATTGGATATCTTCGCCATGACGATGGGCGTTTCGAACAAGGCCGATCGCTGGGCCTCGACCCGGATCCCGGAATAGTCGCTCATGATGCGCCCTCGCCAGTCGCCGGCCAGTTGCCGTCCAGTTGCCGGCCTTCAGCAGACCCACCGCCGGCCGAACGCCGACGCGCGGGTCTCCTAGCGCCGGGCGGCAGCCGCACGCAAGGGGAACCGTCCGCTTACCGGATGGCCTGCCTTGCCGAGTCTACAGGATCGCGGCGCCCAGCTGGAAGATGGCCAGCCAAAGGGCGAGGCAGGTCACCATGACCAGGGCCGTCACATAGCGTGCAGGATACTTGTCATCGCTCGCAGTGATCTCGTATTCGAGCATGGATTGCAGGCCCTGCGCCGGAGACGGCACCGGCTTGGCGCTGTCATCCGCTTCCGAAACAGGACATGCGGATGTCTTTGCGGTGTTCACGTCGCCTTTGAAGGCGAGGTCCTCTTCGCGTTTTCTGGCGTGACCCATGGTCCTGCTCCCTCGACCAGGCTCCACTGCTCTATCAAAACCTATAATGGCCCCTTAACTCGGCCGATCCGTTTCAATCGAAAACTGCGGCAGAACGGCGTCGGCACGGAGGCTTGCGAGCGCGAGAAGCAGTGCCGTCAGCCCCGTTGCAAGCGCAGGCACCGGGCCGTTCGGGGCCAGAAGGCCTGCTGACAGGGCGGGTGCCAGCGCGACGCCCAACAACACCAGCAACGCGATGCCCCGGCCCCGGCTGCGCCGGAGGCCTTCCAGCACCACCACCCGGCCCTCGCGAACGCTTTGAGCCGGCGACGGCAGGAACAGCGCCACCGCGAACAGCCAGGCCGCCAGGCCGACGCCGAACACCCCAAGACAGATCTGCCAGCCCGGCGTCTCGCGATAGGCCGCCATGGCCGTCTGCATGGCGTCGGGCGAGGTGCCGGCCTGGGCGAAATCGAAACCGGACGATGCCATGATCCCCATGGCGACCAGCGTGACCACAAGGACGGTCATGATGGCGAGAAAGCCGAGCACGAGACCTGCAAGGACCAGCGACAGAGCCAAGGTCAGGGCCAAGGTCAGCGTTCGAATCAGAATCCGGAGCACGCTGCGTGCCTGGCCGACGGCTTCGATGTGGGGGTCCACCGGCGTGGCCCGCTCCGCGATATGGCGGCTGGGGGAAAGCAGCCAGGTCAACCCGGCAAGCCCGACACCTGCGGCTGCAAGCCCCCCAGCCAT
Organism: uncultured Hyphomonadaceae bacterium; assembly: GCA_964492485.1. Lineage (GTDB taxonomy): Bacteria > Pseudomonadota > Alphaproteobacteria > Caulobacterales > Hyphomonadaceae > UBA5336. The sequence goes on along the minus strand of CAZBKM010000022.1, from coordinate 1,117 downwards.
ACCGGGCAGGACCGCCACGAGGAGGGGCGCAAGCAGGACCCCTGTCGCGCCCGGCCAACCCCGGCGCGCCAGGCTGCCAAAGGTCTGCGGCAGGCTCGGATCGATGAGGCGAGCGGCCATGGCAGGGTCCCTCATGTGGTGCGCACGCGCGGTTCGGTTCAGGCGCCAGCTAGACCGGAGCGGCGCGCCGGGCAATGGCGCACTTGACCCTGCCGACCATGCCGCGCATGTCCGATCGCATGACGCTTAAACCCATCCACATCGTTGGCGGCGGCATGGCCGGCTCGGAAGCCGCCTGGCAGGCCGCTGAGCTCGGCGTGCCCGTCATCCTGCATGAAATGCGCGGCATACGCACCACAGATGCCCACAAGACCGACCATCTGGCCGAACTGGTCTGTTCCAACTCGTTCCGCTCCGACGACCATACGGCGAATGCCGTGGGCGTGCTGCACGAGGAAATGCGCCGCGCGAGGGGACTGATCATGTCCGAAGGTGACCGGCACAAGGTGCCGGCCGGCAGTGCGCTGGCCGTCGACCGGGACGGTTTCGCCCAAGCCGTTACGGCGCGCCTCGAGGCCCATCCCAACGTCACCATCGTCCGCGAAGCGGTCGACACGCTACCGCCACAGGACTGGGACTCGGTCATCGTCGCCACAGGCCCACTCACCTCCGCCGGGTTGGCCGAAGCGATCCGCGCCCACACCGGTGAAGCCGACCTCGCCTTCTTCGACGCCATCGCGCCCATCGTCCATCTCGACAGCATCGACATGGACATCGCCTGGCGCCAGTCGCGCTATGACAAGCCCGGCCCGGGCGGCGAGACGGCCGCCTATATCAACTGCCCGATGGACGAGCCTCAGTACAACGCCTTCGTCGATGCCCTGCTGGCTGCGCCCAAGACGGAGTTCAAGGACTGGGAACGTGATACCCCCTATTTCGAGGGCTGCCTGCCGATCGAAGTGATGGCCGAGCGCGGACGTGAGACCTTGCGGTTCGGCCCGCTGAAGCCGGTCGGCCTGTCCAATCCCCACAAGGGCGGGGCGCGCGCCCATGCGGTGGTGCAACTGCGCAGGACAACAAGCATGGCACGCTGTGGAACATGGTCGGCTTCCAGACC
>CAZBKM010000021.1:0-43182 GCA_964492485.1 uncultured Hyphomonadaceae bacterium | reverse complement strand
TTCAGAAACAGCTGAAACTGCCCTAAATCCGAGATGTTTTTCGCCCCTGATCCCGACAAGGCGGATCGTCCGGTGCTGGCGGCGCCTGCCGTGCGCGTGAGGGCTGGCGAGCTGGGGATTGATCTCGCCTCGGTGCGCGGATCAGGACCGGAGGGCCGGGTCACGCACCAGGATCTCGACCGAGCCGTTCATGGCCATCGCACGCCGCACGCCCCGGGGGCACGGCCAGAGGCGCCACCGGCGCGGCGCACCGGCGAACGCCAGACCCGGATCGTCGGCCTGCGCCGGCGCATCGCGGAAAACCTGACAGAGGCGTGGCGCATCCCGCACATCACCTATGTCGAGGAAATCGACGTGACCGAGGTGGAAGCGCTGCGTCAGACCCTGAATGCCCGCCATGGCGCCACGCGCCCCAAGCTTACCTTCCTGCCTTTCCTGGCCACGGCGCTGGCCGCGGCCCTGCGCGAGGTTCCCCAGGCGAATGCCCACTTCGATGCCGAACGCGGACTGCTTACGGAGCATGAGCCCGTGCACCTCGGAATTGCGACGGCCACGGAGGACGGGCTCAAAGTGCCGGTCCTTCGCCATGCCGAGGCGCTCGACCTCTGGGCCCTGGCAGACGGGATCGCCCGGCTGTCGGCCGCGGCCCGGGATGGTCGCGCAAGACGCGAAGAGCTCACCGGCTCGACCATCACCATTACCAGCCTGGGCGCGCTGGGCGGTGTGGTCGTGACGCCGATCCTGAACCCGCCCGAGACGGCCATCATCGGCGTGAACCGGATCGTCGAGCGTCCGGTCTTCGACGCCGGCGGGCGCGTGGTGGCCCGCAAGCTGATGAACCTCTCGTCAAGCTTCGATCATCGGATCGTCGATGGGGCGGACGCGGCGCGCCTGGTCCAGGCGATCCGACGGCGGCTCGAGGCGCCAGCCACCCTCTTCCTGGACTGAGCCGGGGCACCGCGCGGGCGAACCGCCTCGCCCGACCGGGTCGACCCACGCCCGGTTCAGGCGTCGTCGAACAGCACTCCGCAACCCGTGTCCGACAGCATCTGGTCGACCCAGGCCCTGTCGTCTCCTGAAAGCGCCCCATAAGCCTCGCGCAGCGACATCAGGCACTTCGCCTGATAGGGGAAGGGCGGCTGGGTCCAGGGACGCCCGTCGATCGTCGCATCGACCCGGTCGGACCGCGCCTCCACGGCCGCGGCATTCGCGCGCAGGAAGGGCGCATAGACCCGCCCGATCTCCGTCAGCAGGGGCTCCAGCCGCCCCGCCAGTGCATCGCGGTCGGACCAGTCGTCGATCACGTCGCGCAGACCCGACAGGTCCTCCACCCTGTCAAGCCAGGCGCGAACACGCGGTGAGCGGGCGTTCGTAATGGCCGCCGAGGTCGGCTCGACGATCGCCAACTGGGTCAGTTGCCCATAGATCGCGAAATCCGCCGAAGCCGGGCGCGCGCCGAGCACGAAGCCGGCATCCGCGATGAGCGTGTCCAGGATTGCGACGAACCGCTCGTAGCTGTCCTCGATCGTGCGGGCGGTCACGTCATTGGAGCCGACCACGTAGAGCCGGTCGAACTGGCGCTTGGTGAAGGCGGCGGCGGCTTGCTGCGCCGCGTCCGCCGACAGGGTGGGCTGCGACCAGTAGACCAGGAGCGGGCCGGCATTGTCCCTGTCTGCCTGATGGTACCAGCGGAAATGAAACATGGCCTTGGTCAGCCATTCGTCGGCATAGTCCTCGATCAGATCGTTCAGGAAGCGGATTGCCGGATCGGGCGGGAGCACGCCCCGCGCCGGGACGTCCCGCTCCAGCCGCCGGAGGATCGGCGTGCTGTCGACGGCGGCCTCAAGATTTCCCGCCTCGTCCCGAAAGTAAACGGTCGGCAGGAGCTTGACCTTCGGCTCGGGATAGCCGGCGGGGGGCGCCTGATGGCCGCCCCACAGGATCGCATGGGGAATCCGGCGGTAGCGCAGCAGGGCGAGCATCTTGCGGGTATAGGGTGAGCCCGGCGCACCCATGAGTTCAAGTGGCGACGTCTCGGCCGGCATGGCCTTCCTCCCCTGTTGGACGGGGCTGATGCCCCCGGCGTGTTTTTGACACTATGAGTGCCAGGAACAAGGCCGGTCAAGCGGCCGCTCGGCCGGCTGGCATCGATGTTGCGATCTCTGCAAGCGCGCGCCGGCGTGAGACCGACGCGCACGAGGATAAGCGCCAGGATAAGCGCCAGGATAAGCGCCAGGATAAGGGCCAGGATAAGGGGAAGACGACGAGATGCACGAACGGCTGGATGACATCATCGCAGGCCGGCTGGCCCGCCGCCGCCGCGCCCTCGGGCTGACGCTCAAGGAGCTGGGCCAGCGGACCGGTGCCGATTTTCGCAGGCTGCACAAGTACGAGACCGGAGAAACCCGTCCGACACCGGCTTTCCTCATGAGGCTGGCTGAGGCGCTCGAAGCGCCCGTCGGCTATTTCTACGGTGAGGCCGCCGCCAATGACTTCGCAAGCCCGACGGCCGCCCTGCCGGAAGACGCGGACCGGATGCTTCGTCTCTACGCCCGCCTCGACCAGACCGCCCGCGCCAAGCTGATACATTTCCTGGACGCCGCGGCGGATCAGGCGGACTCATCCTCGTCGGCCGCGTCCTGAAGGGCGAGAACATATCCCTCCTCGATCTGCTCGAGCGCGTCGTCCAGGTCGCGGGCCCGCCCCGATTGCACGAAGCTTTCGGCATAGAGGCGCGCCATCTCGGCCATCAGGCCACCCACTTCGTCGAGGCCGTCGAAATAGGTGGGATCGAGAACCAGGCGATGGCCGCCCTCTTCGGAAGGCACACCCAGCAGAAAGGGTTGAAGATTGTCGCTGCGGCGCATGGCAGGCTCCGGCTGGTGAGGCGATGATCCCTCCACCGCGCTTGCGGCCGGGTCAATCGGTATCGGGAACTTCGGCGCGCGCGGCGATCGCCTCGATCCGTGCGGCCGCGTCCAGTATGGCGGCGGCGGCCCGGCGTTCGGCCGCACTGTTGCTGGCCTTTTCCCGCAGGCCGTCCAGCTCGTCGAGCAGGGACAGCGCCGCGATCAGCATCAGCCTGTCCTCGCCGACATCACCAACGGCTTCACCGATCTTGCCGATACGGGCCTCGAGCCGGCGGGCGAGCGTCTCCAGCCGGGCCTCCTGACCCGGCGCACAGGCGATGGAATAGCTACGCCCGCGCAGCGTGATCCGTGCGACCGCCATCTACAGCCCCTCGCGTGCGTTGAGCGCGGCACGTACCTCCGCGATCGCCGCCCCGAGCGCCTGGGAGGCTTCGTCGGCGAGGCTCTGCAGCTCGGCCTCCCGCGCAAGTGCCTGGTCGAGATCTTCGGCAAGCTGGTCGCGATCCTCCGCCAGGATGGCAACCTCACGGCGCAGAACGGCAGGATCGCCGGCGCGCTCGAACAGGCTGTCCATCGCCCCGTCGAGGCGCGACAATGCCGTCTCCAGCCTTTTCAGGGCCGTGTCCATCTCAGCCATGCCTCACTCCTAGCCCTCCGCGCCGCCGCCGCCAAGCGGCTTGACGCGGGACCCGGCGTTCGCCATCGGAACGGCAAACTCGAAAGGCCGCCCCATGTCCGTTTCCCATGCCGATCTCGCCAATGCCATCCGGGCCCTGTCCATGGACGCGGTCGAACAGGCGAAGTCTGGACATGTGGGCCTGCCGCTCGGCATGGCGGACGTGGCTACCGTGCTGTTCTCGCGCCATCTCAACTACGATCCGAAGGCGCCCGACTGGGCCGATCGCGACCGGTTCGTGCTCTCGGCGGGCCATGGCTCGATGCTGCTCTATGCGCTCCTTCACCTGACGGGCTATGCCAGTGTCAGCCGCGACGATATCCGGAACTTTCGCCAGCTCGGCAGCTCGACCCCCGGCCATCCGGAGAATTTCATCACCGCCGGCGTGGAGACCACGACGGGTCCCCTTGGTCAGGGGCTTGGCGCCGCCGTCGGCATGGCCATCGCGGAGCGCCATCTGAACGCGCGTTTCGGTGACGACCTTGTCGATCACCACACCTGGGTGCTCGCGGGCGATGGCTGCCTGATGGAAGGTGTCTCCCAGGAGGCGATCACGCTGGCCGGCCACATGCGCCTGAACAAGCTGATCGTCCTGTTCGACGACAACGCCGTGACCATCGATGGGGGTACGGAGCTCGCTGACAGCACCGACCAGTGCCAGCGCTTCGAGGCTGCAGGCTGGGTCACCCGGCGCGTCGACGGCCACGATCCCGAGGAGATAGAGGCGGCACTGGCCTGGGCCAGGAACCAGGATCGCCCCGCCATGGTCGCCTGCAAGACGGTCATCGGCTATGGCGCGCCGACCATCGCCGGCACGGGCAAGGCCCATGGCGGCCCCTATGGAGCCGAGGAGATCGCCGGAATACGTGAGGCGATCGGATGGCCGCATCCACCCTTCGAGGTGCCTGCCGCGATCGAGGATGCCTGGCGTCGCATCGGTGCGAACCGGGCCGCGAAGCATACGGCCTGGGCCGAACGCCTCGCCACCTCGCCCCGTCGGGCCGCGTTCGAGGCCGCGCTCAAGGGCGACGTGCCTGAGGGCCTGTCGGACCTGATCGCCGCGCACAAGAAGGCCGTGGTCGCAGCCGGCAAGGCCGACGCGACGCGCAAATGGTCCGGCGCCGTGCTGGAACCGCTGACCGCCGCCATTCCGGAACTGGTTGGCGGGTCTGCGGATCTCTCCGGATCCAACAACACGATGACCTCGCACACCGCTGCGATGACCGCAGAGACGCCGGGCGGACGCTACATCCACTACGGCGTGCGCGAGCACGGCATGGCAGCGGCCATGAATGGCATGGCGCTGCATGGCGGGGTGTTGCCCTATTCCGGCACGTTCCTCGTGTTCTCGGACTATTCGCGTGCCGCGATCCGGATCGGCGCCCTGATGGGCCTGCGGGTCGTTCACGTGATGACCCATGATTCCATCGGCCTCGGCGAGGATGGCCCAACACACCAGCCGGTAGAGCACATTTCGAGCCTTCGGGCGATGCCCCGCCTCAAGGTCTTTCGTCCCTGCGACGGGGTCGAGACGGCGGAGTGCTGGGAGCTCGCAATCCGGCACACCGACGGGCCGTCGCTGATCGCGCTGACCCGGCAGAGCGTGCCGCCGGCGCGCAAGGATCATGTGACGGAGAACCTGTCGGCCCGGGGCGCCTATGTCCTCTCCCCGGCCGAAGGGGAGGCCCAGGCGGTGATCCTTGCCACGGGCTCCGAAGTGTCGCTGGCGCTGGACGCGCAAGCGACCCTCAAGGCAGAAGGCATAGCGGCGCGGGTCGTCTCGGTTCCATGCATGGAGCTGTTCGACGCGCAGGACCCGGCCTATCGTGACGAGGTGCTGGGCCGAAACCTCCCCCGGGTGGCGGTGGAGGCGGGCGTGCGGTTCGGATGGGATCGTTGGATCGGCTCCGAGGGGGGCTTCGTCGGGATGGATGGGTTCGGCGGTTCGGCGCCGTATCAGGACCTCTACCGGCATTTCGGCATCACGGCCGAGGCCGTGGTCGAGGCCGTGCGCGCCCGCCTTTAGCCCCGAGGCGTCACACCGCAACGCTTGGCCCGCATCCTGCATTCCCATGGGACCAAAGGACGGCTGTCGACCGCTGGACGCGGTGGCGTGACGGGGCTACACCGCCGGCAAGGATCGGCAGCTGACTGAGGATAAAGGAAGGAAAAACGCCATGGCGGTGCGTGTCGCGATCAATGGATTTGGCCGGATTGGACGTCTGGTCCTGCGCTCGATCATCGAGCACGACCGGAAGGACATCGAAGTGGTCGCGATCAACGATCTCGGCCCCGTGGAGACCAATGCCCATCTCCTGCAATACGACTCTGTCCATGGCCGCCTGGCCGAAACCGTAAGCGTCGATGGCGAGACGATCCGCGTCGGCGATCGCGCCTTTCGCTGTACCGCCGTACGCGATCCCGGGGAACTGCCACACCGCGAGCTGGGCGTCGACATCGCGCTGGAATGCACCGGCATCTTTACCGACCGCGACAAGGCAGCCGCCCACCTCGACGCGGGCGCGAAGCGGGTTCTGGTCTCCGCGCCGGCAAAGGGAGCCGACAAGACCATCGTCTACGGCGTGAACCATGCCACGCTGACGGCCGATGACACGGTGGTCTCCAACGCCTCGTGCACGACCAATTGCCTGGCCCCCGTGGCAAAGGTGCTCAACGATCTGGTCGGAATTCAACGCGGCTACATGACCACGGTTCACGCCTTTACCGGCGACCAGCCGACACTGGACCGGATGCACAAGGACCTCTACCGGGCGCGGGCCGCCGGCTCGTCGATGATCCCGACCTCCACCGGCGCGGCCAAGGCCGTCGGTCTCGTTCTGCCGGAGCTGAACGGCAAGCTCGACGGTTCGGCCGTGCGGGTCCCGACGCCGAACGTCTCCATGGTCGATCTGGTGTTCGATGCCGGCAGGCCAACGACGGCGGAGGAGATCAACGCCGCAGTGGTGGCCGCTGCCGATGGCCCCATGGCGGGTGTGCTGGCCTACACAGATGCGCCGCTGGTCTCGGCCGATTTCAACCACAATCCCGCGTCCTCGACCTTTGCGCTTCCGCAGACACAGGTAGTGGACGGCACGCTGGTGCGGGTCCTGTCCTGGTACGACAATGAGTGGGGCTTCGCCACGCGCATGAGCGACACCGCCGTCCACATGTCCAGCCTGATCTGACCCTTACGCCCCGATCGAGCGAGCCGACCATGAGCGAATTCCGCACCCTGGACGATCTGGGCGAGATTACGGGCCAGACCGCCCTCGTCCGGGTCGACTTCAATGTGCCCATGGAGGCCGGCGCGGTCACGGATGCCACCCGCCTCGTGGCCGCACGCGAGACCGTGCAGGACCTGACGGGAAAAGGGGCTCGGGTCGCCCTGCTGGCCCATTTCGACCGACCGAAGGGCAAGCGGGTTGCGGACATGTCGCTCGCCCCCGTGGCGCGCGCCTTCGAGGACGTGATCGGGGCGCCGGTCCGGTTCGCCGACGATTGCGTCGGCGCGCCGGCAGAGGCGGCCCTGGCCGCGCTCGCGCCCGGCGAGGTTGCCGTGCTGGAGAACACCCGGTTCCATCCTGGCGAGGAGGCCAACGATCCCGACTTCGCCGGAGCCCTGGCCGCTCTGGGGGATCTCTACGTCAATGACGCGTTCTCCGCGGCTCATCGCGCCCACGCCTCCACCGAGGGCATTGCCCGCCGGCTTCCGGCCTATGCCGGACGCGCCATGGAACGCGAACTCGCGGCACTGAAGGCGGCTCTGGGCACGCCGGAGCGTCCGGTGCTGGCGGTGGTCGGAGGCGCGAAGGTCTCCACGAAGATCGCGCTCCTGGAGAACCTCGTCTCCCGGGTGGACGCGCTGGCCATCGGAGGTGGGATGGCCAACACCTTCCTTTCAGCACGGGGCCATCCCGTGGGGAAATCACTGTGCGAGCGCGACCAGGCCGACACGGCGCGGCGGATCGAGGCAGCGGCAGCGGCCGCTGGTTGCGACATTCTGCTGCCCCAGGACGTGGTCGCGGCAAAGGCCTTCGAAGCCGACGCGCCGCATCGCGTCTGCGGTGTCTCCGAAGTGGCCGATGACGAGATGATCCTCGATGCCGGCCCGCAATCGGTGGCGATCCTCGCCGCGGCCATGGATGTGGCGCGAACGGTGGTGTGGAACGGCCCGCTGGGCGCGTTCGAACTGACGCCCTTCGACAAGGCTACGGTCTCGGCCGCCCGCGCGGTGGCCACGCGCGCCATCCGCGGTCAACTCGTGGCAGTGGCGGGCGGTGGCGACACGGTGGCCGCACTGAACCATGCCGGCGTCGCGGACGATTTCACCTTCGTGTCGACAGCCGGTGGCGCATTCCTTGAATGGATGGAGGGCAAGCACCTTCCAGGGGTTGAAGCCCTGCGCGCCTAGGGACAAGACAGGGGCGCAGGCCCAGATCAGGACGTGGGAAAGAGGAACGAGGACATGGCACGCATCACGCTGAGACAGCTTCTCGATCATGCGGCCGAGCACGGCTATGGCCTGCCGGCCTTCAACATCAACAACATGGAACAGGCACTGGCCATCATGGAGGCCGCCGATGCGGTGAACGCGCCGGTGATCATCCAGGCCAGCCGGGGCGCCCGCTCCTATGCGAACGACATCGTCCTGAAGCACCTTATCGATGCCATGGCGGAAATGTACCCGCACATTCCGGTCTGCATGCACCAGGATCACGGCAACAGCCCCGCCACCTGCGCCACGGCGCTGCAGTACGGGTTCACCTCCGTGATGATGGACGGCTCGCTGGAAGCCGACGGCAAGACCCCCGCCTCCTACGAATACAATGTGGATGTCACCCGCCAGGTCTGCGACATGGCACACTGGGTCGGCGCCTCGGTCGAGGGGGAACTCGGCGTGCTCGGCAGCCTCGAGACCGGCATGGGCGAGAAGGAGGACGGCCATGGCTTCGAGGGCAAGCTCGACCACTCCCAACTCCTGACCGATCCGGATCAGGCCGTCGACTTCGTCTCCAAGACGAATGTGGACGCCCTGGCCATCGCCATGGGCACGTCGCACGGCGCCTACAAGTTCACCCGCAAGCCGGATGGCGAGGTCCTCGCCATGAATGTGATCGAGGAAATCCATCGCCGCCTGCCGAACACCCATCTGGTGATGCACGGCTCGTCTTCGGTGCCGGAAGACCTGCAGGACCTCATCAACCGTTATGGCGGGGAGATGCCGCAGACCTGGGGCGTACCGGTTGAGGAAATCCAGCGCGGCATCAAGCATGGCGTGCGCAAGGTGAACATCGACACCGACAATCGCATGGCGATCACCGCCGCCATCCGAAAGGCGTTCCACGAGAACCCCTCGGAATTCGATCCCCGGAAGTATCTCAAGCCGGCCAAGGAAGCCATGCGCAAGATCTGCATGGACCGCTATCAGCAGTTCGGCGCCGAAGGGATGGCCTCGAAGATCACACCGATCCCGATGGCCGACATGGCCCGGCGCTATGAGGGCGGCAGCCTGAACCAGAAAATCGCCGCCTGATCCCGCGCCAAGGACGTGCCCCGAACGGGTTGCGGCGCCCGACGGGGCCGCCGGCCCTTGGGGTCGGGCCGCGTTTGCGTCACGCCTCGGCCATCCGCCGGACCATGTAGCCCGCGCGCGGGAAATGAACGTGCAGGTTCTCTGCCCGCTCATCGAAGCGCTGCAGGATGATGAGCTGGTCATCGGCGTGAACGAGCTTGCCCGTCACCCAGTCGCGGCCATAATCGTCCGGCGCGACGCTGACCTCCTCTCCCGGCACGAGCGGTTGAGGTTCGGCCCCGTCGACGGTGGCCGGCTTCAGGCGTGGCGCCGCATCGCGCGCGATCTGCACCGCCCGGCCCGGCGGCAGCATGTCGGGCACCTGGCCCTCCGCCTCGTTAAGGCGGTCATACCAGGCCTTGGTCAGCGGGGCGGCTGCAAGACAGGCTTCCAGGAAGTCGGGAACATTGCGCTCCATGAACCAGAGATTCATGTGCGCATGAACATCGACCAGTCCGGGCGTTGAGCCGACCAGGAAATTGCCGGCACCCACGCCGCGCCCGGCGCTCAACCGATTCTCGATCCACATGAGCTGGGCGCGCCACTGGTCGCGGAGCATCGGGGCGGCCGCCGCCATGGCCATGGTGTCGAAGGGACGTCCACTCAGGGCCTCACGGTCTTTCTTGAACGCGTCTGGCACCTGATCGCCCAGGGCGCCGAAAATGACGCCAACGGACGTCTGGAACCAGATCCGGTCTGCCCACGCGCCGACCATGCGGTGCAGCCCCTCATGACCGGGCTGTCGGAGACTGGGATCCGGAAAGCGGCGCTCCAGCTCCGTCAGGATCAGGGCAGTATCGCAGTAGATGTCGGCGCCGATCTGCAAGATCGGCGTGCGGCGGTAGCCTCCGGTCAGGGCCGTCTGGTCCGGTTTCGGCATGATGACCGGGGCCTCGACCGAGGTCCAGGCCAGATTCTTCAGCTTCAGCGCCAGGCGGACCTTCTCGGAAAAGGGGGAAGAGTCATAATGGTGAAGGATGATCCGTCTGGCGTCGCTCATGTCCCGCTCCCGCATGACCCTAGGCCCATGATGGGTGCAAGTGTGCGCAGGTTTCGCCACCCCTGCCTAGGGTGGCATAGGTCGAAAACCTTTTCGCCGATCGGTTTAAACCGCTTGCAAGGAGGCGAAAGGCCTGCTGGCTTGGAGGTGATCCGGGATATACCGCACGAGGCAGGGATTCAGACGGGGCGTGGTCACGCCCGAGGGAGGATGCGATGATCGATCTGCAGGCGCAGCGTCACATTGCCGACATTACGCGCCACCAGGCGAAGGTCCGGGGCGGCGAGACCGCGCTCAGCTTCGAAGGCCGGGAAACGAGCTATGCCGCGCTCGACGCCCGGGCAAACCAGGTCGCCAATGGGCTGCTGCAGGCCGGGGCGAAGCGTCAGGATCGCATTGCCTATCTCGGCAAGAACACGGACCGCTATTACGAGATGCTGTTCGGCGCAGTGAAGGCCCGCATGGCGATGACGGGCATCAACAACCGTCTGGCGCCGCCGGAAATCGAGTACATCCTGAACGACAGCGCCGCCACCGTCCTGTTCGTCACCGGCGACTTCCTGGCTCTCGTGGAGCAGATCAAGGACCAGTGCCCGTCGCTGAAGCTGATCGTGGCCGTGGATGCCGACCACCCGACCTGGCCCAGCTATGACGCCTGGCGTGACCGGCAGAGCGCGGTCGACCCGAAGCTGCCCGTCGACGACCAGGACGACGTCATTCAGCTTTACACCTCCGGAACGACAGGACGGCCCAAGGGCGTCCAGCTCACCGACCGCAATTACATGGCCTTCTTCGAGCAGGCCGCGATGCTGGAATGGTCGAGCTACGACGCCGGCGACGCCGTGATGAACGCCATGCCGCTGTTCCACGTGGCCGGGGTGAATGTCGGCGTGCTGGCCGCGGCGCAGGGCGCGAAGACCATCATCCTTCGGGAAGTGGACCCCCAGCGGATCCTGTCTCTGATCGAGGAACAGAAGATCGTCCACGCCTTCTGGGTGCCGGCGGTGATCCTGATGCTGACCCAGCAGCCGAATGTGCGCGACATCGATTTCTCCTCCCTGCGCCAGGTGTTCTACGGGGCCTCGCCGATTGCCGAGGACCTGCTCCTCGAGGCGAAGGACATCATGAATGCACGCTTCACGCAGCTCTACGGGCTGACCGAGACCGTGGGCGCGGGGACCTATCTCCCGCCGGAGGCCCATGACCCGGCCTGGGGCAAGCTGCGCGCCTGTGGCGTGCCGTGGCCGGGCGCCATTGTCCGTTGCGTGGATGCGGAGGGTAATGAAGTGCCCCGCGGCGAGGTCGGCGAGATCGTTATCAAGGCCGACTTTGTCATGAAGGGCTACTGGAATCGCCCGGACGCCACCGCCGAGGCCATCCGCGACGGCTTCTTCCATACCGGCGATGCGGGTTATGTGGACGAGGACGGCTTCTTCTTCATCTACGACCGGGTGAAGGACATGATCGTCTCGGGCAGCGAGAACGTCTATCCGGCAGAGGTGGAGAACGCGATCTTCGGCCATCCGGATGTGGCTGACGTGGCGGTGATCGGCGTGCCCGACGAGACGTGGGGCGAGGCGGTGAAGGCCATCGTGGTCGCCAAGGCGGGGACGAGTCCCGAGCCAGAGGGGATCATTGCCTGGGCACGGGAGCGGATCGCCGGATACAAATGCCCGAAATCGGTGGACTTCGTTGACGCCCTGCCGCGCAACCCGTCCGGCAAGATCCTGCGCAAGGACCTCCGCGAACCCTATTGGGCAGGGCAGGAACGCCGCGTGGGTTGATCCCTGCCAGCCCAGGGGGCAGCGGCGCGACCGTTATCTGACGGAATGTCCTTGTCTGCCCCAAGGGGAGGGATGTTTACTCCTGCAAAACACAAACGATCAGGGAGGAAAGACCATGGCAGACGGCCAGTCCGCGCCGCCATTCCGCAAACTTGCCCAGGCCGAACCCGATATAGAGGTAACGCGCAAGCCTGATGGCACGGTCTATCTGCGCGCCCGCCAGGAGCCGGGTGAGCGTCCCAGAACCATTGCCCATGCGCTGGACGAGCGCGCCGCCCAGCATCCGGACCGGCCCTTCCTGAAGCAGCGCGACCCGGAAACCGACGCCTGGCAGGCAATCACCTACGGCGAGGCGAGGGATGTCACCAACCGGCTGGCCCAGGCGCTGATCGACCTGGGTGCGGGACCCGACGCGCCCGTGATGATCCTGTCGGGAAATTCCATCCCCCATGCGATGATGATGCTGGCCGCCCAGAAGATCGGCGCACCGGCGGCGCCGATCTCGGTACCGTATTCCACCATGTCGAGTGACTTCGCGAAGCTGCGTCACTGCTTCGACGCCGTCAGGCCCAAGGTAATCTTCGCCGAGCAGCTTGCCCCGTTCCAGCCCGCCCTGGACGCGCTGCCCTTGCAGGACGTCCACGTCATCGCACGCGAGGGCGCTGGCAACACGGTGCACGCCTATGACACGCTGGCGGCGACGCCCGTGACCCCGGCTGTGGCGGAGGCCATGGACCGGCTCACCGATGCCAGTGTCGCGAAGTACCTTTTCACCTCGGGTTCGACCGGCATGCCGAAACCGGTGCCCACGACGCAGGGTGCCCTTTGCGCCATGATCGCGGGACAGGAGGGCCTGCGCGACAATGACCGCGATCCCGACTACGATCCCGACGAGGTGCCGCAACTGCTCGACTGGCTGCCCTGGAACCACATTTCCGGGTCCAATGTGAACTTCAACGGGGCCATCTGGAGCGGGGCCACCTTGTGGATCGATGGCGGGAAGCCCACCCCGGCCCTGTTTGGCGAGACCATCCGGAATCTCTACGACGTCTCGCCCACCACCTTCGGCACCGCGCCCATCGCCCTGTCGATGCTGGCCGACGCCATGGAGCGCGATGAGACGCTGCTGAAGGCGTTCTTCAAGCGCCTGCGCGTGCTGGCCTATGGCGGCGCGACGCTCTCCGACGACCTCTATGACCGGCTTCAGGCGCTGGCGGTCAAGGCCACGGGCAAGCGGATGCCCATCACCACGATGTACGGCGCAACGGAAACCCAGGGCATCACGGTGGTCCATTGGGAAATCGACCGGGTCGGCCTGATCGGCCTTCCGCTTCCCGGCATGACGCTGAAACTGGTGCCGAACGGGGCGAAGATGGAAGTCCGGGTGAAGGGGCCGACGGTCATGCCCGGCTATCTGAACATGCCGGAAAAGAATGCCGAGGTCTTCGACGAGGAAGGCTTCTATTGCCTGGGCGACGCGGCAAAGTTCCTCGACGAGGACGCACCGGAAAAGGGCATCGTGTTCGACGGACGCGTCGGCGAGGACTTCAAGCTGTCCAGCGGCACCTGGGTCAGCGTCGGCACGCTGCGCCCCGACCTGGTCGCCGCGTGCTCGCCGCTGGTGTTCGACGCGGTGCTGGTGGGCCAGGACAGGAACTATGTGGGCGCCCTGCTCTGGCCCTCGCCCGGCGCCATGGAGGCGGAAGTGAAGGCCCAGGGCGGCGATCAGGCAGCCGCCTTCGCCCGTCTCGGCGAGCGGGTGCGCGAGAAGGTCGCGGCCTTCAACGCGCGCGAGCCAGGCTCCTCGCGCAAGGTGCGCCGCGTGATCCTGATGGCGGAGCCGCCATCCATCGATGCCGGCGAGATCACCGACAAGGGCTATGTGAACCAGCGGGCCACCTCCGACCGCCGCCACGAATTGGTGACGCGCCTCTATGCCGATCCCCCCGGCGACGGCGTGATCGTGGTCTGAGCCGGGTCGTTCGCCAGCATGGGCAGGCTGCCGGATAGACTTGGCAGCCCGCGCCGGCTGGGCCATGAGACTCACCATGGCCATGGACGAGACCCTGCGCAACTTTCTGAGCCGGTTTCGTCTGCCGGAGGTCCAGATTCCCGACTTCTCGGGGCTGGACTGGGTGCAGACCACCGACCGCCTCCGCCAGAGCTTCTATCGCGCCAGCCGCGCGATCGAGCAGGACGCACCGGAGATGGCGGATGTGTCGACCCTTCCCGTCGACGGCGCCGAGGGGACCCTCAAGGCGCGTCTCTATACGCCCCTGGGGGCCGGCATTGCGCCGGGACCCGGCATCGTCTTCTACCATGGCGGCGGCTTCGTTCTGGGCGATCTGGACAGCCATGACATGATCTGCCGGCGGCTGGCGGCCGGCTCGCGGTGCCGGGTGCTGTCGGTCGACTATCGTCTGGCGCCGGAACACCGCTTCCCTGCCGCCCATGCCGATGCCGAGGCCGCCTGGCACTGGGCGGTGCGCCGGGCCGGTCATCTGGTCATGGACCCGGAGCGTATAGCGGTGGCCGGCGACAGTGCCGGCGGAAACCTCGCAGCCTTTGTCTGCCAGCAGATGAACAGGACGCGCGGCCCGATGCCCGCCTTTCAGCTCTTGTGCTATCCGCTGGTCCAGTTCGTCGACATCCGGGCCAAGAAGATGCGCTTTCAGGAGGGGGGCTTCTTCCTGTCGCCCAACCTGTTCGACTATTTCCGCGACGCCTATATCGAGCACGAGACCGACCGGATGGACCCGCGGGTCTCGCCCCTGTTTGCGCCCGAGGAAGATATACGGGGCTTGCCCCCCACGCATATGGTGTTGTGCGGCTGGGATCCGCTGCGGGACGAGGGGAAGGCCTATGCCGACAAGCTCGCCGGGTATGGCGTGCCGGTGACGCTCCGCGAGCATCCGGGGATGGTGCACGGCTTCATGAACCTGACCGCCGTCTCTTTCCCCGTGCGCGAGGCGATCAAGGCCGCCGGCGAAGTGGTCGGCCGCGCACTCGGCGCCCTTCCCGCCACTGGACGGACACCGCATGAAAAAGGGGCGGCGCCGAAGCCCCGCCCCTGAAGATTGCCATGATGGCGAAGGCCGTGAGGCCTATTCGGTCCCGCCGAACTTCTTCGAGACCGAGATCTTGAAGGTCCGTCCGAAAGGATTGTGCGTGTAGGGATCGTAGCTGGTATCGAAGAAGGCCAGCGGCGGGTCCTCGTCGGTCGCATTGACCACCGACAGGCCGGCATTCACGCCCCAGGGCAGATCCACGTTGTAGAACAGGTCCAGAGTCGTCATGCTGTCGATCTCAGAGGGTGGACCGGAGAACTGGCCGGTCAGGCTCGGTGTTCCACGCTCATCTTCATATGAGTCAACGTAACGAACGACCGCTCTCAGATTGTGGTTACCGACCGCATAGTTCGCGAAGATATCGCCCTTCCACTGTGGCAATGACCGCGAGAAATTAGACCGGTTGAACTGGCCCACGCGGTCTCCGCCGGGGACGACAACACCCTCGATCAGGAAATCGTCCACATCGTATTCGAGGATGTAAGTAGCTTGGCCACCAACAGTGAACTCACCGCCGCCGGCAACATTGTCCCAGATGTTCTCGACACGAAGGTCTATCCCGGAGGTCTGGATATCGGGGCCATTGACGACATTGGTCGTCACCCGGGCGATTTCGTCGGCCTGGTTGATGCCGTCATTATTGTTGTCGGTGAAGGTGATCCGGTTGAGGATCCCAGCATCCGTGTTGCCGGCCGCGATTGCGGCGAGCGCTGCATTCACCACTTCAGCTTGGTCCTCGACAATGATCGGATCGGTGAAGTCGAAACTGTAGTAGTCGATCGAGGCGTTGAAGCCACCCTGCTGGTAGATCGCACCGATATTGTAGCTGAACGCCGATTCAGGGCTGAGCGCCGCGTTACCGAACTGGTCCACTGCCTTGAAGGCTGAAGCCGGGGCAATGAACTGCAGCGTCGTCACCTGGCCGGACAACTGGTTCAGGGTTGGCCCCTTGAAGGAGGTCTGGGCCGAACCGCGAAGGGCAAGCGCGTCCGTCGCCTGCCACTTGGCAGCGAATTTCGGGTCGAATGTCGACCCCACCTCTCCACCATAATCCTCGTAGCGCATGGCCACCTGGATATCCACGTTGTCGTACAGCGGCACCTGGAGTTCGCCGAACACGGCGTAGATCGTCTGCTCTTCATCGGCGGCGTTTGTGCCCGCAAGGAAGGAGAAGGGACCGTTTCCGAGCGGACCAGGCGTCACGGCAAGGTCAGTGATCGGGAATGGTTCGACTTCAAAACCCTCGCGACGCACCTGCGCACCCACGGCCCATCCGACCGTGCCGCCTGCCGTCTGGACATTGCTTTGACCGGACATCGCGGCGTCAAAGACCAGAAGTTCGCTCGCCACATCCGTCCCGTTCCCGTCAGTGAGATAGTCCGCCAGCTCAGGCGTGTTCTCGAGACCCGGAACATAGCTCGGGTTGGCCTCGCCGGTGATCGCATTGGCAGCGATCGCGTTCGAGAAGGGGTTGTACCACTGACAGGCGCCCTCGCCCGCGACGAGACTGCCGGTATAGCCAGGCGCATAGGGCGCCGTACCGGTGGCAGGATCGGTGCCATCCACGGGGTTGGTACACACACCGAACCCATTCAGCGCGGCGGTGAAGCCAGCGATGTAGGTGTCATTAGTGATCCGCTGGCCTTCGGTGCGACCCCAGCTGAGGCCCACATCCCAGTTCACACCGTTCTCGAATTCGCCATCAAAGGACCCCGCGAGACGCATTGTCTCATACTCACGGGAACCAACCTGCGCACCGCCGGTGCCGGGGAACCCGCCCCAGCCGAAACTGCGACCGATATATAGGGCAGCGAGCGTGCCGTCAGGAAAATCGCCCGGATTGTCCGCGATGTACTGCTGGAAGCCCGGATTGGTCACCGGCACGACCTGAGTGGCCAGTTCTTGAGGTGGATAGGATGGAGATGTTTTCCACTCTGGCACCTCGGACGACCCGTAGAGGGCTTCCAGATGAAAGTTCACCGACCCGAAATCATGATTGTACTCGGAGAAGATCTGGTAGCGCTCTTCTTCCTCAACCAGATTGTCGAATTGCGTGAACTGGAAGTAGCACTGATCGTTCGCCGGGTTGATGATCCCCCCGACATCATCGCAGCCGGCCTCTCGGTTGACCGCGCCGATCACGCCCGTTGCGCCAAGCGCCACGTACCGGCCCGGGTTCGACAGCGAAGACAAACCGCCGACCGGGTTGTCTGTGATGTCGCGGATGGCCCAGTCCTTCTCGATCAGCCCGGTCTCGCTCCGAAACTGGTATCCGGCCGAGGTCACCCAGCTCCAATTTTCCCCCTGAAGACCGTAGGCCGCTTCGATCTCGTACTCGCCGTCACTGCCCTCGAACGTCTCGTAGGTGCCGCCGATTTCGAACCCGTCCAGATCGTCGCGCGTGATGAAGTTCACGACGCCGGCAATCGCGTCAGACCCGTAAATCGCCGCCGCACCATCCTTGAGAACCTCGATCCGGCTGATGGCCGAGCTGGGGATCATGTTGGTGTCGACGAAGAGCTGGGCCTGTTCCCCGATGGAGTAGGGGTGGAAGACCTGGCGCCGGCCATTCAACAGCACGAGGGTTCGGCCGGGGCCGAGGCCCCGCAGGTTGATGTTCGACGTACCCTCAAGGCCGTTGGATGAGAACTGGTTCGTCTGGCCGTCGACCCCCGTGGAAACGCCGAGATTCCGAATCAGTTCCGTGATGGACGGGCTGCCCTCGAGCCGCAGGTCGCCGGCCGTGACCACGTCCACCGGAAGCGCCGCGTCTTCGGGCGTGCCGGCAATCGCCGACCCGGTGACGACCACCCGCTCCTGGCGGAGCTCCTCTTCCTGTGCCTGCGCCTGCCCCGCGCCAGCGGCAATCAGCGCCGCCGCGGAGATCGAATACATGTATCCTGTGGTCTTTTTCACGCCTTGTTTCCTCCCAATGACCTGAGGCTTACGCCGACGATCTTTTCCATGCCGCCGGTCGTGCAGTCAGACCGACACAGTAACCGCGGTTTCCGTCTAGGAAAGGCGAAAAGCTTTTTGCACCGCCGAAGAAACAAGGAATTAGCGCCGCCGTGTTGCGAATTTGCATCACGCCTTGAGTGTTTTCTGTAATGGCTTTTGCAGATCGCGCGGGACCTCTATCTCCCGCTCGAACGCTACGCGTCCCTTGGCTGGGGGTTGAAGAGCGTCCGAGAGGAGAACCAAGAGATGTCAACCCGTGTATTGCTGCTTTGCAGCACAGGTCTTGCTTTGTCTGCGGTCAGCGCACCGGCCCTCGCCCAAGACAGCGAAACGGGCGGCGAACGCCAGACATCGGTCTCGCGCGTGCTCGACACGGTGACGGTGTCGGCCACCAAGAAGGCCAATGTGGAAAACGTCCAGAACGTGCCCGTCGCGGTCACCGCATTCAACAGCGATACGCTGGAGGCGCTTAAGGTCCGCGACCTGGAAAGCCTCAGCTATTCCGCGCCCAATGTCGCTCTGGACGATATCGGCACGTCACGCGGCACGGCCAATTTCTCCATCCGCGGGTTGGGCATCAACTCATCGATCCCGTCCATCGATCCGGCCGTGGGCGTGTTCGTCGACGGCGTCTATCTGGGCGTCAACAATGGCGTGGTGTTCGACCTCTTCGACCTCGACAGCGTGGAAGTGCTGCGCGGTCCCCAGGGCCTGCTTTTCGGGCGCAACACGACGGGCGGCGCGGTGCTGGTCAATACGGGCAACCCGACCGACGAACTCGAGTGGAAGGTTCGCGCCGCCGTGGAAGGCCCGGTGGACGATGACCGGGGCGGTCCCAACAGCATCATCCAGGGCGTGGTCTCCGGCCCGCTCGTGGAGGGCGTGCTGAACGGCAAGCTGGGCGCCTACTACAACACCGACAGCGGGTATTTCGAGAACAAGTTCAACGGCGACAATCAGGGCGAGGCCCAGACCTCGATCGTCCGCGGCGCGCTGGAATGGTTCGCCACCGAGGACGTGACCTTCCTGGCCAAGGGGGAGGTGTTCCAGTCGCGCGGCGACGGTCCGCCGGCCCAGAACCGCGCAGTCTATGAGCGGGGCACTTTCGATCTCGCCGTCGACAATCCGGGCGAGCTGGACAACGAAACGATCTTCGCCAGCCTGCGCACGGACATCGACGTCGATTTCGGCAACGGCACGATCACGAACATTCTCGGCTATCGCGACTATGAAGCCACCACCGATGGTGACATCGACGCCCTGCCGCTGTTCCTCTTCCATTCCGACACGCAGCTCGAACAGGACCAGATCTCGAACGAACTGCGCTATGCCGGCACCTTCGGCCCGGCCGACGTGACCACCGGGCTCTACTATTTCGACCAGACGGTCGCCTATGACGAGCTGCGGTTCCTTCCCAGCGTGACGTCGCTGACCTTCGCCGGTGGTGGGCGTCAGGACCACTCCGTGGCGGGCATCTTCGGCCAGGTGGATTATGCCTTCACCGACAAGCTGACCGGTATCCTGGGTCTGCGCTATGCCGAGGAAGAAAAGGACGCGGAGGTGAGCTTCATCATCCCACGCGCCCAGCCCTGCAGCATCGTGGACGGGACCTGCCCGGTAAGCGGCACTGACGGGTTCACCGACAGCGAGGAATGGTCAAACTGGACCCCGAAGGTCGGCTTCCAGTACTTCGCCACCGACACGACGCAGGTCTACGGCAATTACACCAAGGGCTTCCGGTCGGGCGGCTACAATTTCCGCATCACCGACCCCGCCACCTTCCTGGCGCGGATCGAAGCGGGTGATGATTTCGCCTTCGACGAGGAAGAGGTCGACAGCTACGAAATCGGCGTGAAGCACGAGACCCAGGATGGCCGTGGCCAGCTCAACAGCGCGGTTTTCTTCACCCAGATCTCCGACATGCAGCGCGAGGTGAACCTCGCCTCTGAAGGGGCCGGCGTATCGCAGTTCATCCAGAACACCGCCGATGCCGATATCTTCGGGGTTGAGCTTGAGGGCCGGTACGCCCTCTCCGACAGCTTCCTCCTGACGGCCAATGTCGGCCTGATCGACGCCGAATACACGGAAGTCCGCTTCGATATCTCGGGCGACGGGATCGTGGATGGCGCGGATGAGGCACTGTCCCTTCCGCGGGTGCCTGAGTCGACCTATGGCTTCGGGGCGATCTATGACGTCGATCTGGGCCGGAATGGCGCGATCGTCAGCCGGTTCAACTACCAGTACCGCGACCGGTTCGCCTATACCGACAACAATCTCGGCTGGATCAGCGAGATTGACCGGCTGGATGCGAACATCGCATGGGAAACGCCTGTGCAAGGCATGACGCTGTCGCTGTATGGCAAGAACCTGCTCGATGAATCCATCGCCGGGGGCGACACCCAGGTGCCGTTTGGCGGGTCCCTGGCCCCGTCGGTACCGGACGGGCAAAACCTGACGAGCGGCGAGGCGGTGCCTTTCTCCTCGAACCCGCAGGCGGGCACCTTCTCGCCCCTGAAGAAGGGCCGGGTCATCGGTATCGAGCTGACCATCGAGCGGTAGGCCTCGCCCTCCTGCAAGCTGCGGCGCATCCATCCTCCCAGACTGCGCCGGAGGCGGCCCCAATCGGGGCCGCCTTCTTTTTTCGTCGGTTCTGACTTGGGCCGCTGGCACATAGCGGCCATATGGCGGCCCATGACAGAGACGCGCCCGCCCTTTCTCGACATTGCCGACGCCTTCTCTGATGCGGTCACGCCGGCAGATTTCCCAGACACCACACTTCGCTTCCGCAACGAGCGATGGGCCAGCCGGATCGGTCTCGGCGGGCTGTCGGAGGCGGACTGGATCCGCCATTTCGCCCGGTTCGAACCTCTGCCGGGGAATCTGCCGGAACCGCGGGCAATGCGCTATCACGGCCACCAGTTCGGCGTGTACAATCCCGATCTCGGTGACGGGCGCGGCTTTCTCTATGCGCAGGTCCGTGATCCGGCGGGACGCTGGCTCGACCTTGGCACCAAGGGGTCGGGCCAGACCCCCTATTCCCGGCAGGGCGACGGACGCCTGACGCTGAAGGGCGGCGTGCGGGAAGTCCTGGCCGCGGCCTATCTCGAGGCGCTCGGCGTGAAGACCTCCAAGGCCTTCTCGCTCGTCGAGACCGGCGAGGCGCTGTGGCGCGGCGACGAGCCCTCCCCCACCCGGTCCGCCGTGCTCGTCCGGCTGTCGCACAGCCATATCCGCTTCGGGACGTTCCAGCGTGCCGCCAACCGGCTCGACCATGAAGGCATGGCACGACTGATCGACCACGTCGTCGCCATATACCATCCGGAGGCGGAGGATCCCGACCGTCAGGTCAAGACGGCCGCCCTGTTCCAGCGCGTCACCGAGGCCACGGCGCGCATGGTGGGCCAGTGGATGGCGGCCGGCTTCGTCCACGGCGTCATGAACACGGACAATTTCAACATCACCGGCGAGACGTTCGATTTCGGCCCCTACCGGTTCCTGCCGCACTCGGACCCGAATTTCACGGCGGCCTATTTCGATCAGCAGGGACTCTACCGGTTCGGGCGTCAGCCGACCCAGGCGCTCTGGGCGCTCCAGCAATTGGGGGGCGCGATGGCGATGGCCTGCGACGCCGATCCGCTGAACGAGGCACTCGCACGGTTCGAACCGGTCTATCAGGCCGCCTTCGCACGCCATACCCTGGCCCTCCTCGGGCTGCAGGATGGTCCCGCCCTGAGTGATGATCTGGCCTTCCTGCAGACCTTCTATGCCTGGATGACCGAGAGCGGGGCACCCTGGCCGCAGGTCTTCCATGACTGGTTCGCCGGCGAGGCTAGCGCCTCGCGCGCGGAGGCCAGCCCGGAGGCGGCCCGCTACCGCGACGCGTCCTTCGATCCCGTCCGCCGGGGCCTGCGGTCGCGAACCCCGGACCGGCCCGAGCGGCTGAGCCATCGCGTGTTCCAGCAGCCCCGCCCGGTGTCGCTTCTGTACGAAGAGATCGAAGCGATCTGGGCCCGGATCGATGCAGACGACGACTGGTCGGCCTTCGAGGCCAAGCTGGCCGACCTGGATCGGCTGCGGGAGGCCTATGGCTGGACGTCCAATTCGATCTAGTTTGGTGGCATCCGACTGGAGGATCGCGCATGCTGCGCCGCACGACGCCCACCCTATGCGCCGCCTTGATGCTATCGGGGCTGGTGCCGGGACTGGCCCTTGGCGCGGCCTGTTCCGGTCTCGCGTCAGCCGAGGCGCCCACCGAAAGGAATACACGTGTCATGCTTCATCAGGTTGAACTGACGGCCATCGACGGCGCGCCCCTGCCCTTCGGCCAGTTCGAAGGCAAGGCGGTGCTGGTGGTCAATACCGCTTCACGCTGCGGCTACACCCCCCAATATGAGGGGCTCCAGGCCCTGTGGGAGCGCTATCGCGATGCCGGTCTGGTGGTCCTGGGCGTACCCTCCAACGATTTCGGCGGTCAGGAGCCCGGAACCGAAACCGAGGTGCAGCGCTTCTGCGAGCTGAGTTACGGCGTCGACTTTCCCCTTACGGAAAAGACGAAGGTGGTCGGCGCAAGCCGGCATCCGCTCTATGCCGGGTTCGAGGACGCGTTGGGGGAGGCCGCCCGGCCGAAATGGAACTTCCACAAGGTTCTGGTGGATCCGAAGGGCCAGCCCGTGGCCGCCTTCCCCTCCTCGGTCCGGCCCCTCGATGAGCGGCTCATCGGCGAGATCGAGGCCGTGCTGCCTGCCGGCTAGCGGCGGGGTCAGGCTCCCGCCGCGTTCTCAGACCAAAGAGACCTTGACCCCGCACCGCCTTGCCGCCCAACTGAGAGGCAGGACAGTGGTTCAGTGCAAGACTGAAACGGAAAGGACGGACCGATGGCGGATCAGGACCCAATCGTGATTGTCGGCATGGCGCGTACGCCCATGGGCGGGCTTCTCGGCGATCTCGCCACCTTCTCGGCGAACGAGCTGGGCGCCATGGCGGTCAAGGCCGCGCTCGAAGACGCGGGCCTAAGCCCTGAGGATGTGAACGAGATCATCATGGGCAACTGCCTGCCGGCGGGACAGGGCCAGGCGCCCGCCCGCCAGTCCGCCATCAAGGCCGGTCTGCCAACCTCGACGGAGGCGACCACCATCAACAAGATGTGCGGATCCGGACTGCAGGCTGCCGTCATGGGCCGCAACGCTCTGACCGCGGGCGAAGGTGAGATCTTCGTGGTCGGCGGCATGGAATCCATGACCAACGCCCCGCACCTCATGGCGATCCGCAAGGGCCACAAATACGGCGCCATGGAAGCCATCGACCATATGGCCTATGACGGCCTGACCGATGCCTATGCCGGCACGCCCATGGGCCTGTTCGCCGACAAGGTCGCCAGCGAGTACCAGTTCACCCGCGAGCAGCAGGACGCCTATGCGATGGAGACGCTGACGCGCGCCCAGACGGCGACATCGCAGGGAAAGTTCAAACGGGAAATCACTCCGGTCACCGTGAAAAGCCGAAAGGGCGAGCACGTGGTCGACACGGACGAGCTTCCGCGCACGGCCAAGGCCGACAAGATTCCGCAACTGAAGCCTGCCTTTTCAAAGGACGGTACCGTGACGGCCGCCAACGCCTCGGCGATTTCCGATGGCGCCGCGGCCTTGATCCTGATGCGCCAGTCCACCGCGGAGAAGCGGGGCCTGAAACCCCTGGCCAGGATCATTTCCTCATCTTCCCATGCCCACGAGCCGGAGTACTTCACCACTGCGCCGGTGCCGGCGATGCGGAAGGCGCTCGAAAAGGCAGGTTGGTCGATGGACGAGGTCGATCTTTGGGAAGTGAACGAAGCGTTCGCCGTTGTCCCGATGATCGCCATGAAGGAAATGGGCATCCCCCATGAGAAGCTGAACGTCCATGGTGGGGCGTGCGCCATGGGCCACCCGATTGGGGCTTCGGGCGCCCGTATCCTTGTGACCCTGCTTGCAGCGATGGAAGACCGTGACGTGAAAAAGGGTGTCGCCTCCCTTTGCATCGGCGGCGGCGAAGGCATCGCCATGTGCGTGGAAAGGGTCTAGACGGCCTTCCCGGCAAGTGCCCCGGGCAAGCCGTTCAGCTTGCCTGCGGTCGACACGGAAAACGGGCGCCGGCGCAAGCCGGCGCCCGGTCATTTTTGGGCCGCCCGCATAAAGTTTGTGGCGAGCGCCTCTTCCGTCGGCTGCTGCCTCCCGCAATACTCGTCACAAAAGCCGACAAGGACCCAAGGGGAGGATCACCATGGCCGAGACATGCACCGTCTGGATCTTGAAGTCACGCCCTGTGGGAGACGTGAAAGCCGACGACCTCGAACTGCGTGAGGAGCCGCTTGCGCCACTCCAGCCCGGCGAGGTGAGGGTCCGAACGATCTATCTTTCGCTTGATCCCACGAACCGGATCTGGATGAGCGATATGAACGCCTACATGCCACCGGTCGGTCTCGGCGACCCCATGCGCGGCGGCAGTCTGGGGGTTGTGGAAGACAGCCGTCACGACGGCGTGCAACCGGGCGACCTGGTCAATACGGGCCTCGCCCACTGGGCCAGCCACAATACCCTGCCCGGCAATCAGGTGTCCAAACTGCCGAGCCTTCCGGGGGTGCCGCTGACCGCCTTCATGGGACCGCTCGGCGCCACCGGCATGACCGCGTATTTCGGACTGATGGATATCGGACGGCCGAAACCGGGCGAGACGGTGGTCGTTTCCGCCGCAGCCGGGGCGGTTGGCTCGATGGTCGGACAGATTGCTAAGATCCAGGGCTGTCGCGCGGTCGGCCTGGCCGGATCCGATGACAAGTGCCGGTGGCTGACGGAAACCGCCGGTTTCGACGCGGCCATCAACTACAAGACCGAGGACATCGGCCCGGCGCTGGACCGCGCCTGCCCCGACGGGATCGACATCAATTTCGAGAATGTGGGAGGACGGATCATGGACGAGATCATCGCCCGACTGAACGATTTCTCGCGCATGCCGCTCTGTGGTCTGATCTCCACCTACAACGCCACGGAGCCTGTCCCCGGACCCTACAATTTCGCCAACCTTCTGATGCGCCGGACCCTGCTCAAGGGATTCATCGTGATCGACTATCTCGACCGCTTCCCTGAAGGGATCCAGGCGATGGCCGGCTGGCTGATGGACGGCCGGCTGAAATTCGAGACGGACGTGGTCGACGGGCTCGAGGCCGCGCCGGGTGCCTTGTCCCGCCTGT
Source organism: uncultured Hyphomonadaceae bacterium (assembly GCA_964492485.1). Lineage (GTDB taxonomy): Bacteria > Pseudomonadota > Alphaproteobacteria > Caulobacterales > Hyphomonadaceae > UBA5336. The sequence continues at coordinate 18,032 of CAZBKM010000021.1, read as the reverse complement.
TCACGGGCCAGAACCTCGGCAAGCTGGTCGTCCGGGTCTCCCCCGAACCCTGATGCGGTCCGACGAGACCGTCCGATAGACTGCGGTCGCCGAACCGGAGCGGGCCCAGCCTACCCTGCGTCAGGTCTGGTCAAGGTCCCGGCGAAGCCCTACAGGAAACTCGGGGCGAACGGGATCGATTGCGACTTGATGCCTGCGCAAGACAACAGACCTGCCGCAGCGGTCTGGCGTGCAAGGAAAGGCTGGCGCGTTCAGCGTTCCTGGTTCTGGGAGACACGCGACGCAGATGGGGCTTGCGGACCGGCAAGGCTCAACCGGGAGCCCACCTCGCGAAGCCGGATAGCCGTGAGCGAGATCAGGACCGGCGAGCGATGACGCCCAGGGTGACATCGGGCTTGGCAAAAAGGCGATAAGCCGACGAAACGAACGGGAGGACAGAATGAAGGTTGCAAGTCTGAAGGCGCCAGGCGGCCTGGAGAATATCCACATCGAGGAACGGCCGGACCCAACGCCCGGACCCGGCGAGGTGCTGGTCCGTGTGCGTGCCAGCTCGCTGAACTTTCACGATTATGCCGTGGTGAGCGGCATGATCCGGACGGCCGACGGCCGTATCCCGATGTCGGACGGCGCGGGCGAGATCATCGCCGTCGGTGACGGGGTCAGCCGCTTTGCCGTGGGCGATCACGTCCTATCGACCTTCTTTCCGGCCTGGCACAGTGGCCCCCCGGAACTGCAGAAATTGCTGGGCGTACCAGGTGACCATGCCGATGGGTTCGGCGCGGAACTGGTGGCCGTGCCGGACACGGCACTGACCCGGGCACCGGCGGGGTACGGCTTCGACGAGGCCGCCACCCTGCCCTGCGCGGCCCTGACTGCATGGCGGGCACTGATGGTCGAGGCCCGGGTGAAACCCGGTGATTGGGTGCTCACCCAGGGCACTGGCGGGGTCTCGATCTTCGCGCTGCAGTTCGCCAAGGCGGCGGGTTGCCGGGTCATTTCCACCTCCTCGTCCAATGAGAAGCTCGAAAAGCTCAAGGCGCTGGGTGCCGATCACGTCATAAATTATGCCGAGACGCCGGAATGGGGCCGTGCCGCGAAAGAGATGACCGGAGGGCGCGGCGTCGACGAGATCGTCGAGATTGGCGGACCGGCCACACTTGGCCAGTCGATCCAGGCCGCGCGCATCGGTGGGCACATCTCGCTGATCGGCGTGCTCACGGGCGTATCGGGCGAGGTGCCCACCGCTGCCCTGTTCTCTGCCAACATCACGCTCAGCGGTATCACGGTCGGCTCACGCGACCACCAGGACGACATGATCCGCGCGATCGAAGCCAATGGCCTGAAACCGGTCATAAGTGACCGGTTCCCGCTCGACCGCCTGGCGGACGCCTTCAGCCACGAGATCGCTCACAAGCACTTCGGCAAGATCGTCGTCACGGTTTGATCAACCCGCCGCATTGCGGCGCTGCAGTCCGAAGCGTCTGGCGAACACCGCATCGAGCCAGCGCTTCGGCAGCCTGGTTGCGATCGTGAAATTGGTGAGCTTGTCCGGCACAGGCGCATAGCGCGCCTTTGGCCTGTTCGCCGAGAGCGCCGTCTCGATCACGGCCGCGATCTGCTCCGCCGGCAGACCCGTCCGCCCGCCCTCGAGCATCGCCTCGGAAAAACGCCGGATGGCCTCCGCCCATGGGGTATCCTGATAGGGGGCGCCGGCACCGGCTTCCTCGGCCTTGTCCCAGATCGGCGTGCGAACCGCGCCGGGTCCGACGGCGATCGCATCGATTCCGAAAGGCATGAGCTCGCGGCGTAACGTGTCGGTCACGCTTTCGAGGGCGTGTTTGGTGGCGGTATAGGCGCCCAGGAAAGGCGACGCGATCCGCCCGCCAACACTGGTTATGTTGACGATCCGCCCTGGCGGGCCCTGCCGCGACGGGTCCATGCCCAAAAGGGGCGCGAAGGCCTGACTGGCGGCGATGGCGCCGATCACGTTGACGTCGAAATGGGCGCGTACCTCGTCCATGGGCTGCAGTGCGAGCGGGCCCATGAAGGCGATCCCGGCATTGTTCACGAGGCCGGAGAGCGTATCACGCCCGAGCGTTTCTGACACCTTGGAGACCGCCTCGGACATCTGGACCGGCTCGGTCACGTCGAGACGGAGCGGATGGATACGCTCCGACAAACCGGCCAGCATGTCCAGATCGGAGGATTTGCGCGCGCCCGCAAAAACGCGCCAGCCTCTTGCGGCGAGGTGTTCGGCCGCCGCCCGGCCGATGCCGGTGGAGGCGCCCGTGATCACGACTGTCCTCATACTGGGTCCTTCCTGCTTGTCAGACCTGGATACGCAGGCTGCCACGGTTAGGTTCAGTCGTCGCGGCCGCCTTTGATCACGCGCAGGACGGGCCGGTCGCCAGCAGGCGCCGGCGCCGGGCAGGCCGCCTCGCCATCGCCTTCGATGTCCGTCGCAGGATCGGCCATGGCGTCATTGCCCGGCCTGTCAGGCGGGCAGCGCGCACCCGGGGAGGACTTGCGCCCGAGACTGCGGCGGGTCGTCAGCGCCCCGTCCTTGCCCCTGGCCTTGCCCCTCGCCTTGCCCCTGGCCTTGCGGTCGATTTCGCGAAGCTTTTCCGACTGAAGGGCCGACAGCGGATCCTCGAGGCGGCCCTTGTCCGGATCGGCGAAGGCGGAGCCATAGGTCTCGATCCGCGCCTCGACCTCTTCGAGAAAGGTTCGTTCCCAGTCAGACAGCGGAGGGCCAAGCCCCTGCGCGGCCCGTTCGGCGGCCTTGCGCAGCTTTCGCAGTGCCTTCCTCTGCTTGGCCCGGTCGATCTCGCGCGGCATGGGCCGATCGTATTAGAGTTCGCCCAAAGCCTGCAAATACACGTCGAGGATTTGTTCCTGTTCCTCGCGCTCCTGCCGGTCGATCTTGCGCAGCCGGACAACCTGACGCAGGGCCTTGGTGTCATACCCCATCGCCTTCGCTTCCGAATAGACCTCCTTGATCTGTTCGGCGATCTCCTTTTTCTCCTCCTCTAGGCGTTCGATCCGCTCCACGATCTGGCGGATCTTGTCCTTTGCCGCTTCGCTGAGTGCGGTTGTGCCAGCGTCCATGTGAGGCGCTCCGTTTCGAGACTGACAGGGAGAAAGATCGAGGGTCGGTGCGCCTCTTAGCGGGCGTCGCGCGCCCTGGCCAGATCCCGGATCGCGTTTGCCACAGCTTCGCCCTCACCGTGGTGGGGCATGTGGCCCTGATTGGGCAGCTTCACGAGTTTGAAATTCGCCCCCACATGCTGAAGCTGGCCTGCATGCAGCCGGGGCGAGATGATCCGGTCGCGCGCGCCCGAGAAGATCACGACCGGCACCTCGATCTCGCCATAGCGGTCCTGCTGGGCCATCAGCTCCGCGCGCAGGCGGGTCATGTCGCGCGCATTGGCTCGGAAGGCGCTCGGTCGGAACAGCAGATTGATGGCTGAGTTCTCGAGATAGCCGTCGGGCGCCGTATCCGGATCGAAGACATTGTCCACGCCGCTTTCCACGGCAGCCGGGCCGGCCAGGGGCGCAGCCTGGCTGAAGATCGGACCGATCAGCGGTAACCCCGCGACCCGGTTGTACCACGCCTCACCCCCGCCGCCCCAGTCATGGGTCACCGGCGCAAGCAAGACGACGCCGCGGACGCGTTCGGGATAATCCAGCGCCACGCGCAAGGCCACAGCACCGCCATAGGAATGACCGACGATCACGGCCGGCGTCTCGGGTGCGAGGGCATCGAGCGCACCCGCCATCTGGCGGGCCTGCACGCCCAGGCTGGCGGCATCCTGCGGCCGGCCCGAATGGCCGTGTCCCGGACGGTCCGGCATGAGCACACGGTGATCCCGGGCCAGTCGCGGGGCCAGGCTCCAGGTAAACTCGCGGGCATTGGCACTGGCGCCGTGGATGGCCAGAACGGGCGGACCTGCCTCGCCCGCGGTGAGGACGTGAACATCATGGCCCGCCACCTCCACGACCCTCCCGGAGGCCGGATAGGCGGCCTCGACACGGTCGACATAGGCAGCGCTGTGCACGCACGCGCCCAACGCTGGCACGCCGATCAGCAGCGCTGCAGCCAATGGTGCGACATTCAAAGTGTCGTGCCTTCCACCAGCGGTGCAAGGCGCGCCTCGGCGCGGCGGGCCTCTTCCAGATGGGGATGCAGGGCGAGCGCCTCGCGATAGGCTTCCAGAGCCTGACGCTGGGCGCCAAGCTCCTCCAGCATCAGGCCGAGGCCGAGCCAGGCGCCGAAATGGCGCGGTTCGCGCTCCAGGGCCGCGTTGACGTCCCTCAACGCCTGATCGAACCTGTCCTGTTTCATGAAGATCGAGGCCCGCCGGTTCCACGCTTCCGCATAGTCCGGCTCAATCAGTATGACCCGGTCGTAGAAGGCCATGGCGCGGTCCAGATCCCCGGCCAACTGGGCTTTCGTGCCGCGCTCCATGAGAATGTCGATCGTGGGAGATCCGCTGTTCAGCCACCCGGCGACGATATCGGCCGCGACGCTTTCGGCCTCCATCCGGGTTTCAGCCGATTGCAGTCGGTCGAACAGATCGTCGGACGGCCCGCCGTCGGGGCCGCTGGCCAGGAGGACGGCAGCGAGGATGAAGGCCTTCATGGTGCCAGACTATGGGCCGGCGCCAACCGTCTGCAAGGGGCAATGGCGGTGGTTGAGCGGCGAGCCCGGGGGACCCTGCCTAGCCCTGTTTGGCCTTGAACCGCGGATCGGTTTTGTTGATCACGTAGACACGGCCACGGCGGCGCACGACCTTGCAATCGCGGTGACGCGTTTTCAGGGCCTTGAGTGAGGAACGCACTTTCATGGCTCGTTTCCGTGGTGCTAGGACGTTTCAGCAAAGGCGGCTCGTTACCGGAGGGCCCCGCGGGAGTCAACGTCGGATGCCTGGAAAACACGCCGTGTTCCACCCTGCCCGCTGGGGCGCGCTCCTGCTTCTGGCCGGCCTGGCAACCGGTTGCGCCACAGAACCCCAGGCGCAAACGCCCCCCTCGCACAAGCCGGTGGACGGCTTCGTCAGCTCCGGGCACCCGAAGCTGGACGACTGGCGGGCCGAATTCGCGGGCCGGGCCATAGCAGCCGGGCGCGACAGGGACGCCGTGCGCGCGCTCCTGTCGGACCTGTCGCCGCTGTCGCGGTTTCTCGGCACCGAGACCGAGCCGCCGGCCGCCGGCATTGAAGACCAGGCCGAATTCGCCAAGCCGATCTGGACCTATCTCGACACCGCTGTCAGCGCGCGCCGCAAGGCCAACGGCGCCCGCAAGCTGGTCGAGCATGCGGGGCTGTTCGACGCCCTCGAGGCCCGCTATGGCGTCGACCGCGAAGTCCTGGTCGCCATCTGGGGACTGGAAACGGCCTATGGCAGCTATATCGGCGATTTCGATGCCGCCAACACCCTGGCCAACATGGCCGCCGAAGGTCGCAGGCAAGCCTTCGCCGAAAGGGAGTTGATGGCGCTGATCGAGATCCTGGAGCGCGGCCTGGCCCGGCGAGACGAGCTGGTCTCGGGCTGGGCCGGGGCCATGGGCCAGACGCAGTTCATGCCGTCGACCTTTCTGGCCCACGCCGAGGATTTCGAGGGCGACGGACGCATCGACGTCTGGGACAACCCGGCCGACGCCCTCGCCTCAGCGGCAGGCTATCTGGCCGCGTCCGGCTACGAGGCCAACGCCCCATGGGGGATCGAGGTGAGCTTGCCCGACGAGACGGCGTTTCTGCTGGCCGACGGGCAACGCCGATCCGTATCGGACTGGGAGGCGCTTGGGCTTCGCCCCAAGGCGGGCGCGGCCTTCCAAAGCGATCCGGCGGCACAGGCAGAGCTGTGGGTTCCGGCAGGTGCAAGCGGACCCAAATTCCTGCTGTTCGGAAACTTCGACGTGTTCAAGACCTATAACCGCGCCGACAGCTACGCCCTCGCCGTGGGCCTCCTGTCGGAGGGCGTTCAGGGCCGCGACCGCCCCATCGCGCCCTGGCCGAAACATGTCGATCCTCTGAGCGTGGCCGAGGTGAAGGACCTGCAGGACGCGCTCAACCGGCTTGGCCATGGGGCGGGCGCGGTCGACGGCGTCCTGGGGCGCGGCACCCAGGCCGCCCTCCGCCGATTCCAGGCCGCCCAGGGCTTCATTCCGGACGGCTTCGCCACCCGGGAGATGCTGACCTATGTCGAGGCGGCAGCGGGCGCCGTGACCCCTCAGATGTCGTCGCCCTCCGCACCGGGCTGAAGCGGAGCCGGAGGGGCCGGCTTGACCGTCAGGAAGGCAAAGATCGCCATGGCGATCAGCAGGAGCCCGGCGACCAGGAACGGCGCGACGGGATTGACGTATTCGTAGACGAATGGCCCCACCAGAGGGGATATGACGAACCCGATGGCGTTGGAGGCCACCATCAGGCCGGCCACGTCCCCCTGTTCCTCTGGACCCACCGCCAGAGACGCGCCGGAAAAGAAGCCGGGCCGCGACAGGCCCTGCCCCAGGCCGATGGCGAACTGCGCGGTGATCAGCACGGCAAAGTTCGATGTCGGAATGATCAGCAGCGCGCCAAGGGCCAGTACGCCGGCGCCGACCGTCATCAGCATCCGGTTCGACATCTGCAACCGCGGAATGAGGATCAACTGGGCCATGAGCGTGGCCATGGCACCGATCGAATAGGCCGGGCCGGTGAACTGGTTCACCCCCGCACCATCGACCTGCATCTTGTCCATGACGGCAAAGGCGAAGGTCTGGAACAGGACACCGGTTACCAGGGACAGACCGATGGCGAAGATCAGGAACGGCGCGATGCGCGGATCCCACCAGAGCGGACTGATGATCTTGGGGCTGGGGCGTTCGGAGGCCGATTTCGGCGGGGAATGTTCAGGCAGCCGCGTGAGGATGAAGTAGGAAGCGAACGCCGCCATGGCGCAGGTCAGGAACACCGGGCTGAGCAGACCGAGGACGCCCGCGATCGCCGCGGCGAAGGCCGGCCCGGCAACGGTCCCGAAACTGTGTCCGGCCGTCACCGAGGCAATCTCCTCGGTGCGGCGGTCCGGCGAGGTGCGGTCGGCCACATAGGCTTGCGCGGCAGGGTTCGTTCCCGACCCGAAAATCCCGAACAGGGACCGGGAGGCCAGCAGGCACAGGAAGATCACGAGCGGCGTGGTGATCACACCGGCAAGTGCCAGCGAGCCCGACAGTCCGAACAGCAGCATCGATGCGGCATACCCGGCGAGCCCAAGTGCGGCGACACGCCGACGCCCCCACTCATTGCTCTTGCGGCCCCAGAAGGGGCTCATGATGACCCACATGCCCGCCGACAGGGAAAAGATCGCCCCGGCCATCCAGTCCGGCAGACCCAGCTCCCGGGTCAGGGGCGGCAGCACGGCGGCGATCAGCATCGTGTTCCCCGCGCCGATCACGGCGAGCGAAAAGAACAGCATGCGAAAGGCGCCCCGCCGGTCTGGACGGGGCGAGTCCTGTGGTTCGCTAGCGGGGTGGGACGTGGACATCCCGCGTTCTTCGGCTTGGTCCGGGGAAAGATCAAGCGGCCCCGGCGCGCGCCGCCACGTCAATTCCCCCTTAAGAGGGTTGGGCCACTCTGGCGTGCCACGTCTCAACGCCATCACATCACAGTCAACCCGCGCCGGCCGAACCGGACCCTTCCATGACACAGCTTGCCGGCCTCCTTCTGCTTGCCGCCATCATTGTCGGTGCCCTTGCTGCGACGGGGGCCGAGCCTGTCCTGGCGGCTCTGCCCTTCGAGCTGGCGCTGATCGGTGGCAGCGCACTGGCCACGCTCCTGATCGCCAATTCCCGCGTCATTGTGGTGTCGGCTCTGGCCGGCATATGGCAAGCGCTGCGCGGCTCACGCTGGACCCGCGCTGCCCATCGCGACCTGCTGGCGGTCCTGGTGGCGCTGCTGGCGCGTCTTCGCCGCGACGGCCCCGTGGCGCTGGAACGCGAGCTGGAACGCCCCGGCGACGCGCCGCTGTTTCGATCCGCGCCAACGCTTCTCGCCGATGGCCGGGTCCTGCGTTTCCTGACCGAGGTCGCCCGATCCTACACGCTTCCCGGTGGCACACGCATGGCTGGCGAGCAGGTGAACACACTCCGCCGGCGCCTGGTTGGCGAACGGCTTCGCGCGGCCCAGGCGCTGCATACCGTGGCCGATGCCCTTCCGGCCCTCGGAATCGTCGCCGCCGTCCTCGGCATCATCAAGACGATGGGCGCGATCGACCAGCCCAATGACGTGATCGGCGCCATGATCGCCACGGCGCTGTTGGGCACGTTCCTTGGCGTCTTCCTGTCCTACGGCCTCGTCGGGCCGCTCGCCGCGCGGTTCGGACAGGTCATCGAGGAGGACGCCCTGGCACTGGATGTGATCGCCGCGGCGTTCGAGGCTCATGCGCAGGGCCTGTCACCCAGCCTGGCGGCAGACGCCGCATGCACGCCCTTGCCACCCGCCTTGCGGCCCGACCCCGCGGAGCTGACCCAGGCCGCCGAGCGGTCCCGGTTCGCGGGCCGGGCCGAACCTCGCCAGGTCGGCTGAGGGTTAACGACCGAGCCCCAATTCTGCCTGAAGTGGAAATCGTCGGGCAAGCCCTGATCGCGTAGAAGATGCAGACCGGTCAGGGAGGCAGGGATGCACCAGCGTAGCCTTGGAGTCGCGATCGAGCGCAGCTATTGGGCGCGCGGGACAGCCGAGCGGGTCGCCACGGGTCTGACGGGTCTGATCACGGTGCTTGTCGCGCTGAAGGCCGCCGCCTACACGCCCACCGACTTCGAAGGCGCCGCGCACCTCCAGAACCAGATGATGCGGCTGATTGCATTCGCGGCCCTGACCATCTGGGCGACCTTTACCATGGGGATCAGCCGCCGTGGCGTCGCAGCCATGATGGTCATGGTTTTTGCCCTTTTCCTCGAAACCGTCGTACTGCCCGCGCGCGGCGCGTCGCTGTCGACCCTGGCGGGCGGGGCCGTGGGCATCGGTCTCGCTTATCTCGGCTTCCAGTTCTACAGCCACAGGGTCTATGGCCGAACGGAGCGCGCGGTCTACGACCGATCCCGCGCCCGCCCCTGATCACGCCGCCGCGCGTCGCGCGGGAAGCGCCATCGCCCGTCTGCCCAAGACTGAGGCCTCCTCCGATCTGCGAACCCAGCGCGTGCCTTGCCGGAGGCGTCGCGATGGCCTATTTGCGTGAGGGCATTTTTGCAGGGCCGGTCATCACCGCTCCGGCGCCAAAGCGAGGGCTAGACCATCCACGCCTCGGCGGCGAAGGTCGTCGACAGGGCAACCGCCCCCGTGACGGGGCAGCCAGGGGGACGCATGGCCCGGTTCGATACCCTTATCGAGACCGTAGACGAGTACCAGGTACTCGCCGCCGAGAACTATGACCGTATCCGCAACCTGGCAGAGGGCTTGCGGCGCGGACTTTGCGACCATCTGGGCGCGACCGATGGCGAATGCGTGCGCCTGGTTCCGCCGGCAGGTCCGTTCGAGCCGAAGAATTACGGTGCCAATGCGTTCAGCGTCGCGCCGAAGGGCTTTCGTCCGCTTGGGCCCATCGCGTTCGGCCTCGCCGTGCGAGTCACCCGCGGTACGGACTGGATCCGCCTGACCATAGAGTGCCGAAAGGCAGGGGACGCCTTCACCGCAGAGATCGTCGGCGGTCCAAGCCATGAATTGGGGTTGCCGCTTGAAGATCATGACGCCGCGGCCTTCTACGACGAAATCTTCGACCACATTCAAGGTTGGTTCGCCGACCGCATCGCCCGCTACCGCGAGGGCGATTACGGCACGCGTGAGATCGGCTTCGATTTCTCCGCGCCGGAACGCGGTGGCGAAGACTAGACCGGACGCGGACGCCCCGGTGCGTTACCCATGATGGATGCTCCCTTCCTTCTCGCTGCACGGGCCTTTGACGGCCTGATCTTCCACGCCGCCATGATCGGGGCGTTGGGCCTCGGTGCGCAGTGGCTCGCCTGGCGCCTGCAGGCGCCCGCCATCGTTCTGATGTCGATTGCAGGCCTGTCTGTTGGACCGATCTGGGATCTGGTCTTCGGCACACCTGCAAGTCCGCTGTTTCTGGGTACGGAAGGGCCCCTGCTGAGTCCGTCAGCGGAGTTCGGCGACCTGCTTCGGCCAATCGTCTCACTGTCGGTGGCCGTCATCCTGTTCGAGGGCGGGCTGGCGCTTCGCTTCGAGCACCTGAGAGACGCCAGCGCGGCCGTCCGGCGGATGGTCTTCTTCGGTGGGCCGCTGGCGTGGTTCCTGGGCACGATGGCCGCGCGGTTCGTCGCCGGACTGGATTGGGCCAGCGCCGCGGTCTTCGGCGGGGTCATGGTGGTGACCGGCCCGACCGTTATCATGCCCCTGTTGCGCCAGTCGAAACTGGGCGGGCGCACCGGCGCGGCGCTGAAATGGGAAGGCATTGTCAACGATCCGATCGGCGCCCTGTTTGCGGTGGCGGCCTTCGAGGTGGTTCGTGTCGCGGCCCGTGGAGACAGCACCGTCGCCGCCGCCGCCTGGATCGTGACGGCGGCCTCCCTGGGCGTCGCACTGGGAGTCGGCTTCGGGTTCGCCATGGTTCGCGCCTTTCGGGCCGGCTGGACGCCTGAATACCTCAAGGCGCCGATCATCTTTGCCTCGATCATCCTGTGCTACGCCCTGGCCGAGGCCATCGAACATGAGACGGGCCTGGTCGCCGTGACGGCCTATGGGATGTACCTGGGCAATTCCCGGCTCGCCGGCCTGAACGAACTGCGCAAGTTCAAGGAGGACATCGCGGTCCTGCTGGTTTCCGGCGTGTTCATCATCCTCACCGCCAATCTGACCCCCGAAGTCATCGCGCTGGCGCTGAACTGGCGCACCCTGGCCTTCCTGTTGGTGATGCTGTTCGTGGTGCGTCCGCTGTCGGTCTGGATCTCGACCTATGGCACGCTCAAGCGAAACGAGGCGCTGCTTCTGGGCTGGATCGCACCGCGCGGCGTGGTGGCCGTCGCCGTGTCCGGCCTGTTCGGAGGCCTCCTCATCGACCTGGCGCGGAACTCGACCTTCGACATTTATGGCGCCGAGCAGATCGGACCGCTGGCCTTCGCCATGGTGTTCTCAACGGTGGTGCTGCATGGCTTCACGATCGGCCCACTCGCCCGCCGGCTGGGTCTGGCGCGAAAGGAAAAGCCCGGCGTGCTGATCGTGGGCGCGACGCCCTGGAGCGTCGACTTCGCCCTGACGCTGAAGAATGCCGGCGTGGAGGTCATCCTGGCCGACAGCAACTGGCGCCGCCTGCGGCCCGCCCGCGAGGCCGGCCTGGAAACCTTTTTCGGCGAGGTCCTGTCGGAGGAAGCGGAGGTCCGGCTGGATCATGCCCGGTTCGAGACCGTGATCGCGCTGACCGCGAACGAACCCTATAACGCTTTGGTCTGCGGCCATTTCGCGCCGGAGCTCGGCCGCCACAAGGTCTATCAGCTTTCCGCACAGGACGGCGAAGAGGATGATCCCCGCACCCTCGGCATGGGCGCGCGGGGCCGGACGCTGATCCGACGCGGGCGCGGCTATGACGCCGTCATGCGCGACCATTATCGCGGCTGGCAGTTTGCAAGGACCCAGCTCACCGAGAAGTACGGTCTGAAGGAAATGAAGGCCGACCGTCCAAAGTCGGACCTTATCGCCGAAGTGCGGCCCGACGGTACGGTCCTCTTCCTCGGTCCCAACCGGGAGCCTCGCGGTGGCGACGGTGCCACGATCGTGAGTTTCGGCCCGCCCGAAACCACCGAACGGGGCCAGCGGATCGCCGAAGCCACGGGCCCGGCCAAGGACGCGCCCGCGGAGGGACGGACACCCGCCCAGGCCAGGGACGACTAGCGCATCTTCACTGACTCCGACTGACTTGAAGATGCGCTATGGTCTTGTTCTTGAGCATTCTCTGAACGCGAACCGGTGCCCACTTCGCTCGAAAATGTCATAATTCAGGGGCGCCCCGCGGGGCCACGGCTCCAGGCTCGCCGACGGGCGATCAACCCACCGCGTGAAGGCTGGCGCCGTGCTGGCGCAACCAATCCCGCTGGACCTTCCAGTCTGGCCGGCAGCGCGCAACGTGTCCCCAGAACCGCTCCGAATGGTTCATCTCCAGGAGGTGGGCACACTCATGGGCGGCCACGTAGTCAAGCACCTCAGGCGGCGCGAGCACCAGCCGCCACGAGAAGGCCAGGCGCCCATCGGCCGTGCAAGACCCCCAGCGCGAGCGCGTATCCTTCACGCTGACCCGTCGCGCAGCCACACCCAGGGTCGCGCAGTGGCGGTCCACCGCATCGCCAAGATCCGACAGGGCCGCCTTTCGGAGATAGCGCACGATCCTCTGGGCGAAGGTGTCGGGGTCGCCGGGCGCTGAGAGCACCGTCTCCTCGCCGACGCTCAACCGGGCCGTCCGTCCCGGCCCTCCCAGCGACAGCCGGCAGGGCATGCCGCGCAGGGGTACGACCGCACCATCCGCCAACGGGCGCGGCAATGGCAGATGACTCATCTGGGCATCGAGCCAGTCCGCACGCTCCCGAGCGAACGCCGCGGCCGCCTGCAGGTCGCGTGACCGCGGGGCCACCGCAACGCCCTCGCGCTGCTTCGGATCCACACGCAGGAGCACGCGCCGGGCACGGGTATTGACCTCCAGCCGGACCTGCACGCTGCGTCCACTGCTGGTCTGAAGGGTCAACTTCTGGCCTTGATTACAAATCATGTTAGACCCGTCGCGCGGAATGCGATGGACAGTGTCGGACATCGCAAGAATGGGGAAGATCCGATGAAGAATATCTTGATGGGGGCGGCTGCGGTCGCGCTGTTGACGGCCTGCGGTCAGAATGGCGGCGGAGACGTCAGTTCCGTGGTGGAGAATGCCGGGGCGCCGGCAGTACGTTCCGCCGAGCGGGCGCTGAAGGATCTCGGCGACGTGGTGCTGCGCACCGGCGACGCCAATGAGGCCAATGCCGTGCTCGAGGCCATGATGCTGCACGAGTCGGGTGCGGGTCGCGTCACCTTTGCCTCCAAGACCGTCGACGGTGCCGGTGCGGTATTCGAGGGTGCGTCCGTCGCACTGCCCGAGGCCGGCGATGATGGCGGTACGGTCAGTTTCGGCACGGTCACCTTCGAAGGTCTCGACATGACCGAGGCCGGCCCGAGCTTCGCCCGGCTTCGCCTGGAAGACATCGAGGTCGCCCCGAACGATCCCGAGGAAGCCGAGCAGGGAACCTTCACCATTGCCAGCTTCGACGTGGCGAACCCGTCGCCCGAGCTGGCAGGCTGGTTTGCGAGCCTGTTGGGCGCCGGATCGCCTTCGGCCTTTCCGGGAGCCGAGGCCATCCGGCTGGACCGGATGACGATGGATGATCTGAACGTCGACATCGACACGGGCCAGGAAAAGATGAAGGCGAAGATCGACGGTCTCGAACTGGCCGGTTTCGGCGACGACGCGCTGGCTGTCGCGATCCTGAGCGGTCTGTCCTTCGACGTGGAAGAGGACGGCGAACCGTTCTCCATGACCCTCGATGCCCTCAGCATCACGGGCGCCGACCTCGCCGTGTTCTCTGCAATGATGGAGAATATCGGCGACGAGGAGGCCATGGCCGAAGCCATTTTCTCGACCGCCTACAACAACCCGATCGATCCGGGTTACAACACCTTCGTCGTGAATGGGCTGAACCTGAACGCGCAGGGGGTGTCCCTGGCGCTGCCCTCCCTCGACAGTTCGGTCCAGCGAAACGGGACGGGCGACCCGACCCGCTTCGTGACCAAGCCCTACACGCTCACGCTGGATGCCGATCCCGAGGGCGGTGACCTCGGCAGCCAGCTTGGTGGCGCACTGGGCATGGTCGGCTATGAGCGCCTGGAACTCTCAGGCGAGCAGGCCTCCGACTACAATCCGGACGAGGACATCGCGACGTTCAGCGCCAGTAACAACCATGTGACGCTCAAGGACGGCTTCTCCCTGAGGTTTGGCGGCAAGATCGGCGGCTACAAGGCCTACGGCGCCGCCCTTTCGAACATGGCACTGGAAGACATGGTCGAGGGCGATCCTGACAACGAGGCCATGATGCAGGCCATCAGCGCACTGACCCTGCATGATCTCGAACTCACGCTGACCGACGACAGCCTTGTCGACCGTCTGTTCAACCTGGCCGCGGCCCAGTCCGGCGAAGACCCCGCCCAGATGCGGCAGCAGGCCGTGGCAATGGTTTCCATGGCCCCGATGATGGCCGCGGAGTCCGGCGTCGACATGGACATGCTGACCCAGGTGACCGCTGCTGTATCGGAGTTTCTGCAGGAGCCCGGCACACTGACGATCAAGCTGGACCCCGCCGCGCCGCTCACGGCGGCCACGTTCCAGGGGCTCGAGGATCCCAGCGCGATCAATGGCGAACTTCTGGGACTGAGCGTGACCCACGCCAAGTAGCCGTCCATCGCCGACCACTGCATTTTCAAGCGAAGTGGACACCGGTTCGCGTCAAGAAAATGCTCGAAAACAAGAACCTGGCGCATCGTCAGCGAGTCTGGTCGATCTGGAGATGCGCTAGGCTCAGGGCCCCGCCGCGCTGCGGCGGGGCTTTCCTTGTCCCACGCGCGGACCCATACTGCCCCTATGCGACTTGCCTTTTTCGGAGATGTGGTCGGCAAACCCGGCCGAGCCGCCGTTCTCGACCACTTGCCCGCGCTCAGGCGTGCCCTGGCGCTGGACTTCGTGGTGGTCAATGCCGAGAACGCGGCCGGTGGTTTCGGACTGACCGAAGCCATCGCTGAGGACTTTTTCGACGCCGGCGCCGACTGCCTGACCCTGGGCGATCATGCCTGGGACCAGCGGGAAATGCTGGCCTATATCGACCGCGAGCCCCGGCTGCTCCGGCCGCTGAACTATCCGGCCCGGGCGGCTGCGCCCGGGCGCGGCGCCTCCCTGTTCACCACCGGGGAGGGACGACGGGTCGGCGTGGTGCAGGTTCAGGGGAACGCCTTCATGCGCCAGACGCTGGACAACCCGTTCCTCTCGGTCGACGGCGCACTCGAGGAACTGGCCCTTGGTCAGGTCAGCGACGCGCTGATCGTGGACATCCATTGCGAGGCCACGTCCGAGAAGATGGCGATGGGGCACTATTGCGACGGACGCGCCAGCCTCGTGGTCGGCTCCCACACCCATGTGCCGACCGCCGATACCATGATCCTGCCGCAGGGCACCGCCTACCAGACCGATGCAGGCATGTGCGGAGACTATAACAGCGTGATCGGTATGCGCGCGGACATCTCGCTCTACCGTTTCGAGACCCAGATGCCGGGCGAACGCTACCAGCCGGCGCTGGGCGAGGGCACGCTGGCGGGGGTCTTCGTGGAAACTGACGATGCCACGGGCCTGGCAAGACGGGTCGAGCCGCTGCGCATCGGAGGACGCCTGGCACCCGCCCGACCCGCCGCCTGATCCACCTGGCCTTGCTTTTCAGGACCGGCGCTATGCGTTAAGCCGGCGCACCACACTTCGCGAACACGAGGATGCCATGGCTGGCCACTCAAAATGGGCAAATATCCAGCATCGCAAGGGGGCCCAGGACAAGAAGCGGGCGGTCCTGTTCTCGCGCCTGTCCAAGGAGATCACCATTGCGGTCAAGCTCGGCGGCTCGGACCCCGACGCCAATCCCCGCCTGCGTCTGGCGATCAAGAACGCCAAGGGCGAATCGATGCCCAAGGACAACATCAAGCGGGCCATCGACAAGGGTGAGGGCGGCGGCGGCGAAGCCTATGAGGACGTGCGTTACGAAGGCTTCGGTCCGGGCGGCGTCGGCATCATCGTGGAGGCGTCCACCGACAACCGCAATCGAGCCGCCGGCGACGTCCGGACCGCCTTCAACAAGAATGGGGGCAATATGGGCGAGTCCGGTTCGGTCTCCTTCGCCTTCGATCAGGTGGGCGAGATCGTCTATCCGCGCGAGATCGGCGACGAGGACCTGGTCATGGAAGCCGCGATCGAGGCTGGGGCCGAGGATGTGGTGACCGACGAGACGGCCTTTACCATCTACACGGCACGGGACGATTTCGCCGAGGTCGCCGCCGCACTGGATGCGCGCTTCCCCGACCATGAGGCAAAGTCCACCAAGCTGGTTTGGCGTCCGCAGACCACGGTGCCTGTCGAAGGCGAGACCGCTGAAAAGCTGGTCAAGCTGCTCGACGCGCTGGACGAACTCGACGACGTGCAGAGCGTATACGACAATTCCGAACTGTCGGCCGAGGACCTGGCGCGCCTCGCCAGCTAAGGCCTTTTCGAGCGAAGCGGGAACCGGTTTGCCGTCCGGAAGCGCGAGGGGACAGAGGATGGCAGGCTTCCTGATACGTGACACCGCAAACGATCCGGGCACGCCCGGCCGCACCGGAGATGACAGGTTCGGTTACGATCAGACGGCCGGAACGGCCTGGGTCTTTGATGGGGCCACCGACGTGACGGCGCTGAAGCCGTTTCGAGGGGCGGAAAGCGGGGCCGCGTGGGTGGCCGACGCCCTGTCGCGCCGTCTGATGCAGGCACCGCATGTCACGGAAACGGCGCGGGCGTACTGGCGGCGGGTCCTGAGCGACGTGCGCGCCCGCGCCGCCCTGGACAGCGATACCCCGCTCGACCTGCTGCCGCCTGAGGCGTGGCCGATCGCTGCCGGGGTCTGGATGCGCCAGGTCGCCGCATCGGATTGGGAATTTGCCTGGTTTGGCGATTGCCTAGCCATCGTGGCGGAACCGGGACTGCCGGTCCGCCTGATCGGCACACCCGAAAAGGCCGAAGCCGAGAGCGACAGCGCCCGCGCGCTCATGGCGATGCCCCACGAGGCCCGCTGGGAGCGTTTGCGTCAGGAACGCGCGGCCAGCAATTCAGCGGGCCATCCCGTGTTCGGGATAGATCCCGACGCCGCCGATGCCCTGCCTACGGTGCGCGAAACCCTGGCGCCCGGCACAGATGTCGTCCTGTTGAGCGATGGACTGTGGCGTCTTGTGGACCCCTACAAGGTCTTCGACGCAGACGGTTTTGTCAGGCGGGTTCGCGAGGTCGGTGTGTCTGGTGCCGTCGCGGATCTGCGCAGGTTCGAGGATCGCGCCACAGCGCCTCGCCAGGACCGGGTAAAGACCCGTGACGACGCCTGCGGGCTCTGGCTACGTACGGCTTGATCGGCCGCGCCGCGCGCAACGGGCTATGCGCAACCGCTCATGTCCGGATCAAGCAGGTCGAGCCGCAGGACGAAGAGCTTGACGCCTTCGCGCAGCAGGGTCCGTTCGCTGACGAGGGTCATGCCGGCCCCGCGCGCCACATCGTGCATGTAAGCGCGCGTGATCGGCGCCACGGCGCGCGCGCCAGCCGGTGTCCAGAGGGCCAGCGGGGCAAAGGGCAGAGTGACGACCATATGCCCGCCGCTCCGCAGATGGCCGGCCCAGCGCTCGAGGGCGGCGCGATGACTGTCGACGTCCTGCAGCTTCTCGTGGACCACAACGGTGTCGAACTGACGGTTGGCCGCCGGTAGCGCCAGGGCGAACTCATGGGTCGGCGCGCGGGATTTTGCGGTCAGAACGTGGCCGGGATCGTCGTCCACACCGAGATAGTTCTTTGGCGAACAGAGATCAGCCAGACCGCCATGACCGCAGCCGATCTCCAGGAGCCGCCCGTCAATGTAAGGCTCGACGAGGCGCCTGCGGCGGGCTTCGGCCCGATGACGGGCGGTGTTGGCCTCTTGCGGGCCACGGCGGAACAGCGCGCGGGCAGAAAGCGTCTGTGGCATCTCGGTCTCGTCCCCAAACGGACGGGCAGATACCCCGTCCGCTCGAACTATGACGCGATTCCTTTGAGAGAGGGTTACGCCCATACCGAAAACACAGGCGCGGCGCAGCCTCGAATGGACCCGGTTCGCCGCCCCCTTGGGGGTGCCGTGACGGATTTCCCTCCGGCGGACCCGATCTTCGGTTAGAGCGGATTCCATTCAATCTGCACCGTATCCGCAGGCGGCGAAGTAGTTGG
>CAZBKM010000020.1:0-44649 GCA_964492485.1 uncultured Hyphomonadaceae bacterium | reverse complement strand
ACGGGGGACCTCTGGATCCACAATCCAGCGCTCTAACCAACTGAGCTAAGGCGGCCTGAGGGGTCTCCTGATACTGTGCCCGGCGCGGCCATGCAAGCAGCGGTCTCGCCCCGTCGGAGCCGAGAGGCCGCATCGCGTCGACGCCGGTTACTGCAGCTTGTCCACCTGGCCAAACTCCAGATCCACAGGCGTTGCACGCCCGAAGATCGATACCGTGACCTTGAGGCGGGCGTTGTTGTCGTCGACCTCTTCGACGCCGCCTTCGAACCCCTGGAACGGGCCGTCATTGACCCGCACCTGCTCGCCGATCTCGAAGGTGATCTGCGGGCGGGCGCGTTCCACAGGCTCCTCCGCGGTGCCGAGAATGCGATCGACCTCGCGCTGCGGGACAGGCAACGGCTTCTTTCCGCCATCGGCGCCGAGGAAGCCCGTGACCTTCGGCGTATCCTTGACCAGGTGATAGATCTCGTCGGTCAATTGAGCCTTCATCAGGACGTAGCCCGGAAAGAAGCGCTTCTCGACCGTCTTCTTCTTTCCACGGCTGACCTCGACCACTTCCTCGGTCGGCACTTCGATTTCCTCGATCAGGTCGGTCAGATCCTTGCGCTCCGCCTGTTCCATGATCGATGTTGCCACCTTCTTCTCGAAGTTCGAGTAGGCGTGGACGATGTACCATTTGGCTTCGGCCATGGGCGAAGCGCTCCTTTTCTCTGGGATCAAAGTCCGGTGACGAGGCGCACGAGGAAGGCGATCACCTGATCGGCGGCAAACAGGAACAGCGCCACGATGATCGACATCACGACGACCATGATGGTCGAGGCGATGGTCTCCTGGCGGGTGGTCCAGGTCACCTTGCGGCCTTCCGCGCGCACCTGGCGGGCGAAGGTGATGGGTCCGATCCGCTGCTTCTTGTCCTTGGTGGCCATGGAGTCACTTTCGGAAGGAAAACCGGTTTCCTACCGGTTTCTGGGGCACGACACAATGTCTGGGGTAGCCGTGCTCTGTCCCCGAAATGGACGACCGCGTCAAGCCCGGCAAGCCACGAGACCTCCCCGTTCAGGGCGGTTGGCCGGACACCGAGCCGGCAGCCTCAGCCGGCCTCGGGGCTCAGCACCTCCAGACCGCCCATGTACGGCCTCAGCGCTTCGGGCAGGCGCACGGAGCCATCGGCCTGCTGATGGTTCTCGAGCAGGGCGACCAGGGTCCGTCCGACAGCCAGACCCGACCCGTTCAGCGTATGCACGAATTGCGGCTTCGGGCGGGGATCGGCCTCGCTCGGCGCCGGACGCCAGCGCGCATCCATCCGACGCGCCTGGAAGTCGCCGCAATAGGAACAGGAGCTGATTTCCCGATAGGTATCCTGCGACGGCAGCCAGACTTCCAGATCATAGGTCTTGCGCGCACCGAACCCCATATCGCCCGTGCACAGAAGCACCCGCCGAAATGGCAGGTCGAGCGCCTTCAGGACCGCTTCGGCACAACCGGTCATGCGTTCCAGTTCCTCAAGACCTTCAGCTTCGTCCCGTACGATGGAGACGAGCTCGACCTTCGAGAACTGGTGTAGGCGGATCATGCCGCGCGTGTCGCGCCCGGCACTGCCCGCTTCGGACCGGAAACAGGGCGTGTGCGCGGTGTAACGGCGCGGAAGACTGGCCGCGTCCAGGATCTGTTCGCGGACCAGATTGGTCAGCGGCACCTCGGCGGTCGGTATCGTGTAGTAACCATCATGCGTGCGAAACAGGTCTTCCTCGAACTTCGGAAGCTGCCCGGTGCCCACGAGCGCCGTGTCGCGGACCAGGACGGGCGGGCTGATCTCCCGGTAACCATGGGCCTGCGTCTGGAGGTCGACCATGAAGGCCGCCAGCGCCCGCTCGAGCCGTGCCAGGACACCGGACAGCACGACGAACCGCGCGCCGGACATCCGCGCCGCCGCCTCGAACGCCATGCCACCCAGGCCCTCGCCCAGATCAACATGGTCGCGCACGGCGAACCCAAGTGCGGGTGGCGTGCCCCAACGGGCCATTTCCACATTGTCCGACTCGTCGGATCCGTCGGGCACGTCGGCGAGGGGCAGGTTCGGAAGGCTCATGAGCAGCCGATCGAGCTCGGCCTGAGCCGCTTCGGCCTGTTCGCCCGCGGCATCGATCGTCTGTTTCGCGTCAGCCACCTCCATGCGCAAACGCTCGAACGCCGCCTCGTCACCCTCCTGCTTGGCTTTACCGATGGCCTTGGAAGCCTGATTGCGAAGGGTCTCGGCCGACTGCTTGTCGGACAGCGCCTGGCGGTGGGCCCGGTCATGGGCCAGAATGTCGTCGACGCTGGCGCCGAGGCCGGCGGCCCGCCGGTCCCAGGCGGCGCGAAACCGGTCCGGGTCTTCGCGAAGCGCGCGCAGATCGAACATGCATACTCCCTCGGCTACGGATTGACGTGCGGACTGCGGGGCGGTGGCGAGGGCCGCCGGGCGCCCTGGTCTGGTGCATCTTGCAGTCGATCAGACCCGGTGAAGATGCGCTCGACCCTTGTATTTGAGCATGTTCCTGATGCGAACCGGCTCCCAATCGGCTTGAAAACACCCTAGCCCTCGGCCCAATCGGGACGCCGCTTCTCGAGGAAGGCGGCCAGCCCCTCACGACCCTCCTCGCTCACGCGCCGCGCCGCGATGCGTCGGGCGGTGTCGCGGCTCAGGCTCTGATTGATCACGAGGCCGGTCACCTCGCGCACCAGCCGTTTGGCATCGGCCACCGCGCCCGGCGCAGTGTCGAACATCAGGGTGGACACGTGTTCCTCAAGCCGGGCGAGGCCATCTGCATCGTCGGCCACATACTGGACGAGCCCGATCCGCGAGGCGAAGTCGGCGTCGAAGCTTTCCCCGGTCAGAAAAAGCGCCTTGGCCCAGCGCGGCCCGATGGCGTCGATCACGTAGGGGCTGATGGTGGCCGGTGTCAGACCCAGCCGCACCTCGGAAAACCGGAACACGGCTGAGCGCACGGCCAGCGCCATGTCACAGGCCGCAACCAGGCCGGCCCCGCCACCCATGGCCGCGCCCTGCACCAGCGCGCAGGTCAGTTGCGGCAGCTCGTAGAGCTTGCGCAGCATCTCCGCCAGGGCAAACGCGTCTTCCTCGTTCTCTTCGCGGGAGTAATCGGCAGCCGCCTTCATCCAGGTGAGGTCCGCTCCGGCGGAGAAGGATTTTCCCGCCCCGCGCAGGATCACCATGCGCAGATGATCCTCGCCGCGCAGTGTTTCGAACGCGTCGGCGAGTTCGTCGATCACCAGCGCATTGAAGGCATTGTGCTTGTCCGGCCTGTTCAGGGTCACGATCGCCACCCCACCGGGCGTCGCGTCCAGATTTATCGTCTCATAGGCTTGCATGGCGCACCTCCCGAGCGTGACCTCCAGCCGATCATTCAAAGGGGCTTAGACCGGTTCAGCCTCCGACGGAAGCGGTCGAGGCGCGCGTGCCGCCGGTATGGAGCAGGCGGAGGCTTGCGACCCCCCAGGCGATCAGACGGCGGCAGCCGGTTCGATCGTCACGCTCTCCCCGCAACCGCAGGCATCGGTCTGGTTCGGATTGTTGAAGGTGAACTTCTCGTGCAGCAGCGTGGACTCGAAATCCACGACGGATCCGAGCAGGAACAGAACCGCCTTGGCGTCGATGACGATCTTGACGCCCTTGTCCTCGACCACCTCGTCAAGGGCATCGGGGGCGTCCACATACTCCATGACGTACTCCATGCCGGCACAGCCGCCATTGGTCACGCCGACGCGCAGATAGCCGGCCCCGCGCTCCGCCATGATCTCGGCCACGCGGGCTGCAGCCGCATCGGTCAGGGACACAATCTTGGGTCTGGGTCGTCTCGCCATGGCTCTCACTTGGGCAGGCCCGGGGGCCGCGTCAACTCACAGCATGTTCAGCGCAAGCCGCGCCTCGTCCGACATTCGGGAAATGTCCCAGGGAGGATCGAAGGTCAAACGCACTTCCACGTCGTCCACGCCCTCGACGCCGCGAGCCGCGGTCTCGACCCATCCCGGCATGTCGCCGGCCACGGGACAGCCCGGTGCGGTCAGGGTCATCTCGATGTCGACCTTTCGGTTGTCGTCGATATCGACCTTGTAGATCAGGCCCAGCTCGTAGATGTCCACGGGGATCTCGGGATCATAGACGGACTTGAACGCCGCGATCAGACCATCCGTGATCCGGTTCAGTTCATCCTGCGGGATCGCGCTCGTCCCGGCATCGGCGGCACCGTCAGCGGCGGGCACGTCCAGGGTGTCGCGGTGGGTCATGTCGTCTGCCATGGGAACCATATAGCCAATCCTGTCGCAGAATTCGAGACATCCACGTCGCAATCTGACCGGGCCGCGCCGGAGGCCGGCTAGCCAAGCAGCGTGCGGGCCCGTTCAAGCGCCTCCACGAAGGTGTCGACCTCGCCGGGCGTATTGTAGAGCGCAAAGCTCGCCCGGGCGGTCGCGTTCACGCCCAGCGCCGACATCAAGGGCTGGGCACAGTGGTGACCGGCCCGCACGGCAACACCATACATGTCCATCAATTGGGCAAGGTCATGGGGGTGGACGCCCTCGACGCTGAAGGACAGGACCGCACCCTTGCCTGGGGCCGTGCCGTGGATCGACAGACCGTTCACCCCTGCCAGGCCGTCCACGGCCCGAGCATAGAGCGCGTGCTCATGGGCAAACACCGCCTCGGGGTCGAATCGCTCCATCCAGCGCACGGCAGCCCCGAGACCGACTGCCTCGAGGATCGGCGGGGTCCCCGCCTCGAATCGGTGCGGAGGCGCATTGTAGGTGACCGTGTCGGTGGTCACCGTCTCGATCATCTCGCCCCCGCCCTGGAAGGGACGCAGGCGCGCCAGGGCGTCCGGGCGACCGTAGAGCGCGCCGATCCCGGTCGGGCCGTAGAGCTTGTGGCCGGAAAACACGTAATAGTCGACGTCCAGCGCCTGCACGTCGACGCGCGCATGGACCGCCGCCTGGCACCCGTCCAGCAGCACCTCCGCCCCGGCCGAATGGGCGAGCGCCACGATCCTTGCCGCATCCGTCACCGTTCCCAGCACGTTGGACATATGCGTCAGCGCGACCAGTCGGGTGCGCGGTCCGATGGCGGCTTCCAGCTCGGCCATGTCCAGCGCGCCGTCCCCGGTCAGTCCGACCCAGCGAAGGACCGCACCGTGGCGCTCGCGCAGGAAATGCCACGGCACAATGTTGGAATGGTGCTCCATGATCGACAGGACGATCTCGTCGCCCGGCCGGATTTCGGCTGCAAGCCCGTTGGCGACAAGATTGATCGCCTCGGTGGCGCCTTTCGTGAAGACGATCGTGTCCGCCGACGGTGCGTTGAGAAAACGCCGGACATCCTCGCGAGCACCCTCGAAGGCTTCGGTCGTCTCGTTGGCCAGCGTGTGCAGGCCGCGATGGACATTGGCATAGGCCGTGCGCGCCTGATCCGCCATGGCGGTGATGACCGCCTCGGGCTTCTGGGCGCTGGCGGCGTTGTCGAGATAGACCAGCGGCATGCCGTTGACCTCGCGGGCCAGGATCGGGAATTCACCGCGCAGGGCATCCAGGTCGAAGGGGCGTGTGTCGGTCATGGTTCCGATATAGGCGGATCTGTCGGCGGAGATAGGGATCCTGGCAATGACGCAGCGTCGCGGCCAGGGCCGTCTCACGCGGACCCGGACCCGGCCCGGACCCGGCATGCGTCACGATAACTCTATACATCAGGGCTCCAAAACATCGTCGCTGGCTCTGGATTGACTGGACGATGCGCTAGCGCTTGAGCCAGTCGTCAGCCACCTGGTGAAGGGCGGCATGGCCGGCCTCTGGCGCACTTTCCAGTGCCTCGGCGATAAAGGCGGAGGTGAGCAGGCCCCTTGCCTCTGCGTCAGGAATCCCGCGCTGGCGCATGTAGAACAGCTGCACCGGATCGAGCGCTCCGCAGGTATTGCCGTGGGCGCACTCCACGTCATCCGCATAGATCTCCAGCTCGGGCTTTGCATAGACCTCGGCGCCATTTTCCAGGAGCAGGGCATGGTGCTCCATGGCCGCATCGGTGTTCTGACCGACCGTGCGGGGAACATGGAACTTGCCCTGAAACACGCCTTTCCCGCCCTTGCGGACCGCGCCCTTGGTCATCTGGCGCGTGGCGCAGGACACGGCACCATGGCGCACCAGGGTCGTCACGTCCACGTGCTGGCCGTCGCCCGCCAGATAGGCGGCGTTGAGCACCGCGTCACCGCCTTCGCGGTGGTGCGTCAACCGTGTCTCGAGACGCGACACGCGGGCGCCGAAGGCCAGCATCGTCTGCACATAGCGGGCACCGCCATTAAGGTGGACGTCACCCGTCACGGCCTGGGCCTGATCGGGCCCTGCCGCCTGGTAGATCGTCCGCCGGAGCCGGGCCTCGTCCTGAAGACCGATATCGACCAGGTGACCCGAGAATCCCGCCCCGCCGAGATGGCTTTCGTACAGGTCGAGCGATGCCCCCGGGCGCACCATCAAGGCGATCCGCGAGAAGCTGGTTTCCGCGCCTCGGGAGGCACAGACCAGCCGTAATGGAGTCTCGGCCGGGCCGGTCACCTCGATCAGCAGCGTGGCGATCCCGCCGCCATGTCCCGCCAATGCCGCCGTCAGGGCGCCCAGCGGCATGTCCTCAGCCCCGGCAAACGCCTGGGCATCGGCCTGTTCATGCACACGCACACCGTCTGGCAGCCGGTCGGGCAAGGTGATCCGGCCGCCGGAAACCGATATGACAGGCGCCTCGATATGGCCGAACGGATCGCGTCCGGCCTGTGTCTCGGGGATGTCGAGTTGCGGAAGGCCGGCCTTGAAGTCGGACCACTTCCACGCCTCCATCCGCCGATGGGGCAGTCCGCTGGCAGCGAACGCCTCAAACGCGCGGGCGCGGCGAGCATCCTGGGGCAGCGCGCCATAGGTGGCGGCGAGGGCCAGTTCCGCGGCGTTCGCGTTCGGAATCAGATCCTTCAAATCGGTCACTTCGCTCTCCTGGCGGATCGGACGGGCCGCGCGCGGCTCAGACCGCCGGTGCGCCGATCAGCTTGTCATAGCCTTCGCGCTCCAGCTCGTGCGCCAGGTCCGGGCCGCCGGTCTTCACAATCCGGCCATTGGCCAGGACATGGACCCTGTCGGGCGCGATGTGGTCGAGGAGACGTTGATAGTGCGTGATCACCAGCATACCCCGCTCGGGTGTTCGCAACGCGTTGACGCCCTCGGCCACGGTCTTCAGCGCGTCGATGTCGAGGCCGGAATCGGTCTCGTCGAGCACCAGGAAGCGCGGCTCCATCATCATCATCTGGAAAATCTCCAGGCGCTTTTTCTCACCGCCCGAAAAGCCGACATTCAGGGGCCGCTTCAACATCTCCGGACTGATCTTGAGGGCGGCTGCCACATCGCGAGCCCGTTTCATGAATGCCGGCGCGGTGATTTCCGGCTCGCCGCGGGCCCGGCGCTGGGCGTTCATGGCGGTACGCACGAAGGTCATCACCGGCACGCCGGGAATCTCGACTGGATACTGGAATGACAGGAAGAGTCCCTTCGCGGCGCGCGTCTCGGGATCCATGTCCAGAAGGTCCTCGCCATCCAGTGTCGCGCTTCCCGACGTGACCTCGTAGCCTTCGCGTCCCGTCAGGATGTAGGCCAGCGTGGATTTACCCGCGCCGTTGGGCCCCATAATGGCGTGAACCTCGCCTGCCGGGACTTCCAGCGATAGCCCGGTCAGGATTTCCTTTGCGTCGTCGGCGTCGCCCACCGTGGCATGAAGTCTGTCAAGCTTGAGCATGGCGCGCATATGGCGCCTCGGAGCGGGGAATCAAAGCCCCGAGACGCGAAAATCGGCGCGCTCAGTGGCCCTCGAACTGGACCAGGGCCTCGACCGGCACACCGGTATCGCGCAGGCGCTGCGCCCCGCCCAGATCGGGCAGGTCGACAAGGAACAGGGCGCCGACCACCTCGGCGCGCGCCCGCTGCAGCAGGCGCAGACCGGCCATGGCCGTACCGCCGGTCGCAATCAGATCGTCGACCAGCAACACACGTTCGCCCGGCCCCGCGCCGTCCACATGCATGTGCAGGGCGTCGGAGCCGTATTCGAGTTCATAGCGCTCTTCCCAGGTGTCGAAAGGCAGCTTTCCCGGCTTTCGCAGGGGCAGGAAGCCTGCGTCGAGGCCATGGGCCAGCGCACCGCCGAGGATGAACCCGCGTGCGTCGATGCCGGCCACCTTGTCCACACGGCGCGGCTCGGCAAGCGCGATCATCCGGTCGATGGCCGCGCCGAAGGCCTGGGAGTCGCCCAGCAGGGTCGAAACGTCCCGGAACAGGATGCCTGCCTTCGGATAGTCCGGTATCGTCCGGATGGCCGCCTTGAGGTCCACGCGACGCCCCTAGCGCACAGCCGCCGGCGCGCCCGATGTACCGGGCGACGCGTGCAGCGCCTGCATTGGCTGGGCGTCCGTCGAGGTCTCCGACAGGGCTCGGTTCGCGCGCCGGCGCGGGCGGCGACCGAAGGGTCCGTTGGGATCCGCGCGGCGATCGTAGCGGAGCGAGAAGTATTCGTGCGCGGTGTGCGTCAGCGGACGCGGCTTCAGGTCCATGCCGTAGGCGCGCAGGCGTTCGACCACATCGTCACGCAGGTGGCGTCCGGGAAACGCGTCGGCATGGAAATCGTGGCGTTTCATCCAGCGACGCACATCCCAGGTCCGCGACGCGCGGGCCTCTGCCGGACGCGCACCCCCATGAGCCTCCCACAGATACAGCGTGACGATGCCGTCGATGAGGTCGTCGATCGCCGCCTCCGCCACGGGTTTCAGATCCTCGCCCTCTCGCCAGGCGGCGCGAAGGTCCTGCTTGCGCACGTCGACCACCATGTAGCAGGCACCGATCACCGACATGGCATTCCTGTTGGCGTGAATCGTCCGCGCATGGACGGCATCGAGCTGGGGATGGGCCGCCGGGAGGAAGTCCCGCTCGGTCATCCCCGCCCCCTTCAGGACGGCGGACAATTCGGCCATGAAGCGCTGCAGCGTGATGCGGAATTCGTGACCAACGCCCTCCAGCGCCTCTTGGCCGGCACGCTTGCGATCAGCGCGTTCGGCCCACTGGATCCAGGCGATGGCGAGCGCGGCAACCACCAGCAGAACCAGGGCGCCTGTCTGGAACTCGACCGTGAACATGGTCCCCTCCTCACACGTGCCAACCCCCTTGGCACACAAGTTGTCCTAGCAAATCCCCGGCCAACGGTCGACGGCGGGGCGGCGGTCAGCTCCTGCGGGCCCATGCCGCCACCTCAACGGCCCAGCACGCGTCCCGCCACCGCGTCGAGCCGGGCGGCAAGCGCCGGATCGCGCGCCTCCGGCGCCGTAATCAGCGCCTGGTCCAGAACCGTTTCGATACCCTGGGGCGACGGCGTGCGCGGCATGTCCGAAAGACGCTCCGCAAGCCGCACGAGCGCCATGCGTGCCAGGTCCGCATTGGCCTTCAGGATTTCCAGCACATTGGTGACCGAAACCGCCTCCACTTCCTCGTGCCAGCAGTCGTAATCGGTCACCATTGCGAGAGTGGCATAGGGCAGCTCCGCCTCGCGGGCGAGCTTGGCCTCGGGCATGTTGGTCATGCCGATCACGTCGCAGCCCCAGGCGCGGTACAGCTTGCTTTCCGCAAGGGTGGAGAATTGCGGTCCCTCCATGGCCAGATAGGTTCCGCCCCGGTGCACCGTGCCGCCCGCTGCCGCCACCGCGTCGGCGGCCAGACCCGACAGCCGTTCACAGACCGGATGCGCCATGGAGACGTGCGCGACCAGCCCTTCGCCGAAGAAGGATGAGGCCCGCTCCCGCGTCCGGTCGATGAACTGGTCCACGGCCACGAAATCGCCGGGCGCCAGCCCTTCGCGTAGCGACCCACAGGCCGAAATGGACAGGATGTCGCTACAGCCGACCCGCTTCAACGCATCGATGTTGGCCCTGTAGTTGACCGCGCCGGGCGGCAGACGGTGTCCCTGGCCGTGACGCGGCAGGAACACGAAGCGGACAGCGCCCAGCCGGCCGACCGTCAAGGGCGCCGACGGCGTCCCCCAAGGCGTGTGCAATGTGTGCGGCTCGCGATCCTCAAGCCCGGGAATGTCGTAGAGACCCGACCCGCCGAGGACGCCGATGATCCAGTCGGACATGACCTAGCCGACCCCGTCCCCGCCACGCCGGGCGACGGCCTCGGCCTGGCGCTCGAGCGCACGCAGGAAGCCGGCGACGCGGCGGCTGTTGGCGCCCAGATCCGACAGGCCGACCCGGCTGATGGAGCGCATGTCCACCTCGACCCCGCCCTCGACGGCGCGAAGGCGCACAGCCACGTCGTCGCGGAAGCCGAACCAGCCCGTGGTGGCCGTCGCCTCCAGCCGCACCTCCAGCGCGCCCGCGGTGACCTCCGGCGCGGTGACGATGTCCCAGCCTTCCTCGCGCATCAGCGCCTCTGTCAGACGCGCCACGGCCCCCAGTGTCCCGGGTACCGTGATCGTGTCGAGGCGGGGATAGGGTGCGTCCTCCGGCTCCGCGTCGCGCGCGGGATCGTACTCGGCCTCTTCCTGGACGTCCGCCACCTTGCGACCGCCAAGACCGGGCCAGCGGCTGTCGGCGGAGTCGGGGATCACGGGGTCGGGCTGCACGGGGTTCAGGGCACCGTCTGCCTCGCGCGCGGCCATCAGCGTATCGGAGAAAGTGATGGGATCATCCCAATCGGTCTGGACGTCGTGGATCGGCGGGAGGGACTGGGCGATAGCGCCGAAGCCGACGAGCCGGCCGGCCACATAGCCCGAGATCAGTATCGCGCCCAGCGCCAGCATCACGGGCCGCTTTCGGGGCGCCTTGATCAGACCGACCAGCAGCGCCAGGACCGACAGGCCCAGTGCGCCAAAGGCGACGGCCGGTCCATATCCGACCGTGAGCGTGCCGAGTCCAAACTGCCAGGACCACAGCCCGTACTTGGTCCCCAACGCGGCAAGCGCGAACCAGGCCACCGACAGGATCGCCACGATCAGCGCGAGGCCGGCGAACTTGCCCCGCCACCCCGCAGTTTCCGGTCTTGCCATGGCACACCCCTCCCCTTGCCGGTCTCCTGCCGCGATAGCTAGGCCGCGCGGGACGGGCCGACAGGGGCCCGCCCGCCAAACCGCCGCCTAGGCGGTCGGCAGCTTGTAGTCCTTGAACCGTTCGCGCAGCGCCAGCTTGTTGATCTTGCCGGTGGCGCCGAGCGGGATCTCCTCGACGAACACCACATCATCGGGGGTCCACCATTTCGCGATCTTGCCCTCGAGCTGTCCCAGCACCTCTTCCCGCGTCGGCTGCTCACCTTCCACAGGCTGCACGATCAGAAGCGGTCGCTCATCCCATTTCGGGTGTTGAATGCCGATCGCCGCCGCGTTGGCGACCTTCGGGTGGCCGACCGCGATATTCTCCAGATCGATCGAGGAGATCCACTCGCCGCCCGACTTTATGACGTCCTTTGCCCGGTCGGTGATCTGCATCGTCCCGTCGGGCTCCAGCGTCGCCACGTCGCCGGTGTCGAAGAAGCCCTGATCGTCGAGCACATCCCCGCCGGCGCCCTTGAAGTATCCGCCCGCGATCGCCATGCCGCGCACCAGAAGCCGGCCCGAGGTCTTCCCGTCGCGTGGCAGTTCCTCACTGGCGTCGTTGACGGTTTTCAGCTCGACACCGAATGGAGGGCGGCCCTGCTTGAGCTTGTAGGCGATCCGCGTCTCCATGTCGGCCCCGTCGAGCCGCGCCGGCAGCGAGCCCAGCGTGCCCAGCGGCGACGTTTCAGTCATGCCCCAGGCATGCACGACGTCGACGCCATAGTCCTGTTCGAACGTGCGCAGGATGCGCTCTGGCACCGCCGAGCCACCGATGATCACCTTGCGCAGATGCGGAAGCTTCAGATCGTTCTCCTGGAGGTAGGACAGGAGCATCAGCCATACGGTCGGCACGGCGGCCGTCACCGTGACCTTCTCGCTGTCCAGGAGCTCGTAGATCGATTTCCCGTCCATCTGCGCCCCGGGCATGACCATCTTGGCGCCAACCGCCGGGCAGGAAAAGGCCAGCCCCCAGGCATTGGCATGGAACATGGGCACCACCGGCAGGACCGTATCGGCGGCGCCGACCCCGATCACGTCCTTGCCCAGAGTGATCAGCGTGTGCAGGACGTTGGTCCTGTGGGAATAGAGGACGCCCTTGGGGTTTCCTGTCGTGCCCGAGGTGTAGCAGAGGCCGCACGCGGTGTTCTCGTCGAACCCGCCCCAGGCGACGTCTGTCGGTCGGCCATCGATCCAGAGCTCGTAGGCGACGGCCCCGACGCTATTCTCCGGCATGTTCTCCGGATCGGTCAGGATCACGAAGGTCCGCACCGTCTCCAGCTTGTCCTTGATCGCCTCGACGATGGGCAGGAAGGTCGTGTCGAAGATCAGGACCTTGTCCTCGGCATGGTTGGCGATCCAGGCGATCTGGTCCGGGTGCAGGCGCGGATTGATCGTGTGCAGCACCGCGCCGATCCCCATGGCGCCATACCAGCATTCCATGTGGCGACCGGAATTCCATCCCAGGGTTGCCACCCGGTCCCCCAGACTCACGCCGGCATCGCCGAGCGCGCTGGAAACCTGCTTGGCGCGGTCGTAGAGCTGGGCGTAGGTCGTACGCACGATCGGCCCTTCGACGGAGCGTGTCACGATCTCCCGGTCGCCATGGTTGATGCGCGCATGGTCGATGATCTTGTCGACCGTCAACGGCCACTCCTGCATCAAGCCCTTCATGGTCTCTCCTCCCTGCCACATCCCCCGGCACCCAACCGGTCAGATGGCTTTTGCGTTACATTCCTCGTTTTTAGTGACAACACCTCGCCCGACAAGACAAGGACCGTCCCATGCAAATTCCAAGCGTCCGCGCCCTGTCCCTCAGCGCCGCCGGCGTCCTGCTGAGCCTGCTGCCGCTCGCCGCCTGCGGGGCGGCCGACCGCGACAGCCTGTCGGGAATCGCCGGGACGCCGCCGTCTCCTGCGGCCATCGAGCCTGGACCGGATGTCCGGCCCCTGCCCGCGGTCTTCGACTGCCTGCGCGAAACTGGCGGGCTGGTCGTCGCCGCACACCGGGGCGGCCCTCTGCCCGGCCATGCAGAGAACGCGCTGGAGACCCTGCAGGCGAACCATGCGGCCGGGCTGCGCGTGTTCGAGGTGGATGTGGCGTCGAGCCGCGATGGCGTCCTGGTCCTGATGCATGATCGCACACTCGATCGCACGACCACGGGATCGGGGCCGGTTGAGGACGCCGACTGGGCCCTGATGTCCACGCTTCAGCTTGTCGACAATGACGGCCGGCCGACGGGCCACGCGCCACCCCGTCTGCGCGATGTGCTGATCTGGGCGCGCCAGGCCGGCGCGGTGATCGAACTGGACCGCAAGTCGAGCGCCGGCTTCGCCGAGATCATCGATCTCGTCCGCGACACCGGGACCGGCGACCATGTCATCCTGATCACCTATTCCGATGCGCAGGCCGCCGAAGTGGCGCGCCTCGCGCCCGACCTGATGATGACGGCGTCGGCCTCGGGGCCCGGGGATGTGGCCAGGCTGCGCGACGCCGGCGTGGACCCCGACCGCCTGATCGCCTGGACAGGAACGCGTGACCCCGACCCCGAGGCCTGGCAACGTCTCGCCGCGACCGGAGTCGAATCCGCCTTCGGGACGCTGGGACGGCCAGGCGACCGGCTCGACGACGCCTATCTGGCAGACGGCGATGCGTCGGAGTACCGGCGGCTCGCCGAGGGCGGGCTGGTTCTCCTGGCAACCGACGCACCACGCGAAGCCGCCGCCGCCCTGCAGGCCGATGACGGCGCGCTGTCGCGGTGCCGGGCGGCAGTCCAAACGCCATCTCCGACCAAACCGAACCCGATCTGGACGCGTAATCCATCTTAAGTCCGTCCCGAACCGCCGAGGATCCGAACATGACCGCCACCCTGCACCGCCGCGCCCTGCCGGCCGCACTCGCCGCGCTGACGCTGAGCGGCTGCGTCTCGCAGTCCGTGGACGACTTCGCCGACAATCCGCGTACCCTGCGCCTGGAAGAGTATTTCTCCGGCGAGACCACGGCCTACGGCATTTTCGAGGACCGCTTCGGCGTGGTCAGGCGCCAGTTCACCGTCGACATCGAAGGCACCGTGGACAACGGTGTCCTGACGCTGGAGGAAGACTTCGTCTATGACGACGGCGAAACGGATCGGCGGGTATGGACGATCGAGATCCTGGGCAACGGTCGCTATCGAGGGACGGCCGGCGACGTGCCAGGCTTCGCCGAGGGCGAAGTTGCGGGCAACGCATTCAACTGGCGCTACAAGGTGGACCTGAAGGTCGGCGACGATATCTGGAAGGTCGGCTTCAATGACTGGATGTACCTGATGGAGGACGATGTGCTGATCAATCGCGCCCATGTCTCCCGCTTCGGCATCCGCATCGGGACCGTCACCATCGCCTTCGACAAGGATTGATCCCCCAAGACCCGTTGCCGGGGCTGGAGGCAGCGGGCAGCGGGCGCGGCTGCGGTTCAGTTCGCCCCTAACACCCCTGCATGTTCCTGCTATAGTCCAGGCATGAGTTCCCCGACGAATCGACCCTCCATCAGCGCGCTGGCCGCCGCCCGGCCGCCGTCCGCCCCAGCTGCCGGCGCCGCCGACTATCTCGACGGCCTCAACCCGGAGCAGCGCGAGGCCGTGGAGACCACCGAGGGTCCGCTTCTGGTCCTGGCAGGGGCCGGAACCGGCAAGACCCGGGTGCTGACCACCCGCCTGGCGCACATCATCGCCTCCGGAAAGGCGTGGCCGTCCCAGACGCTGACGGTCACCTTCACCAACAAGGCCGCGCGCGAGATGCGCGAGCGGGCCCTCGCGCTGATTGGCGAGGCTGGCGAGGGGTTGCGCTGGCTGGGGACGTTCCACTCGATTTCGGCTCTCATGCTGCGGCGCCATGCGGAGCTAGCGGGGCTGAAACCAACCTTCAGCATTCTCGACAAGGACGATCAGATCCGGCTGTGCAAGCAGGTGATCGAGGCGGAATCCCTGGACACGAAGCGCTGGACGCCCCGCTACCTCGCCGCGCTCATCGATGGCTGGAAGAATCGCGCGCTGACCCCGGACAAGGTGCCCGAGGACGAGGCCTACCAGTTCGCGAACGGCCGCGGAATCGACGCCTACCGGCTTTATCAGGAACGCCTGCGGGTTCTGAACGCCTGCGATTTCGGCGACCTGCTCTTGCACACGATCGCGCTGTTGCAGGCCAATCCGGACGTGCTGGCCGACTATCACGGCCGCTTCCGCTACCTTCTCGTTGACGAATACCAGGACACGAACGTCGCCCAGTATCTCTGGCTGCGGCTGCTGGCACAGGGCTCCGGCAATCTGTGTTGCGTCGGCGACGACGACCAGTCGATCTATGGCTGGCGTGGCGCGGAGGTCGACAACATCCTCCGCTTCGAGAGCGACTTCCCTGGCGCCCGTGTCATCCGACTGGAGCGCAACTATCGCTCCACCCCGCATATCCTGGCGGCTGCGTCGGGGGTGATCGCCCATAACAAGGGTCGGCTGGGGAAGACCCTGCACGTCGCCGGCGAGGCCGCCGATATGCCCGATGCCGAGCGGGTGCGGGTTCGCGGGGTCTGGGATGGCGAGGCCGAGGCCCGGATGATCGGCGACGACATCGAGGCCTGGCGCCGAGACGGGCGGTCCTATGAAGACTGCGCCGTCCTGGTTCGCGCCTCCTGGCAGATGCGGCTGTTCGAGGATCGCTTCATCATGCTGGGCATACCCTACCGCGTCATCGGCGGCCCGCGATTCTTCGAACGGGCGGAAATCCGCGACGCCCTGGCCTATCTGCGCCTGGTCCGCAGCCCGGATGACGACCTGGCCTTCGAGCGTGTTGTGAACCAGCCCAAACGGGGCGTCGGCGCGACCACGCTGCAGAAACTGCAACGCTATGCCCGCGAGGATGGGCGATCCCTCGCCGTGCTGACGCCGATGGTTCTCCAGACCGATGAAATTAAGGGGGCCGCGAGACGGGGCCTGTCCCGGTTCCTGGACCAGCTCGCCCTCTGGCGGGAGCGCCACGAGGCTGGACTGGCGCACACCGATCTCGCCGAAACGATCCTGGAGGAGTCCGGTTATACCGACATGCTGCAGGCCGACCGCAGCCCCCAGGCGCAGACCCGGCTCGACAATCTCAAGGAGCTGGTGCGGGCGATGGGCGAGTTCGACAGCCTGGCGGGCTTCCTGGAACATATCGAGCTGGTGATGGATGCCAGCCGCGAGGGGGGCGGCGAAGAGGTTCAGATCCTGACCCTGCACGCGGCCAAGGGTCTGGAATGGCCCCTCGTCTTCCTACCGGGCTGGGAAGAAGAGGTGTTCCCCTCGCGCCGGGCCATCGACGAGAACGGTCTCAAGGGACTGGAGGAGGAGCGGCGCCTTGCCTATGTGGGCCTGACACGGGCTCGCGAACGCTGCTGCATCTCGTTTGCGGCAAACCGGCAGATCTTCGGTCGCTGGCAGTCGGTGCTGCCCTCGCGCTTCGTTGATGAACTGCCCCACGCCCATGTGGATGCCATGGCCGAGACCGGTTACGCGTCACAGCCGGGCGGGCTCGACGGGTTCAACGGCACCGTGGAGGATCTCGGCGAGCGGTCCAGCTACACGTCGCCGGGCTGGAAACGGCTCAAGGAAAATGCACGTCGAGGCGTGGCCGAAGGTCCGGTGATCGACGCAAAGCCAACGCTGGTGGCCACCTCGTCCTCTAATTCGGGATTCCAGATCGGCCAGCGGGTCTTCCACGACAAGTTCGGCTATGGTCGCGTCATCGGAGCCGATGGGAACAAGCTGACCGTCGACTTCGAGAAAGGCAGCACCAAGAAGGTCATCTCCACCTTCGTCGTCGCCGCCTGAACCGCACACGGCACCGTTTCTTACGTCTTCGGAGCGAAGGTCAACGCGACGCCATTGTTGCAGTAGCGCAAGCCGGTAGGCTTGGGGCCGTCCTCGAACACGTGACCCTGGTGCCCAAGGCAGCGGGCGCAATGGTATTCGGTGCGCGGGATGAGCAGCTTGTAGTCCGGCTTCGTCGCAATGGCCCCAGGCAGGTGGTCCCAGAAGCTCGGCCAGCCCGT
The DNA here is from genome assembly GCA_964492485.1 of uncultured Hyphomonadaceae bacterium. Taxonomy (GTDB): domain Bacteria; phylum Pseudomonadota; class Alphaproteobacteria; order Caulobacterales; family Hyphomonadaceae; genus UBA5336. Next base: position 27,449 of record CAZBKM010000020.1, on the reverse strand, counting down.
CCCGCTCTCATACTTCGTGTTGGAGGCGAACAATGCGAGGTTGCAACCGGCGCAATGATAGGTCCCCTCCCGATTTTCGGCGTTCAAGGGCGACGTGAAGGCCCGCTCTGTCCCCTCCTCGCGCAGCACACGGAAAGCCTCGGGCGACAGGCGTGCGCGCCAGTCCGCCGCATCGAGGTCCCGCCAGCCGCTGTCGGCAAAGGCGTCGGCAGCATCGGCCCCGGCACCCGAACCGCTGGAACAGGCCACGAGCAGACCCGCCGCGCCCGAGAGCATCAGGGCGCGGCGACTTAGGCGACTGAATCGGGGGACAGGACGCTGTCTCATGATCAGGATTTGGCATCGCCCGGCAGGCCGGACCAGTGCGGCCGGATCACAAGGCAGTGACCCCGATGCATTCGCCCCTTACCCCACGCTGCCTTCGAGGCTCACCTTGAGCAGGTTCTGGGCCTCGACAGCGAACTCCATCGGCAACTCCTGAAGCACGTCGCGTACGAAGCCGTTAACCAGCAGGGCGACGGCCTCCTCCTCGTCAAGCCCCCGACTGCGGGCATAGAAGAGCTGGTCTTCCGACAGTTTCGTGGTGGTCGCCTCATGCTCGAGCTGGGCATCGGTGCGCCGGTTTTCCACATAGGGGATCGTATGCGCCCCACAGTCGCCGCCGATGAGGAGCGAGTCGCACTGGGTGAAGTTGCGGGCCCGGTCCGCCTTCTTGTTGATCGACACGAGGCCGCGATATGTGTTGTTGGAACGGCCTGCCGAGATGCCCTTGGAGATGATCCGAGAGCGTGTGTTGCGTCCCAGGTGGATCATCTTGGTGCCCGTGTCGGCCTGCTGGCGGCCATTGGTGACCGCGATGGAGTAGAATTCGCCGACCGTGTCGTCGCCGCGCAGAATGCAGGACGGGTACTTCCACGTGATCGCCGAACCGGTCTCGACCTGGGTCCAGGAGATCTTTGCGCGTGCCTCCCGGCAGTCGCCCCGCTTGGTCACGAAGTTGTAGATGCCTCCACGGCCTTCCTCGTCGCCGGGCCACCAGTTCTGAACCGTGGAATACTTGATTTCCGCATCCTCGAGCGCGACCAGTTCGACAACCGCCGCATGGAGCTGGTTCTCGTCGCGCATGGGCGCGGTGCAGCCCTCCAGATAGGACACGTACGACCCCCTGTCCGCCACGATCAGGGTCCGCTCGAACTGGCCCGTGTTCTCCGCATTCATGCGGAAATAGGTGGACAGCTCCATGGGACAGCGCACGCCCGGCGGGACATAGACGAAGGTGCCATCGGAGAAGACGGCCGCATTCAGCGTGGCGAAGAAATTGTCGGTGATGGGCACGACGGAGCCGAGATACTTGCGGACAAGGTCTGGGTGCGCCTGCACCGCCTCGGAGATCGACATGAAGATAACGCCGGCCTCCTGCAGCTCCTTCTTGAAGGTCGTCGCAACGGAGACACTGTCGAACACCGCATCGACAGCCACCTTCTGCCGCGCGCCGGGCTGGCCGGTCCCACGGGCATCTGCCGCGGTCTCGGCCGCGCCCTTCACGCCGAGCAGGACTTCGGCCTCGCGCAGCGGAATGCCAAGCTTCTCGTAGGTGTCGAGAATTTCCTGCGGCACGTCATCGAGCGACTCGTAGGTCGATCCGGACTTCGGCGCCGCATAATAGTGATAGGCCTGGTAGTCGATCGGCGGATAGCTGACCATCGCCCAGGTCGGCTCGGTCATCGTAAGCCAGCGCTGATAGGCCTTCAGCCGCCAGTCGAGCAGCCATTGCGGTTCATTCTTCTTGGCGGAAATGAACCGGACGATCGACTCGTCGAGCCCCTTCGGCGCAAGGTCCTGTTCGACATCGGTGGAAAACCCGGCGGAATAATGCTTGGATTCCAGGGCGCGGGTGGCGTCCACGGTCCCCCGATCGATGCCGTCTTTCACCTTGATGTCGTCCGCCATTAGGCGCTCTCCTTAAGTACCGTTCGTCGCGCAGCCTGCAGCCAGGCATCGGCCACCTGTTCGAAATCGGTGGGTGCGCTTCTCCACCCAAAGCTGGTGCGCACAGCGCAATCCGCAAGTGCGTCCGCTACGCCCATGGCCTGCAGGACGACGGAGCGCCGCACCTTGCCAGACGAGCAGGCCGCCCCCGAGGATACCGCAATGCCCGCGAGGTCAAGCGCCATGACCTGGGTTTCGGCCTTGAAGCCTTCGCGGGCAAAGCACGATACGCCGGCCAGCCTCGGCGCCTCGACCCCGATGGGGACCACGCCTCCTTCCTCGACGAGGCGCGCCTCCAGCCCGTCGCGCGATGCCGCCAGCGCCTGATAGGCTGGCAGGTCGGCCATGGCAGCCTGCGCTGCGGCACCGAAGCCGGCGATCCCGGCAACGTTTTCGGTCCCCGAGCGGAGCGACCGCTCCTGTCCCCCCCCCTGCAGCACCGGCTTAAGCGGCGCGCCTGGTCTGTGCCAGAGGGCCCCGACGCCCTGGGGACCACCGGCCTTATGGGCCGAGAGGGCCAGATAGTCGACGCCGAGCAGAGCCACGCTCAAAGGCACCTTTCCCAGCCCCTGCACGGCGTCGCAATGGGTCAGGCCACCCGCCTCGCGCACCATGGCGGCCGCCTCGCGAACGGGTTGGAGGACGCCCGTCTCGTTATTGGCCAGCATCAGGGCGAGGATGGGCGTGCCGTCGCGCTCCCGGTCCCAACGCCGAAGCCTGCCGGAAAGATGGTCCAGATCGACGGTGCCCGCACGGGTGACGTAGACACTCTCCACCGGCACGCCTGCCAGGCCCGCATTGCGACTGACCGCCTCATGCTCGATCGCCGAGACGAGCAGGGTCGCGTTACCCTCCAGTGCTGCCACGGCGCCAAGCAGGGCCAGGGCGTTCGCTTCGGTCCCGCCACTGGTAAAGACCACGTCCTCCGCGCGCGACCCAATGGCCGCGCCGACCTGAGCGCGGGCGGTTTCCACAGCTTTCCGCGCCGCCCGGCCCGCGCCATGGACGCTGGACGGATTGGCGCCGAGTTCCATCGCGGCAAGCATCGCCGTGCGGGCCTCGGGGCGCAGGGGCGCCGTGGCATTGTAATCGGCGTAAACGTTCATGCATCCAATATAGGGCAAACACGTCGCCAGCGCATCCGATCGGCGCGGCGCGGACATGCTGTGGAAATCCTTGCAATCGCCCCTCGGTTTCGACTACATCCGCGACCTTCGCAGTCGTGTTCGCATCCAGTCTGGCCTCCGAGGCGTTCCATGCCCGAACTCATCATTCCCGGCCCAGCCGGCCGAATCGAGGCGCGCTACACCGAACCGCCGCGGGTTGGCGCGCCCATCGCGTTGATCCTGCATCCCCATCCCAAGGCGGGCGGAACGATGCAGGATCCGATCACGATCCGCATGTACCAGATGTTCGAGCAGCGCGGGTTCGGCGTCCTGCGCTACAATTCCCGCGGGGTCGGGCGGACCCAGGGCGCCTACGACCATGGCGTGGGCGAACTCGAGGATGCCGCCTATGTGCTCGACTACCTCGAAAACCTCGCCGAAACGCCCCGCTATGTATGGTGCGCCGGTTACAGCTTCGGTGCGTGGATCACGCTTCAGCTCCTGATGCGGCGCCCGGAGATCGATGGCTTCTTCGCCGTTTCGCCGCCTGCCAATCACTATGACCTGAGCTTCCTGGCGCCCTGCCCGGCCTCTGGTCTCATCGTCTGTGGCGAGAAGGACAGCATTTCCGGACCTGCCGACGTCGAGCGGGCATTGCAGAAGGTTCGCGTCCAGAAGGGCGAGGTGATCGAGCGCGATGTGGTGCCGGGCGCCAACCACTTCTACACGGACCGGCACGGTGAACTGATCGCGCGTCTCGAAGCGTATCTGGACCGCCGGATCGAGACGGCCGAAGCGGCCATCACGCGGCCCCGGGGCGACTGACCCTCCGAAACCCGTCAGACTCGCTGCGTTCGTGCGAAACGGACAGGCTCGCCAAGGCAGGTCAGACCCGCCCGCTCGCGCTTGCCGACTGACTCAATTCAAAATAGCAACACTAGGAAGAACGCGCGGACTGCGATTCCGCTTGCGCGTGATATATTTTTTTGTATAAACGGGGGCGTGGATGGCCGTCACGGTCCATTTCTACAGATCCGCCATTTCGGGCGGAACATGTGTCTGCGAGGAGTTTGCGGCGGAGGTCTCCGCCGCCTTGCGGGTCGGGGAAACGGATGATGCGGACACGCTTCTCACGCTCTTTACGTCCCATCTCATCGGCCGGCTTGGCGGGTTTTCCGAGCGCGAGCTCGACCTTTACCTGCGCCTCAGGTCGCCCTGGAAAAAGCATCGGAACGGTCACGTCTACCGCGTTCCGGATACGCCGACCCTCGCCTATGCCGTCCAGGCCACATCGTACGACGACAGGCAGATCACCCTGCTTGGCGTCACCCGGCGCTATCCCCGTGGCGACCCTGAAATCTGGTGGCACGACACGCTCGCACCGCGATTGGAGACCCTTTGATGCCGCATGAGACCTATCCGACCGTTGGCCTTGCCGGGGTGCCGCTGCGTCCCCACGGGCCGCGCAACACCATCGATCTCAGCACGGGACTGCAGGAAGTCAACGTCGCGATGCGCCGGCATGGTCAGGCGCCACTTGCACCGGTCAATGTCCGCATTGGGGCGCAGATTTATCGTGCGCGAACCATGCGGAACCTCTCGCAAGCCGAACTGGCCGTGCGTTCCGGCGTGCCCCAGGGCCGCATTAGCGCCATAGAGGCCGGCAAGGGCGCCAAAGGGCCAACGCTGGACGTTCTCTCGCGCCTGACCGCGGCGCTCGGTCTCGATGTCGACCTGACGCCAACCCAGGCCGCCGCCGAAGCCGCCGCCGTGGCCGACCTCACGACACGGGAAGTGGTGCGGCTGACCTCAGCCAGTTATGACCACTCCATGGGTCAGGTACTGGTCCAGATCTCCACCCATGCGGCGCCGGATATGCCCTCGGATGAGGCGGATTGGGTCTTATGGCCATATGATGTTCAACGTCCCTGGGGGGTCTGGCAGGCTCCGGCCCACGCGGTGGAACGGGTCACGGTCCGGGCAGCGAGCATGGTGGTGCATCTGTCGGGCGCCGGGGGCCTGCGCTGCGTGCCGGGCGCCAGTGGCCAGCCGCCGGCCGTGCGGGCCGTGGAAGCCGCGCCGGGCGACGAGGTGGAGATCGTCAGTGAGGGCGACGAGCCCCTTCTGTTCATGACCTACCCCCTCAGCAAACCCGATGAAGCCAGATGAGCGCCTGGTTCTTCGCGCATGCCGAGCTGCTCTCATCGGGGTTTGCGATCGTCTCCGCTCTCTGCGGCGCAAGGATTGTGATCCTCGATTGGCACTATCAACGGCAGATCGCGACGCTGACCGGACCGGCGGCCCAGGGCGCCCAGCTGTCGCCACAAGCGCTACAGATCCTGCTCCAGCAAATTTCCGCCGTTCAGGCAGCCCGTAACCGCAAGCCTTGGATACTAGCTGGGATTCTCTTCCTTGTGGCGGCGTTTCTATGTCTCACCGCCGCCTTGGCGTCGCCAGGAAACTAAAGCATTTTCGAGCGAAGTGGGCACCGGTTCGCGTTAAGAAAATGCTCAAAAACAAGAACATAGCGCATCTTCACTGACTCCGATTGACTTGAAGATGCGCTAGCCGCTGCCGACCCGCCGTCCCCCTGTCATCGGTGCCGGAACGCCGGTCGTGTCCGGCCACGAGATGGGCAGACCCCGCTCGCTGCGCGCGGCCAGAAGGGCGAAGGCTTCCGCCTCGATGCTGTCACCGCGCCAACCGACAGCCTCGGCCCTCACCACTGGACAGGGCAGTTCCTTTTCAAGTTCCGCCATCAGGACGGGATTATGCCGGCCGCCCCCTGTGACCACGATCCGTTCGGGACGGTCCGGCAGGTGGCGCAGACCCGCAGCCACAGCGCGCGCGGAGAAGGCCGTCAACGTCGCCGCGCCATCCTCGAAGGTCAGACCGCGGGCCATGTTTGCGTTGAAGTCGAACCGGTCCAGCGATTTCGGCGGCGTTTCGGCGAAGAAGGGATGCTCGAAGAGCTGGGCCATCAAGCCCTCATGGACCAGGCCCATCGAGGCGATGGCGCCGTCGCGGTCGTAGGTGCCCCGCTGGTGACCCTCGATCCATTCGTCGATCGGACCATTCGCTGGCCCGGTGTCGAAGGCAAAGAGCCGACCGCGGGCATCGCGATGGGTGATGTTGGCGACGCCGCCAAGATTGAGAACGGCAGCCGGACCGTCCCCCAGTCCCGCCAGAAGGGCCGCGTGATAAGCCGGCGCCAGCGGCGCGCCCTGCCCGCCTGCCGCGACATCCGCACTGCGGAAATCGTGGATCAGTGGCACGCCGAGAACGGTTTGGAGCGCGTCGGCATCGAGGATCTGAAGCGTCGCCCCGGGCCGTGCGCCCATCGGGGCCCGGTGCAGGACGGTCTGTCCATGGACGCCGGCGAGTACGGGGCGCGGTCCCGTCCAGCCATCCAGCAGCGCCGCCCAGGCGTCGCCATGGGCTTCGGTCAGGACCAGGCAGGCGCGTGCGAACGCCGCCTCCGGACGCGGCCCCCGCCAGCCCCAGTCACGCGCCGCGGCAATGGCCGTCTTCAGCACCTCACGCTCGGTCGGCGTGTACTTTCGTTCCGCCACCGGGCCGAAGTCGAGCACACGCTCGCCGTCGGTGCGGATCATGGCGGCGTCAACGGCATCGAGCGAGGTTCCCGACATGAACCCCGCAACCCAGATCGCGCCCTGATCGGCTTCGCCATTGTCCAATGGATCGACCTTTCCTATGACACGGCACCTTCACCAGGGAGAGGCGCGTGAGCGATTACAAGTCCGAGTTCCTGCGCACACTGTCCACGCGAGGCGTGATCAGGCAGGTCACCCATGACGCAGAACTCGATGCGTACTGCGCTTCGGCCACGCCCATAGCGTATGTAGGTTTCGACGCCACGGCCGACAGTCTGCACGTGGGCCATCTGATGTCGATCATGACCCTCCGACGGTTCCAGCAGGCAGGCGGCAAGCCGATTGTCCTGATCGGCGGCGGAACAACGAAGATCGGCGATCCGACGGACAAGGAGACGTCGCGACCGATCCTCACCGAAGCGGAGATCGAGGCCAACATCGCCGGAATCCGCCGGGCCTTTGCCCCCTATCTCACCTTCGGCGACGGGCCGACCGACGCGCTGATGGTCAACAATGCCGACTGGCTGGACCGGATCGGCTACATTGAGTTCCTGAGAGACTACGGGGTGCACTTCACCATCAACAAGATGATCCACCAGGAGACCGTAGCCCGCCGCCTGGAGAACGAGCAGCCCTACACCTTCCTGGAGTTCAACTACATGCTGCTCCAGGCCTATGACTTTCTCGAACTGAACCGCCGCCATGGCTGCCGCCTGCAGATGGGCGGGTCGGACCAGTGGGGCAACATCGTCAACGGCGTGGAACTCACGCGCCGCGTCATGGGCGCAGAGGCTTATGGGCTGACCACACACCTGATCACCACCGCCTCGGGCGCCAAGATGGGCAAGACCCAGGATGGTGCGGTATGGCTGAACGCGGATCGCCGAAGCCCCTACGAGTACTGGCAGTTCTGGCGCAACACGGAAGACGCTGATGTGGCCCGCTTCCTGCGCCTGTTTACAGAACTGCCGCTGGAGGAGATCGCCCGTCTCGAAACGCTGGAAGGCGCGGAGATCAACGACGCCAAGATCGCGCTCGCCGACGCGGCCACCACGCTGCTCCATGGCGAAGCCGCTGCGAGGGAAGCGCGCGAAGCCGCCGCCGCCGTTTTTGGCGCGGGATCACGTGCCGATGCGCTGCCCACGGTGGAAGTCGACCGCGCCTCGCTGGCCGAAGGACTGCTGATTGCCGCCGCCTTCACCCAGGCCGGTCTGACCGACAGCAATGGCGCTGCCAGACGGCTCATCAAGCAGGGCGCCATCCGTGTGAACGACGCACCGGTCAAGGATCCCAATGCGGTTCTCAGCCTGGGCGATCTCGACTCGGACGGCACCGCAAAACTGTCTGCCGGCAAGAAGCGTCACGCCCTGCTTCGGGCGCGGTAGACCCGGACTTGCCCTGTCAGCCTATTGCGCCTCGCGGTCCGGCAATCGGGTGCTGGCCGGATTCTCGAAGATCCGACGCAGCACGCCCGGTGTCACCGCAGAGAGCGGGTTCACCGATACCTGGGCCTTGTCGAGGCTGCCGCGTACCGAATAGGTCAGCGAGAACACGCCCTCGCCAGCGCGCCCGACCACCAGGTCGCCGATGATCGGGATGCCACCCAGCGCCGAGTTGACACCGAAACTCGGCACCAGAACGCCACTGAGATCGAGCCCCCCACTTTCAGGCTCGACCCAGCCATTGGCGGTAAGGCCGAGGGCCGGCCCCGAAGCGCGCCCGCCATCGATCACATAGCGGCCGCCCGCAACCCGGATGGGTGCGACAATCTCGGTAAACCGGACCCCGTCGCCGCCAAGCGTATCGGCCAGACCCTGCAGCGACGCAATGGAGAGGATCTGGGTCAGGACCGGCGCATTGCGCATCTGCGCGTCTCGGACACGCACATCCAGGATCGACGGTGCGCCATCTGCCCGAATGTCGCCCTCGACCGTGACCACGCCGCCATCCAGGAAATCGGCCCCGAACAGCGCATCCAGAAGATACCCGGCATTGCCGCTCTTCAGGCTCAGCCGCCCCCCTGCCTCATCGGTCTCATAGGAGGTCGTCATGTCCGACCCGTCGGGCAGAACGCCGCTGGCACTGAGGGACTGCAGCCCGTCGGCCGTGGAAATCGCCGCGAAGCGCGCGCCCGACAGGTCCAGCCCCTCGCCGATACGGAGGGTCTCAACCTCGGCATCCACGGTCAGGGCGCTGCGCAGACTGCCGGCCGCACCCATGGCTCCGAGATCCGGTACCGCATTGGAGATATCGAGGAACGGACCGCCAAGGCTGAGCGAAAGACCGCCATCGGGGTTGCGGAACATCTCCCCGCTGACATCCGCACGGTCCTGAAGGTAGGCGCGGTTCAGGTCGGCCTCGATCAGCCGGCCATCCTCTCCCAGCCGGAGGCTGCCCGCCAGCATGGCCGTTTCGCTGGTCAACCGCCCGCTGGCCAGGCGCACCTCTCCGGTGAAGTCATAATCGATGACCGCATCGGCCGACCGTCCGGGGGGCTTCAGCCAGCCCACCTCGACCAGGTCGATCCTTGCAGGGGTCAGATCGGCCTCCACATGCGCGCGGCGCACGTCGCCGCCATCCAGGTCGAGCTGGGCCTCCAGCGGGATCTCGCCGGTCAGGTATGGCCGGCCCAGAAGTCCAAACCGGTTGACGATGTCGGGCGTGACGGTGGTCTGAAGGTTCAGCTTCGATAGAGAGTCACCATCGTCGAAGCCTTCCCGCCAGTCGAAGGTGAGGTCTGCAGGTCCGAACCGGCCGAGCCCGCTTATTTCGATGCCCGACTTGTCGAGCGACACGTCCGCCCTTGTCTCGGTCAGGTCGATCCCGGCGGCGGCATTGGCTAGTCCCCCGTCGCGCACCACGCCCGTCGCAGAGAGCGTCACCTCCTCGATCGGCACCCTGGACAGGGCCGGGCGCGACATCTCGAACCGAACCTCGCCGCGTCCCGAGAGCCGCGCGGGATCGAACCCGGTACGATCCCTCAGGTTGAGCCGGCTGTCAAAGATGTCTGCGACCAGGCTCTCGACGGGGCCCGTCCCCTCGGCCATCACGTCGAAACGGGCGCCCTTTGGGTTGAAACGCGGGAAGTCGACCTGCCCATCGGTCAGGTCCCAGTCCCCGAAACGGCCCCGGTCCAGATCGACGGTGAGCGCGTTGCCCGTCAGCCGCGCACTGCCCGCCGCAGCGTCCACCGGCGGCAGGTCGTGCATGAAGCGGACGCGCACGTCACGGGCGCTGAAATCCACCGCGATGGCATCGTCGGCCAGATAACCTTTGCGAAAACTGTCGGCATCCACATCGATCCGTGCCCGGGCCTGGGTCAGGGTCCCGGCCTCGATCTTGTCGCGCGCAAAACGCCGGGCCCCTTCGCCCAACCCGATCGGCCAGAAGCGCAGGACGTCACGCGTGCCGGCCGGGCCGTCGACCTCCGCCACGACGTCCAGTTCGAACGGCAGATCGGAAGGGCCTCGATCGAGGACACGTGCCAGCCTGCCCGACGCCCGCACCACCGCCGGACCGGTCTTCAACCGGGCCTGGTCCAGCCAGAGCCTGTGCCCGTCCAGGCTCGCACGCCCCTCCAGCGACAGGTCCTCGAACGTCCAGAGCTCCGGAAAGACAGGCCGCGCGTCGATGTCCAGTTGCGGCGAGGTCAGGGCGAACGTGCGCTCGCCGGTGGCCTCCTCAGCGGAGGTCGGCGAGGAAGGGCGCACGCCCGGCTCTGCTCCGCCAGTCTGAACCCGGCCGCCATAGACGGCCTGGTCAACCTGGAGGCGGAGTCGTCCGCGCACCACCCCCGCATCCAGCGAGTCGAACCTGACGGCTGCGGTATCCGTAAGCGGGTCGTAATCGACCTGGCCCTCGAACCGGCTGACCGGCACAGCGGTCTCCGCCACGCGCACGGCTCCACCGCCGGCCACTGCCTCGGCGCTCACACCGGTAAGACCCCGGCTGCGCCTGGCTTCGAACCGGAAGGCCATATCGGCAGGCAGTCCGGTCACGCGGTCGTCCCGGATCCCGATCCGGGTCGCCAGTTCGCTGATCGACCAGTCGGCGAAGGCCATTTCTCCGACAAGCGTATCGAACCCGCCCGACGTGCGAAGGTCCACCGCCAGACCGCGCGGCAATCCCGGGCCGACCCCCTGTCCCGAAACACGAAGCCGCAAGTCGCCGGCGGTCCGCGACAGTTGTCCTTCGGCCGAAACCATCCGCATGAGCTGGGTCCCGTCCTCAAGCGTCAGGTCCAGGGCCAGGTTCCGGAAACTGACGTCTTCCAGGCGCATCTCGGGCACGGCAATCTGCCCTTCCGCGATCATGGACGTCAGGATGCGGTTCAGCGTGTCGAGCCATTCGGCCGGCGTATCGGGAAAATCACCGGCCGGAATGGGCGGAAGCGGCTCGCCGGCAACCGACCAGACACTCGGCGAGAGCTGGTCGACGCGCATGAAGCCGCCATCCAGGGTGAGGGCCACGATTTCGAGATCGCCCAGAAACAGGGCAGATGCGTCGAAGGTGATGAAAGCCTGGTCAGCCTCTCCGGCCAGTTGGCCCTTGCTGTCGCGGAATTCCAGACCACTGGCCGTGACCCAGAGCCGACGCGCTTCCGGCGACCATTCCAGGGACGCCCGATCGAGTCGGACCTCGCGTCCGTCGCGAATCTCGCTCAGGGCTTGTTCGATCTCATGTTTGAACACGCCGAGTTCGACCGGACCCTGGGCCAGCCGCACGGCCACCAGCGCCGCAGCCGCCACGGCCAGGAACAGGAGCCCGCCGAGAATCTCGAAAAACAGGACCTTCGCGGTCTGGCGAACCAAGCCTGGCGCTCCTAATCAGTGGGCGGGCCCCGACCGCCTGCAGCGAGCATAGGCCCATTCCACCCCGCACTCCACCACGGAGAGAGACATGATCGTAGTTGAACCGGGCATGAAGGCCCCCGATTTCACCCTTCCCGCGGTCCCCGACGGCGAGGTCAGCCTCGCCGGCTATGCCGGCAATCCCCTGGTGGTCTACTTCTATCCCAAGGATGATACGCCCGGCTGCACCCATGAGGCGCTGGATTTTTCCGCCCATGCCGAGGCCTTCGCCGATCGCGGGGCAGCCATTCTGGGCATCTCCCGCGACACCCTCCGAAAGCACGAAGCGTTCCGCCAGAAGCATGGCTTGAGCATTCCCCTCGCAAGCGACGAGGACGGCAAAGTCTGTGCGGCCTTCGGAGTCTGGGTCGAGAAATCCATGTACGGCCGCAAGTATATGGGGATCGAGCGGGCGACCTTTCTGATCGGGCCGGACGGAACCGTGCGCAAGGTTTGGCGCAAGGTGAAGGTGAAGGGCCATGCCGAGGCGGTGCTCGACGCGCTCACCACAACCGTCTGACGTGAATCCGGGCAGTCGTTTCCATCTGGACGGGTTACTTCACCGGATCTTAACCACGCCGCGTACGAAAGTCTTGTAACAGTGTGGCTTGGGGGTTTCACCTGGCGAGAAAATCGGGTTACAAGCGTCGTGGGGTCAGGGTCGGTTCATCGCGCGGACAAGCGTGGAATCGTTATCGCAGGTATAACCGGCGGACGACAACATGACGAAGTTGAGTACGAAAGCACGAGCGGTTTTCGACAAGCTGTTTCCCGAGCGTCAGGTCTACCACCGCAGCGGCGGTACGGTTCACTACATTTCGATTTCTCCCTGGCAGCAGGCGATGATGGCAGCCGGAGCGACCGCGCTGGCCGGCTGGACCGTGTTCGCGACGGTCAGCTACGTCTTCGGCACCGGGAACGGCGCGTATGACGGGACCGAAATGCGCGATGTCGCCCGCTACAAGCGCTGGGTTCAGGAATTGCGCGCGAAGGACGCCCTGTCGCGGACCCTTCTGGAGGAACGCACCGAGGCGTTCGAGCGCGCGACGGCTCAGTTCGAGCAACGCCACGAGGCGCTTGAACTCCTGCTGGAGGCGCTTCAGGGGTCTGAGGACCTGGAGGTGTCGGCCCTGCAGGAGGATGGGTCGTCGCTGCTCATGCATGCCTCGATCGACGAAGCCGACAGCCGGCAGAGCCGGGAACGCCGGACCGAGGAAGCCTCGCTCGAACTGGTGGGCGTGCGCGCGACGATCGAGAAGCTGCGCGCCGAACAGCAGACCTTCCTCGACGATGCGGAGGAACTGGCGGTGCAACGAGCCGAGCAGGCGCGCGGGGTGCTGCGACTGACGGCGGTCGGCACGGCACGCATCGAGGAGAACCGCGAGATGGGGGGGCCGGTCATCAGCCTGGCCCAGGCCACGGCGGGTGAATTCGAGAATCCCGAGGATGCGGCCTTCGCAGAGCGGGTCATGCAGGTGGCCTCGCGTCTGGAAGAGGCGCGCTATTATGAAAGCATCGTTCAGAACCTGCCGCTCGCCGAACCCGTAGGCGTGCAGGCACGGCTGACATCGAATTACGGCCTGCGGGTGGATCCGTTCACCAAGCGTCCGGCGTGGCACAACGGCATCGACATGGCCGCCTATTACAAGGCGCCGGTCGCAGCGGCCGGTCCGGGCACGGTCACCTATGCAGGCTACAAGAGCGGCTATGGGCGGCTGGTGGAGATCGATCACGGCTACGGTTTCAAGTCCCGTTATGCCCATCTTAAGTCGATCTCGGTCAAGAAGGGGGCCAACGTCGCAATCGGCGACACGCTGGGCCTTATGGGCTCGAGCGGCCGAAGCACCGGACCTCACCTCCACTACGAGGTGTGGTTCCATGGCAAACCCTACGATCCAGTGGATTTTCTGAAAGCAGGCAGACATGTTCACCAAGACTAAAGGCAATGACGGCACCGCCCAGGCGCCAGCCAATCCGACCCAGGAGGCAATCCGTTCCGCGGCCTCCAAGCCCGCCGGCCGCAGCGCCGCCTCGATCATCTGCGCCGACATGACCATCAATGGCTCGGTCAGCTCCGAAGGGTCGCTGCAGATGGACGGAAAGGTCGACGGCGACGTGTCGGCCCAGGACATCACGATCGGCGCAACCGGCGTGATCACCGGCGAAGTGAAGGCCGAAGTCGTCATCGTCAAAGGCACGATCCGCGGCTCGATCCGGGGCCGCAAGGTCGAACTGGAGAGCGGCGCCAAGGTGGAAGGCGACATCGTCCACACCTCGCTGTCGATCCAGGCCAATGCCGTGTTCGAGGGCCAGGTGAAGCATGCCACGGACCCGCTGAAGGATACCGGCCCGAAAGGTGCCGAGGCACGCCCCGCGCCCGCCGCCGCCGCCCCGTCGGCGGCCGCGCAGGCGCCATCCCCCTCAAGCCCGCAATCCGCCAATAGCGGCGCGACCTCTGCCGGCGGACTCACATCCGGCGGCACGACGCCGTCGACGCCCGGAAGCGCCTGAGGCGAGCAGGGTCCCACGGCAAGGGACGGAAGACGGCCCGGATCAATGATCCGGGCCGATCGACTCCTGCCCCTGCGGTGTGGTCAGGGGGAAACGGATCGGCTCAGACTGAGTCGCCGTTGCCCGCCCCGTCGGCCACGGAATGGGCGAGCGCTGCACTGAGAAAGTCGTCGATCTCACCATCGAGGACGCCGCTGGTGTCGGACGTCTCGACCTGGGTGCGCAGGTCCTTCACCATCTGATAGGGCTGCAGGACATAGGATCGTATCTGATGGCCCCAGCCGATCTCCGTCTTGTCATCGTGGCTGGATTGCTGGGCCTGCATCTTCTTCTGCAGCTCGAGTTCGTAGAGCCTTGAGCGTAGCATTTCCCAGGCCCGCGCGCGGTTCTGGTGTTGCGATCGGGAGTTCTGGCACGCCACGACGATGCCCGTCGGCTCGTGGGTCAGGCGAACGGCGCTGTCTGTCCGGTTCACGTGCTGACCGCCGGCGCCCGAGGCGCGATATGTGTCGGTGCGCACATCGGAGGGGGCGATCTCGATCTCGATCGTGTCGTCGATGACAGGATACACCCAGACCGAGGCAAACGAGGTATGGCGGCGTGCCGAAGAATCGAAAGGGGAGATCCGCACGAGCCGGTGCACACCGCTCTCGCTCTTCAGCCAGCCAAAGGCGTTTGGTCCCTTCACCAGCAACGTCGCCGACTTGATCCCGGCCTCCTCGCCGTCATGGGCATCGATCTCCTCGACCGAGTAGCCCTGGCGCTCGGCCCAGCGCACATACATGCGCCGCAGCATGTCCGCCCAATCCTGGCTCTCGGTCCCGCCCGCGCCCGCATTGATCTGGACATAAGTGTCGTTGCCGTCCGCCTCGCCGCTGAACAGCGCCTGAAGCTCCGCTCGCCGGGCCCGCTCGGCCGCCTTTTCCAACGCCGCCCGCAGATCGGCGATCATGGCCTCGTCACCGTCGGCCAGGTCCACCAGTTCCAGATTGTCAGCCAGATCGCGTTCCAGGGATTCGACCGTCTCGATCCCATCGGCCAGGCGCTGGCGCTCCTTCATCAGTTTCTGGGCTGTTGCCGGATCGTCCCAGAAATCGGGGCGTTCCGTCAGGGCGTTCAGCTCATCGAGCCGCTTTGTGGCGCGATCCCAGTCAAAGACGCCTCCGTAGCTGGGTGACGGACTGTTCGATCCGGTCGGCCAGGGTGCGAATGTCACTCGCCATGTGTCGTCTCCAGACTCGTCTCGCATCGAGACCGGCGCAGGCCTCGCGGCGCGCCGGGCGACCTCCATGCCGCTCCGGCCAACCGTCCGTCAAGGGGTTGGCGCCTCAGGCCGCATCTCGGTAACGCCTGCACCGGGCGATGCAGGGCTACCAGGTGTCACCCAGATCGTCAGCGGCCAGGTCGCCCGCATTACCGGCGCCCTCGCCGGTCTCGGGCGGACGTGGCACTCCGGCGATCCCTCCACCCAGGCGCGGATCGCGGAAGCGGGAATCGGTCTCGACGGACGTGGCCCTATCCCGCGTCTCCCCGTCGGTGGATCCGGTATGATCGCCCGCCTGGCGACCGCTGCTGCTTCCGAAGATCGTGAAGTCGTCATCCTCCGAGAACGCGACCCCCGGTTCATTGCCGGGACGGAACGCCTCGTAGATCACCGTGTCGGTGTCCGGCCCCGGCAACTCTCCGGTCCGGGCATCGATCTCCACCAGCCTTACGCCGGAGGGAATTCGGAATGGCAGCCCAGGCTCGTCCCTGAGGGCCGCCTCCATGAAATTCGTCCAGATCGGTGCCGCCACCGCCCCGCCGGCCTCCCCCTCTCCCAGGGTCTTCGGCTCGTCGAAGCCCACCCAGACCCCTGCCACGAGGTCGGGTGAGAAACCGAAGAACAGGACATCCTTGTAGTCGTTGGTAGTGCCGGTCTTGCCCGCCAGAGGCTTGCCGATACGCCGCGCAATCCGGCCTGTGCCCCGCTCCACGACCCCTTCAAGCATGTGGACCACCTGATAGGCCGTGATCGGATCAAGCACCTGGTCGCGCGTGTCGGGAAGCGTCGGCGGCGTGCCGCCCTCCCAGCTCTCCGCATCGCAGCCCTCGCAGGTGCGCTGATCGTGACGGTAAAGTGTTTCGCCATGGCGATTCTGGACCCGGTCGAGCAGGGTCGGCTCGATGGCCTTTCCCCCGTTCACGAGGGCGGCATATCCCTTCGCCAGATCGATGATCCGCGTCTCGCCCGCGCCCAGCGCCATGGCCAGATAGGGCGGCAGACGGTCATAGATCCCGACCCGCTCCGCCAGGCTGCTGACCGCTTCCATGCCGATGTCCTGTGCCAGGCGCACCGTCATCAGGTTCCGGGACTTCTCCAGACCCAGACGCAGCGTGGACAGGCCGTAGAAGCGACCCTCGGAATAATTGCCCGGCGTCCAGAAATCGTCGGCCTCGACGTCGAAGTCGACGAACGGCGCGTCGAGCACCTTGCTGGCCGGCGTATAGCCATTCTCCAGTGCTGCGGCGTAGACGAAGGGCTTGAAACTCGACCCCGGCTGACGTTCGGCCTGGGTCACGCGGTTGAACGCGCTCTTCCAGAAGGAAAACCCGCCGGCCATGGCGAGCACACGGCCGGTATGGGGGTCCATGGCGATCAGCGCACCCTCGACCTCCGGGATCTGACGCAGCTTGGCGGGCCCGGCAGGTGCCGACACGTGTGCCGGCAGGATCGCGTCATCCCCGCCCTCGCCCTCCTCTGCCCGCTCAGCCCGAAGCGACGCCAGGATCGCGGAGGCCTCAGGCGCGTCGGCGGGGACTTCCCGGCGCGCCACCTCCGCCAGGACCACATCGCCCGCAGCCAGGCCGGTGCCGCCATCCGCCCGCTCATGGGTCGTCTTCGCCCAGGTCACATCTTCCTTCTGAAGCTCGACCCGGGCGCCGTCCGACAGGAGCAGGACGGCGGTGCCGTCGGTGTTCATACGCACCACCAGGCCGGCCTCCCAGTCGCCATGCCCGTCCGGGCGCTCGAGCGCCCTGAGGGCCTCCACTTCGCCGCCCTCCAGCGTGAGGGTCGCGAACGGGCCGCGATAGCCGTGACGCCGGTCATAGGCCACGAGGCCGTCGCGCAGCGCATCCTGGGCGGCCAGTTGCAGCCGCGTATCGATGGTGGACCGGATCGAGAGCCCACCGGTCTCAAGCTCCTCCTCGCCGAAGACGTCGATCATCTCCTTGCGCAGTTCCTGGACGAAATAGGTGGCGGCCTCGTACTCAGGTCCCCGCAGGCGGCGGACCGTGGACAACGGCTTGTCGCGCGCGGCCTCGGCTTCCGCCTCGGTGATATAGCCATCCTCGACCATGCGACCGAGCACATAGTTTCGCCGCGCCATCAGACGCTCCGGACGACGATACGGGTTTACGGTGCCCGGCGCCTTGGCCAGAGAGGCAAGGATCGCCGCTTCCGACAGGTCCAGTTCGGTCAGCGACTTGTCGAAATAATTCAGCGCCGCCGACCCGACACCATAAGAGCGCCCGCCGAGATAGATCTCGTTCAGGTACAGCTCCATGATCTCCGGCTTGGTAAAGGCTTTTTCGACGCGGGTCGCGAGTTCCGCTTCCTTGATCTTGCGAACGAGGGTCTGGTCACGCGACAGGAGCATGTTCTTCACGACCTGCTGGGTGATGGTCGAGCCGCCCTGGAGCCCACCCTGCCCGGTGATCTTGTTGCGCAACGTGTTCAGCGCAGCACGGGCCATGCCCACGAAATCGAGCCCGTTATGCTCGAAGAACTTCTTGTCCTCGGCCGAGACGAAAGCCTGAACCACATGGTCGGGAATGGACTCGTAGGGCACGAAGACGCGATGCTGCTCGGCAAATTCGGCGATCAGCGTCCCGTCACCCGCATGGACCCGCGACGTGATCGGAGGCTCATAGGCGGCCAGCGACTTGACGGTCGGCAGATTGCTGGTCAGCGCGGCATACACCGCCCAGGCCCCGGCGAGGACGAGCACGCCCAGCAGCGCGAAAAAGATGGCAAGGCGCCGGATCAGTGTCCAGGTCAGCCATTGGCGCTTGGTCTGTTCAGCCATCCAGGATCCTCGATGTCGAAGGCGTCATGCGGCCCGCCTGGCTCAGCCTGATGGAATCGCACACGGGTACGGCAAGAGTAAGGCGTCGTGGGGGTCGCGAAAACCCGACCCGCACCGAAAGCGCCAGTCGGGCTGACCCGAAGCCCCTGCCTCAGGTTTCACACCAGACCTTCACTTCAGGTCGCTATGGGATTTTTCTAAACGCGAACCGGAATCCACTTCGCTCGAAAATGCCTTCCACTCGGATTCTGGGGCATTTTCTTAACGCGAACCGGGATCCACTTCGCTCGAAAATGCCCTAGTTCGACGCCAGACGGGCTTCCTGGCGGTCGAAATAGGTCCGGATCGCCCGGTCGACCGCCTGCATCGCCCTGGCCCGCCCGCCGCGCGACTGAAGCCGCAGGGCGTCGGCCCGGTTCGTGAGGAAGCCGATCTCCACAAGAACCGCGGGGACATCTGGCGCGAGCAGAACGTAGAAGCCGGCATTGCGGTGGGTGTTGCGCAATGCCGGGCCGGCCTTCTCCAATTCGGGGATCAGCATGCGGGCGAACAGGCCGGAATTGGTCTTCGTCTCGCGCTTGATCAGATCTTCCAGGATCGTGTTGACATCCTTCGGAGCGCCGGTTTCGAGTGGCATTTCCCAATCGTTCCGCGCCGCCTCGCGGTCGATCCGCGCCTCGCCGCGTGCCGAGATGGTATAGACCGAGGCGCCCTGCACGTCCGGGCTGCCGGCGGCATCGGCATGCAGGGAGATGAACAGGTCCGCGCCCCAGTTTCGCGCCTTTGTCACCCGATCCTCCAGCGGAATGTAGACGTCGGTTTCGCGCGTCAGCTTCACATCGAAACGCGGATCCCGCTCGAGAAGGTCGCGCAACTCCCTGGCGGCGGCGAGCACGATGTCCTTCTCACGCACGCCGGTGACGGCAATGGCGCCGGGGTCCTTGCCGCCATGGCCAGCATCGATCACGATCGTGTAACGCTCCAGACGGTCGCCCTTGTGCGAAGGGGTTGCGCTGGGATGACCACGGGCCTTGACCCGCTGCAGCACCGGAGCGTCGGCGCTCACGGCCGCTTCGTACCGGGCCGCCGATACCCGATTGAGATCGAGAATGTAGCGGTGTCTCGGCTCGACACCCGCCGGCGGCAGGGTGATCACCCGGGCGATCATCATGGGCTGGCTCAGATCCAGGTGCAGCCGCCCGTCCTTCCAGGCATAGGAAGCAACGCCGGTCACGGGATCGACCGGCTCGGCCTCGGTCGTCGACGATCCACGTTCCGCCGGGGTCACCACGATCCGGTATCCGAGCGAATCGGCCGACAGTTCCGCCGTGGCCTCGAACGCGGTCTCCGACCACAGGGTCACCCGGCTCGGGTCCCCATTGCCCACCACACGCACATCGGCCGGCGCCGCCTCGCGGGCCTCGGCCGGCGCCGCGGCACCGATCACAAGCGCCAGCCCGGCGGCGGCCCCCGCAAGACAGCGGCGAAACGGGATCAGCCAGGCGGCGCTTGGGCGCATGACACTCTTTCGGTTCAGTCTGGGCACGGAACGTCTCGGCCAACACTCATGACAAGATTATCCTTAACCATGGATGTATGGCAGTCGTTTCAGGCAGATGTGATGAAAACACGGCCAAGTCGCGTTTGAGGGGTTTGCAAAGGGACTATTCTCCGGCAAGAAGAGACATGGCAGTCCTAGCGGCGCCATAGACGGAATTCTTCTGCCCCGAGTGGACGATCGACAGACTCGACGCCCTCGGTGCCCCGGATAGCGGAAGACCCATGTTCACCGGAGTCCGCGCCTTTTCGACGATCCTAGACGCGCCCCACGGCGCGCCCTCGAACAGTCGTGGCTCCTTCCCACACGAACCGACCGGCGCGAGACGGTGGCGAGGGCTATGCCCGGTCGCCGCGGCGCAGCCGGACAGCAAGGTACTGTTTCATGAGCAAACTCATGCTGATCGACGCGGTCCACCCGGAAGAGACCCGGGTGGCGCTCTCGACGAATGGACACGTCGACGACTTTGATTTCGAGACCACCGGCCGGGAGCAGCTCCGCGGCAACATCTACCTGGCCAAGGTAACGCGGGTCGAACCGTCGCTTCAGGCCGCATTTGTGGAGTATGGCGGCAACCGCCATGGCTTCCTCGCCTTCTCGGAGATCCACCCCGACTATTACCAGCTCCCGCAGGCCGACCGGGAAGCCCTCCTGCGCGAGGCTGCCGAAGCCGCCGCTGAAGAGGACGGCTTCGACTTCGACGATGACGAGGATGACGGCGTCGTTACGCGCGACCTGGACGAGGGCGAGACCGGAAGTGCGGGCGATGGAGAGCCGCCCCAGGACGGTGAGAAGACTGACGGCGAGGGCGGCAGGGCCCAAAGCGAACCGAACGGCTCGGCCAATGGCACGGCGGGTTCGGACGGTCGCCGGCGCGGGCCGCGAAACAGCCAGCTCAAACGCTACAAGATCCAGGAAGTGATCCGCCGCCGGCAGATCATGCTCGTTCAGGTCGTCAAGGAAGAGCGCGGCAACAAGGGTGCGGCACTGACCACCTACCTGTCGCTGGCCGGACGGTATTCCGTCCTCATGCCCAACACCCCGCGCGGTGGTGGGATCTCGCGCAAGATCAGCAATGCGAGCGACCGCAAACGGCTCAAGGCCGTGATGGGCGAGCTGGACGTGCCCGCCGGCATGGGCCTGATCGTGCGCACCGCAGGCGCCAAGCGCACGAAAACCGAGATCAAGCGCGATTATGATTACCTGATCAAGCTCTGGGACACGATCCGCGAAAAGACGCTGACCTCGATCGCGCCCTGCCTGATCCACGAGGAAGGCGGTCTGGTGCATCGCGCCATGCGCGACATGTTCGACAAGGATCTGGAGGAGGTCTGGGTCCAGGGCGATCGCGCCTACCGGGAGGCCAAGGACCTGGTGAAAGTCCTGATGCCCAGCCAGGCGAAGAAGGTTCGAAGCTGGAAGGAGTCCACACCCCTGTTCGTCGAGTTCGGTGTGGAAGAACAGCTCGACAGCATCTTCTCGCCGACGGTGACACTGAAATCGGGCGGCTATCTGGTCATCAACCAGACCGAAGCGCTGGTCGCCATCGACGTGAACTCGGGCAAGTCCACCAAGGCGCGCAACATCGAGCAGACGGCGCTGCGAACGAACCTGGAGGCGGCGGAGGAGGCCTGCCGGCAGATGCGCCTGCGCGACCTCGCCGGCCTTGTGGTCATCGACTTCATCGACATGGATGAGTCGAAGAACAACCGCGCGGTGGAGAAGAAGGTCAAGGACTGCCTGAAGGCGGACCGGGCCCGGGTGCAGACGGGCAAGATCTCCCAGTTCGGGCTGATGGAAATCTCCCGCCAGCGCCGCCGGGCCGGCGTGCTTCAGACGACGTCGGAGCCTTGTGATGCGTGCGCCGGAACCGGTCGCCGCCGCTCGGTCTATTCCGCCGCGCTGCAGCTCCTGCGCGCGATCGAGAGTCGGGTCGCCGACGGCACCCTGAAACATGTGCGCGTCGAGGCGCCGACCGACGTCGCGCTCTACATCCTCAACAACAAGCGCGACACGATCACGGAGATCGAGCAGTCGTCCGGCGCGACGATTTCCATCTCGTCCCGGGGCGAATTGCTTTCGGGCGATTTTTCCATCTCGGTCGAGAAGGACCCCAACGCCAAGCCGAAACCGAAACGGCCGCGGCCGCAGCCGACCGATACCCGCTCCGCGCTCGACGTCGTCGATGCCGACGACGAAGACGAGGATGACGAGACGGTCGACGTTTCCGACGACGAGGAGGACGAGGCGGCGACGGCCAATGGCGAGGACCGTGCCCGCGATGGCGAGGAGGAAAGCGCCACCCGCAAGCGCCGTCGCAGGGGACGCAGGGGTGGACGACGCCGCCGCCGCGGTGGGCGCGGCGAGGGCGAAGACGCCCAGGCATCCGACGATGCAACGGCCGGCCCCTCCACGGAGTCCGTCTCGGATGCCGCGACCGGCGCTGGCGAGGGTGAGCAGGCTGACCAGGACCGTCCGCAGGACGAGCCGGTGAAGGGCAAGCCTGACATCGTCCCGGCCGATGGTGGAGCCTATCTGGACGGCCTGTCGGTTACGCCAGGCGAGGTTATCGATCCGGATCTGATGCCGGACAACTCCGCCCGGTCTGAAGCGAGCCAGCCCGACGATGCCAAAAGCGAAGCCAGCAGCGAGCGCACCAAGCCGGCCCGGCGGCGGCGCTCGCGGCGCCGTCCCAAGCCCGAAACCGACGGCGTGTCGACGCCCGCCGCATCCTCCGTGACCGAGGAGGCGGACTCGACGGCCACCGCGCCGGGCGCCGCCCCCGACGATACGTCCACACCCGTACCGGACGCGCCAGCGGGACACGTCGATCCGGCTGCACCGGCGCCGGAAGCGTCGCAGGCGCCAAGGCCGCAACCGGACCCTGAACCGGAACCGGCAGCGCAACCGGACCCTGAACCGGAACCGGTCGCAGCCGCCACACCGGAACCCGTGCCCGTCATACCTGCTGAGGTGCCGGCAGCGGCAAAGGAGACGCCGGATATCAGGGTCGAAGGCGGTGATGCCGAGACCAAGCCGAAGAAACGCGGCTGGTGGAGCCGCCGCCTCGCCTGAGCGGAGCGACCCTGAGCAGGCTGCGCCGCAGACACCAGAAGGCCGGGGCCAGAAAGATCGGGCCAGGAAGGCCGGGCAAGGGTTGCCCGGCCTGTCTCGCAAGTGCCGCGGGCGAGCGGCCTACCCCTCGGAGCCCGGATCCTTGAACCCGCGAAGTTCGAGCAGTGGATCGATGGTTGGATCGCTGCCCCGGAAGTTGCGATACAGCTCCTCCGCGGGCCGCAGTCCGCCAGACTCATAGACCCAGGTCTTGAGCCGCTGTGCGAGCTCACGATCGAAGATGTCGCCCGCCTCCTTGAACGCGTAGAAACCGTCGGCGTCCAGGATCTCCGACCAGAGGTATGAGTAATAGCCGGCCGAATAGCCGCCCGCGAAGATATGGGCGAAATAGTTCGAACGGTAGCGCGGCTCGATCTCCGGGATCAGGCCGAATCTCTCCAGGACGGCCTGCTCGAAAGCACGCGCATCCTCGATCTGAAGGGCTTCCTCATGGGAGAGATTGTGCCAGGCCAGGTCCAGGAGCGACGCGGCGATGAACTCCGTGGTGCGGAAACCCTGATTGTGGTTCGAGGCCTCGCGCAAGCGATCCACCAATTCGAGCGGGATGGTCTCCCCGGTCTCGTGATGCTGGGCATAGAGGTTGAGCATCTCGGGCGCCGAGGCCCAGTGCTCGAGGATCTGGGCCGGGAACTCGGTGTAATCGCGCGGCCCGTCGACACCCGAGAAGGTCTCGTAACGGATCGTGGTGAGTGCGCCGTGGAGGCCATGGCCAAATTCGTGGAACAGGGTCTCGACCTCGTCGAAGCGCATCAGGGTCGGCCGCCCCTCGCCGGGACGGGTCAGGTTGAGATTGTTGGTGACGATCGGACGGACCGGCTCGCCCCCCACATCGGAGGCGTAGCGGTAGCTACTCATCCAGGCGCCGCCGCGCTTGGAGTCGCGGGCATACATGTCCATCATGAGCAGGGCGACATGCTCGCCGGTGTCGGCCTCGGTGATCTCGTAGGCTGTCACGGCATCGTTCCAGACTGGCACGTCGACCTCGGCAAACTCGACCTGGAACAGCCGTCTCGCCATCTCGAACGCGCCCTCGCGGACGCTGTCGAGTTCGAAATACGGCGCCAGCCGGGCATCGTCGAAGGCGTATTTGTCCTGGCGGATACGCTCGGAATAGTGCCACCAGTCATGGCCCTGGATGTCGATGGCGTCGCCGGCCAGGGCCTGCATCTCGGCGCGTTCGCGCTTGGCCTGGGCAAGGCCCGGCTCCCAGACCTTCAGAAGGAACGCCTCGGCCTCCTCCGGAGAGCCTGCCATGCGGGTTTCGAGCATGTAGTCGGCATGGGACTCATAGCCCAGTCGCTCGGCGCGCTCGGCGCGAAGCTGCGCGATCTCGATCAGGATGGGCCCATTGTCGATCTCACCCTCCGAGGCGCGGAGACGGTAGCCATTGAAGACCCGCTCGCGCAGGGCCCGATTCTCCGATTGGGTCATGAAGGTCTCGAACACGGACCGGTCGAGGCCGACGACCCATCGGTCCTCGCCTTCCACCTTGATCGCGTCTCGGAAGTCGGGCGAAAGGCCTGCCAGGTCGGCGGGATCGGTGATCTCCAGGCGGAAATCCTTGGTCGCGCGCAGGAGGTTCTGGCCGAACTGGGTGGTCAGCGTGGCGATACGCTCGTTGATGCGGACGACCTCCGCCTTGGCGTCGGGGGGCAGCGCGGCGCCGGCGCGCTCGAACTTCCTGTGCCAGAGCTCGAGAAGCCGGGCATCCTGTTCGTCGAGCTCCAGGCTGTCACGCTGGTCGTAGACTGCCTGGACCCGCTCCCAGAGGCCATCATCCAGAAGCAGCGCACTCTCCTCGCGCGAGATGAGGGGATAGATCTGGCCTTCCAGAGCCCGGATATCGGGCGTGCTCTCGGTGTTGGCAATGTTGCCGAAGGTCAGTGCGACCCTGTCGAGTAGCGTCCCGGAGGTTTCCAGCGCCAGGATCGTGTTCTCGAAGGTCGGGGCCGCGTCTGTCTGCACGATGGCCCGGATTTCGCCGCGTCGTTCGTTGAGCGCCGCCTTCAGCGCGGGCAGGAAATGCGCGGTCTCGATCTCGCCGAATGGCGGCACACCAAAGGGCGTGTCCCAGTCTTCGAGGAAGGGATTGCCTTCCAGGTCGGCCGGGTCGACGGCAAGATCGGCCCCGGGCGTGCCGGTGGCGGCCTCAGCCACGGCGCTGGCCGGGCTGTCGGCCTCGGCGCGCGCGCCCTGGGGATCGCGGGCCGGCGACTCGCTGGCGCCGCACGCGCTGAGGGCGAACGCCAGCGCCATGAGGGCGCTCCCGGCCAGCAGGGATGTTTGTCGCGTCATGTCTGGGAATCCTTCGGGTTTCTTTGCCTCCTTGACTAGCAAACAAGGCAAGGATTTCCAGTCTCAACCGAAAAGATCGAAGCTGAACCGGTTCAGGAGGGCTACCAGGTGGCGCGCAGACCCAGCCACACCGCGCCTGCCGTCTCGGCGGTCGAGACATGGTTGGGTGAGGTGGTCAGCGCCCCGGTGACCTCGCCGGACACGTTCTCCGCCAGGTCCACACCGTAGCGCGCCTCAAGGTCGACCTGCCGGCCCGATGGGGTCAGGGGCAGGTCGATGGTCTCGCGCACCAGCCCTGCCTCGTTTGCTCCGGTGACGGCCTCCTCAAGCGTCAGCGTTCCGGTCTCGGCCCGGCGGGGCTGCGACAGAACCAGGCTGAACAGCCCGCGACCAAGCGGCCGGCTCGCGCCCAGCGACCAGCGGCTCGTCCAGATCCCGTCGGCCTCCAGCCCCGGCAGCGCCACCTGGGCGGCCTCCAGACCAAAGGCCAGGCGCCAGGCCGCAGCCAGGTCCAGCCCGCCCGACAGATCGAATGCGGCGAGGTCGGCGCCATCCTCACCCCCGAACCGGCTCTGCATCTGCGCACCCAGAGCCGTACCGCGATCCTCGATCAGCGCCGCACCGCCACGCAAGTGCCAACCGGCACCGGCCCGCGTGAGGCCGATGCCGGTTTCCGCATGGGCGGGGCCATCGACGGCCACCAGATCGGCCGACGCAAAACCCAGATCGCGCACCAGGCGCGCCCAGCTCGTCTCGCCTTCGGGCCGGTCCGGGCGACCGGGTGTGGAAATCAGCGACGGCGACGGTCCCGCCTGGCGCGGCGCACTGCCCCGGCCGAACGCCACTTCCCCGCCATCCAGGGCGAAAGCTGCGGTGAAGGTGGGCTGCGGCTCGGCCTGATAGGGGGCAGAAGGGTCCTCCCAGACCCGCCGCCGAGACCAGGAGAAATCAAGCTGCCCCGCACTCACGCCATGATGGTCGCCGGCCAGCCACTCTGCCCGGTCACCCAGATCGGCGAGCGGCGGCGCTGTCGGGCCGGCTGCAGCCCGGGCATCCACGGAGAAGGCCCTCTCATAGGCATCGATCACCGCCAGTCGACCCAGCCCGTCCGCACCGACCGCCCAGTCTCCGAACGCCCCGGTGGCCGGTGCCGAGAACGCCCTCACGGGGTCCATCGTCTCACCGGCGACTGACAGGCTGGCCGTGCCGATGGGTGAGAAGGCGTTTGCCAGGTTCAGGATTCCGACGCCCGAAACCACGTCGGTGCCGGGCCCCGCCGCCACACCCGCAACAGGGTCGACCTCGCTGTCCACATAATCGTCCGCGCTATCCAGCAGGATCGCGACCGCCTCCTCCAGAGCCAGGTTCGGGAACGCGTCCAGAAGCAGGGCGAGGCTGCCCGAAACATGGGGCGCCGCGAAGGACGTGCCGGCGATACGGTAATAGTCGCCCACAGCGTCGGCATCGTTGCAATCCTCGGTCACCGTCGCAGAACAGGCCGGCGCATCGGGAAACACCACATCGTCGTCCGGCCCGGTCGAGACGATGTCCTCGCCAGGCGCGAGAATGTAGAAATCCTGCGCGTCAGACCCCGCACGATTCGAAAAATCCGTGATCCGCCCACGCTCGTCCACGCCGGGTGTCTCCGGATCGTCGGCGATGGAGATCGCCCCCACCACCAGGACGCGCCCATTCGTCCCCGGACTGCCGGCGATGAAGCCAGGACTGTTGGGCCGGAACGCCTGGTCCGGGTCGTCATCGGCTTCATTGCCGGCCGAGATGACGATGATCGCCTGGCTGGTGGCCTCGCGGATCTTCGCTTCCAGTGAGGTGTTCCCGCCGATCGACCCGCCGAGCGACAGGTTGATCACGCGGGCGCCCTGGGCGAGCGCATAATCGATACCCGCGATCAGGTCAGCGTTATCGTAAGTGCAATTTTCGCCCAGGTCGCTCCCGGAGCATGACCCGGGTTTATCGGCGCGGATGTCGAGGATGCGTGCGTCATAGGCGACCCCGTGGATGCCGGGGTCCAGGCTGCCGGGATTGCGGCGCGCGGCGATCACGCCACTGACAAGCGTGCCATGGCCGCTCGAATCAATATCGCCGGGCTCCCGCTCGGCGGCGTTCACGTCGAACGTCGTGCCCTGCAGTTGGCCAACAAGGTCGGGATGACCCCCATCTGTCCCGGTGTCGATGACCGCGACGAGCTGGCCCGTCCCGGTGGCGCCTTCCGCATAGGCCGTGGACGCGCCGATCACGTCCAGGCCACCCGACCGCAGATACTCCCCCGTCTCGAACGAAGCCGGAGTCGGCGGTGGCGG
>CAZBKM010000019.1:0-51057 GCA_964492485.1 uncultured Hyphomonadaceae bacterium | reverse complement strand
CGCGCGCCGCCCGTCCCTGCATGGCCGTCCCATTGAAACCCCGCAACACCTGCGCCATCTCGAACTCCACGGGGTCGATAGCGGCCCGAAAGCGCTGGAGACGGCCATGTTCATACAGACCGAAGCGACACCAAACCCCGATACGCTGAAATTCCTGCCGGGCCAGCCCGTCGCAGGTGACGTCGGCCCCTATGATTTCGCCGCCCGGGACGAGGCGGGCAACAGCCGGCTGGCCCAGGCGCTGTTCGATGTGGACGGCGTGGCGCGTGTCTTCTTCGGACGAGATTTCGTCTCGGTCTCCAAGCAGGAAGACCGTGACTGGAAACATCTGAAGCCCATGATCCTGGCGGCGATCATGGATCATTTCGTGGCGGGCCTGCCGGTGATCGAGGATGGCGCGGCGGCTGAGCCCGATACGGACGAGGACGAGACGGTCTATGAGGGCGAGGCTGCGGAAATCGTGTCGGAGATCCGCGAACTGATCGAGACGCGCGTGCGCCCTGCCGTCGCCCAGGATGGCGGCGACATCATTTTTCACAAGTTCGAGGTCGACACCGGCATCGTCCACCTGCACATGCGGGGCGCCTGCGCCGGCTGTCCCTCCTCGACGATGACGCTGAAGCAGGGAATCGAGAACATGCTCAAGGCTTACGTGCCCGAGGTGAACGCCGTCGAAGCCGTTCTCTAGCGCGTCCGCCGGACCGGTGCGCCGGCGCCCCTTCCCTGTCCAACCGGCCCACGGGCCCAGCCTGACGACGGAGTTTCCCGATGAAGCACCCCGTGAACGACGACGCGCTCGACGTGATTTTCCGCAATGCGCGCAGCTACAATTGGTGGCAGGAGAAGGACGTGCCGGAAACCCTGATCCGCGCCACGTACGAGATTGCCAAATGGGGACCCACAAGCGCCAATTGCAGCCCCGCCCGGTTCCTGTTCATCCGCAGCCAGGCGGCAAAGGAACGCCTCCTGCCGCTGATGATGGAAGGCAATCGCGAAAAGACCCGCATCGCTCCCTGGACGGCGATCATCGCCTACGATCACGACTTCAACCGGAAGATACCAGAGCTGTTTCCCCACAATCCCGGGGCCGAGGCCTGGTTCGAGGCTGACGATGCGCGGTTCATGAACGGCTTCCGGAACGGCACGCTGCAAAGCGCCTACTTCCTGATCGCGGCGCGCGCGCTGGGTCTGGACACTGGACCCATGTCGGGCTTCGACACCGAAGGCGTGGACCGGGAGTTTTTCGAATCCTCCGACGATCCCGAGATGCGGGCCTGGAAATCGAACTGGATCTGCAATATCGGCTACGGCTCCACGGAAAACCTGTTCGAACGCCTGCCCCGCCTCTCCTTTGAGACGGCGTGCCGTATCCTCTAGGCCCGGAGATGGCGCTTCTGACTATCCATACGGCACAATCGGTCTGCGAGGTTGCCCTGCAGACAGACGACGGCGCCCTTCTCGAACGTGGAGACGTCCTGGAGCGGGGCCAGGACGCGCGGCTGCCCGCGCTGGTGGCTGAAACGCTGGCGGAAGCCGGACTCGGCTTCGCAGACCTCAGCCGGCTGGCCGTGATCGTCGGACCGGGCA
Organism: uncultured Hyphomonadaceae bacterium; assembly: GCA_964492485.1. GTDB lineage: Bacteria > Pseudomonadota > Alphaproteobacteria > Caulobacterales > Hyphomonadaceae > UBA5336. The sequence goes on along the minus strand of CAZBKM010000019.1, from coordinate 49,470 downwards.
GCTTCACAGGCGTCCGTGTGGGCGTCGCCTATGCCCGGGGACTTGCGCTTGTGCGGGACCTGCCGGTGGTCGGCGTGACCAGCCTCGAAGCCTGCCTCGATCCCGATACACTGACGACGCCGGTCCGCGTGGCGCTCCTGGCGAGACGCCGGCCGCCCGACCGTTCGGTCTGGTTGCAGACCGTGGGGCCGTCGGGCGGCCTTGCGCCACCGGTTGAGGAGGACCTCGCAAATCTGGCCCCGGCAGCGGTCCCCACGCGCAGCGACGTGCCGGACGCTGCCAGCGACCCGGCCGCCCCTGCCCCGGTCCCGCGGGCGCGATGGGCGGCGCTTTGGAGCACACGGCTGGACCCGGCCGCGCATCCGGCGCGCCCGGTCTATGTCCGCCCTCCAGATGCCACGCCCGCCCGGCCCGCGCCGACCCTGCCATGACCCACCGCCTGGTCACCCTGGCACCGGGCGATGGCACGCGATTGAGCGTCCTGCACGCCGAGGGGTTCGAGCATGAATGGCCCGCAGGCGATTTCGACCGACTGCTCGGCGAGCCCTGGACCCTTGCGCTGGGCCTCGCGCGGATGACCGGGGACGAGGAGGCGGATGGGCGGCTGGACGCCTTTCTGATGGTTCAGCTCTTGGGGGATGAGGGAGACCTGCTCACCATCGCCGTGGCGAGGCGTGCCCGCCGCCAGGGTCTGGCCCGCCGCCTGATCCTCGACACGGCCCGTCATCTCGCGGAACTGGGTGTTCGGCGCATCCTCCTCGACGTGGCTGCCGACAATCAGGCCGCTCGCGCCCTGTATGCCGGACTGGGATTTCAGGAGGACGGCGTACGCAGACGCTATTACCGGCGCGCCGACGGCGTGGAGGTCGATGCCCTGCTCCTGTCGAGGGATCTGACTTGGCCCATGGTCGCATCTGGACTTGAGCGCCGTTTGGACGCATCTAGGGGCCATGACCCGGCTTGAAGAACTTTGCGTCGAGAAGGGGCTCCGGATGACCGAGCCCCGCCGTATCATCGCCCGCGTTCTCTCGGAGGCGGACGATCACCCCGATGCGGAGGAACTTCACCGCAGGGCCAACGCGCTGGATGCGTCGATCTCGCTGGCAACCGTCTACCGCACGGTGAAGCTGTTCGAGGACTATGACATCATCGAACGCCACGAATTCCGCGATGGCCGGTCCCGTTTCGAGGAGACACCGGAGATCCATCACGATCACCTGATCGACGTGAAATCGGGTCAGGTGGTGGAGTTCCAGAACGAGGAGATCGAGCGGCTGCAGATCGAGATTGCCCGCAAGCTCGGCTATCGGCTCGTCGATCACCGTCTGGAGCTTTATGGCGTGCCACTCACCGACGCTGAGAAAGCCGCCGAGGCCGACAAGGACTGACACGCACCTCTCTCGCGGGGCCTCAGGCCGGGTCGCAGGCGCGGTCATTGCCGTAATCGGGACGAACCCTGTGTGCTCGCGCCACGGGCAACGCCGCACGACCGGTTCAAGCCACCTGCCAGCTCGTGACCTTTGTGAGAAACGACAGATGGGTCGTCCCGGAGACGAAGCCGGCATCCGCCATGGCCGCCCCCAGATCCCATGACAGGTAGCCGCGATAATAGGGCTCGTGGAACCCCTCCGGAAAATACTCCAGGAACCCGTCTATCCCGTCGCGGTCGCCGAACTGAAGGCTGTCGGCCAGCACGAAGGTACCGCCAGGCCTGAGAACGCGACGCACCTCTGCCAGCACGGCGACACGAACGCGCGGCGGCAACTCGTGAAACAGATAGATGCAGACGACGATGTCCTGGCTGGCGTCGTCGAGGGGAAGGCTTTCAGCCTGGCCCTGCACGATCTCGGCCTGGGGCCAGTCGGCGACCGCCCTGGCCGCGCGGGCGCAGTAATTCGGTGACAGATCAAGGCCCGTGGCCTTCAGGCGCGGATAGTTGCGGAGCGCCTCTGCGAGAAAGGCGCCGGTCCCGCATGCCAGATCCAGGAGCGCCACGCCGCGCTGGTCGCGTCCGCCCAGCGCCCGCGCCACATCGGCCAGCGCCGCCCGGCGCATCGCGCCCGCCGCCCCGGTGAACAGCACCTCGACCTGGTGATCATACAGGGCCGCGCTGTCATCGCTGAGCCAGCCGCCGGACTGATAGTGAAAATTCTGCCGGTAATAGGCGGGGTAGCGCTGCGGATCGGCAAATTCGCTTCGGCGAACCTCTGTGCCGTCGCGTTCACGGCGGCGCCGGTCGACCTCCGCCGCATCGCCAAGGAAATGGCGTACGCGCTGCAGGGCCGCGGGCATCGTGTCGAGCGACAGGTCGCGGGGTGCCCGGTAGAGGCCGGCCTCGATGTTCGCGCGGTCCTGGCGGAACGCCTCGAAATAGGCCGCACGCAGGGCCCGGCGCGACGGCTTGCCCCGGCTGGGGCGGAACGGCGGTTCGCCCGGACGGGTCACGCCGCTCGATTGGCGCAGCGCCATCAGATACTGCGTGGCATAATAGGCGCTGCGAAGTCCCTGGGCGGCGGCATAGCGCGCGCGGGCGGCCTGCCTGGGAAGATGGTCGATCACGCTCATGGGCCAAAGATGGCGCGGAGGGCACGACACGTCCAGCCGCCTGAACCAAAGCTTCAGTCTGGGTTCAGGTCCCGGTCGCCAGCCTTGGATATGAAAGGGAGGGTGTCTCGATGACGAGATCGGCCGCGATCATGCTTCTGGCCGCCTGTGCTGCGCTGCCGCCGATGACGGGACAGGCCAGTGCCCAGGGCTATGGGTACGGCTATGGGTACGGCCAAGGTCGGGCGCATGGCGCAACGCCCTGCCATGCCGCCAGGCAGGACCGGCAACTCACCGGCGCGCTCGTCGGCGGCGTGCTGGGGGGTGTCGCAGGCGGACTGATCGCCGAGGCGGGCGACGACGATGACGACCATGTTCACGCCTATCGCCACCATGGCTGGCAGGGCCATCGCGGCGGCTGGCACCGGTCTCGGGGCGTTTACGCCTATCATGACGGCGATGACGACAGCGACGTTGCGGCGGGTGTCCTGCTGGGGGCGCTCGCCGGCGGCCTTGCTGGCAGCGCCCTTGCGGGCAGAGACGATCCCTGCCCGCCATCCTGGCCCTATGCCGACGTGCCGCCGCCGACCCGCTCGGCCACGGGTCCGGCCTGGCAGGGGCCACCACCCAAGGCCGCCGTGCCAGACCGGAGACATGACGACCGGAGACATGACGACTGGGGACATGACGCGTCGCCCGACGTCGATTGGCCGGAGGATGGCTGGACCGACGACACCTGGGGAGCCCCGCCGCCGCGGACGGAAACACTGGCCGGCGGCCCCGGCGCCACGGACGAGGTGCTGCGGGAATGCCGCGACGTGATCCGCGAGACGCGGCTGCCCGACGGCCGGATCGTCGAAGACACGGTTCTGGCCTGCCGCGAGGGCGCGGTTCGTGACACACCGCGCGCCGTGTATGGCGACTGGGAAATCGTGGATCGTTGAAGCGCCGGTCCTTCGTTTCACTCAAACCGTCGCTTTACATCATTGGTCTTGCGCAAGTCTCCGTTCGCGAACGAGTCCGTGTGCTCCGACCGTGCTTGTCCTGTGACTTTTTCCGCCGATTGGGAGAGATTGGCACCGCCGGGCGGGAGGTCCCCCTCCCGGACCGGCGGCGAGGGTCGGGTCGGGACGTTGCAGGAGGTTTGACGCTTCGAGATACAGTTTGACCGCCCTCGTTCGGCGGCTTGCGCGGCCTTCGGCCACGGTCCGCGTCACGCCCATCGGCGTCGACGTTTCGAAGGACACGTTGGACGTCCACCTTCACCCGACAGGCAAGGATCGGTCAGGGTCAGCCGCCGGGCTCACCGATGGCAGGCCCGCGACGGGTGATGCGAACGGCCATCCGACCGCCCTTTCGCCCGATCTCGCCCTCGGCGGCAAGGTCTCCCATGCGACCGCCGGACAGAAGCTGCACGGGCTCGTCGGCCGGCACGCCAAGGAGCAAGGTGTCGCCGGGGCGGAGATTCGACAGGCGGCTGACGGGGACGCTCAGGCTTGCAACCCGCGCCGTCAGAATCGCCGTGAGCCCCGCGGGTCGGGTCGCTGGACCGCGGATCGCATGAACTGCCGCACCGTCTGCTCGCCCCGGTTCGGCGGACGGAACCAGGCTGGTCGCCGCCAGGGTGGCGCGGCCGGACATGCCCTCCAGCCGCATGTCCAGCTCCACGCGCACCGCACGCCCCGGCGGCACGAGCGCAACGGCGAAGGCGCTGCGGGTTTCCAGGCAGACGACGTGTCCCCCCGGCAGAAACCGGGCCAGGGGTCCCAGCAGGGTGGCGAGGATGTCCGCGTCGAGCTCTGTCAGATGCCGGCGGGGGCCATCGGAAAGGTCGCTGGGATCGGCGCCACAGGCGGCTTCGATCAGGGCGGAGGCGAGCTGGCCCGACAGCGCGATCACTGCCGTCACATCACCGTTCGCGTCACCGAAACAGGCGAAGGCCGCCCCCGAATCGCGTGCCGGCACCGCCTCACGGAAGGCCGCCTCACTGACTTCGGCGACGGTCAGAGCCGCTGGCAAGCCCGCCTCGCGACGCAGGGCAAGGGCCATCCGGGCGACGAGTCGCTCGGCCTGTTCCCGCTGCTCGGCAAGCCGGCGTTTGGGACCGTCGAGATCGGGCACGTCATGGGGCGCGGTCTGCGCAGGCTGCGGCTCGGGTTCAGGCAGATCGGGACGCAGCAGCGCCTCGATCTCCTCGCGTGACAGCACGTTGCGGGCGCTCGGCAGGGTATTGGCGATATCGGGATCAGGCGCGCGGAGGTTGTCCGAGCGAACCTCGCGTCCCAGCCTCGGCCCGGACCGCCGGGCCTCGAAGGGGCGGCGTAAGTCTGCCTTGTTCATGGAACGACTCCGAACCCGTGCATTCCTGTCTGACGCGACAGGGTTAACGACGCGTTAGGATTTGGGTATCCGGCCTCAATCGTCGCGCAGCGTACGTTCCCGGCGCTCATGCATCTCCTGGGCTTCCAGGCTGAGCGTGGCCGTGGGGCGGGCTTCCAGGCGGCGAAGGCTGATCGGTTCGCCCGTCATCTCGCAATACCCGTAGGTGCCGTCATCTATGCGGCGAAGCGCGGCATCGATCTTGGAGATCAGCTTCCGCTGGCGGTCACGGGTCCGAAGTTCCAGCGCCTTGTCACTCTCGGCGGACGCGCGGTCCACAAGATCTGGGTGCGCACTGGATTCAGACCTCAGATTCGAGATCGTCGAACGGGACCCGTCAAGAATATCAGCCTTCCAGGCCTCGAGCTTCGCGCGGAAATAGGCCTGCTGGCGCGCATTCATGAACGGTTCGTCATCCGTCGGCGTATAACCTTCTAGATCATCGTTCTGCATGGCACGGTCCTCACCACCGCGGCCCATATATCCGGCGCCGGGCCTTGGTGCAATTGGCAAAAGACGTGCCGCGCCTTGCCCGGCGCACAAGGGCCTCAGGCCCGCACACAACCCAGAGGAGGTTGCATTCGTCCCTTGATCAACCGATCCCGCCTGTGCGCTATACAGGTCGGATCGCCGAGACATTCCTGTTCCCATGGCCCTGATGCGACGCAAATCCGGGACGTCCCCGGGATGGCTGCAGGCCGTTGCCTTCAACGGTCTGCTGATCGTGCTCCCGCTGCTTGCGGCGAGCGCCGTCGCCGGCGTGTTCAATTCCCGCGACTATCCCGACCAACCGACGGCAGCGGCCGTGTCGGAAACCCGCAGCGCGCTGGACGATGCCTTGGCGGCCCTGGTGCCGCGCGGAGCCGACCGCCGTGCCTTCTGGGCCGATCTGGTAGACCGGGAACTCACTGCGCGGGACCTGGCCGCGGCACGGGGCTTCCTGTTGGCGGCGCCGCAGCTTCTCGACCCGGGTGATGTCGCGGCGCTGGAGGCTGCAGCGCGCAACGACCCCTTCGGCACGAGCGACCAGAAGCGGATCCGGGCGGCGCTCCTGTTCCTGCCCAATGATGTGCGCGCCCGCTATGACCTTGCGGTATCGCCGCCTGCAGACACCGGCGCGGAAGCCGGGGGTGCCGCGACGCTCACCCCTCCCCCTGTGGTACCGGGCGACGACGCCGCCGTGGCGCCGGCGCGTGCCGCCGATCTCCTGAGCGAACGCACCTTCTCGGTTCTCGGCAGTCTCGAGGATCTCACGCGCAACAGCCGCCGCTGGGTTCGCACGGAGCCCGGACCGTCCACGGAACTGCGCCTGACAGGGCTGGGCCTCGTGGGCGAGGATGTGCCACCCGCCGATACGGTGCACCTGGCGCAGGCACTGTCGATCCTGAAGGCCGCTTACCGCGCCGGTCGTCTGACGGAAAGCTACGCGGCGAGACTGGACCGGCAGGTCGACGCCGCACTTCCCGAGGATGACCTCCGCGCGGCCCTGTCGCAGGTGTTCGAGGGGGTCTCCACCACGTCGGAACAGATGGCCGGCGTGGAGGCTGCCTTCCGCGACGTCCTGCAGCCCGATGCGCTGGACGAGCTGGTTGCCGATGCGCGCCAGGTGAATGCCGTGGCAAGCGCCATCACCTCCGTCGCGACGGTGGCCTTGCTGGAGCATGTGGACGGAGCCACGGACCTGCGCAGGATGCGGCTGGTGGTGGAGGCCGGCAACGATCGCGCGGTCGCGCTGGAAAAACAGTCGGGCGAGGCGGTGCTCGAGGTGGCCCGGACGGGCGCCGACCTGTCCGGGCTGACCGTGCTGCAGATCATGGGGATGGCTGCGGCGGCAATGGCGCTGTTCTGGTTGACGCTGGCCGCCATGCAACGCAGCTTCCGTGGCGAGGAAACCCAGCTTCCGTACCTCTAGAGCAAGTTCGGAGCAAACGTACTCGGTTGCGATTGCTCCGAACTCGCCCCGGGGCAAGTTCGAAGATGTGAGACCGGGTCGGCTGAAGCGGTCAGGTCTCTCAGAGAGTCCCGGTAGCGAGCTGAAGACCGAAGGCCTCTGCGATCCCGTCGATCAGGAGCTGGACCGACAGCGCGGCCAGGATGACACCCAGAATCCGGGTCAGGGCGCCCGCGACACTCGGCCCCATGGCCCGGACGATCGGGCCGGCGGCGAGGAATATGACCAGCACCAGCAGGAGATTGGCGCCCAGCGCCCCGAGAATGACCGCCTTGTCCTGCGTCCCGCCCGCATCCGCCATGTAGAACATTGCCGACGCGATGGTGCCTGGCCCCGCGATCATGGGAATGGCAATTGGAAAGACGGACACGTCCTCCGGGGCGGGGTCATCCTGGTGGGCGGACATGTAGTCCTCCGCCCGGCTCTCGCGCCGCTCGGTCCGCTTCTCGAACACCATGTCGAGTGCAATCAGGAAGAGCAGCGCCCCGCCAGCCGCCTTGAAGGCCGCAATGGAAATGTGCATCGCGTTGAGCAGCCAGGCCCCGGCGAAGGCGAAGAAAAAGATGATGAGCGCTGCGACCAGCGTCGACCGGATCGCCATGCGACGTCGGTAGGCCGGCGGTCCCGACGCGGTCAGGGACGCGAAGACGGGCGCAACGCCCACAGCGTCGATCAGGACGAAGAAGGTAACGAAGGTTGCGACGAAGTCTGCAATCAGCGCACTGGACATAGGCACGCCTTACCGCGCCTCACGCACCGCGTCGAGCAGCCGCCTCGCTTGTGGCGTGACCCTGAGACCAGCCCCGACGGCATCGGATTGCCGGTCGGCCGGCGACGCGCGATCCGCTGCGGCCACAGCCAGGGCCAGGTGGGTGCGGTAGGCCGCCAGGCGTCGGTGCAACCGGTCGGGCGCCTCCCCTTCCTGCAGCGACGTCTGCCAACCACGCCCAAGATCGATCCGGGCGTCGGGCGGAAACGCGCAGGCGTCAAGCGCCGCCAGCGCCGCTTCCAGCGACAGGACGGGGCCATCCCCCTCGCGTGGCACACGCTCTCGCCCTTCGCAGTCAGCCAAGCCGCGCCTCCCCAGCCACGTCGCGCAACACCCGGCACCGCGACAGGGCCTGGTAGGTCGCGTCGGCCGCCAGTGCGGCGGCGGCGTCGAGGGCGATATCCCGCCGGGCCGGGTCGTCGCTGTTGGCGATCAGGTCGGCCAGCGCATCGCAGGCGAAGGCGTGCGCCTCACCTGCCGGATCGTCGTTCAGATAGAGCTGCATGACGGCGAAATAGGCCCGGTCCTCGCAGGAGCGGACCTCTTCGGGCTGCAGGATGTCCTTTTCCCTCAGGATCCGGGCCCGGGTTTCCAGCAAGAGCACGCCGCGCCGCTCGCCATTGCGCAGCACCGCCCCGTTGAGGACAAGGACTTCGCCGGGCCTGAGAGACAATTTCAGGGGCATCGACCCGTTTCCCAACCCATGTCCGCCAAAACGAATTTGCCACATAGGCGGATTCTCGCGCCCGGGCGCCGCACCTCCGCGGGAAATGCGGGACTTGACTACCTAATGTTGCAGTTTCTTGATGCGGCATCAAGGTGTCACGCCCGGATCATGCCCCATGAGCCCGTTTGGTTCGCCGCAACGGGCATGATCATGCCCCGGACCGGCGGGAAAGCCGGCCCGATCGCCGAACGGCGCTTGCACACGCCGCCCCAGCCCTTAAGGTCGGGCCGAACGAAGATTAGGAGACCGGGTATGCGTTTCGAAGGGACGGAGAATTATGTCGCGACCGAGGATCTGCGCGTCGCGGTGAATGCCGCGATCCAGTTGCAGCGCCCGCTTCTCGTGAAGGGCGAACCCGGGACCGGCAAGACCGTGCTTGCCATCGAGGTGGCGAAATCCCTCGGCGCGCCGCTGATCGAGTGGCATGTGAAGTCGACCACCAAGGCCCAGCAAGGCCTGTATGAGTACGATGCCGTCTCGCGTCTGCGCGACGGGCAGATCGGCGATGAGCGCGCGAAGGACATTTCGAACTACATCAAGAAGGGGAAGCTCTGGGAGGCGTTCGAAGCCGGCGAACGCCCCGTGCTGCTGATCGACGAGATCGACAAGGCCGACATCGAATTTCCAAACGACCTCCTGCAGGAACTCGACCGCATGGAGTTCTATGTCTACGAGCTCGACAAGACCGTGAAGGCCAAACAGCGTCCGATCGTGATCATCACCTCGAACAATGAGAAAGAGCTGCCCGACGCGTTCCTGCGCCGCTGCTTCTTCCACTTCATCAAGTTCCCGGACGAGCAGGTGATGCGGGAGATCATCGACGTCCACCATCCCGGCATCAAGCAGAAGCTCGTGAAGGATGCGCTGACCACCTTCTATTCGATGCGTGAGGTGCCCGGCCTCAAGAAGAAGCCGTCGACGAGCGAACTTCTCGACTGGCTCAAGCTGCTCATGAACGAGGACATCGACCTGGAAACGGTGCGCGAGACCGATCCCGAGAAACTGACGCCGCCCCTGCACGGCGCCCTGCTGAAGAACGAACAGGACGTGGCCCTGTTCGAACGGCTCGCCTTCCTGTCGCGGCGCGAGTCCGGCGGGCGACGCGGTCCCGCGGAATAGGAGCCCCGCTCCCGACTATCGCCCGTTCCGCTGCGGCGGTTCGGGCTTTTCCTCCAGTTCGGAGATGGTGGCGACCACATCGTCCTGCTCTCCACCCACATCCTCGAAGCCGGACATGACGTCGGAGCGCGACGCGAGGAAGTCGGCCATCTTGGTCTTGTCGCCCCGTTCCTCGTTCCATGTGTACCATGCCACCCCGATCCAGGCCGCATGGAAGGCCAGCCCGGAGACCAGGGCAAACCAGCCCGGAATGGGACCGATATGGGCCCGGTAGGTGAACTCCTCCAGCGTCTGCACATCGGTCGGGTGGATCAGGATCTTGGCGAAGTAGGCGACACCCTGAATCGCGAACATCCAGCCATAGTTGCGGCGCAGCCGACGGCCGACGGCCCGCAACATGCTGATCCTGTACTGGGGCTTCTCGTAATCATCGGACAGCGCCGTCCCCCGGTCGATGGCGATGTTTGCACCCTCGCCGCGCAGGATCGGGACATAGAAGGCGATTTCCAGAACCCTCGCCCGGAACCGCCAGACATAGAAGAACCGATACCGGCGCGCCTCCAGCATCAGGAACATGACGCAGAGGAGCCCCACGAGGACGATCGGGAATGGCGACGCGTTGGGTCCGGAAAACACCACGCTGAGCGCGATGCCCGTCGACACGACGGCCCAATTTGTCGTCTGGTCCAGCCGCTGGCGCCAGATCGTGGACCGGTACACCTCGGCACGATAGAGATGCGCCAGCGCCCCGATCTCCTTGCTGCCAGCCAGCCCGAAACGCTGACGGGCTCCGGGACCGGGCTCCTCCAGATCGTCGAATTCGCTCATGGGTGCACTCCACCGCCTTTCTCGGGACACGCCAAGGAAAATCGGCGTTCGGGCCGAACCTCACCATTGGACTTGGACAGGGGCCGAAAGGCGTATTACCTTGGGTTTTGAACCTCGGGTACGCCCAGTGCGTGGACCCGGTCAAGGCATGCCGGTTTCGCCGGACATGCGCCAACCAAGCGGGAGGCCAGGCGTCACATGTTCCTGAACTTCTTCAACGAGCTGCGCGCCGCGAAGGTCCCGGTGACCCTTCGTGAATACCTGACGCTTCTCGACGCGCTGGACGCCGACGTGATCGGCATGGAGGTGGAGGATTTCTACTACCTCTCGCGGGCCACCCTCGTGAAGGACGAACGGAACCTGGACAAGTTCGACCGGGTCTTCAGTCATGTCTTCAAGGGGTTGGACACCCTGAAGGATGCCGTTGACGTACGCGACCTGCCAGAGGACTGGCTCCGCAAGATGACGGAGAAGTTCCTCACCCAGGAGGAGATGGACCAGATCGAAGCCATGGGCGGTTTCGAGAAGCTGATGGAAACCCTTAAGCAGCGTCTCGAAGAGCAGGAAAAGCGCCACGAGGGCGGCAACAAGTGGATCGGCACGGGTGGAACCTCCCCCTTCGGCGCCAATGGCTACAATCCCGAGGGTGTGCGCATCGGGCAGGATAAGTCCCGCCATCGGCGCGCCGTGAAGGTCTGGGACAAGCGCGAGTTCAAGAATTACGACGACAATCTCGAGCTCGGTACCCGCAACATCAAGATGGCGCTGCGACGTCTGCGCCGCTGGGCCCGTGACGGTGCCGCAGAAGAACTCGATCTCGATCGCACGATCCAGAACACGGCCAAGCAGGGCTATCTAGACGTGTCCATGCGCCCGGAGCGCCGGAATGCGGTGAGCGTCCTCCTGCTTCTGGATGCCGGCGGTTCGATGGATCCGCATATCCGGGTCTGTGAGGAATTGTTCTCGGCCGCCCGATCCGAGATCAAGAACCTGGAGCACTTCTACTTCCACAACTGCCCTTATGAAGGTCTGTGGAAGGACAATCGCCGACGGCGCTCCGACCAGATTCCCACGTGGGACGTGCTGCACAAATACCCGTCGGACTACAAGGTGATCATCGTCGGCGACGCGTCCATGAGCCCTTACGAGATCACTTATGCCGGCGGTTCGGTCGAGCATTGGAACGATGAGCCGGGCGGGCTATGGATCCAGCGCTTCGTCCAGACCTATCCCAACCTCGCCTGGCTGAACCCGGTGAAGTCCGGGGCCTGGGAGTACACACCCTCGATCCAGCTCGTGCGGCAGCTGATCGGCCCCGACCGGATGTTCGAACTGACGCTTGCGGGGCTAGAAGAGGCGATGAAGGAACTTCAGCGCTAAGCGCTTCCAGGCGAAGTGGGTACCGGTTCGCCGTCAGGAAGCGCGCCATCGGTAGCGGCCGCTGCACCCGAATGGACCCGAAACGAAAGAGGCCGCCCCGAAGGGCGGCCAATTCTCTGTATCGCCTATCTTGGTGTCGTGCGTCAGGCCGCCGCCGAAATCCGGGTCGCCTCCTTCGCCGGATCGCTGCCAATCAGATCGCCGAGATGGCCGAACCCCGTGATGCCGTAGCTGGTCTCGGCATAGGCCGCGACCGCCGGCATGATCCGGCCGATGGTCTCATGCCCCAGACCCAGTGCCTGCAGGTCGCGGAGCATGCGGGTCGACACTTCGCGCCGGCCACCGGGGGTCTGCTCGATCAGGCGGGCCAGCACACCGTTCGGTGCGCCCAGCTCGGCGCCCGTGCGGGCCGCAAGCGTCCGGGCGCCGGGCAGGCGTCTGAACAGCGAGGCGGCGAAGGGAGAGCCCTGGCGGTCGGCGGCGTTGAAGATGACGCCGAGCGCATCGCGCGCCTGCGACTGGGTCAGTTGCGTCTCGCTCGCCACGTGGCGGATCAGGTCTCTCAACATGGGGCCGATGTCCTCATAGGCTGTGCATCTATGGGGACAGTGTCGCCGCGCTTGGTTCCTGAAGCGTTACCGGGCCGGGCCGATTCGTTCATTTTCCGACCCGATCCGGTTAAGCGGCGTTAAGACCGGCGCATCACTCCGCCGCCTTCGCCACCTCATCCTTGCGCGGCCCCATGAAGCCGAAGAGATGCCCGGCGACCTTGCGCATCTGGATCTCCTCCGACCCTTCCGTGATCCTGTAGCGCCGGTGGTGGCGGTAGATGTGCTCGAAGGGCTTGTGACGGGAATAGCCCAGACCGCCATGCACCTGCATCGCCCGGTCGGCCGCCTCGCAGCAGAGCCGGTTGGCGCGGTAATTACACATCGAGACCTTGTCGGAAAGATAGACGGCCACGTCCGGCTTCGACATCTGGTCCATCTCCCAGGCCGTCTTGAAGATGAAGAGACGCAGCATTTCCGCCTCACTCATCAGGTCGACGATGGGGAACTGTATCGCCTGATTGACCGCCAGTGGCTTGCCGAAAGGCGCACGCGTCCGGGCATAGGCGATGCTTTCCTCCAGGCAGTAGATGGCCGCCCCGACGGAACTCGCCGCCTGGCGGATCCGGTTCTCGTGGACGAAATGCTGGGCCAGCGCGAGCCCCCCCTCCGGCGGACCGAAAACCGCCTCCTCCGGCACCCAGACGTCGGTAATGGAGACCCGCGGATGATCGGTGGGCATGTTGAAGGTCCAGAGATACTCCTCGATCTTCACACCCGGATCGTCGGCGGGCACCAGCAGGCAGGAAATGCCGCGCGCATCACCATCCTTCCCCGAGGTGCGGGCAAAGCACATCATGTGCGTCGCCACATGCATCCCGGTCGTCCACATCTTCTCGCCATTGATCCGCCAGCCCGGCTTGCCGTCGCGGGTCTCCTTCACGGCGCGGGTCTCCATGTGCGTGGCGTCGGACCCGTGATCGGGCTCCGTCAGACCGAAGGTGGCGATGAACTTACCGTCCAGCGCGTCCTGGATCAGGTGTTTCTGGTCGTCCCGGGCGAAGTCGCGCAGCATGAGGATCTGCGGGAAATTGCCGACGATCGAATGCTCGTTCTGCAGGTCGTTGTGCAGCCCCAGGCCCTTCCGGGCAAGGTGTTCACGGATCACCGCCATGCCGAGATTGGTGCCATCCTGACCGCCGAACTCCCTGGGCAGGGCATAGCGCAGATGTCCGGCCTCGTCGGCTTTCCGTTTCGCCTTGCGCAGGAGGTGTTCCCACTCCTCGCGGGGCAGGCCGCCCCGGTCGAAATCGGTACGCGCCCACTCCCTGCGATGATCGAAGAAGCGGATATTGTCATCGGCCTCTTCCAGCGGCTTGATCTCGCGCGCGATGAAATCGTCGAGCTCGTCGAGATAGTCGAGCAGCTCGCGGGGCAGATTGAAATCCATGTCGTCCTCCCAGGTCCGGCCCTGTGCGGGCATGGTCCGCGCCGGCCGGCAGCGTTGGTGCGGGGCCCATTCTGTGCCTGAAGTGTACGCGCCTGTCCCCCCGGCGCAATCGGGGACGGAGGGTCAACCTGCGCATTGGCCGCTGGCTTGCCCGCCCTCCCGCGCGGCTTCGTCTCAAGCCGCGCTGTGAACAGCGTTCACTGAATGCTGGACATTTCATTCAGCCGTTCTATAACCCGGGCTGTGTCGGCGGACCGATCCAGGCCGGCACCGAGCACGTGACCAAGGGGTTTCCTCCATGCTTCGCATTCTCCTCCTGACGGCCGGATCCATCGGTCTGACCGCGCCGGCCCTTGCTGGCACCCTGTTTACCGCCGCTCTGGCCAATCCGGTCGAAGACGGCACTGAGATCATCGCAAACCGGGCGATCTGGACCTGCGACGGCGACACCTGTGTCGCCGAGCTCGCCCGCAAGTCGCCGACCGTTCGCGCCTGCAAGCAGGTGGCGAAGGAGATCGGCCAACTGGCTGGTTTTTCCAGCGAGAATGGCGAGCTGACCGCAGAAGAACTCGCCGAGTGCAACAGCGCCGCGAAAGGCTGAGCGAACGCTTCAGTCCGTTGAGAGGGGCATCGGCCGGCGCGCCGGTGCCCCTTTTTCATGGGGGTGTCGTCGGGACCGGACAGCGACCGGCCCCTGCGCCCGAAAGTTGACGTAAACGGCACCCTAGCGGCACTGCGGCGTGGACGATAAGGTCCGCGACGACGCCACACCATTTCAAGGAGGAAACCACCATGCGTGAAGCCGTCATCGTTTCAACCGCCCGTACCGCGCTTACGAAAACACATCGAGGCGGGCTCAACGACACCCATGGCATCACCATGGCGGGTCATGCGATCAAGAGCGCCATCGAACGGGCCGGAATCGAGGCCGCAGAGGTCGAGGACGTGTTCCTGGGCAGTGCGCAGCCGGAAGGCGCGACCGGCCACAATGTGGCCCGCAATGCGGCACTGTGGGCCGGGTGCCCCTCCTCAACGTCGGGCGCGACCATCAACCGGTTCTGCTCGTCGGGTCTGCAGGCCGTGGCCAACGCGGCCCACACCGTGATCAATGAGGGCGCCTCGGTGGCCATCGGCGGCGGCGTGGAGAGCCTCTCGCTGGTGAACCGCTCCGGCCACATGAACACGTATCGCTATACCGAAGACGAACTGATGAAGCAGTGGCCGGCGATCTGGATGACCATGATCGAGACGGCCGAGATCGTCGCCGACCGTTACGGCGTGTCGCGCGAAGCCCAGGACGAGTATGCGGCGGAATCCCAGCGCCGCACGGCCGTTTTCCAGGAAAAGGGCTGGATGTCCGAGGAGATCGCCCCGCTGAAGACCCGCATGAAGCTGGTCAACAAGGAAACCGGCGAGGAAACCTATGAGGAGGTCATCGTCGACCGGGACGACTGCAACCGTCCCGGCACCACCGTGGAGACGCTGGCGGGCCTCAAGCCGGTCTTTTCCGGCGGCATGGTCGTGAAGGAAGGCAAGTACGTCACGGCCGGCAATGCGTCCCAGCTCTCCGATGGGGCGGCTGCCCTCGTCGTCATGGAAGCCGAGGAAGCCGCACGCCGCAACATCAAGCCGCTGGGCCGGTTCGTCGGCTTCAACGTGGCCGGCGTCGACCCGGACGAGATGGGCATCGGCCCGGTGAAGGCGGTGCCACGCCTGCTCGACCGGCACGGGCTGAAGGTCGACGACATCGACCTGTGGGAACTGAACGAGGCGTTCGCCTCGCAGTGTCTCTACTGCCGCGACCATCTCGGCATCGATCCGGAGAAGTACAATGTGAACGGCGGCTCGATCTCCATCGGCCACCCCTTCGGCATGACCGGCGCGCGCTGCACCGGGTCGCTGCTGCTGGAGGGCCAGCGCCGGGGCGCAAAATGGGGCGTCGTCACCATGTGCATCGGCGGCGGCATGGGCGCAGCCGGCCTGTTCGAAATCTATAGCTAAGGCATCCTCAAACGACGCGGACCCCAAATCCCGTCAGGAAGACACGCCGAAACAGGACTCTTGCGCATCTTCACTGAAATCCGGTTGACGTGAAGATGCGCCGGGTCCGATCCGACAGGCGCCAGCTGATCTGTTACGAAAACCAAAGCGACCCTTCAGTCGCGTCGGAACGGATCGGCCCTAGATTGCGTAATGGCCCCGGGGCACGGCGCCGGGGCCATTTGCGTGTTTCGGGGAGGGGTGTCAGCCGTTCTCCGCAGTTTCGAGGAGCCCCGTGATGATCCGAGCCCTGAGCGCCGCCGCTGGCCTTGCCCTGCTCCTTGCCGCCTGCGGACCGGGTGGCGACCCGACGGGCAATGAAGAGGGGCCCGCCGCCACCGGCTTCATCCAGCCCGGCGCGGAGGTGCCCGAGACGGTCGAGACGCGCGGCGGCGTTCCGCGGGATTCCTATGGTCGCCCCTTCGACTATGCGTTTCTGGGCAAGCGTCTGCCCGCCTTCGAGGGGCCTCTGGTGTCTGGCGGCACCTACAGCTCCGACGCACTTCAGGGGGCCTGGACCGTGGTCGACATATGGGGGATCTGGTGCAGCGACTGCATGGCGGATGCACCGTTCGTGAACGCCCTTGCGCGCGCCATCGAGATGGACCCCGACCTGAATTTCATCTCGATCCATACCCCGCCCAGTGCGGCGCGCGCCGACGAGGCCTATGGATCGTATGGATCTGTCGCGGCCTATTTCGAGGCGCGAGGCTACAGTTATCCGACCGTCATCGACCGCGACGCCAGCCTGCGCAACACGCTCTCCATTGCCTGGACGCCGACCTATCTTCTGGTGGCCCCGGACGGTACGGTGGCGGGTTTCCGGACAGACCTTTCGGCTGCGCCAGGTCAGCCCGTGAAGGACTTCCTGGCCCAGATCTCGGAGGTGCAGCGCGACTGGTCCCCGTAATCGCCTGCCGCAACGGCAGGTCTGCGGCCCTACCCCGTCAGAACCATCCGTTCCGGCATGAAATCCAGGTGGAACAGGACGTTCCACCTGGCTGCTTTTTCATGGTTTTTTTCGCCTCGCGACCCTTTCATCTTGCGCCGGCTCCCGGCTAAGTAGGTGACAGGGACCAACACCGGCAAATAGGCGAACCCCATGCTCCATCCTTCGACCAAGAAACTCGTGGACCGTCTGAGCGAGATGACCGCGCAGCGGAAGGTCGCCTGGACCGAGGGCGACAATGGCGCGATCCAGTTCGAGACGGAGGGCTACCGTGTCGTCGTCCACGCCGACCCCCAATCGCTGACGCTGGAGACGGTCGAGGGCAAGGTAATGGAAGAGGTGAGCGCCGAGCAGCTTGCCGAGACCCCGTGCGAGGACGGCGGCAGTTATCAGACGGTGATTGCCGACATGGTGAAGGAAGCCAGTCGGACCGCGCGGGGCACCGAAACCGCGATCGAGCGGCTGCTGAGCGGGCTGGACCGGGCCCTCGAGCCGGTCGAGCAGCCGGCTCCGGTGGTCGCCGCCGCCGCGGATCCGGCCCTCACGGCCCCGGGCGTCGCCGACACCGCCCCGGGTCTGGACGAGGACCCGGTCGAGGAAACGGGCGCGGTCACCGCCGAGATCCGGCCTGAGGGCGCGCTGGCAGCCGATACCGATCAGGACGCGGCAGAAGAGACCGGGTCGCAAGCCGATCTCGAGACGCCACCCGACGTCACCCCCGAGCCGGTCGCCGCCGAAGCCGTTGAGGACACGGCTCACGTGACGCCCGCGATGCCGGTGGCCGACCCGGTTGCGCCTGCAGCAGACGACGATGGCGCAGACGACGATGGCGCCCGGTTCGACCTCTCGGACGAGGCGCTCTCTACGGCCCGCTCCGAACCGCAGGCTCCGGCCTTCGAGACGGATCCGACCGAAGCCGAAAGCAGCGCGCCGGAGACGATGGACGGTCCCGCCGCCACCCTCGCGGAGACACCGGACACAGACGAAGCGGACGACAACGACGCTTCGCCGCTTTCGGACAGGGTCGCTGCGATGGGTGGGCCAGCCACAGGCTTCGCCCCGGACGCCGAACCCATGGTCGCGGAAACGGCGGAAGACGCGCCCGAGGCGGCGCTCGGATTTGCCGACGCGTCAGGCCTTGGCGCGCCGCAATCAGTCGAGGTGGAGCCCGATCCGGAGACAAACCTTGCCGTTGAGGATGCGGCGGTCGACACGCCACCCCTGACGGAGGCGGCGCCGCTGCCTGACATGCCCGAAGAGGTGGTCGCAGAGCCCGACGCGAGCGAGCCGACCGTAAGCGTGTCGCACGCCAGCCCCTGGGCGGCCGCCAACCCCGCATTCGGCGCGCCGGCCGCGTCCGCGCAGACAGAGCCCGCGCCCGAGGACACCGCCACCGCCGAAACAGAGGCCCCCACGGACGATCCGGCGCCGCACAGCCAGGCGGAAACCGAAACCGACGCCGGGACCGATGGCAGCCAGGCCGAGGCCTCGGAGTCAGGCGACGGCGATGTCCAGGACGACGAGCCGGCCGAACAGCCGGCGCCGGTCACGCGGTTCAATCCCTGGAATTGACGCCTTCTAGGGCGCAAAACGGTGGTCGTTTTGCTGGAAAATGCGCTAGCGCCGCGGGGCCTTCAGCGTGCCGATCAGATGGTCGACCAGCGCGCGCGTTCGTGGCGCGAGGTAGCGCCCCGGCGGCCAGAGCAGCCAGGCTTCACGTTCCGGCGTGGTCCAGTCGGGCAACAGGTCCACCAGGCAGCCTCTGGCATCTGTTGGCGCAGCCTCGACAAGGTCTGAGTCCGACACGCAGAATTCCGGGATAAGGCCGACCCCCAGCCCCTTCAGGCAGGCCTCGCGAATCACCTCCGCACTGTCGGTCTCGAACCGGCCATCCACCCGGACCGTTTCCACCTCCCCGTCTCGCGCGAACCGCCACTGGCGCGGCAGGCTGACATTCAGGTCGATCAGACACGGCACCCTGGACAGATCCTGGGGCGCTCGGATCGGTCCGAAGCGCGCGACGAAATCCGGCGACGCCATCAGGCGCAAGCGCTGGGTCTGAAGCTTCCGGCCCACCAGGCTGCCGTCGGCCATCTCGCCGATGCGAAGCGCCAGGTCGAACCCCTCATTCACCAGGTCCACGCGACGGTCCGCCAGGATCAGCCGGACATTCAGGCCCGGATGCGCCTCCAGGAACGCCATCAGGGCCGGCGCCAGCGTGCGTGTGCCATAGATCACCGGCGCGCTGATGCGGATCGTTCCGGTCAGGGCATCGCGTTCGTCACCCGGCGCCGCGAGCGCATCGGCCGCCTCGATCAGCGCGCGGGCCCGATCCACCATCCCGGTGCCTTCGGCCGTGGCGCGCACCGCACGGGTCGTGCGTTCGAACAGGCGCACCTTGAGTGATGCTTCCAGGGCTGCGATCTGCTTGGACACCTGGCCCGCACTGACGCCCGCACGACGGGCCGCCTCGGAAAAGCTGCCCAGTTCCGCCACGAGCAGGAACAGGCGCCAGGCATCGATTCGGTCCATCGGCTTTCCCCTATCCGCCTTAACGGCCGTGCGCCGCCGGACATGGCGCACGGCGCCGGCGAGGTCAAATCATGCCTGATACGACAGCAGGACTGCCCGATTGCGCAGCCGCGCTGTGACCGCCAAAGCACGCAGGGCCCACTTCCGACGCTGCACACGCGAAATCGCCTCGCCACCGCTTGACCCTGGGAGAGCGGTTTACAAAAGCGTCACCGAACCTGCGCGCCGACATCGGCCATTCCGCCCGTGGCGCGCCGTGACCGAGAAAGGTGTGTTCATGTCCACGATCCGCTCCGCCCGCCTCTTTGCAGGTGCCAGCCTGTTGGCGCTCACCCTGGCCGCGCCCGCGGCCCTGGCCCAGGCGCCGGCCGCCTCTGACACCGCACGACTTGGCACGATCACCGTCACCGCCCAGCGTGTGGAGGAGAACCTCCAGGAAGTGCCGATCTCGGTGACGCCCGTGGCCGGCGAGAAGCTGGATGTCCTGAAGTCCAGCGGGGCCGATGTCCGATTCCTGTCCGCGCGGGTGCCCAGCGTGATCGCCGAGAGCTCCTTCGGCCGCGCCTTTCCCCGCTTCTACATTCGCGGCTTCGGCAATACCGATTTCGACCTGAACGCGACCCAGCCGGTGTCGCTGGTCTATGATGGGGTGCCCTATGAGAGCCCGATCCTGAAGGGCTTCCCGGTCTTCGACCTGGAGTCGATCGAGGTGTTGCGCGGACCGCAGGGAACGCTGTTCGGCCGCAACACCCCCGGCGGGATCATCAAGTTCGACAGCAAGCGGCCGACGGAGGCCTTCGACGCCTACGGTCGCGCCGCCTATGGAACCTACAACACGGTCGATCTGGAAGGCGCTGTCGGCGGGCCGGTCAGCGACACGGTCTCAGTCCGGGTGTCGGCCCTCTATCAGAGCCGCGACGATTACGTGGACAATGCCTTCACCGGCGAGACCGACGCCTATGAGGGGTTCGAGGAACTGGCCGGGCGCGTCCAGTTGCTCTGGACGCCGATGGAAGACGTCTCAGCCCTCGTGAACCTGCATGGCCGCTCCAATGAGAGCAATGCACGCCTGTTCCGCGCCAACATCATCGACCAGGGCAAGACGGGCCTGGGCGAGAATTTCGACCGTGACACGGTGTTCTACGATGGCGGGAACGGCAATCCCCTGACCCAGGACACCTGGGGCACGACGCTGACCCTGGAAAAGAGCTTCGGCGACGCCTGGGACGCCACCTACGTCTTCGGCTACGAGAAGGCCGAAGTCTTCTCGCGCGGCGACATCGATGGTGGCGCAATTTCGGCGGATCCGATTGCCGGTAATGGCGTGGCAGGAGACTTTTTCTTCCCCTTTGACGGCGAGCAGGACGGCTTCTCCTTTCCAGGCTTCATCCCCTTCGCCTCGGAGAGTTCGGGCGCCGTGGACGACCTGACACAGATCACCCACGAAGTGCGTCTGGCCTATGACAATGGCGGCCGTCTGCGTGGCCAGACGGGTGTCTTCCTGTTCGACGAGGAGGTGGAGATCACCTCGCTTTCCTACGACACCCTGTCCGACAGCCCGAACGACCCCAACGGCATCGCCACCCGGGCCCAGGACACCAAGGCTTTCGGCCTGTTCGGCTCGCTCTCCTACGACCTGACCGACCGGCTGACGGTCTCGGGCGGGGCCCGCTTCTCCGACGACGAGAAAGACTTCGTTGCCGAGCGTACGCTGGGCCCGTTCGGTACCGGCGAAGTCGGCCCGCTGCGCGAATCCGTCTCCGACGACCAGATCAGTTGGGACCTGTCGGCCACCTATGACCTGAGCGAGGGCGTCAACGTGTATGGCCGCATCGCCGACGGCTACCGCTCGCCCTCGGTCCAGGGACGGATCGTCTTCGGCGACAGCCTGTCGACCGCCGACAGCGAGACCGTGCTCAGCTATGAAGCCGGCGTGAAGTCGGAACTGTTCGACGGGCGCGTGCGCGCGAATGGCGCGGTGTTTCACTACACCGTGTCGGACCAACAGCTCACCATCGTCGGCGGGATCGACAACACGGTGGCTCTGTTCAACGCCGATGAGAGCGAAGGTTACGGCTTCGAGGCCGATCTGGAGGCGTTGGTCCTGCCGAACCTGCTGGTGACGGCTGGCCTGTCCTACAACAAGACGGAGATCAAGGACGACCTGCTGATCGCGCCGGGCTGTGGCGCCCCGTGCACAATTCTGGATCCGGAAGTGCGCGACGCCGATGGAACGCTCCTCGGCTACAACATTTCCGGCAACAGTTTCCCCAATGCGCCGGAATGGATCGGCAACCTGACCGCCCGCTACGGCGTTCCGGTCCAGGGCGGCGAGGTCTATGCCTATACCGACTGGGCTTACAAGGGCGACACGAACTTCTTCCTCTACGAAAGCGTGGAGTTCGCCCAGGAAGGCTATTGGGAAGGCGGGCTGCGGATCGGCTACGCCTCGGAGCGTGGCTATGACGTCGCCGTCTTCGCCCGCAACCTGCTGGACGAGGACGCCCTTACCGGTGGCATCGACTTCAACAATCTGACGGGCTTCGTGAACGAGCCCTTCACGGCCGGCATCGAGCTGAGCTGGAAGAACTGACCCGGACCCGGGTTCCGCGCCCTGGCCGACCGGCGCGTGTCCCGCAAGGGGCGCGCGCCGCCTCCGGTACCGGCATCATGCCGAACCCTGGAATCCCGGCACGTCCTCGTCGAGGGGCTTGCGCTCGCGTGTGACACCAATGGTGAGCAGGATTGAGGACGCGACGAAGATCGAGGAATAGGTCCCGACCACCACGCCGAAGATGAGGGCGAAACTCATGCCCCGCAGGACCGGCCCACCGAGGAAGAAGATCGCCAGCAGGGCCAGCAGCGTTGTGCCGGACGTCAGAAGCGTGCGCGACAGGGTACCATTCAGGGCCAGGTCGATCACGCCTTCCAGAGGCATCTTCTTGTACTTCCGCATTTCCTCGCGCACGCGATCGAACACCACCACCGTGTCGTTCATCGAATAACCGATGATGGTCAGAAGCGCCGCAATGGTGGTCAGGTCGAATTCGAGCTGCACCAGCGCGAACACGCCCATGGTGATGATCACGTCATGGACCAGGGCCGCGACGGCGCCGACGGAAAACTGCCATTCGAACCGGAACCAGATATAGACCAGCATGAGGACAAGCGCCGCAATCAATGCGGTGACGCCGGCACGCAACAGCTCTCCGGAGACCTTCGGACCGACCGCTGCGGATCCGCGGACCTCCAAATCCTGGAACCGGTCCTCCAGCGCAGCGCGCACGCGATCATTGGCGGCCTGCTGCGCGGTTTCCGCACCCTCGGTTCCAGGCTCCCCCTGGGTCTTGAAGCGGATGACGTAGACGGGCTCGGCATCGACGCCGGTCCCCACCGCCTCGGTCACATTCACATCCCCAAGGCCCAGCCCGCTGACGGCCTCGCGTACCTGGTCGATGGAGACGCCCTCGGGCTGCGCGATCTCGATGGTCGAGCCGCCGGCAAAGTCGATCCCGAGATTCAGGCCACGGGTGGCCAGAAGGGCGATCGAGGCCACGATCAGCACGGCCGACAGCACGAAAGCCGGCCAGCGCCCCTTCATGAAGGTGAGATCGGTGCGGGCGGGGAAATGTTTCAGCAGCATCGTGGTGGCCTTGCGCTTGCGCTTGCGCCCTTCAAGTCAATCAGAGTTATGCGGATAAGCTAGAGTGTTGTCTTGGAACATTTTCTTGATACGAACCGGTTTCCACTTCGCTTGAAGACGCGCTAGATCGGCAGGGTCTTGGGCCTGGCCGTCCGCAACCATGTAGCCATCATCAGGCGGGTCACCACAAAGGCGGTGAACACAGACGTGAAGATGCCGATGGCCAGCGTCACGGCAAATCCCTTCACCGGCCCGGATCCCAGGAGATAGAGGACCGCGGCGGCGATGAAGGTCGTGATGTTGGCGTCCAGGATCGTCGACATGGCCTGCTGATAGCCGGTGGCCACGGCGGTCACCGGTGAGCGGCCGTTGCGCTTCTCCTCGCGCACGCGCTCGAACACCAGGACGTTGGCATCCACCGCCATGCCGATGGTCAGGATGATGCCGGCAATGCCCGGAAGGGTCAGCACGGCCCCGAGGGCCGACAGCGCGCCAAGGATCAGGATGATGTTGGCGGCAAGGGAAAGGACGGCAAAGCCGCCCAAGAGACCGTAGGCTGCGATCATGAACACCGCCACGAGCACCAGTCCGATGATCGATGCGGTGGTACCAGCCCGGATGGAGTCTGCCCCGAGGCCGGGTCCAACCGTGCGCTCCTCGATGAATGTCAGTTGGGCGGGCAGTTCGCCCGCTTCGATGATCGCGGCCAGGTCATTGGCCTCGCGCATGGTGAAACTGCCTGTGATCTGGACGTTGCCGCCATAGATGGGTTCGTTGATGCGCGGCGCCGACATTACCCGCTCGTCCAGAACGATCGCGAACCGGCGGCCGGTATATTCCTGGGTGACCTGGGCGAAGCGTTGCTGCCCGGCACCGGTGAGACGGAAATTCACGGCCGGCGAGTTGTCGTCGGGATCGTAGCCCTGGCTGGCCGTCGCCACGTCGCTGCCGGTCACCACCGGGGTGTTGTTCACCAGGAGCCGCTCGCCCGTCTCGGCGTCCTCCAGCAGGCGCCAGCCGGGGGGCGTTCGCCCCGTCTCGATCGCCTCCTGCACGCGCGACGGACTGTCGTCGACCAGCGAGAAGGTCAGCTGTCCGGACTGGCTCAAGAGGTCCTTGATCCGGCGGGGATCCGGTTCGCCGGGCACCTCGAGGATGATGCGGTCGTCGCCCTGGGGCTGGGGCGAAATATCGCGCACGCCTTCAGGATCGATACGCCTGCGGACGATCTCGATGGTCTTGCGCTGGGCATCCTTCTGAAAGGCCTCCGCGGCCGCGTCGGTCAACCCGATGCGGATGCGGGTGTCGCTGACCCGCTCGATGTCATAGGTCCGGGCACCGCCAAGGGAGCCCTGGACGGGACCATTCAGCTCGCGGATCCGGCGGAGCGCCTTGTCCATGGAGTCCGATTCCATGCGGCTCTCGGTGAGGTCCACCACGAGCGACTGCCCCTCGATGTCGATGGCCGCGTAGACCTTGTCATTTGCGGGCCGGTTCAGCGCCTGGCGCACATCCGCCGACAGCACGGTGAGCCGGCTGGCAATGACGTCCTCACGCTGGATTTCCATCAGCAGATAGACCCCGCCACGCAGGTCGAGGCCCAGATTGACCTTCTGGCTCGGAAGGAAGTCCGGCCACCAGCTCTGACGCGCGGCATCGCGTTCGCGGGCATAGTCGGCCAGAGCCTCCGGGGTTTCTACGCTCGGCCTCTGTGGCTCGATCCCGAGGAAGCGGTCGTCGAAGGCATTGGGCACCGCCATGAGCGCGCCCATCACCAGGGCGCCGACGATCAGCAACACTTTCCAGGTCGGGAAGTTCAGCATGGGGAGCCTTCCGCTGCGTCCGGGACGCAAAGTCTAGTCGTTGGCCGCGGCCGGGGCACCTTTTTCACGCACATCGGCGATCATGTTGCGCACGACACGAATGCGCACATTCTCGGCAAGCTCGATCGTCACTTCCTGTTCGGCAACCTTGGTGAGTTTGCCAATCAACCCGCCAGACGTCACGACGGTGTCGCCGCGCTTGAGATTGTTGACCAGTTCCTGGTGGCGCTTTCGCTGCTGCTGCTGCGGCCGGATCAGCAGGAAATAGAAGATCAGGATCAGCGGGATGAAGAACAGGAGTTGCCCCAGCAAACCGGGGCCGGCCGGCGCGTCGCCCTGGGCAAAGGCGGGCGCCGCGCTCAAGAGGCTGGCGGACAGGAGGCTCACAAGGTGGCGGAACGGCATGGGGCGGGGCTCCTACGGGCAATGGGCCGGGATCAAACCGCCCCTATATAGGTGCGCCTTGACCAAGGCAAACGCCCGCCACGCCGCGCGGCCCTCTCCCGGTTACAGCATACGGCTCAGGCCGGGGCGCAGCGCGGTCAGTCGCGGCGGCGCGACCTGGCTGACCCTCGTGCCGTCACCCTCCACAAGGTCGAGCACAACCCCGCCAACCGGCGTCCGACGCGGCGCCACGAGGCGGCCATTGCGCCTGAGCGCGCGGGTCAGTGCGGCAGGGATTTCGCTTACGGTTCCTGTCAGAAGGACGACGTCATAGGGTGCGGTTTCCGGCGGCGGTCCCTCGAGCCCGTCGGCATGGAGGATCCGCACGCGGGTCTGTCCGGCAGCCTCCAACCGGGCCTCGGCGCGGGCGACGAGCGTGGCGAAGCGCTCGGCCGCCAGAACCTCGGCACCCATCCGCGCGAGCAACGCGGCCATCCAGCCGCTTCCGGCTCCCACGAGAAACACGCGCGCGCCGCGAGCCCGGCCGAGTCCGGTCGCCTGAAGCAGGCGCGCAGCGGTCGCGGGCGGCAGGATCGACTGACCGCAGGGAATTGGCAGGCTGCAATCCTCCAGCGCCAGATCCGCATCGCCCGGATTGCAGAACCCGGCCCGACTCACCGTCTCGACCGCCGACAGCACGCCGTCATCGGTTATGCCCTGGCGGCGCAAGGACAGAAGCAGCCGCGCCGACTGGGCCGGATCGACGCTCATCCCAGCCATCCGAGCATATCCTCCAGGCACCCCTCATGGGTGAGGTCCACATGCAGCGGCGTCACGGAGACGTAGCCATCATAGACCGCCCGGAGGTCTGTCCCCGCCGCCGGATCCGACAGGGTGCCGCGATAGCCGATCCAGTAATAATGGTTGCCGCGCAGATCTTCGCGTTTTTCCGTATGGACGATCTGCTCGTCGCGAAACCCCTGCCGCGTGACCTGAATGCCGGCGACATCCTCGGGCGCGCAGTCGGGAAAGTTGACGTTCATCACCACATTGTCTGGCCAGCCCCGGGCGATCAGGGGCTCCAGGGCGCGCTGGCCCCAGGCTTCTGCCGTTTCCCATGGCAGCGAGCCGCGCGCCCGGAAATTCATGGCCTGGGACAGGGCGACCGAGGGCACGCCATGCTGCATGCCGAACATCGCGGCCGCCACGGTTCCCGAATAGGAGGTGTCCTCGGCCAGATTCTGGCCCCGATTCACCCCGGACAGGATCAGGTCCGGCGTGGCCGGCAGCAATTCGCGCAAGGCAAGCAGTACGCAATCCGAGGGCGTTCCCGAAACCGCGAACACATTTCGGTCGAGCGTGCGCACGCGAACCGGATCGGTGAGCGTCATCGCGCGCGACTTTCCAGACTGCTCGACTTCCGGCGCCACGATCCAGACATCGTCCGACAGGCTTCGCGCAATGCGCTCCAGCACGCTGAGGCCCGGTGCGTTGATCCCGTCATCATTCGTCAGCAGCAACCGCATCTCGCCCCCCGGTTCTTCTCACCTGTCCGCCCCCGGCCAACCGGGGTGCCAACCTCTCTCAAGGGGTGTACCCGCAACCCTTCCGCCGGCAAGGGGTTGGTAATAGGCGGCCCGACCGATTACCCCCGAATTGGGAATGGTGGCGCGCCCCCGAACCCCTTAGCTGTCAGGCACGGTCCGGCACGCGTCCCACCCTAAGCCGGACCACAAGGCCGATGGTGTCGTCCCCCACGCATCGGCGCGTGCGATCCCCAGCGGATCGCACATCCAAGGGCCCAGCCTTCCCCGGCTGGGCCCTTCTCGGTTCCGTTCAACAGGGCGCCGCTGCCGGGGGCTCCGCGCATCCGATTTCGGACTCCTCCAGCGCCTGCCGCCGGCTAGGCGGGCGGCAGGCAGGGGCGGGCCGCTCAGATCAGTCCGCGCTCGATGGCCATGACGACCACTTCGGTTCGGTTGCGCGCATTGGTCTTGTGGGTGGCCGACTTGATGTGCGCCTTCACCGTCTCAGGAGAGATGGCCAGCTTCATGGCGATCTCCTTGTTGGTGTACCCCTCACGCAGAAGGCCCACGATCTCGATCTCGCGCGCGCTCAGGCGCATGCGTCCAGGGTCGAAGCCCTCACCGTGATACATGGCGGGAACCGGTCGCGACCGATTACCCGGCTTCAGGATGTCACGTATCGAGCTTGCGAGATCCCTGCCCGGCAGGGTTTTTGGCAGATAGCCTGCGATGCCCATCCCGAGCGCGCTCTTCACCTCCGCCGCCGTCGCAAAGCCGGACAACAGGATCACCGGCAGGTCTGGATACGCCGTCCGCACCCGCTCCACGCCCCGCATCCCGTTCATGCCCGGCATCCACAGGTCGAGCAGCAGGCCGTCGAAGTCAGATGCGGCCTGCAGGCAGGCCAGCGCCGCATCGAGGTCCTGCACATGGACGACATCGAGCGTCGGGTCCTGATCCTCCAGAAGGGCAACGATGGCGTCGCGAAAGAGATGGTGATCGTCGGCAAGCAGCAGCTTCATGTCTGGCTCTCCTGTAAGGGCGACGGCACAGGCGTACCCCTCGCCGGGCCCAGGACGGATCGGACCGCGCCAACGATCGCATCGGCATGGACCGGTTTGGAAAAACTGGCATTGAAAAGATCCGGCAGATCGGATGGCACGCGGGCCGAAACGGCGATAATCGGCAAGGCGGCACGCCGCGCCTTGAGGCGTTTGGCAAGGCCGATCCCGTCCAGGCCAGGCATCTGCAGATCCGTGATCACCAGGTCATAGGCCGCGTCGGGCACATCGAGGGCGGCCTCGGGGTCGGTCCGCACGACCGAATCGATACCGGCTTCCGCCATCATCTGCGACAGGACGTCGGCGGCCGGCCCATTGTCGTCGACGATCAGAACGCGTGGATCGTAGCCCGGCGCGGTCAAGTGCCCGGCTGACGGGCGTGCCCCGTCGGTCGGGGACTCCGCAGCCTGAAGGAATTCCAGACGGAACCGCGTGCCGACGCCTGGCGCGCTTTCGGCCGTCGCCCGCACCAGGCCCGTTTCGGCCAGCGCCACGACCGAGAGGAGGCCATATCCGGAACCCGCCGTATCGGTCTTGGTGGTGAAGCGGGGGTCGAACGCCGCCTCCAGGACCTCCCTCGTCATGCCGCGTCCGGTATCCTGTACCTCGACAGTCCACAGGGCGCGTCCCTCTTCCGGGCCGAAACGCACCCGGGTCATGCCGGGGGTCGGCGCCAGGCTGCCGCGAACCACCCGCAGGCACACGCACCCCCTGTCCACGGTGGCTTCGAAGGCGTTCTTGACGATGTTCAGCAGAACCCGCGACAGCAGCACATCGGGACAGCGCACGCGGGCGGGGACGTTGGCGACGGCGGCAGCGAACCGGACATTGGCGGGCTTGAGCGTTTCGGCAATGTCGCGTGCCGCGCGCACCGTGGCATCGAGATCCACGGCCACAGGCGCCTCACCTTCCCAGGACTCCGCCGAATCGAGCCGGGCCATGACGTCGGCCGCCTGGTCGGCGGCCTGACGAAGCGCCCGAATCCGGGCTTCGTTCGGATCGTTCGGCGCAAGGTTCCGCTCGGCCAGATGCGCATAGCCGTGGATGGCCGCGATCAGATTGCCGAAATCGTGAGCGATGGCCCTTCGTTCGGTCATCATCGCTTCCTGGCGCTCGGCGTGACGCAGGCGCGCCTCGAGCTGGCGGACATTCCGCTCCTGTTCGATCCGGTCGGAAATGTCGCGCGTTGCACACAGGATCCCACCTTCGGGAAGCGCGGTCAGAGCGATTTCCTGATGGACCGGCCAGCCCAGCTTGTGCAGGCCGACCGCAAGACCGCGCCAGACGCCGGTCCGCTCCAGAACCGGAAAGGCAACAGACCCGATCCGCTCGCGCTCGATCGGCCCGTAAAGGGTTTCCCAGCTCCGGCCGATCAGTTCCTGGCTCGTATAGCCGAACATCTCCAGATGACTGCGATTGAGATAGGTGTAGCAGCCGGCCGCATCCGTGATCGCCAGCCCGTCGCTGGCAACCTGCAACGCCGCAAGCAGCGACGTACCATCAGGCGTAGCTGTCATGTGCGCCGCTCCACATGCGTCGCATGGGCGATGCGGACAAAAGACTGAAACCAGAGAACGTTCATTATACTTTCAATACTTTTGATTACTTATCCATTACACTGGGGCGGTCCCTTGATGAAATACCCCTTTTGGGTGTGGTCCGGCGCTTTTCGTTGAACTCGCCTGTCCTTTCACCGACGGAGAGTCAGCGTCCTCCAAGTCGGGCACTGTCTCCATTGGCACCTTCCCGTCCGTTTGGGTCAGGCCGGCGCTCTCGCCTTCACGCTCGGAGGTCACAAGCGCGGCCGAGTAGGCGACGAACAGGATCACAACCAGAACATAATGCAGCCGCCGCCAGTTCCGGCGGGTCCGCTCGGCCTCGGCGTCCAGCCGGCGCATGGCTTGGTAGGGCGATGGTCGCGTCGGTTTGGCCATGGGGCAGCTCCCTAGGGCAGGTCTGGGCCGTTGGGTCAGCAAGCTCCATGCCAGCCGGGGCCGCGCCGATACGGGCTTTCCTTTGCGGCGCCGCGTGTCATGATCCGCACGAAGGGCTGTCAGACGCGCGGCCGGTCAGGGGAGGATGTCATGCCGGGATCCCGTCCATGGGGGGCCTCATGGCTTTTCATGCTGCTGGTCAGTCTGGCCGCGCCGGCGGCCTTGGCGCAGGATGACACCGGAGAGGCGATCGCGTCGCCGCCGGAAGGCTCGGCTGGAACGCCACCCAACATCGTCGTGATTCTTGCCGACGATGTTGGTCTGATGGATTTCGGGGCCTTCGGGGGTGAAGCCGCCACACCGCATATCGACGCGCTGGCCGCGCGCGGCGCCATGTTCACGCGTTATCACACGTCCCCGCTCTGTGCGCCCTCACGGGCAATGCTGCTCACCGGCATGGACAATCACCAAACCGGTGTGGCGACGATCCCGGAAGTGCTGCCCGACGCCCATCGCGGCCAGCCGGGCTACACCATGTCGCTGGACCCCGGCGTGACGACCCTGGCCAGCCATCTCGGTGCCGCAGGCTATGAAACCTTCATGACCGGCAAGTGGCATCTGGGCCACGCCGAGGGAGAACTGCCGATCGATCAGGGCTTTGACCGCTCCTTCCTGCTGGATGCCTCGGGCGCCGACAATTGGGAGCAGAAATCCTACATGCCCTTCTACAGCGAGGCGCCCTGGTTCGAGGATCGCGCACCGGCCACGCTGCCGGACGACTTCTATTCGTCGGCGTTCATGGTCGACAAGATGATCGAGTATCTGGAGGGACGCGAGCCCGACCGGCCCTTCTTCGCCTATGTGTCGTTCCAGGCGGTCCATATCCCGGTGCAGGCGCCGGAGGCCTTCACGGCGCGCTACGAGGACACCTATCGCGAGGGCTGGAACACGCTGCGCGAGGCGAGATGGACGCGGGCAAAACAGCTTGGCCTGATCCCGGAGACCGCCGACCTGGCCGCGATGCACCCCGACCTGCGGGCCTGGGACAGTCTGAGCGCGGAGGAACAGGCGTTGTTCGCCCGCAGCATGGCGGTGAACGCCGGCATGATCGAGGCCATGGACCACCATATCGGCCGGCTCATCGACTATCTGCGCGAGACCGGCGCGCATGACAACACGGTCTATGTGGTGACCTCCGACAATGGACCGGAACCCTCCAACCCCCTGGCGTCGGCGGCGTTCCGGGTCTGGATGCAGTTCAACGATTATGAGTGGGCCCTCGAGGGCATGGGGACCCAGGGCAGCTATGGGTTCATCGGACCGGAATGGGCCTCGGCGGCCGCAGCGCCGGGCGACCTCTTCAAGTTCTACATGAGCGAGGGCGGTATCCGCGTCCCCCTGATCATGACCGGCCCCGGGATCGTCCCCGGCCGGCGGGTGGACTCCCAGGCCCTGGTCACAGACCTCACGCCGACCCTGCTGGACCTGGCCGGTGTACCTGCGCGCGACGGCGGACGCCCCATGACCGGGCGCAGCCTGCAGCCCGTCCTGGCCGGGGCGGCAACACAGACCTATGGTCCCGACGACCCGATCGGCATGGAAGTGTCCGGCAACAGCGCGCTCATCAAGGGCGACCTCAAACTGGTCCGCAACCTGTCACGCTGGGGCGCAGCGCGCTGGCAACTCTTCGATATTGCCGCCGATCCGGGCGAGACCCGGGACCTGTCGGGCATCATGCCCGAGCGCTTCCAGGAACTCCTCGCCGATTACGACGCGTATGCCGAAGCTATGGGCGTCCTGCCCGTACCCAAAGGCTATGACATGCACCAGGCCGTCGAAGAGTCGGCCACCGAAAGGGCCCTGCAGCGGTACGGCTGGATGCTTGCGCTCCTGGCTCTCGCGGTCCTGGCGCTGCTCTACGTCCTCTACCGGTTGGCGCGACTGGTCATACGGCGCCTCGCGCCCGCCTGAAGCGCCGCCGGTCTTTCATGACGCCGCCGGATCCTGTCACTTGATGGCGTCACTTG
Organism: uncultured Hyphomonadaceae bacterium; assembly: GCA_964492485.1. GTDB lineage: Bacteria > Pseudomonadota > Alphaproteobacteria > Caulobacterales > Hyphomonadaceae > UBA5336. The sequence continues at coordinate 17,856 of CAZBKM010000019.1, read as the reverse complement.
ATCCCGTCACTGGCTCTGCGCCTCGGCTGGATCGGCCGCAATCATGAGCGGCAGGTCAGCCATGTCGGGCCGCGCCACGGTTTCGATGTTGAGCTGGCCTTTCAGCCCTGCCGTCCGGTGCACCGCGATCTCGCGCCACGCTTCGGAAGTGGACATCGCCAACAGGGCCGCGCGGTTCGGATACATCGCGATTGCGACCTCGTCCCAGAGTTCCTCGACCTCACCGAGCGCCAGGAAGGTCACGTCGCCGGAGAAGATCGCCCGCCCCCCATACGTGCCGAGCAGCTTCACCACTTCCCGACCGTAGATCATGTAGGCATCGCGGCCGGACAGGTCGGTCTGGCGCCCGTCTTCGTACTCAGCCCTCTCCCGAAACTTCAGAAGGTTGACCATGTAGATGGGTCCCTCGGGCCCGGGCTCGAGCATCTGCCTGATCCGCTCGGGATCGCGGGGGAGGATCTCGTTTGTCACCTGCATCTTGTTTTCCTTTTCCAGGGGCGCTTTACGCATGAGGGGCCGGCAGGCCGGTGGCGCGCTGGAGGGCCGCCTCGACGCGCCACAACCGATCCTGACCCCAGGTCGCCGTACCGTCCACCTCGAAGGACGGCACACCCCAAAGGCCGAGATCCAACAGCCGCTGCTGATTGACGGCTTCCTGCGCCTGCCAGTCCTTCGAACCGACCAGGCCGCGCGCCCTGCCCCAATCCAGGCCCGCGCGTTCGGTGATCCGGCGCAGTCCGTCGTCGCTGCCGGCGTCTATCCCCTCCGCCCAGACGCCACGCATGAAGGACAGGGCGAACTCATACCCGCGCCCCTCGTCGATTGCCCAGGGCAGGATCGCATAGCCGCGCCGCACCGGCTCGCCCACCGGATCGGCCGCCCTGCCGAACGGCACGCCCAGGCGCTGGGCCTCGCGCGCCGTGTCCTTGAGGATATACAGCCCCTTGGTGCGCGGCACCTGAAGTCCACGCATGACCATGGGCAGCACGAACCGCAAGTTCAGGTCGGCGCCGTAAGCGTCCGCAAGGGCCTTGACCCGTTCTGTGACGATGGACGTGTAGGGGCTTCTGAACGAACAGAAAAAGTCCAGTTGCACCCGCTTCGCTGCCGCGACTTGTCGCTTCGGAAGCCCGAGGCCCGTGGTGTCAGGCGGGAAGATCGCCGCGTCGGGCACGGATGGCCGCCGCGCGCCCAGATCGGCCAGGCGCGCCTCCAGATAATGCAACCTATCGAGCCCCCAATACCATTCGCCCTCATAGTGGAAGGTCGCCGCGAGATAGTGGCCAAGCCTTGCCCGGATCTCGTCACCTTCCGCCTTGGCGGCATCGGTCTCCTGCGCAGACAGGCGCCGCGCCCCGGGGAGCGCGGTACCGCGCCACAGGGCGCGCCCCACCTCGGCCGCGCAGTCCAGGAACCGCCCGTCGGCGATCGCAGCCCCCAGGATCGCCTCGGCGTCCGATACGGCCGCGTCGGGCGGTTGCTGGCCCGGATCGGAAAAGTCGAGCCCGGCGCGCATGGCCAGATGCACCGCATCGGTGCGCGAATGATCGATCAGCCGCTGGCGGTCGGGCGCCGCCCAATCAGGCGGACGCGGCGCAAGAACGATGCGCAGGGACACGTCATACCGCGCAACCACGTCCGGCAGGATCTGGGCAACCAGGTGCGCATAGGGATCGTCGGCCTGGTGGACATAGGTGACCACATGCGGCGCGCCCTTCGCGCGGCGTCGACGCTCGGCCTTTGCACGAAGCCTGTTGCTCCGTTCCGGGCTCGTCAAACGGGCCGTGACCCGTGACGCGATGGCGGTCTTCAACGACACGGGATCAGAACCGATCCGGCCCTCATGGGCCGGTCTCCGGAGCCGTTGAGCAGCCGGGCTGGCCGCGCAGACACTGGCTTGCCCCCGCCGGCAGAGTGGGGCGCGAAGGCACAGCCCGAGCGCCCTTCGAACCGCGCCTGCGGCGTGTGCATGCCCCGCATGACATCCTCCCTGGCGACCCGTCTCTCCGGACGGTGCCAATCGAGGATTAGGTTTTGCCATCGGGCGTGTCAATTCCGGGCGGAGGCCCCCTCACCGATCACGTTCCGCGATCGGATGTCTCCCTCTGGCTGCGTGTCTTGCGAGGTCAGAATGCCACCCGCAACCCGACCCGGACGTTCCGGCCCGGCACCGGCGCCAGATCCTTGATGGTGGACGTCGCCAGGCGGATCTCCTCGTCGGTAACGTTGCGGGCCTCGACGAACAGTTCCGTCCCGTCCCGACCGAACCCGAAGTCCGAAAGGTCCACCTCGCCGCGCAGGTCGAGCCGGGTATAGCCATCGGTCGGGAGCGCACCGGCGCCGGGATCGTCCTGTTCGTCGGCCAGGGTCACCGCCGCGCCGACTTCCCAAGGTCCCCACTCCGCATCGACAGAGGTGCGGAACGTGACCGGCGGCAGGAGCGGCACATTCCCGCCAGTCTCCAAGTCCGCCTCCACCAGGTCGAGCCCGGTCTCGATCTCCCACTCCGCGCCCAGGAAGCCTTCGGGCGTCCACGTGGCGTAGATCTCGCCGCCGTAAAAGTCGGCGTTCTCCTGGGTGAATACGAAGACCGGCAGGCCGTCGGCCTCGTCGACGACCACGCCGTCCTCGAGCGTGGTGCCGGGGGCGAGATAGATGAAGCCGTCGAAATCGGTGACGAACAGGTTCGCCCCCACCCGGAACCGCTCACCCACCCAGCGCGCGGTGGCCTCGAAATTCAGGCCCCGTTCCGGATCGAGAGACTGGTCCCCGACTTCGAACTGGTTGGTCGCCAGGTGTGGTCCGTCTGCATAGAGCTCGCTCTCATTGGGCGCACGTTCCGTGTAGGAGACCTGACCGCCGAGGAACCAGCCGCCGTCGAAATGGCGGTGAAGGCCCGCTGATCCGCTGACCAGGTCGAAGGAGTCCGAGCCGAAGGCGATATTGTCGTACTCCACCTGCTCGACCCTCACGCCGGCCTCGGCGCCGATGCCGCTGTCCCACTCTTTTGCCTCGTAAAGGAAAAGACCAAGCGTCCGGATGTCCGTTGGCGGGATGAAGGCTTCCTCGCCAAAGGCTCCGAACTCGATGTCGGTCGCCTGCAGGCCGAGCGTGCCGTCCCCGAGAAGCAGGTCATGGGTCAGTTCGACCCGGCCCTCGACACCATCGGTCTCATAGCGGGTGCCCGGCTCGCCCGGCGCCTCGAATTCCGTATGCTCGTACTCCGCCACCGACAGCGCACCCGAAAGACGCGTCAGCCTGCCCGCGGAAAGGTCCACATGGCCGCGGAGGTCATAGCGGGTCTGCTCGAGGTCGATGAAGGCGTCGCCTTCTTCCTCCTCCTCCTCGCCACCCTCCCCATGGTCATGATCGTCCTCGCCATGGGCTTCCTCCTCATGGGCGTGGGCGTGGGCGTGACCCGGAAGTCCGTATTCGGCCGTCTGGCGGCGCACCGCTATGCCCAGCGCAGCACCCTCCCCGATCCAGGACAGACCGCCCGCGATCTGACCGGTCTCCACGAAGGAGTTGTCCAGGACGCCTTCGTCGCCGCCATGGTCATGATCTTCCTCATGCTCATGGTCGCCATCCAGATCGTGACCCGAGTCATGATCCTCGTCATGGTCTTCCTCGGCCTCCGCAGCGCGCTGGAAGGCACTCTCCGCAGGCGACGGGATCTCATAGGAGTCGAAATCCCGCAGGGAACCGGTCACAGTCACGACGAACGGTCCCGTGCCAAAGCGGACGCGGCCGCCGGCCTCGGTGCCCTCGCTCACATCGTTGAACGCGCCGAACACGTCGCCCGAAACCGGGCGGACCACCCGCTCCTCGACGATCAGGCCATCGACCACGTTGACCACACCGCCAATAGCCTCACCGCCATAGGCCAGCGCCGCAGGGCCGCGCAAGATCTCGATCCGCTCGGCATCGATGGCGTCGGCCGCCACCTGATGGTCCGGGCTTGCGGCAGACGCGTCGATCACGCCAATGCCGTTGGTGAGAACCAGCACCCGTTCCGCTCCAAGTCCCCGGAGCACGGGGCGGCTTGCCCCGGCCCCAAAAAAGGTGCTCGACACGCCGGGACGATCCGCCAGCGTATCGCCAAGCGACCCGGCAAGGCTCTCCACCAGGTCTTCCCGGTCCAGAATGCTGGCATTGCCGATCAGCTCATCCGCCGGCCGGTCAGGGCCGGGCAAGCTGACGATCACCGGATCCGCACGTAATGCGGGCTCGTCGCCCCCCGCCGTCTGGGCAGCGGCGTCCGGCGCAGCGAGATAGACAAGCAGGGCGGCAACGGCGACGGAGGATCCCGTGGATGACATCATGAACTCCCAAAAATGTTATATGATAACGTTAATCAGATGTGATGCCGTGCGGCAAGTACGAATCCCGGCTGACCGCAGCGCCGGCCTCGGCTAGATTGGGGCCCAGACAGATGGCGGACCCATCCGCCCTTGAGGGAGGCGACCCATGACACACGGGTCGGACAGGCAGATATGAGCGGTGACGGACTGGCGGAGGCGGCTCCGCAGCCGCGGACCTGGCGCAACTGGTCTGGCAACCAGACCCTGTCTCCCAGGCGGTGGGTGCGACCCGACAGCCTGGCGGCGCTGCAGGCGCTGGTCCGCGAGGCCGGCCCTGGCTGCCGCGTCGTTGGGTCTGGTCATTCCTTCACGCCGGTGGCCGCCACAGAGGCCACGCTGATCGATCTCTCGGCCTTTTCCGGGGTGCGGGGCAGCGATCCCCGGACAGGTCGGGCGCGGCTGGCTGCAGGCACCCGTCTGCGCGAACTCTCGCCGGCGCTTCAGCGCGACGGGCTCGCCTTTCGGAATCTGGGCGACATCGACGTTCAGACGCTGGCGGGTGCGGTGTCCACGGCAACGCACGGCACAGGGAAGCACCTGCCCTGTCTGTCTGCGGAGATCCGCGCTGCGACGCTCGTGACCGCCGATGGCAGCCTGCTGCGCGTGGACGGCGAGACTGATCCCGATCTGCTCGCCGCCGTTCAGGTTTCGCTTGGCCTGCTCGGTGTGCTTGTCGAGGTGGAGATGGCGGTGGTGCCTGCCTACCGCCTGCACCGTCGGACCTGGACGCTTTCGCTTGCCGATTTCCTGTCCGGCGCGGAGGATCTGTGGTCGCGCCATCGCAATTTCGAGGCGTTCTACATTCCGTTCTCCGGTCGCTGCCTGTGCATTGCGCACGATCTCACCGAGGCCCCGGCCACCCGGCGGGCGCCAACCGATGACGACGCCGGCGTGCTCGGGCTGAAATCCATACGCGACGGGCTGAAGGACGATCCGGCCAAGCGACGCCAGACGCTGGCCAGGGCCTTCGACGCGCTCCCGGAAGAGGACGTGGTAGATCAGGGCTGGCAACTCCTGTCGAGCGACCGGAATGTGCCCTTCAACGAGATGGAGTATCACCTTCCGACCGAAACGGCACTTGAGGTGCTTGCCGAACTCATCGAGACGGTGGAGCGCCACTGCCCCGACGTGTTCTTTCCGATCGAGGTCCGCCAGACCGCCGGCGACACGGCCTGGCTGAGCCCGTTCCAGCATGGCCCGCGCACGTCCATTGCCGTTCACGCCCATGCCGAGGATGCGTACCAGTGGATGATGACGCGTGTCGAACCCCTGTTCCAGTCGGCAGGTGGCCGCCCCCACTGGGGCAAGCTGCATACGCAGACGGCGCGCAATCTCGTCGGACTTTATCCCGATTTCGAGCGCTTTCAGGCCCTGCGCCGGGACCTCGACCCGGACGGCACCTTCCTGACACCCTATCTCGCCGATCTCATCGGGGCGGCGTGATGCCGAACGACGGCCCTTCCGGGCGCGACCCCTATTTTGCGGGTCTTGAAGCCGCTCTTCGCCAGGCAGGCGTGGCCCAGGCAAGCCTGGTCATCGACCGCGACCGCCTCGACGCCAATCTGGACACGCTGGCGTGCGACCTTCCCCGGGGCATGGCCTATCGGATCGTGGTGAAATCGCTGCCCGCGCTCGACCTGGTGCGCCATGTGCGCGCCCGAACAGGCACGGACCGGCTTATGACCTTCAATGCGGCGATGCTGAAGACGTTCGCGCGCGCCATGCCGGACGCAGACCAAATGCTGGGCAAACCCCTGCCCGTGGCGGCCGCGCGGACCGTGCTTGCAAGCCTGCCTCAACCCGCCGACGCCGCCCTGGCGCGTCTACACTGGCTCATCGATACACCTGAACGGCTGGCCCAATATGCCGCCGTGGCGGACGCCGAGGGCGTCGATCTCAACATCGCGCTGGAGCTGGATGTCGGCCTCCACCGGGGTGGCTTCACGCCGGATGACGCGCTGGATGCCGCACTACAGACACTGGCCGGGGCGCCTCGGCTCACGCTCACCGGGTGTGTCGGCTACGAGCCTCACCTGACCAAGCTGCCCGAGGTCGACGGCTGGCGGGCCGCAGCCACCGAGGGAGCCTGGACCGCCTACCGCGAGGCGCTGTCCAGACTGGAGCGCGCGCTGGGCCCGGGACAGGCCGACCGGCTGATCCGCAATGCCGGCGGCAGCCCTACCTTCCGCCTCTATCGCGATACCCAGGTTGCAAACGAGCTCTCCGTCGGTTCCGTCCTCGTCAAGCCCTCCGATTTCGACACGCCGGAGCTCGCGGGCTATCAACCCGCGGCCTTCATCGCGACGCCGGTCCTGAAGACCTGGCCAGGTGTCCACGCCCCGGGCCTGGAGCATCGCCCCGGCGCCGGCCGAACCAGCCGTCTGCCGTCCGACCCTCGCGCCGGCAGGACCCTCTTCCTGCATGGCGGAAACTGGCTGGCCGATCCCGTCGACCCGCCCGGCCTCGCCTACAGCAAGCTGTTCGGCCGTTCCTCCAATCAGGAGATGCTTACGGCACCCGAAGCGACCGTGCAGGCGCCTGACGATCTGGTATTCCTCCGGCCCAGGCAGAGCGAGGCCGTGCTGCTGCAGTTCGGCGATCTGGTGGTGGTGTCCGGAGGCGAGGTCGTGGACACATGGCCGGCCCTGCCGGCCTCGGCCTGATCCATCCCGCGTCCATACAGCGAAGCCGCATTTCCGAGCCCCTGAGATGCGGCCAGCGTTTCAGATTCTTTAGGACCCCCTTTCTTGCCTTTACGCACCATTCCCGGGTTTCTCTGCCTGGTAGATAAGCAAGGGGAAACAACCTGATGGCGATTCACTTTGAAGCCCGTTCGACCAACGACACGGACCGCCGACTCGGTGAACGTCTGCGGCAGCTTCGCATCGAGGCGGGCATGACGCTCCAGGATCTCGGCGCAAAGATCGGCCTGTCCTATCAACAGGTTCAGAAGTACGAGAAGGGTGAGAACCGGATGAGTGCGGGGCTCATCCTCACCCTGTCGGACCTGTTCGGCGTCTCGGTGTGCAGCATTTTTCGGGATCCGGGCGGCGGCTGCTGTGGCAGGTCGCCCGAAGTTTGCGAGGCAATCAATCGCCTGTGCGGACTGGACGACCCGGTCCTCGCGCGCCGGATGCTGAACCTGCTGAACGATCTGGCCCCGGTAACGCACTGATCGAAAGGTGCGGGTCCGGCCGATAAAGGTCTTCGGTCAGGCTGTTGGGGTGAACGAAGCTGTCGCGGAACCAGACGATCTTTCTGGGGTCGAGCACGTTCCGCATCCAGTCGAGCACCACCTTTCCCTTGTCCAGCCGGCGGATCCGCTCGGTATAGGTCAACCAGAACTGGGCCGGCGCCAGTTCCGGCAGGTCGAGCGGGATCAGCCGAGGATCCATTTGTGACATGTATGACGGCAGGACCGCGATGCCGCCCCCAGCCGCGCAAATTGAAACCATGGCTGTCGCTGAATTTGTTATGACAGCGAAGTCGATGATCCGTTTCAGCTCCGCGACTTTCGGCAGCCACCTTTCCAATTGATGGACGTAGCCTTCATAGAGGATGCACCTGTGCTCGTATGCTTCAAACAAACTGACGGGTGCCCCATACGTATCAATGTATTCTCGTGACGCATAAGCGATGTAGTGAACAACACCCAGCCGACGAGAAATGATGGGACTCTTGTCCGGCTCACGGAATTGTACAGCCACGTCGAACTCACCAGACAAAAGATCAGGCGCGCCATCACCAATCGACAGCCGAAGGTGAATCTTCGGTTGGCTCAGGTGGAAGCGGGGGATCTGCGGGGCAATCCAGTAGTTGCCCAGACCCTCACCGGCAAACAAAGCAACCGGCCCTTCTGCTGAGAGGTCAGCTCCCGCTACATCACGGTCGATGGCTTCCGCCGCATCAGCCATCGCCTGCGCGTGACGCAACACGATCAAGCCGGACTCTGTGAGGGTAACCCCGCGCGTCGTCCGATTCAGAACTCTCGCATTAATCTGCTTCTCGAGCTCGTCGATCTTTCGGCTGATCGTCGGAACGGACTCGGCGAGACGCGCGGAGGCCCTGCTCATGCTCCCAACTTCGGCCACGACGCGGAATACCCGGAGCTTGTCCCAGTCCATGCGTTCGTTCATGTGGACATTCGAACCTTTTTGCAACTCACCGTTTTAAAATTTGCTGGATGCCCGCTGAGTGACACACGTTATCTACCTAAAAGCGAGGCAAATCACAATGCGCGCCAAGAGGTGGGTTGGATTTGGCCTCATTGTGGGCGGGGCGATGAAAGCGTCACACGTTCAGCGCGCGCACCGCTCGGGATTGCGACCGCAGTTAGGAGACTGTGACCATGATGCAGAACACCACTTACGGCGAACACGTACTTCGTAGCCCAATAAAGAGCCACGCAGCCGAACGCTACAAAGTATACATTGTGCGTGACCTAAATGGTTTCCATAAAATGAGTACGGTTCGCGCACTCACCTACATGTCCGAACAGAACTGCCCTTACGACGAGGAATTTGACGGAAACGATTTCGTCGCAACACACCTCTTGGCCGAAGACAACACTGGGCCGGTCGGAACCATGCGCATTCGCTGGTTTGCCGATTTTGTTAAGTTCGAGCGTGTCTGCATCCTGCCTGAACACAGGGGCGATGGTCTCGCGCAATTGATGCTTGGCCATGCGGCAGAACTGGTCGGACGCAAGGGATTCCGCCGCGTCTTGTTCCATGCACAGGCGCGACTCGTTGATCTGTGGTCGCACACGTTGAGAAGCCGCTGTCGCGAGAACCGGCCTGTCATTTCTTTCTCGGATTACGACTATGTCGAGATGGAAATGTGGCTCGATCCGCATCCTGACACGATCTCGATCGACAGCGACCCTTACGTCCTCTTGAGGCCAGAGGGGGATTGGGATCGGGTCGGTATCCTGGATGTCTCGGCCGATCGGAGCCTGCAGGACAAGGCGGCCTAGCCATGTCAGGACGATTGTTCGCCAGAACGCTGGCTTCGGGCCCCAAGTCAGAGTTGCCAGGAACAAATGCCCCCATGCATCCGTTGGACCCGGTCGACGTTGAACGGGCGGAGGCCGCATTTGCGACATGCGAGCTTCGCCCACCGCGCGATGGGGATATCGAGGTGGCGCTGTCGATGGCTCAAAGCCAGCTCGACGAACGGATCTGTTCGCTGGAAACGGCCCTCGACCTGCAGACCATCACGCGGGTTTGCTTCTGGGTTGGGGGCGACCCGATCGATACGCTAATGATCGTCGTTCCGCTCTCGCCCCGAGGGGTCATGGCCTTGCAAGCGGGCACGTATACGCCACGTGAACCTGCATCAGATCATGTTGCAAAACTGGGGCAGCCCTGCGCTGGCGCCTACTGTGCGCTGTTGGTTGGCCAGACACCAAGGGCACGGGCGCGGCTGGTGAAAGCTGGAGATGCCATGCGCCGGGGCATCGGCGGACACCTGCCAATATTTGCCCGGAGCGCAAGTCGCGATGGCGCCCGGCTTCTCAAACGGTTCGGATACCAACCTCTGCCGGGGACCCTTGAGGACCTGTGGTATCAGCCGGGCTTGCCGCTTACATGTCGCCCACCCGGCCGTCCCGAGCCAGTATCACCCTCAAAGACCGACACAAATGCCAACGATCAAAAGGGTGGCAACACGGGAGGAAGATAGCTTTCATGTTCACGCTTTTCGTTTGTCGAGCCCACCCAAGCGGCGAGGATGTCTCGATTGATCAGCTGTTGCATGAACATAACGTATGGGAAACGTGTAGCCGGCATCTCCGATCCGCCCGACGCGACCAGAACGTGGTTCTCCATTACTTCCCGAACTGGCCCTGGCCCTGGGGAACCGGTCGTGGCTGTGAGGTTCGCGCGGACGAGCCGTTGCATCATGGACAGGTTACGTCGCTGGTAGATCTCTTTGAGGTAGGACACGGGATCAATGCGCGGTCCAGCACTTCACTGCTGGTCGGCATGATCCAGGCCGATCTGCTGACCCGCACGCTGCAGGACGCCGCGACACGCAAGCTGAACTTGCGTGTCGACCCGGAGGCGATCCGCGTGATCGCCAGGCCCATGTCCCAGACGGGCTGAGGCGGCGGCCGAAGACGCCGCCCCACAGTTTTCAACGTCCCGCCCCCGGCCACAATCGGCCCGGGGCGGGCCGTACACTCTAGAGCAAGTTCGGAGCAAACGGACTCGGTTGCGAACGGATACTTGCGCAAGAACAATGATTTAAAGCGACGGTCTGGAGTGAAACGAAAGACCGGTGCTTTAGTAACGGTAACGCAGGCCGACACGCGCCGTGTAGCCATACTCCTCATACTGCGACAGAAGTCGCTGGCCGCCGTCGAGATAGTAGGCCTCGAACGGCTCGTCATTGGCGTTCTGAAGTTCCAGTTGGAGCTCGATCTGGTCTGTCAGGTCGTACTGGGCCTCCAGGTCGATCTGCAGGTGCTCGTCAATGTAACGGTCGACCCCATCGCCACCGGCATTGAGTTCGTCGAGATATTCCGACCGGTAGGAGAGCGCCGCGCGCAGGTCGAGGCCGTACTTGTCATAGCCCACGATCAGCGAACCGACATTCTCCGACAGGCGCGGCAACGGGATATCGCGACCCAGATACTCCGCCTCGCCGTCAATATAGGTGTAGGAGGCCGCAATCAGGAAGCCGTCCCAAGGCGCGGGCAGCGACTTGAAGGCGTTGGAGTAGGACAGCTCCAGGCCCGTGAGCTGGACCGTATCGGCCAGATTTGCCTTGGTGGCGAACTGATCGAACGCGGTCCCGCGCAGGGTGACATCGTTGAGCACCACGTCGACGATGTAATCCTCGATCGACTTGTGGAAGAGACCCGCCGAGAGCACGGCATTCTGGTCCGGATACCATTCCAGGCTGATGTCGAAATTGTCAGCCACCTGGCGGTCCAGATCGGGATTTCCGCCCTCGCCCTCAATGTCGCCTTCGTCCACTTCGGGCAGGAAGGTCGGAACGATGCCGCCGAAGGTCGGACGGGCCAGGTTGCGATAGTACGCCCCCCGGAAGACGAGATTGTCAGACAGTTCGTAGCGCGAATTGATGGACGGGAGCACGTCGACATAGTCTTCGTCGGTGCGCACCTCACCCAGGCTGACCAGTTCGTACTCGTCACCCTCGTCGAACACGCCATTGTCGTTCTCGTCGGAGATGTCGAGCACAGCGGGGGCGCCGAACAGGCCGACGGGCTGGCCGTCGACCAGGGTTGCATCGGAGAACAGGCCCGCCTCGAAGGAGGCCCCGGTGGACGTGGCCGAGAATTCCGTCGCTTCCACGCGCACGCCGCCCGTCAGACGCCAGACCGGATTCATGTCGGTCTGAGCCATCAGGTAACCGGCATAGATGTCTTCCTCGGCGTCGTAATCCTCGCCATTCGAGGCGAAAGCCGTGTCGAGGTCGTTGATCTCGAAGCTCGACCGGTTCTGGAAGAAGAAGCTGCGGACCTGCCCCGGATTCGGCGCCGGACCGAACGTCGTCAGCGGATAGTCAACCGTGGTCTCGAACTGGCTCAGCAGCACGTCGTCGCCGTCGAAGCCGTCGAGCACCTCCACGTCCACGTCCCGGCTCTTCTCCCGCAGGCGGACCTTCACACCGGCCTTCACGAAGCCCGGCCGGCCGAACAGCTCGGTATCCCTGCGCAGATCCAGGAAGCCGGCGAACTCGTCATCCTCGGTGACCCCGTTCAGGAACTCGGCATCGTCGAATTCGAAGTTCGACGCCGTGTTGAAATAAGCGAACGTCTCATCGTCGAGATTGACCGGCGTCGGCCGCAGAAGGTCCGTGATGTCGAGGCCAAGCAGCGGGTCACTTGCCGCGTCGCCCACATCGTCGGCACGGAAGCCGGTGTCGAGGCGATCAGGTTCCTCTTCCTCCGAATGGGTGAACGACAGGCCGTAGGTCCAGGTCAGGTCGTTGACGAAGGTCTCGCCGCCGGTCTGGATCGACCAGATTTGCTGGGTCTCCAGGCGATCCTTGATGTCGCGGTCATACTCGATCTCGTCGCCTTCGGCGAATTGCGCGATGTCACGGCCAGACGTGGAGTCGACACCGAGGAACTCCGCGTCCTCCGGCTTGATTTCCACGCGGGAGCGGAACTCCTGGTCGGAGAAATCGTTATAGAGTGTGCGCAGATACAGCTCGGTCGACGGGGTCAGGCGGTAGTCGAAATTCAGCGTGGCGGAGGTGCGCTCGCGCTCGACCAGATAGTCGCGCAGCTCCAGCTCCTCACCCGGATAGGCAAACATGTCGTCGACGCGCTCGTAGACGCCGTCCACCTCGGTGTTGTCCGAGCCGAAATCGCGGCGGTTGTAAGTGATGTTGCCGGCGATGCCGAGGCGGCCATCCATGAAGGTGTCGCTGGCCACCAGACCGATCTTCTCGCCCCAGGCCTCGGTAATCTCGGAATAAATGCCGGCCGCCTTGAGGCGCAGCACCGGCCCGTCGCGGTTGAAGGCCGACAGGGTCTCGATATTGATGTTGCCGCCAATACCTTCGCCATCCTGGTCCGGCGTGTAGGACTTCGAGACCACGATGGAGGAGAGCGCATCGCTGTCGATCACGTCCAGCGCCACCGCGCGGGTGTCACCCTCGGGCGCCGGCAGACTCACGCCGTTGACCGAGACGCTGTTCAGCGCCGGGTCGAGGCCGCGAATCGTGACGAAGCGACCCTCGCCCTGGTCGTTCTGGACCGAGATGCCGGCAATCCGGCGCGCGCTTTCGGCCACGTTCTGGTCCGGCAGCGAGCCGACCGCATCAGCGGACAGGACCTCGATCAGGGCATCCGCAGCCCGCTCGCGGTTGATGGAGGAGAAATAGGCCCCGGTCTGGCCGGTCACCAGAACGTTCTCCAGCACCCGGATCTCGTCGCCGAGGACCAGGTTCTGCCGCACCACGGCGTCATCGCTCGGCACCGAGACGGTCTGGCGCAGCTCGTCGGCCCCCAGATAGGAGACCGTCAGCGTGTAGTCGCCGGCCGGCAGGTTTGCCACGCGGTAGGCGCCGCTGCGATCGGTGGACGCCGTCTGGCCGGTTTCCTCGACGGTGACGAGCGCGCCGCCCAGGCCGACCTCGCCGCTGCCATCGGTGACCCGACCTTCCAGGACGGCCGCCAGGGCTGTCTGCGAAGCACTTGCAGCGAGCGCCAGAACAAAAAGACCGGCACCGCGCCGGCTCATCGAAGAAAACGACATGAACCCCTCCTGATCGTCGAAACTCAACGTGAGCTGGGAGCTGCCGCAGATACGCTTCAATACGATGACACTTTCATGTCTATTCGGTAAAATACGAAATGAATGACTTGTAATTTAAACATTTTTGGAGATCGGCTCCCGCGTTTCTTCGGGAACGATGCAGGAAAGCCACAACGATCACGCAGACCGCCCGCCGTGCGGAGCGACTCGCCTTCTCAAGCATTTTCGAGCGAAGTGGGCCCTGGTTCGCGTTGAGCGAATGCTAATGCGCCGGTCTTTCGTTTCACTCCAGACCGTTGCTTTACATCATCGTTCTCGAGCAAGTCTCCGTGCGCAACCGGATCCGTTTGCTCCGAGCTTGCTTTAAAAACCGGAACCTGGCGCATCTTCACTGACGCCGTTTGAGGTGAAGATGCGCAAGGGTTTCGCTGTGTGCCGCTGGGCGCGTCATCGTGAATGGTGGGGGAGCGACGTTTCGCGCATCATCCGGCGGGGCGCGCACGATCCGGTGGGCGGCACGCCCCGTTGCAAACGACGCCGATGGTGGGCGGTGACGGGTTCGAACCGCCGACCTACTGGGTGTAAACCAGTTGCTCTTCCAGCTGAGCTAACCGCCCTTGCGCCCACCTCTTCGGAGTGCCGGGGCGCTGCAGCCTGATTGCGTCAAAGGGCGCCCGAACGCAAGCCGGCCGCAACGCTTCGGGAACGCTGCGGCCGGATCGTCACGTCAAAGCGCCGACGCATCAATGCGTGCGCACGTCGCCTTCTTCCTCGCGAACCCCGCCGGTCTTGCCGGAGAGGGAGGCATGCAACGCCGCCTCGTCCTCCGCCGTCCATTCGATCGGCTTCAACGGACGGGTCAGCGCGCGGGCGAGCACCTCGTTCACATCGGACACCGGCACGATGGTCAGCCCCTCGGTGATCGTCTCCGGTACCTCGGCAAGGTCCTTCTCGTTCTCCTCGGGGATCAGCACCGTCTTGATGCCGCCACGCCGCGCCGCCAGGAGCTTCTCCTTAAGGCCGCCAATGGGCAGAACGCGCCCGCGCAGCGTCACCTCGCCCGTCATCGCCACTTCGCGACTGACGGGATTGCCCGTCAGCAGCGAGACGATGGCGGTGACCATGGCGATACCCGCCGACGGACCATCCTTGGGCGTTGCACCTTCCGGCACGTGCACGTGGATGTCCGTGGTCTGGAAGAGATTGGGCTTGATCCCCAGCATCACAGAGCGGGCGCGAACCAGCGAGCTGGCCGCCTGAATCGACTCCTTCATGACGTCGCGCAGATTGCCGGTCACCTTCATGACGCCACGTCCCGGCATCTGCACCGCCTCCACGGGCAGCAGGTCTCCGCCGGTCTCGGTCCAGGCAAGGCCCGTCACGGCACCGATCTGGTCGGTCTCGTCGGCAAGGCCATAGCGGAACTTCCGCACGCCGGCATAGTCTGCGAGCGTGTCGGGTGTCACCGTGACCTGCTCGGCCTCGGACTGGGCGATCTCGCGCACGGCCTTGCGGGCAAGACGGGCGATCTCCCGTTCCAGGTTCCGCACTCCGGCCTCACGGGTGTAGTAGCGGATCAGGTCGCGCAGGGCGTCGTCCGTCACCGTCCACTCGCCCTCCTTGAGCCCGTGATTCTCGCGGATCTTGGGCAGGAGGTGACGCTTGGCGATCTCCAGCTTCTCGTCTTCCGTATAGCCGGCGATCCGGATGATCTCCATGCGGTCGAGGAGCGGCTGGGGCATGTTCAGGCTGTTGGCCGTGGTCACGAACATCACGTCGGACAGGTCGTAGTCGACCTCCAGATAGTGGTCGTTGAAATTCACGTTCTGCTCCGGATCGAGCACCTCCAGGAGGGCCGACGCCGGATCGCCTCGAAAATCCATGCCCATCTTGTCGATCTCGTCGAGCAGGAAGAGCGGATTGCCCGACTTGGCCTTGCGCATGGACTGGATGATCCGTCCGGGCATGGAGCCGATATACGTCCGGCGGTGACCGCGGATTTCGGCCTCGTCACGCACACCGCCCAGCGATACGCGCACGAAATCGCGCCCCGTCGCCTCGGCAATCGACTTGCCCAGCGAGGTCTTGCCGACGCCCGGGGGGCCAACCAGGCACAGGATCGGTCCGCGCAGCTTCTCCGTCCGCTTCTGGACGGCGAGGTATTCCACGATCCGTTCCTTCACCTTCTCAAGGCCGTAATGATCATCCTCGAGCTGCTTTTCAGCCTTGGACAGGTCGATCTCGATGTTCTTGCGCTCACCCCAGGGGAGCGACACGATCCAGTCCAGATAGTTCCGCACGACGGTGGACTCCGCCGACATCGGACTCATCTGACGCAGCTTCTTGAGCTCGGCTTCGGCCTTGTTGCGGGCTTCCTCGGGCAGCTTGGCGTTGCGGACCTTCTCCTCCAGCTCGGCCAGCTCGTCGCGGTCGCCATCACCGCCGCCTTCGCCCAGCTCCCGCTGGATCGCCTTCATCTGCTCGTTCAGGTAGTACTCGCGCTGCGTCTTCTCCATTTGACGCTTCACGCGGTTCTTTATCTTCCGCTCCATCTGGAGCATGCCCATCTCGCCCTCCATCAGGGCGAAGACCTTTTCCAGGCGCGCCTTCGCGCTGGTCAGCTCCAGAAGCTCCTGCTTGTCCGACAGCTTGACTGACAGTTGCGAGGCCACCGCATCGGCGAGCTTTCCCGCCTCGGCAATCTGGCCGATCGTGGTCACGCTCTCTGGCGGGATCTTGCGGTTGAGCTTCACATAATTCTCGAACTGCTCCTGCACCGCCCGCATCAGGGCGGGCAGGTCGGCATCGTCATCATCCTCGGCGGCGATCTCATGGGCATCGCCCTCGAAATAGTCTCCGCGGTCATGCAGCTCACCGAGACGGGCGCGGGAGCGCCCTTCCACCAGGACCTTCACGGTGCCGTCGGGCAATTTCAGCAATTGCAGGATGGTGGCAATCGTGCCGATCTCGTGAATGTCGTCGCGCGCCGGATCGTCCACCGTCGCATCGCGCTGGGCCACCAGGAAGATTTCATTATCTCCGTCCTCGACCATTTCGAGCGCGCGCACGGACTTGTTGCGCCCGACGAAGAGCGGTGCCACCATGTCGGGAAACACCACGATGTCGCGCAGCGGCAGGACCGGAAGTGTCTTCATGTCAGCCATGCTAGGCCTCCTTCGTGTCGTGACAGACTCCCGGCTGGCGGCAAGCCGATCACTGGATCGCCCGCTTGGGGGCCGGTCTGTTCTGGACAAGAGATGGCGTGGGCCCCCCGGGCGTTCAAGCGCGCAAAAGAACAAGGCCGTGGATGAATGGCCGCGCCGTGCCCCCTTGAAACGCACGCACCGAGCGCCACACCCGCCCGCATGACGGGTCGGTCCTGCGCGTGATCCGGGAAGACGGTCGGTCTACGGCATATTCGAGCGAAGTGGGCACCGGCTCGCATTAAGAAAATGCTCAAAAACAAGTACATAGCGCATCTTCACGGCCTCCGATTGACTTGAAGATGCGCGATAGCGAGTTCGGACCATCCGGGCTCGGTTGCGAACGGAGACTTGCGCAATATCAATGATGTAAAGCGACGGTCTGGAGTGAAACGAAAGACCGGCGCTTCAGGACGCCGAATGGGTCTGCGCCGTCTCGGCATGGACGTAGAGCGGCGTCGCATTGCCGTCGACGACTTCGGCATTGATCACGACCTCGGCGATGCCGCGAAGGTTGGGCAACTCGTACATGGTATCGAGCAGGATGCCCTCCATGATCGAGCGCAGGCCGCGCGCACCGGTCTTGCGGGCAATCGCCCTGCGCGCGATCGCGGTCAGCGCCTCGTCGGTGAAGGTCAGGTCCACATTGTCCATCTCGAACAGGCGCTGATACTGCTTGATCAGCGCATTCTTCGGTTCGGTCAGGATCGAGACCAGCGCGTCCTCGTCGAGGTCTTCCAGGGTCGCGATCACCGGCAGGCGGCCGATGAATTCCGGGATCAGGCCATACTTCTGCAGGTCCTCCGGTTCCACACCGCGAAGGATCTCGCCTGTGCCGCGGCCTTCCGGGTCCTGAACCTCAGCCCCGAACCCGATACGCGAGCCCTCGCCGCGCTGGGAGATGATCTTGTCGAGCCCGGCAAACGCACCACCGCAGATGAACAGGATGTTGGTCGTGTCGACCTGCAGGAACTCCTGCTGCGGATGCTTGCGCCCGCCCTGCGGCGGCACGGAGGCGACCGTGCCCTCCATGATCTTCAGCAGCGCCTGCTGCACGCC
>CAZBKM010000018.1:0-52865 GCA_964492485.1 uncultured Hyphomonadaceae bacterium | reverse complement strand
GGTGCAACTGCGCCAGGACAACAAGCATGGCACGCTGTGGAACATGGTCGGCTTCCAGACCAAGTTGCGCTACGGCGCCCAGGCCGAGGTGTTCCGCCTGATCCCCGGCCTCGAGGGAGCCCGGTTCGCGCGCCTCGGCGGCATTCACCGCAACACCTTCCTGAACTCGCCCAAGCTGCTCGACGACCGGTTACGTCTGAAATCGATGCCGCGCCTGCGCTTCGCCGGACAGGTGACGGGCGTCGAAGGCTATGTGGAAAGCGCGGCCATGGGCCTCCTGGCAGGCCGATTCGCCGCGATGGAGCGGCTTGGCCGGCCAATCGACCCGCCGCCCACCACCACGGCGATCGGAAGCCTGCTCGCCCACATCACGGGCGGCCACCTGCAGGCCGGTTCAAGCTTCCAGCCGATGAACGTGAATTTCGGCCTTTTCCCGCCGCTTGCCGAACCGCCGACCCATGACGGCGAGGGCCGCAGGCTCAAGGGCAAGGCCAAGGGCCCGGCGCGCAAGGCCGCCCTCGCCGAACGCGCGCTGAATGATATGGATGCCTGGCTCGCAACACACGAGACGTCGCGCGTGGCGGCCGAGTAATGCAAGTTCAAGCGAAGTGGGCACCGGTTCGCGTTAAAAAACTGCTCAAAGACAAGACTCTGACGCATTTTCACCGGGTCTGATCGACTTGAAGATACGCCAGAGCAAGATGCGCCAGAGCAATTTCGGAGCAAACAGCCTCGGTTGCGAACGGAGACTTGCGCAAGAACAATCAAAAAAAGCGACGGTCTGGAGTGAAACGAAAGGCCGGCGCTTTGGGGCGCGGGGCTACCTCCCCGCCACCTTGGCCATGAAGTTCCGCAAAAGAGCGTGGCCGTGCTCCGTCAGGATGCTCTCGGGATGGAACTGGACACCGTAGACGGGCCGGTCGACATGGTGCAGCGCCATGATGTCACCGTCACCCGTACGCGCATCCACGTGCAGCACGCCGGGCAGACCATCGTCGAGCACCGAAAGGCTGTGATAGCGGACCACGTCGAAGGCCGACGGCAGGCCCTGGAACAGGTCGCCCCCGCTCTGATGGATCGTGGAGATCTTGCCGTGGCGAATCTCCTTGGCCTGGCGGACCGTGCCGCCAAAGGCCTGCCCGATCGCCTGGTGGCCCAGGCAGACGCCCAGGATCGGCAGGTCGGCGGGCGCCGCGCGGACCAGGTCGACGCAGATCCCCGCCTCGTTCGGCGTGCAGGGGCCAGGTGACAGCACCACCGCCTCGGGCTTTCGGTCCAGCGCCTCGGCCACGCTGATACGGTCGTTGCGGTGGACGTCCGTGCGCCCGCCGATTTCCTCGAGATAATGCACGAGGTTCCAGGTGAAGCTGTCGTAATTGTCGATGACGAGGATCATTGGTCATGCTCGAACGCGGCGGCCAGACCGGCCGCCCGCTTCAGTGCGCCGGCCTTGTGCAGGGTCTCGTCGAACTCGTATTGCGGGTCGCTGTCCAGCACCACGCCCCCGCCCGCCTGGACATGGATCTGACCGTCCTTGAACACCGCCGTGCGCAGGGCGATGCAGGTGTCCAGATCGCCATTCCATCCGAAATATCCCACGGCACCTCCATAGATACCCCTGCGCGCACTTTCCAGTTCGTCGATGATCTGCATCGCGCGGATCTTCGGCGCACCCGACACCGTGCCTGCCGGAAATCCCGCCAGCAGCGCGTCCACGGCATCCAGACCGTCGCGCAGGTCACCCTCCACATGGGAGACGATGTGCATGACATGACTGTAGCGCTCGACCACGAACCGTTCCGTGACCTCGACGCTGCCATAGGCCGCGACCCGACCGACATCGTTGCGACCCAGATCCAGCAGCATCAGGTGTTCGGAGCGCTCCTTCTCGTCGGCGAGCAGGTCTGCCGCCCGCCGGGCGTCTTCTGCCGGATCGCCGGAGCGTGGACGCGTGCCGGCGATCGGCCGGATGGCGACCCGTCCGTCGCGGACGCGCACCAGAATCTCCGGACTGGATCCGACAAGGGTCACCGGTCCCAGCGCCATGTGGAACATGAAGGCCGAGGGATTGAGCCGGCGCAGGGCGCGGTAGAACGACACCGTGCGGCGGCGGTAGGGCGCGCTGAACCTTTGGCTGGGGACCACCTGGAAGATGTCGCCGGCGCGGACATAGGTCTTCGCCTGCTCCACCATCTCGAAATAGCGCTCCTGGCTCGTATTGGACGTAAAGGTCAGCGCCTCCGTCTGGCCATGGCTTCGCGGCGGCATGGGCATCGGCGCATCGAGGCGCAGCTCCAGAGCGTCGAGCGCGTCCGTGGCGGCACTGTCGGGTTCACCGGCGCGATGGCGCGCCACGAGGATCAGTTCCTGGTAGAGGTGGTCGAAGACGATCACCAGGCGCGGAATGGTCAACAGCGTTTCCGGAACACCAAGCGTATCGGGCGCCGTGATCGCGACCGGCTCCACATGGCGGATCATGTCATAGCCCACATAGCCGAAGGCACCCGACCCCATGGGCGGCAGCGCCTCGTCGGCATCGGCCCGGGCACTGGCGGCGAACGCACGAAGCGCCGTGACCGGATCCCCGGCCTGATGCACGGCGTCGCGGAAGTCCGCCCGGTCAGACCGCTCCGCACGGCCGTCCACGATCCGGAACCAGACCAGCGGATCGAGCCCGATAAAGGAGTATCTGCCAAGCCGTTCCCCGCCTTGAATCGATTCGAACAGGAACGTTCCCGGCTGGTCGGGTCCCAGCTTCAACAGCGCGCCGACGGTTGTTTCCAGATCGCCGATGCGCCGGCGGACGATCAGCCTGTCGCGCGTCATGACTGGTCCAGGATCTGCGCCTTGAAGCGCTCGACGCCCTGGAGGTCGCGCTCGAACGGGATCGCCTCGCGCACATCGGCTTCCAGCGCCTGCAGAAGATCCTGGCGCAGCGCACTGGTCAGTGCGGCCGCCTGCTGGCGCTCAAGGTCGGCGAGGTCGCCGGCGTCGGGCGTCTCCACGCGAACGATGCGCGCCAGAAGGACACTGGTGCCGTCGGGACCAGGAACCGTCAGCGTATCGCCCGCCTCGCCCTGAAAGACGGCCTGTGCGAGGGCCTGGGGCATCTCGCCGGCGAAGGTCTCCCGCGACACGAGCCCCCCCGTCGAACGAACGTTCGCGCCCAATTCGCCGGCCAGGGCGTCCAGGCTCTCACCCGCGTCGAGCCGCGCCTTCAGCGCCTCGGCCTGGTCGCGGACGCGGGTTTCGCGTGCTTCAGCCATATAGGCCGCACGCACTTCTGCCTCCATCTCCTCGAAAGGGGGCGTGCTGGGAGGGATGACCTGCTCGACAGCCGCCAGCCGGGTTCGCGTCTCGTCGGTAAAGGGATTGGTCACCTCGCCTGCATCGAGCGCGAACAGTGCCTCCAGCATCTCGGTGGACTCGCTCAGCCACTCGAAACGCCGTCCCCCTAGCGTTCCGCCTTGTGCCGTGACCGGTAGAACCCGCAGATACGGCACGGCGAGGTCGGCCGCGATGGCCCTCAACGTCAGGCCACGCCCGATGAGGTCTCCGAGGTCGGCGGTTTCGTCATAGTAGATCCGCTCCGCCTCGACCCTTGCGATCTCCGCTTCGAGATCGTCTCGCACGTCCTCGAAGGGCTGCACCTCGCCGGGGACGATCCGCTCCAGGCGCGCCACGAGCCAGGTGCCATCGGGCTGCTGCACCGGACCGGCCAGGGCCCCGGGCTGGGCACCGCTGGCAAACAGGGTCTCGGCAATGGTCTCGTTCTGAACGTCGCTGCGCGCCAGGGTGCGGCTCGTTCGCCGGACCACGCCATCGCCTCCCAGGCTCGCCGGTTCGGCACCGGCCGCCAGCCGGCCGAAGATGTCGCGGGCCGTTCGCTCGTCACGGGTCACGACCTCCGTCAGGCTGCGCTCCGGCGTACCGGAAAAGCGGCGGGTCTTGGCGGCTTCATACGCCGCACGCAGATCCTCTTCCGCCACCTCGACCCGGTGGAGATAGTCCTCCGGCGACACATCAACCAGCGCCACAGCGCGCTGTTCGGGTCGCCGGAACCGATCGATATTGGTCTCGTAATAGGACCGCAGCGTCTCGGCATCAGGGGCCTCCGGTGCGCCCGCCAGCGCCGGCGTCACCGCCAGCCAGGCCGCCTCGCGGCCCTGTCGGAGATAGATCGCCCGCACCCGCGACAGGACACGCGGCGCCTGCAGCCCGGCCGCCGCCGCACCGGCCAGATGCTGAAGGGTCTGGCTGTCGCGCACGTCCTGTTCGTAGAGCGCAGGCGTCAGATTGTTGAGGCTGAGGACGCGGCGATAGGCGTCCACGCTGAACTGGTCCGTGCCCGGCGCCGTGAAGGCCTCCGTCTCGCGGATATCGGCCATGACCGCATCGGTCGTCGCGCGCGCGCCGATGCGCTCTGCAAAGCCCAGATTGGCAAGGCGCGCCGCCTCGACGGCAAAGATCTGGTCGACGATCCCGCGTTCCACCGCCTGGGCAGGACTGAGCGCGGGGCCGCCCTGGTTGCGCTGATTGGCGAGAAACCGTTCCAGCGACCGATCGAGATCCTGCGCGCCGTAGCGCCGATCTCCCGCCTGGACCAGATCCTGGCCGAGCCGGCCGGAGAAGATGTCGGACACCCCCCAGACCGCCATCGAGACGATGATCAGGGCGAACAGGACCCCCGACAGTTTCGAGCGGAGCATTTCGCGCATCAGGGTGAGCATGTGGGGATGACCTCGCGGCCGCTTGTGAAAGGACTGGACGCTTGCTAGGCGAGCGCGAATTGACTTGCAAGGGAAGGGCTGGACGGTGGTAAGGACGCTGATCGCGGGCAATTGGAAGATGAACGGCCTTGCCGCTGCCCTGGAGGACGCCGAGGCCGTTGCCCGGGGCCTCTCTCCCCTGCACGATCGGGCCGACTGCGTCATCTGTCCGCCCGCGACCCTCGTCCGGGCGATGGCGCTGATGGCGGAGGGCACGCCACTCATGGTGGGCGGACAGACCTGCCATCCGGCGTCGTCTGGCGCCCATACCGGTGACGTTTCGGCGGAGATGCTGGCCGATGCCGGGGCCCGCTACGTGATCGTCGGCCATTCGGAGCGTCGCAGCGACCATGGCGAGGATGACGCCCAAGTCGCCGCACAGGCCCGCGCGGCCCGGCGGGCAGGTCTCACTCCGATCATCTGCGTCGGGGAAACCCTCGCTGCGCGCGATGCCGGCGCAACCCTGGACGTGGTCTCGCAGCAGGTCGCAGGCTCCGTGCCCGATGACATTGTCGACCTGCCTTTCGTCGTCGCCTACGAACCGGTCTGGGCGATCGGCACCGGCCGAACCCCGACCTCCGACCAGATCGCGCAGGTGCATGGCGCGATCCGTGCGCAGCTCGCCCAGCGCTTCGGCCAGGCCGGGCGCGATGCGCCCATTCTTTATGGCGGATCGCTGAAGCCCGCCAATGCGGCAGAGATCCTGGCGGTGCCTGAGGTCAATGGCGGGCTGATCGGTGGGGCAAGCTTGAAAGCCGACGAACTGCTCGCGATCTACGCAGAAGCGACCTGAGCGCCTTTCGCGTCATGCGCGGTTCCGGCTGGGGCTTGGCCCGCGGCCGGTTTGAGCGTATGGGCGCGGGCTGATATTGGAAGGCTCCATGCAGAACGTTATCCTGGTAGTTCACATCCTCGCCTGTGTGGCGCTGACCGCCGTGGTGCTGCTGCAGCGCTCGGAGGGCGGCGCCCTGGGTATGGGTGGCGGTGGCGGCGGCGGGCTGGTGTCCGGACGCGGCGCCGCAAGCGCGCTCGTACGCACGACGATCATTTTCGGCGGGATCTTCTTCCTGACCAGCCTGGTGCTGACAACCATGGCCAGCCGCGGCAGCGACCAGCGCACCGACGTGGAACGCGCGCTCGAGGCGGAGACGGGCGAGGCGCGCGAGGGTGCGCCCGCGCGCGACCTGCTCGATCCGGATCAGCCGCTTCTCGATGACCCGCTGGCCAGCGAGCCCGCACAAGCCGGGCCGGGCGACGCAGGAGGCGACACGGCCACGCAGCCATCGTCGGGCGGTACCGACGCGGGACCGGGCGATCCGCTCAGCGAGGCGCCGCGAGAGGAGGCACCGCCGCGCTGACCGGCGGGACCCGTTTCTGGAGCCCGCGCCAGCCGGCGCGAATCAGGGCAATTTGAGGTTCCATGATCCGCTACATCTTCATCACGGGCGGCGTGGTTTCCTCGCTCGGAAAAGGCATTGCATCGGCGGCGCTGGGCGCCCTCCTCCAGGCGCGCGGCTATGGCGTGCGGCTGCGCAAGCTCGACCCGTATCTGAACGTCGATCCGGGCACCATGTCGCCACGCCAGCATGGCGAGGTGTTCGTCACCGATGACGGGGCAGAGACCGATCTCGACCTTGGGCACTATGAGCGCTTCACGGGCGTGTCCGCGCGCAAGTCCGACAATATCACCACCGGCCAGATCTACATGAATATCCTGGAACGGGAACGCCGGGGCGACTATCTCGGCGCGACGATCCAGGTCATTCCCCACGTCACCGACAGCATCAAGGAGTTCATCCTGGCCGACCCGGGCCCGGATGTGGACTTCGTCCTGTGCGAGATCGGTGGGACGGTCGGTGACATCGAGGGCCTGCCCTTCTTCGAGGCGATCCGTCAGCTCGGTCAGGAGCTTGGCCCGAAACGGGCCGTGTTCATTCACCTGACGCTTCTGCCCTACATCGCCAGCGCGGGCGAGATGAAGACCAAGCCGACCCAGCACTCGGTCAAGGAGCTGCGCTCGATCGGCATCCAGCCGGACGTGCTCCTGTGCCGCTGCGACCGGGAAATCCCGGAGACGGAGAAACACAAGATCGCCAGCTTCTGCAATGTCAGACCCACCAGCGTGATCGAGGCACGCGACGTCGGTCATATCTACGATGTGCCGGCAACCTACCACAATGAAGGGCTGGACACCGAAGTGCTCGCCCATTTCGGACTGGAGGGGGCGCCGCGCCCTGACCTGACCCGCTGGGAGACGATCGCCCACACGATCCACAACCCCGATGGCGAGGTCTGTATCGGCCTCGTGGGCAAGTATACCGATGTGCCGGATGCCTACAAATCCGTGATGGAAGCGCTGACCCATGGCGGGATCGCCAACCAGGTGAAGGTGCAGATCCGGCTGATCGATTCCGAACAGTTCGACGACGAATCCCAGTCGCTGGATCTGCTGGAGGGCATCCACGGCATTCTCCTGCCAGGCGGATTCGGCGAGCGGGGCGCGCATGGCAAGATGCGCGCGGCCCGGTTCGCGCGCGAACGCCAGGTGCCCTGCTTCGGCATCTGTTACGGCATGCAGCTCTCCGTCATCGAGGCGGCGCGCCACATGGCGGGCATCGAACTCGCCTCGACGACCGAATTCGGCGCGGCCGAGGAGCCGATCGTCGCGCTGATGGAGGAATGGACGCGCGGCAACGTCAAGGAGCAGCGCACCGCCAACAGCGACAAGGGCGGCACCATGCGGCTCGGCGCCTACCCCGCGGTGCTGCGAGAGGGCTCAAGGGTCCGCGCGATCTATGGCCGCGACGAGATCAGCGAACGCCACCGCCACCGTTACGAGGTCAACGTGGACTACATGGCCCGCCTGGAAGAGGCCGGTGTGCTGTTCTCCGGCCTGTCGCCGGACGGCAAGCTGCCCGAAATCTTCGAGATCCCCGGCCATCCCTGGTTCATCGGCGTGCAGTTCCATCCCGAGCTGAAGTCGCGGCCATTCGAGCCGCACCCCCTTTTCAAATCCTTCATCGCGGCCGCCGTGAAGCATAGCCGCCTGGTCTGACCCGGAACCTTTGGGCAATCCCTCGGATTACAACTTCTAGGCCATACGCGCGCGCGCTCTATCTACCGGGGAATGCCGCAGGCAAGAACAGGAGGACACTATGGCCTGGATCGTTCTTCTTCTGGCCGGCGCGTTCGAAATCGTCTGGGCCGCCTCGATGAAAGCGTCGGAAGGCTTCACGCGGCCGGTTTGGGCCGTCGCGACCATGGTGTCTGCCGGCTTGAGTTTCTGGCTGCTCGCCTTTTCGATGCGCACCCTGCCTCTGGGGACGTCCTACGCGGTCTGGACAGGGCTAGGGGCCGCCGGCGCCTTCGTGGTGGGTATCCTCGTGTTCAAGGAACCGCTGACGCTGGCCCGCACCCTGTCGGCCGGACTGATCCTAGCCGGGATCCTCGGACTGTGGCTGACCGCTCAGAATGGTTCGGGTACATAATGGCTTGCATCGTGGCGTGCACACCAGTATTGACCGGGGCTTGGTTTTCCGGGGCCAGTTCCCGCACGCAACTTCTGGATCAGACCGATGGCAGTCCCTAAGCGAAAGACGACCCCTTCCAAGCGCGGCATGCGCCGTGGCCATGACCGGCTGAAGATGGGCACGTATGTGGAAGACCGCGAAACGGGCGAACTGCACCGCCCCCACCACATCGACCTGAAGACGGGCATGTATCGCGGCAAGCAGGTGCTCGAGCCGAAAGACGACCTCTAGGCCGGTCTGGCATCGACCCGGCACCGCGCACCCCTCCGCTTGAAGGGACATGTCAGCGAGCCGGGCTTTCGCGACGGCAATGCGCAGGCTAATCGATGCCCATGACCGCCGCTCCCACCCATGACCTGGCCGATGCCCTGAAGGCTATTGCCCGTGGCGAGCCGCTTGATGCCGCCATGCTTGAAGGCGCATTCAATGCGCTGCTCACCGGAGAGGCCGCGCCGGAGCAGGTGGGCGCCTTCCTCATGGGGCTGGCCGTGCGCGGCGAAACCTCCCGGGAGCTGCTGGCGGGGGCACGGATCATGCGCCACCATGCCCGCCAGATCCACATCGACCCCCCCTTGCTCGACACCTGCGGCACCGGTGGCCTGGCCTGGAAATCGCTCAACACGTCCACGGCGAGCGCGCTGGTTCTCGGTGCCTGCGGGGTGCGCGTGGCCAAGCACGGTAATCGGTCGGTTCCGCCGAAGACCGGCTCTGCCGACGTTCTGGAAGCGCTGGGGGTCAATCTCGACGTGGACGAGGCCACCTTTCGCACCTGCCTGGAGGGCGCCGGCGTCGCCTTTCTCTTCGCCCGCAGCCATCACAGCGCCATGCGCCATGTCGCACCGATCCGGGCCAGTCTGGGAATCCGCACGGTGTTCAACCTGCTTGGTCCCCTGACCAACCCCGCAAATGCAAGCCACCAGGTCCTTGGCGTCTACGACGAACGCTGGCTGGAGCCCATGGCCGAGACCCTGGCCGCCCTGGGGATCACGCGGGCCTGGGTGGTCCACGGCCTGGACGGTCTGGACGAGCTTTCCATCGCCGGGACGACGCGGATCGCAGAGGTTCGCGACGGCGCCGTGCGCCTGTTCGAGGTGACACCGGAGGAGGCGGGCCTGGACCGTGCGCCGCTCTCCACCCTCGAGGGCGGTTCGGTCGATGACAATGCGCGCGCCATACTGGACCTGCTGGACGGACAGGAAGGCCCGTTCCGCGACGTGGTGCTGATGAACGCCGCTGCCGGCCTGGTCGTCACGGGACACG
Source organism: uncultured Hyphomonadaceae bacterium (assembly GCA_964492485.1). Classification (GTDB taxonomy): domain Bacteria; phylum Pseudomonadota; class Alphaproteobacteria; order Caulobacterales; family Hyphomonadaceae; genus UBA5336. The sequence goes on along the minus strand of CAZBKM010000018.1, from coordinate 43,306 downwards.
AGCCGACGCTGCGGGCCGGCGTCCAGCGCGCTGCGCGAAGCCTCGACGACGGCAAGGCCGCCGCCACGCTGACCCGGCTCGTCAACCTCTCACATGGGCGCGATCCGGGATGACCACTGCCCTCGACGCCATACTCTCCTACAAACACGCCGAGGTCGCCGCCGCCAGGGACGCCGTGACGTTCCGCACGCTGTCGGCCCAGGCCCGCAATGCGCCCGCGCCACGTGGCTTCGCCGCAGCGCTGGACCGGGTCGCCGAAGCGGGGGCCAATGCGCTCATCTGCGAACTGAAACGCAAGAGCCCCTCGGCGGGCGAGATCCTGCCCGGCGCCGATCCGGTCGACATCGCCCGGGCCTATGCGTCCGGCGGGGCGGCCTGTCTGTCCATATTGACCGACGGCCCGAGCTTTGGCGGCAGTCTGGATGATCTGCGTGCGATCCGCGCCGCCGTGGACCTCCCCGTCCTGCGCAAGGACTTCCTGGTCGATCCCTGGCAGGTGACCGAGGCCCGGGCCCATGGCGCCGACGCCATTCTGGTGATCATGGCAGCCGTGGACGACGATCTTGCCCGCGGCCTCATCGCGGCTGCCACCGACTGGGGCATGGATGTCCTGCTGGAAGTCCATGACCAGGCGGAACTCGCCCGCGCGCTGGACCTTCCCGCACGCCTGATCGGCATCAACAACCGGAACCTCAAGACCATGACCACGGACCTGGCGGTGACCGAGCGGCTGGCACCGCAGATCCCCGATGACCGGGTCCTCGTCTCGGAAAGCGGTGTCAGGACGCCGAATGACATCATCCGCCTGCGCCGCACCGGAGCCCGCCGTTTCCTCATCGGCGAGAGCCTGATGAAGGAGGCCGACCGGAGCGCGGCCGTCGCCGCCCTGAAGGCTGCTGACACGGATTGACCCAAAACCGGAACGGTTGTAGAACAGGCGTGAACACCGACTCGCCTCTTGCTGGAGCTGCGCCCGTGCTGACCGCCAAACAGAAAGAGCTGCTGCTCTTCATCCACCAGCGTATCAACAAGGATGGCGTGTCGCCTTCCTTCGACGAGATGAAGGAAGCCCTGAACCTCGCCTCGAAATCCGGCATTCACCGGCTGATCACGGCGCTCGAGGAACGGGGGTTCATCCGGCGGCTGCCCAATCGGGCCAGGGCCCTGGAAGTGCTGAAACTGCCGGAGAGCGCCAACCTGTCGGTCCCGGGCGCCGGTTCGGTCGCGTCTCGCTCCGGCTTCAGGCCGGCGCTCATCAGCGGTGGTCAGGATACCGGCCTGCCGCGGGTGGCCAATACCCTTCCCGTGCTGGGCAAGATTGCCGCCGGCGTGCCCATCGAAGCGATCCAGCACGAGACCAGCCGGATCGACGTCCCCGACGACCTGGCCGACACCGATCAGCACTTTGCCCTCCAGGTGGAGGGCGATTCGATGATCGACGCCGGCATCCATGATGGCGACCTGATCGTACTGCGCCGGACGGATACGGCCAATACGGGCGACATCGTCGTCGCGCTGATCGACGAGGAGGAGGCCACCTTGAAGCGCTTGCGCAAGAAAGGCGCCTCCATCGCCCTGGAAGCCGCCAATCCGGCCTTCGAAACCCGCATCTTCGGCCCAGACCGTGTGCGCATCCAGGGCCGCCTGGTCGCGCTCATCCGCCGGTATGACTGACAGGCCCTGACATCGATCCGGGCCCGCCCGATAGCGGTTGCGCCTTTGGCCGACGCGGACAACGGGTGTCCACCAATGATCGGCCTGTGCCCCCCCATGGCCGTCCCAGCGGACCCGTCCGCTCCGAACGAGGGTTAGGGGGAAGTGCCGCCTGTAGCGCATCTTCAAGTCAATCGGAGTCAGTGAAGATGCGCCATATCGCTGTTTTTGATCATTTTCTTAATGTGCCGGTCTTTCGTTCCACTCCAGACCATCGCTATACATGATTGTTTTTCGCAAATATCCGTTCGCAACCGAGTCCGTTTGCTCCGAACTTGCTCTAACGCGAGCCGGCGCCCACTTCGCTCGAGAATGCTGTAGGGTTTGCGGTGCCGGGCGGGTGCGGACGGATGCAGGGGGCCCAAGGCCGGCCTCCGGGTGTCGCGCCCGGCGCATCGCGGCAGGCCGGACGAACAGGCCTGGGGCTGCCGGGCGTCAGGTGCCAGGCCTGACCGGCCGAGACGGCGGGATCGGTGAACACGATCCGGTGACCGCAGGCGGGACCGGCCAGCCGCTGCGGGCTCGCCCCGGTCATTTCGGCCTCGTCGGTCAGAAGATGGATCGTCTTTCGGGTCCCGGTCTGCGCACAGGTCGGATCTGCGCCCGGCGGATGCAGGATCAGGCGCCAGTCCCGCGCCAGGTCGACCTCGCAGAGCCGGTCGCCACACCCGCGCGTCACGGGCACGCCACGGTGGCGCAAGGGCGGCAACCCTCCCGCCTCATGCCAGGCGATGCGGTCCGGCACTGCGCCGTCGCGCATCACAAAGACCTCGCCGGAGGGCGCAATGGCAAAGGCGGGCGGTGTGTTGAAGGCCCAGAGCCCGTAACCGCCTGCCGCCAGGCCACCCACCAGGAGCCATCGGGGCCAGCCGAGCAGCAGCACATGGCTGGCCAGCGCCCCCGTAAAGGCCAATAGCGCGGCGCCTGGCATGGGTGCGACGCGCGCGGGCTCGTCGCCCGCAGCCCAGTACGCAATGGCGAGCACCCATTCCAGCGACAGGCCGAAGAGGCGCAGCCCGACCCCGTCAAGCCCCACCGGTGCGAGCAGGAGGCTGAGCGCGGCAGCCGGCGCGGAGACGAAGCTCACGATCGGCATGGCCAGAAGGTTCGCCACCAGACCCATGGGCGCCGAGCGCCCGAAATGATACCAGGCGAAGGGCGCGGTCGCTGCCGCCGCGACGATGGACGTCACCGCGAGCCCGGCCAGTGCGGTGCGCAGGTGCGTGGTCCAGTCCTTCGACCGCCCATCGGTCTGTTGGGCCATGGCCCAGGGAACATAGGTGGCGATGAGCGCCCCTGTTGCCGCAAAGGACATTTGAAAACCGGGACTTAGAACGGTTTCCGGATACAGGATCACGATCGCGGCCAACGCGATCGCGAAGCTGCGCAGGCTTACGGGACTGCGGTCCATCAGGATCGCACCGAAGAACACCGCCGCCATGATGTAGGCCCGTTGCGTCGACACGCTGGCCCCCGACAGCGCCAGATAGATGCCACCCGCGAGGAGCGCGGCGGCCGCGGCAACCCTTTGCACCGGCCAACGCAGGGCAAGGGGTGCAACCAGCGCCAGACCGCGGCGGACGAGGAGGTAAACCAGTCCACACACGATGCCCATGTGCAGGCCCGAAATGGCAAGCAGATGGGCAAGGCCCGACCCGCGCAGCGCCTCCTGGTCGGCCTGGGACAGTCCACTCCGGTCGCCGGAAGCCAGGGTGGCCGCAAGCCCGCCGGCACGGGGCCCGGCGGCCTGCGCCACGTGATCGGCCAGCTGGCGTCGCAGGGCGGCCAGTGCGACACCGGCGCGGTCACCCAGGGCGGCAGGGTTTCCCAGCACCCCACCGCGGCACCGGCCGAGCACATACCCCACCCCGTGCAGCCGCTCGAACCAGGCCTGACGGCGGAAATCGTAATCCCCTGGAAGGCTGGGGCCCGGCGGCGGGCGCATCACGGCCCAGCACCGCACGAAGCGACCCGGTGCCACGCCCAGCCTGTTGCCATGGGTCAGGCGAACCGTGTGGGGCTGATGGTCCGGGGGCCAGCCTTCCACGGCATGGACTCTGAGGCGCAGGCGAGGTCCGTTGGTACCCGGCTCGATCGCGACGACCCAGCCTTCCACGAGGCGCGGGGTCGCGTCGGAGGAGACCGTCCGGTCGTCGACAGACGCGACGCGGACCTTGGCAGCCAGTCCGCCCGCGCCATAGGCCGACAGGAGGACCAGCGCGCTTCCCAGCCAACCTGGCGCCATACGGTCGACCGCGAACTTCAGTACCAGGGGCGCTGCGACCGACGCGACCAGGGACGACCAGCCTGGCTCGTCCGGGGCCAGCATGTACATGGCTGCGCCGCAGGCCAGGGCCATGGCACAGGCCAGAACCCAGCCGCCGGGAACGCGTGGTGTCGGATCGAGACCTAGCCAGGCCGCGCCCCGCCGGGCAGCCTCGTGCCAACCCCCTCCCCCCTTGCGCGCCCTCCGCAGGGCGTGTTGAAGCCTCAGGAGGTGCGTCAGGCGCCCCGGAAGAGGAAGGTTGAACTGCATATGACCGTATCGACCCGCTTTGCCCCATCGCCCACAGGCATGTTGCACATTGGGGGGGCGCGGACCGCACTTTTCAACCTCTTGTTCTCACGACGTCATGGCGGCGCGTTCCAGTTGCGAATCGAGGATACGGATCGCAAGCGGTCGACGCCCGAGGCCACGGCAACCATTCTCGAGGGTCTGGACTGGCTAGGCCTGAAACCCGACACCGAGATCGTTTATCAGAGCGCCCGCGCCGCACGTCATGCAGACTGCGTTGAAGAGATGCTGGCGCGCGGAACCGCTTTCCGCTGCTACGAGACGCCGGAAGCCTTGCAGGCCCGGCGCGACGAGGGAGAGGCAAAGCGCGCTGCGGCCAGGGATGAGGGTCTGGACGTGGCGGAACGGGAAAAGCTGAGAGCCGAAGCCGACGCGCTGCTTGCCCCGTTTCGCTCGCCCTGGCGAGACGGCGGCACCCCGCCGTCTCCCGACGCCCCCTTCACCGTTCGCCTGCGTGCGCCCGACGACGGCGAGATGGTGCTGGCCGACCATGTCCAGGGTGAGGTGCGAATCCAGGCGCGTGAGGTGGACGATCTCATCCTTGCGAGGGCCGATGGCACGCCGACCTATATGCTGGCTGTCGTCGTCGACGACCACGACATGGGCATCTCCCATGTGATCCGGGGTGACGACCATCTCCGCAACGCGTTCCGCCAGATTCCGATCTATCGCGCCATGGGCTGGGAGGCGCCGGATTTTGCCCATGTGCCGCTGATCCATGGGATCGATGGTGCGAAACTGTCCAAGCGCCACGGTGCGCTTGCCACCCTGGCCTACCGCGACCAGGGCTATCTGCCGGAAGCCATGGTGTCCTATCTTATGCGACTTGGCTGGAGCCATGGCACCCAGGAAATCTTCACCCTCGAGGAGGCGGCCGAGATCTTCGCCCTGTCGGACATCAACCGGAATCCGGCCCGGCTGGACCTGGACAAGCTGAATTTCTTCAATCGGCACTACATCCAGAAGGCCGACCCGGAACGCCTGCTCGACCTCATGGTCCCCCATCTGGAAAAGCATGGCCCGCTGACGGAGACCCACTGGACGGCGATTCGTGCTGCGCTGCCGCATATGGTGGATCGCGGCAGCACGATTCCGGACCTGGCGGAGGCGTTCGCCTTCATCACGCAGCCCCGTCCGATCGCGCTGAACAAGAAGGCACGGAAGGCGCTTTCCGGCGACGGGCTTGACCGTTTGCAGGCTCTGCGCGAATTGATTGCCGAGCTGACCGAGTTTTCCGCGGATCGCCTGCACAACACCCTCGAGGCGTATTGCAGTGCACATGGCCTGAGCATGGGACAGGTCGGCCCGCCGCTCCGCGCGGCGTTGACCGGGGGGTTGCCGGCGCCGGACCTGGCGCCGGTCATGGCTTGGCTTGGACGCGACGAGGTCTTGTCCAGGCTTGACGATCAACTGGTAGCCGGCCGCGCCGATGCCACAGACGATAAGAGACAAGAAGGGGCTTAATGATGGAAAGCAAGCTGGTTGAGAACGGCAAGGCCAAGCTGGAGGTCGGCGGACACTCGGTTGAACTTCCCGTCTACAAGGGTACGGACGGCCCGGACGTGATCGACGTTCGCAGGCTCTACGCCGAAACCGGGCATTTCACGATCGACCCGGGCTTTACGTCGACGGCAAGCTGCGAATCCCAGATCACCTTCATCAATGGCGAGGAGGGCCAGCTTCTCCATCGTGGCTATCCCATCGACCAGCTCGCCGAACAGTCGGGGTTCCTGGAGGTCTGCTACCTGCTCCTGAATGGCGAGCTTCCCAGCCAGTCGGAGTTCACCGCGTTCAATCACGAGGTGACGCAGCATACGATGTTGCATACCCAGATGGATCGTTTCTTCGACGGTTTCCGCCGCGATAGCCACCCCATGGCCATGCTGACAGGCGCGGTTGGCGCCTTGTCGGCCTTCTACCCGAGCGCCATGGACAGTTCCGACCCTGTGGAGCGTCACCTGGCCTCGATCCGCCTGATCGCGAAGATGCCGACGCTCGCCGCCCGCGTCTACAAGTACAAGGTCGGCCAGCCCTATGTGAATCCGCTCAATCGCCTGTCCTATGCCGAAAATTTCCTGCGGATGTGCTTCTCGGTGCCGGCGGAGGATTACCGGATCAGCAACACGCTCGCCAAGGCGATGGACCGGATCTTCATCCTGCACGCCGACCATGAGCAGAACGCGTCGACGTCGACGGTACGGCTTGCCGGATCCTCCGGCGCCCATCCCTATGCGGCGGTGGCGGCCGGCGTGGCCTGTCTGTGGGGCCCCGCCCATGGCGGCGCTAATGAAGCCTGCCTTAACATGCTCCATCAGATCGGCACCGTGGACAAGATTCCGGAATTCATTGCCCGCGCGAAGGACAAGGACGACCCCTTCCGTCTCATGGGCTTCGGGCACCGGGTCTACAAGAACTACGATCCGCGCGCGATGGTCATGCAGAAGACGGCCCATGAGGTGCTGGACGAACTCGACGCTCGCGACCTGCCCATTCTCAAGGTCGCCATGGAACTCGAGCGGATCGCGCTGGAGGACGAGTACTTCGTCGAAAAGAAGCTCTACCCCAATGTCGATTTCTATTCGGGCATCATTCTCGACGCGATGGGCTTCCCGACGGAGATGTTCACCGTCCTGTTCGCGCTGGCCAGGACCGTGGGCTGGGTCGCCCAGTTGAACGAGATGATCGACGATCCCAACCAGCGGATCGGGCGGCCACGCCAACTCTACACCGGTGCACCCTTGCGCGACTACAAGCCGATCCACGAGCGCTAGCGCATCGTCGGATCGATCGCAGTCCTTGAAGATGCGTTAGCCGGATATCGCCTTCGGCGGACCCGGTTGTCGGTTTCCTTTCGCTGACGCCAGTTGGCTTCTGCCAGCGATCCCGCGGGGGCGGCCAGGAGGCAACCAGGCCGACCGGCGGGGGCGCACCCGCTGGGCGCGTCGGCCGAAGGCGGAACCGCTTGTCCGATGGCCTTTCCCGCCGGTTGGGAGAGATTGGCACGCCTGGCGAACTCAGGCTTCCGAACCCGGGCGGGCGGCGGCGACGTCTTCGAGAATGGCCTCTGCCGCCCTGTCCGCCGTGGCACGTGTGCCCTGCCCCATTGCGGCCAGGGCTGCGTGCTGGGCCCTTGACTGCGCGTAAAGCGCCGCGGGATCGTCCAGCAGGCGCCTGGCCGCCGCCGCGATCTGTGACGCGTTGAACCGGGTCTGCACAAATTCCGGCACGATTTCCGTGTCGTCTGCTGCGATGTTCAACAGCGTTATGTGGCGCGGGCGATACAACAGGCCCCGGGCAATGGCCCAGGTCATCCAGCCGACCTTGTAGCCCACGATCATGGGCGTCCCTTGTACGGCCAACTCGTTCGTCACCGTGCCGGAACAGGCGAGCGCCAGGTTCGCGGCCGCCATCGCATCATATCGCTCGGCAGCGACCGTGCTGAGGGCACACCAGCTCGTGGCGTCGGGGAACGCCGCCTCGAACTGCGCTGCGACAGCGGAGGCAGGCGCGGCAATTACCTGCAAGTCCGGCCGGTCGGCCTTCAGCAAACGCGCCGCCCTCATCAGCACCGGTGCAACGTTCGCAATCTCGCTCGCCCGACTGCCTGGCAAGACCAGCAGAACGGGTGCCGCGGCCGACAGACCATGACGCGCGCGAAAGCCCGGGCCGTCGCCCTGTCGCGTGCGCGACAGGGCGGGATTGCCGATCACGGTCGTCTTAAGCCCGGTCCCGGCGTAGAAGGGTGGCTCCATCTCGTGCAGGCAAAGGACGTGATCAACCGCCCGCGCAAGGGACTTCGCCCGCCCCGCGCGCATGGCCCAGACCTGGGGCCCGACCAGCTTGATCAGCCGGATCTCCGGTGCCCGCCGACGCACCCGTTCCGCCACCCGGATCATGAACCCCCAGGAATCCACCAGCACGGCTGCGTCGGGACGGCTCGCAATGATATGGTCGGCGGCGGCATCGGCGAGTTTCAGCACCGTGCCGTAGACCTTGAGCCCCTCCACCAGGCCCAGGATCGACAGGGGCGAAATGTCGAAGGGGGACTCCACCCCCACATCCGCCATTTCGGACCCGCCGATGCCGACGATCTCGAGGCCGGGCGCCTGCGCCCGAAGGGCGTCGATGACCTCGCGCGCCAGAAGGTCGCCAGATGCCTCGGCGGCGGTGAAATGCAGGCGCATCGCGACCTATTCCTTCTCCCGGTCGGGGTCCGGGGCGGGCACACCGAACACGAACAGGCCATGGCGGTCGGCTGCCGCGATGACACCGTCCAGGTCGAGGATCAGGGCACCGCCCCCCTCGACTGCGATCCCCGCCAGCCCGGCCTTTGCTGCACCGTTTACCGTCGTCACGCCAATGGTCGGCAGATCGATCTTGCGATCCTGGATCGGCTTGGGACATTTGGCGAGGACACCGCGCCGCGCCCCCGGCGTCCCGCGGATGGCAGGGTCGAGCGTGGCGACCCGCTCGAGCATCCGGTCGGTCCCCTCCTGCGCCTCCACCGCCAGGACAAGGCCGTCACAGACGACGCATCCCTGGCCCACATCCAGATTGCCGATGGCGCGGGCCACCTGCATGGCGCGGTGGATGTCGTCGCGCGTGGCGGCATCGGGCTCGGGTCCTGCGATCAGACCCGTCGCGGCCTGGAGCGCGGTGTCCGCTTCGTGAGCACCGATGATCCGGAACCCCTCCTTCTCGAATTCGCCGAGAAGGGTCCGCAACAGCGCGTCGTCGCCCTTTCGGGCCGCCGCGAGCACCTTTGGAAGGAGGCGGGCGCCGCGCATGTCGAGCTTGAGCCTGGCAAAATCCGGACGGCGAACGACGCCGGCAAAGACAAGGGTCTCGCAACCCGCCGTCTTCAGGAGACGGATCTGGCGTCCGATTTCACCGAAGCCGACCACCTCGCCAGGGAAACGGTCCAGGCGCGGTTCCGAAAACCCGGCGACCCGCAGCACATAGACGCGCTCGCCGCGGTCCTCAGCCGCCTCGGCAATACGGACCGGCAGGTCGCCAAGCCCGGCAATCACGCCCAGCGGACCCGCCATCACGCCCTCCTGGGCTGGCACAGCTCCCGCGTGCGGGCGGGGTCTTCAATGAAGGCCAACAGATCGGCAACATCCTGGGCGTCGGGAAATTCGCGGCGAACGGTATCGACCCGCTCGGAGAACGGGCCTGGGGCCTCGAACAACGCCTTGTAGGCCCGGCGCAGCGTGTGCAGGCGCGCGCGGTCGAAGCCGCGTCGCTTGAGGCCGGTCAGGTTCAGGCCGGACAGGGCGGCCCGGTTTCCGACGACTGCGCCGAAGGGGACGACGTCGCCAACAACGATTGCGCCTCCGGCAATGAAGGCATGGTCGCCCACATGGGTGAACTGATGCAGCGCGGCCATGCCGCCGATCCAGACCTGGTCCCCCAGAACCACATGACCTCCGACCATGACTCCGTTGGCCAGTACGCAATGGTCGCCCAGCCGGCAGTCATGGCCGATATGGGTGCCCTGCATGAGGAACGCATCGGCGCCGATCTGCGTCAGACCGCTATGGCGCGAACTGCCCGTGGAGACCGTCGTGTGTTCGCGGAAAACGCCACGGGGCCCGACGACGAGGCGCGCGTCGGGGCTGGACCGTTCGCCCAGGATCTGGGGCAGACCGCCCAGGACCGCTCCCTCGAACAGCTCGCAGCCTTCCCCCAGCCGGGTATGGCCGATCACACTCGCCCTCGCATGCAGGCGCACGCCGGCTTCGAGATCGACATTCGGGCCGACCTCGCAGAACGGGCCGATCTCGACCCCCTCGCCCAGATCCGCACCTGGATGGACAATTGCGCTGGGATGGACCGTCGCGCTCACGTCTTGGAACTCTTCGTCCGGACCTGCTTCTGAAGCCACGCCGTCTCGCGCATCCATTCGCGGATGGGTTTCGCCGGGGTGCCGCCCCAGGTGGCACCGTCCGGAATGTCCCGGAACAACCCCGAGGAGGCTGCGACACTGGCCCCCCTGCCAATGGTCACGTGGTCGGCAATGCCGGCCCGCCCACCCAGGCGGGAGCCGTCGCCGATGCAGACGCTGCCCGAAATCCCGCCGAAGGCCGCAATCACCACGCTGCGTCCGATCTGCACATTGTGGGCGACCTGGCACAGATTGTCGATCTTGGTCCGCTCGCCCAGCACGGTATCGTCGAAGGCGCCCCGGTCGACGCACGTATTGGCGCCGAGCGTCACCCCATCCTGCAGGATGACCCGGCCGAAATGGGGCTGATCCTCCGCACCCTCGGGCGATCCAAGGACACCGAAGCCGGCTTCGCCGACCCGGGCGCCCGACAACAGGGTCACGCCGTCGCCCAGCAACGCAAACATGACCGACACATTATGGCCGATCCGGGCGTCCTTGCCGATTTGCACCCCCGGACCGATCACCGTGTTGGCGCCAATGTCCGACCCGGCACCGATCGCGGCACCGGCGCCCACCACGACACCCGGCGCCAGGCGCGCCTCGGGATGGATCGCCGCCTCGGGATGGATCGCCGCGCCCTGCCCGGCCAGGCTGCGCGGCCGAATGAGCGCCGCCGCTGCCCGGGCATGGGCCAGACGCGGCGAGGGATGAACCAGTGCGGCCACGCCTGCCGGCAGATGCGTCGCCCCGGCCTCGTCCACGAAGCAGGCCGCCGCCAGGGGCGAAACGCGGGATGCCGCCTCAGGCTCACCCTCGTGGAAGCACACGTCGCCTGCCTGGGCCGTGGCCGACGCGCCGACCCCACCGGCGGGGGCATCCAACTGGCCGGACGCGCACTGCGCACCCGACCGCTCCGCCCAGCCAGCCACCGTCAGCCCGTCCTCGACGACGTAGAAACGGCGGTCCACAGGCATGGCTGGCGGGCTCCCTATTGCTGCTGCAAGCGCTGGATCTGCTGGTTCGAGGCCTCTTCCGGCAGGCGCTGGCGTTGCACATTCAGCGTCGGGGAGGCTTCGTCCAGCTTCTCGATCACCCTGTCGGTCACGTCCACACCCTGCTTGGCCAGCAGCACGTCGCCGCGCGACAACATCACATCGGCACCGGACTCTGCCATCACCTCCTGAAGAACGGGTTCAAGCACCTTGTTGAACTCGGCGCTGGCCTGACGCATTGTCAACTGCATCTCCGCCTTGCGCCGATCGCTCTCGCCCTTCAGGGCGGCGGCCGCCTCGCGATAGGCCTTCGCGTCTTCGGTCAGGGTCTCGTCGGCGCGAAGCTCCTCCACTGTCTTGCCCTGAATCTTCGGTCCGATCTCCTGCTCCATGCCCTGCAGTTCAGTCATTTTGGGCTGAAGCTCGGTGTTCATTTGCTGCTCGATGGATGACAGCTTGGCCTGCATGTCCTGCCCGGCCTTGCTCTCGCGGGCCACGCGCTGCTCGTCGACGACGATCACGCGCGTATTCTCCTGGGCGGTGGCCGAAGGCACGGCGGCAGTCGCAGCCCCCCCCATCGTCAAGAGGGCCAGGGCGAGGGTGGAGAGGCGTCCCTTGGGCATGTTTCAGTCTCCTTGGGGCGTTAGAAGCGGGTTGAGGTGGAGAACCGGAAGGTCTCCGTGCGGTCATACTCCTCCTTACGGAGGATCTGGGAGAAATCGAACCGGATCGGACCGAAGGGTGAATCCCAGAACACGCTCAGTCCAGCCGACGCACGCAGGGACAATTCGTCCTCGACGTACTGCACCGAGGTGAGCTGGTCGTCCCCGGAACCACTGGTCTGGACAAAGGGGGGATCGACATCCGCATCCTCCAGGCGTCCCAGCGACCCGACATCGGTGAAAAGCGCGCTCTTGATGCCATACTCCTCTGGCAGGAAATTCGGGACCGTCAGTTCGAATGTTCCCTGATAGTAGAGATTGCCGCCGAGCGCACGTCCGCGTTCCAGTTGGATCTCGTTCATGTCCGCATCGAACACCTTGCGGATCTCGCGTGGGCCAAGTCCCGCCACGTCGAACCCGCGGAACGACGAGCCGCCCCTGAAGAAGCGGTTATTGATGCGTACACCGTCGTCGTTTCCGTAAGGGAGGATGTAGCCGCCCTGCAGGCGGGCACTGAAGCGCATGTCCATCGCCGCCCAGATTCCGCGATACCAGGCCGCGCTGGCCTCCGATTGCAGATACTGGACGTCGCCGCCCACACCGGCGAGGTCCTGGCTGAAGCTCATGTCGAAGCCGCGCGTGGGCTCGATCGGGTCGTTCCGCCGGTCCCAGTTGAAGGTGTAGCCGATGATCGATGAAATATCGCTGCGAACGCTGTCGCAGAGTGACGGCTGGAGCGGATCGGTGACCCGCGGATCGCACTCCTCGGCGATGAAGGCGCCCTCGGGCAGCGGGTCGGTATCGGTTGGCAGGAAGATCAGGGTGCCATTCTCATTGGTCTCGGTCAGGTAACTTCCATCGGCACCGATGACGCGTTCGGCCTGCTCGATATTGATCTCGTCGGACTGCAGGCGGTAGCGCAGCCCCAGATTGGTGTTGTCCGAGAGGGGGAAGCCGACCCGAAGGCCCGCGCCGATCGTCTCGGTCTCGAAGTTCGACACGTCCAGGAAGTCTGATCGCGTCGCGAACACGTCGACTCCGGCCGCCAGGTTCCGGTCGAGGAACCGAGGCTCGGTGAACCGCAGGTCCACGAACTGACGCCGGCTGGAGGCAGAAACACGCGCAATGGCGGACTGGCCCGTCCCGCGCAGGTTCCGCTGCACGACGCTGACGTCCAGGAGGAAACTGTCGACCGAGGAAAAGCCGGCCGCGAAGGACAGTTCGCCGGTCGGCTGCTCCTCAACGGCCACTTCGACCACGGTGCGGTCTGCCGTCGAGCCGGGCTGTTCGGTCACTTCCACTTCCTTGAAGTAGCCAAGCGCCCGCGCGCGGTTTCGCGAGCGGTCCAGGAGGACGCGGTTGAAGGCATCGCCTTCCGAGATGCGGAGCTCGCGGCGGATGACCCGGTCGAGCGTCCGGGTGTTTCCGACAATGTCGATCCGTTCGATATAGACGCGCGGACCTTCGTCGATGGCAAAGGTCACGTCGACCGTGTTGTCCTCGGGATTGGCAACGATGCGCGGACGGATGTCGACGAAGGCGTAGCCGGCGATTCCCGCGGCATAGGTCAGGGAGTCGATCGCGTCTTCGATGGCATCGCCACGATACAACTCACCTTCCTGGAACGGCACGGTCCGTTTCAGGGCTTCGGCGTTCAGCTTGTCCAGCGCGGTTTCCACCTGGATCTCGCCGAAATTGTACTGCTCGCCCTCGTCGAGGGTGAAGGTGACGTAGAAATCCTCGCGGTCCGGTGTCAGATCGGCGACCGCCGACACCACGCGGAAATCGTAGTAACCGTTGTTCTGATAGAACTGCCGCAACAGCTCCCGGTCGAATTCCAGGCGGCCGGGATCGTAATTGTCGTTGGAACTGAAGAAGCGCCACCAGCGCGACTGCTTGGTCACGATCTCGCTGCGCAATCGGCTGTCGGAATAGACCTCGTTGCCGATGAAATTGATCGCGCGCACACCCGTGACGGGTCCCTCGGTGATCTCGAAGATCAGGTCGACGCGGTTCTGGTCGAGCGGCTTGTAGTTCGGTTCCACATTCGCGGAAAACCGTCCGGATTGACGGTACAGCTCCAGAATGCGCTGCACATCGGACTGGACGCGCGCGGCGGTGAAGATTCCGCGCGGCGCCGCCTGTATCTCCTCGCGCAGCTTTTCGTCGTCCAGCGCGCTGTTGCCCTCGAAGATCACCCGGTTGATGATCGGATTCTCCACCACGCGCACCACAAGATCCTGGCCACGCCGGTCAATGGCGACGTCGGCGAACAGACCCGTGGCAAACAAGGTCTTCAATGAAAGGTCGATGCGCTCGGGATCGAACGGATCGCCGGGCTCGAGCAGCAGGTAAGACTGCACCGTGCTCGCCTCGATACGCTGATTGCCTTCCACCTGGATCGCGCGGATGCGACCTGAGAGGAGATCCTCCTGTGCCTCGGCGCGCTCGGCGAGCGCGACGGCGGGAACCAGGATCAGCGCGGCCGCGACCGCCGTGGCTGACACAAATGAACGCATGCGCGACCTCTCTACTTCCCGTGGGCCGGGGACTGGCCGGCGCTCAGCTTCCCGAGCGCAGGATACCGGTGTCGACGATGTCGCCCCAGGTAACGACGAACGCGATGCCTAATAGCAGGATCAGCCCCGCTGTCAGGCTAGCCTCCTGTATTTTTTCAGGAAGCGCTTTGCCAGTTACGGCTTCGTAGGCATTGAAGACCAGGTGCCCACCGTCAAGCACCGGAAGCGGCAACAGGTTGAACAGACCGATTCCCACCGACACCAGAGCGCAGAGCTGCACGATGGTCCACACCATCGCCGCCACGCGCGCACCGAGCGGCACCTGCTCGGCCCCCATGGTCTGGTTGACCACGCGCCGGGTGATGTCACCGATCCCGACCGGACCCGAAAGATTGCTCAACGGTTCCTTGCCGGTCACCATGCGGCCGATCATGTCGACCGTCAGGCTGACCGTGGCCCCGGTCTCGTTGACGCCCGCCGCGAGTGCCGAGACAGGTCCGTAACGCTGTGGCTCGCGCGTCGCGACATTGAGCCCGACCCCGATCGTCCCCATGGGCTTGATCTGGCCGACGCCGTTCTCCCGTTCCCGCCGCTCCGGTACGACGGTCAGTGTCTGTTCGCCACCCTCGCGACGCACGGTGATCGGCAGGGACTTGCCGCTTCCCACGATGATCGGCGTCATGAAATCCTGCAGATTGTCCACCCGCGCGCCGTCGATCGCGACCACCTCGTCGCCGGGTTGCAGTCCGGCCATTGCGGCAGGACTTTCGGGCTGCACCTCCGCAATGCTGATCGCCTGGCGCGGACTGCCATTGAACAGGAAGATCAGGGCGAACAGAAGCGCCGCCAGCACGAAATTGGCCACAGGCCCCGCCAGCGCAATGATCGACCGGGCGCCGACCCCCAGGGACGAGAAGGCAAGCCCCTCCGGCCCGTCGGGGCGTCCGCCACGACCGTCGCGGGGCAATTGCTGTTCGCCCACGAACTTCACGAATCCACCGAGCGGAATCCAGTTCACCCGCCAGCGGGTTCCGCGCCGGTCCACCCGCTCGAAAATGGGGCGGCCGAACCCGACGGAAAACGACTCTGCGGCCGCATTGAACCACCGACCGGCCCAATAATGCCCGAGCTCATGGATCACGACCACGATACCCAGCATGAAGATGAGACAGATGAGGAAGAGCGGTCCCTGGGTCAGAAGGCTTGTCACGGTCTAGTCTCCTGCCCGGCTCCGGGCTCTGGCCAAAAGCTGCGATGCAATCTCGCGCGCTCGGCTGTCAAGGTAAGCGATGTCGTCGAGCGTGTCGCATCCCACCGCCGCAAGGTCCGAGCCAGGATACCGTTCGAGCATCTCCCCCACGACCCAGCTTATGTCCAGAAAGCCGCATTGCCCGGCCACATAGGCCTCGACGGCCACTTCGTTTGCGGTGTTCAGAAGCGTTGCGGCGCCATTGCCCAGACGACTCGCGGCGCGGGCATAGTCCACGGCCGGAAAGCGGGCCGAATCGACCGGCCCGAAGTCGAGCTGTCCCAATTGGGCCAGGTCCAGTCGTGGCACGGCCGTGGCGATGCGGTCGGGCCAGGCCAGGGCATGGGCGATCGGTGTCCGCATGTCCGGCAGCCCGAGCTGGGCGAGAACCGATCCGTCCACGTAATGCACCAGGCCGTGAACGACAGACTGGGGATGCACCAGCACGTCGATGGCATCCGCCTCCAGGCCGAACAGGAAGCTCGCCTCGATGAATTCCAGCGCCTTGTTCATCAGCGTGGCGCTGTCGATGGAGTTCTTCAGGCCCATGTCCCAGTTCGGGTGCGCCCGCGCCTGCGCCGGCGTGGCCCGCGCCATCGTCTCCAGGCTGGCGGTTCGAAACGGTCCACCCGAAGCCGTGATCGTCAGACGCTCCACGGCCCGGCCGTCCTGCCAGACCTGGAAGATGGCATTGTGTTCGCTGTCCACGGGCAAGATCGTGGCGCCGCTGCGCCGGGCTGTTTCCAGCAGCAGGGCGCCCGCGCAGACGATGCTTTCCTTGTTCGCAAGGGCCACCGTGGTGCCGGACTGCACAGCGGCCAGCGTCGAAGCCAGACCGGCAGACCCGCTGATCGCGGCGAGCAGCTTGTCACAGGGACGCGCCGCCGCCTCGACCACGGCGTCCCGGCCGGCAGCATGGGCCAGGCCCGATCCGTCGAGCGCCGAAGCCAGGGCCGCGCCTCGGGTCGGGTCGGCGATCACCGTCAGGTCGGGACGATGGATCCGCGCCAGATCGGCCAGGCCATCCACGTCACGCCGGGAGGCAAGGACCGTGACCCGGAAGGGCGGCCCGTCGGGCGCGGCCGCATTTGCATGGGCAATCACGTCGAGCGCAGACCGGCCGATGGAGCCGGTGGCGCCCATGATCGCAATGCGCTGTGGTTCCGCCATCGGCACTAGAATCCCAAACCGGCCGCAGCCTCGGGCCAGACAAGAAAGACCGAGACGACGGCCACACATACGGCGCCAAGTCCGTCCACCCGGTCCATAACACCCCCATGACCCGGGACAAGGCCGCTGGCATCCTTCACCCCGTAGCGCCGCTTAAGCTGCGACTCGAAGAGATCCCCCGATTGTGCCAGGGCAGAAACCGCCGCGCCGCAGATCGCCCAGGGCAGGGTTGGCGCACCCAGCAACCCCGCCGCGATCACGCCGCACAGGGCGCAGCAGGCAATGGCGCCAAGCGCGCCGCTCCAGGTCTTGTTCGGGCTGTCGCGCGGGGAGAGAGCTGGCCCCCCGAAACCGCGCCCCGCGAAATAGGCCGCCGAATCCGACGCCCAGACGATGGCCATGATGATCAGCGCCGCCGCCTGGCCGTCCCAGGGTCCCCCCCGAAGCGCCTGAAGGGCCAGGGGCAGCCCGCCCGCATAGAGAATGCCGAACGCCGCCATGGGCGAAGCTCGCCAGTTGGCCGCCGCAAACACGGCCGCCGCCGCCATCAGGGCGACCGTCCCGTCCTGAAGGGTCGCCAGGGGAACGAAGGCGTTGGGCAGCGCCGCCAGCATCACGGCCAACCAGACGGGGCCCTGCCGGCTCATCCGCGCCCATTCGAAGCCCATCGCCGCAGCGAATACGGCCGCGCCGGCCGCCAGCCAGGCGCCACCTGCCCAGACCATGTACAGGCCGGCCGGGATCAGCACCAAGGCCGATAACAGTCTCAAGACAAGCTCTCCGGGCGCGCGCCGGCGCGCGGCCTCATCGCGCACGTCAGGTCGTCCCGTCCATCACGGCCCCGAAACGCCGCTCACGGCGGTGGAACTCATCGATCGCGGCCTGCAGATGGGTCTCGTCGAAGTCGGGCCAGAGCACGTCCAGAAAGATCAGTTCCGCATAGGCACACTGCCACAGCAGAAAATTGCTGATCCGGCGCTCTCCGCTCGTCCGGATGAGGAGGTCGGGATCGGGAAGGCCATAAGTGTCGAGGGTCTGTTCCAGGCGGGCCTCATCGATGTCGTTGGGACGCAGCTCACCGGCCACGGCCGCCTCGGCCAGATGACGCGCCGCGCGGGCGAGCTCTTCCCGGCCGCCATAATTGAACGCGACGGTCAGGAAGAACGCCGAGTTCTGGGAGGTCTCCCGCTCCGCGCGCTCCACCAGGTCGCGCAGATCGGTCGGCAGGTTCTCCCGCGCGCCAATGACCCGGATCCGGACATTCTCGGCCTTCAGCCGCTCCAGGTCGCGTTTCACATAGCTGCGCAGAAGCCCGAACAGGACGTTTACTTCCGATGCGGGCCGCCGCCAGTTCTCGGTGGAGAAGGAGAACACGGTCAGGTGCGTGATGCCCATCTGGCCGGCGGCCTCGACGGTCCGCCGGAGCGCTTCGACCCCGCGCTCATGGCCCGCCGTGCGCGGCAGGCCCCGCCTCGCCGCCCACCGCCCGTTGCCGTCCATGATGATGGCGACATGCCGGGGCGGGGCCTCGCTGCCGCTCCCATGGGCGGCCTGGCCGGCGGCAAGCGACTGGGCGACCATCAGACCTGCATGATCTCCTCTTCCTTGGCCTTCAGTGCCTCGTCGACCCGGGCCACGTACTTGTCGGTCAGCTTCTGAACCTGCTCGGCCTTGGCGTGATGCTCGTCCTCACTGATCTCGCCGTCCTTTTCCGCCTTCTTGAGCGTGTCCATCCCATCACGACGGATGTTGCGGATGGCGACCTTGGCCTGCTCGGCATACTTGCCGGCAATCTTGGCCAGTTCCGCACGGCGTTCCTCGTTCAGGGGCGGGATCGGGATGCGAAGGTTCACCCCGTCGACCACAGGATTGAGGCCCAGGCCGGCCTCGCGAATTGCCTTGTCCGTGGCCCCCACCAGGGTCTTGTCCCAGATGTTCACGGTCAGCATCCGGGATTCCGGCACGGAGATCGACGCCACCTGGTTAAGCGGCATTTCCGAGCCATAGGCCGGGACCCGGACGGAATCGAGCAGGTTCACGGATGCCCGTCCCGTGCGCAAGCCGCCGAATTCCTGCGACAGCGAGCTTATGGCGCCATCCATACGGCGTTCGAGATCCTTCATGTCGAGAGTCATGTGCCAACCTTCGGTTCGTTGGAGATGATCGTATACGTTCCCCGCCCACACAACACGTCGGTCAAAGCACCTTTCTGGTGCAAGGAAAAGACGATGATCGGAATGTTGGTGTCCCGCATCAGGCTGACGGCCGAGGCGTCCATGACCCGGAGGTCGCGCGCCAGCACGTCCTGGTAGCCCAGCGTCTCGTAGCGCTCCGCCGTCTTGTCGAACTTCGGATCAGCGGAATACACGCCGTCGACCTGGGTCCCCTTCAGCATGGCATTGCAGCCCATCTCCGCCGCGCGCAGGGCGGCACCGGTGTCGGTCGTGAAGAAGGGGTTGCCCGTGCCGGCTGCAAAGATCACCACCCGGCCTTTCTCCATGTGACGTATCGCCCGGCGGCGGATGTAGGGTTCGCAGACGGATTCCATGGGGATCGCCGACTGGACACGGGTCTCCACGCCAATCTGCTCCAGCGCGCTCTGCATGGCCAGCGCGTTCATCACCGTGGCCAGCATGCCCATGCTGTCGGCCTGCGCCCTGTCCATCCCCTTGGCCGCGCCCGCCAGGCCCCGGAAGATGTTGCCACCGCCAATCACCAGGCAGAGCTCAGCGCCCGTGGCCTGCGCCTCGCGAATCTCCTCCGCGAAACGGAGACAGGTGTCCATGTCGATTCCGTAGCCGGCCGCCCCCATCAGCGCCTCCCCCGAAAGCTTCAACAGCGCGCGCTGGTATCGCAACGCCGGATCGCAGGCGCCATCGGGTGGGGTCATGGGTCTGGCTCCGCTGAGATTTTGCATGCCCTAACGGATTCCGGGCGGCCTGTCATGTTGCAACGGCCGCCCGGCAAGTTTCCGGAATTTCAGGCGTGCGGGGCTAGCGCATCTGTCAGTCGGTCAGGCGCGGTGACCATATGCAGGCGGTGTATCCCGGCGCAGTCTTTTGAGGCGAACCACCGCCCAATTCGCTTGAAAACGCTTTAGCTGCCCTTCGACAAGGCGGCGACTTCGGAGGCGAAGTCATCGCCTTCCTTCTCGATGCCCTCACCCAGCTTGTAGTGCACGAAGCCTTTGAGCGTGGCACCGGCCTCCTTCAGCACGTCGCCGACCGTCTTGTCGGGATCCATGACGAAGGGCTGCTCGACGAGAACGACCTCCTTGTAGAACTTCTTCATCCGCCCCTCGATCATCTTTTCGATGACGTTTTCGGGTTTCCCGGACGCGCGGGCCTCCTCGCTCAACACGGTGCGCTCGCGCTCTACCAGTTGCGGGTCAAGTTCATCGACCGTGGCCGATGCCGGCGAGGTCGCGGCCACATGCATGGCGACCTTCCGGCCAACCTCGCCCAAATCGCTGCTCTCGCCTTCAAGGCCGACCAGAACGGCGACCTTGCCCATGCCATCGGCCTCGGCATTGTGGACATAGGCCGCAACAGCCCCCGTATCCACCGACAGCTTCTGACTGCGGCGCAGGGTCATGTTCTCGCCGATGGTGGCCACCATGCGCGTGATCATGTCGGCGACGGTGCCCTCACCCTCGGGCGCTGGGGCGGCAAGGACCGTGTCGGCACTGCCATCGGTGTCCAGGGCGGTCTTCACGATCGCCCGCAGGCCGGACTGAAACTGTTCGTTGCGGGCCACGAAATCGGTTTCGGCATTGAACTCGACCACGGCGCCGGTTTTCCCGTCATCCGACAGGAGGGCCGCAACGAGGCCGTCGGCGGCGGTACGGCCCGATTTCTTAGCAGCCTTGGACAGGCCCTTGGCCCGGAGCCAGTCCACCGCGGCTTCCATGTCACCGTCGCTTTCGACAAGCGCCTTCTTGGCGTCCATCATGCCGGCGCCGGTCTTCTCACGCAGGTCCTTCACGAGGGCGGCTGAAATCTGGGCCATGTCGGGCTTCCTCTGATCAGTTTGGTCTGGGCCGGCGCCTCGCTAGGCGCCCGACCCCTTGTCGGTAGTGTCGCCAGCAGCGGCTTCCGCGGGCTCTGCCTCTTCTTCGGCCAATGCGTCCGGGTTGGCATCCGCATCGGACCATGTCTCGGACTCGGCCTCCAACGCCCGGTCGGCGGCCGCGAGATCGGCGTCGGTCAGTTCGCCCAGATCCTCAAGCTCGCCCAGGTCGACGCCAAGCTCGGCCGTCGATTCCGCCAGGCCGTCCATCACGGCATCGGCGATGAGGTTGCAGTAGAGCGAGATGGCCCGTGCGGCATCATCATTGCCCGGGAAGGGAAAATCGACCGTGTCCGGATCGCAATTGCTGTCCACCACGGCAACGACGGGAATGCCCAGCTTGCGGGCTTCCTTCACCGCGATGGCTTCCTTGTTGGTGTCGATGACGAACATCAGGTCCGGCAGGCCACCCATGTTTGCAATGCCGCCAAGGGCCCGCTGCAGCTTGTCGCGCTCCCGCTCGAGGTTCAGGAGCTCCTTCTTGGTCAGGCCCTGGCCGCCCTCGGGCGACTCGAACATTGCATCGAGATCCTTGAGGCGCTTGATCGAGTGGGAGACGGTCTCCCAATTGGTGAGCGTCCCCCCAAGCCAGCGATGGTTCATGTAATACTGGGCGCAGCGTTGGGCGGCCTCCGCCACCGGCTCCTGGGCCTGGCGCTTGGTCCCGACGAACAGCACGCGGCCGCCCTTGGCGACGACGTCGCGCACCCGAACCAGCGCCTGGTGCAGCAGGGGCACCGTCTTGGACAGGTCGATGATGTGGATCTGCGAGCGCTCCCCATAGATGAACTGCCGCATCTTGGGGTTCCAGCGGTGGGTCTGGTGGCCGAAGTGGACACCGGCTTCCAGGAGCTGGCGCATCGTAAATTCGGGCAAAGCCATGGTCTGTTCCTCATCCGGTTGACCGTCACGGGCGGAACGGGGGCCTGGGGTCAGGCCCCGCACCGGATACGCCCGTGCACAGGGGTTGAGCGCGTGCTTGTACATATTTTGCGCCCGCGTGCAACAGGGCCCCGATAGGGGTCGGCCGGGGCGTCTAGACGGCGATCACCTGGTCCACACCCGACGCACTCTTCAGTGCCTGAAGCGCGCCGAGATCGGTGGCGTAGCGTTCCGGCAGCCGGAATGTGACCAGGCGTCCATCCTCAAGGGGAAGCTCCACCAGAAGATCGCCCCTGTCGGCCGAGCCCGCCTGGGCAAGCTTGCGTGCGATGCCCGCCAGTTCCGTCGGGTCCGCCCCCGCCCCCAAGCGCACCCGCAGCGCCGGCGCCCGCTTGCCGAGTTTCGTCGCCTCGAGCGGACGCACCACCTCGGTGGCCAGCCGGATCTCGTCCTCCCGACGGCGTACGCTGGCCGTGATCGCCACCGTCGCGCCGGGCTCCAGGCGGTCGCGCGAGTCCATGAGGATTTCCGGATACACCATGAGTTCCACCTCGCCGGTGGGATCCGACAAAGTCAGGAAGGCGAACTTGCCGCCGTTGCGGGCGGGTTTCTCCACCCGGGCACGGACCACGCCGATGAGTTCCAGCGGACGGCCATCCTGCGCCTGGTCGGCAATCTCCATGGCAAGCGTCACGCGCGAACGGTCGATGCTTTCCAGTACGTCGTCCAGCGGGTGGCCGGAAAAGTAGAAGCCGATCGCGCGGAACTCCTCGTCCAGTCGGGTCTGGGCATTCCAGCTCGGCGCAGCCGGCAGCGTGACCTGAACGCCATCCGTTTCCGCCCCGAACAGACCGGCCTGCCCCCCTGCCCGGTCCTCAGCCGAGCGGTTGGACACCTGCGCCAGGGTCGGCGCGCCGGCAAGCACCCGGGCGCGGTTGGGCTCCAGCGCGTCGAAGGCGCCCGCGCGGGCGAGTTGCTCATACGCCTTCTTGTTCACCTGGCGGGGGTCCACCGCCTCTGCAAAGGCCTGCAGGCTCTCAAATCCCCCGCATTCGCCCCGCACGCGTTCCACATGGCGCATCGCTTCGAGCCCGACGCCCTTGAGAGCCCCCAGCGCATAGACGATCGCATCCCCATCGACATCGAAGTCGGCCGTGGAGGTCGTGATGTCGGGCGCGCGAACGGGAATGCGCAGCCGCCGGGCCTCCTGGAAAAAGGCCGCCAGCTTGTCGGTGTTGTGGATGTCCAGGCTCATGGACGCAGCTAGGAACGCCACCGGGAAGTGCCGCTTCAGATAAGCTGTCTGGTAGCCGATCAGCGCATAGGCGGCCGCGTGGGACTTGTTGAACCCGTAGCCTGCGAACTTGGCCATGGTATCGAAGATCTGGTTGGCGAGCGCCGCGTCCATGCCCTTGCGCTCGGCCGCACCGTCCACGAAGCGGGCGCGCTGCTGGTCCATCTCCGACTGCTTCTTCTTTCCCATGGCCCGACGCAGGAGGTCGGCCTCGCCGAGCGAGTAGCCGGCAATCTCCTGGGCCATACGCATCACCTGTTCCTGATAGACCGGCACGCCATAGGTCGCCTCGAGGATCGGCTTCAGGTCGGGATGGTCGTAGGTGATCGACGCGGGGTTCTCCTTGCCCTGGACGTAGACTGGAATGTTGTCCATCGGGCCGGGCCGATAGAGCGAGATGATGGCGATGACGTCCTCGATGTTCCCGGGGCGAACCTTGCGCAGCGTGTCGCGCATGCCCTGGCCTTCAAGCTGGAAGACGCCCAGCGTCTCACCCGATGCCATCAGCTCATAGGTCGCCGGATCATCCAGCGTGCGCCAGGCCGGGCAGACATCCTGGCCGTCACGGCGGATGAAGCGGAGCGCCCGGTCGATCACGGTCAGGGTCTTCAGGCCGAGAAAGTCGAACTTCACCAGGCCGCCGAGTTCCGCCCATTTCATGTTGAACTGGGTGGCCGGAAGCTCGGACCGCGGATCGTTGTAGAGCGGCACGATCTCGGTCAGCGGTCGGTCGGCGATCACCACGCCGGCCGCATGGGTCCCGGCCGAACGATAGAGCCCCTCAAGCTGCAGCGCGACGTCGAGAAGCTCCCTGACCCTGGGATCCTTCTCGATCTCCTCGTCGAACTTGGGCTCGCCGTCGATCGCCTCCTGCAGTTTCGGCGGATTGGCGGGATTGAACGGGATCAGCTTGGCAAGCCGGTCGACCTGACCATAGGGCATCTCCATCACGCGGCCGACGTCGCGCACCACGGCCTTCGCCTGCAGGGTGCCGAAGGTGATGATCATGGCGACACTGTCGGCACCATACTTGTCGCGCACATAGCGGATCACCTCGCCCCGCCGCTCCTGGCAGAAATCGACGTCGAAATCCGGCATCGACACGCGTTCGGGGTTCAGGAACCGCTCGAAGAGCAGGTCGAAACGGAGCGGATCGAGGTCGGTGATCAGCAGCGACCAGGCGACAAGGGAACCCGCGCCCGAGCCGCGACCGGGCCCGACGGGAATGCCCTGTGCCTTCGCCCAGGTGATGAAGTCCGAGACGATGAGAAAGTAACCGGGGAACCCCATCTTCTCGATGATGCCAAGCTCGTGCTCCAGGCGCGCCAGATACGTCTCGCGAGGGGCGTAAAGCCGATCGGCTTCGGACAGGCGCGCCGACAGGCCGGCCTCGGCCGCCTCGCGCAGGCGTTCGGCCTCGCCCTTGGTGGCGTCGCCAAAGCTCGGCAGGATCGGGTCACGAAGCCTGGACTTCACCGCGCAGCGCTGCGCGATCTCGGCGGTCATTGCAAGCGCTTCGGGAAGGTCGGCGAACAGGGCCCGCATCTCGTCCGGGCTCTTGAGGTATTGTGAAGGTTCGACACGGGGGCGGTCGGTCTCGCCGAGGTAGCGCCCATGGGAAATGCACATCATGGCATCATGTGCGTAGGCATCGTCAGGCTTCAGGAAGCGGGCGTCATGGGTCGCCACCAGAGGCAGGTCCAGCCCATAGGCCAGTGCGATAAGGCCGGGTTCGGCAGCCGCCTCGTCGGGTGTGCCATGGCGGGTCAGCTCGACATAACACCGCCCCGGATAGGCCGCCGACAGGGTTTCGAGCTCGGCCCGCGCCTCGTCCATGCGGCCCCGGGCACACAATTGGCCCACCCGGCCCTGCGCGCCGCCGGTCAGCAGGATCAGACCGTCTGTCTCTTCCAGCAAATGCGCGCGTGACAGCGCCGGCTCTCCCGTCTCGGAGTCGAGATAGGCACGGGAAGACAGCGCCATCAGTCGGCGATACCCGGTTTCGTCCTGGGCGTAGAGCGTTGCGCGGGTCGGCGCGGTGCGTGGCCCGCCATCGGTCACGTCGAAGCAGCACGCCATGATCGGCTGTATGCCGGCCGCAGACAGGAGTTCCGACAGTTCCAGCGCGCCGAACAGGTTGTTGTGGTCCGTGACCGCCACCGCCGGCATCCCATGCGCGAGAAGCCAGGATCTGAGCCCGTCCGGCGTGATCATGCTCTCCAGAAGCGAATAGCTGGAGCGCACGGCCAGATGGATGAAGGGCGTCTCGGTCAAGGTCGGTCTCCCGGAATCGGCTTGGCCATCCCGTCGGACGGTTGCTGCACGAGTCTGACGGCCCGATCGCGAAACGGAAAGCCACGCCCGCTCCGTGTACCTTTTTTGTTCACGTCTGCAAACAGAAAATCCGCCGCTCCGGCGGGTCCCTCGGACCGGATCGCGGTGTCAAGCCGCGGGCAAGGTCGTCAGCTCGCCGCCGTCCAGGGTGAGCACCCGGTCCATGTGCTGGATCAGGCTGAGATTGTGAGTCGCCACCAGTACGGCGGCGCCCTCTACCTGTGCCATGCGGATCAGCGTGGCAAAGACACGCTCGGTGGTTGCCGGGTCGAGATTGCCGGTCGGTTCATCGGCGATCACCAGACGCGGATCATTGGCCAGGGCCCGGGCGATGGCGACGCGCTGCTGCTCGCCGCCGGAAAGCTGTCCCGGCTGGTGGCTCGCCCGGTCGGCCAGCCCCATGTCGTCGAGCAGACGGTCCGCCTTCGCACGGGCCGCCCGGCGCGCCTCTCCGGCGATCATCAGCGGAAAGGCGATATTGTCGCGGGCGCTGAACTCCGGAAGCAGGTGGTGGAACTGATAGACGAAACCGAGCTTTTCCCGACGGCGGGCCGTACGGGCCTTGTCACCGAGCTTCAGGACATCCTCACCGTCCAGAAACACCCGGCCCGCCTGCGGGCGTTCCAGCAGGCCGGCCGTATGCAGCAGGGTCGACTTTCCCGATCCCGACGGCCCGACAAGACCCACCATCTCGCCGGCGCGCAGCACCAGGTCCACCCCACGCAATACCTCCAGCACGGCCGCGCCCGTGCGATAGGTGCGTGTCACGCCCGACAGTTCCATCACCGGCACGCTCATTCGAACCTCAAGGCTTCAACGGGGTCGAGCTGCGCGGCACGCCAGGCCGGCCAGAGCGTCACCAGCACCGACATGCCCACGGCCCAGCCAAAGGTAAACAGCGCTTCGCTCCAGTCGAGCTCGGCGGGCAGACCCTCCAGGCCATAGACGTCTGGAGAGAATACCGGCGCGCCGGTCACCCAGCCGAGAAACGCCTCGACGCTGTCGATGTTCAGCACGATGGCGACCCCGAGCACCAGGCCGGTCAGTGCCCCTGCAACGCCAAGAAAGGCCCCGATCATCACGAACACCCGCATCATCGCGTTCCGCGAGGCCCCGATCGTCCGCAGAATGGCGATGTCGCGGGTCTTGTTCTTCACCAGCATGACGACACCGGTGATGATGTTGAGCGCCGTGATGGTGATCAGCACAAGCATGACCATGCGCATCATGCTGCGTTCGACGTTGAGCGCGTTGAGGTAGGCCCCGCGCTGGCTCTTCCAGTCATACATGTAGAGCGTATTGCCGAAGGCGTCCGAGATGCGCGCCATGGCCGCCTGGGTCGCCTCGGGGTCGGTCAGTCGCACATCAATGAATTCGTAGCTGTCCTGCTTGCGGAACAGAACCTGCCCCTGGGCGATGGGCATGAAGATGTAGACCTTGTCCAGTTCGACACTGCCGGTCTTGAACAGGCCACCGACGGTGTAGACCTTCGAGCGCGGCGTGCCGCCAAAGGGCGTGGCGCTCGTCTCGGTGGAGATCAGACGCACCTCGTCGCCCGGACGAAGCCGCAGATCGTTGGCGAGGAAACTTCCCATCAGGATGACGTCGCCCCCATGGCGGCCCTGGCCGAAACCCGCCTCCAGTGCGGCGCGCCCGCCATCTTCCAGGAAGTCGAGCGAGGTGAGTTCATCCTCCGTGATCGCCTTAACGATGGCACCGCTGGACGCGACCCCGGGATGGGTCGCCAGCACCTGCTCCTCGATGAAGGGGTGCGCGCGCTCCACGCCATCCAGTGTCTCGATCTGCTCGGCGATGGCCTCGACCCGATCGGCCGGCTGATCGAAGACCGAAACGGTGATGTGCGGCTGCCCGCCCAGCAGCGCCCCGAGCAGCGTCGCACGGAACCCCGCCATCACGGACATGATGACGATCAGCGCCGTCACGGCCAGGGCTATCCCGACAAAGGAGATGATCGCCGTCAGCGATGCGCCGCCATGCTCGCGCCGCGCCCGCAGGTAGCGCCAGGCCAGGGCCCGCTCCACCGGGCCGAAGGGATATGCGGCACCGGCCATGGCTGGGCTCAGCCGCCGCCGGTGAGATGGGCAATGGCACTGTCCAGCGAGACCTCCTGCTTCTCGCCGGTGGCCCGCGACTTCAGCTCGACCACGCCCCGCTCCAGTCCCCGCGGTCCGATGGCGAGTTGCCAGGGCAGCCCGATCAGGTCCATCGTCGCGAACTTCGCGCCCGGGCGCTCGTCCCGGTCGTCATACAGGACCTCGAGACCCGCAGCCTGCAGGCGTGCGTAGGCCGCATCGCAGGCCGACATGACCGCCTGGTCATTGGCGCGCAGCGCAACCAGCCCCACATCGAAAGGCGCTACGCCCTTCGGCCAGACGATTCCGTCTTCATCGTGACTGGCCTCGATGATCGCCCCGGCAAGCCGCGAGACACCGATGCCGTAGCTGCCCATCTGCACCGGCACGAACTGGCCGTCGGCGTCCTGGACCGTCGCGCCCATCGGCTCGGAATACTTCGTGCCGAAGAAGAAGATGTGGCCGACCTCGATGCCGCGGGCTTCCATACGCCGGTCCTCCGGCACCTCGGCGAACGCCACCGGATCATGCATCTCGTCGGTCGCCGCGTAGTAGCGGGTGTGCGCCTCGACCACGGGCGACAGGTCCGCGTCAAAGTCGAGGTCCACGCCGGGCGGCGGCAGGTCCAGCCGGGCCCGGTCGCAGAACACCGCGCTTTCGCCCGTCTCCGCCAGAATGATGAATTCATGGCTCAGATCGCCACCGATCGGCCCGGTGGCGGCCTGCATCGGGATGGCCGTCAGGCCCATGCGGTCGAACGCGTTCAGATACGCGCAGAACATTCGCCGATAGGCCCGCCGGGCGCCCTCGGCGTCGAGGTCGAAGGAATAGGCATCCTTCATCAGGAACTCGCGCCCCCGCATCACC
Organism: uncultured Hyphomonadaceae bacterium; assembly: GCA_964492485.1. Classification (GTDB taxonomy): domain Bacteria; phylum Pseudomonadota; class Alphaproteobacteria; order Caulobacterales; family Hyphomonadaceae; genus UBA5336. Next base: position 14,998 of record CAZBKM010000018.1, on the reverse strand, counting down.
CCGAAACGGGGGCGGATCTCGTCCCGGAACTTCCACTGTATGTGATAGAGGTTGAGCGGAAGCTGCCTGTAGCTCTTCACATGGGCGCGAAACACGTCGGTGATGAGTTCCTCATTTGTCGGCCCGAACAGCATTTCCCGGTCGTGCCGATCATTGATGCGCAGCATCTCGGGACCGTAGGCATCGTAGCGGCCACTCTCGCGCCAGAGCTCCGCCTGCTGGATCGTCGGCATCAGCAGCTCCACCGCACCGGCACGGTCCATCTCCTCGCGCACGATGGTCTCGATCCGCTTGAGCACCCTGTGACCCAAAGGCAGCCAGGTATAGATGCCCGCGCCGTTCTGACGGATCATGCCGGCACGCAACATCAGCCGGTGGGACACGATGGCCGCATCCGAAGGGGCTTCCTTCAGAACGGGCAGAAAGTAGCGCGACAGTCGCATGCGCGGGAGCTCCTGAAGGACTTTGGGCAGTCCGGGCGCCGGGGACAGCCGCCCGGGAGATCAGAATTCGAGGAATATGGCCTGAAAGTCGAAAATGTAAGTGGCCGCCCCCACAAGAGCGGTCACGGCCGCCGAACCCAGCGTCGCCCAGACCGCCTTCTTGCGGATCATGGGATCGACCGGGGCGCCCTCTTCGGTACCGGCCACGGTGCTGTCATCCTCGAACTGGCCGCGCACCCCGATGGGAAGCACCGCGAAGAAGACGAGCCACCAGGCAATCACGAAAATCACGATCGCGCCGGTCAGGGTCATCGCGCACTCCTTAGATACGGGGTCAGGCCGGCAACCGAGCCGGTCAGTGGCCAGCCCTGGGGGTTTCCATCAACTCGATGAGCACGCCATGGGTGTCCTTGGGATGGACAAAGATGATCGGGGTCCCGTGCGCACCGATGCGCGGCTCGTTCAGGACGCGCGCGCCGCGCGCCTCCATCTCGGCCTTGGCATCCCAGATGTCGTCGACCTCGAAGCAGACATGGTGCTGGCCACCCTGCGGCGCCTTCTCCAGAAACGTCGCGATCGTGGAGTCCGCGCCCAGAGGCTCGATCAGCTCGATCTGGCTGTTGGACAGGGTCACGAAGCGCACCCGCACGCCCTGTTCGGGCAGGTCGATGGGATCGCTCACATCCGTGGCGCCGTAAAGCGTCCTGTAGGTCTCCACGGCCTCGTCCACCGAGGGGACGGCCACGCCCACATGATTAAGGGGTCCGATCCGAAACGCACTCATGGGGTCACTAGCTCCTCAAAACGGTGACATCGATCATGGGGCGCCGGCCAAAGACCTTCTCGGCCGCCCGGCGCACGGCGCGTCCGACCTCGCGTTCCACCGCATCATCATCGTCAAGGTCGGCCCGCTTCATCCGCGAGAGGGCAGCCTCTGCGGCCTCGTCCAGGGCGTCAAGGCTCTCGTCGGCCAGGCGTCCATCGGCTTCGGAGAAGCCGCGCGCAACCACGACCGGACCGTCAAGGACGCCGTCCATCTCGTCTATCGCGACGCTCGCATGGAGATACCCGAACTGCGCCAGACGCAGCCGCTCCAGCAGCCCGCCGGCGTTCTCCGGCATGAGCCGGTTCCCGTCGAGCAGGAGCCGTCCCGAGGGGACCTCGTCGATGATCTCCGGATCACCCGGCGCCAGGCGCAGCATCTCGCCATTCTTCGGCGCCGCCGCCAGGGGAACCTGGAGACTGCGGGCAAACACCGCGTGTTCCAGCGTATGCCGGCGCTCGCCATGGACCGGAACGGCGATCCGCGGCCGGACCCAGCCATACATGGTCGCCAGCTCGTCACGGCAGGGATGGCCCGAGACATGGATCGGCTCCTCGGTCATCCGGTCGGTGATCAGGCGCACGCCCCGGTCTGCGAGCAGGTTCATCAGGTCGTAAATGCCGCGCTCGTTCCCCGGAATGACCCGGGAAGAGAAGATCACTGTATCACCCGGCCCCAGCACCACATTGCGGTGCTCGCCCCGCGCGATCCGTGTCAGCGCGGCCCGGCTTTCACCCTGGCTTCCGGTGCAGAGGTAGAGCACGTTTTCGGGTGGCAGAAAGCCGGCATCCTCTTCGCTCACGAAGCGCGCGCAGTCCTGCAGCAAACCGACGGATTTCGCCGCATCGGTGATGCGGTGCATCGAACGGCCGACCAGGCAGACCGACCGACCACAGGCTGTCGCCGCCTCAATGACACTCTGCACCCGCGCCACGTTGGATGCGAACGTCGTCACCGCCACACGGCCCTCCTGGGCAGCGATGACCTTTTCGAGACTGACCCGCACCGTGGCCTCCGAGCCACTCTCGCCCTCCTCGAACACGTTTGTGCTGTCGCAGACCATCGCCAGCACACCAGCATCACCGAGCGACTTGAGGGTCGCATCGTCGGTCAGACCGCCAATCTGCGGGTCGGGGTCTATCTTCCAGTCGCCCGTATGCAGCACGAGCCCCGCAGGCGTACGAATCGCGAGGCCGTTCGGCTCGGGGATCGAATGGGTGAGTCGAATGTAGGCCACCGAGAACGGGCCGGCCTCGACGGTCGCCCCCAGGGGCACCGTCTTGAGCACGTCCTCGTCATTGACGCCGCGCTCACGCAGCTTCTGCCGCGTGAGTTCCGCGGTGAACGGCGTGGCATACATCGGCGCCGTCGTCTTGAGGCGTGGATAAAGCAGCCCCGTCGCCCCGATATGATCCTCATGCGCATGGGTGAGGAAGATCGCCTCGATGTCCTCGCCCTCGAGAAAGCTCGGATCGGCGCAGATCAGTTCCACGCCGGGAGTCTGGGCGTCGCCGAAGGTGACCCCCATGTCGACGAGGATCCACTTGCGCGCGTCCGGCGGTCCATAGCCATAGGCGTTCAGGTTCATGCCGATTTCCTCGCATCCGCCCAGGGGCAGGAAGACGAGCTCGGCTCGGTCGCTTGTGTGATTTGTCATGCTGCCGGAGATGTATTCCGTCTGTAGATTTCCAACAGGCCGCGAATGGTCACGTCCTGGTCGTAGGTGTCGATTTCCTGGCTGTAGCCCTCGAACAGCGAGGCCACGCCGCCGGTCCCGATCACCGTCATGGGCTCCCCGTACTCCGCCCTGATTCTCCGGACCAGCCCATCGATCAGTTCGATATAGCCGAGGAAAATGCCGGATTGCATCGCGCTGACCGTATCCTTGCCGATCGTGCGTGGCGGCGGCTGGATCGCGATCCGCGGCAGATTGGCTGCAGCATCGTGCAGCGCCTTCAGCGACAGGTTTATGCCGGGCGAGATGATTCCGCCCTCGAACCCGCCATCGGCTCCGACCACGTCGAAGGTCGTCGCGGTACCGCTGTCGACCACGATCAGGGGCCCCTCATAACAGGCATGGGCCCCGACCGCGTTCACAAGGCGATCGGCGCCGGCCTGTTCAGGGCGCGTGATGCGGACGTCCACGCCAATATCCACGCCCGGCTCGCCGATGAACAGCGGCTCGCAGTTCAGATAGCGCCGCGCCAGATTGCGGAAATTGAACTTCGCCTGCGGCACCACGTTGGAAATGATCGCACCGTCGATGCGACCGAACGGAATGCCCTCCATCCGGCACATCTGCGACAACCAGACGGCATAGTCGTCGGCGGTCCGGGTCGAGTCGGTATGGGATCGCCACTGGGCGACCCAATCGTCCCCATCATGGACGGCGAACACGGTGTTCGTGTTGCCCACGTCGATGGCCATCAGCATGACGCCGGTCCCTCCCGGACGAGTTCCACGTCTCCCGCTCTTATGATCCGCGTCGTGGCGTCCGGCAATCGCAGCACGAGGCCGCCATCCTCCGCCAGCCCCTCGAACACGCCCTCGACCGCCGTGTGTCCGGCCTCGACCCGGACCACCTCACCCAGCTGATCCGAACGGGCCAGCCAGGCTGCACGGATGGATGCGAAATCGTTGCGCGCCTCACCGAGGCGAACGGCGAACCGCGCGCGCAGGGCCTCCAGCACCGCATCGACGTCGGCGACCGTATCGCCCCGCAGCGCCGCCAGGCAGGTCGTGGGCCGGCCTCCGGCTTCGGGCGCCCGCGCCACATTCACGCCGATCCCGACCGCGACCCAGGCGGTTCCGCCGCCTGCCTGTCCGGCTTCCACGAGGATTCCAGACAGCTTGGCACCGCCCGCGCGCACATCGTTCGGCCATTTGAGGCCTATGGGGGCGCCCGGCGCAAGCAGGCCAACGGCATCGGCAACGGCCAGCGCCGCGGCAAAGGGCAGCCGGGTCGCGACCTCGAACCCGCGCGGCTCGAGAAACAGCGCGGTGCAGAAGAGATTGCCGTCCGCAGATTGCCAGGACCGACCCAGACGGCCGCGACCCGCAGTCTGACGCCGCGCAGCGATCCAGCGTGGCATGAGCTGACCACCTGCTTCCGCCGCGATCCGCTTCGCCTCCTCATTGGTGCTGTCCAGAACGTCTGACCAGTGGACCGGCCAGGCAGGCGGGGTCCGCGCACCGGCAGGGGGCTCAGCCTCCGGCCCCTGCGTCAAGGCAGCAGACCCTGGGACGCCGCCGTGGCCCAGAGCCTGAGCGCCTCGATGCCGACGGACAGCACCGGAAAGACCAGCAGACCACTGCCCGCCACGGTCAGGGTCACGGCCATGTCGGTGGGTTCGAAGCGCTCGCGCGGCTCGTTCACCCACATGATCACGATCAGCCGGAGATAATAGCCCAGCGACACGACGGAGGCGACGATCAGCAGGATCACCAGGGGCAGCAGCCCGGCCTGCAGACCGGCTTCGATGACGGCCAACTTGCCGAAGAAGCCCGCAAGCGGCGGGATGCCCGCGACTGAAAAGACGAGCGCCGACAGGGCCACCGCAAGCACCGGATGCGTGCGCACCAGACCTGACAGCTCGGTCACGTCTTCCACCATGCCGCCTTTCCTGCGCATCGCCAGGACCCCGGCAAACATGCCCAGCGTGCCGATGGTGTAGATCACCATGAAGATCAGGATCGCCGGCGCACCCAGTTCCGCACCCGCAGCCACCGGCACCAGCGCATAGCCCATGTTGGCGATCGAGGAATAGCCCAGCAGTCGCTTCAGATTGTTCTGCAGGAGGGCACCGAACGACCCGACGATCATCGAGGCACCGGCGATGATGGCGAGGATGGCCTGCCAATCTTCCATCACATCACCGAACAGGGTGAACAGGACGTTTGCGAAGACCACCATCATGGCGAGCTTCGGCGCGGCGGAGAAGAAGGCCACGACCGGGCTCGGGCTGCCCTCATACACGTCCGGCGTCCAGACATGCATCGGCGCGGCCGACACCTTGAAGGCCAGGCCCGTGATCATCAGGACCATGCCGAACAGAAGGCCCAGATTGGGCTCGGCGGCGGCGATGCCGGCAAATGACGTCGTGCCGGAAAAGCCGTAAACGAGCGATGCTCCGTACAGCAGGAGGCCCGAGGCCAGGGCGCCGAGCACGAAGTATTTGAGACCGGCCTCCGCCGACCGGGCGCTGTCGCGGTGGAAGGACGCCAGCACGTAGGACGACAGGCTCAGCGTCTCGATCCCCATATAGAGCGTCATCAGGTCTGCAGCAGACAGCGTGATGCCCATCCCCATGGCGGCGAACAGCATCAGGAGCGGGTACTCGTACCGGATCGTGCCGTGGCGACGGAAGAAGCCCTCGCCCATCCACAGCGCGATGGCCGCCAGCGCATAGCTTGCCCCCTTGGCCGCATTCACGAAACCGTTCGCCGCCACCAGGCCGTTGAAGGCCTCCGCCACCGGCGGCGCCGCAAAGGCGAGCGCGCTGGCAGCCAGCAGCACCAGCGCCCCAAGGCGGTAGGCGGCGATGTTGAACGCATCCTTGAAGGTCGCCCCCGCCAGTACGCCGATCAGCGCCGCAGCCGCCAGAAGCAGCTCCGGCGCCAGCGTGGCGGTGATATCGGTCCAGTTGAGCATGGTCAGCCTCCCGCCATCAGGGCGAGCACGCGGGCGGATGCGCCCTCGGTGATGTCAAAGACGAGCGACGGCTTGATACCCAGAAGGACGACGCCGATCGCCAGTGGAACGAGGCAGACGAGCTCCTTGGCATTGACGTCGGTAATGGCGGCCCGCTCCGGATTGAGCTCGCCAAACACGGTGCGCCGGTACAGGGTCAGCATGTAGACCGCCGAGAAGATCACCCCCAGCGCAGCCCCGGCCGCAGCCCAGGTCGACGCCTGGAAGCCACCCACCATGGTGAGGATCTCGCCAACGAATCCGGATGTGCCCGGAAGGCCGACATTCGCCATCGTGAACAGCATGAACAGGCCGGCATAGACCGGCATCCGGCCCACGAGCCCGCCATAATCGGCGATCTCGCGCGTGTGCGCCCGGTCGTAGACCACCCCGACGATCAGGAACAGCGCCCCGGAAATCAGTCCATGGGACAGCATCTGGAAGACGGCCCCCTGTACGCCGACCTCGTTGAAGCTGAACACGCCGAGCGTCACGAACCCCATATGGGCGACCGACGAGTAGGCCACCAGCTTCTTCATGTCGGTCTGGCGCCAGGCCACGAGCGACGCATAGACGATGGCGATCACCGAGAGGGCGAACATCATCGGCTGGAACAGCGCACTGGCGTCGGGGAACATCGGCAGGGAGAAGCGCAGGAAGCCGTAGCCGCCCATCTTCAGGAGAATGCCCGCCAGGATGACGGAGCCAGCCGTCGGGGCCTGCACGTGGGCGTCGGGCAGCCATGTATGGACCGGCCACATCGGCAACTTGACCGCGAAGGACGCAAAGAAGGCGAGCCACAACCAGGTCTGGGCCGCCGGCGCAAAGGCCGTCTGTTCCAGGATCTCGATATCCGAACTGCCGGCGCGCAGATACATGTACACCACAGCAGCCAGCATGAAGAGCGATCCGAGCAGGGTGTAGAGGAAGAATTTGAAGGACGCGTAGATGCGGTTCTTCCCTCCCCACACCCCGATGATGATGAACATCGGGATCAGCCCGGCCTCGAAGAAGACGTAAAACAACACAAGGTCCAGGGCGCAGAAGACGCCGATCATGAACGTTTCGAGCACCAGGAACGCCACGGTATACTCGGTGACGCGGTGGGTGACGGACCCATAGCTGGCCACGAAGCAGATCGGCATCAGGATCGCCGTCAGCAGGATCAGCATGATCGAGAGGCCGTCGACGCCCAGCTTGTACCGGATCGGCCCGTACCAGGCGATATCCTCGACGAGCTGATATCCGTCGACGGAGGGCTGGAAGGCCGACAGCGCGGCGATGGCTGCGACCAGGGTCGCCAGCGAGATCACCAGACCCGCGGTGAGGACCTTGCGCCCATCGGGATCGGCACCCTGGGGCGTTGCCGCCCGTACAAGGAGAATGAGCAACGCACCGGCCAGCGGCAGGAATACCGTGGCCGTGAGGATTGGAAATCCGCCCATCAGCCTGCCCCTCCGGCCCGCCAATAGAGCACGGCCCCGAACAGGATCGCCGCGCCAATGATCACGAATGCGTAATGGTAGAGATAGCCGGTATGCATCGCCGAGAGGCGGCGGGCGCTCCAGCGGCTGAGACTGGCAAGACCGTTCGGTCCGAGGCCGTCGATCACCCGGCCGTCGCCCGTCTTCCAGAACAGATCGCCCAGGGCGGCCGACCCGCGCACCAGCGTCGCCTGGTAGATCTCGTCGAAGTACCACTTGTTGTAGAGCAGCGAATGCAGCGGACCGCCCGTCGAGGCGATCGCCTTTCCGATGCCCCGGTTGAACAGGTAGGTGAAGGTCGCCAGCAGAAAGCCCGCCAGCGTGACGATGAGCGGTGCCCAGAAGACCCAGACATGGCTCTTCTTCAGATCGTCGATGTCATGGATCACGTGATTGTCGGCGGCACGGTGGATCGCCTGCCCCCAGAATCCCTCGCCATGGTGGAACATGGGATCGTAGAAGACCCAGCCCGCAAAGACCGCACCCACCGAGAGGAGCCCCAGAGGCAGGAGCATAACCCAGGGCGATTCGTGCGGATCGCCAGACTGTCCGTGGTCGTCATGATGGGCGTGCGCGTCGTCCTCCCCGGCGTGCAGGTGCTGCGCGCCGACATAGGGTCCGTGAAAGGTCATGTAGACCAGGCGCCAGGAATAGAAGCTGGTCAGCGCGGCCGCCAGAAGCCCGAACCAGAACGCCATCTCCGCATAGGGCACGCCCGAAAGCCCGGCCGAGAACGCGCTTTCCAGGATCGCATCCTTCGAGAAGAAGCCCGAAAAGCCCCACACCATGGGATAGCCCAGACCGATGATGGCGATCGTCCCGAACATCATCGCGCCATAGGTCAGCGGCATGAACCGGGCGAGCCCGCCCATGCGGCGCATGTCCTGTTCATGGTGGACGCCATGGATGACCGACCCGGCGCCAAGGAACAGCAGCGCCTTGAAGAAGGCATGGGTGAAGAGGTGGAACATGGCCGCCTCGTAGGCCCCGACACCGGCTGCAAAGAACATGTAGCCGAGCTGCGAGCATGTCGAATAGGCGATCACGCGCTTGATGTCGTTCTGGGCCAGACCGACCGTCGCGGCATAGAGCGCCGTGACCGCCCCGATCACCGTCACCAGACCCGCAGCGGCAACGGTGTATTCGAACAGCGGCGACAACAGGCACACGAGATACACGCCTGCCGTCACCATCGTCGCGGCATGGATCAGCGCCGACACCGGCGTGGGCCCCTCCATCGCATCGGGCAACCAGACGTGCAGGAAGAACTGGGCCGACTTGCCCATGGCACCGATGAACAGAAGCACCGCGATGAGCTCCAGCGCCGGCACCTCCATGGACAGGAAGGGGAGCACCAGGTCGCGCGCGGGCGCGGGTGCAGCCAGGGCCAGCGGCGTGACCTCGGCATTGGCACGCAGCGCCTCCATCATCGGCGCGAACTCCACTGTCCCGAAAACCAGGAAGACCGCCATGATGCCCAGCGCGAGGCCGAAATCGCCGACCCGATTGGTGACGAAGGCCTTGATGGACGCATCATTGGGCGCCTTCTTCGTGTACCAGAACCCGATCAGCAGATACGAGGCGAGCCCCACGCCCTCCCAGCCGAAGAAGAGCTGGATGAAATTGTCCGCGACCACCAGCATCAGCATGGCGAAGGTGAACAGCGACAGATAGGCGAAGAAGCGCGCGCGGTGGGGATCCTCCGACATGTACCCCCAGGAATACAGGTGCACGAGGCCCGAGACCGACGTGATCACCGCCATCATGACGATGGACAATGCATCGACACGGATCGCCCAGTCCGCCCTGAATCCCGCCACGTCGATCCAGTTCATCAGCGTGATGACGTGCGGGCCGCCCGCGCCATAATCGTCGCTGTGGCCGCCGGCAAACGTGTAGGCAAAAAGCTGCCAGAGCGACAGGACTCCGGCGGCAAGCACCGTGACCGTGGTCAGCGTCATCACCGCGCCGTCGCCGATCTGCTTGTGGATCAGACCGCTGAGCGCGGCGAGCCCCGGCGCGAGAACGATGAAGATCAGGAGGATGTCGGGCAGCATCGGATCAGCCCTTCATCAAATCGATGTTTTGCACGGCGATGTCGCCCCGGTTTCTAAAGAACACCACCAGGATGGCGAGCCCGACCGCGGCCTCTGCGGCGGCGACCGTGAGCACCAGCATGGCGAAGATCTGTCCGACGATGGTGCCGGAGAACACCGAGAACGCGATGAGGTTCAGGTTCACCGACAACAGGATGAGTTCGATCGCCATCAGGATGACGATGATGTTCTTGCGGTTCACGAAGATGCCGACGACGCCGATGGTGAACAGCAGGGCCGAGAGGCCGACATAGTGATACAGTGTCAGGTCCATCGGCTAGATCCCCTGTCCGGGTTTGACATCGCGCAGCTCGACCGCGTCCTTGCGCCGACGGCCCGTCTGGGCGGCGACGTTCTGGCGCCGCACGCCGGGCCGGGCCCTGAGCGTCAGCACGATGGCGCCGATCATGGCGACGAGCAGGATCAGCCCCGCCAGCTGGAAGAGGAGGAGATAGTCGGTATACATCACGCGCCCTATGGCCTCGGCGTTCGTGTCCGCGCCGGGGGAAGCCTCCGGCGCCGTCAGCGTCGGACTGCCGCCGGCCAGCGAAACCATCAGGATTTCTGCGAAGAAGGCTGCGCCGACCAGAACGCCGAAGGGCAGATAGGCGAGGAAGCCCTGCTTCAGCTCGACGAAATCCACATCCAGCATCATCACGACGAAAAGGAACAGCACCGCGACGGCGCCCACATAGACGACCACCAGCAGCATGGCGAGGAATTCCGCGCCCACCAGCAGGATCAACGCAGCCGACGTGAAGAAGCTGAGGATCAGCCAGAGAACCGAGTGTACCGGATTGCGCGCGGCGATGACGAACACCGCCGAGGTTCCGACGATCACCGCCAGGATCCAGAATGCAATAACGTCCACGTCGCCGGCCCCTTAGCCTCATTCCGGGGGCGGACGCCCCCTGCCCGGTCTTGCATGTCTGCCCGGCGCAGGACGCGCGCGGACCCCCTCGATGACGCGCCTCTTAGCGGTAAGGCGCGTCGAGTTCCAGATTCTTTGCGATCAGACGCTCCCACCGGTCGCCATTCTCCAGCAGCCGGTCCTTGTCATAGTAGAGTTCCTCACGCGTCTCGGTCGCGAATTCGAAGTTCGGCCCCTCGACGATGGCGTCCACCGGACAGGCCTCCTCGCAGAAGCCGCAATAGATGCACTTCACCATGTCGATGTCGTAGCGCGTGGTCCGGCGGGAGCCATCCTCTCGCGGCTCGGCTTCGATGGTGATCGCCTGGGCCGGACAGACCGCCTCGCACAGCTTGCAGGCGATACAGCGTTCCTCGCCATTCGGATAGCGGCGCAGCGCATGCTCGCCACGGAAGCGGGGGCTCAGCGGGTTTTTCTCGAACGGATAGTTCACGGTCGCCTTGCGACGGAACATCTGGGCGAAGGCGAGACCGAACGCGCTGATGAAATCCGTCAGAAGGGCACCGCGGACGGTTTGCACGAGGCTCATGCCTGGACTCCCATATAGACGACATAGGCCGACACGATCAGGACAGCGGCCAGCGAGGTGGGCAGGAAAATCTTCCAGCCCAGACGCATTAGCTGGTCATACCGGTAGCGCGGCACCATCGCCTTGACGATGGCGAACATGAAGAAGCAGAGGAGCATCTTCACCGAGAACCAGAACAGGCCGGCCAGATTGTTGAGCAGTGGCGGCACATTTGCCGCGAGATCGGGTAGCGGCACCGGCCCGTGCCAACCACCCAGGAACAGTGTGGTCATGAGGGCGCACATCAGGACGATGTTGAGATACTCGCCCAGCATGAACAGCAGATAGGGCGTTGAGGAGTACTCGACCTGATAGCCCGCCACCAGCTCCGATTCGGCTTCGGGCAAGTCGAAGGGCGGGCGATTCGTTTCCGCCAGCGCGGAGATGAAGAAGATCACGAACATCGGAAACATGACCAGCGTCAGCGGCAGGTAGTTCAGGCTGAGCGCGTGCCAGGTCCAGATCCCGCCGCCCTGGTTGTTCACGATGTCGGTCAGGTTCATGGAGCCGACCAGCAGGATCACGGTCACGATCACGAAGCCGATGGAGACCTCATAGGACACCATCTGCGCGGCCGAACGCAGCGACCCCAGAAAAGGATACTTCGAGTTCGACGCCCATCCGCCCATGATGATGCCATAGACACCCAGCGACGAGATGGCGAACAGGTAGAGGACGCCCACATTGATGTCGGCCACGACCCAGCCAGGCGCCACGGGCACCACGGCCCATGCCACGAAGGCCAGCGTCGTCGTCAGGATCGGCGCGAGCAGGAACACCGTCTTGTTCGCTCCCGCCGGAATGACGATCTCCTTCAGCAGGAACTTTCCGAAATCGGCGAAGGATTGCAGCAGGCCGAACGGGCCCACCACATTCGGTCCCTTGCGCCACATGACGGCGGCCCAGACCTTCCGGTCCATGAGCAGCAGGAAGGCCAGCGCGATCAGCAGCACGACCATGAACAGGCCGATCTGACCCACCACCATCAGGCTGCCCCAGAGGGCACCGTTCTGTTCGATGAAGGAACTCATGGCGCCCGCCTACTCCGCAGCCACAGGGGTTTCAAGGCCCTGTTGGTGCTGGGAACATTCGGCCATGGTCTTGCTTGCCCGCGCGATCGGATTGGTAAGGTAGAAATCCGTCACCGGCGACGTCAGGCGCCGCTGGGGAAGCGGACCGGAGGCCGCCACGGGCGCGCGCAGTGCGGCCGCCCCCAACGCACCCGGGGCAAAATTCAGACCGGCGAAGACACTCGCCGTCTCGCCATCTCCCTTGCGCAGGACCTCACGCAGGGCATCCGCCGAATCATAAGGCAGCGGCTTGCCGAGGCGCCCCGAAAGGGCTCGGAAGATCGCCCAGCCTTCACGGGCTTCGCCCTTGGGCTGAACGGCCTTGTTGGTCATCTGCACGCGCCCCTCGCTGTTGACATAGGTGGCCATCATCTCGGTGTAGGCGGCACATGGCAGGATCACGTCCGCCCGCGAGGCCCCGGCATCGCCATGGTGACCCACATAGATCACGGTGGTCGTGTCCGGCACGCCGGCCAGGTCCACCTCATCGGCGCCAAGCAGCACCAGCGTGTCCACGGCGCCCGACAACATGCTTGCGGTATCGGCGCCGCCCGCGGCCGGCACGAAGCCCACATCCAGCGCACCGACCCGCCCGGCCGCCGTGTGCAGAACGCCGAACCCGGCCCAGTCGTCCTGGATTGCACCGACCTCATTGGCCAGGGCCAGCGCCCGGGAAAGAATCGCGTCTCCCCCCTCCCCGCAAAGGGCCGCCTCGCCCACGACCACCATCGGCCGCTGCGCCTGTTTCATCACATCGCCGAACGGTCCGGCGAGCACCTCGTCCAGCGCCCCTGCGGTCTCACCGAGATGGGCGTAGGGATAGGTCAGGTCCGCCCCCTCGCCCACCACGGCGACCTGCAGGTCGTTCCAGAGCCAGGCCTTGCGGATCCGCGCGTTCCAGACAGGCGCCTCGCGGCGCGGATGGGCGCCGACCAGAAGCAGGGCGTCGGCCTCCTCCACGCCCATGAAGGTCGGATTGAGGATGTAGCGTTCGCGCACACCGTCCGCTCCATAGGCCGCTCCGGCCGGGCGGCAGTCGGTACTGGCGATCCCCAGCGAGCGGGCCAGGTCGAGGGCCGCCTTCGCCTGCTCCACCTCCACGAGGTCGCCTGCGATCATGCCGACGCGTTCGGGTGACTCAAAGGCCCTGGTTACGGCATCGAAGGCCTCGTCCCAGCGGGCCGGGCGCAATCGGCCACCCTCGCGCACATAGGGTCGGTCGAGGCGCTGACGCTGCAGACCGTCCCACACGAAGCGGGACTTGTCGCTGATCCACTCCTCGTTCACCTCTTCATTGATCAGAGGCAGTATGCGCATGACGGCATCGCCCTTCGCGTCCACGCGGATGGCCGCACCCATGGCGTCCATCACATCGATCGACGGCATCTTGCGCAGTTCCCACGGCCGGGCGTTGAAGGCATAGGGCTTCGAGGTCAACGCACCCACCGGGCACAGGTCGATCACGTTGCCCGACAGCTCCGATGAGAGCGACTCCTCCAGATAGGTGGTGATCTCGGCGTTCTCGCCGCGCGAAATCATGCCGATCTCCTCGACACCGGCCACTTCGGCTGCGAAGCGCACGCAACGGGTGCACTGGATGCAGCGGGTCATGATCGTCTTGACCAGAGGACCCATGTACTTGTCTTCGACCGCACGTTTGTTCAGCGTGTAGCGCGACCCCGAGCGGCCATAGGCAACCGCCTGGTCCTGTAGGTCGCATTCCCCGCCCTGGTCGCAGATCGGACAGTCGAGCGGGTGATTGATGAGCAGGAACTCCATCACACCCTCACGCGCCTTGCGGGCATAATCGGAACCGGTCCTAATGTTCGGCGGCGAGCCGTCGCGGTTCATGCGCATGTCGCCAACGGTCTGGGCGCACGACGCAATCGGCTTCGGCGCGCCTTCCCATTCCACCAGGCACATGCGGCAATTGCCGGCCACTGACAGGCGCTCATGGTAGCAGAAGCGGGGAATCTCAGCGCCCGCCTCCTCACACGCCTGCATCAGCGTGTAGTGGCGCGGCACCTCGATCTCCTGGCCGTCAATGTTCAGCTTGAAAAGGTCGTCGGACATCTCTCGCTCGCACTTCGGAAAACGCGTTTCGGGACGCTTTGCGCCCATTGGCAGATGAATTCAACACCCTAGCGCGTGAAACCGCCGAGCGGGCTGTGCCAAAGTGACAGGGCGACCCTCTGCCCCGCTTCAGAACTGCTCGTGCACGGATCTTTGCGCCTCTCTTGCGCGGCTCCGCTCGCTGTGATCCCAGATCACGAAGGCGAGACTCGGCACGATCATCATGCCGCCCGCCAGCACCATCCAGCCCGCACCCACCTCACGCAGATTGTCGAAGCCGAACATGTCCTGAAGCTGGAAGAACCCGAACCCCAGCAGCACGAAAAGCGAGACGACAGAACCGATCAGAAGCGGCACCCAGAAAAACGCCGCAAAGCTGAAGAGCGCCACACCCGCCACGCATCCGAAGAGCACAAGCATCTCCGCGGGCAGGTCTGTCAACGACGCCCCGTTCCGCAGGACCGGCAGAAGCGTTTCACGCAGCAGGAACAGTGCCGTCCCGCCCAGCATCGCGCACCAGAGCGCCGTCAGGATTTGTCGCCAGATGGCCATTATTCAGCGGCCGTATCAACGGCTTCACTGTCGGGCAGCAGGTCGGGGGCCGCCTTTGAGACGCCAATGATCTCAATGCCAATCAGCTTGCCGTCCTCATCCAGATCGAGAATCACCCCTGGGCGAACCTCTGACGAGGAATCATAGCGACTTCGATACGCCGTTTCATCAAGGAGGCGAAAACGGCCCGCATCGGCTTCACGATCATATTCAAACGTAAAACGACTCATTCTGACTTGCTCTCCGACCTCATCGCGTCGCGGTCCTG
>CAZBKM010000017.1:0-53533 GCA_964492485.1 uncultured Hyphomonadaceae bacterium | reverse complement strand
AGGCGCTGCAGGGCGAGCTTGTCCTTGCGCAGGTCGATCCCCTGCTCCTTCTTGAACTCCTCGGCGAGGTGCTCGACGATCCGCAGGTCGAAGTCCTCTCCGCCCAGGAAGGTGTCGCCATTCGTGGAGAGCACTTCAAATACGCCGTCTCCGATCTCCAGGATCGAGATGTCGAATGTGCCACCGCCCAGATCGTAGACGGCGATGGTCTTGCCCTCATTCTTCTCGAGCCCGTAGGCCAGGGCGGCCGCAGTCGGTTCGTTGATGATCCGCAGGACTTCGAGCCCGGCGATCCGGCCGGCGTCTTTCGTCGCCTGGCGCTGGCTGTCGTTGAAGTAGGCGGGGACGGTGATGACGGCCTGGGTCACCTCCTCACCGAGATAGCTCTCGGCGGTCTCCTTCATCTTCTGCAGGACGAAAGCGGAGATTTCCTGCGGCGCGTACTGCTTCTCGCGGCCCTGTACCCAGGCGTCGCCATTGGGTCCCTTCACGATGTCGAACGGCGAAATCTCCTTGTCCTTCTGCGCCGTCGGATCATCGTACTGCCGTCCGATCAGGCGCTTGATCGCATAGAAGGTGTAGTCCGGGTTCGTTACCGCCTGGCGGCGTGCGGGCTGGCCGATAAGGCGTTCGCCGTTCTCGGTGAAGGCAACCACGGAGGGGGTCGTCCTGTTGCCTTCCGCGTTCTCGATCACCTTGGCCTGGTTGCCCTCCATGACGGCGACGCAGGAGTTGGTTGTCCCGAGGTCGATGCCGATGATCTTAGCCATCTTGTCACAATCCTTTCTGTTTGGCCGCCGCCGGTCAGCCTTTTGACTTGGCCTGACATGCAGCGCCGGTGAACGGCGGCTCCGATGGGTGTGACGGGGGCGGTTTCCACCTCTCCCGTTCGTGATCGGATATGGGAACCAATGCTCAGGGCTCAAGTGGGCGATCTGGATCGCGCGCATGACAGACGCCCTGCGCAAGCCCGATCGGCTATAGATCCGGCCTATGGATTGGATCGGAACGATTGATTTGCAACTGGATTGCAATCGCACATCTTCGAGGTGTGAGAGTTCTGGAGCGAGCCATGCCCCGCGTTCTGAAAAAGACCGCTTCCTACAGCCTGATGCATCTGATGGTTGCCATCGGTGTGGCCTACGCGCTCACCGGTGATCTGCGTGCGGCATTGGCCATCGGGCTCATAGAGCCGATGGTGCAGACCGTCGCCTATACCCTTCACGAGCGGGTCTGGGCTGGTGCAGACCCGGGCGACGGGACGGAGGGCTCAGGGCTGCGGCCGGCTTGATGCGCCAGCCTTTCGTGCCGGGTCAGTTCGCAGGGCCGGCCGAGACGGCCACCATGGCCGCGCGCAGCACGCGGTCTCCAATGCGCCAGCCGCTCTGATAGGTTTCAGCCACCGTGCCATTGGGCTGCTCCGAGGGCACCTGGCTGACGGCCTGGTGAACATTGGGATCGAAGGCCGTGCCGGGTTCGGCGTCGATCGGCACCAGGTTGTGGCGCGCGAACACCTTGTGCAGTTCCTTCTGCGTCATCTCGATGCCGCCCAGCAGGTTCCGGCCGGCCTCGGAGAGGGCGGCTCGATCCTCATCGCTAAGGGCCTGCAATGCGCGGGCAAGATTGTCGGACACCGAAAGCAGATCGCCGGCAAACTTCTCGACGGCATAGACGCGCGCGTCGCTCACCTGCCGCTCCGCCCGCTTACGCGTGTTCTCCAGCTCCGCCGCCGTGCGCAGCAGTGCCTCCTTGGTTTGTGCGAGTTCGGTTTCCAGCTCCGTGACCGGGTCCGCCGGCTCGGACGCCGTCTCCGTCGAGACATTGGCCGAATCGGAGTTGGCCTCGGCCCTCTCCGCTGCATCCCCGGTCTCCCGCTCAGACGTGTCCGGGTCGGCGTCAGTGGAGGTTTCGGCGTCGGGATTCGGCTTGTTCTGCGTCTCGTCGGTCATCCTTCGTTTTCCTTTCCGCGTCCCTGGCCGACAATTCGTCCGACCACGCGCGCTGTGTAGTCCACCATGGGAATCACCCGGGCATAGTTGATCCGTGTCGGACCGATCACGCCCAGGGCGCCAATGACCTGGCGCTGCGCGTTCATATAAGGAGCCACGATCACGCTTGAACCCGACATGGGAAACAAGGGGTTCTCCGATCCGATGAAGAGGCGCACGCCCGCGGCTTCCCGCGTGGAGTCGAGCAGGTCCAGCACGCTCTGCTGGCGCTCCAGCGCGTCGAAGAGCTGCCGGACGCGGTCGAGATCCTCCGCTGCGGTTGCATCTTCGAGCAGGTTCGCGCGGCCGCGCACGATCAGGCTGCGCCCATCGCCGCCGCCGCCACCGCCCCATTCCGCGAGTCCTGCCTGAACCAGTGCGGCAGCGGCCTCGTCCAGCTTCGCGCGACGTTCTGCCAGTTCCTCACGGATGGCCCCATGGGCCTCGGCAAGGGTTCGCCCCTTCATCCGCGAACTCAGATAGTTTCCGGCTTCGATCAGCACCGTGGAGGGCAGGCCTTCCGGAAGTTTCACCAGACGGTTTTCCACGTCGCCATCGGCTGTCACCAGCACACACAAGGCTTCGCCCGAGCCCAGCGGAACGAACTCCACATGGCGCACCGGCGCGTCACGCGTCGGGGAGGAGACGAGGCCGGCACCGCCTGCGAGACCCGAAAGCAGGGTAGACGCCTCGTTGAGTACACCATCCAGATCCCGGCCCGCGCCGGCCAGACGCTCCTCGATCTCCTCACGGTCGGCTTCCGACGGTTCGCCCAGTTCCAGAAACCCGTCCACGAACAGCCGCAGCCCCACATGGGTCGGCATGCGTCCGGCCGAGATATGGGGGGCGGAGAGCAGGCCCAGCTCCGTCAGATCCGCCATCACGTTCCGGATCGACGCAGGCGAAAGCGAAATGCCGCTCTTGGACAGGGTCCGCGAGCCCACGGGCTCGCCCGTCTCCAGATAGGCCTCAACGATGTTGCGGAAGATGTCGCGGGACCGCGCATCCAATGCCTGCATCATCGAACGGGTCGTGGGCGACTGCGTCATGATCTGTCTCGATAGGAAGCCCGGTCGGGCAATTCAAGTCATCCGGTGGCCTGCTGCGCCGTACCGCACCGGTCGGCCCGGCGTGACGCGTTGGCTAAGGCGTGCGGTCGAATTGCACCGGTTTTTTCTACGGCTCGGAAAGCGCCCGCGGTCTAGCCTGGAGCGTCTTTGGTCTGGATCGGCGCGCGGCGAGGCCGACGCCTGCCGCGCGGCACGGCGAGGACGGACAAGGAAGGGTGGCACACCGATGCGACAGCGCCGGTCAGGGCTCGGGAGCGATACGCGCGGTGCGACCGTGGTCGAGGTCGCCCTGATCGCTCCCGTGTTCTTCTTCATGGTGATCGGGATCGTCGAATACTCCATCTACTATTTTCGCACCAGCCACCTGAAGCATGTCCTTTATGAGGCCAGCCGCATCCTTCAGACCGGCGAGGTGCAGGCGGCCAGCGATCCCCAGGCCCATTTCCGAACCGCTTATTGCGAGGATGCCGGCTGGCTCGCCGACTGCTCCGAGATTCATTTCGACGTTCGCAGCTACGCGACGCTGGCGGAAATCGACTGGCCCGAAGCGACCTTCGATGAGGAGGGGCTGCCGGAGAATTTCGTCTTCGATCCCGGCGGGCCCGACGAACTGACCGTGCTGCGCGTGGCCACGCCGTACCGCTTCTTTACGCCGATGATGGCCGAGATTTTCCAGCCCGACGGCAACGCTGCGATCATCGTCGGCTACACGGTCGCCAAGAACGAGCCGTTCTGATGGCGTCGCGGGCTTGTCTCCTGCACCGGTGGCGCCGCGGGACCCGCGGGCTGGCCGCGCTCGAGTTCGCGCTTCTTTCGCCTTTCCTGGCCGTGCTGATCTTCGGCATCCTGGAACTGTCGCTGCGCTTCCGGGCGGCAGACGAGTTTCACCGCTTCGTGCAGCAGACCGGGGACATGCTGTCGCGCGAGGAAGAGCTGTTCAGCGAAGATCTGGACGCTGTCTATGCAGCGGCCGGCGAAATCATGAAGCCGGTTTCCCTCGCTGGCGGCCTGGAAATGGACGTGGCCAGCATCGGTTTCACACCCGATGGATCGCCTGAACAACTCTGGCAGCGCGCACGCGGCGGCACCGCCGTGCCGTTCGATGTCACCGAGGCGGCGGGGCTTGGCGCCCCCGGGGAGAGCGTGCTCCGGGTCAGCGCACGCTTTCGCTACGCGACCCCCCTATCGGACATGCTCAGCCTGGGGCCGCTGGAGATGGGTCACGCCGTTTACTACCGGCCTCGGGTCACCCGTCTGATCGCGATCGACGGCGAGATTCACGATGGCGGTGCGGAGTGGCTGAACGACGGCGACAGCATCGCTGCGACGGGAGACGTATCATGACGGGTCCCGGTGTCTGGCTGCGCAGGACGGATGGCGGTCTGTCGATGATGACCGCGCTGATGATGATGATGCTGATCGGCGCGACGGGGCTCGCGATCGACGGATCGCGCGCCTATCTGGCGCGGTTCAAGTTCCAGGCCGCGCTGGATGCGGCCGCGCTCGCGACCGGGTCCACCTTCGGCACCGATGATGAGTTGCAAGCGGTCGCACGGGCGTTCGTCGACCGGAACTTCGGGATCGAGGGCGCCCGCGTCCTGTCGGTCTCGGTGACGTCGAATGCCGATCTGGTGACCGTGAGCGGGCGGTTCGAACTTGACACCTTCTTCATGCAGATCTTCCAGCAGGACGAAATCCAGATGGCTGCGGCGACTGAGGTCAAGCGCGCAGGCGGCGGGCTCATGGTGTCGCTCGTTCTGGACAATACCGGCTCGATGTGGAGCGGCGCAGGCTCGGGCCAGAGCCGGATCGAGGCGCTGCGCGGGGCCAGCCAGACGCTCGTCGATGCGCTGTTCGGCGATACGACGCAATCCGACGATCTGCGCGTTGCCGTGGTCCCCTACGCCGCCGCAGTCAATCCGGGCCTGCCGGGCGTCGTCTCCGACCCCCTGGCGAGCCCGCAGCTGGATCCCGGCGACGAGACCGCCTGGCGCGGGTGTGTCATGGAGCGCTGGGGCAGTGCGTCCCTCGCCGATACGGACATGTCGACCGGCGGCTTCTGGACGCGGTACGTCTACCCGCCAGGCGACGACAACGACTACACTCCCGGCGATGCCGCCAGCATCGTGCCGGGGGGCGTGGTCAACAGCAACCAGATCACCGGCCCCAACATCGGGTGTCCGACCCCGATCCAGCCGTTGACGCGCTACAAGTCCGAGATCGATGCCGCGATCGACGCCATGAGCGCCTGGAACCGGGGCGGCACGCTGACGGATATCGGCGTCGCCTGGGGGCTGCGCAGCCTTTCGCCGCAGGCCCCGTTCACCGAGAGCGGCGACGAGGTCGACCCGGAAACCAATGCGACGCTTTGGAACTCGCAGCGCTGGCGGCGGGCGATGGTGATCATGACCGACGGCGAGAGCGGCTTCTACAATTTTCCCGGCGGCGGCAGCGCCAACCAGGAGGGCACGTCGCCGAACGAAGCCCATCCCAGTGCCTCGGACCACACGACCTATGGCCGGTGGGACGCCGCGGGATCCAACGCCGAAGCCATCTTCGACGCGGCGCCGGGCATGACCTATCCCGACGGTACGACCGACACGTCGATGCGCGGCAAGCTCAACCGGCGTATTCTCGACCTGTGCGAGACCGCGAAGGGGCAGGGGATCGTCGTCTATACGGTCGTGTTCACATCGAGCGTCGGTCAGTCGACCCGCGACGTGTTCCGGGCCTGTGCCTCCGACCCGGGCAAGTATTGGTACGCGCCCGACACGGACGCGCTGAACGATGCGTTCGACCAGGTGGGGTCCGACCTCTCGAAGCTGCGCATTACCCGCTGATTGCCGGGAATCGCCGGTCTGGCACTGGACAGGCTGCACCTTCACGGGCAAGCGGTCGGCGACGATGACAGGCGATCAGGAGTTGCCCATGAGTGTGTCCCGCCCTTCCGGCCGCGCGCCGAACGAGATGCGGCAGGTGGAGCTGGAAACCGGCGTGTCGCGCTATGCCGAAGGGTCTTGCCTGGCGAAGTTCGGCCACACGCATGTCCTGTGCACGGCTAGCTGGTCCAACAGCGTGCCGCCCTGGCTGCGCGGACAGGGGCGTGGATGGGTTACGGGCGAGTACGGCATGCTCCCGCGCGCCACCCACACGCGAGGGGACCGCGAAGCCGCGCGTGGCCGCCAGTCCGGCCGCACCCAGGAAATCCAACGCCTTATCGGCCGATCCCTGCGCTCGGTCGTTGACCTGGAGGCTCTGGGTGAGAACCAGATCACCATCGACTGCGACGTGGTGCAGGCCGATGGCGGGACCCGGACGGCGGCGATCACCGGCGGTTTCGTCGCTCTGGCGCTGGCTTGCCGGTACCTTCGAGCCGAAGGCGTGATCAGGGCCGACCCCATCCTGAAGCAGTCGGCGGCGGTTTCCGTGGGGCTTTACCGGAATGTGCCGGTGCTGGACCTCGATTATCCCGAGGATTCCGGCGGCGAGGGCGACATGAACGTGGTCATGAGTTCCGACGGCGGGTTCATCGAGGTGCAGGGGACGGGCGAGGCGCGTCCGATCACCCGCACGGAGCTGCAGATTCTCATGGAGCTTGCGGAAAAAGGGTGCGCGGAGCTGTTCGAAGCCCAGCGCGTTGCGCTGGACGGCTAATCCGGTTTCGACCTCGCGGGCCCGAATGCACCAGATGCGCGTCAGGGCGCCGAACCGGCATCCGACGGTTCCATGCTGGCGTGCAGGTCTCCGGCAATCCGATCCGCGAGGAGGCGGCCGGCCGGGCTGAGCCGGATCCGGCTGCCCTGCTCGATGAGCCAGCCCGCCTCGATCAGCATCTGGCGCGTTGTCCATGCGGGCAGGCCACCTGCCAGCGCGGCAAGTCGCGTCAGGTCCACCCCGTCAACGGTGCGCAATCCCATGGCAAGCAGTTCGGCGGCCGCGTCGTCCGGGGCGAGGGGCGTCGCCGTCGCCCAGCCGGTCCGGCCGCCTTCTACCGCCGCGATGTAGGTGTCGGGACGGCGTGGCGCCTCGCTGGCACGGCGCAGGCCATCCCGGGTCAGGCGGCCATGGGCGCCCGGGCCCAGGCCGATCCAGTCTCCGCTGTTCCAGTAGATGCGGTTGTGCCGGGAGCGGGTGGCCGCCCCGCGCGAATGGTTGGAGACCTCGTAGGCCGGCAGGCCATATGACGCCGCAAGGCGCTGTGTGGCCTCGTACAGGTCGGCCTGTGCGTCTTCGTCAGCCGGCGTCCAGGCCCCGCGCGCGACGGCACGCGCGAAGGCGGTGCGTTCCTCGATGGTGAGTTCGTAAAGCGAGAGGTGCGGTGCACCGAGCGCCAGGGCCTCGGCGAGCTCGGCCTCCCAGCTTGCAAGCGACTGCCCTGGACGGGCATAGATCAGGTCGATGGACGTGTTCGGGAAGGCGGCGACGGCGAGACGCGCAGCCTCGCGGGCCGCCGCAGCGTCATGGTCGCGGCCAAGAAAGGCCAGGGCGTCGTCACTCAGGGATTGCAAGCCCAAGGACAGGCGGTTCACACCCGCGGCGTGCCAGTCCTCGAGCCGGGCGTGCCGCACATCGTTCGGATTTGCCTCCAGCGTGATTTCTGCATCCGGCGCCAGGCCGAAGGTCATGTCTGCCGCATCCACCAGCGCCGCAATCCGGTCAGGCGGCAGGAGCGACGGCGTACCGCCGCCGAAATAGACCGTTTCCAGCGGCCCGTGGTCGGGCAAGCCGGCTGCCTGGGCCTCCAGATCGGCGATCAGGGCGTTCACCAGCCGCACGGGGTCGCGATCCTTCGCGGCATAGACATTGAAGTCGCAGTACGGGCAGATGCGGGCGCAATAGGGCCAGTGGACGTACAGACCGAAGCCCCAGCGCGGACCGACGGGATCGCCTGACCAGGTCACGGCAGCAGGGTCGCCCTGAGCCTGGCGAAGGCGTCGGCGCGATGGCTCATGGCATGCTTGCGTTCGGGGTCCATCTCGCCAAAGGTTTCGGTCTCGCCGTCGGCGACGAAGATTGGGTCATAGCCGAAGCCGCGCGTGCCGCGGGGTGGAAAGGTGAGCTGGCCGCGCACCTCGCCTTCGAACACGACCTCGTCTCCGTCGGGCCAGGCCACAGCCAGCGCACAGACGAAACGGGCGCCGAGATCCTCCGCCCCGGCGCTGTCTAGCGCCTCGCGGACTTTTTCCATCGCCCGGCTGAAATCGCGCGGCACACCGGCCCAGCGCGCCGAATAGATGCCCGGCAGACCGCCCAGCGCGTCGACGGCCAGACCGCTGTCGTCGGACAGGGCTGGCGATCCTGTGGCCTGTGCTGCTGCCCGCGCCTTGAGGAGGGCGTTGCCGGCAAAGGTCATCTCGGTCTCTTCGGGCTCCGGCAGGTCGAGCTCAAGCGCCGAGACCACCTCCAGACCGTGGGGCTCGAACAGGTCCTTGAGCTCGCGGACCTTGCCGGGATTATGCGTCGCGGCGACGAGCCGTCCTGAGTTCAGTTTTCGCTCGGTCATCTTGTGGAAGGCTCCCGGTTTGCTTTAAGGGCGAAGCTGATTATCGTTTTTCGTTAAGTTTCTGGCGAGAAGACCCACCGACCGTCTCGTGCAACAGGACATGCCCATGACACAGGCGCCACGCAACTCCATGGCCGCGATCCTCACGGTCGTGATGACCGCCATGATCTGGATCGTGGTGGTTCTTGGCGGGTTTGCCTTTCTGACGCTTGGGATCGGCCTGCTGGCGAGCCTCAATGATGGCGCCCTGGATCTGCCCGTCGGACAGGCTGCTGCCGACCTCAGCCCGCTGAACTTCGTGTTCGCCATGGTCGGCCTGGCGGTCCTTCTGCCCGGCGCGATCTTCGTGTGTGCCCAGCTTCGGAGGATCCTCGCGACCCTGGCCGATGGCGACCCCTTCGTTCCCGAGAATGCCCCGCGCCTGACGCGGATCGCCATGGTCCTGGCGATCATGGAGCTTGCCAGCACCGGTTTCGTGATCTGCATGCGCCTCTTCGTCCCCCCGGAGGCTGCCATTGCGCGGCCCGGCTTCGGCCTCAACCTGGTCGTCTGGGCTGCTGTCGCCGCCCTTCTGGTCCTTTCCCAGGTGTTCCGTGAGGGAACACGCCTTCGGGAAGAAGAAAAGATGACGATCTAGGACGCCCGCCATGGCCATCCGTGTCACCCTCGACCGCGTCCTTCTGGACCGCCGCATGTCCCTGACAGAACTGTCGGAACGGGTCGGGGTGACTCTTGCCAATCTGTCGATCCTGAAGACCGGCAAGGCCAAGGCGGTGCGATTTTCGACACTGGAGGCCCTCTGCCGGGAACTCGACTGCCAGCCCGGCGACCTCCTGGTGTTCGAAGATGGCGATGACGCCGATACCGAGCCCCTGGCGGCCGAATAGGGCAAGTCGGTATCCGCCCCGCCGATGCGACGCGGGGGCTCGACGTTACCCGGACCCCGCTCCGTCAGGCCGAAAGGCCGCGCTGGCTCGCCAGCCGCTTCATGGCCTTCTGCAGCTTTTCGAAGGCGCGCACCTCAATCTGGCGAATACGTTCGCGGCTCACATTGTAGACCGCGGAGAGGTCTTCCAGCGTCTTCGGCTCGTCCGACAGCCGACGCTCGGTGAGGATATGGCGTTCGCGTTCGTTCAGATCGGCCATGGCCTCGCCCAGCAACTCCATCCGTGCGTCGTACTCCTGACGATTGGCGAAGGCGACGGACTGGTCCGGTTCGTCATCGGCAAGCCAATCCTGCCATTCCAGGTCTCCGTCCTGGCCCATCGGAACATTGAGCGATGCATCGGACGCCGACATGCGGCCGTTCATGTCGATGACGTCCTTTTCCGAAACATTGAGCTGGTCCGCGATCTGGCGGACCTGGTCCGGCTTGAGGTCCCCTTCGTCGAGCGCCTGCAGCTCGCCCTTGATGCGGCGCAGGTTGAAGAAGAGCTTTTTCTGGGCCGCCGTCGTGCCCAGCTTTACCAGCGACCAGGACCGCAGAATGTATTCCTGGATCGAGGCCCGTATCCACCACATCGCATAGGTCGCGAGCCGGAAGCCCTTGTCCGGGTCGAATTTCTTCACCGCCTGCATGAGGCCGACATTGCCTTCGGAAATGACCTCGGCCATCGGCAGGCCATAGCCGCGATAACCCATAGCGATCTTCGCCACGAGGCGCAGGTGCGACGTCACCATCTTTTCGGCGGCCTCGGTGTCGTTGTGTTCACGCCAGCGCTTTGCCAGCATGAACTCCTCGTTCTTCTCCAGCATCGGAAACTTGCGGATCTCGCTCAGATACCGGCTGAGACCCTGTTCCGGGCTGAGTGTGACGGAAAACGTCTTCTGGTTCGTCTCTGCCATAGGTAACCCCCTTCCTGGATCCTCACCTGCCACCGCAGCGCAAGGCTCCTGGCGTGCCAACACCCCCGGCCCCGATGACGGCGACCGGTGGACGCTCCTGACCTGAATGCGCATGCCTTTGCATCGCGCACTTCCAAAATAGGCATTGCGGACGGATCACGAAAGGTGCCGGGATGCGAATGACGTGGTCGTTTCGACCGAGGCTCCGGTCAGTCGAGGAGCGGGGTCAGACCTGCCTCTTCGAGCAGAGGCAACAGCCCCGGCGCCTCAGCGTGAGACCTGAGCGACGCACGAACGGCCTTGAACGCCCTGGCGGCATACTTCTGGGTCGTTTGCTCATAGGCGGTGCCGGCGATCTCCACCTTTACCTTCTTACGGCGGCGGCTCACCGACTCCGCATTGGCGAGCGCCCAGGGCAAGTAGGTGATCGCGACCTCGTCACGCAGCAGGGGCAACAGGGTCGGCGCCAGCGCGTCCAGGGGCTGGAAGGGACCGTTCGCAACCGGCTGGTCCATGAACTCGCTCCATTCCGTCAGAAAGGGCGCGTTCGCGCGCAGCCAGGCTCCGGGCGTGGGATCTGCGAGCATCTGGGCGGTCTGCCCGGCGATCGCGAAATCCGCGGCGCTCGGTCGGCCGCCGAAGAGGAAAAGCGTCGTCTTGAGGTGGGCATCAAGCAGCGTTGCGAACCGCTCGAAAGAGGCCTGGATCACGTCGGCGTTCCGGCCGCCCGCGCCCACCAGCGGCAGACGCCCCGCCATGCGCTGCGCGATGGACTCGATCGCAGCGGCCTCGTCCTGCGGTGCATGGTCGCCGAAGAGCTGCGCCATCAGGCGACGGGCGGCGGCTTCCCGGTCGGGCGACTGCGACCAGCGCGCCTGGAACATCGCCTTGTTGAGCCATTCGTCAGCATAATCCTCCAGCAGGAGCGCGAGGGCGGCGCAGGCCGGATCGTCTGGCGCGGTGGCAGGCTCTGGCCGGTCAGCTTCCAGCGTCGCCAGCATGCCGGTCGAATCCTGGCTGACCGGACGGCCGGGCGCGATGAGCAGGGGGACCGTGGGCTGGGCCGCCAGGCTCTGGAACTCCGCTTCGCTGGCCGAGGATCGGGAGACCCAGTCGAAATCGACCCCCTTGTAGCGGAGCGCGGCACGCACCTTGAGCGAGTAGGGCGATGTCTCGGCGCCGAAGAGGCGGTATCGGGTCATGGGGTCACGCTTTCCGGGTCGATCAGGCGCGGGTTGTAGGCGAGGCGGCGGCGTGTGCCAAGGCGCATCTGGGCCGACGGCTTGCGCCCCTTGCGCTGCGCCACTAGTGGATCGCCTAGGCGAAATCGCAGCAGGACGTTCCCCATGTCGAAAACCGTTCTGGTGACCGGCGGCGCCGGTTATGTCGGAAGCCATTGCTGCAAGGCGTTCGCCAAGGCCGGCTGGCGGGTGGTGACCTTTGACAATCTGTCCCGAGGGTGGGCGGACCTGGTGAAATGGGGCGACCTGATCGAGGGCGAACTGAACGACCGGGCGGCCCTGGACAGTGCCATGAGCCGGGTTAGGCCCGATGCGGTCGCCCATTTTGCCGCCTATGCCTATGTCGGCGAGTCGGTCAGCGATCCGGGGCTCTACTATCGCAACAATACGTTGGGTACGCTGAATCTGATGGAGGCGATGGTCGCCCACGGCGTGGATCGCATGATCTTCTCCTCCACCTGCGCCACTTATGGCGTTCCCGAGCGGGTGCCCATGACGGAGGACACGCCCCAGGCCCCGATCAATCCCTATGGCTGGTCGAAACTGTTCGTGGAGCGGATGCTCGACGATTTCGACCGGGCCCATGGCCTGCGGTCGGTCAAGCTGCGTTACTTCAATGCCGCCGGCGCTGACCCGGATGGCGAGACCGGCGAGCGCCACGAGCCCGAGACCCATCTTATTCCACTCGCCATTCGCGGCATGATGCAGGACGGATTCGAACTGACCATCTTTGGCGACGATTTCGACACCCGGGATGGCACCTGCGTGCGCGACTATATCCATGTGGCCGACCTTGCCGCCGCCCATGCCCGCGCGCTGGACTATCTCGATCAGGGCGGCGCCTCGGACGCCTTCAACCTGGGTACGGGAACGGGCACCACCGTGCGCGAGATCGTCGAGGCGGTGGAGGCCGTGTCCGGTGCCCCCGTTCGCCAGGCGGTCGGTCCGCGCCGTCCCGGGGATCCGCCGGCGCTGGTGGCCTCCGCCGAAAAGGCGGCCCGGGTGCTGGGCTGGACGCCGGCCCGGTCGGATATCGAGACGATCATCCGAACGGCATGGGCCTGGCACAAGGCCGAAGCGGCCCGCGGATACACCCCCGCATGAGCGATGCAACCACGCCCCGGACACTCCTGGCTTATGTGGACAAGCTGTTCACGCCGTCGGAAAGCTTCATTCCGCGCGGCTACACGGCGTTCTCCCGGCTGAAACCACTCTATATCGGCCACGAACTCCGGGGTCCCGTACCGGCTGGCGCAGAGGCCGTGGACCTTGGCGCGTTGCACGGCGCGGGCGGAGAGGCGGCGTTCAAGCAGCTTGGCACCGTGTCGGCGCGCCTGGAGCATGCGCTGGGGGCCCATCATCCGGTGGCGATCCATGCGAGCTTCGGAAAGTCGGGCGCGTATGCGCTGCCTCTGGCCCGCCGGCTCGGTCTGCCGCTGGTCGTGACCTATTATGGCGGCGACGCCACGAAGACCGCCAACACCAAGGACAGCTTCGTCCGCGTCTACAACCGCCGTCGTGCGGCGCTTTGGCAAGAGTCGGCGCTGATTCTCGCCTGTTCCGACTTCATCCGGCGGGAACTGGTCGCAAATGGCGCCCCGGAGGAGAAGATCCTCGTCCACCACAACACGGCCGACCCGACCGTGTTCCGGCCGGGCGAGAAGGCGCCGATCCTTCTGTTCGCCGGGCGCTGGACCGAGAAGAAGGGGATCGACACGCTGATCGAGGCGCTCGCCCGGCTGGGACCGGCGCTCGAGGGCTGGCGTGTGCGGCTCCTCGGTGATGGTGCGCTCAAGCCGGGGCTCACCGACGTGCTTTCCAAAGCCGGGGTGGACGCGGACCTGCCTGGCTGGATCCCGGCAGACGACATGCCCCGCCACCTGGCGGAGGCGACGATCGCCTGCGTGCCGTCGCGGCGTGCCGCCAGTGGGGATGCCGAGGGACTGCCACTGATCTGCATCGAGGCCATGCTGTCGGGATGCGCGCTGGCGGCGACCCGCCATGCCGGCATTCCCGAATGCGTGATCGACGGGGAGACGGGTTACCTTGTGGATGAGGGGGATGCCGAAGCGCTGGCCGACCGTCTGGGACGGATGCTGGCGGACCCGGAGGCGACGCGCAAGATGGGCCAGGCGGGCCGCGCCCATGCCGAGCGGGACTTCAACCTGACCCGGCAAAGCCTGCGGCTCGAGGATCACCTGATCCGCGTCGCACGCGAAGCCGGAACGATGGATTGAGGCCGCGCCTCTCCCGTCTGGTGCCCCTGGCCCGACTCGAACGGGCACTCCCTTGCGGGAAACGGATTTTGAATCCGTCGCGTCTACCAATTCCGCCACAGGGGCGCCGAGCGTGCGGCCCGCGTTCGATGCCCCAGGGGCGCACCTGCGTCAATCGGCTCGACGCCGCTGCGGAAGCCGGCTAGAGGCGGCAGCAATGAGCGAAGCCGATACCCGCCCGCCAACGCTGCTCGAGGCGATCGAGGCCATGGCCGAGACGGCCGGGCCGGATGGGCTGTCGCTTGGCGAGATCATGGATCGGCTGGACGAACGCGCCTTCGGCGCCATGCTGTTCGTCCTTGCCCTGCCCTGCTGCATTCCGTTCCTCTATCTGGTGCCGCAGATCGTCGCGCTGCCCATGATGGCCCTGGCCCTGCAAATGGCCCTGGGCCGCGAAGAGCCCTGGTTGCCCGGCAGGCTGGCCGCCCGCCGGATCGACCGTCAGGGGCTCGCCAGCACCGCGCGCGGCGGGCGTAAATGGTTCGGCTGGGTGGAGGCCGTCTCGCGTCCGAGGCTGACCGGCCTGACGGGCAAGGGACCCGAACGCCTGATCGGCCTTGTGCTGTGCGTGTTCTGTGCCTCGATCCTGGTGCCGCTGCCCGCGACGAATACGGTTCCGGGGTTCGCCGTCGCCCTGGCCGCGTTCGGGCTCATGGAGCGGGATGGCGTGCTGGTGCTGGGCGGGCTCGCCATCGGCGCGGCATGGATCGCGCTCCTGCTGATCGGGCTCGACCTGGTGCTCGGGATGGTCGGCGGACTGGTCGGCGGGTAGCCTTCGCCCCGCATTCCAGCGATCATGCCGCATGGACGACAGGACATCGCAAGCCGATGGGTGCATGATGGAAAGACTGCGCGCCTTGACCGCCGAGCGTTGGCCGCTGGCCGCGGCAGCCCTGTCGCTCGCGATGCTGGCGGTGGCCCACGCCTTTGAGCGGCTTCTCGATCTGCCGCCCTGCGAACTCTGCCTGCGCCAGCGCGAAATCTACTGGGCGGTGCTGGCCATGTCGGTGACGGGGCTGGTGCTCTGGCGCGTAAAGCCGACACCTCGCTTCCTTACAGCGCTGAACGTCCTGGTCGGACTGGTGTTCGTGACCGGAGCCGTGGTGGCCTTCTATCATGTCGGGGTGGAGTATGGCTGGTTTCCTGCCCCGCCGGGGTGTGCGGCGACCCTGACGCCTGCGGAAGCGGCGCGGCTGGCCCTGGAGCCCGGCGGGTCTCTTGACCGGGCGCGTGAACGCGTGAGCTGCACGGACGCGCCGTGGCATTTTCTGGGCCTGTCGATGGCGGCCTGGAACGGCATGGCGTCGCTGGCCTTTGCGGCGGCAAGTTTCCTGGCGGCGGCGCGCACCTCCGACGGCCGAGCTGCGGGCTAAAGCGCCAGTCTTTCGTTTCACTCCAGGCCGGCGCTTTACATCATTGTTTTTGCGCAAGTATCCGTTCGCAACCGAGTCCGTTTGCTCCGAACTTGCTCTAGGCGATTTCACGCGAAGCGGGGCCGGGTTCGTGTAAAGGAACTGGGCCAGAACAAGCGCCCAGGTCATTACTTTAATGTCCCCGGGGATGCGCCGACGCGATGGTGGCGCGCAGGCGGTCGGTGTCCACGCCCGTGTAGACCTGGGTCGTGCCGAGACTTGCATGGCCGAGCAGGGTCTGGATCGCGCGCAGGTCGGCCCCGTGGGCCAGAAGATGTGTCGCGAAGGCGTGGCGCAGCGCGTGTGGCGTGGCCGACGCCGGCAGGCCGAGTGCGCCGCGCAGCGCCTGGACGCGGGCCTGGACGATCCGGGGAGAGAGCGGACCGCCCTTCGCGCCGCGAAACAGGGGGGCCGCGCGTGCAGGCGCGTAGGGCGTGAGCGCGCCATAGGCGTCGACCGCCTCGCGAACGGCCGGGATCAGCGGAATCAGCCTTACCCGCCCGCCCTTGCCTGCCACGCGCAGCGTTTCGGGTGCGGGACAGTCGGCGCCGGTCAGCGCGAGCGCCTCCGAAATTCTGAGACCGGCCCCGTAGAGCAGGCTGAGCACCGCGGCGTCGCGTGCGGCGATCCAGGGTATGTCTGCCGTTGCGGCTGCCTGTTCGATCAGGTCCCGTGCGGCCGTTTCCGACACCGGTCGGGGCAGACGCCGACCGCGCCGGGGCCCCTCCATGAGGCGGAGATCGGGATTGGCCACGCCCTGGGTGCGCTCCAGCCAGCCCAGAAAGGTCCGGATTGCCGAAAGGGCTCTTGCAATCGACGCATCGGAAAGCCCGTCCGCCCGGCGCCGGGCGAGATGCGCCCGCAGGTCCCGTGCCTTAAGCCGCGCGATGTCGGCCGGTGACGGCGATTGGCCAGGGCCGCCCGCAGCGTGGGCCAGAAAGCCGGCCAGGTCGTGGCGATAGGCCGAGACGGTGCGTGGCGAGAGCCGGCGCTCGCGTGTGAGATGGTCAAGAAAGCTCTCGAGCAGCGTCATGTCCCAATGGTGCCGCACGCGCCTTAAGGCGAGATGACCGCGGGCCGGATGACCCGCCGACGGCCACGGGGCGGCGCATGTTGCCGCGCCGTCGGTTTTGCGACACAACATCCGCCATGAGCCAGACCATCGATCCCGTTTCCGCGCCGGCGACCAGCCCCGATCCCGCGTTGACCGACAGGATGCTGGCCATGGGCCGTCGCGCCCGGGCGGCATCTCGCGTGATGGGAACCTTGCCGGCCGAACGTCGCACGGCGGCCCTGGCTGCCATGGCCAGGCAACTACGCGCGGTGAAGGCAGACCTGCTGGCGGAGAATGCGAAGGATCTCGCATGGGGTCGCAAAATGGGCCTGGACGCGGCGATGCTCGACCGGCTGGCGCTCGATGACAGGCGCGTCGATGCGATCGCCGGCGGGCTGGAGGCTGTTTCTGCCCTGCCCGACCCGGTCGGGCGGGAACTGGCGCGCTGGCGCCAACCAAATGGCCTGGACATTGCCCGGGTGGCGTGCCCGCTGGGCGTGATCGGCATCATCTTCGAAAGCCGGCCGAACGTCACGGCCGATGCGGGGGCCCTTTGCGTCCGGTCCGGCAATGCCGCGATCCTGCGATGCGGCTCGGAGAGCATCGGCTCCTCCAGCATCATCGTCGCGGCCATGCGCGCGGCCCTGGTAGAAGAAGGCCTGCCAGCCGACGCCGTGCAGCTTGTCTCGACCCGCGACCGCGCGGCCGTTGGGCACATGCTGACAGGGCTCGACGGCCAGGTGGACGTCATCGTTCCGCGCGGCGGCAAGAGCCTGGTCGCGCGGGTCCAGCGGGAGGCGCGGGTGCCCGTCATCGGCCACCTGGAGGGCCTGTGCCACGTCTACGTGCACGCCGGCGCCGACGCAGACATGGCGCGCGAGATCATCCTGAACGCAAAGCTGCGGCGGACCGGCGTGTGCGGTGCGGCGGAAACCCTTTTGATCGACCAGTCCATCGCGGCCGAGCGACTGCCCGGCCTGGTGCGCGCGTTGAGCGAGGCGGGTTGCGAAGTGCGCGGGGACGCGCTGGCCCAGGCGATCGTGCCGGGGATCGTCCCGGCAATGGCGGCCGACTGGACCACGGAGTATCTGGCGCCGATCCTTGCGGTCAGGGTCGTCGACGGCCTCGACGACGCGCTGGCCCATATCGCGACCTATGGTTCGGGCC
This sequence comes from uncultured Hyphomonadaceae bacterium, assembly GCA_964492485.1. Classification (GTDB taxonomy): domain Bacteria; phylum Pseudomonadota; class Alphaproteobacteria; order Caulobacterales; family Hyphomonadaceae; genus UBA5336. The sequence goes on along the minus strand of CAZBKM010000017.1, from coordinate 35,977 downwards.
ATACCGACAGTATCATCACCGAAGATGCCGAAGCCGCCGCCCGCTTCCTTGGCGAGGTGGACAGTGCCATCGTGATGCACAATGCATCCACCCAGTTCGCCGACGGCGCGGAGTTCGGGATGGGCGCCGAGATCGGCATCGCCACGGGGCGTATCCACGCGCGCGGCCCGGTCGGCGCCGACCAGCTGACGATCTTCAAGTATGTTGTGCGCGGCACTGGCCAGATCCGGCCGGGCTGACCCTGTCCATGGCCGGTCCCCTGCGCCTGCCCGGACCCGCCGCGGGCCTGCGGATCGGCCTGTTCGGCGGATCCTTCAACCCGGCCCATGACGGTCATCGCCATGTCGCCGAAACGGCGCTGAAGCGCCTCGACCTGGACTGGGTCTGGTGGATCGTGGCGCGCGGCAACCCCTTGAAGGAAACCCATGGCGTCTATGCCGGACGGCTCGCCTCGGCCTGCCGCATGGCCAGGCATCCCCGGATGCGGGTCACCGATCTGGAAGCCCAACTCGATGTCCGCTACACGCGCGACCTGGTCAGAGGTCTCCGTAGGCGTTGCCCATCCACGGCCTTCGTCTGGATCATGGGTGCCGACAATCTGGAGAGCTTTCCGCGCTGGGGTGGCTGGGACGAGATTGCACGGACCCTCCCGATCGCGGCGGTCGCCCGGCCCGAAGCGGGGCCTGCCGCGCGTCTCGGCAAGTTCGCCCGGCGATTCGCAGACGATCGGCTGGCCGTCGACGGCGCGCGCGGCCTGGCGAGGATGGCCCCCCCGGCCTGGGTGTTCCTCAACGCGCCCTGGCATCCCGCGTCTTCGACGGCGCTGCGCCGGCGCGCCCGGGCCAGAAATCCGTTCCGCCCCATGGCATCCGCGGCCGGGCCGGACGTCACGCCACAGTCACGCAATTCCACTTTGTGACCCCTTGCCGGGCATGCTAGTCTCGTGCCGTTGGCAATCTATAAGGAACCAGACCCCTGACTGCACGAGTTGAGCCGCTGACCGCTGCTGAGCCCGCCCCGGCCCCCACGCCGGAGAAGATCGTCGAAGCCGTCATGATCTCGCTGGAGGATGACAAGGCAGAGGATCTCATCGTCTACGACCTTGAAGGCCGCACGACACTAGCCGATCAGATGATTATAGCCAGTGGCCGCTCCGCGCGCCATGTGGCGGCACTGGCCGATCATGTCCTGCGCCGGATCAAGGAGCTCGGTGGAAAACGGGCGCGCGTGGAAGGCCTGCCGAATGCCGATTGGGTGCTGATCGATACCGGCGACCTTATCGTTCACCTGTTCCGGCCTGAAGTCCGCGCGTTCTACAATCTCGAGCGGATCTGGGGCGACGAGCCGGTCTCCGCAGCGCCGTCCGCCTAGCGCATCTCCAAGTCAATCGGAGTTAGTGAAGATGCGCTTTGTTCTTGTTTTAGAGCATTTTCTTAATGCGAAGCGGTACCCGCTTCGCTCGAAAATGCTTTAGGCACGGCCTTCGATCCATGCGGATCCATCTCATGGCCGTCGGCACCGCAAAGGCGCCGGCGCTCGACGATCTGGTGGACGATTACCTCCGTCGCGCCAGGGCCACGGGGCGCGGTGTCGGACTTCGTGACATTCGTCAGGTCGCCGTTGCGTCAGGCGGGGATGCCGGCGCGGAAGCAGACCGTCTGGTCGCCAAACTCCCGCGCGGCGCCACCTGTGCGCTGCTGGACGAGCGTGGCGACGCGTTGACGTCGCCAGCCTTCGCCGACTGGATCGGAGGTCTGCGAGATGCAGGTACGGGCGACCTCTGCTTCCTGATCGGCGGCGCAGCGGGCCATGGGGCGGCGGCCCGGGCGGTCGCGCAGCGCGCGCTTGCCTTCGGGACCCAGACCTGGCCCCACCGCCTGGTTCGCGTGATGTTGGCCGAGCAGATCTATCGCGCCGCCTCGCTTCTTGCCGGCACGCCCTATCACAAGGCGTGAGCGCCTGAGGACAGATCCCGGGCAAGCCACGCCCCGGGACTGGCGCCGGTTGAGGGGCCGCGCGTGATGGTGACTGGCGGCTGCGCTTGCGCGCTCGTGGCGGTCGGGCTAGCGGTGGGCCGGGTGGGAGGCTGTCATGATGCGCGATTTCCTGAGGGTTTACTGGCCGCTGATCCTCCTGGCTGTCGCGGGCGTCCTCATCGCCCTGCGTTTCGTCGAGCCCGCGCCGCCCGATCGCATCCGTCTTGCGGCCGGAAGCCCGGGCGGTGCCTATGCCACTTATGCGGAGCGCTACCGCGACCGGCTGGCCGAGCACGGCGTGGCGGTCGAGGTCGTCACCACCAACGGATCGATCGAGAATCTTGCCCTGCTACGTGCCGGCGAGGTGGATGCCGCGCTGCTTCAGGGCGGACTGGCGAGCGGCGACGACGGGGCGGATCTGCGCAGTCTGGGCGGCCTGTTCTACGAGCCCTTCTGGGTGTTCGTGCGCAAGGACGACCCCGCCCGGAGCTTTGGTGACCTGCGAACTGCCCGCATGTCCATCGGTCGTCCAGGGTCGGGCACCCGTGCCCTCGCCGAAAGGATACAATCGGAATTCGGTGGCGACTGGCCCGAAGCGTCGCGGCAGGATCGGTCGGGCGCCGAGGCCGCGGCAGCCCTGCTGGCGGGCGAGCTGGACGCAGCGGTCTTCACGGCCGGCATTTCCGCTCCCTATGTCCAGTCCCTGCTGCAGGCGCCGGAGGCGAGGCTTCTGCCCTTCACGCGCGCGCCGGCCCTGTCGCGCAGGCAGCCGGCACTCGCCGAGGCGACGCTGCTGCGCGGCGTGGTCGACATCGGACGCGACCTGCCGCCGGCGGATATTCCCATGATCGCCCCCGTTGCCCAGATGGCGGTGAACGAGGACCTGCACCCCGCGATCCAGTCGATCCTGCTGGAGGCGGCCGCCGCGATCCACGCGTCCCAGTCCGCCTTCGCGCAGGCCGGCACGTTTCCGGACGGTCGCGCCAATGACTTGCCCCTGTCATCCGAAGCCGAGCGGTACTATCGGCGGGGTCCGAGTTTTCTTCGCCAGTACTTCCCGTTCAGTGTCGCCAATTTCCTGGAGCGGGCCTGGGTGCTGGCCATTCCACTCCTGACCTTGCTGGTGCCGCTGGTGCGTGCGGCACCGCCGGTCTATCGCTGGCAGGTCCGGCGCAAGATCTACGTCTGGTACCGGGACCTTCGCGACCTGGAGGCGCGGGGCCGTGCGGCCCGGTCTCAGGCGGAGCTTGATGCGGTGCGCCATGGCCTGCGCCGGCTGCAGGAAGAGATCGGCAAGCTGAATGTGCCCCTGTCCTACACCGATGACGTGTACCGTCTGCGCAATCACGTCGCCTTTGTGAACCACATGCTTGGCAATCTCGACCCGGACCAGGCGATCGACCCCGTGCCAGGCGCGGCGCAGACGTAACAAATCGGTCGCGTCGAACTGCTAGGGAAAGTCCTCAGGACATCTCAAGAGGAGGGGCGATCCCATGGGCGGAACACTGTCGCGGGCGATCCTTATACCGGTCACAGGCCTGGCGTTACTGTCTGCCTGCCAGACACTTCAGGCGCCGCCACAGTCCGCGCAGGCGGCCCTGAACGCCTATTACGACACGATTCCAGACGACGCCCTGCCGCGTGCTCCCGAAGGCCGGCCGCTCCCCGGCGAGGACATGGCCCTCACGCGGATCCTGGTCGGCTCCTGCAATGACGAGGAAATCGCCAGCCCGACCCTGGCCCAGGTGGCGCGGGAGGAGGCCGATCTCTTCCTGATGATCGGCGACAATGTCTATGGCGACCGTGACGGGCGCGACTATGCGAACAATCAGGCCGACCTGACAGAATTGCGGGAGTCGTTTTCCGATCTGGCCCGACGCCCGGAATTTCAGGCCGTGCGGTCCGCTCATCCGATGATGACCGCCTGGGATGACCATGATTACGGCGCCAACGATGCGGGCCGTGAATTCCCCTTCAAGGGCCTGGTGGAGCGGGTCCACGAAGTGTTCTGGGGCCTTGAGGATGAGGATGTCGGCCAGTGGCCCGGCACCTACCATGCCCGCATTTTCGGCCCGCAAGGCCGGCGCGTGCAGGTGATCATGCTCGACACGCGCTTCTTCCGAAGCCCGCTGACCGCCAGCCCGACGCCGGGTGAACCGGGTCGCGAGCGCTACATTCCCGCCCCTGCCGACACCCACCAGGACATGCTGGGTTCCGACCAGTGGACCTGGCTTCAGAACCAGCTCGAGGTGCCCGCAGACCTGCGCCTCATCGTGTCCTCGATCCAGGTCGTGACCACCGATGGTCACGGTTACGAGCACTGGAACAACCTGCCCGTTGAGCGCGACCGGCTCTATGGGCTGATCGAGACGACCGGAGCGGAGGGCGTGGTTTTCGTCTCCGGCGACCGCCACGCGGCGTTCCTGTACCGGAAGGAGGGCGTGTTGCCCTATCCCGTCCACGAGATCACCGCCTCGTCGCTGAACCTGTCGTTCCGTGAGGAGACCGAGGAACGCGACACCGCTCAGATCGGCGCGGGCTATGCGAAGGAGAATTTCGGCGCCATTTCCATCGACTGGGCATCGCGCGAGGTCGCACTGACCCTGCATGCCAGTGACGGCACGACGGTGCGCGAAACGCGTTTTGCGCTTCCGGAGAGCGATTGATCCTGCGTCGGGGCTCGACAAGGCCGGCGTGTGGGCGTTGAAAGGAGAGGTTTCCCGGATCTGTCTGGACCCTCTCCCCGATGCTGGAGTTTCGCCGCGTATGGACGCTGATCGCCGCTGTCGGCCTGTTGCAGGTCGCCGGCGGTATTCTCGGCGTGGTGACACCCCTCGGGCTCGAGGCACTCGGTGTGCGTGCGCCGGTCATCGGACTGATCGCTGCCTGCCATGCCGCCGGCTTCATGGCCGGAGCGGCGTCGGCTCCATTTGCACTCCACGCGTTCGGCAACATTCGCGTCTACTCGGCGGCCGCGGCCATGACCGCGGCCTGTGCCCTGGCCATGGATCTCTACCCCGATCCGGTGTTCTGGACCGTGTTCAGGGTGGTCCAGGGGGCCGCCTTCGCCTGGATGTTCGCCAGTGTCGAGAGCTGGCTGTCGGTCTCCCTGACGCCCCGCCACCGGGGCGGCGTGACCGGGGTCTACCATGTGGTGGCGAAAGCGGCCCTGATGATCGGGCCGTTCCTGGCGGCCGGCGTGTCGGCTCTCGATAGCCGGTCCTATCTCTGGTGCGGCGTTTTCCTGTCCCTGTCTCTCGTCCCGATCTGTCTGACGGATCGTGTCCAGCCCGGACCGCCGAAGGCTGCGCCGCTGCCGCCGTGGCGCCTGTTCGCGGTGGCTCCGGCCGGCGTTATCGGCGTTTTCTTCGCCGGCATGATCAATACGGGCACGCTGGCGTTGCTGCCGGTCTTCGCGCAATACATGCCGTCCGATGCGCCGTTGGTTGCCCCAACGGGCCTGGCTGCACTGGCGATGGCGGCGGCACAGTTCGGCGGCCTGATCGGGCAATGGCCCATCGGGCGCCTCTCGGACCGGATCGACAGGCGCAAGATCATCGCGTCGATGGCGGCGTTGTCCTGCGGGGCAGCGCTCGTGCTCGGCCTGTTCTTTCCCCAGTTGCCGACCTGGGCCGACCTGTCATTGCTGACGGCCTGGGGGCTGGGGGCGCTGTCGGTCTACGGTGTCAGCGTCGCCCATGCCGTGGACCGATCAGAGCCGCGCGAGATCGCACGAGTGATGTCAGGCCTCCTGTTCGTGTTCGCGTTGGGCTCGGTGATGGGACCGCTGCTGTCGGGTACAGGGATGCGCATCGGGTTCGGCCCCGGCGGCCTGTTCCTGGTCGCGGCCGGCCTCTCCGGCGTGCTTGTCGCAGCGATGCTGGCGCGGGTGCGGGTGCGTGCGGCGCCCACCGGTAGCCTCTCGGAGCGCTGGAAGATCGCCCAGCCGACCTCGGTGTCCGGAGGCGCCATCGATCCACGCGCCACCGCAGATCTCGACTCCGATGCCGCCGGGCCCGGTGACACCGGGGACAGCGCGTTTCCCGAGCCCGAGGGCACGCGCCAGCCCCCCGACAAAGGACACGCGGCGTAAGCCTTTGGCCTCTGTTGCGCGGCAAGTCCGCATTGCTATAAGCGAGCCCGTACCTCTTGCAGGCTCAAGCCCTGCGTGCGCGCACTCGGAAGGGATCTCCCATGAACATTCACGAATACCAGGCAAAAGCGGTCCTGAAATCCTATGGCGCCCCCGTGGCTGACGGATACCCCGTGTTCAAGCCCGAAGAGGCCGCCGAGGTCGCCGCGCGACTGCCCGGACCGCTCTGGGTGGTGAAGTCGCAGATCCATGCGGGCGGACGCGGAAAGGGCCGGTTCAAGGAGGCCGATGCGGGCGAGAAGGGCGGGGTGCGCCTTGCGAAGTCCGTCGAGGACGTCGAGGCGAATGTGCGCCAGATGCTGGGCAAGACGCTCGTGACCGCGCAGACCGGACCCGAGGGCAAGCAGGTCAACCGGCTCTACATCGAGGATGGCGCCGACATCGAAAGCGAGCTGTACCTGTCGGTTCTGGTGGACCGCGCGACCGGAAAGGTCGCCTTCGTGGCCTCGACCGAGGGCGGCATGGACATCGAGCAGGTGGCCCACGACACGCCGGAAAAGATCCACACCATCCACATCGAGCCGCTGACCGGCATGACCGAAGCCGACGCGGCGAAGGTGTGCGACGCGCTGGCGCTTTCGGGGGTGGCCCGTGAGGACGGGATGAAGCTGTTCCCGAATCTCTACAGGGCCTACACCGAGAAGGACATGATGCTGCTGGAGATCAACCCGCTGATCGTCATGTCCGACGGGCACCTTCGGGTGCTGGACGCCAAGGTGTCCTTCGACGGCAATGCCCTTTTCCGGCATCCCGACATCCAGGAATTGCGGGACAAGTCGGAGGAGGACGAAAAGGAGATCGAGGCTTCGGCCTGGGACCTCGCCTACATCGCCCTGGACGGCACGATCGGCTGCATGGTGAACGGTGCCGGTCTGGCCATGGCGACCATGGACATCATCAAGCTCTACGGCGAGGAGCCGGCGAATTTCTGCGACGTCGGCGGTGGCGCCAGCAAGGAGAAGGTTTCGGCCGCCTTCAAGATCATTATGAAGGATCCGAACGTGAAGGGGATCCTTGTCAACATTTTCGGCGGGATCATGAAGTGCGACGTGATTGCCGAGGGCGTCCTGGCGGCGGTCAAGGAGACCAATCTGCAGGTGCCGCTGGTCGTTCGCCTGGAGGGCACGAACGTGGACGCCGGCAAGCGCATCATCGCCGAGAGCGGGCTGAACGTGATCCCGGCCGATGACCTCGACGACGCCGCGCAGAAGATTGTGTCCGCCATTCGCGCCTGAGCCGGCGGACGGGGTGGGAATGGCCATGCCGGACCGCCCCGCCCCGCCCCGAAGCCGCGTGATCGTTGCTTGCCAGACGGCGTTTCAAACCTGATCCAAGATACCGCCCTAGGAGGGGCTACCACCCATGTCCATTCTGATCGACAAGACGACGAAGGTGCTGACTCAGGGGATGACCGGCAACACCGGTTCGTTCCATACCAACCAGGCGCTCGACTATTTCGGGACCCAGATGGTTGGCGGGATTCATCCCAAGAAAGGCGGCGAGACCTGGACCGCGGACAATGGCCAGACGCTGCCCATCTTTTCCACCGTGGCGGAGGGCAAGGAAAAGACCGGCGCGACGGCGTCCGTGATCTATGTGCCGCCAGCCGGTGCGGCGGCCGCCATCGAGGAGGCGATCGATGCGGAGATTCCGCTCATCGTCTGCATCACGGAAGGCGTGCCCGTGATGGACATGGTTCGCGTCAAGGCGAAGCTGGAGCGGTCGGGGTCGCGTCTGATCGGACCGAACTGCCCCGGCCTGCTGACGCCGGAAGAGTGCAAGATCGGAATCATGCCGGGCAAGATCTTCAAGAAGGGCAGTGTCGGGGTCGTCTCGCGCTCCGGCACGCTGACCTATGAGGCCGTGTTCCAGACGACGATGGAAGGGCTGGGTCAGTCGACCGCGGTGGGCATCGGCGGCGACCCGGTCAAGGGCACGGAGTTCATCGACATCCTGGAAATGTTCCTGGCCGATGACGCCACCGAGTCGATCATCATGATCGGCGAGATCGGGGGCAGCGCCGAGGAGGAAGCCGCCCAGTTCCTCGCCGATGAGGCGAAGAAGGGCCGCAAGAAGCCGATGGTCGGCTTCATCGCCGGGCGCACGGCCCCGCCCGGGCGCACGATGGGTCATGCAGGGGCGATCGTTGCCGGCGGAAAGGGCGGCGCAGACGACAAGATTGCCGCCATGGAGGCAGCCGGGATCAAAGTGAGCCCAAGCCCTGCCCGACTCGGCAAGACCATGGTAGAGGTTCTCAAGGGCTAGTTTGGTCCTAAATATGCGACCAGGGACCGGGAACGGTCACCGGATCGGCCCGCCGCGCTTCCGCCCGGCGGGCGCACCCTTATGATGGATGGGCCCCGCAGCCGACTGGGGCCTTCAGGACGGACAGACATGGCAGACGACGCGAGTTCCCTGATCGGCCAACGCAGCCAGGCCAATTCGGCGCTCCTCGACACGCTTTTCCTCTACGGTGGCAACGCCACATACCTCGAACAGATGCAGGCCGCCTATGTGCGCGACCCCCGCTCGGTCCCCGAAAGCTGGCGCAGCTTTTTCGAGGAGGTGGGCGACCCCGGCGACGCGGCCCGTGACAATGCGGAGGGGGCCAGCTGGCGGCGTCGCGACTGGCCGCGGGCCAGCGAGGAGGACATCGCGGTCTTCGACGGCAACTGGCCGTCTGTGGAACCGAAGATTGCGGGCAAGCTCCAGGAGCGCGCCCCCCAGGCCAGTGCCGACGAGATCGCCCAGGCGGTCAAGGATTCCATCCGGGCGCTGATGATGATCCGCGCCTACCGGATCCGGGGTCACCTGATGGCCAATCTGGATCCGCTGGGTCTTGAGGAACGGGGCGACCTGAACGAGCTCGAGCCGGAGACATACGGGTTCGGGGAGGCCGATCTCGACCGGCCGATCTTCATCGATCACGTTCTGGGGCTGGAATATGCCACGGTTCGGGAGATGCTGGACATCCTGTGCCGGACCTATTGCTCGACGCTGGGCATCCAGTTCATGCACATCGCCGATCCCGACGAGAAATCCTGGCTGCAGGAGCGGATCGAGGGACCGGACAAGGGCGTCGCCTTCACCCCCGAAGGCAAGCGGGCCATCCTGTCGAAGCTGATCGAGGCGGAAACCTTCGAGCGATTCCTGCACAAGCGGTTTCCGGGTACCAAACGGTTCGGTCTGGACGGCGCGGAGGCGGCCGTGCCGGCGCTCGAGCAGATCATCAAGCGGGGCGGCGCGCTGGGCGTGCAGGAAATCGTGGTGGGCATGCCCCACCGCGGCCGGCTGAACATGCTCGCCGCCGTGATGGGCAAGCCCTACGAGAAGATTTTCCATGAGTTCCAGGGTGGTTCGACGCTGGGTGCGGAGGAGTTCGGCTCCGGCGATGTCAAATACCATCTCGGTGCCTCCTCGGATCGGGTCTTCGATGGCAACCATGTGCACCTGACCATGAACGCCAACCCTTCGCACCTCGAGGCGGTCAATCCGGTCGTGTTGGGCCGGGCGCGGTCCAAGCAGGCGATGCGCCACCGCGAAAGCGGTGTGCTCGACCGTTCGGTGGTGATGCCCTTGCTGCTTCACGGCGACGCCGCCTTTGCCGGGCAGGGCGTCGTGGCGGAATGCTTCGCCCTGTCGGGCTTGATGGGCTACCGTACCGGGGGCACGGTGCACTTCATCATCAACAACCAGATCGGTTTCACCACGAGTCCGATGTATTCGCGCTCTTCGCCCTATCCGTCGGATGTGGCGCTCATGGTGCAGGCGCCGATCTTTCACGTGAATGGCGATGACCCCGAGGCGGTGACCTATGCCGCAAAGGTGGCGACCGAGTACCGCCAGAAGTTCGGCAAGGATGTGGTGATCGACCTGTTCTGCTATCGCCGGTTCGGTCACAATGAGGGTGACGAACCGATGTTCACCCAGCCGCAGATGTACAATCGGATCAAGGACCACCCGTCCACGCGGGACATCTACGCCAGGCGTCTGGTGGAGGAGGGGCTGGTCGAGGCCGACGCCGTGGATGCGGAGGTCAAGGCCTTCGAAGCCTTCCTCGACAACGCTTTCGAGCAGGGCAAGACCCTGAAGACCCAGAAGGCGGACTGGCTCGACGGCGAATGGAAGGGGTTCCGCCTGCCCGATGACGACGATCGCCGCGGCGTCACGGGTGTCTCGCGCGAACGGCTCCAGCGCCTGGGCGAGACCATCACGACGGTGCCGGAGGGGATCACGCCCCACAAGACGCTGGCCCGTGTCATCGAGGGCCGGCGCAAGACGATCCAGTCCGGAGAGAACATCGACTGGGCGACGGCCGAACATCTCGCCTTTGCCACGCTTCTGGACGAGGGATTCCCCGTTCGCCTCTCGGGACAGGATTCGGGACGCGGCACCTTCTCCCAGCGCCACAGCCACATCGTCGATCAGGCGACGGGTGAGCGCTACACGCCGCTGAACCATCTCGGCGACAAGCAGGCGCCCTACGAGGTGATCGACTCGCTCCTGTCGGAGGAGGCGGTCCTGGGTTTCGAGTATGGCTATTCGCTTGCCGACCCGAAGACGCTGGTCCTGTGGGAGGCGCAATTCGGAGATTTCGCGAACGGGGCACAGGTGTTCTTCGACCAGTTCATTTCGTCGGCGGAGCGCAAATGGCTGCGCATGTCGGGGCTGGTCTGCCTCCTGCCCCACGGCTATGAGGGCCAGGGACCCGAGCACTCCTCCGCGAGGCTGGAGCGCTTCCTGCAGATGTGTGCCGAGGACAATATGCAGGTGGTCAACCTGACGACGCCGGCGAACTACTTCCACGCCCTGCGCCGGCAGATCCACCGCGATTTCCGCAAGCCGCTGATCGTGATGACACCCAAGTCGCTGTTGCGCCACAAGCTGGCCGTGTCAACGCTGGAAGAGATGGGGCCGAATGACAGTTTCCACCGGGTTCTCTGGGACGACGCGGAAACGCCGGGCCGGCAGGGCAAGGTCAAGCTGGCGTCGGACGACAAGATCCGTCGTGTCGTGATGTGCTCGGGAAAAGTCTATTACGACCTGTTCGAAGCCCGCGAGGAGCGCGGGCTGAACGACATCTACCTTTTACGGGTCGAGCAGTTCTATCCCGTGCCGCGAAAATCTATCATCGCGGAACTCAAGCGGTTCAGGTCTGCGGAGCTGGTCTGGTGCCAGGAAGAGCCGCGCAACATGGGTGGATGGACCTTCATCCGCGACGAGATCGAATGGTGCGCGGGTCAGGCGGGCTGCAGGTCGCCACGTCCGAAATATGCCGGACGCGTGCCTTCTGCAGCAACGGCGACGGGTCTGCTTTCCAAGCATAACGAGGAGCGCGAGGCGCTGATCAACGCGGCCCTGGGCGAGAAGGACGTCCAGGACACGGTGGTCACCGCCTGAGGTTCCGGTTCCAACAGCATCGAGACAAGACGAGACGGACATGACCGACATCACGGTGCCCACGCTGGGCGAAAGCGTCACCGAAGCCACGGTTGGCCAGTGGCTGAAGGCGCCGGGCGACAGTGTCGCCAAGGACGAGATCCTCGTCGAACTGGAGACCGACAAGGTATCGGTCGAAGTGCCGGCGCCGGAAGCCGGCACGCTCTCCGAGATTGTCGCCGGCGAGGGCGACACCGTTGAGATCGGGGCCGTGCTGGGTCGTCTTGGAGAGGCTGCGGCCAAGGGTGCGAACGGCGCCGCGTCAGCCGGGTCTGCCCAGGCTTCCGCGCCTGCACCTGCACCCGCTCCTGCACCCGGTCCGGCGCCAGCGCCTTCTGCGGCGGCCTCGGCGGGCGGTGAGACCGTGGACGTGTCGGTCCCGGTCATGGGTGAGAGCGTGACCGAAGGCACGCTATCCAGCTTTTCCAAGCAGGTCGGTGACAGTGTGTCGAAAGACGAGACGATCGCGGAGATCGAGACCGACAAGGTCGCCGTCGAAGTTCCCGCCCCAGCCGATGGCGTGATCGTCGAGCTGACCGTGGGCGAGGGCGACACGGTCGAGCCCGGTTCGGTGATCGCGCGCATCAGCGCCGGCGCGTCGGCATCCGCTTCGGCTGCACCCTCTGAGCCCGCCCCGGCAGCCGGTGCCAGCCAGTCGACCCAGTCGACCCAGTCTGCGCAGCCGGCGCGGGCCGGCGGCGACCGGCCCGTCGCGCCTTCGGTTCGCCGCATCTCCGCCGAGGCGGGCGTGAACCCGGCCGACATTCCCGGCACCGGTCGCGATGGTCGCGCCACGAAGGCCGATGCGCTGACCTACATCCAGAACAGGCCGGAGCCGTCCAAGGCCGCTCTTCCAGCGGCCAAGGCCCCTCGGGATCTCGGTCCGCGCGAAGAGCGGGTGAAGATGACGCGTCTGCGCCAGACCATCGCGCGGCGTCTGAAGGAGGCCCAGGATACCGCCGCCATGCTGACCACGTTCAACGATGTGGACATGTCGGCGGTCATGGACCTTCGCAAACGGTACAAGGACGCGTTCGAGCATCGCCATGGCGTGAAGCTCGGCTTCATGGGTTTCTTCGTGAAGGCTTGCGTCAACGCGCTGAAGGAGCTGCCGGCGGTCAACGCCGAGATCGACGGCACCGACATCATCTACAAGAACTACTACGATATCGGCGTGGCCGTCGGGACCGACCGTGGCCTGGTCGTACCGGTCGTCCGCGATTGTGACGAACAGTCGCTTGCCGGGATCGAAAAGGCCATTGGCGACCTCGGTCGGCGGGCGCGTGACGGATCGCTCTCCCTCGAGGATCTTCAGGGTGGCACGTTCACCATCACGAATGGTGGCGTCTACGGCTCCCTGATGTCGACCCCGATCCTCAACCCGCCGCAGTCGGGTGTGCTCGGCATGCACCGGATCGAGCAACGCCCGGTTGCCGTCGACGGGCAGGTCGTCATCCGCCCGATGATGTACCTGGCGCTGAGCTATGATCACAGGATCGTGGACGGCAAGGAGGCGGTGACCTTCCTCGTCCGCGTGAAGGAAGCGCTGGAGGATCCGGAGCGGATGCTCCTGGACGTTTAAAGTATCGGTCTTTCGTTTTAATTCGGACCGTCGCTTTACATCATTGTTCTTGTGCAGGTCTCCGTTCGCAACCGGGTCCGTTTGCTCCGACCTTGTTTTGAGTGTCGGATCCGGCGGCTCGCTCGGCCGGCCCGCCGGCTGAACCCTTTTCAAGCGAACTGGGCACCGGTTCGCGTCAAGAAGAGGCGCGAGGAGATTGTTGGGGTGGGGAAGGTTTGGCACCGCCTGTTCATCCCCCGCTTACCTTGGCTGGCGCAAGGTCGGCGCCATGCCGCGCAAGCTCATAGCTGCCCTTATCGCCGTGCTGGCCGTTGCCTTCGCCTTTTCGGCTCTGGCGGCGATGCGCTGGCCATCGATCATGCTGGCGGTCGCAATGCTGTTCCATGAGGCCCGACTGGAGGGGGTCGACTGGCGTGCGCTCGGGCTGCATTTTGGCATTCCCTATTTTGCGGCTGCAGCGTTCTACTATCTCGCTGCGGTGCAGGTGGCCCGCGCTCGGCCTGGCGCCGTACTCGCTTATGTCCTGGGCTGTCTGACCGGATTGCCGGCATTGTTCATCACCGATTTCGAGCTTGGCTGGTGGCGCAATCCAAGCTCAGCCGAGGGCGCCGTGGCAGGCGCCTGCGTCTCAGCCATGCTGTTGGCGATGGCGGTCTGGATGCTTCGTCGCCGGGCGCCCGCCTCGCGCGCCGACCATCCCGCGCCCGAAAGGCCGCGCGATCGCAGGGCGTCCGAGGCGCCGCTCGACCCCGCCGCATATGCCCCTCCGAGGGGGACCCCGTTTGCCAGTGCAATTGCAGCGAACCGTGCGCGATTTGCCCGCGATGGACGGCGCATGATGGCGCGTCGCGGGCGCTAACCCCTTGCCAATCGGGCGGGGTGCGGTCCACTTGCATCCATCTGCCGGTCGGGGGGAAGTCAGAATGTCCATAACGATCCGCCGTTTTGTCGGAGCCGCGCTTCTCTTGGCGGGACTGGTGTGGGGGTGGGAGACGCTGCGCTGGCTCATGCTTTATACCGGGCGCGGTGCCCCTATGGGCGCGGCGCTCAGAGACCTGGTGTTCGTATTGCCCGCGCTTCAGGCGCTGGGCGCTGCCCTGGGCGGCATTCTGGCGCTGTTCGCGCTGCGCGGCGGCACGTTCTTCGTCTTCGTTGCCGCCCTCGCCAATGCCGTTCTTCTGGCGGGCATGCTGGCGTCGCAGGCCGACTCCTCCCTCTGGATCGATGAGGCGATCGCGATGCTCGGGCTTGCCGCCGGACTTCTTGTCCTCGCGCTGACGCATCGACGGCCGTCTTAAACCCTAAGCCGCATTGATTTCACCACGCCATCGCTTAGGTTCGCGGCACATCTTTCGGTCAATCGATAGGCTTATCTTCCATGTCTGACACCTACGACGTCGTCATCATCGGTGGCGGCCCAGGCGGCTACAATTGCGCCATCCGCGCGGGACAGCTCGGGCTAAAGGTGGCGTGCGTCGAAAAGCGGGAGACGCTGGGCGGGACCTGCCTGAACGTCGGCTGCATTCCCTCCAAGGCCCTCCTGCACGCGTCGGAATTCTACGCCGCCGCGCGCAACGATTTCGAACGTATGGGTATCAAGGTCGGGAAGCTGGACCTCGATCTCCGGCAGATGATGTCCCAGAAGGAAGAGGCCGTGGACGGCCTGACAAAGGGCGTCGTCTACCTGTTCAAGAAGAACAAGGTGGATCATGTCCCGGGCGAGGGGCGCATCGTTGCGCCGGGTCAGGTGGAGGTCACAGGACCCGACGGCGCCACCCGCACGCTGTCGACCCGGAACATCGTCATCGCCACCGGCTCGGAACCGACCAGCCTGCCGGGCATCGAGATCGACGAGGAGCGCGTGGTCACCAATACGGGCGCCCTGTCGCTGACATCGGTACCCAAGAAGCTGATCCTTATCGGTGCCGGGGTCATCGGACTTGAAATGGGGTGCGTCTGGTCGCGCCTCGGGTCGGAGGTGCATGTCGTGGAATATCTCGACCGCTGCCTGCCCACCGCCGACGGCGAGATCTCGAAGCAGGCCCGCAAGGTGTTCGAGAAACAGGGGCTTACCTTCCACTTCAAGAAGAAGGTCACCGGCGTCGAAAAGCTGAAGACCAAGCTGAAGCTTTCCATGGAGCCAGCCGAAGGCGGCGCGACCGAGACCATGGATGCAGACGTGGTGATCGTGGCGGTAGGCCGGCGCCCTTACACCGACGGTCTGGGCCTGGAGACGGTTGGCGCCAGGACGGACAAGCGGGGTTTCGTCGAGGTCGTGGACGGCCACTTCCGGGCCGCCGAGGGCGTTTGGGCCATAGGCGATTGTATCCATGGCCCGATGCTCGCCCACAAGGCAGAGGATGACGGAGTCGCCGTGGCCGAGCTGATCGCCGGCAAGGCCGGACATGTGGACTACGACAAGGTGCCAAGCGTCGTCTACACGAACCCCGAAATCGCCTGGGTCGGCCGCACGGAGGAACAGCTGAAGGCCGATGGCGTCGACTATACCGTGGGGCGCTTCCCCTTCATGGCGAATTCGCGCGCGCGCACCAATCACGAGACGGAAGGATTCGTGAAGATCCTGGCCGAGGCAGGTACGGACAGGATCCTGGGCGCGCACATGATCGGCGTCGGCGTCGGCGAGATGATCGGCGAGGTCTGTGTGGCCATGGAATTCGGCGCGGCCTCCGAGGATCTTGCCCGAACCAGCCATGCGCACCCGACCATGTCGGAAGCGGTGCGGCAGGCCGCCATGGGTGTCGAAGGCTGGACCATGCAGATGTAGCCGACCGGGGATCGCGGCGGGCGTCTTGGCCTGTCGCGGCGGGTGGCCACAGGTTGGCCATGAGGAAGCGTGTCGGTACCGCCACTTGGCGCGGCCCATCGATCTGCGCGCCCCGCGTGACGCTTGGCGGCGCAGGGTTTTGCTGCAAAGATTTCGGCAGGGTTGATGGGGTTGGCCATGCCGAGAGAGATCGACACGCTGAAATCGATGATGCGCGCCCGAGCTGCGGAACGCGGAGCGGCATCGAGTATCGAGGAGATGCGCCGCCAGATGGCGCAGGCGACGGCGGGCTTTTCCGCACCTCCGGACGTCTCCGTCTCGGCCACCGAACTGGGCGGTGTGAGCGGCTTGAGGTTCACACCGACGCGTGCCGCCGAAGGTCGCGTCCTGCTCTATTTCCATGGCGGCGGCTATGTCCTGGGCAGCGCAGAAAGCCACCGCGCTCTCGTTGCCAATCTGGCGCATCTGGCTGGCATCGAAGCGGTGAGTCTGAATTATCGGCTGGCCCCCGAGCATCCGTGTCCGGCGGCGGTGGAGGATGGGGTGGCGGCCTATCGCGCCCTTATCAATCACGGTCGCGCGCCGCAGGCCATCGTCGTCGGCGGGGACAGTGCGGGTGGCGGTCTTGCCGTCTCGACCCTGGTCCAGGCGCGCGCGCAGGGCCTGGCAATGCCGGCCGGCGCGCTGCTCCTGTCGCCCTGGGTCAATCTGGGCAATGGCGGCTGGAGCTATCAGAGCCGCGCCGAGGCCGATCCCATGGTCACACGGGCCGGTCTGGACAACATGGCTCAGCTCTATCTCGGCCAGAGGTCACCCCAGGATCCCGTGGCGTCGCCCGTGCATGCAGACCTGTCGGGCCTGCCGCCACTGCTCATCCAGGTCGGCGGTGACGAGATCCTCCTCTCAGACAGCGTGAGCCTTGCCGAACGTGCCGGCGCAGCCGGTGTGCCCGCGACCCTGGAAGTCTGGCCGGAGATGATCCACGTGTTTCAGGCGCTGGCCGACTTTCTGGGGGATGCGCGGTGTGCCCAAGCCGGGCTTGCGGAGTGGACCCGAAAGCGGCTGGGCTTGCCCCCATCAACGTGAGTTTCGTCCCGGTCAGGCCGCGGGCGGGACCGGCGATGCGTCCTGTGGCAGCCGGCGTCCCAGCCAATCGACCATGTCGGCGATGACCCGATCGGTGCCCGGTTCGTCCACGATCCAGTGGGCGTTCTCGCGATACTCCAGATAGTCGCCCGGAACTGGCGCGGCGGCATACTTGGCGGCCGTCTTGCGCACGGCCTTCACCGGTGTTGCCCGGTCACGCCGGG
Organism: uncultured Hyphomonadaceae bacterium; assembly: GCA_964492485.1. Taxonomy (GTDB): domain Bacteria; phylum Pseudomonadota; class Alphaproteobacteria; order Caulobacterales; family Hyphomonadaceae; genus UBA5336. The sequence goes on along the minus strand of CAZBKM010000017.1, from coordinate 18,732 downwards.
CTCCGATGGTCAGGGTCGGGACGCGTATCCGGTCGGTGTCGATCTCCGGCGGGTCTGTCAGGTCGGCATAGACCTGCCCGGAATCGTAGAGCGCTTCGGCATATACGGCGGCGTGGCGTGACTTCGGGACGGCGTTCAGCACGCCCCAGGAAAAGCCCTTGGGGCCAACCTTCAACGCCTTTCCGGGCAGAGCCCCGGGCCCGTGGCGCACAATGCTCCAGAAGGTCCGCAGGACGCGCAGGTCGCGGACAGTGCAGCCGGCCGGTTGAGCCGGCGTCAGGAAGATGCCGGCCGCAACCTCGCCCCGCTCGACCAGCCGCTGGGCGATCAGGCCACCCATGGAATGGCCGATCACCACCGGAGGCTTTCCGTGGCGCTCCGCCATCCGACCGGCAGCTTCCGACATGGCGTTGACATAATCCTCCAGCGACAGGCGGCCCAGGGCCTCCGGTGGCGCCTCCGGCGTTCGCAGGTCCGGAAACAGGGTCGGCGCGTCGCAGACATAGCCGGCGGCCTCGAAGCCGGTCCGCATTCTGTCCCAGACGTTACCGCCGCAGCCCACGCCGTGGATCATCAACAGACTCTTGGCCATGATCGTCCTCTTGCGGTCAGCCGAGAAGAAGAGGGTAGACCGCTTCTGCCGGCGTCGGAACCGGTCTTCGCGGTTCGCATTCGGTCCCGATTGCTCCGAACGTGGTTTAGCCCACCGTTTCCGGACGCGTCCAGCGGGCGAACCGGCGGGCGACTTCCTCGTAGACCGGGCGTTTGAACGGCACGATCAGGTCAGGCACGTCCTGAAGTCGGGCCCAGCGCCAGGCATCGAATTCGGGCGTGTGCTTGTCGAGACGCACATCGCTGTCGGAGCCGCGGAAACGGAACGCGAACCATTTCTGCCGCTGGCCCAGATAGGGCCCGGGCATGCGGCGCTTCAGGTCCGGCGGAAAGTCGTAATAGAGCCAGTCCTCGGTTTCCTCGAGAATATCGACCAGTTTGGGCGGCACGCCGATTTCCTCGTCGAGCTCGCGCAGGGCCGCCTCTCGCGGCGGCTCGCCGCGGTCAACGCCACCCTGCGGCATCTGCCACTGGAAGGGGCCGCGACCATTGACCCGGCGTCCGAGAAAGACGTGACCTGCCTTGGAGAACAGCGCCAGGCCCACATTGGGGCGGTAGGCATCGGGATTGCGTTTGAGCTCGACCATGGTCCCGCTGTAGCGGCGATCAGGGCAGGCTTCCAGTCCCGAGGGGGACGGCACGGCGCTGTTCGGCCTGGGCCTGAGCTTGGGCCTGTGCCTGGGCCTGAGCCTGGGCCGGCGCACCGGCAGGACGCGATTGCAGCGCCGAGGCGGGGGCCAGAACGAGCCCCTTCTCGGGCAGTTGCTCGGTCCAGGCCTTCAAGGTGTCGATCGTGAGCGGGTAGGCGATGGCCGTTCCAAGGGCTGCGCCCTGTTCGCGGGCCGCGCTCTCCAGCGCACTGAGCTGGTCCTGCATGGCATTCGCATCGATCCGCGCATCGATCACCAGGTCCGCTCGGACATAGCGGGTGTCGCGGTCGCGCGCGGCCTCGGCCAGGCTGGATTTGGGCAAGCTGCCGTCCTCGACGAATGCGATCCCGCGCTGGGTCAGCGAGTCCAGCAGGCTGGACACCGCCTCGCCATCCTTCACGAACTTGTCGCCCTGATAGTTCATCACCCCGAAATAGCCCGGCGCCAGGGCCAGCAGCCGCTCGAGCCGCACGGCGTTCGTCTCCGCTTCGGCCCCGGAGGTCAGGGTCCATGGATGGGGGCTGACGCGACCGTGGTCGAACGGTTCCAGGGGGAGTTCGAGGATCACCTCGTGACCGGCGTCGCGCGCCCGGCGGACCCAGGTCGACAGGCCGCGTGCATGGGGCGCAAAGGCGAGGGTCACTTCAGGCGGCAGTTCCTCGATGGCGGATTTGGTATGAGTGTAATTGATGCCCAGACCCCCGACCACGATCGAGACGATCGGCGTATTGCCGCGCACATAGAAAGGGCGGGCATAGGCGTCGGCGGGCATATCACCCTCTGCACCGATCCGCGGGACGACGCCATGGCGGGTGCGTTCCCAGAGGCCGGAAATCGGCGCCCGGGGCAGTGCCCCTATGGCCTGCACGTCGCTGAAGGCCTCGCCTGGCAGGACGGTCTTGCCATTGATCCGTACCCCACCGCCGACGGCCTCCGCGCGGTTCAGGCTGGCACGGACCGGGGCGGTGCGGGCGGCACCGGCAGTGGCTGCGTCGGCGTGGGCAGGCTGGGGATCGGGCACGCCGAGGCTGGGCCCCGTCTCGTCCGGCGCGGCGGTGTCGCGCGGACCAACCTTGAGGGCGGCAAGCTGCATGGTGGACGCCTCGCCCCGGTCGAAGCGGGACTTGAGACCTGCGAGGGCGCGGTCGTTGACGTCATCGAACATGGCGAGCTCCAGGCGCGGACCGGCATCCCGGGCATCGCCGGTGAGGTGCACCGCCGCGGCCGCCGCCCCCGAGAGCCCTGCGAACACGCCGAGGCTCATCATGAGGTGGATCAGTCCTGTCCTGATGGCGGAGGGTTCCGCCACGCGTCGGTTCCCCATCTTGGTCACCTTCCCTAGGCTGGCCGAATCAACAGCCGAGCCGCATTCGTGGCAGATGACCAGTTAACAACCCGCAAAGGCCGGTTAACCGGCGTTGGGTCCAGTTCCTGCGCGGACCCCACCCTGTCGGAGCACGTCCAGCGCACGTTCGAGCTGGTAGTCGTCACCGTCATAGTCCGCCGGGGGCTGGTCTTCCGGAATGTGGGCCGCGCGCCGGGCTGCGCCATCCTCATTTCCGAGGGCGTTGGGCAGATCGGCTTCGGACCAGCGCCGGGCTGCGGCCAGATCCTCTTCGGTCACGCGGCGCTGGGCGACCTCGATGTCCGGTTCGATGCCCGTGGCCTGGATCGACCGGCCGGCAGGCGTGTAATAGCGCGCCGTGGTCAGGCGAATCGCGCCTTTTTCTGCGCCAAGCGGGATCACCGTCTGGACCGATCCCTTGCCGAAGCTGGTCACGCCCAGCACCCGCGCCCGGCCGCGGTCCTGCAAGGCGCCGGCCACGATCTCCGAAGCCGAGGCCGACCCGCCATTGATCAGAACGACCATGGGCACGTCCTTGAACATCTCGCCGGAGCGGGCGTTATACCTCTCGATATCGCGGTCGCGCCGGCCCTTGGTTGAGACCACCTCGCCGCCCGACAGGAACAGGTCGCTGACCGAGATGGCCTGGTCCAGCAGCCCCCCGCCATTGTTGCGCAGGTCGAGGACCAGGCCATCGGGCACCTGCCCCTCGGCCGCATCGGAGATTTCCGCGAGCGCGTCTTCCAGAAGCTCGCTGGTGCGCTCGTTGAAGGTGGAGATGCGCAGATAGGCGATGTCCTCGTCTTCCATGCGCCATGTCACCGTCTGTGGCCGGATGACGCGACGTTCCAGAGTTACGTCGAAGGGATCCTCGCCCTCGCGCAATACGGTGATGGTGATTTCGGTTCCCACCGGGCCGCGAATGTCCTTGACCGCCTCGCTGAGTGTCTGGCCGACAATCGGCTTCCCGTTGATCGCGGTCAGAAGGTCACCGCTTTCGATGCCGGCTTCGCTGGCGGGGCTGCCATCCATGGGCGTGACGACCTTCACGAAGCCGTCTTCCATGGTGACCTCTATCCCGAGGCCGCCATACTCGCCCGATGTCTGCACCTGCATCGACCGGAAATCGTCGGGCGACAGATAGCCGGAATGGGGGTCAAGCGATGTCAGCATGCCGTTGATCGCGGCCTCGATGGCTTCGCGCTCGTCTATCGGCTCGACATACTCGCTCTGGGTTCGCGCGAGAATCTCAGCGAAAAGGTCGAGATGGCGATAGGTTTCCTGGCGTGCCGTGTCGGTGCGGGCGTCGGGCCAGGCGAACGCCGAAACGCCGACGGCAATGCCGCCCATGACCACTCCGATCGCCGCACCGGTTAGCATCGCCCGCATGACCGTCTCCTCAACGCTTCCGGGTCTATCGCCCGCGCTTCATCCACTTTGCCGGGTTCATCGGCGTTCCATCCTTCCTGAGCTCTAGATAGAGCTCGGGGGGAGGCTCCCGCCGCCCGGGCATTTGCCCGACGGGCTCACCGGCGCTGACTGTCTGGCCGGGCGTCCCGTAAATCCTGCCTAACCCGCTGAGGATAACATGGTACCCGTCGGTTGTCCGCAGGATCAGCATTTCTCCATAAGTACGGAACGTGTCGGCGTATTCAATGCGACCATCTGCAGGCGCCATCACCTGGGCTCCGCCGCGGGTGCGAATGGTCAGGCCTTCCGATTTGCTCCCGGTTTCGAGCATATCGCCATAGCCGTGCTTGATCAGCCCGGCGGCGGGACGCGCAAGCCGACCAAGAGAGGCGGCCCCGAGGGGCTGAAGCTCGTTGAAGGGCCGGCCCGCTGGCGCCGCATCGCTCAGCGTGCCGCCCGGCCCCGGCGAGAGGCTCGCATACTGGGCGCGTGGCAGGCTGCGCGGTTTCACGGCTGGCGCCGGGGGTGCGGCGGCTTCGAGTTCCGCCAGCAGGGTACGCAAGGTGGTGGCCTTCCGGCTCAGCGTTGCAACGCGCTGGCGGAGCGCGTCGGCATTCTCGCTGGCGCTTTCGAAGGCGGCGCGTTTCTGGGCCGCAAGGGTCCGGATCTCTGCCTCCTTGAGGGCCAGGACCGCCTCTGCGGCGTCGAGCGAGGCGCGTTCATGTCGGATCTCGCGCTCCAGGGCATTCAGGCGCGCGACCTCCTGGCTCAGCCGTTCGGCCCGCGTCGCCAGCCGGGGCGCCGCGTCGCCCGTGAGGATAGCCCGGCGGACAGCCTCATTGGCGCGGTCGGGAGACACGACCAGCGCGGGTGGCTGGCGCAATCCACCGGCCGCCATGATCCCCAGAAGGTCCTCCAGTTGCGTACGGTCCGATAGCAGCGCGCCCTGTGCGGCGTTGAGGCGCATGGAGAGATCGATCAGGCGCCGTTCTGCGGCGGCCGCCTGCTCCTCGCGACGGCGGCTTTCCATGGCAGCGGAAATGAGCTGGCTTTCCAGAACGGCGAGGTCGCGCTCCGTGGTTTCGGAGGCATTTTCCAGGTTCTCCAGCTTCGCTTCCGCGGCGGCCTTTTCCGCCTCGAGGGCTTTCAGTTCATCCAGCGTAAAGCTGTCGGGTGCCGCCCCCAGGAGCAGGAGGGCTGCAAACGCACCAAGGCCGGACCGGAAATCGCGACTCATGCCGTCTGCCTAACGCGCCGCCAATGACCCCGACGTTAACACGCTTCGTCCATCCGATCCCATGTCCATTCGGCGAGGGCTGCTCTAATTCGCCTCATGGCAGGTCTGCCATCAGCCGAGAGAGGCTGGAAAGGTCCGCAGCCAGGGCGCTGATCTGCGCGCGATGCGGGGTTGCGTCGAACGCGGGCCGGGTGACGCAGAGATGGTCGAGGGCCTCGATCACGGCCTCTGCCAGGCGTGGAAGCGCGTCCGGTCCCGGCAATGACCCCATGGGCAGCACATGCGCCGCAGCGTTTCGGTAGCCGACGAAGTCCAGCACCGCCTGCTTCCGTGAGGCGGTGAAGGGAAGGCGATCCGGATCGGCCAGATAGGTCGGCGAGGTAACGCGACGAAGAAGCAGGGCGACGGGGGCAAGCTTTGGCGGCGTCGCAGACTGGCCCCGGTCGGCGGGGGCGAGCACATCTTCCGGATTGGCCGTGTCATAGGCAAGCAGCGCAGCAACGCAGGCGCCCTGAAGCGCCAGGGTCAGGGCCATGGCGACCCAGCGCCAGGTCTCCGGCCGGTCGGGCAGGCCTTCGGCTTGCTGTCGGGCGAAGGCCACGGCGTCGGCCGTGGCCGCCAGCGTTTCTCCCAGGCGCGGCAGGCGCGCGCCGAGGTCCGCGGCAGGCCCGGTCAATGCCTAGGTCTCGTCGTCGACCCGGCCAAGCCGGTGATACAGATTGGCGACGTCCTTCCAGAACCGCTCGTCATTCTTCAGGTCGGCGTAGAGTTCATGGTCCTGATTCTCGATGAAGTGCACGAGCAGGCGGCGGATCGTCTTGAAGTCCGCCATGGAAAAAACGGCTCTGGAACGTTGCGGCTCGGTCATGCTCGCCTCCCGAAGGGGTTAGGGACAGGCCGCCGCGACACGCCGCGCGACCCTCAGTCTCCTCAACTTCCACGTCGAGGCGCGGAGATCAATTGGCCATGCGTCGCAGATGGGTGCGACGCGTCGGTTCCGCGCGCCGATATGGATGCTACCGACCCGTGGAGCCGAACCCGCCCGTGCCGCGTTGCGTGCCCGGCAGCGTGTCAACGGCCTGCCAGGACAGCCGCACCACGGGGGAGAGCACCATCTGCCCGATGCGCTCGCCCCGCGCCAGCGTCACCGTCTCCTGTCCGTGGTTGATCAGGATGACCTTCAGTTCGCCGCGATAGTCGCTGTCGATCGTGCCGGGCGAATTCAGGCAGGTGATGCCATGGCGCGCCGCCAGTCCCGACCTGGGACGCATCTGCAATTCGTAGCCATCCGGCAAGGCGACGCTGAGCCCGGTGGGGATCATGGCCCGTTCACCGGGCGCCAGCACCACCGGTTCGTTCTCCGGCACGGCTGCGCGCACGTCCATTCCGGCGGCGCCCTCGGTTTCGTAGGCCGGCAGTTCGAGCCCCGCAAAGTGGGGCAATGGATGGACGGCAACGGCAACGGTCTCGTTCATGCCCCTGTCCGTCCAGCGGTTCCCTGCCGCTGTCAAGCCGGCGCTAGGCGCTGCGCACGAAGCTGCTAGATTGGCGCTGGACGTGACGACAGAAGTCCGGGGAGGCAGACATGATGGCAGGCATCGGGCGAAGGGCGGCAATCGCCATGGCAGGTGGCAATCGATCACGGCTGGGCGCGCTGGCCGTTGTCACCGTGTCGGCATGGCTGCTGGCGGCCTGCGGCTCGGGCAGCGGCGACGGCGAGGCCGCGACTGCCCTGCCAGAGCCGCCGCCGGCGGGCGAGGCGACGCCAACCACCGAAGCTGCGAATGCAGCCGTCGCCGCGCGTCTGCCGCTGGATGATCCGGCCGATTTCGACGATGCGACCCGCGGCCTCCTGGCCCGCATCGAGGCGGACGCGATCACCGATGCTGAGGACAATACGGTCTGGCCAATCGCCGACTGGACGTTCCTGGAGGGCGATGCGCCGGCCACGGTCAACCCGTCCCTTTGGCGCCAGTCGCGCTTGAACGCCATTCATGGCCTGTTCGAGCTGAAGGACGGGCTTTACCAGGTGCGCGGCTACGATCTTGCCGTGATGACCGTGATCCGCGGCGATGAGGGCTGGATCGTGGTCGATCCGCTCCTGTCGGCAGAAACGGCCGCCGCCGCCCTGGACCTGGTCAATGACACGCTCGGTGAACGCCCAGTCACCGGCATCCTCTACACCCACAGCCATGTGGACCATTTCGGTGGGGTGCGCGGTATCATCGCGGAAGACGAGATTGCCGAACGGGACGTGCCCATCCTGGCGCCCGAAGGCTTCTCGGAGTCAGCCGTGGCGGAGAACCTGCTTGCCGGCAATCACATGAGCCGGCGGGCCGCCCTGATGTTTGGCAACAGCTTGCCGCTCAGCCCGACAGGCCATGTGGGCGCGGGCCTCGGCCAGGCAACGGCGACCGGCCGTGTGGGCCTCATCCTTCCGACCGAGGAAATCGGAGAGACCGGTACGCGGCGCACCATCGATGGCGTGACGTTCGAATTCATGGATGCCGCTGGGACCGAAGCGCCGGCCGAGTTCATGTTCTACCTGCCACAGTTCGATGCGCTGTGCACCGCGGAGGTGGCCACGGCGAACTTCCACAACGTCTTGACCCTGCGCGGTGCCAAGGTGCGCGATGCCCTCCACTGGAGCGAGACCATAGACGACGCGCTGGTGACCTATGGCGACCGCATCGACCTGGTCTTTGCCTCGCACCACTGGCCCACCTGGGGCCGTGAGCGCGCGCGGGCGCTGCTGGCCAGCCAGCGTGACATCTACCGCTATGTGCATGATCAGACCCTGCGTCGGGCCAATGCCGGGGCGACCCGGGACGAGGCGGCCGAGGCGATCGCGGAGCCCGACGTCCAGGCCCGCGAATTCGCCACGCGCGGCTATTACGGGACGCTCTCCCACAATGCGAAAGCGGTGTACCAGCATTATTTCGGCTGGTGGAGCGGCGTGCCGGCGGAGTTTCATGCCCTGCCACGGGCCGAGGCGGCCCCCCGCTACGTCGAGGTCATGGGCGGCCCCGGCAGGGTCGTCGCGGCGGGTGCCGAGGCATATGGCGCCGGCGACTATCGCTGGGCGGCGGAGCTCCTGAATCACGCCGTCTGGGCCGATCCGGAGAATGCGACGGCGCGCGGCTGGCTGGCGGCGGCCTATGAGCAGCTCGGATTCCAGGCCGAGAGCGGAACCTGGCGCAGCTATTACCTGACGGCCGCGCAGCGCCTGCGCAATCCCGACAGCACGCGCGCGGCGGCCCAGTTGGGCAATGCCGACTTCCTGCGTGCGGTGCCCACCGACGACCTGTTCGACGCCCTGGCCGTGAGGTTCGCGCCCGAACAGATGAGCCGCGACCCGTTCACCCTGGCCTTCAACTTCCCGGACACGGGCGAGATACTCGGCGTCGAGGTGGGACCGGACGTGATCGTGCCGCGCCTCGGTCTCACCCCTGACGCTCCGGCAGCGACCCTGACCATGGACCGAAGCGACCTTGATCGCCTGGTCCTGCGCGAGGCGGCCTTTCCCGCCCTGGTCGCTTCAGGTGCGGCGAAGGTGGAAGGCGATGCCACCGCGCTGGGCGCCTTTTTCAACGCGCTGGACACCCCGCCCGGCGACTTCAATGTGGTGGTCCCCTGAGGGCAAGACGCATCGGGCGCCACCATGACCGCAGTCGAGGACGTACCCAGGCTCGGCCTGATCGCCGATTGCCAGTATGCCGACAAGCCTGACGCCCCGCCGCGCCTCTATCGTCGGGCGGCGGACAAGCTGATGGCGGCGCTGGCCCACCTGTCCGGCGAGGCCCTGGATGCCCTGGTGCATCTGGGGGATTTCATCGATGGCGACTGGTCCAGCTATGACGCGCTCGCTCCGATCGAGGCCATGGCCCGCCCGCCCTTGCGCCATGTGCTGGGCAATCATGACTTCCATGTCCCCGCGCTGCGCAAGGCGGACGTGCCGGCCCGTCTCGGCCTTCCGTGGCGGCGGGACGCCTTCGATCTGGGTCGATGGCGGATCCTGATCGCCGATGGGAACGCCTACAGCCTACATGCCTGGCCACCGGGATCGGCGCGGCACCGCGAAAGCCAGGCCCTGCATGCGGGTACCTATCCCGACCGGCCGGGCTGGTGCGGGGCTTTGGGCGAGGCCGAACTCGACTGGCTGGACGCGGAGCTGGCGGCTGCCGATGCGGCAGGGCGCCCGGCGCTGATCCTGTGCCATTATCCGGTCTTTCCCGATGACGTCCACTGCCTGTGGGACGCGGGCCCGGTGCGCGCACGCCTCAATCGGCACACGTCCCTGAAGGCCTGGATCGCGGGCCACAAGCATGATGGCATGTACGGTCAGGACGCCGACGGCGTCCACCATCTCACCCTGAAGGCCATGCTGGACAGCGAGGACACCGCGTATGCCATCGCGTCGCTACACCCCGATCGGATCGATCTTACGGGCTTCGGCCGCCAGGACAGCCTGGAGCTCCGGCTGCGCTGAGCGCGTCGTCCGGAGCTGTACGGGCATGATCCGGGGGCGGGCTGAAGCGGACCCGGTCGGACGACACCTCACCGCGCACCCTCGCCGCCCCCACCGTGCAGGGGCCCGCCGGCCGTCGTTGTGGCCAGGAAGTCCGCCATCGCGTCCAGTTCCAGCTCGCTGAAGTCGAAGGCCGGCATGGTCGTGCCCGGATACACGGTGTCCGGGTCGGAGATGTAGGCGCTCAGCAGGCGGGCCGTCCAGTTGCGTTCGGCCGCTGCAAGCGCCGGGCTGTAGGCGAAGCCCGGATGGCCTCCGACGTTCGCATCGAGAATGCCGTTCAGCGGCGGCCCGATATCGGCCACGCCGTCCAGTCGGTGGCAGCCCTGGCAATGGGCACGGTACAGTTCCAGGCCCCACGCCTCGGTTCCGCGTGCCTGTGCGGGATGCACCTCGCGCGGGGCGATCTCGCCGAGACCGGCAAGGACCAGTTCCGGCGTGTCCGGCAGGGGCGCCGACGGGGACACGCCGCGCAGCAGGACCACCGTATCGAGGTCCGACAGCGCCGCCAGGCGACCATCGGGCAGCTGGATCACGTCGCGCAGACGCAGGCCCAGCGGGATCTTCTCGGCATAGACGATGCGGTCGTCCGCCGGCCGCAGGCGGTAAAGCGACTGCTCGCGGAGGCTCGCGGCCACCAGGTCGCCGTGCCAGGGGTCGAAGCCGCCCTTGGCCTCCACGGCCGAAAGGCCCGAGATCCCGATCGACGGGACGAACGCGAAGGCCGGCCGGGTATAGCCCTCATGTCGGCCCAGCGATGCGGTGCCTGCAGGCAACGGACTGCGCGGCGCGCCATATTCGGTGCCCATCGAGACGTGCGGCCAGCCATAATCGCCGCCCCGCCGGATCAGGTTCACTTCGTCGCCGCCCTGGGGGCCGTGCTCCGTTTCCCATAGCCTGCCGTCGACGCCCCAGGCGAGGCCCTGGGGATTGCGCACGCCCTGGGCGTAGGGGGTCACCGCGCCGGTTTCGAGGTCCAGCTCCACGATCTTGCCAAGGTCATTGTCCGGCGCGGGCCGTGTCACCGCGTCATTGTCCACTTCGCGGTAGAGCGAGAAGTCGCCCACCGACAGGAGCAGGCGCGTGCCGTCCAGCCACACCATCTCGCCGCCCGATGTCAGCCCGTCGAAATTCCAGGCGATCGCCGGCATGGAAACACAGGCATCGAGGCGATAGACCTCCTCCCAGGTCTGCGGGAAGACGATATCGGCGTCCTCGCGTGTCAGCGTCCCCCGCGACACGACCAGACAGACCGATTGGCTTTCCGGCACGAAACGGTGATGGCTGACCAGGATCTCAGCCCGAGTGGGCTCCGCCCCATCTACCGGCCGCACAAGGATATCGTGCACGCGGATGTGGCGCGGATTGAAGTTGATCCGGTCGGCATAGGCGTCCGGCGTCAGGCCGAAGGAGAGGCGCGTGTCGGAATAGGTCAGTCGCCCGCCCGCCAGCGGCAATGCCCCGACATAGCCCTTGGGCGAGACATGGATCAGATGGTCGGCAAAGGTGGCAATGCCGCCGCCGATCGTGTTGCCATCCACATTGCCCAGCGGAATGTCGGCGCGTTCCAGCGTGAGGAGCGCCGTTTCCAGGCGCGTCCAATTGACCTCATGGGTCTCGGACACCGGTGACCCGGCATGGGGCAGCAGGCTGGCGAGGCGGGCCTTGATCCGGTCCGCCTCGTAGACACCCACCGCCACCGCCGCGCCGATCAGCACCGCCAGGGCCAGTGAAGCGCCAAACAGCGCCCGAGGCCGCGCGGCCACCAGCGCCCGGACACGCCGCGCGCCCGAGCCCGTGAAGTTGAAACGTGGCATCCCCTGCCCCCATTGCGTGTCCAGCCCGGCGACAGGCAAGGACCGGGCCACCCGCCACCGCGCATGGCATCATCCCACCCACGTGTAGATGACGTTACACACCGCACCCAATCAGGAAAGCCCGAAGCGCAAGAGTCGCAAACGCGGCCTCCGCCTGTTCGCTCAACCCCCAACATCCGGCGGGATAGATCGGCTACTTTCGATGGTGGTGCAGGAGAGGACAATCCTCGAACCGCATCGCAGCCCTGAGCGCGACCCATGTGAGGCCCGAAGGGCCGATACGGGGTCATCCAAGAATGGTGCCCAGGAGAGGGGCCGCCTTAACCATGAATCTCTGTGTTTATTATGATTTTTATTTGCCCACAGACTTATTTTCAGAACCACGATGCCAACAAATGATTGGGCTACCGTGGTTTGAGTCAGAAACAAGGACCCGCATGGCATACGACCTACCTCGCAGGCTCTGATTCAATCGTCCAGATTGATCCAACCTCGTCCATGCAAGTCCAGCAGAACCCTAAGCTGCTTTTCCTTCTCTGATGAAGTTGCGCACCCTTCTTCACACGGTGCCGAGTTCGTCGGAAATCAGATGTCCTATCCGTCAATCTGCCGCTCCTCATGGAACAGACGCACATAGGGGCTGTAGCGAAATTTTCGGTTGCGAGCCTGCCCTGTGATCTCTTCAAGAATGCCGATCTCGACGAATTTCTCGACGAGTGTGTTCGCCGCCGGATAGGTGGTGCCGATCAGTTCCTTCACTTCATTCACCGAGACGATCGGGCGGACAAACAGATGCTCCAGCACGATGTGTCCGTTGCCCCCTGCGCGGCCCAGATTTGCGGCGATAGCGGACCGGTGATCTTCTCTGAGCGCCAGAATGCGCCGCGCGGTTTCAGCCGCCTGCACGCTTACCTCAGCGACACCTTGCAGAAAGAATTCGAGCCAGGCTTCCCAGTCGCCTTCGTCACGCGTGGCCTGCAGCAACTCATAATAGCGCTGGCGATGACGCTTGAAGTAGTGCGACAGATAGAGAACCGGTTTGTGCAGGACGCCCTTTTCGCAGAGCAGAAAAGTGATCAGTAGTCGTCCGACGCGTCCGTTGCCATCCAGAAAAGGGTGGATCGTCTCGAACTGCACATGCGCCAGTCCTACCTTCAGCAGCAGAGGCAGCCCGTCATCGGCGTGCAGGAATGTCTCGAGCGCGCCGAGCGCATTGGCGACCTCATGCGGCGGCGGCGGGACAAAAGTCGCTTCGTTCAGCGTGCAGCCGCCCGGCCCGATCCAATTCTGCGATGTGCGCAGCTCGCCCGGCGTCAGAAACTGCCCGCGCACCCCTTGCATCAGCCGTTCGTGAATTTCGCGGATCAGGCGCACCGAGACAGGCAACGACGCAAGCCGTTCCATGCCATAGTTCATCGCGGCGACATAGTTCAGCACTTCGGCCACATCACGCGGCTGGTCCGGATCGAGGATTTGGGCCTCAGCGGCGAGCAGGTCCTGAAGCGAGCTTTGCGTTCCCTCGATCTGGCTCGATAGTACCGCTTCCTTGCGCACATACATGAAGACGAAGAGGTCCGGATTGGGCAGGATCTGGATCGAGCCATCGAGCCGCCCGAGCGCAAGGTCAGCCGCCGACAGGAGACGCTGCAACCGCCCTTCGACCCGCACCGGAGGATCAGGCGGGAGAGCGTTCGGCAGAAACGCGCTATATCCGGCAGGCTGGCGCACATACCGCCCGGCCCGCCAGCGCGCCTCGTTGTTATCGTGAGACTTGTCCATGGTGGAAAATCGCTCACTTGTTAAAGTGTACGTTTAACAAGGCATCGATTCAGGGCCATATGCAAGGCTGGGGATAATTGGATCCTTTCGCGAGGTGTTGCTGTCGCCCGTTGTTTTGCGGACGAGTTGGCCGCAGGGCGCGATCTCATCCCCCACGTAAGCCAGCCCCTCTCTAATGAGATCGGTGAGGTGATTTAGATTTCCGGTCAGGTCATTTTGTTGCTTTTTTTTGCGACCCAACTTGCCCATGCGACTTTCGATCCTGAAGCTACCAGCTTGGCAATCATCATTTTACCGTCAAGACCGTCGGCCAATTGCTCAAACGACGTTTCGCCATTGACCAATCTTTTCGTAGTGGCTTCGGGCAGAATGGAAGACTGCTCGCGGTCCTCGAGCCAGCCTTGCTGGTCGGCATGATTCCACCACTCAAGTGGATAACACTCTTCCAGTGCCACAGGCAGGATCAAACCCCTTTTGAGCCGCCGCCCTGATCGCCGGAGACTTGGGCAGAGACAACCCTTAAACGAGGCGACCGTTGGATGGGAGGTCCGCAATCGCCCTTCCGGGCTGTTTGATGCCATATTGGTGCCGACAAATGTGTTGGCAGTTCACGGATGTGGGTGGACGAGCATGGACACTCAGGACCCGCAGCGTACCTGCAAACAACTGTTTTATATTGGAATTTATGGTGTTTCTGTGTTCGCTATGAACACAGTGTGGTGCCCAGGAGAGGACTCGAACCTCCACGGGTTGCCCCACACGGACCTGAACCGTGCGCGTCTACCAATTCCGCCACCTGGGCATCCGGGTGACCGGGCCAGCCGGGCACCAAAACATCTGCGGAAGGCGGGCGTATACGGGCTTGGCAGGCGGGCGTCAACGGGGTTGGGCGCCGAGGCGGGGCCTGCCGCCTGGCCTGCCGCCTGGCCTTCGCCAACCCTGGGTCGGCCGGCCCGATGCCGCATGGACAAGGCGTCCGGTGCATGGTCAAAGGCGCGCTTGGGTTTTGAACGCAGATGACGGGACGGTTCATGAGCAAGGGCCTCGTTACGCTGATCGGTGGATCCGGCTTTGTCGGGCGCTATGCCGCCCGGGCGTTGGTGCGCGCGGGCTGGCGGGTACGGGTCGCCTGCCGCAATCCCCATGCGGCGGGCGATGTGCGCCTGGCAGGCCCACCCGGCTGGGTCGATCTGGTGCAGGCGAACGTGCGCAACCGCGCCTCGCTGGAGCGGGCGGTCGCGGATGCCGATGCCGCGGTCAACCTGGTCGGCATCCTGTTCGAGCGCGGCAAGCAGACCTTCGACGGCAGCCAGGCCTCCGGCGCGCGCCTGGCGGCGGGTGCGGCACTTGCTGCGGGTGTGACGCGCTATGTCCAGATCTCCGCCATCGGCGCCGACGCACAGAGCGAGAGCGCCTATGCCCGCACCAAGGCCGAGGGCGAGGCGGCGGTGCGCGAGGTGTTCCCGGACGCCGTGATCCTGCGCCCGTCCATCGTGTTCGGGCCGGAGGATCAGTTCTTCAACCGGTTTGCCCAGCTTGCCCGGTTCGCGCCGGCCCTTCCGGCCATCGGTGGCGGGCGCACGCGGCTGCAGCCGGTCTATGCCGGTGACGTGGCCGATGCGATCTGCGCCGCGGTGGAGCGTGAGGACGCCGCCGGACGGACCTATGAACTGGGCGGACCGCGGGTCTACACCTTTGCGGAGCTCTATGACTTCATCTTCGAGACCATCGACCGGAAGCGCTTCAAGGCGCCTCTGCCCTTCATGCTGGCCAAGCCCATGGGCAGCCTGATGGCGGGCGCGTGGCGGTATGTGCCGCCCTTTGCCTGGGGACTGTTTGGCGATCCGCCGCTGACCGGCGACCAGGTGGAGATGCTGAAGCACGACAATGTCGTCGCAGAGGGTGCGCTGACCCTTGCCGATCTGGGCGTGACGGAGCTGGAAAGTGTCGAGGCGATGGTGCCCACCTATCTCTGGCGGTTTCGCCCCTATGGTCAGTTCCACCAGAAAGGCGACGCCGCCTGAAGCATCAGCGTTCGCGCGCCAACGGGTCCGTTTGCGCCGAAGGTGCGCTATGGCGTGTTCGCTTTTTCCGGACGCGTGACCCGCGCAAGGCTCGCCGACCGGATGGCGGTGCGCACACGCTCGGCGGGGACTTCGCGGCCGGCTTCGTCGACCAGGGCCGGGCGCAGGATCTGGCGGCTGTCGCGGTCGCGGAAGCGCAGCGGGGCCGGCCCGTCGGCGAGCATGCCATCGCCCCATAGTGTCAGCTGGATGAGGGTCGGCTGCAGCGCCTGCCCACGCGCTGTGAGGACGTATTCGGTCCGCGTGCGCTTTCCAGGCTCGCGATAGGGCTGGCGGTCCATGAGGCCGGCCTCGGCCAGCCGCCCCAGGCGGTTGGACAGGACCGTACGCGGACAGCCGAGCTCCTTCTGGAAATCGTCGAACCGGCGGACGCCGAACAGCGCCGCACGCAGTATCAGGAGGGTCCATCGCTCCCCGATCAGATCGATGGCGCGTGCCAGGCTGCACGCCTCGGGCGTGACGGGGCTGCGGCGGGCGCGCGGTGGCGGCGTCGGAGCGGGCAGGGGTCGGCTCATGGGGCCGGAATGGCGGGGTTCGGCCCGAAAATCCAGCCCCGGGGGCAGGCTCGCGCGGGTTTCGCCCGTTCGACCAAAGCGGTGCATTGCCCAAAGGCGCTGCAGCCGCTAACCGGACGCCAGACATAGTCTCATCGTGACAAAGGAGAGGTGGATCATGGCCCGCAGGAAGATCGCACTCATTGGATCCGGCATGATCGGGGGCACGCTCGCCCATGTCTGCGCCCGCGACGAGCTGGGTGACGTGGTTCTCTTCGACATTGCGGAGGGCCTTCCCCAGGGCAAGGGACTCGACATCGCGGAGTCGACGCCCGTCTACGGATCCTCGGTGGAGCTGAAAGGAACCCAGGACTATGCCGACATTGCCGGCGCCGACGTCTGCATCGTGACTGCCGGTGTCCCGCGCAAGCCGGGGATGAGCCGCGACGACCTGTTGGGGATCAATCTCAAGGTCATGAAGGCCGTGGGCGAAGGCATTCGCACCCATGCGCCCGACGCCTTCGTCATCTGCATCACGAATCCGCTCGATGCGATGGTGTGGGCCCTGCAGAAATTCTCGGGCCTGCCTGTGGAAAAGGTGGTCGGCATGGCCGGCGTTCTCGACAGTTCGCGCTTCGCCTACTTCCTGTCGGAGAAGACCGGCGTCTCGGTGGCCGACATCCAGGCGTGGACGCTGGGCGGTCATGGCGACACCATGGTACCGATGGTACGCCACTCCACCGTGGGCGGGCTGCCGCTGCCGCAGCTTGTCGCCCAGGGCTGGATGACCCAGGAGGATCTGGACGCGATCGTGACCCGAACCCGCGGCGGCGGCGGTGAGATTGTTGCGCTGTTGAAGACCGGGTCCGCCTATTATGCACCCGCCGAGAGCGCAATCGCCATGGCGAAATCCTATCTGCTGGACCAGAAGCGCGTAATGCCGGTCGCCGCCTACTGCACCGGCCAATATGGGCTGGACGGTCTCTATGTGGGCGTGCCCACGCTCATCGGTGCGGCCGGTGCGGAACGGATCGTCGAGTTCGACTTCAATGACGACGAACGTGCCATGTTCCAGAATTCGGTCGACGCCGTGAAAGGCCTGGTCGAGGCCTGCAAGGGGATCGACCCGACGCTCGCCTGAGGGGGGGGGCGCACCTGGTCGATGCGAAGACCGATCTTCGCAAGCGCGCGCGGGTGTCACGCCTGCGTGAGCGGGCTGGCCAATCGGCGTGCCTCATGTTCGCCTCCACACGCAGACATCTGTGAGGAGACTGCCCATGGCCCGCCCCCGCCCGCCCGTTCTTGGCCCGGCGCTCGTCGCCCTGATCGCCGCCCTTCTCGCGCCGGTTCTGGCGACCGCCCAGGATGGCCGATCCTCTAGCGTCGGCGCGGCGCCCGAGACGCACGCCGCGGTCGGGAATGCCGTCATCGGCCCCATTGTCGGGGCCCAGGCGCCCGATACCGACGCGGCGACGCGCATTCGCACCGATGCGACGCGTGAGGTCGACGCAAACCGGGGCAAGGTGCTGGTCTTCTTTCGCTCCGCCGACTGGTGCCCCTTCTGCAAGGCGCATCTCAAGGAAATCGAGGCCGCCGCCAGCCCGCTGGCCAAGGCTGGCTGGGCGCTTCAGGCGCTGTCCTATGACGCCCCGGATACCCTGCGCGATTTCGCGGCGGCCAACGACCTGACCTACACGTTCCTCTCGGACCCCGACTCGCGCGTCATCGAGGCCTTCAACCTGCGCAACATGGAGGTGAAGGCCGGATCGCGCGCCGACGGAATTCCCCATCCGGCGGTGATCTTCGTGAAAGCCGACGGCACCATTGGCGCAGTCCTCAGAGAGCGTGGCTATAAGGATCGCCCGTCGGCCGACGCACTTGTCGAGACGGCCCGGAACCTGAACGCACTTGCCGATGCGGGAGAAGTGATTTCCAAATAGGCGAAAATGCATTTCCGATTTGTTCGGTTATGGAAAGCACCCGATGTGGCTACTTGTCCCTCATGGCAATGAGGGAGACAGCCATGCCCAACACCGTCCTTCTTGTGAACAGCTCTGCCCGGTTCGACGCCTCGGCGTCACGCGCACTGGCCAACGATCTGGCCCGGCGCCTTGCCGGACCAGCGGGTCGCATCCTGGACCGCGATGTGGGAAAGTCACCATCCCCAAGCGTCAGCGAGGCCTGGGTCGAGGCGAATTTCACGGCTGAGCAGGATCGTACACCGGAACAGGTCGCGACGCTGGCGGTATCGGACTCGCTGGTGAGCGAGCTCGAGGCGGCCGACCAGATCGTCATCGGCGTGCCGGTATACAATTTCGCCATCCCGGCTGCGCTGAAGGCCTGGATCGACCAGGTCGCGCGGGCCCGGCGCACCTTTCGCTACACCGCAGAGGGACCCGAAGGCCTGCTGAAAGGCAAGACGGCCTATCTGGTGATGGCAAGTGGCGGAACCGGGATCGACAGCGAGCTGGACTTCGCGACGCCCTATCTGCGCCACCTTCTGGGCTTCCTGGGGATCACGGACGTACGGATCATCGCTGCAGACCGGCTGATGTCGGACGGCGCCTCGAAGCTGGCAGCCGCCCGGACCGCGATCGAACAGGCGACGGCCGGCGTCCACGCGCCGTAGGCCATCTCCAGGCTTATCGGCAATGATGACGATCTGCTTTCCGGCCGTCTAAAGCATTTTCGGGCGAAGTGGGCACCGGTTCGCGTTCAGAAAATGCTCAAAAACAAGAACATAGCACATCTTCACTGACTCCGATTGACTTGAAGA
>CAZBKM010000016.1:0-53797 GCA_964492485.1 uncultured Hyphomonadaceae bacterium | reverse complement strand
ACGGTAAAACGAGTCAAGTATCCGAGGCCACCACCATAAGTCTTTACGACCACGACGAAAGCGCGGGGTACAGCGCAAATCGGGCCGCTGCCCTGGCTGCGCTGCGGCGGCGATCCGGGACCAGTCGCAGTGATTTCGCCGGGCGCCTTGCAAGTCTGCGCCGCCTCACCCACGTTCCCGACAGCGTCTCAGGGGCAGACACATTGGATCGGTGCGCATGAGCAAGCGGGATTATTACGAGGTTCTGGGTGTGGATCGCGGGGTCGATGCGAAGGCGCTCAAATCCGCGTATCGCAAGCTCGCGCTCAAGTTCCACCCCGACCAGAACCCGGGCGACCCCGAAGCCGAACAGAAGTTCAAGGACATCAGCGAGGCGTATGCGATCCTGTCGGACCCCGACAAGCGCGCCGCCTATGACCGCTATGGTCATGCCGCCTTCTCGAACGGCTCGGGCGCAGGCGCCCAGGGTCCCTTCGGCGGTGGTGACCCCGGCGACATCTTCGAGAACATCTTCAACCAGGTCTTCGGCGGCGGTTTCGGCAGCACCCGGCGCCGTGGCCCGTCCCGAGGCGCGGATCTGCGCTATGACATGGAAGTCTCGCTGGAAGATGCGTTTCGCGGGCGCGATACCGAGATCACCATCCCAGGCATGGATCGTTGCGACACCTGCAGCGGGACCGGCGCGAAGCCCGGCACGTCGCCGGACTCCTGCGCCACGTGCGGCGGGGCCGGCCGCGTACGGGCCCAACAGGGCTTCTTCACCATGGAACGGGCCTGCCCAAGGTGCGGCGGCCGGGGCCAGCTGATCCCGAATCCGTGCGCAACCTGTTCGGGCAGCGGGCAGGTTCGCCGCGACCGAACCCTGGCCGTCTCCATTCCTCCGGGTGTGGAAAGCGGTATGCGCATCCGGCTCCAGGGCGAAGGCGAGCCCGGCGCCCAGGGCGGACCGCGTGGCGACCTTTACATCTTCATCGACGTGGTCGAGCACGACATCTTCGAACGCGATGGACCGAACCTTTATTGCCGCGCCCCGGTTCCGATGACGACCGCGGCGCTGGGCGGTGAGATCGAAATTCCCACCATCGATGGCGGACGCGCGCGGGTGACGATTCCCGAGGGCGCCCAGACAGGCCGTAAGCTGCGCCTTCGAGGCAAGGGAATGCCAAGCCTTCGCGGCCAACAACCGGGCGACCTGTTCGTCGAAGTCTTCGTGGAAACCCCGCGCAACCTGTCCTCGCGCCAGAAGGAATTGCTGACCCAGTTCTGCGAGGCGTCAGGGGCCGATTGCCATCCCGAACATGAAGGGTTCCTGGGCCGGGTCAAGCGGTTCTGGGACGGGCTGACCGACGGCGACGAAAAGCGACCTCACTAGCGCATCGCCAAGGGGTTCAAGGTCAGTCGGGAGTCGCAAGAGCGCCGTTCCGGACCATTTCCCTTGCGCGGACCGCTCCCCATTTGGCGCGACAAGGCGCAAGGCGCCGCATCATGGGCTGGCCGGTGGCCATCTGCCCTGGGGACTTCCCAAAACCCGTGACGGTCGCCAGTGTGAGGCGGGCGTCGTACCATTGCGGACCTGAGCCGGGGCCGCTGGCGGTGCGCACCGGCAGGGGGACCCGGATCGGCCATGGATGCGATCATCGCCATTCTGATCATGCTGGCGGCCTGGATCGTGGTGGCCCCGATCTTCGGTCTCGTGGCCTTCCATCGCACACGCACCCTGCAACGCGAGAACGCAGCGCTGCGGGCCGCGCTTCAGGCCGCCGGTGACCGCGTCGCACCTGCAAGCCCGGCATCGACGCCCCAGCGTCCGGTCCAGGCGGCCGCTCGGCCGGACACCCCACCGCCGCGAGCGGCGCAGGCATACGCCCGTGCGTCTGGCGAAACAGCTCCACCAGACACCCGGCGCCAGCCGACGGATCGCGACAGCGCCCCGCCAGGCCCGGCGCCCCTGGCCGCCCTTGCCGGATCCGCGCACCGATCGGTCGACTGGGAACGTCGCCTGGCCGGCAATTGGGCCGTCTGGACGGGCGGGCTTGCGCTTGCGCTCGGAGGGCTTCTCCTGGTGCGTGTGGCGGTGGATGCCGGACTTTTCGGGCCCGTGGCGCGCACCGGCGCTGCCGCCATGTTCGGCCTCGGGCTGATCGCGGCTGCGTTGCGCGGCGAACGCGCCGGGTTGATCCGCACCGCCGAGGGGGCCTTGCGCTGGCTCCCCGCCATCCTGGCGGGCGCCGGCGTCCTCTCGCTGTACGGTGCGAGCCTCGCTGCAGGCCTGCTCTATGAACTCCTGCCGCCGCTTCTGACCCTGGCGGCGTTTTCGGCCGTCTCCGTGGTCGCCCTCTCGCTGAGCCTGAAATATGGCCCGCTGCTGGCCGTTATCGGGCTCGCCGGCGCCTATGCCGCTCCGGCACTCACCGGCGCGAACGCGGGCAGTGCCGTGGATGTCCTGCCGTTTGTGACCTTGGTGACCTGGGTCGGACTTGCCCTCATCCGGGTCCGGGGCTGGCGGTTCATGTCCTGGATCAGCCTTGCAGGAACGGCAGTCTGGGGTTTTCTCGCGCTCGGCGATATGGATGCAGCCACCGCCTGGGCCCTCCCCGCCTACGCGCTGGGCACTGGCGTCGCGGGGCTCGGCTTCGCGCTTGGGGCCGCGCGACAGCCCATCCTGCCACCCACCCGTCCGGGCAGCGTCGTCTGGCTGATCCGGCAGCGCGGCGAGACGCTGTTTGCCGCTTACGCCTTCTGGGCCCTGGGAGGTGGTGTCATCCTGTTGAGTGCCCGCGATCCGGCAAGTCTCGCCTGGCCCATTGCCGGCCTGTGCCTGCACGGCGGGATCAGCCTGCTCGCGGCGTGGCGGCGCGAAGGCTACGGGCTGCTTGCGCCGATGTCCGCAGCGCTCACCGGGTGCGGCCTGGTGCTCTGGCCGGACGGTCATCCAGGTCTCAGCCCGGCGTTCCTGGCGGCCGGGCTCGTCTACGCCCTGCTTGGCCTGGCGCTGCAATCCACCTTGACCGTGCGCGCCCCGCTGGCCATGGCCGGGGCGCTGACACCTGTCGGTCTGCTTGCATTGGCGTTCTGGCGATGGGGAATGGAGCCAGGCCTTTCCTGGGGGCTCGGTGCGCTCGGCCTTGCGGTCCTGACCGGTACCGTGCTTGACCGGCTGCGGGCCACCGATCCGGGCTTTGCCCGCCACCCGGGTGCAGCGGCCGCCTATGCGCTGGCCACGGCGCTGGCAGCCGCCCTCAGCCCTTTCCTCGTCCTGGAAGATCTCTGGTTTGGCCCGGCCATGGCCGTGGTGGCGCTGGCCATCGCCGCCATTCACCGCCGTTTCCCACTCCTGACCCTTGCCTGGTCCGGGACGCTGGCCGCGGGGGCTGCGGTCGTCCTGCTCGCGCGGCCAGGCATGTTGCGCGGTGCCGAAATCGGGCCCCTGCCCGTGGTCAACGAACTCGGCGCCGCCCTAGCTTTGGCCGTCATAGCCCTGGGGCTGGGGGGACGGCTCTGGGCAGGGGACCGTCTGCGGATGCGCGCCTATGACGGTGCCGCAATGGTGATCGCCATGGCCGGGGTCGGACTTCTGATTCGACATGCCGCTGGCGGGGGCCGGCTGTTCGGTCCCGAAGCCGGACTGGGCGAGGCTTCGGGCTACGCGATCGCCTATACGGGCATGGCCGCAAGCCTGGCCTGGCGGTTCGCGGCGTCACGGGGACGCTTCTGGACGGTGGTGGAAGCCGTGGCGAGCCTGATCGGGATCGGCGCTCTCGTCTATGGCGTGACCCTGCTGGACGTGGCCCGGGCCAGCGGCTGGCCTGTACTGAACCTTCTGGTGCCGGCATTCGCCCTGCCCGGACTGTTCCTGGCCGCTCAATCCGCCGCCCATCACCGGCACGGCCGCGCCACGGCGGCGACCCTGACCGGACTGGCCGCCATGGGCGCCGCGTTCGTCTGGGTCACGGCCGAAGCCCGCCGCAGCGTGCGGGGACCGGATCTGGGGACCGGCCCGGCCAGCGACACGGAAATGTGGGCCTATTCGGTGGCCTGGATCGGCCTGGCCCTCGTGCTGCTGGTCTGGGGCGTACTGCGCCGGCGAGCCTCGGTGCGCTACGTCTCGCTGGGCCTTCTGCTGCTATCGGTCGCGAAGGTGTTCCTGGTCGACCTGGGACAATTGACCGGTGCCATGCGAGCTGCAAGCCTGATCGGGCTTGGCGTCGCCCTGATCGGTGTCGCGCTGTTCTATCAGCGGTTCGTGTTCGAGCGCCGCGACCGCCTGTCGGGTCAAGGCAGCGACACCCCCTCGCCAGCCGGTGGCTGAGCATTATAAGGGAGCGATGACCGAACCGCTTCGAATCGCGATTGCCGGCGTGGCCGGCCGGATGGGCCAGACGCTGGTGCGCACGGTGCTGGTCGAGGGCCATGATCTGGTCGGCGGCACCGAAGTCCCCACCACGCCCGTCCGCGACACGGATCTGGCACGCCTCGTCGGCTTGCCCTACGAACTGGGCGTGACACCGGTCACTGACGTGGTCGAGGCCGCCCGAGACGCGCGCGTCTGGATCGACTTCACCCGTCCCGACGCAACCCTGTCCGCGCTGGACGCATTGCGGCACACGCCGGTGCACGCCGTGATCATCGGAACGACAGGGTTCGACGCGAAGGACGAGGCCCGCATCGCGCGCACTGCAGAGGACATGGCCGTCGTCAAGGCCGGAAACTTCTCGCTGGGTGTGAACCTGCTGACCGCGCTCGTGCGCCTGGCCGCAGCCCGGCTTGGCGGCGACTGGGACGCGGAGGTACTGGAGACGCACCACCGCCGAAAGGTGGACGCGCCCTCAGGCACCGCCCTCATGCTGGGCCAGGCTGTGGCCGAGGGGCGCGGACAGACGCTGGCGGCGCTGCGGTCGCCCCCTTATGACGGGCCGGATGCCCGTCGGATGGATGGCACCATCGGCTTCGCCGTCCGCCGGTCTGGCGGAGTCGTCGGCGAGCATGAAGTGACCTTAGCAAGTGACCGCGAGGTGATCGCCCTGGGCCACCAGGCCCTCGACCGGTCTGTATTTGCCGCCGGGGCCCTCCACGCTGCGGGTTGGGCCATGGGCCAGGCCCCCGGCCTCTACGACATGGAAGACGTGCTCGACCTGAAGCGCCTGGGCGGTTCCGGCTGACGTCATGAGACACGTACGGGCGCCCTTCGTGGACGCGCGACGCAGGTGAGCCCGACGGCCAGTGTGCTGCCCAGTCTGCTGCCCAGTGTGCTGCCCCTCCCTGGCCACCCCTCGCTGCCCCAGCGGTGGCGTTGGCGAAAGCGGCATAGCCCCCTGTTGTGGCGTATCTTCCGGATACGAACCGGTTCCGACCCCGCTCAAACAGGCTCTATGGCGTTCTCCGATCGGTTCCCGAACCGGTCTGGTCGAGCCGCGCGCGCGCATCGATCTCGTCCAGAAGCCAGTCCGCCGCCGTGCCCACACGCTGGCGCTCCAGATCGACCTTGGCGTTGGCCGCCCGCATCAGGCGCGAGGAAATCGCCCCCCGCAATGGCATCAGGGCCCGCTGCAAGGCCCGGTCCTCCGCTGCCTCCGGCGACAGAAGCACCACGGCGTCATAGGGCGGTAGCGCCCCCGCCGGCTCCTCCAGCAAAACGAGGTCATAGGCATCGATCCGGCCATCGGTGGTATAGGCGGTTATGGCACCCACTTCACCGCCGGCCACGGCCTCGTACATGAACGTCGAATCCATGCCCCGCGTGCGCAGCCCAGACAGGCCATAAATGTCTCGCGTCCGGGTCCATTCCGGGCGCCCGAAGAACTCCGGATCGCTCGCCAGGGTCAGCGAGGTACCCGCCAGATCACCCACCATCATCAGATCATGGGTCTCTGCAATTTCGCGCGTGGTCGCATAGGCATAAGCGTTCTCGAAACCCAAAGCGCCCCAGGTCAGAACGCCATGGTCCCGGAGCAGGGCCGCCGAGGTCTCGGCATACATCCGGGCGCGCGGCGGGACATCCTCCCGGTCCAGCACCGTCGACCAGAGCGTGCCCGTATAGTCGACATAGAGGTCGATTTCACTGCGCGCGACCGCATCGAAGGCGACAGTGGAGCCGAGCCCGTCGCGAACCGTCACGACGGCACCTTGCGCCTCCAGCAGCCGGGCGATGACCTGCACCAG
The DNA here is from genome assembly GCA_964492485.1 of uncultured Hyphomonadaceae bacterium. Taxonomy (GTDB): domain Bacteria; phylum Pseudomonadota; class Alphaproteobacteria; order Caulobacterales; family Hyphomonadaceae; genus UBA5336. Next base: position 47,638 of record CAZBKM010000016.1, on the reverse strand, counting down.
GATGTACTGCTCCGTGAAGGCCTTGGCGCCGAGCACAACCTCGCGCCGCTCCAATGGCTCGACCGGCCCTGCGAAGGCTCGCCCGTCGCCCTCTGGCGGCGCGGCAAGCCGGACCTGCGTGGCCAGCGGCAGCGCCACCAGCACCAGTCCGAACATGCCGGCCAGCGCCCGCCCCCGGGAGCGCCGCTCCGCCGCCGTCTCGAACAGGCGAATCGCCTGGTCGAGGGCCAGGGCCAGGGCCGCGGAGACCAGGCAGCCGAAAAGCACCGCACCCCAATTGCGCGTCTGCAGCCCCTGGAAGATGTAATTGCCGAGACTTTCGGCCCCCACCGGTGTCGACAGGGTCGCCGCACCCACGACCCATACGGTCGCGGTGCGCAGTCCGGCAACGATGACGGGCATGGCCAGCGGCAGGTCCACCCGGCGCAGCCGCTGGGACGGCGTCATGCCGACACCCAGCGCCGCCTCGCGCAGATCGGCATCGACCCCCTGAAGTCCAACAATCGTATTGCGAAGGATCGGCAGCACCGAATAGAGCGACAGCGCCACATAGGCGGGCCAGAAGCCGATCTGTCCGCCCAATAGCGGCACCATCAGTGCCAGAAGCGCCAGCCCCGGCACCGTCTGCACCACGCTTGCCAGGCCGAGCACGGGTCCGGCCAGGCGGGGCGACCGCGCCGCTACGATGCCCAGGGGAAGCGACACCGCCAGACCCGTCAGGAGCGCGCTGAACGAGAGGCTGAGATGTCCGGCGTAATGGCCTGGAAAGACGGCAAATTCCTCAGCAAACACCCGGTCTAGCCTCCGGTTCCGCCGAACGCGGCCGCCACCTGGCGCGCGGCGTCACGGGGCGCTGCCAGCAGGTCGGCAACCGTCTGGTTGGCCGGCGCGCGTATGAGGGCGGCCGGCGCGTCTATCTGCTGGATCCGTCCCTCCGCCATGACGGCGATGCGGTCGGCGAACCGCACGGCTTCAGAGAAATCGTGCGTGACGAGGATGGCCGCAAAACCCAGTTCCGCCCGCACCCGCGCCACATCCGCGATCAGCGCGTCCTTGGTCAACGGATCGACCGCCGAAAACGGTTCGTCCATCAGAACCAGCTCCGGCTCACCCGCAAGCGCCCGGACCAGACCCACACGCTGGGCCTGGCCGCCGGACAAGGCGTCCGGCCGCCGCTCTGCGAAGGTGTCCGCCGGCAAACCCACCATGTCCAGAAGGCGGCGTGTTCCGGCCTCGATCCGGTCGGCCGGCCAACCGAGAAGGCGCGGCGTGATGCCGACATTCTCTGCCACGCTCATGTGTGGAAACAGACCGGCACGCTGGATGACGTAGCCGATGCGGCGCCGCCAATCCGGCGCGTCGACCTCATGGGCCTCCTGCCCGTTCAGGCGTACCTCACCTGAATCCGGCTCGATCAGCCGGTTGACCAGTTTCAGCGTCGTGGTCTTGCCGCAGCCCGACGCCCCGATCAGGGCCAGGGTCTCGCCGGCCTCGAGCGTGAAGGACACCGCATCCACGGCTCGCACGGACCCGTAGGATTTCGTCAGGTCGCGCGCCGCCAGAAGCATCCGTCTGCCGCCTAGGCGCCCTGCAGATCTTCCGCAAGGACCGTCATCTGGAACTGATAGGCGACTTCACCCTCATCCACGTCCTTGTAGACCACCGCGATGAACTCAGCGCCGAGATAGACCTCCACACTGTCTTCGGTCTTGCCGCGCCCGACCAGGCGGATCGCGGGGTTTATCTTGTCCTTGAGGTAAGCCTCGAGGCGCAGCGTCTCTTCGCGCTCCATGAACTTGCTCCGTCGTTGAGTGACTCGAACCCTATGCGCACACGGCCGCGAAACCAACCGGAGCGCGCCAATCCGCCGTGACGGTCCACCCGTAACCTACTTCGCCTCCGGCAGGCCCTGGTCCATGGAACGGGCCGGGTGTTCCACATTGCCACCCCCCACCAGGCGCGCCGGCACGCCCGCCACGGTGGAATGGGCTGGCACGTCTTTCAGGACCACCGAGCCCGCCGCCACCTTGGATTCGTCTCCGATGGTGATGTTGCCCAGGACCTTTGCGCCAACCGACAGCAGCACGCCCTGGCCGATCTTGGGGTGGCGGTCGCCGACCTCCTTGCCGGTTCCGCCCAGTGTGACACCATGAAGCAACGAGCAGTTGTCGCCCACCACGGCGGTTTCACCGATCGTGATGGCGGTGGCATGATCCAGCATCACCCCGATCCCGATGCGGGCCGCGGGATGGATGTCGACGCCGAACAGCTCCGACGACCGGCTCTGGAAATGGAAAGCCAGCGTCTCTCGCCCCTGCACCCAGAAGCGGTGGGCGATGCGATGCGTCTGCAGGGCAAGAAAGCCCTTGAAGAACAGGAAAGGCTGCAGCAGGCCACGGCAGGCGGGATCGCGGTCCAGCGTCGCCCACATGTCCGCCTCGGCCGCGTCCACCAGCCCTGCGTCACCATTGTAGGCGGTCTCGCACAGGCGTCGCACCTGCAGCGCACCCATGCCCGGTCCGGCCAGCTTTTCGGCCAGGTGATAGGAAAGCGCCTGGCAAAGGCTGTCATGGCCGAGGATCGAGGCATTGATATAGCTTGCCAGCGATGGCTCCTCCTCGGCCGCGGCCGCAGCCTCGAAACGCAGACGTGTCCAGGCCGGTGGACGGGCCCCGGTGTCGGGATTGTCCTGCATCGCGCGCCTCCTCGCCGTTGCCGGTCAGCTCACCGCCGCGCCGCCCGAAACCGCCAGATGGGGCAGCCTGTCGCACCTGGCAAGTCCGGCGGCGACATAGTGTTGCCTTCGCGGCATCGGCCTACTCCGCCGCCCGTGTCCGCTGCCCGCCCGCCAGGACGCCCATCGCGCGGAGAAAACGGGAGATCGGTCGCATCGTCATCAGGCGAAAGACCGCCGGGGTGAAGTAGAGCGCCAGGATCGCGGAGCCGGCCACGCCGCCGAAGATACCGGCGGCCAGTGGCATCCAGAATGCGTCACCCGCCAGAAGCAGGGGGACAAATCCCCCCATCGTGGTCAGCGTCGTAGCCACGATATGCCGGGTCGCGTCGACGATGGTTTCGCGCTGGGCGATCACATCGTCGGCAAGACAGTCGGGATCTGCCCGCAACATCGAAAGCACGACGATCGAGCCGTTGATCGCAATTCCCAGCAGACCGAGCGCGCCCAGAATGGCGTTGAACCCCAGCGGCAGGTTGAACAGCCACACGCCGAAGAAGGCGAGCCCCACGCACAATCCGCCGGACACCAGGATGAGCGCCGCCATCCGGAAGGAATTGAACACGAGCGCCACCGCCCCCGCCATGATCAGCAAGAGCGGCACGGCCGTGGCCGCCAGGTCCGCCCTGGCATCGCCGCTGGCTTCGGCATCGCCACTGACGATGAAGTCATACCCCTCCGGAAGCTCGAAACCCGATGCCTCCAGCCGGGACTGGAAGTCGGCAAAGACCGGTGCGGGCAACGTGTAGGGCTCCAGATAGGCGGTGATGTCGGTGATCCGCTCACCGTTGCGGCGGATGATGACAGAGGTGCTGGGCTCAACGACCACATCGCCCAGGGCCGACAGGGGCGTGCCCATGCCGTCCCCGGTCAGGCCCGACGCGAGTCCCTGTCCGAAGCGCTTCGCCTTCAGATCGGCAAGCCCACCATCAAATGCCTCGGGCGTCAGGACCCGCACGGGCAGTTCCTCGGTTCCCTCAAGGACACTGCCGGCCAGGATTCCGTCCAGGTCGGCCGACAGGCTCCCCGCGATCCCCGCAAACCGTTCCCCGAGGATGGCGGCTTCGGACTCGCCGGCGCGCAGGACGTATTGGGGCGCACCGATCTGAAGGCGCGAACTGGAATAGGTGACGCCCGGCGTCCGGGCGAGCACCGCACGCACCTCGTCGCCGAGCCGGTCCAGCGTTTCCAGGTCCTCACCCGCAATCTGCACCTGGATCGGCGCGTCGACGGGTGGCCCCTGCTGATAGGGCAGCGCCAGGAACTGGGCATTGGGAAACATCCGGCGCATGTCGCGCTGCACCTCTGCGACGATGCGGCGGGTCACCTCCGGGCTCTCGGTCCGTACCCAGCCCGCCGCAAAGCCTTCCACGCCCCGCGTGTTGTTGACCGCGTTGTAGTAGACCCGCGGCGCGGGCTCGCCGAGTGTCAGATTGACCATCTCGACTCCCTCGCGAGCCAGGAGGTCATCGGTTGCGGCCCGCACCAGGGCCTTTGTCTCCTCGATCGTCGCTTCGGCGGGCAACAGGATGTCGAGCTGGAACTGGTCGCGTTCGGTCTGGGGAAAGAATTGCGACGGCAGTTGCGCGCCGAGGCTCAGCCCCACCATGGACGGGACGGTGCCGAGCACGATGCCCAGCGCCGGAAAGCGGAGATTGGCCTCCACGGTCCAGCGATAGCCGTCGGACAGCCAGTCATGGGCGATCCCGTCACGCCACCATCGGCGTCGCGTGCCCCTCAACCCCTCCCCGGACCGCTTGCGGTCGAACCAGCCCGCCATGGCGGGAACCACGGTCATGGCAAGCAGGAAGGAGGTGGAGACCGAGAAGATGACCGACACGCCGATCATGCCGACGAACTCGCCAGCAGACCCCGGAAGCAGAGCTATGGGGGCGAAGGCCAGAGCCGTGGTCAGGGTCGAGGCGAACAGCGGGCCGAAGAGTTGGCGGAGCGCGGTGTCGATGGCCTGGAGGCGGGTGGCGCCGCGCCCGCGCTCCTGGTCGAACTCGTCCACCACGACGATGGCATTGTCGATCAGCAGGCCGAGCGAGATGACCAGACCCGTGACCGACATCTGGTGCAGCGGCATGTTGAAGAGACGAAACAGGGTCAGCACCAGACACACCGTCAATGGCAGCGCCATGCCGATGACCAGAGCCGAGCGCCAACCCATGATCAGGAACAGAACGACGAAGACGATCAGGGCGGAGAAGGCGAGATTGCTGGCCAGGTCCCCGAGACGGGTCTCGGTATAGCGGCTCTGGTCGAACAGCGTCTCGATCCGCACGCCCGGTGGCGCTGCGGCGGCGGCTTCGGCGATGATGGCCCGGCCGCGATCAGCCCATTGGTCGACGCGCTGGTTGGGCTGGATGAACGCCGCCACCATCACGGTGCGCTGGCCATTGGTGAAATTGTAGCGCTTGACCGGGTCGGACAGCCCCTTTCGGACGTCGGCCACGTCTCCAACGCGGATCGCCGTGCCATCATCGCGCTGGACGAGCGGGACGTCGCGGATGCGCGCGATCGTGTCGAACCCTCCGGCAAGCTCAAGGTTCAGCTTGGTGGTACCGGAGCGGACGGTTCCTGCGGGCACCTTGGCGTCTGCTGCGGAGATGGCCCGCGCCGCCGTCACGGTATCCAGCCCGGCCGCCGCCAGGGCATCCTGGTCGAGGACGATCTGGATTTCTTCCTGGGGCAGTCCGTAGACCTGGGTTTCCTCTGTTCCGCCAAGGCTCTGGAAACGGTCCTCCAGGTCCTCCGCCAGCCGGGTCATCACCGCCATTTCGGGCGGACCGTCGCCATCCCAGACGACGCCGGCCACCAGGGTCGCGGCGCCCACATAGAGCCGCTCGATGAAGGGCGGCAGGGTGCCCTCTGGAAACTGTGACTCGGCCTCGTCGACCGCCGCGCGGATCAGGGTCCAACCGTCGTCGATCTCGGCTTCGGTAAGGTCTTCCCGCATCTCGATGCGGACCTGGGCAGAGTTGTTGCGCGCGGTGGTGAACAGTCGGTCGATCTCGGCGAGCTCCATCAACTGCTGTTCCAGCGGCTCGAGGATCAATGCCTCCATCCGCTCGGCGTCAGCCCCCGGCAACGTGATCAGCACCGTGCCGTAGCGTTCGACCAGCGTGGGATCCTCCTGTCGGCCCAGGGTCAGGATGGCCCCGATCCCCCCGGCGAGCACCATCAGCACGAAGATGACCGACAGGCGGGGCAGGCGATAGAAGAGCGTCCACATCACAGGCTCCTGCTCTGGCGGGCTTTCACGGGACCTTGAAAGTCCCGCGGGGACCTTTAGTCGTTGCGTTCGGCGGGCAGGCCGGTGACGGCCCTGGCGAGGTCGGCGTCACGCGGTTGCACCGGCATGCCTGGGCTAAGCCGCTGCAGGCCGTTGACGATCACCTTGTCGCCGTCGTCCAGCGTGCCGCGCACAAAGGCGCGCTCACCCTCGGGGTGAACGATCTCGACCAGTCGGCGCTCGGCGATCCAGCCGGACCCGCCATCGGGGACCGCCACGAGCAGGGACCAGAGGCCGCGAGACCCCTGCGTCAGTGCGAGCATGGGAACCCAGGCGCCTCGCTCGTCCACCGTCCGGTCCATGGGCAGGCGAACGACCGCCCCGCTGGCGATCCCGGCGTCGGGGTCGAGGTCGAACACGGTCGCCACGGTGCGCCGGCGGGCATCGATCACACCCGTCGTCCTGCGCAGCGTCGCGGATACCGGCCGCTCACCGTCCAGAAGCGTGTAGCGGTCCCCGGGCACCAGATCGCGGGCAACCTCGGCCGGCAAGCCGATGCGGACCTCCATGGCGCCGGTCTCGACCAGTTCATATACTGGGGCCTGGGGCGAGGCGATGACGCCTTCATCGACGAAACGCTGGGTTATGACGCCGGCAAAGGGCGCGGTCATCTGCGCCAGATCGATCTGGACCCGCAGGGCGTCGGCCTGGGCCTGGGCAGCCGTGACGCGCGCCGCAGTGGTTTCGGCCTGGGCGACCGCTTCGTCCACGCGCTGCTGCGAGACATGGCCGCGGCGGTTGAGCTCGCGCTGGCGGCCAACGGTTTCCTGGGCCAGTTTGAGCGCGGACCGGGCCTCGGCGACCGAGGCTTCAGCCGCATTGAGCTGCGCGCGCAGACCGCGCGTGTCGAGGCGGGCCAGCACCTGGCCCCGCTCCACCCGATCACCCACATCGACGTCCAGACGGTCGATCCGACCGCCGCTTGGGAAACCGAGCTGGCTGGTGCGGGCCGGCGTTGCCATGCCGGAGAACCGCTCTTCAAGCTGGAAGGAGCCTTGCAGCGCGACCGACCGCACGCTGACAGAGATCGGCTCAGGCGCTGCCTTGGCCACCTTCGGGCCTTCATCGGAGCGAAGCGACAGGGCGAAGGCGGTAAGCCCGGCCCCCATGACACCGAGAACGGCCATGAAGAACAGCGCCTTCGCTATGGACGGACGCTTTTCGCGCGCGGCTCCGGGCGTGCGATCCTCACTCATCACGCGTTCCTTCCCCTTCGGCACTTTCCGGCCGATCCTGCAATCTAAAGGCGATTGATATCATTTCTTCAACCCCCTGACGATCAGGTCGGCATGGAAGTCTATCAGGCTCTCGCGGTCGGCCCCCTCGCGTTCGGCCAGGCTCTGGGGAAAGCGCGGAACATGCATCAGGATCATCGCGAGCCCGTGACACGCCGCCCACAAGCTCTTGGCGGCCATGGGCGGATCCATGCCTTCGCGAAACACGCCGAGCGCCTGGCCCTCTTCCACCATCTCGATCAGATAGTTGAAGGCCTGACCCTTGTTGCTCGCCATGAAGTCCTGCCAGTCGGGCAGATCGGGGCGGTTCTCGCAGGTCTGGGCGTCGGGCAGGCCGACCTGGGAGAAGGCCGCAGCATAATGGTTCGGCTTTTCCAGCGCGGTGTTCACATAAGTGGTGATGCACGCGTGCGCGCGCTCCAGGAACGGCGTGGTGCCCGCGCGCGTCTCGTCGATGCAGACGAGTATCCGCTCGAAGAAGGCTTCCTTCAGCTCGTCGAGCAGCGCCTCCTTGGAGTCGAAATACTTGTATATGGCGGCCGGAGAGTAATCGATCTCCTCCGCCAGACGGCGAATGGACAACCCCGCCTCGCCTTCCTCGGCGAACACGCGCTCGGCCGCGTCGAGGATCGCGCCGCGCACCCGCAGGCGTCGGCGTTCGGCCGGCGTGGCATCTGGGGTGGCGGGATCTGGCATGGGCGTGACCCTGTCGGCTGCCGAAGGGACATAGCATGCCCGGACCGGAAATCAAATACCGTTCAATAAGTGAACGCCGTTCAAGTCGGCTTCCCCGGCGCACACCACACCACGACCGGATCCGTCGCAGGCGCGGTCTTGCGCCCACGGGGAAAGCCGCTATCTGCCTTCAAGATGACCCAGACCTTTCCGCCTGCCCCGCCTACAGGCACGGCCATGTCGCCGTCACGTCCCAGCGCTGAAGCGCGCCGCCTGCTGGCGCTGCGGCGTTCGGCGGGAAAGGAGACCCTCGGACCGCCGGGGCCCTCTCCCGAAGCGCTGGACGAGCTGTTGCGTGTGGCCGCTCGGGTTCCCGACCATCGCCGGCTGGAGCCGTGGCGCTTCATCGTGTTCGAGGGCGATCAGCGCGCCGCCTTCGGAGCCCGGCTGGCAGACATCCTGGCGCGCCATGACCCGGACGCGACGGACAAGACGCTGGCGTCCGCGCGCGCTCTTCCCCTGCGCGCGCCCTCGGTCGTGGCCGTGGTCTCCAGTCCCGATCCGACCCACAAGACGCCGGTCTGGGAGCAGGAGCTGTCGGCGGGCGCGGTGTGCCAGAACCTGCTCGTCGCAGCCAATGCCGCGGGCTGGGGCGCCGTCTGGCTGACCGAGTGGATCGCCTATGACGATGACGTGGCCTGCGAGCTGGGTCTCAGCCGGCGCGAACGCGTCGCCGGCTTCATCTATATCGGCACCGCCACCGCCAAGTCGCCAGAGCGTCCGCGCCCCGATGTCCCGGCCAAGACGGAGAGGTGGTGCGCCCAGGGGACGCTTCTCTAACCGCGTCCTCTGTAAGGTGCGACGCCCGTCTCGGGAACCCAGAGCCCGTCGGGCGCAGGTCCCGTCTGCCAGAACACGTCGATCGGTATGCCGCCGCGCGGATACCAGTAGCCGGCAATCCGGAACCAGGCCGGGTCGATCAGCTCGACAATCCGTTTCGCCACCGCCAGGGTGCAGTCTTCATGGAAGGCACCATGATTTCGGAATGACATCAGAAAAAGCTTCAGGCTCTTGCTCTCCACGAGCCAGTCGCCAGGGGCATAGTCGATCACCAGGTGCGCAAAGTCGGGCTGGCCTGTCACCGGGCAGATCGAGGTGAATTCCGGCGCCGTGAACCGCGTGAGGTACAGCGTGCCGGGATGCGGGTTGGCCACCCGTTCGAGCGTTGCTGCCTCGGGCGAGTCCGGCAGGGTGCTCGCGCCGCCGAGCTGGTTCAGTCCGGAATAGATCGTCTTGTCGGTCATCACAGGCTCAACGGTGTCGGCAGGAGGTCGAACAGGAGCCCCATGTAGACCGCATAACAGGCGAGGAAAACCAGCCCCTCCCATCGCGCGATCCGCCGCCCCGTGAAGGCGAACAGGATCAGCAGGGCAACCGAGAGGATCAGGGCGCCCATGTCTTCCCAGCTCACGATCGGGACTTCCACCATGCCCTGCTGCCCCCCCTCCGCCGAAAGTGGAGAGCGCGCTGCCGGCTGCAGGACCAGTGTGGAGAAGGGCGACACCAGCGCCGTGATTCCGAGAATGCCGAGAATGTTGAAGATGTTGGAACCGACAATGTTGCCGAGCGCGACATCGGACTTGCCGCGCAATGCCGACATGGCCGAGGTCACGAGCTCCGGCAGGCTCGTGCCCACCGCCACGATGGTCAGGCCGATCACCGTCTCAGACAGCCCCGCCATCCGGGCCAGGACGACCGATCCGTCCACCAGCAGACGTGCGCCGAGAATCACGGCGGCTATGCCCGCCAGCGCGAGGATCAGCGCCAGAAGGAGCGGGTCGCGCGTTTCGACGGTGGCGCCCTCGTCGGCGTGCATCTGCGCCACGGCCGAGCCGGTCCGCAGGTCCAGCACGATCGAGACCACCACGAACCCGACCAGCGTCGCGATCATCGCCAGGCCAGCAGGACGGGTGAAGAGGTCCAGCCAGACGAGCCCGGCGAAGACCGCCGTGACCAGCACCATGAAGCTGCAATCGCGCCAGAGGGCTGCCGGATGGGTCACGATGGGCTTGATGAACGCCGCCAGGCCCAGCACGAGGAATATGTTGGCGATGTTCGAACCTGTGACATTCCCGACCGCAATCCCCACCGCGTCGGTTTCCACCGCCCGGAGGCTGGTGACCAGTTCCGGAACCGAGGTTCCGAAACCGACCAGTGTCAGGCCGATGATCAATTCCGATAGCCCCAGCCGCCGGGCAACCCCCACGGCGCCCCGCACGAGCAGTTCACCACCCGCAAACAGCAGCAGCAGGCCGCCAGCGACCATGAGAAGCGTCGTCATCATGAGTCTCTTTCCCTGGACCGGCCGGACATGCCGCCCTCCGGGTCCCTCTTATCAGCGTGCCGTCTGCGGAGCCAGCGGGTGTCGCCGGTCGCCAGGCCCGAAAAGACGCGCCCCGGTCTTTGCCCTGGAGCGTGTGGCCTCAGGGGGAAGTTCAAGCGAAACAGGACCCGGTTTCGTCAAGAAAATGCTCCAAAACAGGTGTCTAGCGCATCTTCGCTGAGTCTGATTGAGTGGGGGAAGCGCGCGTGTGCACGCCATCGGCATGCGCGCGGCGCAGCACTGATCGGGCCATCGGGGCAAGTGGAAGGAGACGGACAATGACGGATCTCAAGGGTCGGAAGGCGCTGGTCACGGGTTCGGCAACGGGGCTCGGGCGGTCCATGGCGGTGAAGCTTGCCCAGCGTGGGGCGGATGTGATCGTCAATTGCACCCGCAGCGTCGCCGAAGCCGAAGAGACAGCCGCGCAATGCCAGGCGGCGGGCGCAGACGCCTGTCTCGTCCAGGCCGATGTGTCTGAACCGGAGGGATGCCGGACCCTGGCCGACGCGGCGGAACGCTGGGGACGGCTCGACATTCTCGTCAACAATGCCGGGACGACCAAGCGCGTGCCGAACCATGCCGACCTCGCCGGCCTGACACGCGAGGATTTCCTCGACATCTACGCGGTCAACGTCGCCGGACCCTTTCTCATGGTCCAGGCCTGCGAGACGCTGCTTCGGGCGGCCCACGCCCAGACCGGCCGCGCGGCCAGTGTCCTCAATACCTCCTCCATTGCCGGCGTGACCGGTATCGGCTCCTCGGTCGCCTATGCCGCGTCCAAGGGCGCGCTGAACACGTTGACGCTGTCGCTGGCCCGCGCCCTCGCCCCGGCGATCCGGGTCAACGCGATCTGCCCCGGTTACATCGATACGCGCTGGTTCAGCGACCATATGGAGGAGGAAAAGTACCTCGCCCTCCGCCAGTCGGTGGCCGATGCCACGCCGCTCAAGGCCGCAAGCACACCGGACGACATCGCAGATGCCGCGCTCTTCTTCGTCAGCGACGCCGCACGCCACGTGACGGGAGAAACCCTGCTGGCCGACGCGGGAACCCATCTCGGCTTTGCCCCCATGACCCGACGCTGAGGCCGCCCCAGCGGCAAGGCCGGCGCCTGGGAGACCGGCGCCGGAGGCCCGGTCGTCAGGCGTTGCAGCCTGATCCAGGGGCGGTTCCTGCCTGCCGATTCGGCGGGACGGCCGGGACACATGCCCAAAAATTCGGCGCTTTTTCGGGGTGCCGCCCAATAAAAGGGCGCCGGTCCGGCCTGTCGGGGCAAAGCGTCCCTGCAAAATTGCTGCATGGCACAAGCTGCCAGACAAGATGGGTACGGTCTGAGTTTATCGAGAGGGAAGGACTGACAGATGCGTACGAAATTCACTGCCCTGGCTGTGCTGGGCGTTGCGATGGCCGGTACGGCCGCTGCAGAGGGCGAGTTCTCGGCCAATGTGGCCCTGACGTCGGACTACGTGTTTCGTGGTGTGACGCAGACCGACGGCGCGCCGACGATCCAGGGCGGCTTCGACTGGGCGTCGGACGGCTTCTATGTGGGCACCTGGGCTTCGGGCGTCGACTTCGGAGACGGGACAAGCACGGAGATCGACGTCTATGCCGGCTTCACGCCGACCGTGGGCGCCTTCGATCTCGATTTCGGGGCCATCTACTACATCTATCCGGACGCGCCCGACACGCCGGAGCAGAACTTCGTCGAGGTATATGCCGGCGCCTCGACGACGGTCGGAGAATTCCTGGACCTCGGCGCCTCGGTCGCCTATTCGCCGGAATTCTATCTCGAGACAGGCGGGGCCTTCTACACGGCGGTCTCGGCAGGCGTTCCGCTGGGCGAGTTCTTCGGTCTCGACGCGTCGGTCGGCTACCAGTCCTTCACCGACGAGGACGAGGGCGGCACCGACTATGGTGACTACTCCATCGGGATCACGTCGTCGGCCGAAGGGTTCGACTTCGACCTCCGCTTCATCGACACGTTCGACCTGGACGGCAACGAGGAGTCGATCGTCTTCACGGTCAGCCGCTCGATGTAATCCGTGGGCGCGGTCCAGAACGGACCGCATCGGGGAAGCCGCGGCGGGCGGGGCCATCTGCCCTCCTGCTCCGCCCAAAGCGGGCCGCCACAGCCGGGGGGTTGTGGCGGCCTTTCTCTTTTGCGACCGGGCACCAATATCCTGAAGACCAGACGGGACGGGGGACGCCATGGCCATAGCCGATTTCTCACCGAGCGTCGTCCTGCTCCCGACGATCACGCTTCTGGCGACGGGTGCGGCGGCGGCCGTGGGTGCCAAGGCGCTGCGGATCAGCCCCATCGTGGGCTATCTTGCAGCCGGCGTGCTGGTCGGCCCGCATGTCTTTGGCCTGGTCGAGGAGACCTCCACGACGCACCTGCTGGCAGAGCTGGGGGTGGTGTTCCTGCTGTTCGACATCGGCATGCACGTCTCGATGCGCGAGCTCAGGGAAAGCCGGCAGGATCTGTTGGGACTGGCGCCCGGCCACCTCCTGGCCAACGCGGTCGCCTTTTCCCTGGCCCTGCTGCTGTTCGGCGTTGCGCCACCGGTGGCGATCGCCATTGGGGTCTCCCTCGCGCTGTCGTCAACGGCGGTCGTTGCACGGCTCCTGTCTGACCGGAACCTCAACTCCTGCCCGCTTGGCCGGTCGGCCACCCATGTCCTGATCTTCCAGGACATCGTGGCAATCTTTCTTCTCATCTTCGCCAGCGCGCTGGGCGGTGACCCCTCATCCATTCCCCTCGCAATGGCGATAGCCGCCGGTCAGGCCATGGTCGCGTTCGCCGCCGCCCTGGTCGCTGGCCGTTTCCTGATGAGCCCGCTGTTCAAGGTGCTCACCGCCACGCGCAACCAGGAAGCCTTCACCGCCGTGACCCTGTTGATCGTGCTGGGCGCGGCCGTCGGCAGCTATCTGGCGGGCCTGTCGCTGACCCTCGGGGCGTTCCTCGCGGGTCTGGCTGTCTCCGGTACGCCCTATCGACACCAGATCCAGACCGAGACGGGACCTTTTCGCGGGCTGCTCCTGTCGTTCTTCTTCATCAATGTCGGTCTGATGATCGACCTGCCCCAACTGGTCGCCAATCTTCCGCTGGTGGTTGGGCTCGCCCTGTCCCTTCTCGTCGTGAAGACCGCACTCGGCTATGGCGCCGCACGGCTCAACGGCTGGACCGTACCCGGTTCCTCGCAACTGGCCTTTCTTCTGGCCCAGGGATCGGAGTTCACACTGGTCGTGCTGTCGCTTCTGGCCGTCACCTCGTCGGCCCTCGTAGCGGCCGGCAATGCACCGCTCCTGAACCCGCTTCTGGAGACGGTCACCGTCGCCGCAGTGGCGCTGTCACTGGTGATCGCGCCCTTCTGGGCGGATGCCGGACTGCGAATGTCGCGACGCCTGGCGATCCGTCTTCGCAGCGATGGCGCCACCCCTGCCACCCAGCCAGAGCGCGGCCGCGACCGGCCCGTTATCGTCTTCGGCATGTCGCAAGCCGGCCGGCTGGCTGTCGACGCCCTGCGGGACCAGAAGATCCCCTACATCGCCCTCGACAGCGATCCGGAACGGTTCCTGGCCGCCACCGCGGATGGTTATGACGTGAGTTTCGGCGATGCCGCCAATCTGAAGCTCATCGACGCCATCGGAGCGGCCAACGCACGGGCGGTGGTCATCGGTGTGCCACGTTACGAGGTGTCCAGATCCATCACGCCCGCGCTGGAAGACCGTTTTCCAGACCTCACCCGCTTCGTCGCGGTCGACACACTCGCCGACCAGAAGCGCTTTGCAGACCTGGGCATGCGGGCCTTTGTCAGCGCCAGCGCGCCGAGGGGCATCGAGATGGCCACCGACCTTCTGCGCACGTTGGGCGTCAGCGACGAACGGATCAAGGTCTGGCTGCGCGACGAGGCGGAACGCTTCGGCGTGGACGAGATCGCGCCGGAGACCACTGCCCCGGTCGATCAGGCAGCCTGACAGCGACACCGCCCTGCGATCAGGGGTCCGATCGGTCCGGACGCTCTGGAAGTTGCCCAGGATGTACGCTACGCGGATGAAATTGCCATTAGGAGACGCGATATGCGCATTGGCGTACCAACCGAGATCAAGAAGCAGGAATATCGTGTCGGGCTGACCCCCGAGAATGCCGGCGAGCTGGTCCGGGCGGGTCACGATGTCCTGGTCCAGTCCGGGGCGGGTGTCGGCTCCGGTTTCACCGATGCGGCCTATGAGGCGGTGGGCGCCCGTCTGGTGCCGGATGCGGAGGCGGTCTTCGCGTCGGCCGAGCTGATCGTGAAGGTCAAGGAGCCGCAACCCGAGGAATGCGCCCGGCTGACACCCGACCATACCCTGTTCACCTATCTGCACCTTGCCGCCGACCCTCAGCAGGCCGAGGGCCTGCGCCAGTCAGGCTGCACGGCCATTGCCTATGAGACGGTGACCGACGCGGACGGCAAGCTTCCCCTGCTCACCCCCATGAGCCAGGTTGCCGGGCGCATGTCGATGCAGGTGGCGGCCTGGGCCCTGATGAAGACGCGCCGTGGACGGGGCCTTCTCCTGGGAGGGGTACCGGGGGTGATGCCGGCCAAGGTCGTGATCATCGGCGGTGGCGTCTCGGGGACCAACGCGGCCGAGATCGCCGTGGGCATGCGCGCGGACGTGACCATCTTCGACCGGTCCACGAGGCGGCTGGCGGAACTGGACGGCCTGTTCGGCGGCTCCGTGAAGACAATGTACTCCACTGCCGCAAGTCTCTCAGACGCGGTCAAGGAGGCCGATCTGGTCATCGGCGCGGTATTGATACCGGGCGCAACGGCACCCAAGCTGATCACGCGCGACATGTTGCCGGAAATGAAGCCCGGCGCCGTGCTCGTCGACATCGCCATCGACCAGGGCGGCTGCTTCGAGACCTCTCACCCCACCACGCACGCCGACCCGATCTACGAGGTCGAGGGAATCCTTCACTATTGCGTCGCCAACATGCCGGGTGCGGTGCCGCGCACGTCCACCTACGCGCTCAACAATGCGACGCTGCCCTTTATCCTTCACCTGGCGAATGACGGCGTCCGGGCGGCCCTGAATGCCGATCCTCACCTGGCACGCGGACTGACAGTCGCAGACGGCGAAATTGCCCATGCCGCCGTCGCGCGGGATCTGGGCCTGCCCCACAGGCTGCCGGACTGGTTCGAGGGAGGTGGCGCCGACTGAGCTTCGCCTACGCCTCCTCGATCAGGTCGGGGGAATTGTTCCGCACGTTTCCAACCGCCGGGGAAACAGGCCAGGCGTGCATGTCTGCGGCGGGAAACGGTTCGAACAGGTCATCCGTACGCCCGGACTGCGGGTCGAGCCAGCGGGTGTAAGCCTCCGGCGGAATGATCACCGGCATGCGCGTATGCAGGCCGGCAACAAGATCATTGGGGGTGGTGGTCAGGATCGTGAAGCTCTCCACTTCAGAGCCTTCGACGATGGCCCGGTCCCACAGCCCTGCCAGGCAGAACCAGCGGCGGTTTCGCAGGCCGATGGCAAAAGGCGTGCGCGCGCCCTTCGGCCCCGTCCACTCATAGAAACCACTCACGGGCACCAACGCCCGGCGATGGCGGAAAGCGCCCCGATAGACCGGCTTTTCCGCAACCGTTTCGCACTTGGCGTTGAAACTGGAAAATCGCTTCTCGCCGAGCGGCTGGCGCCACCAGGAAGGGATCAGGCTCCAGAGCAGGGGCGCAAGGCCCACTCGGCCATCGCGGTCGTCGCGCCGGATGACAGGCTGGATGCTCATCGGCGCGGCATTGTAGGTGGCCTCGGGCGGGTCGACACCCTCCGGCGGAACGAGATCAAGCGCGGCCCGGTAGTCGGCCCAGCTGATCTCGTGCCGGAAAAACCGCCCGCACAAGACGACGACTAGTGGCAGAGGGCCAGCGCGGGCGCGGCATCGGCATGGGTCAGCGTACGGGTCGCGCCACCGAATAGGAACTCGCCGGCCCGGCTGTGGCCATAGGCGCCGGCAATCAGCGTGCTGATGCCATGGGTCTCCGACAGCTCCAGAAGCGACTGCCCGACCGGCCCGTCGAAAGTCTGCGTCTCGCTGGCAATCCCCTGCCGCGACAGCCAGGTGGCCAGCGAGGCGGCGTCGGCGGGGGGTTGAAGCATGTCGCCGCCAATGTCCGTCGGGTTCTGGGCTATGATGACCCGGTCAGCAGACCGGATGAGCGGCAGATGGAAGCGCACCGACCGTGCGGCCTCGTCGCTGCCATCCCAGGCCACCATGACCGGACCGTCGGGCTGGTTACGCGTCCCGGCGAGCACCATGGGCAACCGGGCGTTCATCATCACATGCTCGAATGCGGAGGACAGGGTATGGCCGGAGCCGCCCGCCGCACGCGGAAAGACCAACGCCTCCGACAGGGTCGCAGCACGAGCTGCCGCCTGTTCGGTCAGCGCCTCGTAATGTTCGAACTGGGCGTCCACCCCCTCGCCGGCCGCAGCGACGACCTTGTCATACATCTCGCGCCAGCCGGCCACCAACTGGTCCTGCGCCTTGCGGACCTGGTCGACCGCCGCACCGCCCACCCCGATCATGTAAGGCGAGGTGGCGTAGATCAGCGCGGTGCCGGCATCAGGCAAGGCGGCCAGCGCCCGCAATGGAGCGTTCAGGCGCCGCGCCAGTGCCAGTCCGAATTCGAGCGCAAGGGTGTCGCCCGCCTCGTTGCCGCCGATCATGCAGGTCACAGCCATGGCTTGGTCTCCTTCGCTTGCGAACGCCACCATAATGGGCGCTCAACTTCAAGCAGACTAGCGCAGGCCCGAACAAGACGCTTGATTCAGGACAAGACCGGCCGGAACCCCCCATCGGGACTCCGGCCGGTTCGTTCCGACGGTCCGAAGGACGACCGATCCGGCGCTGGGCCTCAGGCGGCTTCCCGGACCGGTTCAGCCGGCGGGAACCGATCGTAGAAGCCTTCACCCTTCGCCGCCATGTCGCGCAGGAGCTGGTTCGGTCGGAACCGCTCGCCATAGGTGTCGGCCAGGCGATCGGCCTCGGCGACGAAGGCCTCGACGCCCCAGATCAGGTCGACATAGCTCGCACAGCCCCCGGTATAGGGCGCGAAACCCCAGGCCAGGATCGAACCGATATCGGCATCGCGGGCATCGGTGATCACACCTTCCTCGAAGCAGCGGGCGACCTCGATCGCCTGGCGCACCAGGAAACGGTTCTTGATCTCCTGCTTCATGGCAGGCGGGCACTCGTCGACCTTGATGTCGATCTTTTCCATCAGGCCCGGCCAGATACGGCTCGGCTTGCCGTTTTCGCCATAATCGTAGAACCCCTTGCCGGCCTTGCGGCCCACACGTCCTGCGTCTTCCACGATCCAGGCGATGAGCTGGCCCAATGGGCTCTCATTGTAATCGGCACCCATCGCCTCGGCCGTGGCCCGTCCGACCTTGAGCGCGGTATCGATGCCGACACTGTCGGTCACCTCCAGCGGGCCCATGGGCATTCCCGACTGGCGACCCACATTCTCGATTATGGCCGGCTTGATGCCTTCCGCCAGCATCTCCATCCCTTCCTGGGTATAGGTGCCAAAGCACCGGGACGTATAAAAGCCGCGGGAGTCGTTGACGATGGTCGGGGTCTTCCTGATCGCCAGCACGTAGTCGATGGTCTTGGCCAGCGTCTCTTCGGTGGTCTTCTCGCCCCGGATGATCTCCACCAGACCCATGCGCTCCACAGGCGAGAAGAAGTGGACCCCGATGAACTGCTCGGGACGGACCGAGGCTTCGGCCAGGCTGGTGATCGGCAGGGTGGACGTGTTCGATCCGAAGATCGCACCCTCACCCAGCACGGCCTCGGCCTTGCGCGTGACGTCGGCCTTGATGTCCACGCTTTCGAAGACCGCCTCGACGACCAGGTCGCATCCGCGAAGCTGCTCATAGTCGGTTGTGGCGGTGATCCGGTCGAGTAGAGCCTTGCCCTTGTCTTCCGTGGTTCGCCCCCGCTCGAGGTCCTTGTTCACGAGGCGCTCCGAATAGGCCTTGCCCTTGTCCGCATTCTCCTGGGACACGTCGAGCAGCACCGTCTCGATCCCGGCGGCAGCCTGCACATAAGCGATGCCGGCGCCCATAAGGCCCGCGCCGAGCACCCCGACCTTCTTGATCTCGGCCTTGGGCACGCCCTGAGGCCGGCTCGCGCCCTTGCTGAGCGCCTGCGTCGAGAGGAACAGCGAGCGGATCATCGCCTTGGCTTCCGGACGCTGCTGGGTATTGACGAAATAGCGGGTCTCGATCCGCAGACCGGCATCGATCGGCACCTGGGTGCCTTCGTAGACGCAGGAGAGAATGTTCATCTGCGCCGGATAGTTGCCATAGGTGTTGGCGGCGAGCATCGCGTTCGACATCGTCGCCACCTGACCGGCGCCGGGGCTCTTGTGGGGCACGCCGCCGGGCACCTTGAAGCCCTTTTCGTCCCAGGGTGCCTTCGCCTCGGGATTGGCCTTCACCCAGGCCCTGGCGCGATCGACGGTCTCTGCCGACGGAGCCAGCTCCTGGACGACGCCCATCTTCAGCGCCTTCTCGGCGTCGAAGGACTTCCCCTGAAGGATCAGCGGAAGGGCTTCCTGGATGCCGATCAGGCGTGGCAGGCGCTGGGTGCCACCGGCACCGGGCAAGAGGCCGATCTTCGCTTCGGGCAGGCCGAACTGGATCTTGGGGTTGTCATTCGCCGCCACGCGGTAGTGACACGCCAGCGCCACTTCCAGGCCGCCGCCAAGGGCCAGGCCGTTGAGCGCCACGGCCACCGGCTTGCCGCAGGTCTCCAGTTCACGCAGCGTCTTGTTCAGGGAAAAGGCCCGGTCGAACGTCTGCTTCTTGAGCTCGGCTTCGGTCAGCTCGGCCGCGGGCTTGCCACCGCCACCGGCATTCATCTCGCCCAGATCGGCACCGGCGCAGAAACCGCTGGCCTTGCCGGAGGAGATGACCAGTCCCTTGATGGCATCATTGCTCGCGACTTCCTGGCTGATGGAAATGATGTCGGCGACGGCCTGCGCCGTCAGCGTATTCATCGACCGGCCAGGAACGTCGAAGACAGCATGCGCGATGCCATCGCCGTCGATGTCGAACTTGAAGGTGGTAAGGTTCATGGGGTGTCTCCAGATCTCTTTGTAAGGGGGCCTGCCCGATCCGTCCGGCGCCGCGGCGCCACGTCAGGTCGTGGCGCCGCTGCCCTGGCTCATCCGCGGACAGCGCCGCGGCCAAGGCCGCGACAAGGACGCGATGCAGGCGGCGGACCCCCCTGCCGGCGCGCCCCCCTGACCTGGCATGATGAGACAGGACGTCATGTGGCGAGCCCGTCTAGACGCGTTCGATGATGGTCGCCGTACCCATGCCCGCACCCACGCACAGGGTGACAAGCGCGGTCTCCTTGTCGGCGCGCTCCAGCTCGTCGACCATGGTCCCCAGCAGCATCGCACCAGTGGCACCCAGCGGGTGCCCGAAGGCGATCGCGCCGCCATTCACGTTCATCTTCTCGTGCGGGATGCCCAGAAGCTCCATCATCAGCATCGGGACGGACGCAAAGGCCTCGTTGAGCTCATAGAGGTCGATGTCGTCGACCTCCATGCCAGCCTTCTTGAGCACCTTCTGGGTCACATAGGTCGGTCCGGTGAGCATGATGCCGGGCTCCGATCCGATGGATGCCATGGCACGGATCCGGGCGCGCGGCTTCAGACCCATCGCCTCGCCGACCTCCTTGGAGCCGAAGAGTACAGCCGCAGACCCGTCCACGATGCCAGACGAATTACCGGCATGATGAACATGGTCGATGGCTTCCAGCTCCGGATAACGCTGCTTGATGACCTCATCGAAACCCATGCCGCCCATGCCGGCAAAGGACGGCTGCAACGATGCCAGCGACTGCATGCTGGCGTCCGGTCGCATGTGCTCGTCATGGTCGAGGATCGTGCCGCCCATCTGGTCCTTTACCGGGATGATCGACTTCGCGAAGCGTCCCTCTTTCCAGGCCTTTGCGGCGCGCTGCTGGCTCTCCACGGCGTAGGCGTCGACATCGTCGCGCGAGAAGCCCCATTTGGTGGCGATGGTATCGGCGCCGATCCCCTGTGGCGCGAAATAGGTCTTGATCGCCACCTGCGGATCGGTCGACCAAGCGCCGCCGGAGGCACCCATGGGCACGCGGCTCATGCTCTCTACGCCGCCCCCAATGGCCATGTCGGCCTCGCCGGTCATCACCTTGGCGGCCGCCATGTTGCACGCCTCCAGACCCGAGGCGCAGAAGCGGTCGATCTGCACGCCGGCCGTGGTCTCGGCATAGTCCGCGTTCAGGACGGCAACGCGGGCGATGTCTGCACCCTGCTCGCCCACCGGGCTCACGCAGCCAAGGACCACGTCGTCCACCTTGCGGGTGTCGAGCTCGTTACGGTCGCGGATCGCCTGCAGCGACTGGGTCGCCAGGGACAGGGCGGTGATTTCGTGCAGGCTGCCGGAGGCCTTGCCCTTGCCGCGCGGTGTGCGCACGGCGTCGAAGATATAGGCGTCAGTCATGGTCGAGCTCCTCTCTGGAACGCGGTTTCGCTTACAGTGTGCGGGCGATCAGCAGTTTCATCACTTCATTGGCCCCGCCATAGATGCGCTGGACCCGGGCGTCGGCATACATCTGGGCGATGGGATACTCGTCCATGTAACCATAGCCTCCGTGCAGTTGCACGCATTCGTCGATGATCTTGCACTGAAGATCACTGATCCAGTACTTGGACATCGAGGCCGTGGCGGCGTCGAGCTCGCCCTCCAGCAGCCGTTCCGTGCAGTAGTCGGCGAAGACCCGGGCGACGGTCGCCTCGGTCTTGCACTCGGCCAGCTTGAACTGAGTGTTCTGGAAATCGAGGAGGGTCTGACCGAACGCCTTGCGCTGCTTTACATAGGCCGTTGTCTCCGCAAGCGCGCGCTCGATCATGCCCACGCCCTGCAGGCCGATGATGTGGCGCTCCTGGGGAAGCTGCTGCATAAGCTGCACGAAGCCCCGTCCCTCTTCCTCGCCCAGAAGGGCGCTGGCGGGCACCTTTACATCGTCGAAGAACAGTTCCGACGTGTCTGCGGCGTGCTGGCCGATCTTCTCCAGGTTCCGGCCCCGGCGGAAGCCGCCTTCACCTTCCACCTCGTCGGTTTCCACGAGCATGATGGACACGCCTTTCGCGCCCTGTCCCGGATCGGTCTTGGCGCAAACGAGGATGAGGTTTGCCGTCTGGCCGTTCGAGATAAAGGTCTTCGACCCGTTTATGACATACTGGTTGCCGTCCTTGATGGCCGTGGTCTTGATGTTCTGAAGATCCGAGCCCGTGCCCGGCTCGGTCATGGCGATGGCGCACACCATCTCGCCGGTCGCCAGTTTGGGAAGCAGGCGACGCTTCTGCTCTTCCGTTCCGTAGTGCAGGACATAGGGTGCGACGATGGCGTTGTGCAGGGTGATGCCGAAACCGTCGACACCCTTCCACTGCTGCTGTTCGATAATGACGGCCTCGTGGCGAAAATCCCCGCCTGCCCCGCCATAGTCTTCCGGGATCGACGCACAGAGAAGACCGGCCTCGCCCGCCTTGTGCCAGATCTCCCGCGGCACGACCCCGGCTTTCCGCCAATCCTGTACGTGAGGCACGCATTCGCGCTCGAAGAACTGGCCCACCGCGTCGGAAAAGATCGCGATGTCCTCATCCTGGCGCCATCTGGATGGCTTCACGTCGAGCGGACTCTCAAACATGAACGGCTCCCTTCGAAACGGGCCGCCCGGGGCGACCCCTTATTGTCGTTTACGTTCACGTCAATGTATGGCACGGCGCCTGTATCCGCTAGTCTTGCCGTAGGGGAAGCCGAGGGCACGGAACTGACTTTTCACGATCCTGTCCGCAAGGCCCCGGAGCCGTTGCGGCGCCGGGGTCGGGCCGATCAGAAGGCGTCCGCGTCGAGCGCCATCATGCTGTCGGAGCCCGCCTTGACCTTTGCCAGGTAAGCTGCCGTCTCCGGCAACACCCGATCAACATAGTATCGGGCGGTCTTCAGCTTGTTCTCATAGTAGGGATCGCCATTGCCGCGCTTGGCCAGAGAGACTTCGGCCATTCGCGCCCACATGTAAGCGAGTGCCGTCAGCCCGAACAGCTGGAGATAGTCGCTGGAGGCGGCGCCGGCATGGTCGAAATTGGTCATGCCGTTCTGCATCAGCCAGTTGGTGGCGTCCTGGAGCTGGTCCTTGGCCGTCCGCAGCCCCTCGACAAAGGGGGCCATCGCATCGTCGCCGGCATGATCGGCAATGTAGTCGTCCAGCTCCGCGAAGAAGGTAAAGATGCCGCGCCCGCCATCGGCGGCGAGCTTCCGCCCCACCAGGTCCAGCGCCTGGATACCGTTCGTGCCCTCATAGATGAGCGAGATCCGGCAATCCCGGACAAACTGCTCAAGGCCCCATTCCCGTGTGAAGCCGGACCCGCCATGTACCTGCAAGGCATCGTTGCAGGCCTTGAATCCCCGGTCTGTCAGGAACGCTTTGATCACCGGCGTCATGAGCGCCATGTAATCGCCGGCCTTCTCCCGCACCTTTTCGTCCGGGGACTTGTGCAGAAGGTCCCCGTACAGCGCGGTCCAGTAGGCAAAGGCGCGCCCGCCCTCGATGAAGGCGCGATTGTCCATCAGCATCCGGCGCACGTCGGGGTGCACGATGATCGGATCGGCAGGTCCGTCGGGGTTCTGCACGCCCGACAGGGACCGTCCCTGCAGCCGGTCACGCGCGAAGTCGCCTGCATTCTGGTTGGCGACCTCGGCCTGGGCGAGTCCCTGGAGGCCAACGCCCAGACGCGCCTCGTTCATCATGATGAACATGGTCTTGAGGCCCTTGTTCGCCTCGCCGACCAGCCAGCCCTGGGCACCGTCATAATTCATCACGCAGGTGGCGTTGCCATGTATCCCCATTTTTTCCTCGAGGCCGCCGCACGAGACCGCGTTGCGCGCGCCAAGCGAGCCGTCAGCGTGGACGATGTATTTCGGCACGACGAACAGGGAGATGCCCTTGACGCCTTCGGGCGCGCCCTCAATCCGGGCCAGGACGAGGTGGATGATGTTCTCGGTCAGATCCTGCTCGCCGCCCGAAATCCAGATCTTCTGCCCCGAGATCCGGTAGCTGCCATCCTCCTGCGCTACGGCCTTGGTCTTGAGGAGACCGAGATCCGTGCCGCAATGGGGTTCGGTCAGGTTCATCGTGCCGGCCCATTCACCCGATGCCATCTTGGGTCCGTAGAGCGCCTTCTGCTCGTCGCTCGCACCCGCCATCAGCGCGGCATAGGCACCATGGGTCAGGCCCGGATACATGCCGAACGCCATGTTCGCCGAGGACACCATCTCGTTCCAGGCGAGGTTGAGCACTTCCGGCAGCCCCTGTCCGCCCATGGCGGGATCTGCGGCAAGGAGGGGCCAACCACCCTCGACAAGCTGGCGGTAAGCCTCCCTGAAGCCTGTCGGCGTGGTCACAGATCCGTCGTCATGGCGGGTGCAGCCCTCACGGTCGCCCACGGCATTCAGCGGGAAGAGCACTTCGCTGGCAAACTTGCCCCCGGTTTCCAGGAGCTGATCGACAAGGTCGGGAGAGGCTTCGGAGAAGCCATCGAGATTGGAGTAGTTCTGGATCGCCAGAACATCCTGCAGGAGAAACTGCATGTCGCGAACGGGCGCGGTGTAACGGGGCATCGCTAAGACCTATTGATCGGTTTTGGAACTTGACGCGTTCCACCAAATGGGGCCCGCGCCGCGTGATCCAAGGGGGCCGGCGCACGACCTGACAGGGACCGGACCTTGTGCCGCGGGCGGATCGGACCGCTCGCCGCCTCAGTCGCCGTTGAGCCGCGACCGCGCCATCTTGTCATAGGCTTTCACATGCGCGGCCTCCGGCGCTCCAGGGCCGATCCGCGTCAACTGCTCCTCCAGCCAGTTGATCCCGTCCTGCAGCGCCACCATCGCATTGTCGATGTCCTCGCGCTGTTGCTTAAGACGGTCGATCTGCAGCTTGAACTTGTTCAGCGCCTCGCGCATCTGGGCGCGCTGATTGTCGTCCATGCCGTAGAGATCGAGGATCTCGCGAATGTCCGCCAGGGGCAGGCCAACGCGCTTTCCCTGGAGGATGAGCTTCAGCCGGGCCCGGTCGCGGTTGCTGTAGACACGGGTCATGCCATCCCGTGCGGGGTGGAGCATGTCCTTATCCTCGTAGAAGCGCAGGGCGCGCGGCGTGACGCCGAACTCCCTCGCCAGTTCCGAGATCGTGTAGGTCCGCGAGTCCATTGCCGTCAGGGTTGTTTCTGTATCAGCCATGCTGAAAAGTATGCCACGGCTTACGCGCACGTCAACGTAAATAGGCAATGCCATGGGACGGAGCGGTTTCTTAACCTTTTAACCGCCTCTTAAGCCGATGCAGGCAATCGGTTAAAGACTGAGAGTTGTGAGCCCACGCGAATCGCGGGCCCTTGCGCCGAAGTGAAACGGAGCCATGGCATGAGCGAACGCGGTCCGTGGAGCGTCAAAGGAATCGACCAGCGCGCCCGTGCCGCCGCCCGCCAGGCCGCACAGAACGAAGGCCTGACGCTCGGCGAGTATCTGAACCGTCTTCTTCTGGAAGAGGCCCAGGCCGCGCGGAGTGAGACCCGTGCCGCCCCAGCGGCCACCCCGGACATGTCTGACCTGCCCGCCGCTGCCAGCGACGATGGCGCAGACACCGCCCTTGGCCGGCTTGCCCGCCGCGTGGAGGAGGCTGAGGCCCGGTCGACCGCTGCGATATCGGGCCTGGAACAGGCCATTGCCCAGGTGATCGACCGGCTTGACCGCGGCGAACACGCCCGGTCCGGTCTCCAGTCCGACATGAACCGCATGGCCGGCGAACTGCGCGAGGCTCATGACGCACTCCGGCAGAAGGTAACCGAGCTCGAGCGCACCCCCACCTCCGGGGCGGCTTCCGGCACGGCGCCGGTGCGGGCAAGTTCGCTGCGTGCGCTTGAAGCCGCCGTGGGCCAGCTCACCCGCGCCGTCGATGCGCGTCTCGACGGGCTGCGCAGCGCCGCTGACCAGGCCAACCGCACGGCGGAGCGGACCGCCGAACGGCTGTCCAATCTGCAGGAAGACATCGCCCCGCGCCTGACCCGGACGGAGACGACTGCCCGCCACGCCGCCTCGGAGAGCGCCCAGCAGGGCGAGCGCCTTGACATGATCGATGACGCGCTCAGCCATGTACAGGACAGGCTCTCACGTGCGGAAACCACGACAAATGCCGCACTGGAACGCATGGAGCAGCGCCTCGGTGATCTGGACTCGCGGATAGACGGGCTTGCCGGGGGCGCACCCGACAGTGC
The DNA here is from genome assembly GCA_964492485.1 of uncultured Hyphomonadaceae bacterium. Taxonomy (GTDB): domain Bacteria; phylum Pseudomonadota; class Alphaproteobacteria; order Caulobacterales; family Hyphomonadaceae; genus UBA5336. Next base: position 21,936 of record CAZBKM010000016.1, on the reverse strand, counting down.
CGGTATGCGCGACGCGTTCGACGCACGGTTTGCGGCACTGGCCAAGGAGGTTCGCCAACAGGTCGACCAGGCCCGCGCCGACATGGCCCGAGAGATCGAGGACGCGGCCCGCGGCGCCCCCGCCGGTCTCGCCCGTTATGTCGAGCAGGCGCTGAGCGCCGTCCAGGCCCGCCTGGAGCGCAGTGACCGCCGTCAGGACGAACGGCTGGAAGCGCTGCGCGACGCCTTGCATGCGATCGAGTCGAAGACCGGCAGCCAGGACATCGCGGCGCTGGAACAGGACATTGCGCGCCTGTCGGATACGGTCGAAGGCCGGCTGGCCGAGGTCGAAGCCCGCGAGGCGTCCACGGTCGAGCGCCTGGGTCGGGACCTGGGAGATCTGGCTGAAACGCTGACCCAGAGGGTCAATGAGAGCGAGGAACGCAGCGCCTCGGCCATTGAGGAGGTCGGCGAGCAGGTGGCCTCGGCAACGCAGCGGCTGCAGGCACGCCAGGAAGAGGCGATCGAGCAGATGAACACCCGCCTGTCGGAGGCCCAGGCCCGACAGGAGGCGCGCCTGTCCGACGCTCTGTCGAATGTCTCCACGCGTCTCGACGCGATCCACCGCCAGACCGGCGAGACGCTGTCGCCGGTGCAGAAGGCCATAAGCTCGCTGGCCGCGCGGCTGGAGACGCTGGAGCTCCAGACCGGGCTCAGGCATCGGGATGACGAGGATGGGGGCCAGGACCCGGATGGCAGCACGACACCGTCCGGGTCCGGTCAAGGGCCTCGTTTCGGCGCGCACGGCCCGGGTCTTGACGCAGCAGGCGGCGACCCCGCCGTCGAGGTCGCAGCCCCCGCCGACGACACGTTCGAGCCTGGTCTGCCGGGCTGGCCGGATAGGCCGGGTCCGCCTGGCCCGGATGCGGTCGACCCTCTGGCCGCCTATGCCGAGACAGATCCGGAGCCGGCGTCATCGGCCGGTCACTTCGACACGCCGTTCGATCCGGACTTCGCAGACGACCCGATGGATGATGGCGGCAGCGAAGTCCGCGACAGCGACATCTTCGATCCGGAGGATGCCGCCGAGCGCGCCGCGGCCTTGACCGGCGGAGGGGAAGACGCAGGCTCCGGCGTCGACGGGGTGGACGGGCCAGACGCCGCCGAGGGCACCTCATCAGCGCCTGGCGCCGAGCCGGAAAGCGGCCCGCCGCTGCGTGATGGCAGCCCGGCGGGCGAGGCGCTGATCGAACACACCGAAGCCAACGCCTATCTCAACCGCGCCCGCAAGGCGGCTCTCGCGGCCCAGGCTGGTTCGAACCGCACGGCCGAGGGCATTCCCAGACCGCCTCGTCGGGGGCCGCCCCGTCTGCCGCTGCTGGCAACCGCGTCCGCCGTGGTGGTCGTCGCCGCAGGCACGGCCGGTTACCTGCATCTGCGCGGCAAGCAGCCGGTCGGAGAAGACATCGTCCGTCGCGAGACGACCACGCCGCCAACGGCCTCCGCGGACGCGACCGCTTCACCCTCGGCGCCCACACTCGCCGCTCTGGTGAGACCGCGCGGCGACGCAAGCGCGCCCGAACGCCCGGATCGCGCGCCAACGGACTTGCGCCGCAGCGGCACGGCCGCCCCCGCCTCGGAGAACGCGGCCGACCTCGCCCCCATCCCGGACCTGTTGAGCGTGGAAGCCGCCGCCGCTGACGGAGTCGCGGAGGCGCAGCTCATCCTGGCGGTCGAGGCGCTCAACGCGGAGCGCTTCTCCGATGGCGCAACGCTGATGCTCGAGGCCGCCGAGGCGGGTCATGCGACCGGCGCCTATGAGCTGGCGAAGCTGTATGAGCAGGGCCTCGGTCTGCCACGCGACCTGGAAGCGGCCCGCGCCTGGACGGAACGGGCGGCCGAAGGGGGCAACATTCGTGCGATGCACGACCTCGCCGTATACTTTGCCGAGGGCGAAGGCGGTCCGCGCAGCTATGCCAAGGCCGCCGAATGGTTCCGCAAGGCCGCCGACCACGGCGTCGTCGACAGCCAGTTCAATCTTGCGACCCTCTACGAGCACGGTGCGGGCCTGTCAGCCAACCGGATGGAAGCGGTGTTCTGGTATCGCCTTGCCGAACAGCTCGGCGATGCCGCCGCCCCGGCCAAGGCCGATGCCCTCGATGACGACCTGTCCTCCGTCGCCCTTGCGGACATCGCGAAACGGCTCTCGACCTGGACGGCCAGCAAGGCCGATCCCGCCGCCAACACCTTGCCGGTCCGTGCGGCGTGGACCGGATTGACGCCCATGCATGTGGCGCGTCTGGAAGCGGCGCTCGCTGCGCTTGGCCACGATCCGGGGCCAGTGGACCAGACATTCGATGACGCGACGCGTGACGCCGTGGCAGCCTATCGCCGCAAGACGGGGCTGGGAGAAGGCGGCGGCATCGACGCGGATCTTGTGCAGTCCATCAATGCGCAGCTCGAGACCCGCCGCCCCGATTAGAGCATTTTCGAGCGAAGTGGGCACCGGTTCGCGTTAAGAAAATGCTCAAAAACAAGACCATAGCGCATCTTCACTGACTCCGATTGACTTGAAGATGCGCTGGAAACCGGAGGCGCGCAGGACTCACAGGCGCCACTGGGCGGTGCGCGGCTGGTCCGGTTCGAAATGCTTCGGTGCAATGGCAAAGACCCGCCCCTGACCCAGGGCGAAGGCCATGGGCGGCTCTGAGAAGATCGCGGCAAACGCTGGATCGCAGACGTTAAGCCCCCCGGTCAGCGCCCCGAATGCCGGCATGACGAGGCGCTCGCCATCGCTGGCAAAGCACGCCCGGCGGACGCTGCGCCCCCGCCGTCGGATCCGCACCACCGGGTGAAGGTGACCGGCGATCTCGCCGCGCTCCCCCTCCGGTTCGTGTCGCAGAACCAGCGCGCCCAGCTTGAACGCGTGGGCGCCGCGCCCGCCAAGCCAGGCCGGCGGCGTCGGATCATGGTTGCCCTCCACCCATACCCAGTCGCAGGCCGATGTCAGGGCCCGGATCCGCTGTCCATCGGCCTCGGCGAGGCGCACCTCAGCGCCTCGGTCGTGAAAGCTGTCGCCCAGGGAAACCACGCGATCCGGTCGCAGTCGCCGGCACACCTCCTCCAGACGTGACAGGGTCAATGCCGTGTCATAGGGCGGGAGCATCTGCCCGCGGCGAGCGTAGGACGACGCCTTTTCCAGATGCAGGTCGGCGACAATGAGCGCCCGGCCCGGCGCCCACCAAAGCGCGCCCTCGGGCAGCACCTCGACAGGTTCGCCGCAGATGTAGAGACGGACCGTTCCCGCCGGCGGGTGATCAAGTGTCGTCATCGCGCAAGCTTGGTCTGCGCCTCCGACCCGGTCAATTTCACCGATGCCGCAGGCTGTGGACAGCTCAGCCCCCGGCCTCCATGGAGGCCCCCATGGCCTCGCGGACCAGATCCTCCTCCGCCTCCGACAGCAGCGCCTCGCTGGCGCTGCCGCCCTGCACCGGCTCCTTGCCCACCTCCAGCATGACCGGCACCGCAAACGGGCTGATCCGCGGCAGGCGCTGGTGATCGATCCGGTTCCGGATCCGCGACAACATGTCGGAGAGACGCCGGATATCGAGCAGTCCTGTGGCGGCGTCCTGGCGAGCGGCCTGCAACAGGATGTGGTCGGGCTCGTGGCTGCGCAGGACATTGTAGATCAGATCGGTCGAGAACGTGACCTGACGGCCGGTCTTTTCCTCGCCCGGATGGCGGCGCGCGATCAGGCCGGCGACCAGCGCGCAGTTTCGGAAGGTACGCTTCATCAGCGCGCTCTCGTCGAGCCAGGCTTCCAGATCGTCGCCCAGCATGTCGGGATGAAACAGACCATCCATGTCGAGGCTGCCCATATCCTCCAGCGACCAGACCGCCATGGCGTAATCGCTGGCGACGAACCCCAGCGGCTTGACCCCGGCGCGTTCAAGGCGTCGCGTCAGCAACATGCCGAGCGTCTGGTGCGCCAGCCGCCCCTCGAACGGGTAACAGACCAGGTAATGGCGCCCGCCGCGTGGAAAGGTCTCGACCAGAAGATGGTCGGGCGGAGGAATCGCGGATGTCTCGCGCTGGACGCTGAACCATTCCTGCACCGGAGGCGGCAGGGCCGGCCATTGCTCCGGATCGTGGATCATCCCTCTGACACGTGACGCGAGAAAGGTGGAAAGCGGGAACTTCCCGCCGGCATAGTAGGGAATGGCCGGATCCTGGTCCTTGCTCGGCACCACCAGGGCGTCATTGTCCTGGATCCCCAGAAAGCGGAGCACCTCGCCGGCGAAGAGAAAGCTGTCCCCGGGGGTTAGGGTGGACAGAAAGTACTCCTCGATCTCGCCAAGCCTGCGACCTGGCCGCAGCGTCGCCGGCGTACCGGGGGCGCGCCCGCCGACCTGGCTCGCGCGGCGGACGGTCAGGGTGTTTGCCTCCACGATGGCGCCCACATTCATCCGGTGCTGCTGCGCGTCGCGGGGTGTCCGGGCGACCCAGAGGCCATCCGGACGCCGGACGATCCGGCGGAACCGGTCGTAGGTCTGAAGCGCGTAGCCCCCGGTGGCAACGAAATCCACCACGCGTTCGAATGTCTCCCAGTCGAGGCCAGCATAGGGCGCGGCGCGACGGACCTCCTCATGGAGCGCGTCGAGGTGGAACCCCTCCCCGCAGGCGCGGCCCATGACGTGCTGTGCCAGGGCGTCCAGCGCCCCCTCTCGAGCCGGTTCGCCGTCCAGCTCGCCCGCCTCGACCGCCGCTTCCGCCGCACGGCATTCGAGGACCTCGAAGCGGTTTGTCGGCACCAGAATGGCACGGCTGGCCTCGTCCATGCGGTGATTGGCCCGCCCGATGCGCTGAACCAGGCGGGCTGCGCCCTTCGGCGCGCCCATCTGGATCACCAGATCCACCCCGCCCCAGTCGATCCCCAGATCGAGCGTGGAGGTACACACCACTGCCTTGAGCTGCCCGGCGGCCATTGCCGCTTCGACCCGGCGGCGCTGCTCGCGCGAGAGGGAGCCATGGTGCAGTGCGATCGCCAGATGATCCTCGTTCGCCCGCCAGAGTTCCTGAAACAGGAGTTCGGCCTGGCTGCGGGTGTTGACGAAAACGAGCGCGGTGGCGGCCTGCCGGATCGCCTCGTAGACCTCCGGGATGGCGAAGCGGCCCGAATGGCCAGACCAGGGAATGCGCTCGCGCGAAACCAGGATGTCGACCTCCGCGCGCATGCCGCCGGCCGCATGAACGACCGGGACCGGCGCACCGTCGCGCACGCCGAGCCAGCGGGCGAGCCGATTGGGGTCATCCACGGTCGCCGACAGGCCCACGAACCGGCAGTCTGGCGCCCAGGTCGCGAGTGTCGCCAGGCACAGGGAAAGGAGGTCGCCGCGCTTGCCCGGTGCGACGGCATGGATCTCGTCCACGATCACGCAGGTCAGGTCTGCGAAGAAATCCCGTGCATGACCCGATGCGAGGAACAGCGCGACCTGTTCCGGCGTGGTGAGCAGGATATCCGGCGGCGACCGGCGCTGGCGCTGGCGCCTTGCGGCGGGCGTATCGCCCGTGCGGCTCTCGATCCGGACGTCGAGACCCATCTCGCTCACCGGCTGGGTGAGATTGCGTTCCACATCGACCGCGAGTGCCTTGAGCGGCGATATGTAGAGCGTGTGAAGAGACGGGCGCCCACGTGGCCGCTCTGCCAGATCCACAAGGCTTGCCAGAAAGCCCGCAAGGGTCTTGCCTCCACCGGTGGGCGCGACAAGCAGCGCGCTTTCCCCCGCCAGCCCCCGCGCTGTCAGATCGAGCTGATGCGCGCGCGGGCGCCATCCGCGCCCCGCAAACCAGTCGCGGAAGCGATCGGGCAAACCCTCTTGGTGCGGGACACCGTCGGCCATACCGCAGATCTAGATCATTTCTGGATCAGAGTGCACCGCGGGGTCGCCACGATCTGTCCCGGGGCTGTCAGTCTGTCCGACACTATTGATCTGCCCCGCCGCCTCCCGGTGGCTGGACCGGTGGATCGGTGGGGTTGCCGTCCTCGTCGAGGAAGACAACCGTCCCGTCCTCCCGTCGCTCGGCGCGACCCGTCTCGAGCGCCGAGGCCACGGCCTGGGCATAGGCGCGGGCCTGCAGGCCTCGATCGACGGCCGTGACCACATCGCGGGTAAAGGCGGCAATGTCGAACCGCGTGCCGCCGCTGACATCGTAGCCACGGCGCACGACCACCAGATCCCGGGACGGAACGATGACGATATACTGGCCGCGATGCCCCATGGCCGCAAAGGTGTCGCTTGGGACGCCCGAAGCGCCGCCGAGCAGCCAGAACTGGGCGCCGTAGCCATAGGGAACCCCCTGCGGCTGGGCCGGTGCCGGCGTTCGGACGAACGCCACCCAATCGGGCGAAAGGATCTGCTCGCCGCCCCAACGCCCTTCCTCGAGATAGAGCTGGCCGATCCGAGCCAGATCCCGTGCCGTGGACCAGACCTGGCTGGACGCGACGAAGTCCCCGTTCCAGTCGGTTTCAAGGATCGTCCGCCGGGCGCCGATCTTCCACAGCACCTCGGTGTAGGGAAACGCATGATAGGCGGCATCGTCGCCAATGGCCTCGCGCAGGGCCCGCAGCGCGATCAGGGTGTCATTGTTGGCATATTGGAAGGTGCTGCCGGGCGGATGGATCAGGCTACCGGTCGTGGCCTCGTCCACCACGCGGGCGCCACCGAAATAGACCGCGTCGGTCCGCGCCCCCTGATCTCCCGAGTAGAGTCCGCTGCTCATGTGCAGGAGATTGGCCAGACTGATCCGACGCCGCGGATCGCTGCCCTGTTGCCAGGCCTCGAGCAAGGCCGTGCTGTCGGGTCCAATCAGACCCTGGGCATGGGCCGCGCCCAGGAGTGTTGCCGTGATCGACTTGGCGACCGACCAGGTCCGCTGCGGCGTTTCCGGTCCGATCCCACGGGCATAGCGCTCCCCAACGACTTCGCCCCGGTGCAGGACGACCACCGCGCTGGTGCGCGTGTCCGCGCCATAGGTCTTCGCGTCGAATGCGAAGCTGATCGGGGCCTCGAGCCGGGACTGGATCTCCACCGGCATGGACAGGCTGACCGCCGAACCCAGCGCGCTTGACCGGTCCAGTCCGTCGGGGCGCGGCCAGCCGGACTTCCGCACAAGCCAGTCTGCCTGCGAGGCCTCGGCCCCCACCGGCAGTTGTGCGCAGCCAAAACCGTCGCGATGGACCGCGATGCGCGGCGGCATGTCCGGGTCAAACGCGACCGACACCATCCCCGCCGCGTCATCGATCCGCGCAGGCGGCAGGTCGGCCAGCGTCTCCCGATAGTCCGGATAGATGCCCGACAGCTCGTTCTCCTCGATCGCGGCGCGCGGCCGGTCCGCCAGGAAGGTGGCCGAACAGGTAAAGGCCGCCTTGTAGCCCGCAACCATGGCCCGGTGATGCCGTTCGGAGGGCGCCTGTGCCTGGGAGATTCCGGCGACCACGGTCGCTGCGGCCAGTGCGGACAGGGTGGCGCGGATCGGAACGCGGGCCATGGCGGGGTCTCCTTCGCAATCGGTCCCCACCGTTTACACCGGCGCATTGGGACAAGATCAAGGCGCGACCATATTCCGGACATGCTGCGCCCCGATCGCCTCCTCCACCCGACACCGCTCGGCCTCTACTGTCCGCCCGGCGACTTCTACATCGATCCTGTCAGGGGCGCGGTGGACCGGGCCGTGATTACCCATGGCCATGCCGACCACGCCCGTCCCGGCCATCGCGCCGTGCTGGCCACGCCGGAGACCCTGGCGATCATGGCCAGCCGGTACGGCCCCGACTTCGCCGGTTCGAGCCAGGCACTCGGTTATGGCGAACGTGTGGACATCAATGGCGTGACCGTCTGGTTCGCGCCGGCGGGGCACGTGCTGGGATCGGCCCAGGTCGTGGTGGAGCACCGCGGTCTGCGCATGGTCTGCACCGGCGACTACAAGCGCCGGCGGGACCCCACCTGCACCCCGTTCGAGGTGGTGCCCGGAACCCACGTTTTCATCAGCGAGGCGACATTCGCCCTGCCCGTATTCCGCCATCCCGACACCGCCGGCGAGGTGGGCAAGTTGCTCTGCAGCCTCGCGGAGAATACCGGCCGCACGCATCTCGTCGGCGTCTATGCGCTGGGGAAAGCCCAGCGCCTGATCCGCCATCTGCGCGAGGCGGGCTATGATGCGCCGATCTTCATCCACGGCGCCCTGAAGCCTCTCTGCGAGCTCTACGAAGATCACGGCGTCGCACTCGGCCCGCTGGAGCCCGCGACACTCGACAAGGGCCAGAGAGGCGAGAGCGAGCGGTTCCGCGGAGGGCTCGTCCTCGGACCGCCGTCATCCTTCGCCGACAAATGGGGCCGGCGCTTTCCCGATCCCCTGCCGGCCTTTGCGTCGGGCTGGATGCGGGTGCGTCAGCGCGTCCGGCAGAGGGGCGTGGAGCTGCCGCTCATCATCTCCGACCATGCCGACTGGGACGAATTGACAGAAACGGTGCGCGAGGTCGATCCGGAGGAATTGTGGGTCACCCACGGCCGTGACGATGCGCTGGCACGGTGGGCAGAGTTGGAGGGCCGGAAATCCCGCCCCCTCCACCTTGTGGGTTACGAGGATGAAGGGGATTGACCGGCGGCGCCTCTCGAGGCGTTAACCATGGGCATGGTGGAGGGGGACAGTATGGCAGACGGGAGGATTTGGCCCCGGTCCCCGTGGCGTCGTGGCCCCCTGCAGGCTTCGGGTGCCAGCGCAGAACCCACCCCGGCGGACGCGCGCAACATCGTGACCATCCTGGCCAGCCGCGACGGAGGCTGCCCAAAGGTTCGCAGAGTGTCTCACGGGAGGCTCATGGCGCCGCAGGCCGCTTGCAACGGGAGACTGGCCGGCATCGCCACCTGCGGACGCGCGACGGAGTTCTGCCTGCCATGAGCCGCGATGCCCCGCGCTATGCCCGCCTGAGGCCGGACAAGATCAAGCAGACGCTCGACCGCCTGCATCTGCGCATTTCCGAACGCTTTCCAGGCCGTGGGATCGCAGAGGTCTGCGCAGAGCTGCGGACGCTCGCCGACGAGGAGACCCATGACGCCGAACGGCTCGCCCGCCCGCATTATGCAACGCGGGTGCTTGCCGTCCTGCTGGTGAGCCTGGCAGGCGGCGTGGCGGTGTACGGGCTTTGGAGCTACCGCTCCCTCGACCTCGCCTTCGAGGCGTTCCACGTCTTCCAGGGCCTCGAAGCCCTGCTCAATCTGACGATCCTCGCCGCGGCCGGTGCCTGGTTCCTGCTGAGCCTCGAGGCGCGCATCCGCCGCGGGCGCGCGCTTGCAGCGCTGCACAAGCTGCGGTCCTTTGCCCACGTCATCGACATGCATCAGCTCACCAAGGATCCGACCGCCATTCTCGGCCCACGGACCGACAGCTCGCCCACCCGCGACATGAGCCGTTACGAGCTTACCCGCTATCTCGATTACTGCGCGGAGATGCTGGCGCTGATCGGCAAGCTGGCGGCGCTGCACATGACTCACACCCGGGACGCGGCCGTCATCTCGGCGGTGAATGAGATCGAGGACCTCACCTCCGGTCTGACTCGAAAGATCTGGCAGAAGATCACGCTGATGCAGACCGATCCGATGCAGACCGATCAGAGCGCCCAGCAGGCGTCCCACGCACCTCCGTCGGAACGGCAGACAGACCGTCCGCCCGAGCGGGACGACGCCCGAAAAGGGTCGCTCCATTCGCCTGAGCCGGTGCCGCGTGCCACGGCGAACGACACCTGCTCACCCCTGCACCCCTTTGCCTTGGGCGAATGGAGCGAAGAATAAACCTTACGCGACCCGCTCAGATGGAATTTTCGCGCGAAGGTTCTGATGTTCCCGAATAGAGTCGAGCATCCCGAGCGCAGAGTCGGCCACCCGCCGAATCTCAGCGAGATCTTTGTTCTTCTCTGCCGACTGCCCATAGTTGGCGATAACAACCTTGAGGTCGGAAATGAATTCATCAACAAGACTTGACATGATGGGCCCTTCTCCACTGCTCCCTTGAACAGTATTGCGAAAAATAGAATCTTTTCAAGTCTTGATAAATCTGTGCGGCGGAATGCTCTTGAACATCATATGACCGCCAGCCATGGTCGATCGCGCGCCCCGACTGGCCAAAGGTTGCGATCAGGGTCGGCAATCTGGGCGACATCGCTATCTTTTCCGACATGGAACGCTTCGCCGCCCTGCTCGACCAACTGATCCTGACGCCCTCGCGCAACGGGAAGATCGGACTGTTGGCGGCGTTCTTCGACCGCACCGCCGATCCCGAGCGGGGCTGGGCCCTGGCCGCGCTGACCGGAGATCTCGACTTTCCGGCGATCAAGCCAGGCCAGATTCGCGCGATGATCGAGGCGCGCATGGACCCCGTTCTGTTCAATCTGTCCTACGACTATGTGGGTGACCTGGCCGAAACGGTCAGCCTCGTCTGGCCGGGCCAGTATGGGGCAAACCGTGCCCCGCCGCTGGACGAGGTCGTGGAAACGCTACTGCAGGCGAACCGGTCCACGGCACCCGGCCTTGTGGCGAGCTGGCTGGACGATCTGGATCCGCAGGGGCGGTGGGCGCTCTTGAAGCTTGTCACCGGCGGGCTGCGCATCGGAGTCTCCGCGCGCCTGGCCAAGGTGGCGCTGGCCCATCATGGCCAGGTGGAGGTGGGCGAGATCGAGGAGATCTGGCACGGACTAACGCCCCCCTTCGATGGCCTGTTCGCCTGGCTGGACGGAAACGGCCCCCGACCGAGCCCCGACATTGCCGCTCCGTTCAGACCCGTCATGCTGGCGCACCCGCTTGTGACCAAGGCCCAGCGCGACGAGGCCGACGCCATCGACACGGCACGTGTCCGACCCGACACCTTCGCGGCGGAATGGAAGTATGACGGCATTCGTGTGCAGGCCGTTTCCGAGCGCGGGGAACGGCGCATTTACACCCGGACCGGCGACGATATCAGCCACACCTTCCCCGACGTGGTCGCGGCGATGGACTTCGAGGCCGCCCTGGATGGCGAATTGCTGGTGCGGGCCGCTGGCGGCGACGTGGCGAACTTCAATGCCCTGCAGCAGCGCCTGAACCGCAAGACCGTCAGCAAGCGTCAGATGGATACCCACCCCGCCTTCATCCGAGCCTACGACCTGCTTCATGAGGGGGGCGAGGATCTGCGGGCCATGCCCTTCGAGACGCGCCGTGCCCGGCTGGCCGACTTCATCGCCCGCCATGGCGGCGACCGGATCGATCTCTCGCCGCTGGTTCCGTTCGACGACTTCGAGACGCTCGCAGCGAAACGCAACCGGCTGCCAGCGCCCGAGATAGAAGGATTGATGCTGAAACGGTGGGACAGCCCCTACCTCGCCGGAAGACCGAAGGGGTTCTGGTTCAAATGGAAGCGCGACCCCTTTCTGATCGACGCGGTCCTGCTCTATGCCCAGCGCGGCCATGGCAAGCGGTCCAGCTTCTATTCCGACTTCACGTTCGGGGTCTGGAGTCAGCGCAACGGCGTCGACGCGCTGACACCGGTTGGAAAGGCCTATTTCGGCTTTACCGATGACGAACTGAAACAGATCGACCGTTTCGTGCGGACCCATACCGTGGACCGCTTCGGACCGGTCCGTGCGGTAATCGCCGAACCCGATGTCGGCCTGGTGTTCGAGGTGGCGTTCGAAGGCCTGCAACGCAGCCCGCGCCACAAGTCAGGCCTCGCGATGCGCTTCCCGCGCGTGAACCGGATCCGGTGGGACAAGCCGCCGGGCGAGGCCGACCGCCTTGAGACGCTGGAAGCGCTGCTCCCGCCGGAGGTCTAGCGCAGCTTCAAGTCGATCAGGCTGAGTGAAGATGCGCCAAATCAACTTCTAATCAGACAGGATCAGCTGCGAACGGAGACTTGCGCAAAAACAATGATGTAAAGCGACGGACTGGAGTGAAATGAAAGACCGTCGCTTTAGGTGCTGGTTTTTGAGTATTTGCTTGACGCGAACCTCTGCCCACGTCGCTGGAAATGGCTTTATCGCCACACCCGCCCCCGGCGGGCCATCGCGTTGCCGCATTCGCGGTGCACCTGAGCGCAACGGGATGGCTGACGCGGGCTGCGAACCTCGCTAGCGCATCTTCAAATCAATCGGAGTCAGTGAAGATGCGCTATGTTCTTGTTTTTGAGCATTTTCTTAACGCGAACCGGGTCCCACTTCGCTCGAAAATGCTATAAGGGCGCAAGGCATGGCACGGCAAACACGACGTTTCGGACAGAAGGGCAAGGCAGCCCGCCCGAAGCGCGGAACACAGGCGCCCGCCCGGGCCCGCACGAGGGGGACACCCCCGCGCCGCCGCGGCCGATTCGTGCCCGGCTGGCGAACCCTTCGCTATGGCGCCATCGCCCTGGCGGGCGCCTGCGTCATGGGTCTGGCCGGTGCCGCAGCCCTTTGGCACCACCTGTTCCATGATCTGCCGAGCCTGCCCGACCGGGCGTCCATGTGGACGCTGGGCCGCACGCCGGCCATCGAGTATCGCGCCCAGGATGGTACGCTGATCGACATTCGTGGTCCGCGCTACGGTCGCCGCGTGACGCTCGACGACCTGCCCGACCATGTACCCCAGGCCTTCATCGCGGCGGAAGACAAGCGGTTCTACGACCATGAAGGTGCTGACCCCATGGCGATCCTGCGCGCGGCCTGGGTAAACTGGCGCACCGGTCAGACGGTGTCGGGCGCCTCCACCATAACGCAGCAACTGGTGAAGAACCTGGTTCTCAGTCCAGAACGCACGCTCAAGCGCAAGGCCCAGGAAATCCGGCTGGCCTACCGGCTGGAACGCCAGCTCACCAAGGACGAGATCCTCGAGGTCTACCTCAACCGGGTCTATTTCGGTTCAGGCTTCTACGGGCTGGACGCGGCCGCGACCTTCTATTTCGGCGTCGCGCCGGCGGATCTGAGCTTTGCCCAGGCCGCCCTGCTTGCCGGTCTGCCAAAGGCGCCCTCGAAGCTCGCCCTCGACAGCAATCTCGACGCCGCGCTGGCCCGTCAGGACTATGTGCTCGACCAGATGGAAGCGGCCGGCTATCTCACCGCGGCCGAAGCGCGCGCGGCACGCGAAGCCCCCATCGACCTCGTCGACCGCGGCACAGGCGACGTGCAGATGGGGTATGTCCTCGACCTGGCCGCCGAGCGCATCCCCCGTATCCTGCCCGACGCGCCCCCGGACCTGGTCGTCACACTCACGGTTGAGCCAGACCTGCAACGTGCCGTGCGCGAGATCCTCGCCGACCGACTTGCCGATGTCGGCGAGGCGCAGTCTGTCTCGCAGGGTGCGGCCCTGGTGCTGCGGCCGGAGGGACGGGTTGCCGCGCTCGTGGGCGGCGTGGACTATGCGCAGTCGGAGTTCAATCGGGTCACCCAGGCCCGGCGCCAGCCCGGATCGGCCTTCAAGGCCCTGCTCTTCGCGGCCGCGCTGGAACAGGGGATGCGCCCGGAGGATCGGCGCGAAGATCGTCCCTTCCGGATCGGTGACTGGCAGCCGAAGAATTATGGCGGTCAACATCTTGGGCCCGTCACCCTTTCCGAGGCCTTTGCCCGCTCGCTCAACACAGTATCGGCGGAACTCCTGCAGGAGGTGGGCGGCGACGCCGTGATCCGCCTGGCCCGCCGCTTCGGCATCCGCGCCGATCTCCAACCGCTGCCGTCGCTCGCCCTGGGCAGCCAGGAAGTGACCCTTTGGGAGCTGACGCGGGCCTATGGCGTCTTTCTTCGGGAAGGCCGGCGAATGGACCCCTACCTGATCGCCCGGATCGAGGATACGCGGGGCAAAGTGCTGTACGAGCGACCGGATTTCGCACCCGTGCAGGTCTATGACCGCACCCTGGCCCACCAGATGACGAACCTTCTCGCAGGCGTCGTGACGGACGGCACGGGCGGCGCCGCCGCGGTCGAGGGCCGCGATGTTGCAGGCAAGACCGGCACCAGCCAGGACTGGCGGGATGCCTGGTTCGTTGGCTTCGTCCCATCCGCCGTCATCGGTGTGTGGATCGGCAATGATGACGACAGCGCCATGGACCGCGTGGCAGGCGGCGACCTGCCGGCCGAACTGTTCGCAGACATCGTCCGCGCCCTTCCGGTGGACGAGGCGCCCCGTCGCCTGCCAGGCGTTCAGCGCAGGGCGCCGGACGATCCGGCCCGCACGGCCCGGCTCGCCTATTACCGGGATCTGTCGCAGGCCTTCAGCGAATTGCACGCCCGTCCCGTGGCTCTTGCGGAACGGCCTGAGCGCTGACCCGATCCCGGGCAACGCGCCGGGCAGATGGTCAGGCCCGGGTCACCCCTCTGGCAGAGACCGCGACGCGCCGCTAGATAGGCGGCCCAGCAAGCACCGGTTCGATCCCAATGGCGCGTCCACCCCTGTTGACCCTGTCCGATGTCCGGCTGTCCTTTGGCGGGCGTCCCCTGTTCGAGGGGGTCACCTTCGCCCTCTCAAAGGGCGAACGCGCCGCCCTGGTCGGTCGCAACGGGGCCGGCAAGTCGACCCTCATGAAGCTGATGGCCGGCGATCAGCTGCCCGATCACGGAGATGTCTGGATCCAGCCTGGAACGACCATCGCCTTCGTTCCCCAGGAGCCGGACTTTCGGAACTATGCCACGCCGGTCGACTATGCCGCTGACGGGCTTGACGCCCGCCATCGCGCGGAGGCGGAGCTCACCGAAATGGGCCTCGACACGCGAGCCGACCCCGCCACCCTGTCGGGCGGGCAGAAGCGGCGGGCGGCGCTGGCACGCGGGTTCGCGCTCGACCCCGACCTGCTGATGATGGACGAGCCGACCAACCACCTCGACGTGGCGACGATCGAATGGCTCGAACACCGCCTGCTCGGGTTCAATGGCGCGCTTCTCCTTGTCAGCCACGATCGTCGCTTTCTCGAGACGGTCTCCACCTGTGTCCTGTGGCTTCGAGGCGGAGAGGTGCTGAAAAGCCCCGGCGGCTATGGCGAGTTCGAAACGTGGGCCGAGCAAGTCGAGGCCGAGGAAGAGAAACAGTTGGCGCGGATGTCCACCCAGCTCAAGGCGGAGCGGCGCTGGCTGGCGCGTGGCGTTACCGCCCGGCGCAAGCGCAATCAGGGTCGCCTCGCCAAACTCACCGCCTTGCGCCAGCAGCATGCGGAGATGCGCAGCGCCCTGGCCTCGGGCAAGGCCAATGCAGCGCTGACCAGCGATGCAGGCGATCTGACCAGCAAGCGCGTGATCGAGGTAAAGCACCTGTCGAAGAGGTTCGAGACTCCCGACGGACCCCTGGAGATCGTGCGTGACCTGAGCCTGAACATCCTGAAGGGCGACCGGATCGGCATCGTCGGCCCCAATGGCGCCGGCAAGACCAGCCTGGTGCGGCTGCTGCTCGGCGAACTGCCAGCCGATGCCGGCGTGGTGAAGCGGGCCCAGAATCTGGACGTCACCTATCTCGACCAGACGCGCGACAGCCTGCGCGACAAGGATACGCTTTGGGAAACTCTGGCGCCCAATGGCGGCGACACGATCATGGTCCAGGGCCGGCCTCGCCACGTGGCTGGCTATGCCAAGGACTTCCTGTTCGACCCCCAACAGTTGCACCAGCCCGTGGGCGCCCTGTCCGGCGGGGAACGCAACCGGCTCAGCCTCGCGGTGGGCTTGGCGTCGCCGACCAATCTTCTCGTGCTCGACGAGCCGACCAATGATCTGGACATGCAGACGCTGGACCTGCTTGAGGACATGCTGGCCGCCTATGAGGGTACCCTGATCCTGGTCAGCCACGACCGTGCCTTTCTCGATTCGATCGTGACGTCGTGCCTGGTGCCCGCAGGCCGAGGCCACTGGGTGCAGACTGCCGGCGGCTGGAGCGATGCGGTGCGCCAGGTGCCGGAGCTCGGCCGCGCCAAGCCCCTCAAGCGCCAGGGCAAGGGTGACAAGAAGGCCGGCGGCGCGTCACCTGCGCCCAAGCCCGCCAAGAGCCAGACGAAACTCTCCTACAAGGACGCCTTTCGGCTGGAGGTGCTCGATCGCGCCATCCCCGACCTGGAAGCCGAAATTGTTCGGCTGGAATCCGCACTGGCCGATCCGGACGCCTATGTCCGCGACCCTGCGGCATTCCAGGCGCGCACCGACCGTCTCGCTGCCGCCAAGGCGGACCTGGAGGCCATGGAAGAGGAATGGCTGGCGATCGAGGAAAAACGAGAGGCCCTCGACCCCTGATCGGAGGGAGCCGATCGCCGGCCGATCGCAAATCGGATGATATTACATTCTTAGTACTCTGTTTTTGCTGTCCTTTTATTGACTTCTTCGGTGAGTCGGTTCATTCGCGGACGATGGCGCACCCACATGATCACGCCCACCCTCACGCCCATGCCCATGGCACCCCTGACTCCCGGGGCCGGGTCGCTCTGGCGGCCGTCCTGACCCTCGCCTTCATGGCCGTGGAAGTGGTTGGCGGCCTGATTTCCGGCTCGCTCGCGCTGCTGGCCGATGCCGCGCACATGCTGACGGATGCGGGCGCCCTCACGCTGGCCTGGGTGGGATACAAGCTGGCCGACCGGCCCGCGGATCCTCACAGGACGTTCGGGTTTCACCGGGTGCGGGTGCTTGCCGCCTTCGTGAACGGCGTCTCGCTCGTGGCGCTGGCGGCCTGGATCGGCTGGGAGGCCGTGGCCCGGCTCATGTCGCCCCAGCCCGTCACCGGCAGCGTGCTCCTTGCCGTGGCCGGCCTGGGCCTCATGGTGAACGTCGCCGCCTTCGCGATCCTGCATGGCGGCGACCATGCGGATCTCAACCTGCGGGGCGCGCTCTGGCACGTGGCGGGCGACCTCCTGGGTTCTGTCGCCGCGATCACCGCCGCATTGGTCATCCTGACCACGGGCTGGACGCCCATCGATCCGATCCTCTCGGCGCTCGTGGCATGCCTGGTCGCCTGGGCGGGCTGGCGGCTGGCGAGGGAGTCCGGTCACATCCTTATCGAGGGCACGCCGACAGGCCTCGACACACAGGCCATGGCAGACGGGCTGCGCGCCGCCATTCCGGACATCGACACGGTGCACCATGTTCACGCCTGGTCGCTGAACGAGGCGCGGCCGTTGGTCACCCTCGAAGTGGATGCCCGCCCCGGCGCCTGCCTCGACAGCCTCCGGCGCGCGGTAAAGGCGCATCTGAAAACGGCTTTTGATGTGTCCCACTCGACCGTGGAAGTCCGTGCGAGCGCGCGCGAGGGCGATCAAAAGGCCTCATGACGGCACGGGCGCATCTTTAAAAGGCGGCTGCGAAGGCCCATAACACTGGCCTTGAAACCAGGTCGTCGGGACCCGCCCGCCCGACGGGTGATCCGGACCGATGACGAGCCAGGAGGCGAACATGGCCGATACCGAAACCAGCAGCCGACACGCAGACATCCTGATCATCGGCTCCGGTCCGGCCGGCTGGACTGCTGCGATCTATGCCGCAAGGGCCCTGCGTGAGACGCTGGTGGTGACTGGCATCCAGCCCGGTGGCCAGCTCACGATCACCACCGATGTCGAGAACTATCCGGGCTTCGCCGAAATCCAGGGCCCCGAGCTGATGGACCGGATGCGCCACCATGCCGAGACCATGGGCGCCAAGGTGGCGGAAGATCACATCGCCGGGGTGGATTTCGAGGCGCGGCCGTTCCGCGCGATCGGCGAGAGCGGCACGCTCTACACCGGCGATGCGGTGGTGATCTCCACCGGCGCTCAGGCCCGTTGGCTCGGCCTGCCCAGCGAGGAAACCTATAAGGGGTTCGGCGTCTCGGCGTGTGCGACCTGTGACGGCTTCTTCTATCGCGGGCGCGACGTGCTGGTCGTCGGCGGCGGGAATACGGCCGTGGAAGAGGCGCTGTTCCTGACCAATTTCGCCAACAAGGTCACGCTGGTACACCGCCGCGACAGCCTGCGCGCGGAGAAGATCCTGCAGGATCGCCTTATGAAGCATCCCAAGATCGAGGTGATCTGGGACACGGTGCTCGAAGAGGTGCTGGGCGAAGACGATCCGAAAGGGGTCACCGGGGCCCGTCTGAAGCACGCGAAGACCGGCGAGACCTTCGACATCGCCGTCCATGGCGTGTTCATCGCCATCGGACACGCGCCAGCCACCGAACTGTTCAAGGGCAAGCTGGCGATGCACCCCAATGGCTACATCGTCACCGCACCGGACTCCACAGCCACAAACGTGCCGGGTGTCTTTGCTGCGGGCGATGTCACCGACGAGACCTATCGCCAGGCCGTAACGGCGGCCGGCATGGGCTGCATGGCTGCGCTCGAGGCGGAGCGCTGGCTGGAGACCCAGAAAGCCCTGGCCGAGGCCTGAGCGCCCATACGGTCCGGGGCTTTCCAAGGGGTGCAGTGCGTGGCACGGAACGGCGCTCTGCCGTGAACTGAAGGATTAGCCTCCGATGATTCCCCGCTACGCCCGCCCCGAAATGGCCGAGATCTGGACGCCCGAAAGCCGGTACGGGATCTGGCTGGAAATCGAGACCCTGGCGGCCGAGGCCATGGAATCGCTGGGGCAGATCCCGGAGGGGGTCACAGCCGCAGTGCGCGCACGCGGCGGCTTCGACGTCGACCGGATCGACGAGATCGAGCGCGAGGTAAAGCACGATGTCATCGCATTCCTGACCAGCGTCGCCGAGCATGTGGGCGAGGAAGCCCGGTATCTCCACAAGGGCCTGACCTCTTCGGACGTCCTGGACACCTGCCTGGCGGTACAGCTCGACCGGGCCAGCGTCCTCCTCCTGGAGGGGATCGACCGCGTGCTGTCGGCCCTCGAACGCAGGGCGCGTGAACACAAGCTGACGCCGACCATCGGACGCAGCCATGGCATTCATGCCGAGCCCACCACCTTCGGCGTCAAGCTCGCGGGCTTTCATGCCGAGTTTCAACGGGCCCGTACCCGCATGGCCGAGGCCCGACGGGAGATCGCGACCTGTGCCATTTCAGGTCCGGTGGGCACTTATGCCAGCGTCGATCCACGCATCGAACGCCATGTGGCCGAGCGTCTGGGCCTGACCCCGGAACCGGTCTCGACGCAGGTGATTCCGCGCGACCGCCACGCCATGTTCTTTTCCACGCTCGGCGTGATCGCTGCCTCGGTCGAACGGCTGGCGACGGAAATCCGGCACTTGCAGCGCACCGAGGTGCTTGAAGCCGAAGAGGTCTTCTCCCAGGGCCAGAAGGGGTCCTCAGCCATGCCCCACAAGCGCAATCCGGTGCTGACGGAAAACCTGACAGGACTGGCCCGCCTGGTCCGCAGCGCCGTCATCCCCGCTATGGAGAACGTCACCCTCTGGCACGAGCGCGACATTTCGCATTCGTCGGTGGAACGCGGCATAGCCCCGGACGCGACCATCCATCTGGACTTTGCCCTGCACCGGCTGGCAGGCGTCGTAGAAAACCTGGTCGTCTATCCGGAACGGATGTGGACCAATCTGGAGCGGCTGGGTGGCCTGCACAATTCCCAGCGGATCCTGCTGGCGCTGGTCGACGCCGGTATCAGTCGCGAGGATGCCTACCGCCTGGTCCAGCGCAATGCGATGCGGGTCTGGGCCGGCGAGGCGACCTTCCCCGAAGCACTGAAATCCGATGCCGATATCGCGGCCCATGTGCCGGGCGACGTGATCGATGCGGCCACCGACCTCGACTATCACTTCAAGAATGTCGACCACATCTTCGAGCGCGTCTTCGGATCGGCCTGACCCCGGCCTGGGCAGTCACCACAAACAACACGGCCCCGCTTCCGAGGAAGCAGGGCCGGTCACCCACCACGCATTCTGAAACGATCAGTCGTCGTCGAACTCGTCGGCGAAGAAATCGCCCCAGAGCGCCCGCCGGCTGGACCGGATCGCCTCAATCGCGAGGAGCCCGCCCGCTCCGGCGAGAACCAGCCACGGGGTCGCCGGATCGGTCGCCAACAGCATCATCGTTTCAATCATCACCACGCCTCGGTTTCTAATGACGCCATATTGCCCGGTAACCCTTAACGACGGTTTGCATCCCGCAGGTTGCAGACCAGCCGGTGTGTTACCGGAACGCCGGTGTTTCTTAAGCCCTGCAAGGCGCCTGCCAGCGCTGCCGGGCACCATCGCGCGACGCGATTCGGGAACCGTCCATGCGTGACGCGCCGGATCACTTCCTCTATGTCGAGGCCATGAACCGATCCGCCGCCGCCAAGCGCGAAGCTTACAGGGTCTGGCAGCGCATGCTGTCAGGACGGCGGCTGGATTTGATCGATCCGTCCCCGCTTGATGTGGAGGTCGAGGACATTGCCCACGGCCTCGCGCGGGTCGCCCGCTGGAACGGCCAGACACTGGGCGACTATGCCTTTTCCGTGGCCCAGCACAGTCTGGTGGTCGAATCCCTGGTCGCGGAACTGAAACCTTCGCTGGGGGCGGCAGACTTGCTCACGGCCCTGCTTCATGATGCGCCGGAATACGTGATCGGCGACATGATCTCGCCCTTCAAGTCGGTTCTGGGGCCGGGATACAAGACGATCGAGGCGCGACTCGCGCGTGCCATCCATCTGCGCTTCGGCCTCGCGCCCGACACGCCACCCGGGTTGAAGAAGCTGATCAAGCGAGCCGATCTGATCTGTGCCTGGATGGAGGCGACGCAGCTTGCGGGCTTCGGCCCCTCCGAGGCCGACAGATTCTTCATTCGTCCGCCCGACGGGCTTGAGCGCACGCTCGAGCCGATGAGCCCGAGCGCGGCGCAGGCCGGCTTTCTCGAGCGGTTCCGCCAGATTCTCGCCGCGCATGACGCCGACCGAGATCCCGCACCATGAGCACGCCGCTTTTCATTGGCCTGTCGGCCGTGATCGTGGCCGCCGACGAAACGGCGCCGCGCGTCCTGGCGACGCGGCGTGACCGCGCTCGGCCGGCCCTGCCCTTCGGCGCCTTCGATCCCGAGGGGCACCGCACGTTCGAACTTGGCCTCCGCCAATGGGTGAGCGAGCAGACGGGCTTCGACCTCGGTTACGTGGAACAGCTCTACACCTTCGGAGACCGCGGGCGCGAAACCCCTGATGCGAGCCTGTCGGATGCCCCCGAAAGCGCCCGCGTCATCTCGGTCTCCTATCTCGCCCTCACCCCGGACATGGCCGAGATAGACGGGGCTTTCGATGCCCGATGGCACAATTGGTACAGTTTCTTCCCATGGGAGGATCACCGCACGGGACGGCCCGACGTGATCGACGCGGACATCGTGCCAAGGCTGAAATCCTGGGCGGCCGGCAACGCCACGCGCCTCGACCGTGCCCGACTCGCCTTCGCGTTTGACGGGCAGGCCTGGGTGGAGGAGCGGGTTCTGGAACGCTACGAATTGCTTTACGAGGCCGGGATCGTCCTTGAATGCGCCCGCGATGCCGGTCTCCCCGTTACCCAGGACGGTCCAGGCCAGGCCATGGCGTCAGACCACCGTCGCATTCTGGCAACGGCCATGTCGCGGCTGCGCGGCAAGGTGAAGTATCGGCCCGTCGTCTTCGAGTTGATGCCCGAACGGTTCACGCTGTCGGCGCTGCAGAAAGTGGTCGAGGCACTTCTTGGCCTGGAACTGCACAAGCAGAACTTCCGTCGAGCGTTGGACAAGACCGGCCTGGTCGAGGGAACGGGCGCCATGGAGGCGTCAACGGGCGGGCGGCCCGCCGAGCTGTTCCGCTTCCGCAGGGAGCTGCTGCGCCGGCAGGCCGTCAGCGGCGTTGCCACGCCTGGCCTGCGGCGGGACGGACTGTCCTGAGCGTCTAAAGCGACGGTCTTTCATTTCACTCCAGACCGTCGCTTTACATCATTGTTTTTGCGCAAGTATCCGTTCGCAACCGAGTCCGTTTGCTCCGAACTTGCTCTAGGGCGTTTTCCGAGCGACATGAATCGTTTGGGATTCCCAAGGCGGGCGGAT
>CAZBKM010000015.1:345-62865 GCA_964492485.1 uncultured Hyphomonadaceae bacterium | reverse complement strand
CCGCCCGCCTTGGGAATCCCAAACGATTCATGTCGCTCGGAAAACGCCCTAACGCCGGAAGAACGCAGGGCCTGGCGGCGGGTGACCCGGTCGATGCGCGCCCTCGCACCCGGTCCGCCGCCAGCCCCACCCATGCCGAAGATCGATCAGGCGACACCCGCGGCATCCGGATCGGCCGCTCCGACGGGGCCACCTTCGCGTGGAAAGCCCCGACCTGGGCCGCCCGCCGGCTCGCCGCCACGTCCGGACCAGAGGCCGCCCGGACCGGCGGATCGCAAGGGGGAGCGGCGCGTTCGGCGCGGACAGGTCGGATTCTCGGCCCGCTTCGACCTGCATGGCCATACCCAGGCGTCCGCCGATCGCGCCTTGCGCGGGTTCCTTCTGACGCAGCAGGCGCAGGGTGCGCGCTGCGTGCTGATCATCACCGGGAAGGGGCGACAGGGTGAAGGTGTGCTGCGCCGAAACTTCCTGCACTGGATGGAAAGTCCTGACGGCCGCGCATTGGTGTCCGGCTTCGCCGAGGCACATCCGCGCCATGGCGGCTCGGGCGCCTTCTATGTGTTTCTGCGCCGCGCGACCCGGTAGGGCGGGTTCGGTGCGCCCGATACGGCCGTGACCCGGGATCTGCCCCAGGGCTTCAATCCTTCGGCCGGCGTGCGCGTTCCTCCAGGCCCGAGCGACCTTCGCGGTCAGCCAGCGCCTTGCCGACGGCATCGAGAGCGACACCGCGTGTCCGCAGGGCGACCCAGAGATGGTAGAGAAGGTCGGCCGCCTCGTTTGCCACTGCCTCTTCATCCTGGGAAGAAATCGCCAGGGCGCACTCCACGCCCTCCTCCCCCAGCTTCTTTGCCGCCTGCAACGGCCCGCGCGCGAGCAGTTTGGCGGTGTACGAAATCTCCGGATCGGAGTCGTGGCGGGTATCGATGGTGTGGGCCAGGCGCTCCAGCGCAGTCATCAGCACGTGGCCGTCGCCAAGCGGTCGCGGATGGGCCATGGCAGTCTCCTCAAGTGTGTTTCGAGAGTCGTTTCAAGCGGAATGGGCACAGGCGCGTCCTAAGAAGATGCGCCTGACGCGCCGGTCTTTCGTTTCACTCCAGACCGTTGCTTTACATCAGTGTCCTTGCGACCGTAACCGACGTGCAGATGCCCTAAAGCGGACGGACGGGCGCGCCTGCAGCCTGCAGGGCCTCACGCACCTCGGCCAGGGTCACATCGCCGAAATGGAAGATGGATGCGGCCAGCAACGCGTTCGCGCCTCCGTCGATCACGGCTTCCGGAAAATGGGACGCCGCCCCCGCGCCGCCGGATGCGACCACGGGAATGCCTACCGTATCGGTCACGGCCTTCAGGAGCGGAATGTCGAAACCCTGACGTGTCCCGTCCCGATCCATGGAGGTGAGCAGGATTTCGCCGGCGCCGCGCGTTTCGGCCTCGCGGGCATAGGCCACGGCATCCACGCCTGTGGCCGTCCGCCCGCCATGGGTGAAGACCTCCCACCGATCGTCGCCGACCCGTCGGGCATCTATGGCCACCACGACACATTGGCGCCCGCAGCGCGCTGCGCACCGGCTGATCAGGTCAGGATCCGACACGGCGGCCGTGTTCACCGCGACCTTGTCTGCCCCCGCCCGCAGGAGCATCACCATGTCGCTGTCGCTGCGCACGCCGCCACCGACGGTGAGCGGCATCAGGCATTGCTCTGCCGTTCGGGTCACCACGTCCAGCATGGTGCCCCGTCCCTCGTGGCTGGCCGTGATGTCGAGAAAGCAAAGCTCGTCGGCTCCGGCTTCGGAATAGGCCCTGGCCAGCGCCACCGGGTCTCCGGCATCGCGCAGATCGACGAAGTTGACGCCCTTCACGGTGCGCCCGTCCTTGACGTCGAGACAGGGAATGATGCGGGTCTTAAGCATGGACCGCCTCCAGCGCGGCGCGGGGGTCGATCTCGCCATCATACAGCGCGCGTCCGAGTATGGCGCCGGAAATGGGTCGCGGTCCGCCGCCATCCCGCAGGGCAACCAGGTCATCCAGGCCCTTGACCCCGCCGGAGGCGATGACGGGAATGTCGACGGCGGCCGCCATTTCGGCGGTAAAGTCCACATTGACCCCGGTCTTCGTGCCGTCACGGGCGATGTCAGTCACGATCAGCGCCGCAACGCCCGCGCCTTCGAACCGCTGGGCGAGCTCCGTGGCACGCAGGTCGGAGGTTTCCGCCCAGCCTTCAACCGCGACCCGGCCATCACGCGCATCGATGCCGACGGCAATCCGGCCCGGTAGATCCCGGGCAGCCTGTCGGACGAGCTCAGGATCGCGCAGGGCCGCCGTGCCCAGGATCACCCGTGTCACGCCCGCCTCGAGCCAGGTATCGATCTGTGCGCGGCTTCGAAGGCCGCCGCCGAGCTGGACCGGTCGGTCGGTTGCCGAGAGGATGGCGCGAACCGCGTCGCCATTCGCGCTGTCGCCTGCAAAGGCGCCGTCCAGATCGACAACATGAAGCCACTGGAACCCCATGTCGGCAAAACGGCGGGCCTGGTCTGCGGGGTCGGGATTGAAGACGGTGGCCCTGTCCATGTCGCCGCGAAGCAATCGCACACACGCGCCGGCTTTCAGGTCGATCGCTGGAAACAGGGTGAACGGCGTCATGTCACGGCGCCCAGGACAGGAAGTTGGACAGAACGGCCAGGCCGACGCGCTGGCTTTTCTCGGGATGGAACTGTGTCCCGACCAGATTGTCTCGTGCCACGACCGCAACGATCGGCGCCCCGTAATCGGTGGTCGCCGCGATGTGGCGCTCGTCCTCCGGCGCAAAGGCGTAGGAGTGTACGAAATAGGCGTGGGGCGTTTCGCCAAGGTCGGCAAGGACCGGGTGGGGCTGGTGGATGTGCAGGTCGTTCCAACCCATGTGCGGCACCACCAGGCCGGGACCGGGATCGAGGCCTAGAACGCGCCCGTGGAGCCAGCCCAGACCTGCATGGTCCCCATCCTCCAGGCTGAAATCGGCCATGAGCTGCATGCCGACGCAGATACCCAGAAACGGCGTCGCGCGATGGATGACGGCCTCTTCGAGGGCGGCGACCAGGCCGTCCTGCGCCGAGAGCGCGGCCATGCAGTCGGCGAAGTGACCCACACCTGGAAGCACGATCCGGTCGGCCGCGCGGACCGCATCGGGGTCATGGGTCAGCATGACCTTCACACCGCCCAGCCCTTCCCCGGCCCGGTTGAGGGCACGCGCGGCAGAGTGGACATTGCCGGAGCCGTAATCGATGAGTGCGACGGTGGACATTGGGGTGGTCTTAGGCCGCTGGCGCCCTTCCGCACAAGGGGTTTCACGTGACACAGTCGCGCGTCGATCATGGTCATGGCCATGGCCGGGGCCTCGGTTCCCGGCTGTTTCCCTCGTCGCTCCGAAAGGACCGAAAGCGCCGGCAGGATCAGGCCGGCGGCGCCTCGCCTTTGAGCGCGCGTTCGGCGTAGTCCAGCCGGTCATGCCCGAAGAACATCTCGTCGCCCACGAAGAAGGTCGGCGCGCCGAACACGCCGCGGCTGACCGCCTCTTCGGTCGTCGCCTTGACCGAGTCTTTGTTGGCCGCCTCGCCCGCAAGGGCTTCCAGGCGGGATCCGTCCAGACCTTCGGCCTCATACATTGCCGCGCGGGCCTCGGGGTCGCCGAGATCCTTGGGCTCCGGCTGGCCCCATGCATGGCGGAACGCGGCATCCAGCAGGGCCCGCTGCATCCCGGGGTCATCGGCGAGCCCGTGCGCGGCGCGAAGGATCGGCAGCGTGTTGAAGGGAAAGGCCGGGTTGGAATGGAACGGCAGGCCATGATAGCGCGCGCAGCGTTGGAGATCCTGGCCCAGATAGGCACCCTTTGCCGGAACGCGGCCGGGGGGCTGGTTGCCTGTACCCTGCATCACCCCGCCCAGGAACATCGGCCGCAGGACCATGTCTGCGCCGGCGCGCTCTGCAGTGCCTGGCGCAAGGAACCAGGCGAGATATGCAGTCGGGCTGACGATGTCGAAGAAGAATTCCAGTGTCCTGGCCATGCTTGGGCCTCCCTGTCTCACTCGTGTCGGACGCGGCGTACTCGAAAACGCACCATACGCCCCGCTTCAGCTTCCCGCGCCGGCGGCCGTCCGGCCGGAAAACCGGTGTCCACATCCTCCGCGCGCATCAGAAACGCCCGACCTATGGACGCAGGCCGTGTCGATCGCGCCGTCGATCATCGCCACCGCTTCGGCCATTCGCTTTCTTTCGATCAGACTTTCGGAGCTTAGCAAATCAGTCTAATAAAGGAACCCATGAAATGGCATGAGCTCGATCAGGCGGTCTGCCCGGTGGCCCGGGCTCTTTCCGTCGTGGGGGATCGCTGGACGCTGCTGATCCTGCGGGACTGTTTTTTGGGCCGGACCCGGTTTGATGCCTTCATCGAAAGCCTTGGCCTGACCCGTCATGTCCTGTCGGACAGGCTGGCGCGGCTCGTGTCCGCCGGTGTGCTGGAGAAACGGCTCTACGGGACGCGGCCGCCCCGTTACGACTATGTGCTGACGGAAAGAGGGCGTGCCCTCGGCCCGGTCCTCCTGGCGCTCAAGGATTGGGGGAAGGCCCATCGGCCCCTTCGCCGGCCATCGGGTCCGGGCGCGGATCGCTGACCGGAACGGCGCCGACCCGCCGCACGGCCATGACGAATGTGTCCAGCGTCCCGCTCAGCCCCTGCATGGACACCGCCAGCGGCGGCAATCCGGCCCGTCGGTTCAGCGCCGCGCCGAGCAGCACGCCCTGCTCGTCGAAAACGGGATGTCCGCCCGCCGTCTCACGCAGCGCGGCAACGTAACCGTTCCGAAAAGGAACGATCTCTATACGCTCGAGCGCCTCCCACGGGATCGTCACGGCGAGGCGCTTGAAGAACACGCCATGTCCGTCGACCCGCAGCATGACGGGCCTGACGACGAGCCGGTAGCCAAGGATCGCGGCGGCACCGCCTGCCACCAGGGTCACGAACAGCGCCAGTCCGGCAAGGAGGCCGCTCATCCCTGCCGCAATGGCAAGACCCAGAGCCAGCCCTGCAATCAGCACAGCCCCGGCGAACAGCGCACCGGTCAGACGGGGGTCGGGGTAGAACAGGGCGGGACCGGGTCCGAGGATCATCGACGCACACGCTACAGCATTTCGAGCGAAGTGGGCACCGGTTCAAAACCAGGAACATGGCGCATCTTCACGGACGCCGATTGACTTGAAGACGCGCTGGACGGATTTCGCGAAGGACAAAATCGGCCAAAGTGCCGGAGTTTCATTCCATTCCATACCAGCGCTTTATGTCCTTCAATTGGCGTAAGTATCAATTCGCAACCGTGTCCGTTTTCTCCGAACTTGCGCTAGAGGATGAATTTCGACAGGTCGCTGTCGCCCGCCAGATGGCCGACCCGGGCCTGGACGTCCTCGGCCGTCAGGCGGATCGTCTCTCCGGCGAGGTCGGGTGCGTCGAAGCTGATCTCGTCGACCAGGCGTTCCAGAACCGTCTGCAAGCGGCGGGCCCCAATATTCTCGACCGTGTCATTCACCTGTACGGCGAGGTCGGCGATGGCGTCCAGCGCGTCGTCGGAGAATTCCAGCGTCACCTGCTCGGCCGCCATCAGGGCCACATGCTGGCGGACCAGACTGGCTTCGGGATCGACCAGAATGCGGCGCATGTCGTCCCGGCTGAGTGCGCGGAGCTCGACCCGGATGGGCAGTCGGCCCTGGAGTTCCGGCAGCAGGTCGGACGGTTTGGCAATGTGAAACGCCCCGGACGCGATGAACAGGATGTGGTCGGTTCGCACCGCGCCGCGCTTTGTCGAGACGGTCGTCCCCTCGATCAGCGGAAGCAGGTCACGCTGTACCCCCTCGCGCGAGACATCGGCGCCACCACGATCCTTTCGCGCGGCGACCTTGTCGATCTCGTCGAGGAAAACGATCCCGTCCTCCTCCACGGCTCGGATCGCCTCGCGCTGGATCGCCTCCTCGTCCACCAGCCGGTCGGCCTCCTCGTCGATCAGGGGCCTGTAGGCCGCCTGCACGGTGGTGCGCACCTGGCGGGACCGCCCGCCCATGGCCTTGCCCAGAAGATCACCCAGGTTCACCATCCCCATGGAACCGCCCTGGCCAGGCAGGTCCAGCATCTGCATCGGATTGGACTGGTCGGCGAGCTCGATGTCGATGGGTTTGTCGTCCAGCTCGCCGTTTCGCAGCCGATTGCGGAAGGCCTCACGGGTCGAGGGCTGGGCGTTGGCGCCGACCAGCGCGTCCAGAAGGCGTTCCTCCGCGGCGTCCCGGGCGCTCTCCCGAACCTGACGGCGTTTTTCCTCGCGCACCATGGCCACCGCATTCTCGACCAGGTCGCGCACGATCTGTTCGACGTCACGGCCGACATAGCCGACCTCCGTGAACTTGGTCGCCTCCACCTTCAGAAAGGGCGCATTCGCCAGACGGGCCAGTCGACGTGAGATTTCGGTCTTCCCGACGCCAGTCGGCCCGATCATGAGAATGTTCTTCGGTGTGATTTCCTCCCGCAACGGCGAGTCGGTCTGCTTCCGGCGCCACCGGTTGCGCAGCGCGATGGCGACGGCGCGCTTGGCGTCGCTCTGCCCGACGATATGCCGGTCCAGCTCCGCAACGATCTGTTTCGGGGTCAGTTCCTTCATGTCACCTCAGGGTTCGTTGCCGGAGTCCGCGGCGGCAATGTCCAGCGCTTCGATCGAAATGGCCGTGTTGGTGTAAACGCAGATGTCGGCGGCGATGGCCATCGCCTTGCGGGCCAGCGCTTCGGCGTCCGGCTCATAATCCTGAAGCGCCCGCGCGGCGGCCAGCGCGAAGTTTCCCCCGGATCCGACCGCGACCACGTCATGCTCGGGTTCCAGCACGTCGCCCGTCCCCGTCAGCACAAGCGTGACCTCGGCATCCGCGACGATCAGCATGGCCTCCAGACGCTGCATGTACTTTTCCGTGCGCCAGTCCTTGGCAAGCTCCACGGCTGCGCGGCGAAGCTGGTTCGGGTACCGGTCCAGCTTCTCCTCAAGCCGCTCGAACAGGGCGAACGCGTCCGCCGTGGCCCCTGCGAAGCCCGCCAGGATGCGGCCGTCGGCCAGGCGGCGGAGTTTCCGAGCGTTGCCCTTCATGACGGTCTGCCCCATCGACACCTGGCCGTCGCCGATCAGGACAACGCGGTCGGGCTTGCGGACGGCAAGGATGGTCGTTCCATGCCAGGGGGAAGACAGCGCGGGGTCGCTCATGGCTGACACATGGCCAATTCGCGACACGCCGGCAAGAGGCGTTGACGCTGGGTCAGCCCGCGCGCAGCGCCGCCGGCAGGCTGGTGTGGTCGTTCCAGGAGCGGATGAACTGGCTGAACGGTTCGGCGGGCAGTGGACGGCTGAAGAGGAAGCCCTGGGCCAAAGTGCACCCGCGTTGCCGCAGGAACTCCGCCTGATCGGTGGTCTCGACACCTTCGGCAACCGTATCTAGCCCCAGGCTTTCAGCCATGGCGAGGATCATTTCCACGATCGTGGGTGCGGAGGCGTCACGTTGCAGGCCCGCAATGAACTGGCGATCGATCTTGAAGACGTCGAAATTCAGACGGGTGATGATCGACAGGTTGGAGTGGCCGGTCCCGAAATCGTCCACCGCAAGGCGAACGCCCATGGCCTTCAGAGGATGCAGCACGTCTTCCACGTGCCGCGGATCGTTCACGGCCATGCTCTCGGTGATCTCCAGCTCGAGGAGCTGCGGCGGCAGGCCGGAGCGGGTCAGGGCGTCAAGCACGTGATCGCGGAACTCCGCACCTTCAAGCTGGCCGGGGGACACGTTCACCGCCACCGGAAGACCGTAGCCGGCGGCATGCCAGCCAGCGGCGGCCTGGCAGGCCTGGAGGAGGATCTGCTGGCCGATGGCGTCGATCAGGCCGGTTTCCTCAGCCACGGGAATGAACGCGCTGGGCGCGACGGCGCGGCGTTCGCCCCGCTGCCAACGCGCCAGCGCCTCGCAGCCGGCCACGCGGCCTGTCCTGAGGTCGACCTTGGCCTGGAAGAAAGGCCGGAACTCGTGCTTCTCGATACCCTGGCGCAACTCGCTTTCCAGCGCGATGCGGCCCTTTGCGACGCGGTCGAGTCGGGGCGTGTAGAACTTGAAGCCATCCTGACCGTCTTCGCGAAGGCTCTGGAGGGCGATGCGGGCACGGCGCAGAAGGTCGTTGGGCGTATCGCCATCCTCGGGCGCGACCACGATCCCGCCGGAAATGCCAAGCGCCACATGCCGGCCGTCGATGTCGAAGGGCGTGACGAAGGCGCGGCGCAGGCCGCGGACGATGGTCGCTGCGTCCTGGCGGCTGGTCAGACGTGGAAGCAGCAGGCCGAACCCGTCGGACTGGAGGTGGGCGAGAAGATATTCCTGGGTATCGGCGCGCTGGCTGCGCCGAAGCTCGCGCAATTCGTCGCGGATCCGTGCGACGGCCGCCTGGGTCAGTGTCGCGGCGACCTCGCTGCCGAACATCTCGCAGGCCCGCTCGAAGCGATCCAGCTCGATGACCATCAGACAGACCGGTGAGTGAAAGTCGACCACGCGCAGGTCCCGCTCCATCGCGGCGGTCAGGGCACGCAGGTTCGGCAGGCCGGACTGGGGGTGTTCGTAGGCCGTGCGGATCAGGTCATTCCGGTCACGGCGCAGGGCGGCCACGGTCCGCTGAACCTTGAGGGCGGCCCGCTGCAGCTCGGTGAAGGTTGGCTGTGCCGCCTGCGCGCGGGCGCCGATCTCCCCCGTCTCGATGCTCCGTTCCAGCCGCCGCACGCCGGTCAGCACCCGCTGACTGTAGAAGGAGGCCAGAAGTCCCGACAGCGCCATGGCGATGCCGGCGAGGATCACGATCAGCCAGTCGGGCGTGTTGAGGCGAAATGGCGCGAGTCCGCGCGTCACCAGCCGGCCTGTCGCACCGGGCACGGCTGCCTCGACCGTCCAGCCATCCTCGATTGTCAGCCGCCCCGCGCGGACCTTTCCGGTTTCGTCCACATAAATGGCACGGTCTGGCGCAAGACTGTCGAGAAGGTGGTCGGCGGCGGCGAGATCGCCGCTTGCCACCGCCGGTGCGACGGCGTCTGCAAGGTGCGCCGTGCGTTCCGTGCTTTCCGTCCTGGTCCTGATGCCTGTGCCACCGACGGACACCACCACAAAGATGATCGTGAGCAGGAGCGACAGGCCGCAGGCGGCGGCCGGCAGCGTCAGCGACAGGCTCATTCGGTCCTGGACCAGGCGGTGGAGGGATCTTCGCGTCAAGTCTGGCTCGCTGGATCGGCCCATGGGCGGGTCCATGTCGAGCGTATCTTCGTAAACCTTTAGGAATGCGTGAAGAAAAGCGATTTGATAATCCGCGTCGCGAGGACTAAGAGCACGCCATGACCGACCGTATCGCCGAAATCAGCCGTGAGACGAAGGAAACGTCCATCACGGCGTCCGTGAATCTTGACGGGACCGGGACGTCCGATGTCGCCACCGGCATCGGGTTCTTCGATCACATGTTGGACGCCCTTTCGAAGCACAGCGCGATCGACCTCACCGTCCGCGCAAGGGGCGACCTGCACATCGACATGCATCACACGGTCGAGGATACGGGGATCGTGATCGGCCAGGCGCTGAAATCGGCGCTGGGCGATTTCTCGGGTATCACGCGGTTCGGCCACGCCTATCTGCCCATGGACGAGACATTGTCGCGCGCGGCGATCGATCTGTGCAAGCGGCCCTACCTGGTCTGGCGGGTGGAGTTTCGCCGGGACAAGATCGGCGAGATGGACACGGAGCTGTTCAAGGAATTCTTCCATGCGCTGGCCGGCAATGCCGGCATGTGCCTGCATGTTGAAAATCTTTACGGCGAGAACCAGCACCACATCATCGAGAGCTGCTTCAAGGCGACAGCCCGGGCCTTGCGGATGGCTGTGGCACCCGATGCAAGGCTGGGCGGATTGCCGGCCTCCACGAAGGGTGTCCTCTAAACGCGTTCCGTCCGGAAACGCAGGAACCGCGACTCACGTGTCCGTGCGGAGTGGCCTCTAGCACGTTCGGAGCAAACGGGATCGGTTGCGAACGGAGGCTTGCGCAAGACCAATGATGTAGGGCGACGGTCCGGGGTGAAACGAAAGACCGTCGCCTAAGCGTCAGGGCCCCTCGCGACGGGGCCGCCCGCGGCGCGCCTCGCGTATTGTAATGTAGAGCGCGGCGGCGACGATGATCCCTGCGCCAAGCCAGAGATACGGTCCTGGCAGGCGCTGGATCATGAAGACGTCTGCGACCGCTGCCATCGGCAAGCGCAGATAGTCCATGGGCGACAGGAAGCTCGCGTCGCCAATCGACATGGCTGTTATGTAACAGAACTGCGCGCCCACGCCTGCCAGACCCATGAGGCCAATCAGCAGCCAGCCCTCGAGCCCCGGATCCGACCAGTACCAGATCGCGAATGGCAGAAGCAGCACCGAGGAAAGAAGGTTCGCCCAGACCAGGAGCTGCATCGGGGTGTGTATCCCGCTCAACGACTTGACGAGAACGATGGCGCCGGCGAACCCGAATGCGCTGAGAATGGCCAGCACGGCGCCCAGGTCCATCTGGGACGGCGTTTCGTGCGGAAGCCAGAAGAAGATCGTGCCGGGCATCACCATGACCAGGACACCGACGAAGCCCACGGCAACGGCGCCCCATCGGTGAATGCCCACGACCTCCGCCAGCAGGGTGGCGGCGAGGATCGTGACGAAAAGCGGTCGGGTGAAGGACAGCGCGTTGAATTGGGCCAGAGGCAGGTTGAAGAAGTCCGAGACCGCAAGCAGGCTGAGCATGAACCCGGCCGTGCCGAAGAGGCTGCGTGTGACGATCAGGCCGAGCTTGGGCGTCTGGAAGAATGCAAGGCCGCGATGCGCGACGAGCGGCAGGGTGACGACCAGGCCGAAGAAGCTGCGGAAAAAGGCCAGGAACAGCGGATGGACATCCGCCGACATCAGTTTGGCCAGAACCAGATAGACGGTGAAACCGACCCCCGACAGGAGCATCCAGAGCGCCCCCATCACATTTCCCGACAGTCTGCCAGGACTGGACGGCGAGGCCGGATTTGGGGAGGGATTATCGATCATGAGCCGATTTACCCGTGACGAGCTGGACACCATCGACCGGTTGTGGCGCGACCGTCCGGCAGATCATGTCTGGACCGGCTGGGCCGCGGCGGGCGCAGCCCCCGACGAGGTATGGATCTTTCGGACACGAGCCCATTGGCGCCGGTTTCCCCTTCGCAAGCAGGCAAATGCTTACGTGTTGTACGATGAGCGCGGCACCCGGGTGGCACGCGCCGCGACCCTAGAAGCGCTCCTTCGGCGCGTCGAGGGGCTGCCCGGCCTTGCCGCCGTGCGGGTCACGACCGACGGTCCCGGACCCGACCGTTAACGCATCTTCAAGTCAATCTGAGTCCGTGAAGATGCGCTCGTCGGGTTCCGGACGTGACGCCAGTGCTTCAGGAACTCGCCCCTGCCCCGGCCTGCATGGCCAATCGCATCTCTTCGGCCTGTTCCGGTGTGATGCCAAGCGCCTCCATCAGCGGGCCACCATCATCCCGGCGCCAGGCATGGGGTGGCCCGACGGTCATGCCGCCATCTACCAGGAATTCGCCGCCGGTAATGAAGCTGGCGGCGTCCGAGGCGAGGAAAGCGGCCATCTCGGCAATGTCGCTGCCCCGGCCGACCCGGCCGGCGGGCTGCATCAGTCCGCCGCGCTCTTCAACCAGGGCGGCCATCTGATCGGCCTGTTCCCGCGGGAGTCCGAGCGAGGCCCCGAAAATGGACGTCGCGATGAATCCGGGAAGGATCGCGTTGACGCGGACCTTGTGCTGGGCAAGCTCGGCGGCGGCCAGCTTCGAGAAATGGGCCACGCCCTTCTTGCAGACAGAGTAGACGATCGGCGCATATCCCGCGCAGACGGCACTGATGGACGAGGTGTTGATCACCGATCCGCCGCCGCGTGCCTTGAAGTGCGGCAGGGCGAGGTGAGTGGCCAGGAAGACCGATTTGAGAAGCAGGTCCACGGTGTGGTCGAACCCGTCGGGATCGAACGCCTCCACCGTCGACGGGGTTCCGCCATGGCCGGCATTGTTGAACAGGATGTCGAGACCGCCAAAGGCCTCGGCGGCCATGTTGAGCGCCGCCTCAAGATCCGCGCGCCTGGTCACGTCGCAGGTCACGAAGCGGACGGTCTCTTCCCCGAACCGGGTCTGCAGCGCCTCGCCCTTCTCGACCTGGATGTCGGCCGCCACGACCTTGGCGCCGGCGGCGACGAAGGTCTCCACGCTCGCCAGCCCGATTCCGCTGGCTGCGCCCGTGATCAGGGCCGTTTTCCCGCTCAGGTCTGCCATGTCTGTCCTCCCCGTGTCTGGTCCGTCTTCTCCTGGGTCATAGGCGCGCGGCATGACGCATGCGTCAAGCTCAACCTCGCCGCGCTTGACCTGGACGCGCGCAGAGCCGACCAAGCGCCGCCCGGGTGTTCAAATGCCGACGGAGGATCCTGCATGGGTGTCCGCCCCCGCCCTTTTCCGTCCGCGATGATGATTGCGGGCTGTATCGCACTTGCGCCAGCGTCCAGCGGTCAGCCCTTCGGCCCCGTCGAGTCGGTTCAGCTCGGCATACTTGCGCACAATGTGTGTGTGATCGACTGCAAGAATGCCGGCAAGGAGGATGGGGTCGACCTGCAGCTAGGCATCGCCTTCAAGGCGCCGGACTGGCTCGCGACCCTCGGCAGCCCACGCCCCTACGCCCTGGTGTCGGCGAACACGGCAGGCGCGACGAACCATGCGGGCGCCGGACTCGTTTGGCGGGTCGGGCTCGGCGCCGGCTGGACTGTCGAGCCGAGCCTCGGCTACGCGCTGCACGATGGAAAAATCGACAATCCCTTTCGCGCCGGCACGCCGGAAGCTGCGGCCTACGTTCGTGACCAGGTCCTGCTCGGATCGCGCGATCTGTTCCGCACCGGCGTTGCCGTGGGTCGCGACGTGGGCGGGGGCTGGTCGCTGCAGCTCGCCTATGAGCACCTCTCCCATGGCCAGATCCTCGGCAATGGGCGCAATCAGGGCATGGATGGTATCGGGCTGAGGCTGGTGCGCCGGCTGGATGGGGAATGATGCCTTCCCCTGGGTGACCCACTTGCATGCCAGGCCCGAAGGCGGGACGATCCTTGAAAAACTGGGAGGATCAAGAGATGGCACGCAAGCACGTCATCGTCATCGGCGCGGGTCTTGGCGGCCTGACGGCTGCAATCAAGGCGCGGGAGGCCGGCCACGAGGTGACGGTTCTGGAGCGCAATCCGCGCGTCGGTGGTACCTGGTATGAAAACACCTATCCCGGCGTCGCATGCGACGTTCCGGTTGCCCTCTATCAGCTTTCATTCGCCCAGAGCATGAACTGGACCCGCGCCTATCCACAGGGTGCGGAGATTCAGGCCTATGCAGAGGAGCTGGCAGACCGGTTCCAGCTTCGCCCCCATCTCCGGCTTGGGGAGGCCGCGACCGAGGCGCGCTGGGATGCTGAGCGCAGGGTTTGGACGGTCACCTCCGAGGCTGGGAACACCTACGTTGGAGACGTGCTGGTTGGGGCATTGGGCCAGATCAACCGGCCGTACTGGCCCGATATACCAGGGCGCGATGACTTTCAGGGGATCTGCCTGCATTCCGCGCGCTGGGATCCCGCGGCCGACTGGGCCGGAAAGCGCGTCTGCGTGATCGGATCGGCGGCCAGCGCCGTTCAGCTCATCCCGCAAATGGCGAAGGATGCAGCCCATCTGACCGTTTTCCAGCGCACGCCAAACTGGGTCATTCCGCGCCGCGATGTTCCCATTACCGATGCGGAGAAGGCCTTGCAGATGACCCGACCGGACCTTGCGATGGAGCTGGCGGAACGCAACCGAAAGACGATTTGGGAGACAGCCGATCAGTTCTTCTGGCAGGCGTTCAGTTGGACTCCCGAAGGCCGGGCGGCCTATGAGACGGTGGCGCGCAACCACCTCGAAGAGCAGGTGCCGGACCCCGCGCTTCGTGCGAAGCTCACGCCCGACTACCCGGTCGGCTGCAAGCGCATCCTCATCTCCGACGACTTCTATCCGGCTCTGATGCGCGACAATGTCAGCCTGGTGACTGATGGCACAGACCGGATCGATGCAGCCGGCGTCATCGATAGGGCGGGGCGGCGCCACGATTGCGACATCCTGGTGTTCGCCACAGGCTTCGAGACCACGGGCTGGCACTGGTCTGTCGATGTGATAGGCGAGACGGGCGAGAGCCTGGCAAGGGTTTGGGAAGATGCGCCGGAAGCCTATCTCGGCATCACGGTGGCCGGTTTTCCCAACTTCTTCGTCCTCTACGGGCCGAACACCAATCTCGGCCACAATTCGATCACCTTCATGATCGAGTGCCAGGTCGCCTACATGCTCAGAGCGCTGGAGACGCTCGAAGCGCGCGGCGCCACGGCCATGGCACCGCGCCGTGACGCGCAGGATCGCTACAATGCCGAGCTACAGGCGTCTCTGGCGCAGACGGTCTGGGCCGATCCCCACTGCAACAGCTGGTACAAGACGGAAGATGGGCGCATTACCCAGAACTGGTCGTCGAACACGCAGGCCTATGCCAAGGCCACGGCAACGGTGGCCGAGGAGGATTATGCCTTCGCCTGACCCGGCTGCGAAACGGAGATGCCCTTGGCCCTGAGCCCTGACCAGCTCGAACGGCAAAGTCGACATATCTTCCTCAAGGAAGTCGGCGGCGCGGGCGTCCAGCGCCTGCGGGCCGGATCCGTGTCCATTGTCGGGGCCGGCGGGTTGGGCGGACCGTGCGCGCTCTACCTCGCGGCAGCGGGCGTCGGTCGCATAGAGCTCGTCGATGATGACGCGGTGGACCTGTCCAACCTGCAGCGGCAGGTGCAATTCGCCGCCGGGGATGTGGGAGCGGGCAAGGCCGAGCGGCTGGCAGAGCGATTGCGCGCCATAGATTCCGACCTGCGGGTGGAGGTCCGCCCGGCCCGCTTCACCGAAGGGACCGATCTCGCGGGCGGGATCATCGTGGATGCCACTGACAATTTCGACACGCGGTATCGCCTCAACCGCCTCGCCCATGACACGGGCCGGCGCCTGGTCTCCGGCGCGGCGATCGGGTGGCAGGCTCAGGTTGCCGTCTTCGGCTCCGGTGTGTCGGCTCAGGAACCCTGCTATCGCTGTTTCGTGCCCGAATGTCCACCCAACCCGGCAACCTGCGAGGAGGCCGGTGTGGTTGGCGCGGTGACCGGCATTGCCGGCGTGCGCATGGCGCTCGAGGCGTTCAAGCTGCTCTCCGGCGCCGGCACCCCTCTGCTTGCCCGGTTGTGGCGGTTCGAGGGTCTTTCCGGACGGGAGCGGACTGTGGCCCTCAAGCCCGATCCGGCCTGCCCTGTCTGTGGTGACCAAAGTTTTCTTTGACACGACTTGCCTCAACCGCTTTGAGGGCATGACAGTTGCGTGACATCGGGGTTCGACATGTTCCGACGCCTTATGGCCGTCCTGTTGACGCTTGTTGCCGTTCTGGCGGCGGGCTGGTTGGCGCTTCGCCGCCCCGACATTCCCTTCGACACGCTTGAGGCGACCTATGCCGCCCCGGACTCTCAGTTCCTGGTTCTGGAGGGTGGGGAAAAGATCCACTACCGCGATACCGGCCCGGCCGACGCGCCGGTTCTGGTCCTGGTGCACGGCTTCTCGGCGTCCCTGCACACCTGGGAGGCCTGGGTCCAGCTCCTGGACGACGATTTCCGGGTGGTCACACTGGACCTTCCGGGTCATGGCCTGACGCGGGGGTTCGATGCCGAGGATATCGGCATCGAGGTTTTCGTCGACACGGTCGCACAGGTCACCGACGCGCTGGCGCTGGGCTCGTTCACGCTGGTGGGCAGCTCCATGGGCGGCAACACGGCCTGGAACTATGCCCTGGCCCATCCCGGCGACGTGGACGCGCTGGTTCTGGTTGGCGCTTCAGGCTGGCCGCGTACGGCCGAGGATAGCCGGGACCGGCCGTTCGTGTTCAGCCTGCTGGAAAATCCCGTGGCGCGGGGACTTCTGAAGGATCTCGACATGACGGCGATGTTCCGGTCAGGCCTCGAGGACAGTTTCGCCGACAGGAGCCTCGTCACCGAGACGATGGTGGAGCGCTATGTGGCGCTGTCGCGCGCGCCGGGGCACCGTGAGGCGTTGCTGCGGCTGATGTCGCGTGGCGAGGCGCGCGCCGATGCCACCCGCGAGCGATTGGGGGCGATCGGCCAGCCGACGCTCATCCTGCAGGGGGCCGAGGACAGGTTGGTGCCGCCGCGGTTTGCCGATGCGTTCGCCGAGGCCATCCCCGATGCCCGGAAGATCCTCTATGAAGGGGTCGGTCACCTCCCGCATGAGGAGATCCCGCGTCGCAGCCTGGCCGATCTTCGAAGCTTTCTGTCCAGCGCGCTGCCCGAGCTGTCTGTCGATGACGCCGAGGCCGATCCCGACGATGTGCGCACCGCGGCCGGCGAGCCCGTCGACCCTGCAAAGGGCGGGTAGGTCATCTTCAAGCGAGGCGGGAGTCTGTCCTCGGCAAGAAGCACCCGCAAAAAAACAGCATTCGACCGCGCGTCTGTCCAACCCGAAAGCGGCATAACGGACTGCCGCCGGCGCCTTTATCGAAGCGGGTACTCCGCCTCGGCGACATAGAGGCTCGGCCCGCGGCGCAGGTGGCTCTCATAAAGATGGAATCGGTCTGCCCAGAAGGGTCCGCCCTCATGGGCCTGATGGCGCTCGCTCCAGCTCATCGCCTCCTCCAGCGGAGTGCCGTGACAGTAGGCGAGCGTGATATGCGGCCGAAAGCGGCGCTTCTCCGGTGGGAGTCCGGTGCGTCGCGCGGCGCGTTCGCACGCACCCGCCAGACGGGTCAGGGCCTCGTTCTCCGCAATGCGGGCAAAGACGGCATAGGGTTCGCGGCGCCCGAACCAGCCGACCCCCCTGACCTCGAGCAGCATCTGTGGCGCGTCGATCTCGGCCAGGTGGAGATCGAGTTCCTCCGCCAGCTTCCGATCGACGTCGCCGAAAAAGCGGAGGGTAATATGGAAATTCTCTTCCGGGCGCCAGCTTGCCCCGGTGAGGGATTTCTGAAGATCTGTCAGCGGCCCGGAGATGTTGGAGGGGATGGGGATTGCAGCGAAGAGGCGATGCATGACGGGCGGCCCTCCCATCGGACGGGGTCTGGAAAGCCTGAACGCGGGGAGTTTCCTATACCATCTTCAAGCGAAATGGGCACCGGTTTGCGTAGAGAAAATGCTCAAAAACAAGAACATAGCGCATCCTCACCGCCTCCGATTGACTTGAAGATGCGCTAAACCGATTTCACTGTCGGTGAAAACGGTCGTTGGTCGTGATGGCGCTCACGACGGTACGCTTTTTGAAAGCGCATTCTCAGGGGCGTGCCGTGCCAGCAACGCGCCGCTCCAGGTTCGGGACCAGTCGCGTTTCCGAACGGCGAACCGGCGCCCACGTCGCCTGGAAACGCTTCAGGACGCGAGCGTGTCGAGACGACCGAAATGTTCCGCCAGAAGATAGTAGAACGTCACGCGGGACTTGTTGCTGCCTTCGCCTTTCATCTTCTCGCAGATGGCCTGCATCGCCGCGTCCAGGTCATTGGAGGATTGGGCCAGCCCCAGCTTTCCGCGCAGCCACTTTTCGCGGATGCGATCGAGTTCGCCCTTGTCGGAGCAGGAGACAAGCGAGGAATCGCGGTTGCGCAATGCGATCCCTAGGTGTCCGACGATCTTTTCAGCAGCCTTCTGGTTGTATCCTGAGGCGTACCGCTTGATATTCTCCTCATATTTGGACGCATCGGCCATGATTTCCCCCTCGCATGTTGTTATGCGCGCTCGCGCTTTTTTGCGGTGCGCGCTGTAGGCTCCGCACCGATTTGAGAGGCTGCCGCCAGCTTTTCCGCAAGTCAATCTTGCAGTCGCGAAACGGGCCTCAAGGACAGGGGGAGGGCTGATCCCGGTGGATCGCATCGATTTCCTTGTCGAAGTCTTCCGACCAGGCAAGGTCGAAAGCGTCGATGCAAGTCCTGAGCTGCTCCATGCTCGTCGCGCCGATAATCGTCGATGTGGTGAACGCCCGCGTGTCGCAGAAGCGGATCGCCAGTTGGGCTGGGTCGACGCCGAGGCGCGCCGCAAGGTCGAGATAGCGTTCGATGGCCCGCAGCCCCT
The DNA here is from genome assembly GCA_964492485.1 of uncultured Hyphomonadaceae bacterium. Lineage (GTDB taxonomy): Bacteria > Pseudomonadota > Alphaproteobacteria > Caulobacterales > Hyphomonadaceae > UBA5336. Next base: position 44,599 of record CAZBKM010000015.1, on the reverse strand, counting down.
GGGGACTCTCGTAGCGCTGCAGTCGATTGAAGAGCTGCTTTCGAGACCCTTCAGGCAGTGCGCCGTCTCGGTACTTTCCCGTGAGGTACCCCTGGGCCAGCGGCGAATAGGCGAGCAGCCCCACCTGTTCCCGCAGCGCGATTTCGTCGAGACCCTCCTCGAACTTGCGGCTGACCAGATTGTACACGTTCTGGATCGATTGCAGGCGCGGAAGACCGCGGGCCTCGCTCTCGGCCAGGAACCGCATGACGCCATAGGGCGTTTCGTTGGAGACACCGATGTGGCGGATCCGGCCCGCCTCGACGTGCCGGCCGAGATGATCGAGGATGTCCTCGAAGGGCTCATACGGCTTTTCGTAATCCTCGGGCCGCAGCTGGCCCCCGAAGATGGGGGCCGGGCGATCCGGCCAGTGCATCTGATAGAGGTCGATATAGTCGGTCTGCAGCCGGCGCAGGCTGCCCTCGACCGCGTGGTCGATCTGGTCCTTGGTCTGGCGGCAGAGCTTCACCTCATTGTCGCGGTGCCAGGTCATGTCGGAGCGACCAACGATCTTTGTGGCGAGCACAATGCGGTCGCGGTTGCCTCTGGCCTTGAGCCAGGTGCCGATGATTTCCTCGGTGCGCCCCTGGGTCTCCGGTCGCGGCGGGATGGCATAAAGTTCCGCGGTGTCGAAGAAGTTGATGCCGCACTCCACGGCATGGTCCATCTGTGCGTGTCCCTCGGCCTCGGTGTTCTGCTCTCCCCAGGTCATGGTGCCGAGGCAGCAGGACGTTACCCTTATTCCGGTGCGGCCCAGTTCGCGCATCTCTATGGCCATCGGCGTTTCCCCTTCGTGTTGCAAACCGGCGAGACGCTAGGCATCCGTCGCCCGCCTGCCAACCGGTTTTCCTTGCGAACGGCCCCCTGGCGCCACATATTCTGCTTAGCCCGCGTCTCGGCGCGGTCGGATTATGGCAACAAGGATCAGATCGCAGATGAACGACTACAATCGCTCCATCGCCGCCCGCATGCGAACGGGGACGCTGGACGCGTCCCAGGATGCGGGCCTCCGTTCCTTCATGCTGGGGGTCTACAACAAGCTTGCCCTCGGGATCGCGATCTCGGGCCTGCTGGCCTTTGCGGCGGGCACCTGGGATCCGTTGACGGCGCTGGTGTTCGGGACGCCGCTCTATTATGTGGTCGCCTTCGCTCCGCCGGTCCTGATCATCGGGTCGATGTTCTTCATGAAGAACCCCTCGCCCACCGGAACCGCCATTCTCTACTGGGCCATCGTCGCAACCATCGGGCTGGGACTGGGCGTGTACTTCTACATGGCCGGGAACGCCGTACAGACGACGACTCCCGGTGGCATCAGCCAGGCCCTCAATTATGCGACCATCGCCAAGGCCTTTCTGATCACCTCCACCGCCTTCGGCGCCCTGTCGCTCTATGGGTATACGACCAAGCGCGACCTGTCGGGCATCGGGGCGGCTGCCGTCATGGCCATCTGGGCCCTGTTCGCGGTTGCCGTCGTCTACATGCTGCTCCCGGCTTTCGGCCTCATCGAGCATTCCAGTGGCATGGAGTGGCTGATCAGCGGCGGCTTCGCCCTGTTGTGTGCGGTCCTCGTCGCCTGGCAGACGCAGGAGCTGAAGGAAGGCTACTTCCAGTTTGCCAATGATGGTCGCAGTCTGGCTGTCATGACGAATTGGGGCGCCCTGAACTTCTTCATCATGTTCGTGAACATGTTCCGCTTCGTTCTGATGTTGCTCTCATCGCGCGAATAGGCCCCTACAAGCGGAACGGAACTCCGTCCGGGCCCCGAAACTACGGCAAAACCGGCCTTCATGGCGCGCTCGCTTCTGGCGGGCGCGCTGTGAGGGTTCGCCGGCGCAGTAAAGGCCTGACCCCCCCGAGCCTTGCCTTGCTGCGTCCTGTCGTGTCTGACCGTTGGTCTTGGGCAAGCCTCCGTTTGCTCCAACCTCGTTCCAGACACGCCCCGGACTGAGGCCCGGGAGGTCTCATGTGTCGGAGACGAGCCGGAACCGGCGCGTATCGAACACCTTCAGCACCTGGGTCAGGTCATGGCCCCGACGCAGGACCTGCCCTCCCGGACCATGCACGGCAAACGCGCCCTGCCGGTTGGCGAGTGCCGGCACCTTCTCGATCCGCCAGGTCGGCTGTTCGGAGGCCCGCCGGTAGATTGCAAAGATCGCCCTGTCGGGCAGCATCCCGATGGCGTAGTCCCTTGCCTCGCCCACCCGGACCATCCGGCCATAGACGTTGAGGATCGGTGTCATCTCGCTGCGGTGGAAGGCGACTTTCTCCTGGACCTTGCGCGTCTGGGGGAGGGTTGTGATCTCTGCCATGGAGCCTCCGCTGAACCTGCCTGAGCGAATCATACAAGCGGCCCGATCCGGGACTGGCAAGCCGGGTGGCCCGCCGAACGGCCCATGGGCAGACGCGACAGGCGGCAGGGCCGCGCCATGCTCCGGCTGACCCTGACGCGTTAACCGATTTGTAATCGTAAAGTCTCCGTTTCGACACATTGCGGCCTTGCCGCGGCCCGCGGCGCACGTCATCTTCAATCCTGTCAGGCGGCGGACCTTAACAGGCACCCCGGACCCATCAGCCCCCCCAGCCCCCCGGGGCGCTTGCTCATCCGCTGCCTGACACCCCCCACATTTCAGCACCCGATCAGATCGCCAGATGCGCGGTCACATCCTCGAGCGTCCGCCGGTTCTGCCGCCCGATCCGGGTGCGCGCCAGGCGGGCCAGTGCCGATGTCTTCGGCCAGACCAGCCGTGCGACCCGGCAGCGCTGCGCCGTTTCCGGCACAACGGTCGTCAGTACCGCCAGCCCGCTGGACTCAGTCCAGGCGAGCGTGGGCGGCGTGGACGCATCCCCGGCGAACAGGGCGCGGGCAACGTGTTGCCAGGGCGCTTCCAGTGTCCGCTCGGCCAGAACAGGCCGTCCGGTGGCCGTCGCGGGCGCGGCCGGAAGACGGCCGGGCGCCGTGGACGCGGCATTCAGGCAGACGAAGACCGCCCCGGCGGTCTCGGCGATGCCATGGCTGGCAACCGAGATGCGGCCGGGATCAATCCCCTCGTCGCCCGTCAGACTGGGGATCAGGCGGCAGACGCCGTCGGTGCCGAACCGCCAGCCATGGTACGGGCATTCCACCGTCACTTCGCCGCCCGCCTCCATCTGGCGTCCGGCTGAGAGTGGCACCAGCCGATGCGGACAGATGTCGCGCAGCGCGAACAACGCGCCGTCCCGCGTTCGCCCGATGAGCACCGGCTCTCCCGACAGGACGCGCCGTTTCAGGCCGCCGGGCGCCAGCCCATCGGCGTGGTCGGCGAACAGCCAGGTTGCTGGCGGGAGGTGTCCCGGGATCGTGTCAGCAGGTTTGGCGTCCATCATTCCCCGGCCGCTGCACGCTCGGTCTCGCGCGCCGCTCTGACGCGAAGGGCCGTCTTCGGGAAGTCGGTGAAAATCCCGTCGACCCCCCAATCGAACGCGTCTCGAAGCTCGGCCTCGATCGTGGTGTAGCCGGCCCCCAGCTCGTCGTCGCGGAAGGTGTAGGGATGCACGAACAGGCCCGCCGCATGGGCGCCCGCGACATAGGCGCGCGGGCCCTCTCCGCTCTGCGCCACCAGAAGCTTCCAGGGCCCGATGCCCTCTGCATAGGTGGCGATGTCCTCGAACGCGAGCGATGGCCCGCTCGTCACCGGAAGGAGTTGCACCAGGCGCCAGTCGGTTTCCCGGTCGAGGCGGCGCAAGATCTGCGGTTCGAAGGACTGGACCAGAAGCGGTACGCCGGCCTCGGCGAGCCCGGCTTTGCGGATCGCTGCGATCACCGCGGCAGGCATGTCCTGCCCCAGACCCTGATAGTAGAGCGCGTCCTTGAGTTCCGGATAGACGCCCACGGGCCGACCGGCCTCGGCCGCCTGCCTGGCGAGGTCCAGCACCTCCCCGAAGGTCGGTATCTCATGGCGGTCGTCATGCCGGCTGGGTCGTGTGCTGCGGGGCTGTCGCGCGCGCAGCGTCTTCAGCTCCTCCAGCGTGAAGTCCTCGACGAACCAGTCGCGTTTCAGGCTCGGGCCAACGCGTTTGAGGGCCTGGCGGTCGGCGAATTCCGGACGGGTCGACACATCGGTGGTTTCGGAGAGGTGGCGCTCGTGTCGCGCGACCAGGGCGCCGTCGCGGGTCATGACCAGATCCGGTTCGATATAGTCTGCGCCGGCATCGATGGCGGCGCGGTAGGCGACCAGCGTATGTTCAGGATAAAGCCCGGAGGATCCCCGGTGGGCGATGACCAGGGCCGGATCTCCGCTCAGCGTCTCGCCCGGGGTCACCGACGCCGGCAGGGGCTCGGTCCCGGCGCTGCACCCCCCGATCCCAAGCAGCAATGCGAAAGCCAGGATTACTGCCTGCGCGTGGTCGGTCCGTACATGTCGTGTGGGCATGTCCGCCCCCCTCTCCTGCGGTTCCCGCCGGTCCACTGCCCGAAGAACGCCGCTTCCCGCAAGCCTCTTCCGGGTCTATATCGCCGCAATGACATCGCGCGACCACATCCGCAATTTTTCCATCATCGCCCATATCGATCATGGCAAGTCGACCCTGGCGGACCGGCTTATCCAGATCTGCGGCAACCTGACCGAGCGCGAGATGCGCGAACAGGTTCTCGACAACATGGACATCGAGCAGGAACGCGGCATCACCATCAAGGCCCAGACGGTCCGGCTGGAATACACCGCCCGTAACGGTGAGGCCTACGTCCTGAACCTGATGGATACGCCCGGTCATGTGGACTTCTCCTATGAGGTATCGCGCTGCCTGGCGGCCTGCGAGGGATCGCTCCTCGTCGTCGATGCATCCCAGGGCGTCGAGGCCCAGACCCTTGCGAACGTCTACCAGGCCATCGACCAGGATCACGAGATTGTTCCCGTCCTCAACAAGATCGACCTGCCCGCCGCCGATCCTGACGGCGTCAAGGAGCAGATCGAGGAGGTGATCGGCCTCGACGCCAGCGATGCGCTGATGATTTCCGCCAAGTCGGGTCTTGGCGTGGAGGACGTGCTCGAAGCCATCGTCCACCGCCTTCCGCCACCGGCCGAGGGCGAGGGGGACGCGCCCCTGAAGGCCTCGCTCGTGGATGCCTATTACGATCCATACCTGGGCGTGGTGGTCATCGTTCGGGTCTATGAGGGTACCCTCAAGAAGAAGATGCGCGTCAAGATGATGCGTACAGGCGCGATCTACGAGGTGGACAAGGTCGGTATCTTCCGGCCCAAGCCCACGGATGCCGAACGGCTCGGACCTGGCGAGGTCGGGTTTCTCGTCGCGTCGATCAAGGAAGTCGCCGACTGCGCCATCGGCGACACGATCACCGAGGAGAAGCGCCCCACCGTCAAGCCGCTTCCGGGCTACAAGGAGGTGGTGCCGGTGGTGTTCTGCGGCCTGTTCCCGGTGGACGCGGCCGATTTCGACGACCTTCGCGCGGCGATGGGCAAGCTGCGCCTCAATGACGCTTCCTTCACCTGGGAAATGGAAACGTCTGCCGCGCTGGGCATGGGATTTCGCTGCGGTTTCCTCGGGCTTCTGCACCTCGAGATCATCCAGGAGCGGCTTTCGCGCGAGTTCGACCTCGACCTGATCGCCACGGCGCCCAGCGTCGTCTATCACCTCACCCTGACCGACGGCACAGAGATGGATCTGCACAACCCGGCGGATATGCCGGAAAACGTGAAGATCTCGGAGATTCGCGAGCCCTGGATCGAGGCCACGATCTATACGCCCGACACCTATCTGGGCGCGATCCTCAAGCTCTGCCAGGACCGCCGCGGCGTGCAGAAGGAGCTGTCCTATGTCGGCGGCCGGGCCATGGTGAAGTATGAGCTGCCCCTCAACGAGGTGGTCTTCGACTTCTATGACCGGCTGAAGTCCATCTCGCGCGGCTACGCCAGTTTCGACTACCACCTGATCGGCTACAGGGCGGAAAATCTGGTCAAGATGTCGATTCTCGTGAATGACGAGCCCGTCGACGCGCTGGCGATGCTGGTTCACCGTGACCGGGCCGAGGGTCGTGGCCGGCAGATGTGCGAGCGGCTGCGCGACCTGATACCCCGCCAGATGTTCAAGATTCCGATCCAGGCGGCCATCGGCTCGAAGGTGATCGCACGCGAAACGCTGTCGGCCCTGCGCAAGGATGTCACCGCGAAATGTTATGGCGGAGATGCCAGCCGCAAGCGCAAGCTTCTGGAGAAGCAGAAGGCAGGGAAGAAGCGCATGCGCCAGTTCGGCAAGGTGGAGATTCCGCAGGAGGCGTTCGTCGCCGCGCTGCGCATGGACGGCGACTGACGCAACGGCTTCCCCGTCCCCGCACGGCTTGGTAAACAGGCGTATTGGGGAGGGGGTATCATGAACACTTCATCAGGTGCCGTGGGTCGGGCATGGCTGGTCGCGCTTGCCTGTCTTGGGCTCGCCGTCTCGGCCTGCTCTCAGGCTGCCATGGAGAGCTCGCCCCCGCCGGACGAGACGGAGAGCGCCGACGTTTACGAGCCGGCCCCCGACCCGTCCGACGACGGCGACCTGGGCGAAGCCAAAGAGGCGATGGACGCGCCTGCGGCGGCGAATGGCGACCATGCATCCGATGACGCGGCCTACGATCGCGGCGACGAGGCGGCCGCACCCGGTCGTGGTCCGGCCTCGGTTCCAGATCCCCAGCCGGCGGCGCCGGAGCCGATCGAGGAGGAGGCCGCGGCCCCCGCCGCGCCGGCGCGGGACACCTGCCAGGTCGGCGACCTGGAGGCCTTCGACTGGCCGCCGCCCCATCCGTCCGCGCGTGTTACGGTGCCCCGCGCCCTGCTGCTGGCCGGGGCCGACTCCGGCGACGAGACGCTTGGTGAAGTCTCCGAGCGCTTGGAGCGCGCGCTGATCGCCGCCGGATACGTGGAGTACGGTTATCTGCACATCGGCTGTTCGGGTTTCGCGATGGTCACGCGGATGGAGCGAATCGACGAGGACGGCCGACCCATGGCCGGAGCGGAACGCTATGCGCCTCCCGAGCGGTCGGAAAGCTGGTCGCTGAGCAGCTATGTGGCGCGCCTGTTCTTTGCACCGCCGGGCTATTACCGGCAGATCGTCTTTGCCGCCACGGACCGGCCCTACGATCCGGACAATCTCGCTGATGCGCCAACGCGCGAGGCGCTGGACACCATGATGGCGCGTGCCGATGTCACGGCGCTGCCCGAGACCATGCTGGACCGCCCGTTCAGCCGCCGCCACCAGCTGCATGCGCTGATCTACGAGTTCGAGAAGTCGCCTGGCGACCGGAACGTCGCCCAGCTCATCCCGTCACGCCTGCAGGGACCGCAGCACATTGAACAGGCCGGCATCTATACCGGGCTTGGGCGGGAGTAGGCACGCGGTCATGCGGATCTTCCTGTCCTACCGTCGCGCCGACACCCAGGAGGTGGCCCGGAGCATGAAGACCTTTCTGGACCAGATCCCGAGGATCGACGAGGTCTTCCTCGATTTCGACCACATCGCGGTGGGTGAGGATTTCGAGCGGCGGATACAGACCGCCCTGTCGCGCAGCAGTCACTGCCTGGTCCTGATTGGGCGCGACTGGGCCGGTTCCGGCGGCGCGAACGGGCCGCGCATCTTCGATCCGGAGGACTTCGTCCGACGCGAGGCAACCCTGGCCCTGGAGAGCGACACGCACCTGATCCCTGTACTCGTGGACGGCGCGGAGATGCCGAAACCTGCCGAACTGCCCGAAGGCCTCAAGCGCCTTTCGCGGATCAATGCGTTCAGCCTGCGCACATCGCATTTCCAGGCCGACATGGATTCGCTTCTCGATGCGGTGTTCGGCAAGACGCACAGGGGCTCGCGGTGGCGGCGGGCGCCGATGACCGGGCGCGGTATCGCCGCCCGGCTGGTGGGCGGTCTTGCCCTGGCTGGCGCGATCGTCGTGGCCGGTGCGATCGTCAGCGACGTGATCGGCCAGGCGACCGGGACATGCGGGGCGCTCACCTGCCGGGTCCAGCAGGTCATGGGTGGCGGTTTCGCCCAGGCGCGCAACATCGTGGTGGGCGGGATCGCCCTGGTGCTAGGTCTCGGCGCGGCTCTGCCCTTTCTGGTGCGGGCCTTGCGCCGATAACCGGTGCGCTGACAGGGGATCATTCGCCCGGCTTGGTGTCGGGGTGTGACGCCTCCTTGACGGGATGACCGTGGCCGGGATCGTCATTCATCCGGTGCATGGCAACGACGACTCCCGACAGCGCGATGATCGCGATCAAGTTGGGGAACGCCATGGCCGCATTCGCGATGTCGCCCAGAAGCCAGAGCGAGGTCGCCGGAAAGACCGTGCCTGCAAACACCACGATGACCCATACATAGCGGAACGGATGCGTGGCCCATTCGCCGACCAGATAGGTCAGCGCCTGTTCGCCGTAATAGCTCCAGCCGATGATCGTGGTGAACGCAAAGAAGAACAGGGCCACCGGCACCACCAGGTCGCCGCCGGGGAACGCGGCTCCGAAGGCGCGGGTTGTCACGGCGGAGGAATTTGCGTCGGTTTCCCAGGCATGGTCGACGGGCGCCAGGACCGCCGGATCGCTGGCCGCCTGGAAAGCCAGATCGTCCACGGGCACTCCGGCATCGCGGCACCGCGTCAGATAGGCAACCGCATCCGGCGCGGACGCCATGACCATTGCGTCGCGCCCCTCGGTATAGGCACTCGGGAAGAGGGTCGACAGGTCCTGCCCTTGATCCAGCGCGACCCCCTCTGCCAGACAGGTGTTGGCTGCGCCGAGCGCCGGATTCTTCTTGAAATCGCCCGTCACGGTCAGGATCACCAGCGCCGTCATGGTGCAGATGATGATCGTGTCGATGAAGACACCGATCATGGCAATTTCGCCCTGCATGACGGGGTTGCGCGTCTGGGCCGCGGCGTGGGCGATCGGTGCCGACCCCTGCCCGGCCTCGTTCGAGAACAGGCCGCGCGCAATCCCGAACCGCACGGCCTGCATGACGCCATAGCCCGCCGCGCCACCCGCGGCTTCCTGGAGGCCGAAGGCGGAGGTCAGAATCTCCATGAACGCGCCGGGAACCTTGGGGGCGTTGAACAGCAGAACGATCAGGGCGATCGCCACATAGATCGCCGCCATGAAGGGGACGACCCGTCCGGCAAAACGCCCGATGGACTTGATGCCGCCGATGATCACTGCAAACACGAGACTGGAGATGATCAGTCCGATCGCCCAGCCGGGCGGGCCTGCGCCGAAGAGCGAGTTGCTGGTTTCGATCGCCGCCTCGGAGATTGAATTGGCCTGGATCATCGACCCGGTCACGGCGGCCGATGCCAGGGTCCCGAAGCAGAAGATGACCGCAAGCCAGCCCCAATTCTTTCCGAGGCCGTTCTTGATGTAATACATCGGACCGCCATTGATCCGGCCATATTCGTCGGTCTCGCGGTACTTCACGGCCAGCGAACTTTCGGAGAAGGCGAGCGCCATCCCGAACAGCGCGACGACCCACATCCAGAAAATCGCACCCGGGCCACCCATGGTGATGGCAGTGGCCACGCCGGCGAGGTTTCCGGTACCCACCTGGCCCGACAGGGCTGTCGACAGGGCCTGCCAGGGGGTGATCGCACCATCCTCGCCCTGCGCCTTCCGGCCCTGCCAGACCTCGGCCACGGCCGGGACGAACCGGCGCAGAGGCCGGGCGCCGATCCGGATCATCATGAAAAGGCCCGTGCCCAGGAGGACCACCGCCAGCGGCCCGACGGGCAGAACCCGGGTTTCGTTCCACGACCCGCCCCAGATGAAGTTGCTGACCGTCTCGATGCCGTTGACTAAGCCGTCCATGGGGCCTCCCCAGCCTTGTCTGCCTGGTCCGGGCCCGTTCTGCGGGGCTCGGACCGGAGCGCTAGAGCCGTTGTGAAACGCGCTCCCGACGAAATCAATCCCAAGCCTGGCCGGCGCCGGCTCGGGTCAAGACAGGTTCGACACCGTTATCGCGGCGATTCCGGCCAGGCAGAGCACCAGTCCGAACCAGGCCCACCAGGGCGCGAAGCCTGCCGATCGCGCCTCGGGGGCCGGCCGGTCAAGGGCGGCTTCGACCTTGTCCATTACGTCGGGGAGCCGTTTCAGCCGGTCGGAGACCTCGCGCGCATTGCGCAAAAGAAGGCGTGCGGCGCCTTCGGGTCCGAATTCGCGCTGGACCCAACTGCGCACGATCGGGTCGGCGGCTGCCCAGATGTCATGCGACGGGTCGATGGTGCGAGCCACGCCTTCGACCTGCACCATGGTCTTCTGCAGGAGCACCAGCTCCGGTCGCAGGCGCATCCCGAATGTGTGGGTGTAGTCCATGAGCTGAAGCAGCAGCCTGCCCATCGAGACTTCACCCGCAGGCTTACCGTGGATCGGCTCGCCGACCGACCGCAGGGCCTGGGCGAAATCGCCCACGGACTTGTCCGGCGGCACATAGCCCGCCTCGAAATGGACTTCGGCGATGCGCGTATAGTCTCGCTTGATGAAGCCCCAGAGGATCTCTGCCAGGAACCGCCGCTCGTCCGGGCCGATCCGCCCGACGATCCCGAAATCGACCAGGCCGAGCCTGCCCTCCGGCGTCACGATCATGTTCCCTTCATGCATGTCGGCATGGAACACGCCATGGCGGATGGCATGGGCGAGGAAGCCCCGGGTCACATCCATGGCCAGGGCGGCCCGGTCCACGTTCGGTCCGGCAAGGGCATCGGGCCGGGTCAGGGGCGTGCCGTCGAGCCAGGTCGTGGTGAGGACCCGACGCCCGCTGCGGGTCCAGTCGACCTCGGGGATCACGAAATGCCCCTCCGACCGTGCAAGCGCGCGAAGCTCGTCGCTGCCGCCCGCCTCGAGCCGCAGGTCCAGCTCGCGGCGCATGCTCTCGGCAATCGTCCGGGTGAACGCGACCGGTTCGAGGCGCCGGCTGTCGGGGGAGACCCGTTCGATCGTGCGGGCCGCGCGCTGCATGGCTGAAAGCGCCAGCTCGATGCGCCGCTCGATGCCCGGGCGAAGGATCTTGACCGCGCGCGGTCCGTCGGGCGTGTCGAGGCGGTGCACCTGGGCCAGGGAGGCTGCGGCCACCGGTGGCCCAAGATCGGGAAACAGCGCCCTGGCCTCTGCCGCGCCGAACTCTGCATCGAGGGCTGCACGGGCCTCGGCCTGGGAAAAGGGTGGCAGCCTGTCCTTGAGCCGCGACAGATCCTCGGTCGCAGCGACCCCAAGAACGTCAGGCCGCGTCGCCAGGAACTGGCCAAGCTTGATGTAGGCCGGACCCAGTCGCTCCAGCGCGGTGGCCAGGCGTTCGCCCGGACGGCCCCGTGCCCCACCCGACAGCGCGCGCAGCGCCCGCCCGACCAGCCGGGCCGCAACAGGCAGCCGGTCCTGATAGGCGCCGGGCAGGATCACGTCGTGACGGGCGAGCGAGACACCGGCGCGCGCGAGGCGAAGATAATCCCCTGCCCAGCGTCTCATGCGGCCCAGCCGAAATGGAGCGCCGCGATGCCGCCGGAAAAGTTCGTCACGCTGACGCCGCCAAACGCGGCGGCTTCGAGCTCGTCCTTGAACGCGGCCTGGTCGGGAAACCGCCGGATCGATTCCACGAGGTAGCGATAGCTGTCGGCATCACCCGTCACCAGGCCGCCGAGCCGCGGTATGACGTTGAAACTGTAGGCGTCATAAGCCCGCTGAAGGAGCGGGGCGGTCATGTGCGAAAATTCCAGCACGGCGAGACGCCCAGCCGGCTTGAGAACGCGCCGGAACTCTCGCAAAGCGGCGGCGCGGTCCGTCACGTTCCGTATGCCGAAGGCGATGGTCAGGGCGTCGACCGAACGGTCGGGGAAAGGCAGGGCTTCGGCACTGGCGCAGACCCAGTCCATGCGGTCGCCATGCCGCGCAAGGTCTCCCCGCCGCCGGCCGGCGTCCAGCATCGCGTCGTTGACGTCGCAGACAATGGCCCGGGCGCGCGGCGGTTCGCCCCGCCGGCGTGCCACGACGGCCGCGCGGTCGAGGAACGCCCCGGCCAGGTCGCCGGTCCCGCCGGCCACGTCAAGAAGGGTCTCGCCCGGGCGTGGATTGAGTCTCGTGATGGTGTCGTGCTTCCAGATCCTGTGTACGCCGGCCGACATCAGATCGTTCATGAGGTCGTAGCGGCTGGCCACCGAGCGGAAGACCCCCCGAACGCGACGCGTCTTTTCGGAGGGGGAAACCTCTTCGAATCCAAAGGGGACGGCGGGATCGGTCTCGGGCGTCGAAGTCATCGGAGCGGACCATAGTTGCGCACGCGGCGAAGCGCTATATCGGATCGCCATGCCCGAGCTTCCCGAAGTCGAGACGGTTCGTCGCGGACTGCAGCCCGTCCTGGAGGGGCGCGAGATCCTGCATGCGGAAGCCCGTCGGCCGGATCTGCGCTTTCCCCTGCCGGCGCGCTTCAGTCAGCGGCTCGCCGGGCGGAGGGTGACCCGTCTGGGGCGGCGCGCGAAGTTTCTCTGTGCCGATCTGGACAGCGGGGAGACCCTGGTCATGCATCTGGGGATGTCCGGCCGGTTTGCCGTTGAAGGTGACGGCCTGGCCCGATTCCATCGCGAGTCTCCGCGCGATACCCGCCATGATCACGTGGTCTTTCACATGCCCGGCGGGGTGCATGTCACCTATAACGATCCCCGCCGTTTCGGCTTCATGGAGATGTGGCCCACCGTCAACATGCTGGCTTATCCGCGCCTGCGCGACCTTGGCCCTGAACCCCTCTCGAACGCTTTCAACGCCGCCTATCTGGCCGATGCGCTGGCCGGCCGGCGCACACCGATCAAGGCTGCGCTGCTGGACCAGAAGGTCGTGGCCGGTCTCGGCAACATCTATGTCTGCGAAGCTCTCTTCCGGGCCGGCCTCTCCCCGCGCCGCAAGGCCGCCAGCCTGACGTCCGGGCGGGTCGACCGTCTCGTTCAGGCCATCAATGCCGTCATCGCCGAAGCCATCGAGGCGGGAGGGTCGTCCCTGCGGGACTTCTCCGCAGCCGACGGGTCGCTCGGCTACTTCCAGCACGGTTTCGCGGTCTACGATCGTGAAGGCGTTGCCTGTCGCGCGTGCGGCACACCCGTCCGTCGGCTGGTGCAGTCGGGCCGGTCGAGCTTCTACTGCGGCACCTGTCAGCGGTGAACCGCCCCCGTCCGGGTTCGCGAAACGAGGGAAAGCGCTCGCCCGGCACCGCAAGCCTGTTAACCTTTGGTTGACGATGCGGAGTGGGCCGAAGGCCCTCAGTGCGAATGAAGGGTGGGATGATGTGGACAAGACTGGGGCCGGCCGGCCTGATCGGCCTGTTGATACCGCTGTCTGGCGTTGCGCAGGAGGCCGACCGTCTGGCCGACCGTCTGGCCGGCGTTCTGGCCGGCGGTCCGGCTGGAGCCGAAGTGTGCACGCCAGCGACCGTGTCGAACGAGCCGGTCGAAGGGCTGCGCGTGACCCGCTCCTACGGGGCGCCGTCGGGGGAGGCGGCCTACCGTGCGGGCGCCCTCTGCGTGACCCTTCCGGATCGCGCCACCCTCGCCCCGTCCCCGGAGCCTCGGGCGCGCGCAGAGGCCCGCACCTCGGTGCGCATCGTCACGGTTCGCGACCGACGCGGCGGCACGTCGCCATACGCCCTCGGTGCGCCTCGGCCTTGAGCGACCCGATCCCCGGTTCGCCGCCGTCCGGCCCGGATTGCTTGCCGTCGTCGTTTTCCTAACGATTTCGTGCTTGAAGGGTGAGGCGAAGACGAGGCACGGGCATGATCGGCAAGCGCATTCTTTTGATCATCGGCGGCGGGATCGCCGCCTACAAGAGTCTCGAGCTCATCCGGACGCTTTCGCGGCGCGGGGTGGCCAGTCGCTGTATCGTCACGCGGGCGGGCGCGGAGTTCGTGACACCTCTCTCCGTCGCAGCGCTGTCCGGCGAGAAGGTCTATACCGAGCTGTTCGACCTCACCGATGAAGCGGAGATGGGCCATATCGAGCTGTCGCGCGCCGCCGATCTGGTGGTCGTCTGCCCGGCCACCGCCGACCTGCTTGCGCGTGCGGCCAACGGTCATGCCAATGACCTGGCAAGCACGGCCCTGCTCGCAACCGACAAGCCGGTGTTGATGGTCCCGGCGATGAATGTCCGCATGTGGCTGCATGCGGGCGTGCAGCGCAATGTCGCACGCCTGCGGGCCGATGGGGTCACGATCCTGGATCCAGACGAAGGCGCCATGGCGTGTGGCGAGTTCGGCCCGGGCCGCCTGCCAGAAGTCGACGCGATCGCATATGCAGTCCTGGCGCGGCTCGCCGGGGACCGACGCCTGGCCGGACGCCATGTCCTCGTTACGGCCGGCCCCACGCGCGAACCGCTGGACCCCGTGCGCTATCTGTCCAATCACTCGTCGGGTCGGCAGGGCTTTGCCCTCGCAGCAGCCCTGGCGGCGCAGGGCGCGCGCGTGACGCTGGTGAGCGGGCCGGTGAGCCTGCCGACGCCGCCGGGCGTCGACCGGGTCGACGTGCAGAGCGCCCGCGAGATGCTCAAGGCCTGCGAACGGGCCCTGCCGGCAGATGCGTTCGTCGCCGTGGCGGCTGTCGCGGACTGGCGTCCGGCGCACGAGGCCGCGCGCAAGCTCAAGCTCAAACAGGCAGGCGATGGCCCGCCCACGCTGAACCTCGCGGAAAACCCCGATATCCTTGCAACACTCTCGCGCAAGCGGAAGCACCGGCCAGCCCTGGTGGTGGGCTTTGCAGCGGAAACTCACGACCTGGAAGCCCATGCCCTGGCCAAACTGCAGCGCAAGGGCTGCGACTGGATCGTCGCCAATGACGTGTCGGGTGACGTGATGGGCGGGGCGGAGAACGAGGTGCTCCTGGTGCGAGGCGAGGGCGCCACCGAGCGCTGGCCTCGCCTCGGCAAGGAAGAAGTGGCGCGGCGCCTGGCTCTGGCTATGGCCGATGCGTTGGGACCGGTGACCGCAGAAGGGTCTTGCGTCGGCGCATCGCGCAGCGAGGGCTGACCGGAGCCTCAGGTCAGGCGATCGGTCAGGCCGGCATCGGCCAGGGCGTCCGCCTGGCGCGCGGCCACCCGGGCCTCGTCGAACCCGTCCAGGCTCTCCTCGAACAGCCGATGGAAGTTCACCTCGGCGCCGAGCCGCAAATAGGCCGCCCCCAGGCCGATGGCTGCGCGGTCCATGAACACGAACTCCCGCGGTATCCTTACCGGGCCCTTCTCTTTGAGCCGCTTGCGCACGGCAAAGGCTTCCCTTCGACCATACTCCCCGGGCGAGACCCCGTCGGCGACGCTTCGCACCCGGTCGTCGAGCAGCGGACCATAGATGAAGCGGGCCCACACGTTCAGGATGTCGACCAGGTCACGATTGAGGCCGCGGAAGCCCCATTTCTCGTAAGCGGCGTAGGTGGCGTCGAAATCGTCATGCAGGAGACCGCGATACAGGTCGACGACCCCGCCGACAAAGCGCGCCGGGAAGATGCGGACGCAACCGAAGTCGAGCAGATTCAGGCCTTCGCCGCCCTCGGTCACCTGATAGTTCCCCAGATGGGGATCGCCATGGATGACAGCGTGCGTGTTGAGGGGCCCCCACCAGGTCCAGAACAGGCGCTCGGCAATCCCGTTGCGCACAGCCTGAGGGGCCTGTTCGTAGGCGACGAGCGGATCGCCGGTGACCCAGGTCATGGTCAGCAGCCGCTGGGTGCTGAGGCGCTCCACGGGTTCTGGCACGCGGGTGAACGACCAGTCCGCCAGCATGTGGCGGTAGAGGCGCATGTGCTTGGCCTCCCGGGCATAGTCGAGCTCTTCGCGCAGGCGGTCGCCGATCTCCTCCAGAAGCTCTGTCGGGTCGATGGAGCCGTCCAGCCGGCGCACTAGCCCCAGCAGCGTCCGAAGCTGTCCGAGGTCGCTTTCCACGGCGCTCGCCATATCCGGATACTGCAGCTTGCAGGCGACTGTGCGACCGTCGTCCAGCACAGCCTTGTGCACCTGGCCCAGAGAGGCGGCGTGTGCGGCGTCCCGACCGAAATCGGCGAAGGCTGACTGCCAGTCGGGTCCGAGCTCCGCACGCATCCGGCGCTTGACGAAAGGCCATCCCATGGGCGGCGCCTGAGCCTGCAATTGGGCGAACTCCCTTGCGTACTCGGGCGGGAGAAAGTCGGGAATGGTCGACACCATCTGCGCGACCTTCATGAGTGGGCCCTTGGATTGCCCCAGGGCCTGCGCGAATGCCTTGGCTATGCGCGAGTCCGCCTCGCTCCCGCCAAGAAGGCTGCCGGTTGCATAGGCCAATCCAGCCCCCGACAGATTGGCGCCGACCCTGGCAGTCCGCGCCAGGCGTCCCGAGAACCGGTTCCGCTCCGGATCGCGGCCGCCTCCGGCAGGCTCGGTAGAGGGGCGGTCGTGTCCACGGTCAGGCATGAATGGGTCCTTCCGGTGTCGGGCGCCGTCCAGCCGGGCGCCCTGACTTATGTAGGTCGCGCGATGGCCGGGGCAGCATCGGCACACGGGAATTGTCGGATGGCGAAAGCTTTCATCGAACCTGTATCTTCGAAGATGAAACACTGTTCTTTTGGATATATATTCCAAGTAGAGAGCTTGTATAATATATCCCAAGGCGCGATTAGTGGATGAATAAGCGCACGACATTAACCTGAGATACACTGCAAGGCGAAGAAAAACCGAATACGCGTAACCGGATACATTCGAATGCGACACGAGATTTTCGGGTCCACGAAATTCGAGTGATCGTATCAACCAAACCTGTACGTCCTTGTGCCAAACCGGGGCGTCGCAGAACGACACAGCGCGGTCAGCGCGATGGGACAATGAAGGGGTGAGGTGCATGGCAAAGACCGTCCTGGTCATCGATGACGATCCGACACAGCGGCGCCTGCTTCAGGCGGCGGTCGAGCGGGCGGGCTTCGCCTGCCGGACCGCACCGGACGGGGAGTCCGGCTTCGCCATGGCGTGCGACCCGAAGGATGGGGTCGATGTGGTGTTGCTCGACCTGATCATGCCTGGCCTGTCGGGCATGGAGACGCTGGAGAAGCTGTCGGACAAGCGCCCCGACCTGCCTGTGATCGTGCTCACCGCGACCGGTGGGATCGACACCGTCGTACAGTCCATGCGTGCGGGCGCGGTGGACTTCTTCGTCAAGCCCGTCAGCAAGGAGCGCGTGATCGTCTCCATTCGCAACGCGTTGAAGATGACCAGCCTCTCAAGCGAAGTGAAACGCCTGTCGCGCAAGGCAGATGGCGGCATGGACTTTTCCGACATGATCGCTGCGGCGCCCGCAATGCGCCAGGTCGTTCGCATGGGGGAGCGTGCCGCCACCTCAACGATCCCGATCCTGATCCTGGGCGAGAGTGGTGTTGGCAAGGAAGTGGTCGCACGGGCCATCCAGGGCGCGTCCGAGCGCGCGGGGAAGCCCTTCGTGACCGTGAACTGCGGCGCGATCCCCGAAAACCTGATGGAGTCCATCCTGTTCGGTCACGAGAAGGGTGCCTTCACCGGCGCCGTCTCGAAATCGCTGGGCAAGTTCGTCGAAGCAGATGGCGGCACGCTGTTTCTCGACGAGATCGGTGAGCTGCCGCTCGACATGCAGGTGAAGCTCCTGCGCGCGCTGCAGGAGGGCGAGGTGGATCCGGTCGGTGGGCGGCGGCCCGTCAAGGTGGATGTGCGCATCATTTCTGCGACCAATCGTGATCTCGCCGCCCAGGTGGCCGAGGGCAGCTTCCGTGAGGACCTCTTCTATCGCCTCAACGTCTTCCCCATCGAGGTTCCGCCGCTGCGCCAACGCCTGGAGGACATTCCGGCACTGGCCGACCACTTCATCGAGCGGTTCAACGCGTCGGAGGGGCGCCAGATCACCGGCCTGGCGGCGGAAACGCTGCGGATGCTGATGGCCTATTCGTGGCCGGGCAATGTCCGGCAACTCGAGAATGCGATCTTCAGGGCGGTCGTGCTCTGCGAGGGCGACCAGCTCCAGCCGCATGACTTTCCGCAGATCTCCGGACAGGTGCCCGACCTGGCGAGCGATCCCGGACTGCCCCGCGCCGCCAACGAGAATGCCGGCGCCAACGGGCAGGGACCCGCGCCGGTGCCGGTGTTTGACGAGGCGGGGGAGATGCGTCCGCTCGAGGACGTCGAGCGCGATCTCCTTCAGCTCGCCATCGACCATTATCGCGGTCACATGTCCGAGGTCAGCCGCCGGCTCGGGATTGGGCGGTCCACCCTCTACCGAAAGGTACGTGACTATGGTCTGGACGCCCGCAGCGATCGCGAGGCGAGCTGAGGCAGGTCCGGCTTTAGGACAGTTTCAAGCGAAGTGGGACGCCGGTCGCAGCAAGACGATGCCTCAAGGCAGGGCTGGCGTGCATCTTCACTGACCCTGATTGACTGGCAGACGCGCGAAAGCGCCGGTGTTTCCTTCCATTCCAGACTGGCGCTTTATCTCCCTGAATTGGCGCAAGTCTCCGTTCGCAACCGAGTCCGTTTGCTCCGAACTTGCTTTCTATAGCATTTTCGAGCGAAGTGGGACCCGGTTCGCGTTAAGAAAATGCTCAAAGACAAGAACATAGCGCATCTTCACTGACTCCGATTGATTTGAAGATGCGCTAGTTGCGTCCAGACGCGGTTCGCTCGGCAACGAAGGCCCGGAAGGCCGGCTTCGTGCGTCCGGCGAACCGGACGGCCAGACCCCGCAGGAGAAGATTTGCCCGCGTGACAGGTCCGAACCCGCCAGCAGCCGGGGCCACGAGCGACTTGACCAGAGCGTGCGCGCGCTGGTGCACCGGATAGTTCATGATCC
Organism: uncultured Hyphomonadaceae bacterium; assembly: GCA_964492485.1. Lineage (GTDB taxonomy): Bacteria > Pseudomonadota > Alphaproteobacteria > Caulobacterales > Hyphomonadaceae > UBA5336. The sequence goes on along the minus strand of CAZBKM010000015.1, from coordinate 25,756 downwards.
GCCCTTCCAGGAACTCGCGCCGCGTCGCCTCGTCGAGCGTGTGCCAGACCGCCTTTCGGAGAACCTGGAAACCGCGCTTGTTGTTGAACTCGCGGCGCAGGTAACCCGATTTCGTTCCGAAGAAGCGATTGGTGGCTGCGGCATGATTGGCCCACACCGCCAGCGGCTCCCGGGCCACGTAAAGGTCATCGGCCAGAGCGAGCGTGCGAAGGGGTTCGTCGAGCACGACCTCGGATTGGGTGAACCCGACGGAGAAATCCGAACGGGCGTGGCGCGACCAGAACAGGCCGCCATTCGACACGCCGATCGAGACGAGCACGGCCAGGCGGAACTGTTGCGGCGAATAGCGACCCTCCTCGAACTGCCCGTCGAGAATGCCGTCGTCGGATATCCAGGCATTGGGCGTTTCGGGTTCATGTTCAATGCGCTGGTTGCGCAAGACCACATGGACGCCGGTCTGCTGGCAGACCGCAATGTTATGCGCCATGAAATCCGGCAGCAGGAAATTGTCGTCTTCCAGGACACAGAAATAGTCGGCTCCGCGCGGGTTGGCTCGCGAGAAGCAGTCATCGATGTTCCGGGAGGAGAATTTCTGCGGGCGGTTGTGGTTGAAGTGAATCCGCGGATCGCCAACGGCGCGGCAAACAGCTTCCGCAGACCCCTCCGGATCGTCGTCGTAGACGTCGCAGACCCAGGTGGGCCAGGTCTGGCTGACGAGCGACTCCAGGGCGCGCTTCAGAAGCTCCGGCCGCCGGTAGGTTGGCGTACGCACATGGACCAGCCCGCCCGGCACAAGCCCCTCTGGAGTGTCCGACATCTTCGCCCCCCGCCCGTCTGGCACACCGACTCCGCGCACCGGAGTGATCCGATCCGCAGCCGGCTCACCCCGATGCATAAGACGCGCCAGCCCGGGCGGGATGCAAGGCAAAATGGCCGTGGGTATCAGACGGTGACGACCACTTTCCCCATGGCGCGACGCTCGGCGAGCTCCGTGATGGCCTTTCCCGCTTCCGACAGCGGGAAGCGGCCGGAGATGTGCGGCTTGATCTTGCCCTCGTCATAGAGCCGGAACAGGTCGGCGATGTTGGCCTCGTTGCCCTTCGGGTCGCGGGCGGTGAAGGCGCCCCAGAAGACACCGACGATCTGGCAGGATTTCAGAAGGGTGAGATTGAGGGGGATCTTCGGGATTCCGGCCGGAAACCCGATGACGAGGAAGCGACCTTCCCAGGCCATCGCGCGTAGCGCCGGCTCCGCATAGTCGCCGCCCACCGCGTCATAGATGACGTCGACGCCTCCGCCCGACAGGGCCTTGATCTCGTCCGACAGGGCCTTCTGCTGGCCCTTGTCCAGCGGCCCGTGGGGATAGACAAGACCCTCGTCTGCGCCCTTGGACCTGGCGAGATCGACCTTCTCCTGTGAACTCGCGGCGGCAATGACCTTCATGCCCATCGCCTTCCCGAGTTCCACCGCGGCCAGGCCCACACCACCCGCCGCGCCGAGCACGAGCAGGCTTTCTCCGGGCTTCACATGACCCCGGTCCTTCAGCGCATAGTGGCTGGTGCCATAGGTCATCAGGAAGGCCGCAGCCTCGTCGAAGGGCATGGTGTCGGGAATCTTTCGCACCCGTCCGGCGTCGACGGCGATCTCCTCGGCCATACCGCCCCAGCCGGTGGAGGCGATCACCCTGTCGCCCGGCGCCAAATTGGTGACCCCGTCGCCCACGGCCTTCACCACCCCCGAGACCTCGCCGCCCGGCGCGAAGGGGCGCTCCGGCTTGAACTGGTACATGTCCTGGATGATCAGAACGTCCGGATAATTGACGCCGACGGCCTTAACCGTGATGACGGCCTGCCCGGCACCCGCGGTCGGGGCCTCCACATCGCTCAGGACCAGCGTCTCTGGTCCGCCGCTTTCTGTAGAAAGTACGGCTTTCATAGGGCGTCTCCTCTTGCTTTTCGCTGCCGGCAAGTTAGCCGTGGGCGCCGATGTTCGGCAAGGCAGTCTCCCTCCGCGCGGAAAATTTTCATGGATAAGGTATGGTCCCTGGCGCTGCATGGCGGCGCCGGTCCCGTGACGGCCCACGATCCCACGCTCGCCGAGCGCCACATGGGCGAGACCCTGGACCGGGGCGCGCGCGCCCTGGCTGAAGGCGCCCGCGCGGTCGATGTGGTGCAGGACATGGTGGCCGCGCTGGAGGCCAGCGGCTTTCACGTTGCCGGCCGAGGCGCCTCGCCGAACCAGCTCGGTCAATGGGAGCTCGACGCGGCCATCATGGAGGGCGACACCCGAAGAGCCGGCGCCGTGGCTGCGCTACGGGGGTTCAAGAGCCCGGTGACCGCTGCGCGCCACGTCATGGACCACTCGCCCCATGTGCTGCTGGTCGGCAAGGGGGCAAGCCGCTTCCTGCGCCCCTTCGCCCTGGAACGGGTCTGGAATCCCCAGCGTTACTACACGCCCGCCGTCAGCCGTCCGGTCAGGCGTGGCGAGCTTGCGCACGGCACCGTGGGCGCCGTGGCGCTGGATGCCTGTGGATGCCTGGCCGCTGCGACGTCGACGGGCGGTCTGCTGAACAAGACACCGGGACGGGTCGGCGATACGCCGATTCTGGGCGCTGGCACCTGGGCCGATGAGCGCGTCGCGGTGTCCTGCACCGGTCAGGGGGAGTATTTTCAGCGCGCCGCCGTCGCCGCCGATGTCTCGGCGCGCGTGCGCTATGCGCGGTCGTCGCTTGACGCCGCCGCGCGTGCCGCGCTTGAAGATGTTGGCCTGCTGGGCGGCGATGGCGGTCTGATCGCCGTCGACAAGCTGGGCAATGTGAGTATGCCCTTCCTGTCGGAGGGCATGAAGCGCGCCGTGGCCACGTCGCAGGGGCAAAGGGAGGTCGCCACACGGCGTTGAGGCACATGCTCTGGACGATCCTGTTCTGGACCGGCCTGATCGGCTTCGGGTTCGTCGTCGCCCTGGCACTCCAGCTTCGCCTGTTCGGCGGCCTGGCCTTGCGGGGTGCCCTGTTCGCCCGTGATTCCTCCATGCCCCGCGCCGTGGCGTTCCAGGCGGTCGACGGTGCGATCCGCCGGCATGTTCCGCCGGATGCGGACCCGGCGCTGCGCGAGGCGATCGGGCATCTGCAGGCGACCTACCCGGCCGCTCTGGACCATATGCGGCTGGCGCGGCTTGCCTGCCGGGTATTGCCCTTCGCCATGGTCGCCCTGCTGGCAGCGCGCCAGGTGCTGAACGGGGGTCTGTAGGCGTGCGCGGCTATTTCGGCATCGGGGCGGAAGGAATCTCCAAGCCCATGAACCTGGGCGCACTGATGCGCACCGCCCACGCCTTTGGCGCAAGCTTCGTCTTCTCGGTCAATGCCGCGCAGAAGATCCGGGAGGCCTATCGCGCCGACACGTCGAAGTCGGCCGCTCATGTACCCTATTATGCCTGGACCACGCTGGAGGACATGGCCCTGCCCCATGGCTGTCAGCTTGTCGGGGTCGAACTGACCGACGACGCCGTCGAGCTGCCGCGTTTCAGACATCCGACGGCGGCCGCTTATGTTCTGGGACGCGAGCGGGGCGATCTGACGCCAGAGATGCTGGCGCGTTGTCATCATGTGGTGAAGATACCGACCAGGTTCTGTCTGAATGTCAGCCTGGCAGGGGCCCTGGTCATGTACGACCGCGTCCTGTCGCTGGGCGGTTATGGCCCGCGCCCGGTCATGCCCGGCGGCCCTGTTCCAGACCCCGAATCCCGCTGACGCGGCCCTGTCAGCCGCCGAGCAGCCGTTGAACCGCGCCCATCAGACCGGTGAATTGCAGACCGCCATCGCGAACAGCCAGCGCGAAACAGACCCCGTCCAGGTCGGCGACTGGCTGGTGGGTGTCGTCAGGACCCTTGATCGCCAGGTCGCCCGGCCCGAAAGACCCTGTCTCGTCCGAAAACCCTCCGGCCACGACAAGGGTGAATTCCGCGCCCTTGTGGCTGTGTCGCGGCACCGATGCGCCTGGCTCGATCCTGTAGAGCTCGGTTTCCGCATTGCCGCCTAGGTCCAGGGTCAGACGCCGGATGCCCGGCGCCGTAAAGCGCCAATCCGTGTTTTCATTGATCTCGAGCACGACCCCGCGCAGCGGTTCGGGCAGGGCGACGATCTCGTCGAGTGCCTGTCCGGCGATCCGTGCGGCGCGTCGTGCGGCGCGGGGCTTGACGTCAAGGCCGTCGATCGCCGCGAACGCCCTGTCGAGCGCATCGTCTGCCATGGGCGAGGGCGCTTCGGACTCGAAAAGGGTCGCGGCGATGATCTCTCCACGTGCCAGGGTCATGGCCACGTCGTGACGCAAGGACGCCTGCGTCTCCACCAGGAGCGCAAAGGCGGGGTCGAGGCATCCCGCAGCGTAGGCGCTGTACAGTTCGCTGAAGGCCTGGGGTGCGGCTCTCAAGGTCAACACGTACTCCGACGTCAGAACACTTTTCAGGTTAGTAAGCGATATTGCCCGCGTGTTGCCGGGGTCAAGCGCTGGCAGCCCGAAATTGTGACGTTGAGGTTAGCGTTCGTCCTGCAATTGTCCACGCAGGCGGTTAAATGCCAGGCGGATCCGGGATTTCACCGTTCCAAGCGGGAGGCCGAACTGTTCGGCAATCTCGCTGTGAGACAGCCCATCGTAGAACGCGGCGCGCAAGAGCTTCAACTGATCTTCCGGGAGCTTCTTGAGCTCCTCGCGCACCACCTGTTCCACTTGCATCCGGTCAAAGGCCACGTCGGGCCCCTCGACTTCGGCGGGCTGCAACATCGGATCGCTCGCCTCCAGCTCCGGCTTGTTCTGGCGGCGATGGGCGTCGATGCGCCGGTTCCGTGCAATCCGGAAGATCCAGGTCGAGACGGAGGCCTTGGCCGGGTCGTACTGCTCCGCCTTCCGCCAGACCGTTACCATGACCTCCTGGGCAAGCTCCTCGGCCTCTGCCGCCTCTGCGCCGAGGCGAAGCATGTAGCTTTTCAGGCGCGGGGCGTAATACTCGAACAGCCGGGCAAATGAGGGGCGGCACCGCTCGGACGCGATGCGGGCCAGGCAACTCTGGAAGATCTGGCGTTCATCCGTATCGGCGGCCGCGTGGGGAACTGACAGGGTCAAAGCAGAAGGTGCCTTTCATCGCCAAGTTCAGCATAACGGGTCTGGGCCAATTAGCAATCATTGCGAATGCAGGCGCGCGAGCCTCACACGCGTGGAGTGTTTGCTGCAATCGGGCCTTAACCTCCCTGCAGGGACGTGGAAATAAGGTCCCCGAACTGGGATTGGAAGAAGAGGCCATCATGTCCCGACTGTCCCGGACACGCCGCCGGACCGCTGCCGCATTGACTACCTTTGTTCTGTCACTGGTGTCGCCAACGGTGGCGGCAGCCTCGCCCGATGCTGTGGCCCGGTACAAGGACTGGCAGGTCTTCCGCGACGTCGTCGACGGCGCGCGGGTCTGCTATGCGGCCACGCCTGCGACCGACAAGGCACCCAAGGCCGCCGACCATGGCGAGGTCTGGTTCTACATCACGAGCTGGCAGGATGGCCGCAGCCGGAACCAGCCCAGCCTTCGCGTCGGGTTTCCGCTGCGCGAGGACCTGCCCTCGACCGCCCGCGTCGGGCGCGCGGCCATTCCGATGTTCAATGTGGGGCAGGAAGCCTTCGCCGATGATGAGGACGATCCGCGCCTCGTGCGAGCCATCGAGCGCGGCTTCGAATTGCGCGTCGAGGCGGTCTCCGCGCGCGATACCGCCGTGGCTTATCACTTCTCGCTGAGCGGATCGGCCGACGCCATCGAGAAAGCCGCCGCCATCTGCCGCTAGCGTATTTTCGAGCGAGGTGGGCAACGGTTCGACTCAAGAAAACCCTCAAGAACAAGAACCAAGCGTGTCGGCACTTGCTCTGACGGACTTCAAGATGCGCCAGCGCGCGTACGGCAGGCGCCCGCTCGCTGCCCGTCCACCCGTCTCGCCTTCGCGCCTGTTTTGGATTATGCCGCAGCCATGAAGACCACACTCGATCTGTCCCGGCGCCCGGCAACGTCCGATGGCCCATGCGCGAGCCTCGCCGGTCGGTCGCTTGCGGGGTTGCGGGCCGAAATGGCCGCCTGCGGGCTTGATCCGAAGGCGGCTGGCATGCGCGCCAAGCAGTTGCGCCGCTGGGTGCATCATTTCGGCAGCCGCGACTTTTCCGAGATGACCGATATCGCCAAGGGGCTGCGGGAAACGCTCGCCCGGCACTATACGCTTGACCGGCCGGAGATCGCCGAGGAGCTCGTCTCCGTGGACGGCACCCGGAAATGGCTGATCCGGTTCGCACCGGGCGTCGAGGGCGAGAGCGTCTTCATCCCCGATGTCGGCAAGGCCGGCGCGTTATGTGTCTCCTCCCAGGTCGGCTGCACGCTCAACTGCCGCTTCTGTCACACGGGCACCCAGCGGCTGGTCCGGAACCTGACCGCCCAGGAGATCGTCGCCCAGGTGCTGGTGGCGCGCGATAGTCTGCAGGAATGGCCGACTTCGAACGAGAACCGGCGCCTGACCAACATCGTGTTCATGGGGATGGGCGAGCCGCTCTACAATCTCGATGCCGTCGCCGAGGCGATCGAGACCCTGGCGGATGGTGACGGCATCTCGATCGGACGGCGGCGCATTACCGTCTCGACCGCCGGCGTTGCGCCGAAGATTCCCGAGCTCGGCGCCCGCACCGGCGCCATGCTCGCCATTTCCCTGCACGCGACGCATGACGCCCTGCGCGACGAGATCGTACCCATCAACCGGAAATACGACCTCAAGCAGCTCTTCGAGGCGATCCGGGCCTATCCCGACCTGTCCAATGCGAAGCGCGTGACATTCGAATACGTCATGCTGAAGGGGGTGAACGACAGCCTGGCGGAGGCGCGTGACCTGGTAAAGCTCCTGCGGGGTATCCCGGCCAAGATCAATCTGATCCCGTTCAACCCGTGGCCTGGCGCCCCTTACGAATGCTCGGACTGGGACACGATCGAGGCCTTTGCCGAGGTGCTGAACCGGGCCGGCTATGCCTCACCCATCCGGACGCCACGGGGTCGGGACATCTTCGCTGCCTGCGGACAGCTCCGAAGTGAGAGCGTCAAACCCTCCGCCGCCGAACGTCGCCGCGCGGCAAGCGCCTAGCGCATCTTCAAATCAATCGGAGTCAGTGAAGATGCGCTATGTTCTTGTTTTTGAGCATTTTCTTAACGCGAACCGGGTCCCACTTCGCTCGAAAATGCTATAAGCACAACGGGCCCGGGCGAGTCTCAGTCGACCTGGCAGCCGGTCTGCCGGCGATTGCGTCGACCTTCGAGCGGCTCAGCGCGCTTGCGTGGCGGAGTTGCCGGGGTTGGGTGTCTTCGGCGTGAAGCGGCAAAGGTCCGCGATGGGGCAACGCCAGCACTCCGGCTTGCGGGCCTTGCAGACATAGCGTCCATGCAGGATCAACCAGTGGTGAGCGCCGCGCTTGTAGGGCGCGGGCGTCACCCGTTCCAATCCGGCTTCGACTTCGTCCGGCGTCTTTCCGGGCGCAAGACCGGTCCGGTTGGCGACGCGGAAGATATGCGTGTCGACCGCGATCGTGGGTTGGCCGAACGCCTCGTTCAGCACCACGTTCGCCGTCTTGCGACCGACGCCGGGCAGCGTGACCAGCGCATCGCGCGTATCGGGCACCTCGCCGCCAAAATCCTCGATCAGCCGCTTCGACAGCGCGATCACGTTGCGGGCCTTGTTGCGCCAGAGACCGATCGTGCGGATGTGTTCGGCCACGCCCGCTTCGCCCAGCGCCAGCATCGCTTCTGGCGTATCGGCGACGGCGAACAGTCTTCGCGTCGCCTTGTTGACGCCGACATCGGTCGCCTGGGCCGACAGGGCGACGGCAACCAGTAGCGTGAAGGGATTGATGAAGTCGAGTTCGGTGCGCGGGTCCGGCCGATCCTCAGCGAGGCGCGCATAAAGTGTCTCGGCCCGGGCGCGCGGCATGGTGCGCGGGGCGCGCCGTTTCGCGCTGCGGCGAGGGGAACGGGAGTGCGGTGTGTCCTTGGCCATCCTCCGTGGTTTAGGCGCCTGCAGCCGCCGCGCAAGCTGGCAGACTGTCGATTCGCCTCTCGTGTGCGGGCGCGCTATGTCCTGGGCCATGGACCGCGACGCCTCCCAGACCGTCTATTTCGATGCCGTGCTGACGCCGAACCAGTCGCTCAGCCCCCGGGCATTTACGGTGATCATGGCCTGCGTGGCAGGCCTGAGCTTCCTGTCCGGCATGGCATTCCTGTCCATGGGCGCCTTTCCCGTCGTCGGTTTCTTCGGTCTCGACGCGCTGGCGATCTACCTGGCCTTCCGCTGGCACCGGAAGGGTGCCCGGGAGACGACCCGGATCGTGATCACGGCCGACGAGATCGCCATGCACCATGTCGACCGGCGCGGCGAGCGCCGCTCGGCCTCGATGCCCTCGGCCTTTGCCCGGGTCGAGCTGCCCCGACCGGTCGGCCCCCAGAGCTGGTTGACCATTGCACACGGCCAGAGGGCTTTCGTCATCGGCAGGTTCCTGACGCCGCGCGAGCGCGCCAGTCTTGCCGACGCCCTGCTGGACGCGCTCGGCCGGGCGCGCGCCGAACGCTTCGCTGGCGACGCCTGAAGCCACCAGCCGGTGCGGCCACAAAAATGACGGCGGCGTCATGGTTTTTCGCGAGAAGCCATGCTAGGCTTGCGTCAAAATGGCGCCGAAGCCTTGCAATGGAGGAATCGCATGGCCGACACAGCTCAGTCCCTGTCAGAAAAACTCGAACGTCCGAAGGTGACGCCGCGCGAGAAGCTGTTCGAGTCCCATCTCGATTTCGGCGCGCCCATCCCGAACGCCGCCGATGTAGATCTTTCGACCTTCGACATCTCGGACCCCGAACTGTGGCGCCGGAATGCCTTCTGGGACTTCTTCACCCGGTTACGCCACGAGGACCCGGTCCACTACACGCCTGACAGCTTCTTCGGCCCTTATTGGAGCATCACGAAGTTCCAGGACATCATGGCCGTGGACACGAACCACAAGGATTTCTCCTCCTCGTGGGAGCATGGCGGGATCACGCTTGGCGACATGGAGGAGGATTTCCCCCTTCCCATGTTCATCGCCATGGATCCGCCCAAGCACGATGTGCAGCGAAAGACTGTCCAGCCCATTGTCGGGCCGGACAACCTGAAGAACTTCGAGTCCCTCATCCGCAGCCGGACCCAGGGCCTGCTCGACAGCCTGCCCGAGAACGAGCCGTTCGACTGGGTCGATACCGTGTCGATCGAACTGACCACCATGATGCTGGCGACCCTGTTCGACTTCCCCTTCGAGCATCGCCGCAAGCTCACGCGCTGGTCCGACGTCGCCACCGGTCAGCAGAACCCGGATATCGTCCCCGGCGGTCAGGAGCAGTGGCGCGAGGAGATGATGGAGTGCCTCGGCTGGTTCACGGAGCTCTGGAATGCGCGCGTGAATGCCGAGCCGGGCAATGACCTCGTGTCCATGCTGGCCCATGGCGAGGCGACGCGGGACATGACCCCCCAGGAGTATCTCGGGAACATCATCCTTCTGATCGTCGGTGGCAACGACACCACACGCAATTCGATGACCGGCTCGATCCTGTCATTGAACCGCTTCCCGGACCAGTTCGAGATCCTCAAGAAGGATCATGATCTGATCCCGAACCTGGTTTCTGAAGTCATCCGCTGGCAGACGCCGCTTGCCCATATGCGCCGTACCGCCGTTCGCGATGTCGAGATCGGCGGCAAGACGATCCGGAAGGGCGACAAGGTCGCCATGTGGTATGTCTCGGGCAATCGCGACGAAGAGGTGTTCGAGCGCCCCGACGATCTCTGGATCCAGCGTCCGAACGTTCGCCGCCATCTCTCTTTCGGCTTCGGCATTCACCGCTGCGTCGGTAACCGGCTGGCCGAACTGCAACTGCGGATTCTCTGGGAAGAGGCGCTGGCACGGTTCAAGCGGATCGAGGTGCTGGAAGAGCCGTCCTACACGCCCAGCCCCTTCGTGAAGGGCTACACCTGGATGCCGACCATCGTGCACCGCAAGTAGCCTCGCGGGGGCTGCGGTCCACCGCCCCCGCTGCGTTGCGGACAGGGCGGTGGTGACCGGCGGTGGTGACCCCCTGCCGGCTGGCCCGACCGGATCGGCGTCGCCTGGAAACGGGCCTGCCGATCCGCGCTGCCGGACGGTGAACCGGCACCCACTTCACCTGGAAGCGCTTCACGGCACACTCCAGGTGCCGGCCCAGGCGCCGTTCTCCAGACGGAACAGCGCCCGCTCGTGACCCTCGCGCTTGATGTCGAGACGGTCCAGTCGTTCCGGCCAGAGCCGGATCAGCAGGAAATTATCGGCGATGTCGCCCGCGAGGTCGCGGGCTGTTTCAGGCGCATCGGCGGCGCTTCCCGGCGGCAGGGCGCGTGCATAATCCCCGCGGGCGCGGGCGGTGAGACCCGCCATGGCGCGTTGGGCGGCGGCATCATCCTTATGCAGCGTGCAGGGTCCCTTGGCGCGAAGCTGAATGCTGGCGCGGGGGTCCCAGAATACCAGTTCGGCCACGGCCTGATGGGCGAGGTCATGGGCCTTCCGGGATCGGGCATCGGTGAACAGGTCCAGCGAGAGGGGCGCCCGCGCCCAGGCCCGCAGGACCACCGTTCGGGCCGAGACGCCGGTTTCGGCATTGGACGTGGCAAGAACCGGCGTGCGCCAGGCGGATTTCGCGTCCCTCGTGGCGCGGCCGAGTCGATTGAACGTGTCGTCAAATCGGGTTTCCAGCGTCGGTTCCATGCACACAGGGTGTAGGGCGTGCCCGGCTGCGGGCAATCCCCTACCGGTCCGCCCGGTTTTCTCCGCTGCGATTGACGCCGCCCCGCGAGCGCCTACGGTCGCGCCGTCATTCAGCGGCGGCGGGGAGGCCCAGTTCATATGTCAGGCTGGTTCAGGATCGATCTGTGGAAGCGCGTGATGCTGGGCCTCGTGCTCGGCCTTCTGGTTGGGCTGGTGGTTCACTTTGCCGGCGGTGAGGCCGGGCCGGCCTTTGTCGAGACCTGGATCTATCCTGTGGGTCAGGCCTTCATATCGCTGATCCGGATGCTGATCGTCCCCTTGATCTTTACCACCCTGACCGCCGGCGTGATTGCCATGGGTGATCCGAAGCGGCTCGGCAGCCTCGGCGGGCGGGCCCTTGGCCTCTACTTCGCAACGACGGCTGTCGCCGTGACGGTGGGCCTCGTCGTGGCCACTCTGGTCCAGCCCGGAAGCCAGGTCTCGGCGGAAACGCTCGGCACCGCATCGAGCGACGCCGTGGCCAGCGTCGGTGGTCGGGTCGCCGAAGGTGCGGCGGCGGGGGGCCTCGCCGAGCGCCTGCTGAACATCATTCCTGACAACCCGGTCGCGGCCCTGGCGACCGCCGATGTCCTGCCGATCATCTTCTTTTCCATCCTGTTCGGGGTGGGCATCCTGCTTGCCGGCGAGGCCGGCCAACCCATTGCAAGGGGCATGGAATCGGCAGCCGAGGCGATGATGAAGCTGACCGAACTCATCATGGAGACGGCACCTTTCGGGGTCTTTGCCCTGATGAGCTGGGTCATCGCGACCCAGGGGCTGGGCGTGCTGACGGCGCTGGGCCTTCTGGCTTTCGCATTGTATCTGTCCTGCCTGCTCCAGATCGCGTTCACCTATGGCGGCATCATAAAGGGGATCCTGCGCCTGCCACTGGTTCCGTTCTATCGCGGCATTGCAGACGCCCAGGCGGTCGCCTTTTCCACCGCATCCTCCTCGGCCACACTGCCGGTTACGATCACCTGCGCCAACGAGAATCTTGGCGTGCGACCGGCCATCGCCTCCTCGGTTCTGCCACTCGGCGCCACCATCAACATGGATGGCACGGCGATCTATCTGGGCATCGTCGCCATCTTCGGGGCCCAGGCGCTGGGTCTGGACCTCTCGCTGGCAAGCTATGTCCTGGTGGCGCTGACCGCGACGCTCTCCTCGATCGGCGCGGCCGGTATCCCCTCTGCCGGGCTGCTCCTTGCCGCCGTCGTGCTTGAACAGGTCGGAATCACCGAGGAACAGGCGGTCCTCATCATCGCCTTCATCTTCCCGTTCGACCGCCTGCTCGACATGATGCGCACGCTGACCAACGTGACCGGAGACGCGGCCGTCGCCACGGCGGTGGCGAAGTGGGAAGGCGAGTTCGACGAGGAGGTCTATCGCGCACCGGATTTCTACTGAGGCGCTTCTGGGCCAGGCTGCATTTCGAGGGTCGCGTTGAGCCGGGCAATTGCCTAGGCTTCGCCCGCGACCAGCCCCAAGGAGTTTCCATGCGCCGTGTCATCCTGCCCGCCCTGGCCGGGCTCACCCTGACAGGTCTCGCCAACGCCCAGACCTTTGATCTGAAACCGGGAGAATGGACCTACAACACCACCATCAACATGACGATGGAAGCGCAGGGTCGGAACATGCCCATGCCGGCGCAAAACCGAACCGACACACAGTGCATGAGCGCCGATGAGGCGAGCTTCGATCCTGCCACGGTGCTCGACGGCTCCTGCGAGGCCAGCAATGTCCGCTCCAGCGGCGGTACGATGAGTTTCGACATCACCTGCGAGCAGAACGGCATGACCATGACGGGCGACATGTCGATGACCAAGAATGGCGATGGAACCGAGGCGGCGGGTGACTTCAACCTGGTCGGAGAGCAGCCAGGTGTTGCGAAATTCGACATGACGGGCTCGATGACCGCCACCCGCAACGGCGACTGTTAAAGGACTTCAAGCGAAGTCGGCACCGATTCGCGTAAAGAAGCAGCTCATAACAAGTTCGGAGCAAACGGTCCCGGTTGCGAACGGAGACTTACGCAAGAACAATGATGTAAAGCGACGGTCCGGAGTGAGATGAAAGACCGGCCCATTAGGGCGCTTTTGCCCTTGGAGGGCGCATGGTGGGTGATGACCGAGGCCGCCTTTGCCGGACTCGGTCTTCCGGGCAGATCAAGCGGGAGCGGCGTCCGGGGCCGCGTCGCTGACGAGTCGATCGGGAAAGGCCTTCCGGATCAGGTCGCCGATCAGATGCGCCTCCTCGGTGCGCGGAGAGCCGGCCCGAACGGCGATGCCGATCGTGCGTCCGACGACGGGCTGGGTAAACGGGCGGACGACCACGTCGGCCCCGGCGGTCACGCCCGCGTCTGCGGCGAGCTTCGGAAGCAGCGACACGCCCAGACCGCCTGCCACCATGTGCACGAGGGTCTGCAATGATGTGGCTGAAACCTCCGTCTTTCCCGAGCCGCCCGGGAGCGAGCACACCGCGAGCGCATGGTCCCGCAGGCAATGGCCATCCTCCAGGAGCAGGACGTCGGAGGCGCTGAGATCGTCGGGTGACAGGCCATTGCGGGCGGCGAGGGGATGATCGGTGGGGCCGACGAACAGGAATTCATCCTCGATCAGGGGGACGCTCTCGATACCCTGAGCCGACCACGGCAGGGCGATCAGCGCTGCGTCCAGGCTGCGATTGCGGAGGTCCTCGATCAGCCGCTCCGTACGATCCTCGCGAAGATAGAGGCGCAGGTCTGGATAGTCATTTCGCAACTGCGGAAGAATCCGGGGCAGAATGAAGGGGGCAACGGTCGGAATCGCGCCGAGGCGGAAGGCGCCGACCAGCGGTTGCCCGGCCTCGCGCGCCGCAGCCACCAGATCCTGGGACTCCGACAGCACGTTGCGCGCACGCCGAACCGCTTCGCTGCCGGCGCGGGTAAGTGACGCACCCCTCGCTTCCCGCTCAATCAGTTGTACGCCCAACAGTGTCTCCAGTTCCTTCACGCCCGCCGAGAGCGTGGGCTGGGTCACGTTGCAGGCCTCGGCTGCACGGGAAAAGGAGCCGTGGTCGGCGACTGCGGCGAGGAATTGAAGCTGTCGGATCGTGGGCAGGTGCATAGACGTGATCTATCGCTGCCGCAGATTTATTCAATTTGCCCTCATGCCGCAGCGCACAATATCTGACGCTCGGTGGCGGTTCGGCGCCATCGGTTTCGTCACAGTTCTGGAGGTCATCATGCTTGGCATCGGCGATACGCTGCCTGAATTCAACGTCGTGGGTGTGAAGCCCAAATTCATGAAACACGAAGAGAACGGCGAGAGCGCGTTCGAGCCGCTGACCCGCGAGAGCTTTCACGGCAAGTGGAAGATCATCTTCTTCTACCCGAAGGACTTCACCTTCGTGTGCCCCACGGAAATTGCCGAGTTCGGCCGCCTCAACGACGAATTCGCGGACCGCGACGCCGTCGTCCTCGGCGGCTCGACCGACAATGAGTTCGTGAAGCTGGCGTGGCGTCGCGACCATCCGGACCTTCACAACCTGCCCATCTGGCAGTTTGCCGATACCAACGGCTCGCTGGTTGACGGTCTCGGTGTCCGCAACGTCGACGAGGGTGTCGCCTACCGCGCGACCTTCGTGGTCGACCCGCACAATGTGATCCAGCACGTCTATGTGACCAACCTGAATGTCGGCCGGAACCCGCAGGACACGCTGCGGGTGCTCGATGCGCTGCAGACCGACGAACTCTGCCCCTGCAATCGCGAAGTGGGCGGCGAGGTCCTGCAGGCGGCCGAGTAGGTCGTTCACCCTTCGGCCCGCCGTCGTCCCCCGGCGGACCGTGTGGGCCGCCTGGTACCGGTTCCTCCCTCCCCCATTCGCGGGAACCGGCCGCCAGGCGGCCCTTGCCTTTTCAAGACCCCGCGAATGATGCACGCCGTCCCGGAAGCGCCGGGCGCGGCGCCCCAAACGGAGGTTCTCCCATGTCGATCGACACGCTGAAATCCGCCCTTCCCGAATATGCGAAGGATCTGAAGCTGAATATCGGGTCGCTCGCGAACGAGACGACCCTGACCGATCAGCAGAAGTATGGCTGCATGCTGGCCTGCGCCTATGCGGTTGGCCAGCCCGACACGGTCAGGGCGCTGGACGCGGAAGTGGCCGAGAAGCTGACACCCGAAGCCCGGGACGCCGCCAAGGCGGCCGCCGCGATCATGGGCATGAACAACGTGTATTACCGTGCCACACACCTGATCCAGAACGATGTCTATCGTACCATGCCGGCGAAACTGCGCATGAACGTGATCGGCAAGCCGGGAATCGAGAAGATCGATTTCGAGCTCTACTCCATGGCCGTCTCGGCCGTGAACGGCTGCGGCATGTGCATGGATGCGCACGAGGCGACGCTGCGCAAGGAGGGTCTGACCTCCGAGCAGATCCAGACCTCGGTTCGGATCGCCGCCGTCATCAATGCGGTCTCGCGGGTTCTGGCGGCGGAGACCGCGGCGGCCTGACGGCAAAGGACACGCCCCGCGCCAGCCAGGCCGTCGGCGTGAGAAGCGCCGGCCGCACTTGATTGCGGCGGCCGGTTGTGGTTGTTCCGCCGAACATCCGCGCATACCCCATCTGCGCGCTTTGACCGGGACCCCGAGCCCGGCGAGGCCCCCCGCCCGGCGAAGGTTCGCTCAGCGGGGCGCTGGGACTTTGTGCGGACACCGCCGAACGCCTACCTTGGCCTCGGCAGGATGAGGAGCGAGCGGCGATGTTCGACACGCTGACGGATCGACTGAGTGGAATCTTCGACGGCCTGACGGGTCGCGGGGCCCTGTCTGAAAAGGATGTGGACGCCGCACTGCGGGAGATTCGCGTCGCCCTTCTCGAGGCCGACGTGGCCCTTCCGGTCGTGAAGTCCTTCATGTCCGACGTGAAGGCCCGCGCTGTCGGTGAGGAGGTGGTCCGGTCCGTTAAGCCCGGCCAGCAGGTCGTCAAGATCGTGCATGACGGTCTGGTGGACATGTTGGGCGGAGATGCCGGCGATACCGGCCTCCGCATCGACAGCCCTCCGGCCACCATCGTCATGGCGGGACTGCAAGGGTCGGGCAAGACGACGACGACAGGCAAGCTCGCCCGGCGACTGGCGCAGAAGGAACGGAAGAAGGTCCTGCTCGCGTCGCTGGACGTGCGCCGCCCCGCTGCCATGGAACAGCTGGCCATCCTGGCGGATCAGGCCGGCGAGGGCGTGACCGCTCTGCCGATCGTGAAGGGCCAGCTTCCCGCCGACATTGCGCGGCGCGCCCTGCAGGCAGCGCGGATTGGCGGTTATGATGTCCTGATCCTCGATACCGCCGGCCGGACGACGCTGGATGAGCAGATGATGGGCGAGGCGGCGGAGATCGTCTCCATCGCCGCGCCGGCCGAAACGCTTCTGGTTGCCGACGCCCTGACCGGCCAGGATGCCGTGGAGACGGCCAAGCGGTTCCACGACCGTCTGCCATTGACGGGGCTGGTCCTCACGCGGATGGACGGCGACGGCCGCGGTGGCGCCGCGCTGTCCATGCGTGCGGTGACCGGCCTGCCCATCAAGTTCCTGGGGGTGGGCGAAAAGCTCGACGGACTTGACGCGTTCGATGCCCAGAGGCTGGCGGGCCGCATTCTCGGACGTGGCGACATCGTTGCGCTGGTCGAAAAGGCCAGCGCGCAGATGGACGTCGAGAAAGCCGAGCGCATGGCGAAGAAGATGCGCAAGGGCGAATTCGACCTTGAGGATCTGCGCGACCAGCTCCGCCAGATGCAGAAGATGGGGGGGCTGGGCGGCATCATGGGTATGCTGCCCGGGGCAAAGAAAGCCCGGCAGGCCATGGACGCGGCGAATCTCGACGACAAGGCCATCGCGCGCCAGGAGGCGATCATCAACTCCATGACGCCTAGGGAGCGACGCAAGCCGGCTCTGCTCAACGCCTCGCGACGCAAGCGGATCGCGGCCGGCGCGGGCGTGAGCGTGCAGGACGTCAACCGCCTGATGAAGATGCACAAGCAGATGTCCGACATGATGAAGAAGCTCGGGCGTGGCGGCATGAAGGGGCTCATGGGTGGCATGGGCGGCGCCGGCGGGATGAGCCCGGAGGATCTTGCCAGGCTGGGCGGTGCGCCCGGCGGACAGCTTCCCGGCCTCGGCGGACCTGGTGGCGCCGGGCGGGGCCTGCCCGGCGGCGGCGCCCAGCTTCCGGGCCTTGGGGGAGGAAAGAAGAAATGACAACGCAACCGGCGGCGGAAACGCTGCAGGGGCTGCGCGCCTCGATCGACAATCTGGACGCCATCCTGGTCCACACCCTGGCAGAGCGTTTCAAGCTGACCCAGAAGGTCGGCCATCTGAAGGCCGCCCATGACCTGCCGCCTGCCGACAAGGCGCGGGAGGCGCGCCAGATCGAGCGGCTGCGCCAGCTCGCCGATTCCAGCGGCCTCGACCCGGAATTCGCCGAGAAGGTCCTGAACTTCATCGTGGCGGAGGTGATCCGACACCATGAGAAAATCCGCGGTGCGACCGCGGGCACACCCCCCGAGACGCCATAAGACACTCAAGGAGAACACCCCATGGCCCTCAAGATCCGGCTCGCCCGTGGCGGGTCCAAGAAACGTCCCTTCTACCGCGTGGTCGTCGCCGACAGCCGCGCGCCCCGCGACGGTCGCTTCATCGACCGGCTCGGAACCTACGACCCGCGCCTGCCCAAGGAGTCCGAACAGCGTGTCCAGATCGACGGCGCCAAGGCGGCGGAGTGGATCAAGAAGGGGGCGAAGCCGACCGATCGTGTGGCGCGCTTCCTGAGCAGGATCACGCTCGAGGGCGAAAGCCAGCCGGTCTATGCCTGGACGCCGGGAAACAATCCGAACAAGGGTGAGCCGGGTGCGAAGGCCAAGGAGCGCGAGGAAGAACGCGCCCAGAAAGAGGCCGATCGCAAGGCCGCTGAGGAAGAGGCCGCCAATGCCGCCGCCGAGACGGCCGACGCCGGCAGCCCCGAGGGCGACGGCGAGTCCGAGAAGACCGACGCCTGAGCCTGAGGTTCGGCACGCGCGGCGCCCGAATATCGGGTGAACGGCGCGTGCCGTCCCGGTTCAGACACGACAGGCGAGGATCGGGCCACCATACTCGGGAGGCCCTGATGAGTCCGAAGACCCGCCGCATCCTTCGCCGCAGCCTGATGCCTGTCCTGGCGCTTTCAAGTCTTGTGATCCTGTCGGCAGCGCCTGCCCGGGGGCAGATGTACGCCCAGGGCCATGGCGGCGAGCTCGCGGGCGGCCCCGACCGCAGCCACGGCTCCTGGCGTGGCCCGTCCTGGGGACCGGAGTTGATTGCCTATCCTGATCAGGGCTTTGCGGGGCGGGGCCTTCGCATTGCCGCCCCGGTCAACAATCTGTCCGACACCTGGCTGAATGACGAGATTTCCTCGATCGAGATCCGTTCAGGCATCTGGGAAGTGTGCGCAGACCCCGGCTATCGCGGCCGCTGCGCGATCGTGCGTGGCGATCTTCCCGATACACACCGGATCGGCCTGAACGACCGCATCACGTCGCTGCGCCCGCTACATGCCAGCGGATGGGACGAGGGGCCACAGTCGAGCTATCTGTCGCCCCGGCCGTGGCCCTATGCCCATGTCCCCGATGACCGGGGCACTCCCTATGGATCGGGCAAGGGAGCAGGGCGAATGTCAGGCGCGCTGACACTGTTCTCCGACCCCGATGGCCGCGGCCATGTGCTGTCCATCGAGGGGCCGGTCTACCATCTCAACGATCTCCGGTTTAACGATGTGGCGAGTTCCCTGCGGGTCCGAGGGCACGGGGCGTGGCAGGTATGTGAACATCCCGGGTTCCGGGGTCGCTGCCGCATTGTCGAAGGATCCGTGTTTCGACTGAAGGACATTGGCATGAATGACAACATCACGTCCGCGCGTCCGGTTTCCGGAACCGGGCACAGGTACTGAGGCCCGATGCCTGCCAGCAAGCCGCCGTCGCGTCTCGTCGTCGTCGCCGCGATCGCTGGCGCCCATGGGGTGCGCGGCGATGTCCGGGTGAAGAGTTTCACCGCAGAGCCGGAGGCGTGTTTCGCCTACGGGCCATTGCTGGATGACACGGGCGTGGAGGTCCTGCGTGCGGCTGCGATCCGTCCCGGACCCCAGGCGCTCGTGGTGACACCGGTACGCCCGCGAAGCCGGGAGGACTGGGAAGCCATGAAGGGCCGTCGCCTGCATGTGCCGCGCGCCGCACTGCCAGAGCCGGACGAGGACGAATTCTACATCGAGGATCTGGTCGGCCTGTCCGTGTTCGCAGGCGGCCATGCGCCCGTCGGCACCGTGCGCGCCATTCAGGATTTCGGCGCGGGCGACCTGATTGAGGTGATGCTGGCAGACGGGCGGCGCAGCGTGTTTGTGCCGTTCACGCGGGCGGACGTGCCGGTCGTCGACCTGGCGGCGGGCCGGCTTGTCGTGGCGGACTGGGAGACGTGGTCGGACCCCGGCCGCGACGCCCCCTGACGCGTCAGCCTTTCGGTTTACTCAAGCGGGTCGCTTCGGGGCCTGGGCCTGGTGCAGGTTCCCGTTCGCGAACGGGTTCGCTTGCTCCGCGCTTGCATCAATCCTTCGCGCCCGGCGCTTCGGTCCGCTCAATGTCGAGGCGCGGGTCGCCGCTTTCCAGCGCCAGTCCGTATCCACCCCGGCGCACCAGCCAGAACAGCCCCACCAGATCGAAAAGCCCCGCACCGAGCCGGTCCCAGAACCCGTACTTCGACCGACCATGCCGGCGCGGCCGGTCGTTGACGGGCAACTCCCACACCGTCCAGCCGGCCCGCTTGACCAGTGCAGGAAGGAAGCGGTGCATGGAGGCAAAGAAGGGCAGGTCCTGAAAGGCCCGAGTCCGGATCAGCTTGAAGCCGCATCCGGTGTCGGTGGACGCATCCTGAAGGACGAACCGGCGCACCCCATTGGCGATGCGCGATTGCAGCCACTTGAATCCGCCATCGTTTCGGCCCGTGCGCCGCCCTGCGATCAGGCCCAATCCGGGCGAAGGGCCGGGGACGATGATCTCGTCCCAGATGCGGCGCGTATCTGCGGGGTCGTTCTGGCCATCACCATCCAGGAGCTGGACCCAGTCGCCCCTCACCGCGCGCAGACCTGTGAAGAGCGCTGCCGACTTTCCAGCCCGTTCGACATGCGTGCGGACCGTCACGGTGTGCGGCCAGCGCGACCGGGCTTCGTCCAGTTCCTGCGCTGTGGCATCGTTCGAGCCGTCATTGACCGCGATGACCTCGAACGCGATGCCTTCCAGCACCGAATGCACCTCGTCCAGCACGGGCAGGACGTTTCCGGCCTCATTGTGAAAGGGGATCAGGACGCTCAGATCAGGTCTCGCGGTCGACACGCGGCGTATCCCCTTCGAAAACCGTCGAGCCGAGGGTCTTGGCATGTTCGAGGAAGTTCCGATAGAGCCGCCGCGCCGCCCGGCCCTTAAGGCCCAGATCGACGCGAATGCCGGCTTCCGCAAGCCGGGCGAGACCGCCCGAGCCATTGGGGTGGGTGTCCCTGCAGGCCACGACGATCCGGGCAAGGCCGGCGCGGGCAAGTCGATCGCTGCAGGCGGGGGCGCCGGAGGTGCGCTCGCGGCAGGGTTCCAGGGTCACATAGGCCGTACCGCCTTCTGCGCGCGCGCCGGCGGCCTCCAGGGCCTGTTCCTCCGCATGGGGGCGGCCGCCATCGGCCGTGGCCGCTTCGGCAACGGGCAGACCCCACGCATCGAGGATCACGCAGCCCACGGCCGGATTCTCGCCTGTCCGCCCGGCCTGGGCACGCGCCAGCGCGAGCGCACGGCCCATGTGCCGGCGGTCGCCGCGCTGGCTCATCCCGGCAGGTCCGGAAGGTCGGTCGCGCGCGTCGCGTCCAGGTACCGCGCAGCGACGGGGCGCAGCGCGTCGTCGAGTTCGATCAGAAGCGGGTTGCCCGTCGGGATCTCGACGCCCGTGATCGTCTCGTCCGGAACGTTGAACAGGTGCTTGACCAGGGCACGCAAGGAGTTTCCATGGGCCGCGATCAGCGTGTGCGTGCCGCCGGACAGGACCGGGGCAATTCGCCGGCTCCAATAGGGAATGACCCGCTCCAGGGTCAGCTTGAGGCTCTCGGTTGTCGGGACGTCGACGCCGGCATACCGCGGATCGTCCGACAGGTCATAGGGACTGCCGGGTTCCAGAGGTGGCGGCGGCGTGTCGTAACTGCGTCGCCAGATGCGCACCTGTTCGTCGCCGTGGCGCGCGGCCGTCTCGGCCTTGTCCAGGCCGGTCAGACCGCCATAGTGGCGCTCGTTCAGCCGCCAGTCCTTTTCCACGGGGATCCAGGCACGGCCCATTTCGTGGAGCGCGAGCCAAAGGGTGCGTATGGCGCGCGTCTGGACGCTGGCGAAAGCCTGGCGGAAATCGCCGCCCTGCTCGGCCAGAAGCGCGCCGGCGCGCCGTGCCTCGGCTTCGCCGGTCTCGGTCAGGTCCACATCCCACCATCCGGTGAAACGGTTCTCCAGATTCCAGGCGCTCTGGCCGTGCCGGATGAGAGCGAGGGTGGTCATGGCGGTCTCTGTCTCCTGGCCTTTCGGCCTCGTCTGGGCACGGCGACTCGCGGCGCTGCGCCAGCGTTTCGGGTGGCGTCTGTCTATGGGCTGCCATAGCGGCGCCGATCAAGCCTCCGCAAGGGGCAAAAGCGCGGCGAGCGCGCGGGTCAGCGGCCAAATGGTGGCGGCAGGCATGACATCCAGGACCGGTTGGCCATCGGGGTCGTAGGCCTCGATCCATCCCCCCTCGCGCGTAAGATGGTCATCCATGAGCACGTCGAAACTGTCGCAGGCCGCCTTGACGATCTCCTGGTCTGGGTCGGCGGCGTCGAGGTGGCAGAGGTGTGCCTCCAGCGCGACGGCCTGGGCGGCGACCGAGCAGGAGCCATCCCGCCAGGTGCCGTCGGGCGCGCACCGGTCAGGGATACGCCCCTGGGGGCCAGCCGCCGAAACGGCGAACCTGTAGAGCCGCTCGGCCTCCTCCGGGCGTGCGCTGCCAAGCCGGTGCGCATGGCGGATCAGTTGCACCGCCCAGGCAAGCTGGACCGCGGGTGAGACCCCGTCCTGGATGGCGGGCGTCCAGTCGGGTCGGTAGCTGTTGGCCACCAGCCCGGTTTCGGGTTGTCGCAGACGGCTTAGAAACAGGGCGACCTGGGACCCGGCGCGTCCCATGTGCCCGCCGGCCTGGTCGACGCCGGCGAGGTCGAGGCAGGCGTCCAGAAACCAGCGCTGGGCGGCCTCCGTCCGCAGCGCCGGCGGCGGGAGCCGATCGAGATAGCCGCCGCCACGCGGATCCCTGAGGGTCCGGTCGAGGCGCATCAGCGTGGGCCGCGTGAGCGCGAGCACGGGGCTGCGGAACCGCTCATCGGCCCGGATCAGATGCGCGCAGGCGGAAAGGGCGGCGGCTGTGGCGGCGAGATCGGGCGCGTCGTCGATGCTGGCACCGCCCGGCTCGGGAAGCGTTGCGCGATAGAGTCCATCGGACCGACGCGCGGCGCCGCGCAGGAGCTCGAGCCCGGAGTCGCACAGGCTCCGGGCGGTTTCCGGTTGCCAGCCAAGCCGGTAGGCGGTGGCGAACGCGGCTGTCTGTGCAGCTTGCGTGAGCGTTTCTGACGCGTAGCCGTCCGCCGGCCTGCAGGAAACTTCCAGGGCCTCGTGGAACCGCCCGTCCCGGTGGAGCCCCGCCTCGCTCCAAAGCGGCAGGCACCGATCGAACAGCCAGCGCCTCGCCTCGCGCGCCCGCCTTTGCAACGCCTTGAAGGCCATGCCCACTCCGCCTCTGAAACCGGGATTCAATTGGCTCGCCAAGCGGGCCATCCCGTTGCTATCAAGGTCCCGGGTGATTTGCCAATCGGCGGCGCGCGGGTCTGGTGCGCTGCGCGCGCTGGCGGCCGCGCCTTGACGCGGGCGCCGGTCTCAGCCAAGCCGCCGGCGCCGTTGCCTCCGGAGAGGATCGTTCGTGCGAGACCGCTATTTCTATCCCCTGGCCCTTCTGTTGGCGGCCGCACTGGTCGGCCTGGCGCTGCTGCCCGCCCATGGCGCGCGCCCCGACGGGCCGGTCAGTGTCGGCATGGGGTCGTATGAACGGATCGAGGTCGCCGGCATGGACCTCAATCGTCTTGACCCAGGCAGCGGCGCAGAACGCACGCTCCTGACGGGCGGCGGGCCGCCGCGTCTGCGCATCGCAGCCACGGGCGCGAGCCTGCCCGATGATCCCGTCATCGGCCCGCATTTTCCGATCGAGGCCGACGTCGAGCAGGCCTTCGGGGCCCATGTGGTGACCGTGAGCGTCGAGGCTCGCGCAGCGCCGGATCGGCCCGCTGACAGGCTGGAACTGAACTACTCGACGGGGCGAGACGGCGAATCGGGGTGGCAGGCGTTCGATCTGGGCGCGGAGTGGGCGACCTACGCATTCACCTACAGGGTGCCGCCGAAGCTCGGCGCGAACGGTCTCGACTATCTGGCCGTCCGCCCCTGGCCCGCGGCCGGTGGTGCGGCGGTCGTGATACGCCGCGTCGTGTTTGAGCGTGGCGAACGCTGGAGCGAGGTATCCCGATGACCGGGAACGACACATTGCAGGCGGCCCGCCGGGTGATCGACATCGAAGCGGATGCCTTGAAGGCTTTGCGCGACGGCCTTGGCGCCCCGTTCCTGGCGGCCGTTGACCAGCTACTCAGCGCGTCTGGCCGCGTGGTCGTGGCCGGGGTGGGCAAGTCGGGCCACGTGGCGCGGAAGATCGCCGCCACGCTGGCCTCCACGGGCACGCCGGCGCTCTACATCCATCCTACGGAAGCCAGCCATGGCGACCTCGGCATGGTCACGCCGGGCGACGTCGTTGTGGCCCTGTCGCGATCCGGAGAGACCCAGGAACTCTCGGACCTGATCGCCTATACCCGGCGCTTCGAGATCCCCCTGATCGCCATGACCGCTGTGGCCGACAGCGTGCTGGGCCGGGCCAGCGATACGGTGCTTGCCTTGCCCGATGCGCCGGAAGCCTGTGCCCAGACCCGCGCGCCGACCACCTCGACGACGCTGATGATGGCGCTGGGCGATGCGCTGGCGGTCGCCGTTCTGGAACGTCGCGGCTTCACGGCCGACGATTTCAGAACCTTCCATCCCGGCGGCAAGCTGGGTGCGCTGCTCAAGCGCGTCGGCGACCTCATGCATGAGGGCGAGGCCTTTCCGCGCGTCGACACCGGCGTGGCGCTTCAGACCGCGCTTGCGGTGATGTCGGACAAAGGCTTCGGCTGCGTTGCCGTCACGGCCAGTAATGGCACGCTTGCGGGGATCCTCACGGATGGCGACGTGCGCCGCCTGGTGGCCCAGGCGCGCACCGCCCGGACCGTGGACGAGGCCATGACCCGCAATCCGGTGACAGCGTCGCCCGATATGCTCGCCTCTGCAGCCCTCGCCATGATGAACACGCGCAAGATCACGCAGCTGGTCGTTTGCCAGGATGACGCACGGCCCGTGGGACTCGTCCACATGCACGATTTCCTGAGGGCAGGTGTGACCTGAGGCCGGACGCCGGGTTGGGGTTCTGGGCCGCTCCGGGTCTCCGGTTGGCCCATCCGACGGACAAACCCCCCGCCAGAACGGACTGACGGGGGGCCGTGTCGGTCGCCGTTTCGGTCGGGCCGTTGCAGGATCAGGCGCGCTTCTGATCGTCGCCGTCGACTTCCTCGAAGTCGGCATCGACCACGTCGTCATCCCTGGCTGCGTCGCTGGCCGCATCGGCCTCGGCCGTCTGCTGCTGCTGCTGGGCATAGATCGCCTCGCCCAGCTTCATGGCCGACTGCATCAGCGCATTATGCTTGGACTGGATGTCTTCCACATCGTCGCCTTCCGCTGCCGTACGCAGCGCGCTGATGGCGGTGCGGATCTCGTCCTTGACTTCGTCGGAGACCTTGTCGCCGTGCTCGTCGAGCTGCTTTTCTGACTGGTGCGCCAGGGCTTCGGCATTGTTCTTCGCTTCGACCAGTTCCCGGCGCTTCTTGTCCTCTGCGGCGTTCTTCTCCGCATCGGCCATCATCGTCTTGATGTCCTCCTCGGACAGACCGCCATCGGCCTGGATGGTGATCCGCTGTTCCTTGCCGCTGGCCTGATCGCGCGCCGAGACGTTGACGATGCCGTTTGCGTCAATGTCGAAGGTGACCTCGATCTGCGGCACGCCGCGCGGTGCCGGCGGAATGCCCTCAAGGTTGAACAGGCCGAGCAGCTTGTTGTCGGCGGCCATTTCGCGCTCGCCCTGAACCACCTTGATGGTGACGGCGGGCTGGTTGTCCTCGGCCGTCGAGAAGACCTGCGACTTTTTCGTCGGAATCGTCGTGTTGCGATCGATGAGGCGCGTGAACACGCCGCCCAGCGTCTCGATCCCCAGAGACAGAGGCGTCACGTCCAGCAGGACAACGTCCTTCACGTCGCCCTGGAGCACGCCGCCCTGGATCGCTGCCCCGATGGCCACGACCTCGTCCGGGTTGACGCCCTTGTGCGGT
>CAZBKM010000015.1:0-335 GCA_964492485.1 uncultured Hyphomonadaceae bacterium | reverse complement strand
ATCCGTGACCGCTTCTTGAACAGCCGGCATGCGGGTCATCCCGCCGACCAGCACGACATCGTCAATGTCGGAGGCGGACTTGCCGGCATCAGACAGCGCCTTCCGGCACGGCTCGATGGTCCGCTTCACGAGGTCGTCCACCAGGCTCTCGAACTTGGCCCGGCTGAGCTTGATGTTCAGATGCTTGGGCCCGCTCTGGTCGGCGGTGATGAAGGGCAGGTTTACCTCGTAGGACGAGGCTGAGGACAGTTCCTTCTTCGCCTTCTCCGCTTCTTCTTTCAGGCGCTGCAGGGCGAGCTTGTCCTTGCGCAGGTCGATCCCCTGCTCCTTCTTGA
>CAZBKM010000014.1:0-71542 GCA_964492485.1 uncultured Hyphomonadaceae bacterium | reverse complement strand
CTATGGCATTTTCGAGCGAAGTGGGACCCGGTTCGCGTTAAGAAAATGCTCAAAAACAATGATGTGAAGCGACGGTCTGGAGTGAAACGAGAGATCGGCGCTTAAAGGGACCCGGTACGCGCCAGGAGACTGTTCCAGAACAGGACCCCGGCCCAACTCCAGGCGATGGCCCACCGCGCGCGTCACACCAGGCTGAGCACAAGCCAGGAGACCCCCGACCAGAACAGCACGCAGTAGAGGCTCACGGCCAGCGCGACCGCCCAGATGGGATAACCGGCACCTGCCGGCGGCGGCGGACCTGTCGACTCCTCGGCCTGTGCGCCTGTCCGCTCGCGCGGCTCCACGGCCAGACCCGTCGCCGGGGGGGCGGCGGTGCGGAGACGGTCGGACAGATTCGAAGACGGGGGCACGCGGTTGATCCTGATCTGGGTCTGCAGGCAACTCTACGCACCCGGCAGAGTGCGCGGGCGAAGTTAGCAATCGTTTAAATTCCTTCCGGGCGACGTGGACGCCGGTTGGCTCCTCGGAAGCCTGCCGAAGCAGGGTTGCGACGGGGCCGGCCCGGCAGATCCGCAGCCGCCCGGTCCAGAAACCAAGCCTGATGGCGGCTCGCGGCAGAATTCGGGCGGGCAGGACGATTTCCACACCGCTTCGCGGCCCGACCCTCCTTGCGACGGTCCTCGTACTGGCACGGTTCTTGTTTCTCCCGTCTCAAGGCGCAGCCTGCCGGCCTTGTCTGAGGGCGGAAGGGCCGCGACACCAGTTGACCTTTGGGAGTGTATCCATGGCGAAGCGTTGGACTGTCCGCACCTCTGTACAGGCGTTGCTCGCCGGAGCGTGCCTGGCGGCCGCGCCGCAATCGGCCGCCGATGGCACCGATATGGCGGCGAATGATCGACCCATGTCGACCGCGGCCCAGATGGCCCGGGACGGAGAGGAGAAGGCCCGTCCCTTCCGATCCGAATTCGGCTGGGCCAGCCGGCTGGACGGCTGGAACGTGTCCGATTTCGATGCCGGCAGCGACATCATCGATACCCGGTGGTACCGCCAGAACCTCGATGTGCGCGGCGGCGCGGCGCATCTGACCGTCACCCCCCTGCCGGTCGGGGCGACCCGGTCCTACGCCAGTGCAGAGCTGTCACGGGTGCGCCCCACCGGTTACGGCCGCTATGAGGTCATCCTGCGCCCGGCGGAGGGCAGCGGCCTGCTGACCAATTTCTTCACCTATACCGGCCCGTATTTCGGCGATCCCCACGAGGAAATCGGGTTCGGCTTCCGCGGAAGCGACACGACGAGCGTCGGCGTACACTACCGGACCGAAGGCGGGCAGGGTTCCGACTACCGGATTGATCTCGGCTTCGACGCTGCCGCATCCTTCCATCTCTACGCGTTCGAATGGACGCCGACGGCGCTGCGTTGGTATGTGGACGGCAGGCTGGTTGCGGAAACCGGCGCGGGTGACATGCCACCGCCAAGCCGCCCGGCCAAGCTCTATACGAATGTCTGGGTCGGGGCGCCGGGGACGGAAAACTGGCTTGGCCCCGTCGACTTCTCGCCGGGCGTTTCGGCCGAGGTGCGCTGCGTGAGCTATGTTCCGATGGGTGAAACCGGCGAAACCTGCGCGCAACGCTTCGATCGCTAGCGCAACCTCGAGCGGCTGGGGTCCGCGAATATGGGCTGGACGAGCGCCTTGGAGACTCTTCTCGACACGAACCGGTTTCCGCGTCGCGTGAGACCGCGCAGATCGCCGCACGCCGTCGCGCACAAGCGGTTCGCCTAAAGCGCCGGGCTTTCGTTTCACTCCAGACCGTCGCTTTACATCATTATTATTGCGCAAGTATCCGTTCGCAACCGACTCCGTTTGCTCCGAACTTGCCCTAGGATGGGGCGTTCGCCGGTCGTGCCGGCGCACGTCTCCGGTCTCAAGCGATTTCGATTGCATCCGACTTGTCCCAGGGCCTTTTCGAGCGAAGCGGGCACCGGTTCGCATTCAGTAAATGCGCAAAAACTAGAACACAGCGCATGTTCACTGGCTCTGATCGGCTTGAAGATGCGCTAGAACGGGTCTCGAAACGGGGTGATCGGATCCCAGGGGAAGGCAATGGGCGAAGGCAGTTTCCAGGTGCCAGCCGGACAGGAGGGCCTTCAGCCCGTGTGCGACACCACATGGCCGGCACCGCCCGTGCCGGCGGCTGCCATTCTGGTCGCCATACCGGTTCTCAACGAAGCGGATCATATCGATGCCTGCCTGGCGTCGCTGTTGAGGGGCGATCCGCGCCTCCCGCACATCCGGTTCGTCATCGCCGATGGAGGCAGCACCGACGGCACGCGCCAACGGCTCGATACGTTGGCTGCGGCGCATCCCAACGTCACATGGATCGAGAATCCTGGCCGGCTGCAGTCGGCTGGCATCAATTCGGTCGTCCGCCAGTTTGCAGCCGGACACGCGATCCTGGTTCGGTGCGACGCCCATGCAGTGTACCCGCCAGGTTATGTGACACGGGTGGCCGATGCCCTGGCCGCGCGTGGGACCGACTCCCTGGTGGTGCCCATGGACGCGCGTGGGACGGACTGCTTTCAGCGGGCGAACGCCTGGATCGTGGACACGCCGGTGGGATCCGGCGGGTCGGCACACCGGGGGGGCAATCGGTCAGGCGAGGTCGACCACGGCCATCATGCCGGCTTTCGTCTGGCCACCTTCGAGCGGCTTGGCGGCTATGACCCGACCTTTTCCCATAATGAGGATGCCGAATACGACGTGCGCCTGGGCGCGGCGGGCGGGCGGATCTTTCTGGATGCGGAGATCCGCCTCGACTACGCGCCGCGCCGGACGGCACGCGCTCTGGCGCGCCAGTACTTCAATTATGGAAAAGGCCGGGCTCGGACGGTGCTGAAGCATCGTATTCGCCCTCGGCTGCGCCAGATCTTCCCCGTGCTGAATCTGGGCGCCCTGCTGGGTGCCATCGCCATCGCGCCGGTCCTGCCGCTGACCCTGGTCTATCCATTGGCCTATGCCGGCGCCCTGGCGGCCTCGTCGGTCTGGATGGTCCTGCGCCACCGCTCGCTCTGCGGCCTGATGAGCGGTCCGGCGGCAGCGGTGATGCACCTGGCCTGGGCGAACGGGTTTCTCGTCCAGTGTGCCAGACAGGCCGCAAGCCGCCGGTAAAGAGCCGGTCTTTTGTCTTGCGCAAGTCTCCGTTCGCAACCAGGGCCGCTTGCGCCGAACGCGCTTCAAGCTGATCGGTGCGGACCGGCACGGCGCGTTTTGACGGGGCCGCACTGACCCCGTCCCAGACAGGTTACGCCAAGGGATAAAGTGCCTCAGTAGGCGCCGCGCGACAGCAGCACGGCCGGTACCGAGCGCACGAGGATCGCCAGGTCTCCCGGCAGGGAGCGCGTCTGGGCGTATTCCACATCCAGGGCGACGCGCGCCTCATAGGTGGTGTCGTTCCGGCCGCTGATCTGCCAGAGGCCGAGGACACCGGGGCGCACCCGATCGTAGAAGACAATGTCTTCACCATACCGCGCGACCTCGTCGGAGACGATCGGCCGGGGGCCGACGATCGACATTTCGCCCCGCAGGATGTTCCACAATTGGGGCAACTCATCGAGACTGCTCTTGCGAAGGAACCGGCCGAGACGCGTCACACGCGGATCCTCGCGGAGTTTCTGGTCGCGGGCCCATTCCTGGGCCTTGACCGGATCTGCTGCCAGGATCTCGGCAAGTCGGGCTTCGGCGTTCTTCACCATGGTGCGGAATTTCAGGCAGCGGAACGTCCGGCCGTCCTTGCCGCGGCGGCGATGGGCAAACAGCACCGGGCCGCCGTCGTCCAGCTTGATGGCGAGGGCGATCAGTCCCAGGACCGGCAAGAGGAAGATCAGAGCGGGCAGCGCAATCGCCACATCCATGGCGCGCTTGAGCGTGTCCGACCCGTTCCGGGTGCGCCGGGTCCGGCCGTGACCGTGGGGCGCATTGAACGCATAGCCCGGATCGCTGCCGGCGGCCCGGTCAGAATTGACGCGGTGATACTGCATGGCTCTCGGCTCTCGTTCGGCTTGTTCGGTATCGTCCGTGTCCCAAACAAGAACCGCGCCAACATCATCCATTGCCATCGACCCAATCCCCAATCGCGGACGGTTCCTAGGAAACCCGCTGGGGCAATCACGCGTGCCACAACCGACTGAAGCGTCCCCCGCAGGCCGATTGTGTCTTCGTCACCACCCGAGCCGCTTCATGCCAGAGCGAAACAGCTTCGGGGAGTGTTAATCCACAGTAACGAACCTTTTTCGACGTAATTCTCCTGTAAGGTGAAAAATAGCTTCTTCATTGATTGTGGTGCGTGATCTATAGACGGCCGCGCAAAAATGATAATCATCTCACGACATTCGTCATAAAAATGAAATCTTGAGTTTACATGACGAGTTGTCCCCGCATGGGACAAATACACTTCGGTGCGTCGTGTCGGGGGACATGATTTGCCCCCTCCCGATCCGGAGGGTCAAACTGGCTGGACAGGCGCGTCGACAGAGCCGATCCTCGCTTATCGCAAGGGTCCGTCGCTGGATGGAGGAGGGCAAGCCATGTCGACTGTCGTGATCCGCACGAATGGGGTGGCGCCTGACGCGCCGTGGCGCTGGCTTGGGCGGGGTTTCCGTGATCTGGGACGGATTCCGGTCCAGGGCCTTCTCTACGGATCTGTGTTCACGCTGATCAGTGGCGGGCTCGCCTGGGGGTTGGCGACGGGCGGCGCCCTTGCCTGGCTGTTCCCGCTGGCGGGCGGCTTCCTGCTGGTGGCGCCGCTGCTGGCCATGGGTCTTTACGAAGCGGCCCGCCAGCTCGAACAGGGTCATCCGCCGGCGCTGGCCGACATGATGTTCGTGCGCGCGCGCTCGCCGTTGCAACTGGCCTATCTGGGCTTCGGACTGATGTTCATCTTCCTGGTCTGGGTCAATCTGGCGCGGATCCTCTACGCCTTGTCCAGCTATCGTACCTACACGGAACTGTCGGACTTCGCGGCGTTCGCGCTCACCACGCCCCAGGGGCTCACCATGCTGGTCGTCGGAACACTGATCGGCGGCGGCATCGCGATCGTCGCCTTTGCCGCGGCAGCGGTATCGGCGCCGATGCTGATGCACCGCGAGACGGACGTGTTCACCGCCATTGCCACCAGCGTGCGGACCTGCCTCGACAACAAGCCGGCCATGCTGCTTTGGGCGGGCCTGATCGCGGCGCTGACAGCACTGGGCATCGCCACCCTGTTCCTGGGGCTGATCATCGTCTTCCCCTGGATCGGGCTGGCGACCTGGCACGCCTATCGCGACCTGGTGCCCCAAGAGACACCGGCATAGCGGCGAGGCTTACGCAGGGTCGTCGTCGCCCCTGTCGCGCTGGCGTGCCGGGGGAAGCGGACGGTCTCCATCATCCAGCAGAATGCGCGCGGCGGCCCCGTCGGGGTCGTCGAACTGGCCACTTCGCACCGACCAGAAGAAAGCGCCCAGACCGACAAGGCCAAGCCCGAGCGCAATGGGAATGAGAAACAGAAGATTGCCCATGCTCACACCGTCCCATCGCCATGCGATGGGCGCAAGGCGTTCAGCGTCACCACCACCGATGAGGCCGACATCGCCACGGCGGCCACCAAAGGCGTGACGAGCCCGGCCACCGCGATCGGCACCGCGATCAGATTGTAGAGCGCCGCCAGACCGAAATTCTGCAACATCCTGCGGCGCGCCGTGCCGGCCACGGACAGGATGGTGACGATCGGGCTCAGCCCCTCGCCCGAATAGACCGCGTCGCTGGCCGACCGGCTGACATCCATCGCGCCACCCGGCGCCAGCGACGCATGGGCCAGCGCCAGCGCGCCCGCATCGTTGAGCCCGTCGCCAACCATCAGCACCTTGCGCCCGTCAGCGGCCAGGGTCTCCAGCCGATCGGTCTTGTCGCCGGGTCGCGCCGCGGCGGTATAGGTGTCTATACCCAACGCCCGGGCAATCTCCGCCACGGCGCTTTCGCGGTCGCCAGAGACGATCTCCACCGACAGTCCACGCGCGCGCAGGGTCTCTATGGCCGACCGGGCATCGGCGTGCAGCCGATCTTCGAATCGAAGGGCGACAGGCGCCGCGCGGCCGCGCGCGAACCAGAGTGACGCCTCGTTGCGCCGCGCGTCCGGTACCTCTACCCAGTCGGCGGAACCGAGCCGCAGGCGCTCGCCGTCCAGCCAGCCTTCCAGGCCGAGGCCCGCATGTTCCGTGACGTCCTCGGCCACCCGGCCGGGGCCTGCTGCCGCCACCACGGCCCGCGACAGTGGATGACGACTGATGCGGGCCAGCGCGGCGGCCTGCTCCAGGCACGCCTCGACATCCGGATCGAGGATCAGGTCGGGGCGCCCCAGGGTCAGCGTGCCGGTCTTGTCGAACACGACATGGTCGACGCCGGCGAGGCGCTCCAGCGCGTCGCCGGATTTCAGGTAGACCCCGTTGCGGAACAGGCGGCCGGCGGCGACGACCTGTACCACGGGCGCGGCCAGAGCCAGCGCGCAGGGACAGGTGATGATCAGGGTGGCCACGGCGGTGAAGATTGCGGCTTCCGCCCCCTGGCCTGCCAGGAGCCAGCCGAGGCAGGTCAGCGCCGCGATCGTATGCACCAGCGGCACATACAGGCTTACGGCCCGATCGGCGATGCGGCGATAGGCGGAGCGCTTCTGCTCGCCCGCCTCCAGCATGCGGGCGATGTCCGCCATGAGGCTGTCTTCGGCTGCCGCCAGAGCCCGTCCGCGCACCGGACGGCCCAGATTGACCGTGCCGGCAAACACGGTAGCGCCGGCAACGGCCGGGCGGGGGGCGCTTTCGCCGCTGACGAGGCTTTCGTCCAGTTCCGATTCGCCTTCGGTCAGGACCATGTCGACACTGGCGCGCTCGCCCGTGGCCAGCAGCAGAAGATCGTCGGGCCTGATTTCGCTGGCCCGGACGGTCTCGGTGACACCGCCGGCGGTCAGTCGGGTGGCCGTGGCGCCTTGCAGGGCGGCCAGCTCATGGGCGGCGGCATGGGCCCGGCGCCGCAGCCGGGCATCCAGGTAGCGCCCGATGAGCAGGAAGAAGCACAGCATTACCGCCGCGTCGAAATAGGCGTGTTCGCCATGGGTCGCGGTGGCATAAAGGCTTACGGCGGTGGCAAGCACCAGCGCCAGCGAGATCGGCACGTCCATGTTGGCATGGCCGGCCCTGAGCGCGGCCCAGGCCGACCGGAAGAACACCCGTCCGCAGAAGGCGATGACCGGCAGGGCGATCAGCGCCGAAACCCAGTGCATCAGGGTCCTCGTCGTCTCGCCCATCTCGCCATGTCCCGCCCAGACCGAGACCGACAGGAGCATGATGTTGGCCGTCGCGAAGCCGGCCACGCCCATGGCGATCAGCAGACTGCGCTCCTCGGCGCGGGCTGCGGTGTCGGCCTCGCCCGGCTCATAGGGCGCGACGCCATAGCCGAGACCTGTCAGCGTCGCGGCAATCCGTTCGGCGTCCAGCGCGCCGGTCCAGGCGACATCGAGCCGTCCTGTCGACAGGTTCAGCCGGGCCGTGTCGACGCCGGGCAGGGCGGCGACGTTCCGCTCGATCTTGGCGAGGCAACCGGCGCACTTCGCCCCGCGAACGAGCAGCGACAGGCTTGATGCCGACCCCTTGCGCCGCACGAAGGCCGAGAGGCCGGACACGGCGCTGTCGTCGCGCGCAGCCGGCGGTGCGAGCCCGCTCGGGCAGCCATCGGTCCACGGTGCGACCGGCGTCGGCGTGCTGCTCGTTTCGGTCATTCCACCATCAGACGCTTGCGGGCGGTGAAGGCGGGCGACTCCTCGCCCGGGCGGCGCACGGCGATCCGCGCTTCCCAGATGCCGGCCGGCATGCCGTCGAGGCGCGCGGCATAGTCCCCGGCACCGGAAGGCGCCAGCGTCAACACGCGGTCGGCGTCCTCGCGCGCCAGGCCCCGCAATTCGGCCTCCACTTCGAGACCGGCGAGCGGGGCACCCTCCGCATCGCTCAGGCGCACAAGGAGCGTGGGGCCGCCGGGCAGCTCGACTGTGCCGGCCTGGGCAGCCCAACCGAGCGCCGCCTGGGCTTCGCGGGCGGCCAGAGTTTCGTTGTAGGAGAGGCCCTGAAGGTAGGATTTCGGTACATCCTCGCCGGGGAAGCTCTTGACCGCGGAGACCACGAAGATGCCGTTCACGGTGATGAGGACCCCGAAGAAGCCCAGCAGGATAAGCAGGACGTGACGCCCCGTAAGCCGGCCCGTGTCCAGGGATCGGGTCTTTGCCTGTCCGCTCATTGGCTGTCTCCCGGCCCGACAAAGGGCACCGTGTTAGTGTGGGTTTCCCCGGTTTCGGGGTCGCGAAGGGTCATTTCGAAACTGGTGCGACGCGTCACGTGTTCGGGCGCCACCGACACGAGGATGCGGAACCGGTCGACGCCATTGGGCGCAACGTCGAGCCCGGCGCTCAGTCCCTCCACCTCGGTCGGTCCGACCACCTCCAGCGTGGCGCCCGGCAGGCCGCTCAGCGACAGGTCCAGGGTTCGGGTGCGGGACTCCTTGTTCACCACCTTCAGCACATAGCCGTTGCGGACGCCGCCATCGGCGAGCTGCACGTAGGGCGGCGAACGGTCCTTGAGGACGTTCAGCTCGAAGGTTGCGCGCGTGGCGAGCCCCGTGAGCATGATCCCCGAGACCAGCGCAATCAGAACCGCATAGAGAACGGTCCGCGTCCGCACCAGCCGGTAGCGCGGTGCCTCGCCCCTGGCGCGGGCCTGGACGGCCGTCTCGTTGTCATAGGCGATCAGACCGGTTGGTCGGCCGATCTTCCTCATCATCTCGTCGCAGGCATCGATGCACAGCGCGCAATGGATACATTCGAGCTGGGCGCCGTCACGTATGTCGATCCCCATGGGGCAGACCTGGACGCATTGGTTGCAGTCGATGCAGTCGCCGCGCTCCGACCAGTCCTGGCCCTTTCGCAGGGGCGCGCGCGGCTCGCCCCGGTCGTACCGGTAGGTCACGTTGAGCGCGTGCTCGTCGGTCAGGGCGCCCTGGATGCGCGGCCATGGGCACATATAGGTGCACACCTGCTCGCGCATCAGCCCGGCCAGCGAGTAGGTCGTCGCGGTGAGGACGCCGGCAAACACATAGGCCGAAAGTGGCGCCTCACCGGTCAGCGCGCCCGCCGCGACGGTGGGTGCATCATGGAAATAGAACACGAACGCCCCGCCGGTCAGCAATGCGATCAGCAGCCAGATCGCATGCTTGGTCACCTTGCGCGCGATCTTCGAGGCGGTGTTCGGTGCCTTGTCCAGCCGCATCCGGGCGGCGCGGTCGCCTTCCAGCGCGCGCTCCACGAAGATGTAGAGGTCCGTCCAGACCGTCTGGGGGCAGGCATAGCCACACCAGACGCGCCCGAACAGCGATGTCACCAGGAACAGCCCCAGGGACGCCAGGATCAGGAGACCCGTGATGTAGTAGACTTCCTGTGGCCAGATTTCGAGGAAGAAGAAGTAGAACCGTTCATTCGCAAAGTCGGCCAGCACCGCCTGGTCGGGTGCGCCCTCTCCGCGTGGCCAGCGGATCCAGGGCAGAAGGTAATAGATGCCCAGCGCCAGGATCATCATCGCCCATTTCGCCGTGCGGAACGTCCCGTGCGCCAGCTTGGGATAGATCTTCTTGCGCGGGGCATAGAGCTGCGGTTTGCCGGCCGTATCCCCGCTCTTGCTGTTTCCCTGGCCGCTTCCCTGGCCGCTTCCCTGGCTTTCGGCCTGGCGCTTGTCCGCGCCAGCACCGGACCTGCCGACCAGGAGGGTGATCCGCCCGGTTCCGGGCGGATCCTGTGGGGTGGTGTCGCGCGCGGCGCCGGCCATGGCCCTATTCCCCGCCACCCAGCGTGTGCACGTAGACGGCGAGCGCCTTGATCGTCGAGTCGTCGAGCCGATCGTCCCAGGCCGGCATGTGCGCATTGCGGGCATTGACGATCGTGTTGCGGATCTCCGCAGGCGAGCCGCCGAATTGCCACACGGCGTCGGTCAGGTTGGGTGCACCCTGACTGCGGTCGCCCGTCCCGTCGACGCCGTGACAGCTGGCGCACTGGGCGGCAAAGATCGGTGCGGCCCGAGAGACCGCGTCTGCGTCGGCCTCCCGCCCCGACAGGTGGATCACGAACTGGGTCAGGTCGTCGATCTCGTTCGGACTCAGGAGGTTGTCGCGACCGAAGGCGGGCATCAGCGAATAGCGTGTCTCGGGATCCTCCATGTGGCGGATACCATGGCGCAACGTGTATTCGATGCCGTCCAGCGTTCCGTCCCACAGCCAGACATCGTCGGCCAGGACCGGATAGCCCGTGGCGCCGCGGCCGCCGGCACCGTGGCAGGTGGCGCAATTGTCGCCAAAGGCGCTCTCGCCGGCGGCGCGGGCGAACTGCAGAAGCTCCCCATCGTTCATGATCTCGTCCAGGGAGGCTTCGACCAGACGCTCGCCCTTCAGCGCCCGGTCGGAGGTCAGCGCCTGGAGCTCCTGAGCGACGTTTGCGCGGTCGGAGTGGTTGCGAAGACCGCGCGTATGGTCCCCGCCGGTGCCCGGAAGGGCCGGCCAGGCCGGCATCAAGATCCAGTAGACGATCGCGTAACCGATGGTTGCATACCAGATCCACAGCCACCAGCGCGGCAGCGGATTGTTCAGCTCCTTGATACCGTCCCAGCTATGGCCGGTCGTCTCCACGCCGGTGACGTCGTCGATATCCTTGTTGTGGTCACTCATCGCCGGGCTCCTTGTCCGACAGCGGAAGCCGGGAGGCTTCATCGAATGTCTTCTGGTTCGAGGGCCAGAGGGCGTAGGCCAGGACGCCGGCGAAGATCGCCACGAAATAGACCAGCCCGCCGGTCTGCGCGAAACTGCTGAGGGCTTCGTACATTGGAACTGCCTCCTAGCGCCGGTTGTCGAGGTCGTCGGCCTCGTAGACGGAGAAGTCCACGAGCGTGCCGGTCATCTGCAGGTATGCGACAAGCGCATCCATCTCGGTCAGGCGGTCAGGGTCGCCATCGAAATCGCGCATCTGCACCGTGCCGGTTCGCCCTGACGCCTCGTCGTAGCGCGCGATCAGGGCATCCTGGGCATCGTAGTCGGCGCTGGGGTCCGCCTGTGCGATCAGGTCGGCGCGGGCCTGTTCGATCATCGCGTCGGTGTAGGGCACGCCCGCCAGACGGTTGGCCCGCAGATCGGCTGCGATGGTGTCGAACTGCAGCCGGTTGTCCGACAGGAACGCGTAGGGCGGCATGATGGATTCCGGCACCACAGAGCGCGGATCCTTCAGGTGGTCCACATGCCACTGGTCGGAGTATTTGCCGCCGACCCGTGCCAGGTCCGGCCCGGTGCGCTTCGACCCCCACTGGAAGGGGTGGTCATACATGCTTTCCGCCGCCAGCGAGTAGTGGCCGTAGCGCTCCACCTCGTCGCGCAACGGTCGGACCATCTGCGAGTGGCAGACATAGCAGCCCTCACGGATGTAGATGTTGCGTCCGGCCAGCTCCAGCGGCGTGTAGGGCCGCATGCCGGTCACCTTCTCGATCGTGTTCGACATGTAGAACAGCGGTGCGATCTCGATCAGGCCGCCGATTGACACCACGATCAGGATGCCGACCGTGAGCAGCAGGGAATGGCGCTCGAAGAGGCCGTGATGCTTGAAAAGTGACATCTGGCGACGCTCCCTTATTCGGCCGCGGGCAGGGCGCGTTCGCCCTGGGCCCCTGCGGTGCCTTCGACTGGTTGTGTTGAGGATTCGTGGCCGAGCGCGGTGCGCACGAGGTTGTAGGCCATGATCACGGCGCCCGCGAGGTACATGATGCCCCCCAGCGACCGGATGATGTAGCTGATATGCTTGGCCTCGACCGTTTCCACGAAGGCGTATTCGAGGAAGCCGAACTCGTTATAGGCGCGCCACATCATGCCTTCCATGATGCCGGAGACCCACATCGACGTGATGTAGAGCACGATCCCCAGGGTCGCGATCCAGAAGTGCCATTCCACCAGCTGCATCGAGTACAGGCTGCGGCGCTTCCAGAGCCACTGCGTCAGACAGTAGAGGGAACCGAAGGAGACGAAGCCGACCCATCCGAGCGCTCCGGAATGCACGTGGCCGATCGTCCAGTCGGTGTAGTGGCTGAGCGAGTTGACCGCGCGCACCGACATCAGCGGACCCTCGAACGTGGACATGCCGTAGAACGCCACGGAAACCACAAGCATTCGCACGACCGGATCGGTGCGCAGCTTGTCCCAGGCGCCAGACAGCGTCATCAGTCCGTTGATCATGCCGCCCCAGGAGGGCATCCACAGCATCACCGAGAAGGTCATGCCGAGGGTCTGGGCCCATTGTGGCAGCGCCGTGTAGTGAAGGTGGTGCGGCCCGGCCCAGATGTAGATGAAGATCAGCGACCAGAAGTGCACGATGGACAGGCGGTAGGAATAGACCGGCCTTTCCGCGCGCTTGGGCACGAAATAGTACATCATGGCCAGGAAGCCGGTCGTCAGGAAGAAGCCCACCGCATTGTGTCCGTACCACCACTGGGTCAGGGCATCCTGCACGCCGGAGAACAGCGAGTAGCTCTTGGAGCTGGTCAGGCTGACCGGGATGGCGAGATTGTTGACGATGTGCAGCATCGCGATGGTCACGATGAAGGACAGGTAGAACCAGTTCGCGACGTAGATGTGTGGCTCGCGGCGTTTCCAGATGGTTCCGAGGAAGACGAGCAGATAGGCGACCCAGACGACCGTCAGCCAGAGGTCCACATACCATTCCGGCTCGGCATATTCGCGCGACTGGGTTATCCCCATCACATAGCCGGTGGCCGCCATGACGATGAAGAGCTGATAGCCCCAGAAGACGAACCAGGGCCACATGCCGCCGGCGAGCCGGGCCCGGCAGGTGCGCTGGACGACGTAGAAGCTCGTCGCGATGAGGGCGTTGCCGCCAAAGGCGAAGATCACCGCCGAGGTGTGGAGGGGGCGCAGGCGGCCGAAATTCGTCCAGCCCAGCTCCTCGAAGTAGAACAGGTTCGGCCAGGTGAGCTGCAACGCGATCACCACGCCCACCAGAAAGCCCACAATCCCCCAGAACATGGAGGCGAAGACGCCGTACTTGACGATGGTGTCCTCGTAGACCGTCTGGTCGAACCCGGCATCGGCGCGGCCGGTGCCGCCCCACATGCCCATGGCCACGAGACCCAGGCCTCCCAGCGCGAAGAAGATGCCGGCATGCGCGCCCATCAGCGGATCGGCGGCACGGGCCGCGATCAGCAAGGCGAGCAGAACGAAGACGGCTGTAAGGACACCGACGCTAAGAATGCTGGTGTCCGGCCCGGGCCTGCGTGGAAGTGCAGTTGCCATGTTTCCCCTCCGGAGCAAAAAGTTTTATGCGCAATGCGCCTTTTGTGGCTTATTGCCCATACGGCTATGCGGAGACACGTGGCAGATTGGCGCTGAGGGGGCTTGATCTGGATCAACCCCAGGGCGGGGTGCGGCAATCATACCCGGATGTGTCGAACCGATGAGGAGATCGCGATGATCGCACGTCCGCGTGGCCGGCGCCTGACACGGCTGACCCTACCGGGCCTTGGCCTGATGCTGGCGGGCCTTCT
Organism: uncultured Hyphomonadaceae bacterium; assembly: GCA_964492485.1. Lineage (GTDB taxonomy): Bacteria > Pseudomonadota > Alphaproteobacteria > Caulobacterales > Hyphomonadaceae > UBA5336. The sequence continues at coordinate 57,886 of CAZBKM010000014.1, read as the reverse complement.
GAAAGCCTGGCAGCACCAGGGTATACAGACGGCAGATCCGTTCGCCTCTGCCTGGTGCCGATCGCCCCTGGCGGTCGAGGGCGGTGGCGAACTCATGCTGATGGGCCATTGCTGGGGTTGTTATGCGGCCGCGCTCGGGGCGCTCCTGGTCCTGCTGGCCGTGGTCCCGGACCAGCGCGTGTCCTGACCGATCCGCATACTCGACTTTAGTGTAAAATGCAGGCGTTCGAGGATGTTAACCTTGCTTTTTTGACACATGGGGCGCCATTAGTACGGGGTCGCGAAACCGGAACAGGGCTAGGTGTCGCGGCGGCAGAGGGGCTGGACATGCCGCGTCCGAGGGGGATCCGGAACGTCGACTACAACCGCAAGCGCCAGGCGCTCTTGAAGACGTGTGCGCTCTATGCCCTGTCCCAGGCCACCCTGCGGCCGTCCCTCAGACAATATGCCGGTGCCGTAGGCGTGTCCCAGCCGACGCTGCGGCACTATTTTGGCGACCGGGAGGGTCTGGTCATCGCGATCCTGACCCGGATCGGGCAGATCGCGGCGCGGGTCTGGCGTCTGCCTCCTGACCGACGCGATCCGGAAAGGCCCGATCAGGCCATCCTTGCCATCTTCCAGGCGGGCGAGGGTGCGGTGATACAGCCCGGCTTCATCCAGGCGCATGTGCTGGGCATGACCGAAGCTGTGGCGAATCCCGCAATCGCGGATGCCTATATCTCCACCCTGATCGAGCCCTCATTGGCGGCGATCGAACGCGAGCTCCTGAAAGCGCGCACCGAGGCGTGGTCTCCGGACAGCCTGCGCGCGGCCAGCGTCTCGATGCTGGCGACCACGCTGTTCGTTGCCTGTCACCACATGATGTCCAAGCGCACGCCTTGCCGCACCGGCGACCTGAGGCCGGTTCTGTCGCATCTGGAATTCTGGATGACCCGGGGCTTGACGCGCTAGTCCCTCTTCCTGTCAATCAAGGGGCGTGTAGGGGCGCGGGGGTCCTGTTCCGGGGCATTTGTCTTCATGCGAACCGGTTCCCGCCTCGCTTGAACATGTCCTGGGCGGTTGCGCGCGCCTTGGAAGACACCATTCGGGCCTCGCCCGGAAATCGTCATACGACTCGCCTATATTGGTTTGCATGACTTATCCCCAGAGGCAGGACGTCCTCGACTTCCTGGACGCCAATCCCGACATAACCACCCGCCGTGACATTGCCCGTGGGCTGAATGTCAAAGGCCCGCAAAGGGCGCGCCTGCGCGAGATCCTGTCCGACCTTGAGGAGGAGGGACTCCTGACCCGTGCGGGCCGGCGCGCAGTGGCCGTGACCGACCGGCCACCGCCCACGACCCTCGTCGTGTTCCAGCGGCTCGACGATGACGGCGACCTCGTGGGCCAGCCCCTTGGCCGCGATGGTCCCTACGGACCGGAAGTCATCTATGCGGGCCCTGCCCATGGCGGAAAGGCCAGGGGCAGTCGTCCCGGCGCGCGTCCAGGCGGGAGGGCACCCGGCGTGGGCGACCGGGCTCTGTGCAAACTCCAGGAAGCTGGCGGCGAATGGAAGGCGCGCGTGATAAAGATCCTCGACGCGCGTCAGGCCGAGGGCGTGGTCGGGCTGTTCACCCGCGTCGGTCGCGGCGGCCGCATCGAGAGTTCGAACCGTCGTGACCGGGACGATTTCCTCGTCGACGAGGCGGATGCCGCAGACGCCGAGACGGGTGACCTCGTGCGCGCCGATGTAAAGCCGACGCGGGGGTACGGCCCGAAGCGTGCCGTCGTGCGGGAGGTCATCGGGCGCGCCGGCGATCCTCGCGCCGCCAGCCTCATTGCCATCCACACCCACGGCCTGGTCGAGGCCTTCCCACCCGAGGTCGAGGCCGAGGCGCGCGCCGCGCGGCCAGCAAGAGCGTCCCGGGAAGACCTGACCCGGACCCCGCTCGTCACCATCGATCCGGAAGATGCGCGCGACCACGATGACGCCGTCTATGCGGAGGCGCTGGCCGATGGCTGGAAGGTGATCGTGGCGATCGCCGATGTGGCCGCCCATGTGCCTGAGGGCAGCGCGCTCGACCGCGAAGCCTACCGGCGCGGCAATTCCACCTATTTTCCCGACCGCGTCGTGCCGATGCTGCCGTTCGCGCTGTCGGCGGATGCCTGTTCCCTGCGCGAGGACGAGCCGCGCCCTTGCCTCGCGGTGGAAATGGAGTTCGACACCAACGGTCTCAAGCGGCGCCACCGCTTCTTTCGCGCGATGATGCGCTCCCATGGAAACCTGTCCTACGAGGCGGCGCAAACGGCGATCGACGGTCAGCCGAGAGGCCGGGCACAGGCGCTGCTCGAGCCGGTGCTGAAGCCGCTCTGGGGGGCCTATGACGCGCTCTGCCGGGCGCGGGCCGGGCGTGGACCGCTGGATCTCGACCTTCCTGAGCACAAGATCGTGTTCGCCGAGGACGGGACGGTGGAGCGGATCAGCACCAAGGCCCGCTACGACGCCCATCGTCTGATCGAGGAATTCATGATCCAGGCGAACGTGGCGGCGGCTGAAACGCTGGAACAGGCCCGCATGGGTCTGGTCTACCGCGTGCATGACAGCCCGACCGATACCAAGCTTGCGGCGTTCTCGGAATTCCTGAAGACGCTGGACCGGAAATGGCCGCTCGGCGAACGGGCCCAGACGGCGCGGTTCAACCGGCTGCTTGCCGAGGTTGCCGACACCGACCACCAGGTGATGGTGACCGAAATGGTCCTGCGCACGCAGAGCCAGGCGGTGTACGCGCCTGACAATCTTGGCCATTTCGGCCTCAACCTGCGCCGCTATGCGCACTTCACCTCACCGATCCGGCGCTATGCCGACCTGGTCGTGCATCGCGCTCTCATCCGCGCGCTTGACCTGGGACCCGACGGGATCAGCGACGCCGCCCTTTCCCGGCTGGAAGAGATCGCCAGCCACATCACCGAAACCGAGCGCCGCTCCATGGCCGCCGAGCGCGACGCCACCGACCGCTATCTGGCGCTGTTCCTGAAGGATCGGATCGGTGCGGAGTTCGAGGGACGGATCACGGGAGTTACCCGGGCTGGACTTTTCGTGCGCCTGGCAGATACGTCTGCCGATGGTTTCGTGCCGATTTCCAGCCTGTCGGACGAGTACTGGGTGTTCGACGAGGCGGCCATGAGCCTGGTGGCGCGCGGCTCGGGCAAGCGTTTCGATCTGGGCCAGGCGGTTCGGGTCAAGCTGATGGAGACGGCACCGCTGCAGGGTGGTTTGCGCCTTGAGGTGCTCTCGCCGCCGCGTCCGAAGCGCAAGGGCGAGCCGCTGCCGGCGGCAAGGACGGGCCGCGGTCGGGGTGGCTCTGCTCCCGGACATGCGGCGCGCGACAAGGGGCCGAAGGGGCCCGCCAAGGGCAAGGCGGCCAAGCACCGTCGCCGCAAGGAGTCCAAGTCATGACCAAGATGCTGGGATCGGCCTTCGACCGGGAAGATGAGGGCGACGTGGTGATTCGTGGGCGCCCCAGCCCTCGCCCCCTCGATGCCGCCACGCTGATTCTTGTGCGTCGCGATCAGGCCCAGCCGCGCGTCCTGATGGGCAAACGCTCGGGGCGTCACGCCTTCATGCCGGACAAGTATGTGTTCCCCGGCGGCCGCGTGGACCCGCCTGATGGCCGTACGCCGACGCTGAGTGAACTTGACCGCGAGGAGGCGCGTCGGCTGACGTTTCGCACCCGCCGCCAGCCACGCGCCTTTGCGCTGACCGCGATACGCGAGACCTTCGAGGAGACGGGCCTGATCGTTGGCAGGCCCTGCGGGGACCCGCCGCGCCGCTTGCCGCCAGGTTGGCAAGCCTATTTCGGTCAGGGGGCCGCGCCGTGCCTGAAGAGTTTCCAGTTCCTAGGGCGGGCCGTGACGCCGCCCTACCGGCCGAAACGCTTTGATGCCCGTTTCTTCCTCGCCGAGGCAGAGGCAGCGCTGATCGACGAACGACCGCCGGTCGACGGCGCCGAGCTGTCGGATCTGCAATGGGTCACGCTGGCAGATGCCCTGGCGCTGGATCTGCCGTCGGTGACCCGGTTCATGCTGGGTGAGGTTGAGGACCGCCTGATCCGTCCGCAGCGCGCTGGCGGACCCGCTTTCCTGCGCTGGACCCGGTCGGGACATGACATGAGCCGGATCGACTGAACGGTTGGAGACACCAGAGGCGGGTCCGTCGTCCGGGGATCGCTTCAGGGTTCGATTGGGACCTTCCGGGGCGGGCGTTCGAAGACGATCAGGAGGCAGGCGGCGACGATAAGAACACCGCCGGCCCACAACCGCCATGACGGCACCTCTGAAAAGAACAGGTAGCCCAGCGCCGCGCTCCACAGGAGGCCGGTATACTCGATCGGGGCCAGGCGTTGTGCGGGCGCGCGGGCATAGGCGAGGGTCAGCAGCCACCAGATGCCGACGCCGAACAGGCCCAGCCCGGCGAGCGCCGGAAGGTAGGTCAGCGGCGGGACCGGATCGGTCGCCAGCAGGAGAGGCAGGCCGTAGAGTGCTGGGATCAGATTGGCCAGCATCACGATCGTGAGCGCATCCTCACGCTGCGCCCGGAACTGGAGAAGCACCACCGACATGGCATAACACACCGCGGCAAACAGGGCGGCCGCGACCCCGAGCACCCTGTGCCCGCCCTCGGGTGCGCCGCCCGTTGCCGCCGAGACAGCGAAAGCCGCGCCGGCGAACCCGATCCCGGCTGCCAGCCCTGCCAGTGGCCGCATCCTTTCGCCAAGAAGAAGGGCCGCGATCGGTGCGATCATCAGCGCGGAGGTGAAGCCGAGGACCGTGACTTCCGCCAGGCCAAGCTGGGTCAACGCGAAGAAGAAGCCCAGCGAGGCGCCCAGGCCGAACAGGCCGCGAAAGGCATGGAACCGCCAGCTCTCCAGCGTCGGGGCCGGGCGCCGGGCCGACAGGAACGCGAGTCCGGCAATCGCCGCACCGAACACGTAGCGCCAGACCGTGAGTTCGAGCACCGGCACATGCGCCGTCAGCATCTTGATGAAGACGTCGATCATGCAGCCGCAGAACACGCCGCACAGGGCAATCAGGACGGGAGACGGCGACCGCATCGGCAGGCGGTGACGGAAGCGGTGGAAAAAATCAAGCGATGCCACGCGGGCCGGCTTTGTTAACGGCGGCTTAACGGACTCCCGCGAGTGCGTTAACTGAGGGATGGTCAGGGTCGGGCAGGCGCGCCGGGTCCGGCCCTGGTTTGGCCGCCCCGCCTAGCCGGATCCGCGCGTGTGGAGGTGCGTCTATGGCCGTGACAGGTGAACATGTTCCGCTGATCGTGGCGGCGGGCGCGGCAGCCATGTCCGTGGCGTCGCTGCTATGGGCGCTGCGGGTCTCCGATGGGGCACGCGGTACGGCCAAGCGTTTCCGGCAGCGAGCGGGCGACCTGGAGACCCAGCTTGCCGAACAGAAATCCATCCTCGCCGCGCATCCCGGGGTGGTCCTGGTCTGGGATGACGAAACCCTGACCGACGCCGACGGCGAATTGGGCGTCCCGCAGCTCTATGGCTCCAAGGTCGCGCTCGCAGCGCTCCTGCGCTACACCGACGATGCGATCTCGGCCGATCCCGCCGTTGCCATCGTCGAGGGGCTGGCAGACCTGGAGGCGCGCGACGCCTCCGGCAAGGATACCACGCTTCGCCTCGCGCTTCGTGACCTGATGGAGGACGGCACCCAGTTCTCCCTGACGATTTCCGGTCGCGAGCGGGCGTTTCTGGAAGCCGATGGACGAACCGCCGGGGCCCGCGTGATCGTCTGGATCACCGACAGCACAATCCGTCACCTGGAAACCTCCTCGATGCTGACCCGGATCGAGGAAACCCAGCGGATGATCGCGTCCGATCCGCATTCCTTTGTGGACATGCTGGACCGGGCACCGTTCCCGGCCTGGCGCATGTCCGGGGTCGGCAAGCTGCAATGGGCAAACCCCGCCTATATCGCCGCCGTCGAGGCGGAGGGCCTGAACAAGGTGCTCGACCGCCAGGTCATGCTGGACAGCCATACCGCCGAGCAGACGCGGCGCACCATTTCGGAAGGCCGCGAGATCGACGAGATCCGCAACATGGTGATTGGCGGCGAGCGCCGGGCCATGCGGGTTCTGACCTTCCCGCTGTCGGGCGGGGCGGGAGCCATGGCGCTCGATGTGACGGAACAGGAAGATGCGCGCGAACAGCTCAACCGCCATGTGAAGGCGCATGACGAGACGCTGAACCACGTCGCCGACGGCGTGGCGATCTTCGGCCCCGATCGCAGACTGGTCTTCTACAACCGCTCCTTCGCGGAGCTTTGGGGTCTGGAGGAGGGGTTCCTGATCGACGGGCCCACCCATGGCCAGCTGCTCGACCGCCTGCGCGAGCGTCGAAAGCTGCCGGCTCGCGCCGACTACGCCGCCTGGCGTGCCGACGAGCTGTCCTACTATCTCGACATCGATGGCGTGCAGGAAGACACCTGGTCCCTGCCGGACAAGCGCACTTTGTCGGTCACGCGCCAGCGCCACCCGATGGGGGGATTGCTGCTGCTGTTCAAGGACATCACGGGCGAGCTGGATCTGCAGACCCGCTTCAACGCGATGATCAAGACCCAGTCGGCCACGCTCGACAGCCTCCACGAGGCGGTGGCCGTGTTCGGTGGCGACGGGCGGCTGAAGCTTTTCAACCAGGCCTTTGTTCGGCTGTGGAACCTGGACGAGGCGGAGCTGCGCGACGTGCCGGACTATTCCGACGTGGTCGATGCCTGCATCCCGCTTTTCCACGACCGCCATGTCTGGGACGAGATCCGCGGCCACATCACCGACCCCAGTGCCAAGGCCCGCCAGGCCACCACCGGGGAGATGCGGCGTGCCGATGGCACGATCCTGACCTACATCACTCACCCGCTGCCGGACGGCAACACGCTGATCGCCTTTGCCGACGTCACCGCGACGCGGCGGGTGGAAACGGCGCTGCGCGAGCGGGCCGAAGCCTTCGAGGCTGCCGATCGGCTGAAGACCGAGTTCGTCCAGAATGTGAGCTACCAGCTTCGTTCGCCGCTCACCACGATCCTCGGCTATGCCGAATTCCTTCAGAGCCAGCGCCATGGCGAGTTGACAGGACGACAGATGGACCATGTGAACGCCATTCTGCAGGCCTCCGACCATCTCTCCAAACTGATCGAGAACATTCTCGACCTCGCCATGATCGAGGCCGGCCGGCTGGACCTGGACATTACCGATGTGCGCCTCGACGCGCTGGTGCGCGAATGCGTGGAGATGGTCATCTCGAAGGCAGAGGATACGGAAGTCACTGTCCGGGCGGAGCTGGGCGACAATCTGGGCGTGATCCGTGCCGATGACGGGCGAATCCGCCAGGTGCTGTTCAATCTGGTCTCGAACGCCCTTCGATTTACCGAGCCGGGCGGAGAGGTTGTGATCTCCGCCGAGCGGGTCGGCGACATGGCAACGCTGTCGGTCTCCGATACCGGGCGCGGGATGGATGCGGAACGTCGTGCGACCAGTTTCGACAGCTTCAGTTCCGGCGACCAGCGGGGCGCCGGACTGGGCCTGGCGCTGGTCCACCGTTTCATCGACCTGCATGGTGGCAATGTGGGGATCAAGGACAATCCCCGCGGCGGGACCATCGTGACCTGCTGGCTGCCCGCCATTGCGCGCACGGAGGCGAGTGAAGACGATTTGATTGGGCTCGATGCGCCAGCCTGAGGGCAGTGCTTCGCGTTGCGGTCTTCCGGCCGGTCCCGCGTGGCGCTATGACATCATGGTCCGGGAAGGATCGCGACGGGGGGTCCCGCTGATATGAAGATCCGCTCGTCCGGCACGCGCGCTTGGTGGAACCGGTAGACACGAGGGACTTAAAATCCCTTTCCTTCGGGAGTGCGGGTTCGAGTCCCGCAGCGCGCACCATTTGCGGCGGATCGCCCGCTCCGCCTTTGGCTTCGCGATGGATCGCGCCCGGGGCTGTGGTACGGTTCGGGGACGATCCTTTGACCCGCTAAAGCATTTTCGAGCGAAGTGGGCACCGGTTCGCGTTAAGAAAATGCTCAAAAACAAGAACATAGCGCATCTTCACTGACTCCGATTGACTTGAAGATGCGCTAGATCCCAACTGGTCTCGACCCCCGCCTTGGCGTGGCGCGCATGACGGGTCCGCCCAGAGGCGGGACCCGCGCGTGCCGATCAGGTTGTGGCGATGGACGACCGGCCCGCGTTCAGCCTGCGCGTCGGGCTATGTCGGGCGGTTCTGGCGGTTCTTGATCAGGTCGTCGACCACTTCGGGCTCGGCCAGGGTCGAGGTGTCGCCCAGATTGTCGTAACTGTCCTCGGCGATCTTGCGCAGGATGCGGCGCATGATCTTTCCCGAGCGGGTTTTCGGCAGCCCGGGGGCGAACTGGATCAGGTCCGGCGAGGCGATCGGTCCGATTTCCTGACGCACATGCTGGATCAGCCCCTTCTTGAGGGCCTCGTCAGCCTCCACGCCGGCCACGAGGGTCACATAGGCATAGATGCCCTGGCCCTTGATGTCGTGGGGATAGCCAACCACCGCCGCCTCGGCGACCGCGTCATGGGAGACCAGTGCGCTTTCCACTTCCGCCGTGCCCATGCGGTGGCCCGAGACGTTGATCACGTCGTCGACCCGGCCGGTGATCCAGTAGAAGCCGTCGGCGTCGCGCCGGCAGCCATCGCCGGTGAAGTAGTTACCGGGATAGGCCGAGAAATAGGTGTCCAGGAAACGCTGGTGGTCGCCATAGACCGTGCGCATCTGGCCGGGCCAACTGTCGGTGATCAGCAGATTGCCTTCCGCGGCGCCCTCCAGCTCATTGCCCTCCGCATCGACCACGGATGGCTTGATCCCGAAGAAGGGCAGGGCTGCGGCGCCTGGCTTCATCTCCGTGGCACCGGGCAGCGGCACGATCATCGCCCCGCCTGTCTCGGTCTGCCACCAGGTGTCGACGATCGGACACCGCGCGTCGCCGACGGTATGGAAGTACCATTCCCAGGCTTCCGGATTGATCGGTTCGCCCACCGTGCCGAGCAGGCGCAGACTCTTGCGTGAGGTGGCCTTCACCGGGCCTTCGCCTTCCTTCATCAGGGCGCGGATGGCCGTGGGGGCGGTGTAGAACAGGCTGACCTGGTGCTTGTCCACCACCTGCCAGAAGCGCGAGGCATCCGGATAGGTCGGCACGCCCTCGAACATCAGGCTGGACGCTCCATTCGCGAGCGGGCCATACACGATATAGGTATGTCCGGTGACCCAGCCCACATCGGCTGTGCACCAGTAGACGTCGTCTTCCTTGAGATCGAAGACATAGTCGTGGGTCATCGAGGCCCAGAGCAGATACCCGCCCGTGGTATGGAGCACGCCCTTCGGTTTGCCGGTGGAGCCCGAGGTGTAGAGGATGAACAGCGGATCCTCGGCATTCATCGGCTCCGCCGGGCAGTCTGCGGAGGCCGAGGCCCCCGCCTCATGCAGCCAGATGTCCCGTCCCTCTTTCATCGTCACGTCGCTTCCGGTGCGGCGCACGACCAGAACCTTGTCCACCGATACGCCGTCCTGGGCGAGGGCGGCGTCGCAATTGGCCTTCAGCGGCACCTTGCGGCCACCGCGCACGCCCTCATCCGCGGTCACCAGGAAGCGGGAGTCGCAGTCCGTCAGCCGACCGGCCAGGGCATCGGGCGAAAAGCCACCGAAGACCACCGAATGGATCGCCCCGATGCGTGCGCAGGCCAGCATCGCATAGGCGGCCTCCGGGATCATCGGCATGTAGATCGTCACGCGATCGCCCTTCCGGACGCCCATATCCTTCAGAACATTGGCGAACTTGCAGACGGCCGTGTGGAGCTGACGGTAGGTCAGGACATGGCTGTCGGCCGGATCGTCCCCCTCCCAGATCAGCGCGGGCTTGTCGCCCCGGTGTTCCAGGTGGCGGTCCAGGCAGTTGTAGGCGACATTCAGCACGCCATCCTCGTACCACCTGATCCCGAAGTCGCCCTGCTCGAAGGACGCGTTCTTTGCCCGGGTCGGAGGGGTCACCCAGTCCAGCCGCGAGGTGGCCTCCGCCAGCCAGAACCCTTCCGGGTCGGTGACGGAGGCCTCGTACATTTCGCGATAGCGCTCGGGCGTCAGATTGGCCTGGGCGGCGAAGGTCTCCGGCACTGGGATCCGCTTGTCTTCGTGCATGGTGTTTCCTCCTTCGCCCATGGGTGATCTCCGCCTAGAATGCGTATTTGGTGGAGAATGTGAACCGGGTGATCGATCCGTCGGCACCGCTCTCCAGTTCGCGGATACCGTAGAGGAGTTCCGCGCCCATCGTCACGGCAGGGGCCACGTCCCACAGGACGGCGCCATAGGCGGACTGAACCTGTTTGGTCGTGGTTTCGGACAGATAGTCCGGATTATCCGCGAAGAGGCCGGAATAGCCGACATTGAACCGGGCGGTCTCGCCGAAGGGATGGCGCCAGGCAATCAGTCCGCCATAGGACGTGATGGCCTCCAGCGAGCCGTCAGTGGGGTTCACCGCCGCCGCGTTCAGCGTGTTGAGCCCCACATAGCGACCCAGACCTTCGCCGGCCGTGAGGTTGAACCGAATGTCGTCCTTCTCGCCGACCTTCAGAAGGCCGCCAGTGCTCAGGCCCCAGCCATAGGTCTCCTCCTCGCCGGACAGACCCGCCATCTCGTCGGTGCGAAGCTGGCGACCGAGGGCAGCAAAGGAGACGTTGCCGAACGCGCCGGTCAGGTTGTAGCGCACCACCAGGTCGGGCAGCAGGTTCGAGTCCGCCTCCACCCGGCCGCCCGAAACCGGCGTGACCGTTGCATTGCCGTTCTCTATGGCAAACTGCCACGGACCGGTCGTGTAACGGACCATGGGCTGGCGTTCGAACACCATCCCGTCGGACAGAACGAGGAAGCTCGCGCTTTCCGGTATCGCGGAGGTGTTCTGGAACGTCGACCAGTCCTGACCCACGCGGACGCCGTCGACGTCCAGATAGGCACGGCGCAGGCGGGGGCTGAAGGAGTTGGACACGCGCTGGTCGCCCTGCATCGAGCCCAGGAAGTCGAGCTCGATATGCGCGGCCACGTTGCGTCCGCCGGTCTTGCGGTTCGCACTCAGGAAAAAGCGGGTGGCCTCGGCCGTGAGGTCGGTGAACTGGGTCTTCTCGCCACCGACCGGGGTTGCGGGTGGAATGTGGAAGTCCCGGGCGATCGAATTGGCGCCGATGGCGCCGTCCGACAGCTCGGTGACATGCAGGTCGAGGTCGACGAAGCCACCGACGCGCACCGTCGTGTCACCGACCTGGAAGCCCTTGGACGGCGCGGCCTCCTCGGCGGCGCGGTTGGCCTGGGCCGTTTCTGCGGCATCGACCCGGGCCTCGAGCCGCTGAACGGTGTCGTCGCTGCGGCTGCGGGATTCGGCGAGCTCCGCTTTCAGGTCGGCAAGCGCCGCTTCCAGCGCCTCGATGCGGGCCGACAGCGCTTCGCTCTCAGCGGTCTCGCCAGCCGCTCCGGCGGCCGTCTGACCATGGGCCGTGCCTGCAACCGCAAGGGCGGCTCCAGCGAAAAGGGCATGCTTCAATCGCAGGGTCATCTTGTGTCTTCCTCCCCGAAGGATGTTCTTGTTTGTGCGGGAAGTTTTCGGTCGGAGGCGCGCCCGGCGCTATTGGCAATTGGTCTTTACGACCTTCGTCGACCCACCCTTTCCGGGAAGGGTCGACAGGGCACGCGCCATGAACGAAACTGAGCGAAATACCCGCTCGGGACAGAATCGCGGGACGGACAGGGAGGCAGGGCATGGCAGACAAGACCGGGCCAAGGGTGCTGATCGTTGACGATCACCCGCTTTTCCGAGACGCACTGAAGACCGCCCTCTGGCGTGCCCGCCCCACTGCGGAGGTGACCACCGTCGGGTCGCTTGACGCCGCGCGACAGGCCATGGCGAACGCAACCCGGCCCGACCTCGTTCTGCTCGACCTGAACCTGTCGGATGCCACCGGTTTCGATGGGCTGATCCGCCTGCAGACGGCGCATGTGGATGTTCCGATCGTGGTGGTCTCTGCAACCGATGCGCCGGACGCCTTCGCGCGGGCCGCGTCCCTGGGGGCGCGGGGTTATCTGCCCAAGAGCCTGGACCTGGATGCATTGACCGCGGCGTTGAGCGACGTGCTGGATGGCGAACCGTGGTTTCCGGACTTGCCGGAAGCGCGGGATGGCGATGCGGATGATCCTGCGCGCCGGGTCGCCAGTCTGACGCCAGCCCAGCGGCGCGTGCTCAACGGGTTGGCCGACGGTCTGCTCAACAAGCAGATCGCCTACGACATGGGCATCTCGGAGGCTACGGTAAAAGCCCACATGACCGCCATCTTCCGCAAGCTGGGTGTCAACAACCGAACCCAGGCCCTGCTGGTGCTCCAGACGGCCGGTGCGACCGGCGATCACTCCGCAGCCTGAGGATCTCCAAGATCCCGGCGCCGGGCCAGCCGCGCCAGCAGGTCGCGGAGGCGGTCCGGGTCGACCGGCTTTTCGAGCATGTCCATGCCGCGTGCCCGGGCCGTCTGTCTTGCCGCCTCGGTCAGGGTCGCCGTCAGCAGCGCGGCTCCGCCACGGATGCGTCCGGCCGCGCGCAGTAGGTCATGCACCTCGATCCCGTTGTCGCCATCTGCGAGCTTCAGGTCCAGAAAGGCCAGGTCGGCCGGCGCCTCGGCAGTGACCCGCAGGGCAGCCTCGCGGTCCAGCGCAATGAGCGCCCGGCAGCCCAGCGCGTCGAGCAGGGCGGCCATGGCGTCGAGGATGGCTGGCTCGTCATCGACACACAGGACGCGCAGGCCCTGGTACGTGGTCGCATCGCTGGCAGCGCGCGCTGGGGTCTTGGCGTCAGGCACGCGGAGGGCGTGGGCACGTGGTACCTCCAGCCAGAACACGCTGCCCCGCCCGGGGATCGAGCGTACGCCGATCCGGGCCTGCATCAGGTCGGCCATCCGCCTGGCGATGGCAAGGCCGAGTCCCGCCCCCCGCACGCCGGCATTGTCGGTGTCGGCAAGCCGCCGGAACGCCTCGAAGATCGCGTCCTGACGCGCTTCGGCGATGCCGGGTCCGGTGTCCCACACTTCGAACCGCACCCGGCCGCGCCGGCGTCGCGCACCGATGAGGATCCGGCCATGGCGGGTGTAGCGCCGCGCATTGGACAGGAAGTTGCGCAGGATGCTCTGCAGGAAATCCGGATCGGCGCGCACCGACAGGGAGGTTGGCGCCAGCCGCAGGTCCAGTCCCGCCGCACGCGCCATGGGAAGCGCCTCCTCCACCAGGTCTTCCATCACCGGCCCTGCCGGCAGCACGGCCGGCTTGGCCGTGATCGTGCCCTGGTCCAGCCGGGTCATGTCGAGCAGGCCGCGCAGAAGCTGGTCGGCCGACTCGATGGCGCGGTCGGTCTTGGCGATCAGCTCGCGCGGGTCGGAGCCGGCCTCGCGGCTCGCCAGGGCGCCGAGGAACAGCCGCGCGGCGTTCAGAGGCTGCAGCAGGTCGTGACTGGCGGCGGCGAGGAAACGGGTCTTGGACGCATTGGCCTGCTCGGCCTCCTGGCGTGCGCTGTCCAGGTCCGCCGCCATGACGCGCAAATCCTCGGTGCGCGCATCGACGCGGGCTTCCAGCGTCGCCGTCAACTCCATCAGCGCCTGCTCGCGGCGCTTGTCCTCGGTGATGTCGGTGAAGGCCGTCACATAGCCGCCGCCCGGCATCGGGGAGCCCGTGATTCGCAGCCAGGTGCCATCGGGGTTCTGGCGCTCGAAGACGTGCGGGCGACCGGCCCGCATGTGGTCCACCCGGCGTCGGATTTCGTTTTCGGCACCCTCGCCCTGGATCCAGCCCTGGGCGATGTTGTAGGCGATCAGGTCCGAGATCGGCCGGCCCAGATGGACCAGATGCGGCGGATAGCGGAACATCTCCACATAGGTGCTGTTCCAGGCGACCAGGCGCTGCTGGCCATCGACGACCGAAATTCCCTGACCGATATGTTCGAGCATGGATTGCAGCATGTGGCGGTCGAAGCGCTCCGCCTGGGTCTGCTGGTCCAGGATGGCGAGCACGTCGCGCAGGTCGACCGCCCCCCCGGCGAGCGCGGAGGACAGGACGACGCGCGCCGACGACGCGCCGATGGCGCGCGCCAGGAGCCGCTCGGTCTGCTGTACCAGACCCCAGTCGGCAGGCTGGTCGCCGGACACCGGCTGGCCGGTCTCGTCGCCATGTCGGCGGAACGTCTCGGCGACCGCTTCGGGCGACAGGAACCGTTCTGCCAGCGCACGCAGGCCGTCTGGGGTCGTGCCGCTGGCCCGGGTGGAGGCGGGCAGGCTGTCATGGGTCGTCACCGGCTCGCGGCCCGTGAAGACGGCCGCCTGGATCCGGTCGCGCAGGCGGTCACGCATCCGAAGGGAAACCAGGACATAGAGCGCGAGGTTCGCGCCCAGGCTCCAGAGCGTCCCGTGGCTGAGCGGGTCCCCCAGGTCGAAGCCGAGCAGGCGGTAGGGGGCGAGCGGACCGGTGAGGCCGAGCGCCGCGACCGCCTGCGAACCGAGCAGGGCGGGCATGAGAAGCGTATAGATCCACAGCGCCATGCCGGCGATCAGGCCCGCCAGTACGCCGATCCTGTGGCCGCCGCGCCAGTAGACCGCACCGATGAGCCCCGGTGCGAATTGCGCGGCCGCGGCGAAGGAGAGCAGGCCGATCTGGGCCAGCGCGCCCTGGCTGCCGGCGCTGCGGGAATAGGCATAGGCGAGCAGCAACAGGATCAGGATCACGGCCCGGCGGGTGCGCACCAGATTGGTGCCGATGTCGCGCTGGTCCGGCTTCAGGCGTCCGAACCGCATCAGTGTGGGGACAATGAGGTCATTGGTGACCATGGTGGACAGCGCGACGCTGGAGACGATCACCATGCCCGTGGCCGCCGAGAAGCCGCCGAGGAAGACAAGCAGGGCCAGCGCGGTGTTGCCCTCGCTCAACGGCAGCGCCAGAACGAACAGGTCGGGCGGGACGTCAGCGGGCAGCAGACCGCCGCCTGCCAGCGTGATCGGGATCACCACCAGTGAGGTCAGCGCCAGATAGAGCGGGAAAAGCCAGGCCGCCGTGCGCACGTCGTCGGATCGCCCGCGCTCGATCACGGCAATGTGGAACTGGCGCGGCAGGCAGAGGATCGCGGCCATGGACAGGAGTGTCAGGGTCAGGAAGCCCCCCACGGGACCGCCGACATCGAACGGTACCCGGGCCTCGGCGAGCCGGGACGGATCGATCTGGCCGAGCAGGCTGAGGGAGAGGACGCAGACGGCACCCAGGGCGACGAGCTTGACCAGCGATTCCAGCGCCAGCGCGCGCATCAGGCCCGCATTGCGCCGTGTGGTGTCGGCGTTCCGCGCGCCGAACAGGATCGCGAACAGCGCCAGGAGAAGCGCAGTGGCGAGCATCGTGTCGACGGGCAGGTCCTGGCTGCCGTCTCCGGGCGGATCGGCCAGCGCCTCGAAGCTCATCCCAACGGATTTCAGTTGCAGCGCGATATAGGGCAGGCTGCCGGCAACGGCGGCCAGGGTCGCCACAGCCGCGAGCAAACGGCTCTTGCCATAGCGCGCCGCGAGGAAGTCCGACAGCGACGTCACGCTTTCGCGCTGGGCCACGTCGCCGATCCGCCGGACGAGGTCGGGTGCCAGGAGAAAGACCAGCGCGGGGCCGAGATAGATCGGCAGATAATCCCAGCCGGACTCCGCCGCCGTGCCAACCGCCCCGTAAAAGGTCCACGAGGTGCAGTAGACCGCCAGCGCCAGGGCATAGACGACCGGCCGGACAGGGCGCCGGGTGCGTGCCGCCATCCGGTCGCCCTGCCAGGCGACCAGGAACAGCAGGCCCACATAGACCGCCGTGGCTGCCAGGATGAGCCAGATCGCCATTGCGTTTCCTCCGCGCTCCGACGTTTCCCCGTCAGCGGTCCGCTTGCAAGGGCCGAAACGAAAAGGGGGCGGCCCGCCGGGAGCCGCCCCACCGGCCCCTTCAGGGCCGTCAGTGAGTCCGGCCGGGGATTGCCCCGGCCGGTTCGGGAGCGCCTATTCGGCCGGGATCGGGGCCATGCCCGAATCCGCGCTGCCATGGGCACGGCGGGTGCCGGGCACGCGGATGTCCTCGACCAGGTCCTGTACGTCCTGTGGCGGGGCGTCGGTGACCAGGGCAACCCCGATGCCGACGGCACCGGCCAGCCACATGAAGACGAAGCCGATGCCCTCGGGCGAGACGCCGAACAGGTACTGGTCGGGCGACAGGCCACCGAACTTGAAGGCGTAGATGTAGCCGAATGTCGTTACCAGGCCGGTTATCATGGCGGCAATGGCGCCTTCCCGATTCATGCGCTTCCAGAAGATGCCCAGGAAGATGATCGGGAACAGCGACGCCGCCGCCAGACCGAAGGCGAACGCGACCACTTGCGCCACGAAGCCGAGCTGCGAGGAGAACACCCCCAGCAGGCCCGCCGCAAGGACCGCACCGGCCGCGGAGAACCGGGCCACGACGAGTTCGGTCTTGTCGCCCATCTCCGTGAAGAAGGTGCGCCGACAGAGGTCATGGCTGACGGCCGACGAGATCACCATCAGCAGTCCCGCCGCGGTGGAGAGCGCCGCCGCCAGGCCGCCGGCGACGACAAGGCCGATCACCCAGCCCGGAAGCTGTGCAATCTCCGGATTGGCGAGCACGAAGATGTCGCGGTCGGGCGAGACCTCGTTGGCCACGCCGTCAGGGGCGTTCGGCCCGCGATGCTGGATCACGCCATCGCCATTCTTGTCGTCGAAGGACAGAAGGCCCGTCTTCTCCCACGACTTGTACCATTCCGGCACCGGCTTGCCTCCGGCCGCCTCGATCTCGGCGGCGCGGGCGGCATAGTCCTCGTCGTCCGCGATATAGGTGGCCTCGTTGACCGTCTCGATGAAGTTCAGTCGGGCGAAGGCCGCCACAGCGGGCGCTGTGGTGTAGAGGATCGCGATGAAGACCAGCGCCCAGCCGGCCGAATAGCGCGCCGCCTTGGCACTTGGCACGGTGAAGAAGCGGATGATCACGTGGGGCAGGCCCGCGGTTCCGAACATCAGGGCGCCGGTAATGGCGAACACGTCGAACATCGACTTGTCGGTGGACGTGTATTCCAGGAAGCCGAGGTCGCGGACAACCGTGTTCAGCTTCTCCAGCATCGCCACATCCTCGCCGCGGACATTGGAGATGAAGCCGAGCTGCGGGAACACATTGCCGGTGATGATCAGCGAAATGAAGATCGCGGGCACCGTATAGGCGAAGATCAGCACCACATACTGCGCCACCTGGGTGTAGGTGACGCCCTTCATGCCGCCGAGCACGGCATAGAAGAACACGATGACCATGCCGATCGCGATGCCGAGATTGAAGTCGACCCCCAGGAAGCCGGAGAACGCGACGCCGACGCCCCGCATCTGACCCGCAATGTAGGTGAAGGAGACGAAGAGCGCGCAGATCACGGCGATCACGCGCGCGGTCGTGGAATAGTACCGGTCGCCCACGAAGTCGGGCACGGTGAACTTTCCGAACTCGCGCAGGAACGGCGCCAGCAGCACAGCCAGCAGCACATAGCCCCCGGTCCAGCCCATGAGATAGACCGACCCGCCATAGCCCATGAAGGCGATGAGCCCGGCCATGGACAGGAACGAGGCCGCCGACATCCAGTCGGCTGCGGTCGCCATGCCGTTCACCGTGGGGTGGACGTCATGACCGGCGACGTAGAAATCGTCGGTCGACCCGGCCCGCGACCAGATCGCGATGCCCACATAGATCCCGAAGGTCAGGATCACGAAGAAGTATGTCCAGAACGACTGATCCATGGTCCTACCCCTTGATTCCGAATTTCTTTTCGAGGCGGGCCATGGCGGTGCAGTAATAGAAGATCAGCGCCACGAAGACGTAGATCGCGCCCTGCTGCGCGAACCAGAAGCCCAGCGGTGCCCCGCCGATCGAGACGGCATCCAGCGCGTCGCGCAGCAGGATCCCGAAGCCGTAGGAGACGGTAAACCAGATGACGAGCAGCGAGAGCGTCAGGCGGACCGTGGCCGCCCAGTACGCCCGGGCATTCGCCAGGTCTGCGTCTGAGGATTGAGAGCGATCGGTCATGTGTCCTCCCCGGAGGTTGTGTCGAGAACGGCTATCCTGCCGTCCTGCCACGTTCGCCGAGGCGATCGCCCGCCGGTAGAGGGACTTTGGTCTTACGCGGGCGCGGGAACGTCAGCCGCTTCGCCGCGGCTGTAGACCAGTTACTCGATGGCGTAGCGTTCCTTTGCGATGGTCACCAGCTCGACGATTTCCTCAGTGGTCAAAGCCCGGTCAACCAGCAGCACTGAATAGATGAGTCCGTTATAAGGATAGTTGTCCCCGGAAAAGCGCTTGCCAATGCGAATCGTTCCATCGATTGGATCGGGTTCGTAAGATCCCGTCACCAGGGGGTTGTTCAGATCGTCATTGAGGTAGATCGCGCCCCGTAACGCTCCATCGTCCTCGTAGCCAAGGCGGTAGGTGAGGATCATCCGTTTTCCAATGTTGGTGCTGACATTCCAGGCGAGCGGATCCCCTCCACGGACCCAGGCTCCGTCATAATAAGCAACGGGCTGCTTCTGGGCATCGCCGCTCGACAGGGGCCGCCAAGTATAGGCGAGCACGGTCCGCCCGGTCTCAATATCCACGAGATACTGCTCGTCAGATGTCGAAATGGGTTCGAGTACGATGATCGCGGTCAGGCTCGTCTCGTCGATTTCCTGGAGCCCGGTAACATCGAGGAAATCCGGGCCTCCGCGGAAGCTGAACGCGGGAAGTCCGTGGTCGACGTCCAGGACCGGACGATGACTCTCTAATGAATCGCTCACGCCGTCGTGGTCGTTGCCGGAAAGGTCTTTCACCCTGCGAAACGGTTCATCGTCAGCCAGAATTGGGTCTCCGCCCCCGCCTATATAAGGTGACAACTCGCTCACCCCTGCCAGGTAGAAAAACCCGGTCGATCCTGACGAAAAGACATCGGTTTCAGCCTGGTCGACCGCCAGGCGCCTCACCGAGAGGTCCGAGGACGTCGACGCCTCCCCATCGGAAACCTGGATCTGCAGGCTGTAGACGCCATCACCATTCGCATCGGCCACGCTGCCATCTGCGAGGATCAGTTCGCCCGAAGAAGACCCAATCGAAAACGCGCCGGATGACCCGTCCGTGCCTGCGAGACTGAACGTCAATGTGGTGTCATCTGACTCCGCGTCGGTTGCCTCATACGTGAACAGCACGGTGGCGTTGGACGTACCGGCGGTAATCCACAGATTTCCTTCACTGGGCGATAAGGTAAACTCTGGTGCCTGGTTTGCAGGAGGCTCCACTGTCACCTGGAATACATAGTCGCGTCGATGGACGTAAGCGGTGTCTGTTTCACCTGCCTCGATGTAGATGGGCAGTGCGTAAACATTGGTGCCGTCTGGATCATAGGTCGGCGTTGGATCACTCCAATTGATGGTACGATAGCCGGTCGCTGCCTCGTAAACGAAAAAGGCAGCGTCAAAGTTTTCGTCGTCCGCGTAAGCTAGAGGCGCCTCGATGTCCGTGATCGGAGTACCGTCCGGTGTCGTGACGGTCACGACAAGATCAAGGTTTTCCCCGCTCGCCACTGAAATCGGGATCACCGTCTCCGCGCCCTCGTCGAGCGATGCGAGCACCTCACCGTCAGCATTGCGAAGCTCCGGCAGGATCGACGGCTTGATGGGGAGCGTCACTGTTGCCCCGACGCGTGCGGCGGCGGCCTGGACAAGTGTGTTCAGGTCGCTGATGTCGAGGTCCACGCTGGTCACCAGCACGGAGCCCAGCCGGATCGGCGGTGAAAAATCGAAGCCGCCATCGTCGCCAAACAGTGCGCCTTCGGTCAGGCTCTGGGCAATGTGGAGCCGGTCGCCGGGGGCGGCATCGTTGGCCAGCCATGTGCCGTTCCAATACAGATCGGGGACGGACCCCGCTTTGGCGACAAGGGTCAGGACGAAGGGCTGAGCCCATTGTCCGGTCGCCAGGCCGTTCCAGGGTATGTCTGTATTCTGCGATCGGATCATGGCGAAGTCTGGCACGGATTGCAAATCGGTGCCCGTTGTTCGCGACACGAGAAAGACGTCTGGTGTGGACTGTCCGGCGGGTGTGAAGGAGATCAGGAGTCCTCCAGCCGGGATCGTTCCGTCGGAAACGTCGTACTCGCCGGCGAGGATGACGGTCAGGTTATCGGCATCCGTACCCAGGTCGGGCAGATGGAGGGGCGTGGCTTCTAAAGCGGTTCCTCCGTTAATCTCCAGCCCCGGCCATGCGATCTGCTGATCGCCAGCCTTGAACGTCGGAAGTAGGAACTCCGGCGGCACGGTGGCGCCGCGTGCGGTCGTGGTCGCGCCGGCCGACCAGTCCTGGACGCTGCCCACGGGCTGACCGATGCGCGCGGCGAGCGCGCCCTCCGACTGGCTGTTGGGCGCGTCGGCGACATATCCCGGTGTGAGCCCGCCCGCCTCGTTGGCGACGAGGAAGAGCGTATTGGCCTCGCTCAGCCCCGACAGAACGCCGGCCTCTGCGTCAGTGACTCCGAACAGGATCCCCGGTGCGTTGAGGACGATGTCGACGATCAGGTTCGCCCCAGCAGGCCAGGTGTACCCGGTCTGCCCGTCGAGGCAGACATGGTGAACCGCGCTGTCGCGCTGGGTGGCGTATGTGCCGTTCTTGCTGTCGGTTTGCGTCTCGCTGAAATCCGGCGTCGCGGTGCATGCGCTGGCATTTTCGGGCGGCCTCGTGCTTTCGGCATCCGAATAGGCCAGGGTGAAAGCCGCGGCCGCATCGGCAATGGCGGGATCGGAAGACGAGGCCAGCGACACCTTCGCCACGCCGCCGGACGTGCCGGCCAGGGCGAGGCTTGCGGGCGTGGCTGGCAGGGTGACGACCAGGTCGACCTCGGACATTGCGATGTCACTCCCCGATCCGTTCGTGAAGACGACCCTCAGAAGGGCTTCGTTCGCCTCCACGTCCACGGAGGGCTCCGGGGCCATCGGCAGGCCCGTCCACGGGTAAAGCTCGACCGTCCGGGAGATCCCGCTGCTCTGCGCGATTGCGGCGCCGCCCGCCGGACCTGCCGCAAGCAGGGCAAGGGCGATCATGAGCGACAGGATGGGGCGGAGCGGGATCAGGCGTCTGTACGGCATCAGGTTCCATTATCGTCGCGGATGCGCAGGGTAATGCGCACGGTGAGGGTGCTGTTATCTAGCCAGAGGCCACCCTTTCCAAACAGGCAGAGGTGGGACACCTCGCGTGACAGATCCGAGGTCCTGTTCAGGTCGCCAGTCTCATTGCTTGCAAACGGAAGATTTGAGTCGCTGCAGAGGCCGAGATCCGACACGCTCTGACCGGATGGAAGAGGATCGGGGACGGGGCTTCCGGCCGCGATGGCTTCGAGGGCGAGGACCGTTGGATTGGTGGCGTCGAAAGATAGGGGTACCGCCGCGTGGCTTGCCGACACGTAGCTCCGCGTTTGATGCGGGCTGGCCACCTGTGGGCGGAGATACAGTTCGGTTCCCTCCGGCAGGGCAATGAGGGCCTCGAAACGGTTCATGGGGACCGTCAGATTGTCAGTCGTATCCGGGTTTTCAAACGTGTAGACATAATCCACGAGTGCGCCCGGCACCGGTTCCTGCGGTGTCCCCGAACCGCGCGCCGTCTCCACTTCGACGCCGAGGTCGGGCACGGCGACCTGGGCATGCGCGGCGCCAGACACGCCGCCAAGGGCCAGCGCAGGCAGGCAGATCAGATAGGCGAGCAGTCTGGCCATGGCGTGAGTCCCTGAACGCCATTCAATGCCAGAACGCATAAGGTAAAGTAAACACGTCAAACGGGAGGGGTCATCGTCCCGATGGTCCGCACCCGCCCGGCCTCACTCGATCCGGATGCGGTAGGAGAGCGAGAATTCGGGCAGACTGTAGTTTACTTCTTTATACACACCGCCTTGCACAAGGCCTCCGAACCCTACCAGACAGACATAGGTCACATCCGGGTCGCTGCCGTCACTGTCCGGATCGCTCGGCGTATAGGTACAGTCCTCAGCCGAGGCCGGTGGGTCTGTACCATTGGAATAGCCAATGGTCATAAGGTGCTTGACCACCTGGTCGAGCTTGACGTGGACCGGCGCTACGGGCGGCTTGGCCACGCCACCTTCGTTCGGGAAGAATGGATACTCTTCTGGCAGAAACCCGCTGGAGCCCTGCTGGTCGAGCAGTTGGGCGCCCCAGATCTGATATTCGGCCAGGCGGCTGTTGGCGACCGACATTCCGACGACCAGACCCGTGAGGGTCTCGCCCGCTTGCAACCATCTCGAGATGGGGTCCGTCGAGGCTGTAACGTATTGGGTCCACGCATCGGGATCGACGTTGGGGAAAGCTCCGGACTGCCACAATATCCTGAAGTCCACGGCACCCGTGGTCGTGTCCGTTGTGGTCGTTTCTGTCGTGTATCCGATAAAGGGGTAGAGCGAGAGGCCGACGGCCAACCCATCGGCCGTCTGGTTCCTGAGATAGAACGTGAAGGCGAGGGCGTTGTTTGCGATGATGGCCTGCTCGGCTGGCGTAAACGCCGTCAGATCGAAGGCCTTGAAGATCGTGACGTTATCGGCCTGCCTTACCTTGAAACAGTCAGCGTCGTCTGACCCGAATGCGTCCAGTGCGGGCAGGCCGGCGTCGCTCTTCGTGCACGTGGCGTCCGCGTAATCGGAGGCCGTGGGAGGGGACGACCAAGTGGTTGCGAGGCCTTCCACGATGAGCCAGTCGGATAAATCGAGGCTTTCCGGCAGCACATTGGTAAGCGCGAGCGGTGCGGTCGTCCCGATAAAACCGCCCTCCGAGAGAAGAAAGCGCGTCCGCTCGTCGATCTTGAAGGACCAGAAGTACCGGGCGCCGGGCAACACCGCATTCGGTAGGTCAATCGTGTGTGTGACACGCACGATCGAACCGGAGAGGTAGTTTTCAGCCAGGATCGGGGCCGTCGACTGCGCCACCAGGCTGAAATCGGTGTCAATCTGGTAGCCTGGAACAGCCTGCGCGCTGGCTTTCTGGACCGCAGAGTGGGCCACGACCAGTGAGACGAACAGGGCGCCAATGGCGACGCGCCGGCATTGCCAGCGTCGGAAAGAGGCGCACGGCCTGCAATGGGGCATTTTTTAACCCAGAATAGACAAAAAGAATGAGACAACCAGTATAGATGGACGAGGCTGAGGTTGGAAGTCTGCCGGCGACCAGGCATCAATATTCGACTTCAGATAGCAGAAAATTGGTACCGCCTTAGTGGAAATCCCGGCTTCGGGGAATGATGCGGACCGTCCGCGGGTGTTTGCCGCGGGGGTCCGCCTGAACCGGGCGGCGCACCTCGTCGGCATTGGCGAGGGCGCCCCTGAGCGGGTCGTCACCATGATCCTCGTCCAGATGCGCGAGATCGCGGGTGCGGTCGACCAGACGCTCCGCCACCACATGAACCACGCCTTCCGGCGAGCGCTGGATTCGGCCTTCCACCAGCAGGATGCGGGCGCCCATCACGATCGGACGGAACCGTTCCGCCACCCGGGGCCAGACCACGAGATTGGCGATCCCCGTCTCGTCCTCCACGGTCACGAAGACGACGCCCTTCGCCGAGCCCGGCTTCTGGCGCACCAGGACGATGCCCCCGGTGCGGACGGGCGTGCCCTCGGGGCGGGCGGCGGCCTCGGCGGTGGTCAGTGCGCCGAGACGGCCATAGCCCGCCCGCAGGAAGGCCATGGGGTGGTCCTTCAGCGACAGGCGCAGCGTCTGATAGTCCTGCACCACATGGGCGCTGGCCGGCATGGCGGGCAGGATCGTCTCTGCCTCACTGCCCTGTTCCGCCACATCGGCGGCGGCAAACAGCGGCAGCCGCTCGCCTGCCGTCTCGCCCCGTGCGGCCCAGAGCGCCGCCCGCCGGTCCAGGCCGAGGGAGCGGAAGGCATCGGCCGCTGCCAGCCGTTCCACCGACTGGCGCATCAGCCCGGCGCGGCGCCGCAGTTCCTCCACACTGTAGTAGCCGGGGCCCCGGGCAGCAATCAGCGCTTCCGCCTCGTCCGCGCGCAAGCCATCCACCTGGCGCAGGCCCAGGCGTACCGCGAGCAGGCCGTCGCCGTCGGCCGGCTCCAGCGTGGTGTCCCAGTCCGACAGGTTCACATCGACGCCGCGCACCTCCACGCCGTGGCTGCGGGCATCGCGGACGATCTGTGCCGGCGCGTAGAAGCCCATGGGCTGGGAATTCAGCAGTGCGGCGCAGAACACATCCGGATGGTGGCATTTCAGCCAGGACGAGACGTAGACCAGCAAGGCGAAGCTCGCGGCATGGCTTTCGGGAAAGCCATATTCGCCGAACCCCTTGATCTGGTCGAAGCAGCGCCGGGCGAAGTCGGGCTCGTAGCCCCGCGCGATCATGCGCTCGACCATCTTGTCCTGATAGGTCTGGATCGTGCCGACCTTGCGGAAGGTCGCCATGGCCCGCCGCAGGCCATTGGCCTCCTCTGGCGTGAATCGGGCGGCGTCCATGGCGATCTGCATCGCCTGCTCCTGGAAGAGCGGCACCCCCAGCGTGCGCCCGAGGATGTTCTCCAGCTCCTTGGGATGGCCATGGGCCGGGTCCGGCCGGGGATAGCGCACGGTTTCCAGTCCCTGGCGGCGGCGCAGATAGGGATGGACCATCTCGCCCTGGATCGGGCCGGGCCGCACGATCGCCACCTCGATCACAAGGTCGTAGAATTCGCGCGGGCGCAGACGCGGCAGCATGTTCATCTGCGCCCGGCTCTCGACCTGGAAGACGCCCAGGCTGTCGCCGGCGCAGAGCATGTCATAGGTCGCCGTGTCGCCGGCGGGCACGCTGGCAAGATCCAGCGCCTCGCCCTTGTACAGGTCGAGCATGTCGAATGCCTTGCGGATACAGGTCAGCATGCCCAGCGCCAGCACATCGACCTTCATGAGGCCCAGGGTCTCGATGTCGTCCTTGTCCCATTCGATGAAGGTGCGCTCGGCCATGGCGGCGTTGCCGATCGGCACGGTTTCCACCAGGGGGCCGCGCGAGAGGACAAAGCCGCCCACATGCTGCGAAAGGTGGCGGGGAAAGCCGATCAGCGCGCGCGCCAGGTGCATGGCGCGGCGGATCACCGGATTGGCCGGGTCCAGACCTGCCCGGCGGATCAGCGCCGGGTCCAGATCCTTGCCCCAACTGCCCCAGACGGTGCTCGCCAGGGCGGTGGCCACGTCATCGGACAGGCCCATCGCCTTGCACACCTCGCGCGCGGCCGAACGGGGGCGATAGCTGATTACCGTCGCCGTCAGGGCCGCCCGGTGGCGCCCGTAGCGGCGGTAGATATACTGGATCACCTCTTCGCGGCGCTCATGCTCGAAATCCACGTCGATGTCGGGCGGCTCCCGGCGCTCGCGCGAGATGAACCGCTCGAACAGCAGGTCCAGGCGGTCGGGGTCGACGCTGGTGACCCCCAGGCAGAAGCAGACTGCCGAATTCGCTGCCGACCCCCGCCCCTGGCACAGGATCCCCTGGGCGCGCGCCCAGGCGACGATGTCATGAACCGTCAGGAAATAGGGCGCGTAGTCGAGCTCCGCGATGAGGGCCAGTTCCTTTCGGAGGGTTCGCGTCACCCGCTCGGGTACGCCGTCCGGATAGCGCCAGGCGGCCCCTTCCCAGGTCAGCGCCTCCAGGTGTTCCTGCGGGGTCCGGCCCGGTGGAACGGGCTCGTCGGGATACTCGTAGGCAAGCTCGTCCAGGCTGAAATGGCAGCGTGCGGCGATCTCCAGCGTACGCTCCAGCGCCGGTTCGAAGCCCCGGAACAGCCGCGCCATCTCGGTACCGGATTTCAGGTGCCGCTCGCCATTGGCCGCCAGGCGGAATCCGGCCTCGGCCAGGGTGCAGTGCTCGCGGATGCAGGTGACGACATCCTGCAGGGGGCGACGCCCGGGCACATGATAAAGCACGTCGTTCACCGCCACCAGCGGCGCACCGGTGCGCGCGCCAAGCTCTGCGAGCGCTGCCAGGCGGGCCCGGTCATCTCCGGCATGGCGCCAGCCGCCGCCCAGATAGACCCGGTCGCCCAACCGCTGGGCCAGGTGGGCCAGCGTCGCCTCGAAGGCGGCATCGGGGCGTTCAGGCGCCAGCACCACCAGGATCTGGCCGTCGGCGGCCTCCAGCACATCGCCGAGCGTCAGGTGACAGTCGCCTTTCGGCGCCGCCAGCTTCCCCTTCGACAGCAGGGCCGAGAGGCGCCCATAGGCGGGGCGATGCATGGGAAAGCACAACATCTCCAGCCCATCGGCGAGGACCAGGCGCGCGCCGATCACCAGGTCGATCCCGTGCTCGCGCGCTGCGGCATGGGCCCGCACAACCCCGGCCAGGGTGTTTCGGTCGGCCACCGCCAGTCCGCGCAGGCCCAGCGCAGCGGCCCGGGCGACCAGTTCCTCCGGATGCGAGGCACCCCGCAGGAAGGAGAAATTCGTCGTCACCTGCAATTCGACATAATCGGTCATGGAAACAGCCCGTGCACATACCAGCCGGGCGCGCCGCCACGTCCATCCCCGTAGAGACCGTCGCGGAACACCCAGTAGCGTCGGCCGGTCTCGTCTTCGATCCGGTAATAGTCGCGCGTGCGCGGCAGGGCAGGACGTGACGCGGGCGCGGTATCTGTCCCGGCCGCATCCGCGGTGGGCGCGCGCGGGGGCGCTGGCCAATGGTGCCACCATTCCGGCGCGATCCGTTCCGGACCGTCGGCGCGCAGCACACGCCGCGCCACCCGACGCCAGATGAAGCGCAGGGGCGGGCCGTCGGGTACTTCGGCCAGCACCTCCACCGGTTCCGGCCGCTCCAGAAGGCTGACGGGACGGGGGCGGTCGGGTCGCTCGCCGCCCGCCGGCCAGGTCGGCAGGGTGCCCTCGAACGCGCGCCAGCGGGCGGCGCGTTCCGGCAGGTGACTGGCCTCGGGGTGGGCCACCTGCGCCGTGCCGGGGCCCAACCGTGCACTCAGCCGGTCGGCCAGGGCGGACAGGGCGGTCAGATCCACCGCCTGACCGGCCAGATCGCGCGAGAGTGGCCGCACATCGCTGGCCATGGCCCCGACCCGTCGGGCTTCCAGAAGCAGAAGATCGATACCGAAACCGGGGTCCAGCGCGCCCAGCCGGTCGTCGAACAGCCGCCGCACATGGGCGGGATCGCGCACCGGCCGTGCGGCCGCCACGTCGAGACGGTCGCTGCCGCCATCGGCCCGGAAGGCCGTCAGCGTGAAAGACCGCGCCCCGCGGCCATGGTCGGCCAACTGGGCACAGACCGTCTCCAGAAGTCTGTCCAGCCCGGCGCGGATGCCGTCTGCGTGGAGCAATGGTTCAGGGCAGGGCTGGCGCGCGGCATAGTCCGGTGGCGGACGCAGCGGCGCCAGCGGTGCGTGTCGCAGGCCCAGCGCCTCGTCCAGACGCGTCACCACGGCGTCCGCTGCCGTGCGGGACACGAAGCGCCGGGCCAGCGCGGCACGGTCGATGCCGTAAAGCTGTCCGATCCGGGTCAGTCCGAACCGCCTGAGTGTGGTCAGCGTGTCCAGGCTCAGGCGCAGTGCCGCTACGGGCAGGTCGGCCAGGCCCTCATGCTCGCCGCCGGGAGGCAGTCGGGCCGGGCACTCTGGCGCACCACGGGCCAGTGCGGCTGCGCCTGCCGGTGTGCCGGCCAGTCCCAGGCGTGCGCTCAGGCCTGCCGCCGCCAGACGCGCGTCCAGATCCGCCAGCAGGGCCTGTTCCCCGCCGAACAGGTGGTCACAGCCGGTGGTTTCCAGCATCAGCCCGTCGCTTCCGTCCACCGCCGAGAGGGGTGTGTAGCGGATCGCCCAGGCGGCCAGGGCCTTCAGGGCGGCCCGGTCGGCGGCCCGGTCGATTTCCTCGCTGGTCAGGCCCGGCATCCGGGCGCAGGCATCACTCAGGGTCAGGCCCGGCTGGATGCCGGCGGCCCGAGCCGGTCCATTGGCGGCCGCCACGCGCAGACCGCCCTGACCGGCTTCATAGAGAACCAGTGGCCGCCGGGTCGGGGCGCTATCCGGTGCGTCGCCATCCGGGGCCAGCGACATCCTCTTCGCGCCCGGCGGGGGAGGTTGCGGCCGGGTCGCCCGCCGGCGGGCCCGGCGCAGCCGGTCCACCGACCAGTGCGGAAACCATACGGAGAGATAGCGTTTCATGGTCGAGCTCCAGGGTCTGGACCAGGCCGGCTGCCCCCGGTGCCTGGCGGGACCGCTGCAGCATCGCCCGCCAGCGCAGGGCGCCCGGCGCACGCGGGTCCAGCCGGTTGGGTGCCGAGGGACAGGCCGCGATCCGCCAGCGGCTGTCGGCAGCGGTCGCGCCCGTACGCCCGTGGGGCAGAAGCAGAAGCGCCGGCACGCCGCTGGTGGCGCTGGCCAGGGCCAGCCGACGGCTGGCGGTGAAGTCGATCCCGTCCAGCTCGGCCAGCACCAGGGCGACCGCCCCCGACTTCACCGTCTCCTCCACCGCCCAGAGCGCGTCACGGCGCTGCCGCGTCTCAACGGTCATCAGCCTGTCCGGCGCCACGCCCAGTCGGGCCAGGCCGTCGGGCTGGGGTCGGCCCCGGTCCAGCCGGGCACTGGCCTGGCGGACCCAGACCGCGGCGCCGGCACACATGGCTGGCCCGCAGGCCAGCGCCAGACCCAGGCAGGCTGCGGTGTCGCCATAGGCTGAAGGTGCCAGCTCCGCCACGCCGCCGCGCGTGACCAGGCACCGGATATCCGGCGTCTCCGCCGGGGTTGGCCGGGAAAAATCCACGAGCTTGAGATCGGTCGCACCCATGCGTTCCTTATTTGTTCTTATAATGGGGCGAGTCAATCAATCGCCGGTTGGACCGGGCGTCAGCGCGTGCCTGCCGTGGCGTCCCTGCCGTCGAGCCAGCGGGCCAGCACCGCTTCGCCACCCTCGCCCGGCCGGGCAGCGGGCCCCTGAATCTGCCCCGGCGTGCGCGAAAAGCGTGGCGCAGGGGCCGGCTGGGGGACACCGTCGACCATCGGGAACAGGTCGCGGGCGACGTTGTGGGGGTCCGACCGGGCCTCGTCCAGCGTCTGCACCGCGTTGATGCAGGCATCCAACGGTTCCAGGAGCCGAAGCCAGTCGGCCAGCGGCCTTGTCCTGAAGGCCGTTTCCAGCTCCCTGTTCAGGTTGGCCCAGTGACCCGGATCGCGCTGGGGGCGGTCAGCATAATGGTCCATCCCCATGGCCTGCAGGAAACGGGCATAGAAATGGGGCTCCAGGGCCGCCACTGCGATGAAACGGCCGTCGCGACAGGCATAGCAGCGGTAGAAGGGCGCCTCGCCTGACAGGACGTTCGCTTCGAACGGACGGGCCAGCGACCCGGAGGCCCAGCCGCCCAGCACCATGCCGGCCAGCGACGCCGTCCCGTCAACGATGGCGGCGTCCACCACCTGTCCCTGTCCCGACCGGCTGCGCTCATGAAGTGCGGCAACGATCCCAAGCGCCATGTAAAGCGCACCGCCGCCAAAGTCGCCGAGCAGGTTGAGCGGGGCGCGCGGTGTGTCTCCGGGCGGGGTGATGGCGTCCAGTACGCCGACCTGCGCCAGGTAGTTCAGGTCATGTCCCGCCCGGGAGGCGAGCGGCCCCGCCTGTCCGTAACCGGTCATCCGGGCGTAGATCAGGCCGGGATTCTCGGCCATCAGCACGTCCGGGCCGAGGCCGAGGCGTTCCATCACTCCGGGGCGATTGCCCTCGATCGTCACATCTGCGCGCGCGGCCGCCGCTCTGGCGCGGGCCACGCCTTCGGCATCCTTCAGGTCGCAGACGAGGGAAGGGCGTCCCCTCTGCAGCACCGGGTTGGGCCCCGTACCGCCCACGCCGCTCGGCCGGTCGAGCCGCAAAACCTCCGCACCCAGATCCGACAGCAGCATGGCGCAGAACGGGCCGGGGCCGATGCTGGCGAATTCCAGCACGCGCAGGCCGGCCAGCGGTCCCTGTCCGGGGCCGCTGGCCGGTGCGGGTGGAGGCGTGGGGCGACCCGCCAAGGCGGGCCTAGCTGTCCAGGCGTTCGATGATGACCGCCGGCGCCATGCCGCCGGCCGCGCACATGGTGATCAGGCCATAGCGGCCGCCCGTGCGCTCAAGCTCGTCCAGCGCCGTGCCGATCAGGATCGAGCCGGTGGCGCCGATCGGGTGGCCCAGCGCCATGGCGCCGCCATTCACGTTCACCTTGTCGCGATCCAGGCCCAGCTTGCGGATGGTGCGCTCGGCAACGACGGCGAATGCCTCGTTGATTTCCCAGACGTCGATGTCGTCCTTGGTGAGCCCGGCCTTGGCCAGCACCTTTTCCGCGGCCGGCGGCGGTGCGTTCAGCATCAGCGTCGGGCAATCCCCCATATTGGCCATGGCCACGATCCGGGCACGTGGCGTCCAGCCATTCCGCTCGGCCGCCGCCTTCGACGCCAGAAGCAGCGCTGCGGCGCCATCCACCACGCCCGAGGAATTGCCGGCATGATGGATGTGCTCGATCTCAACGTCCGGATACTTGGCGTTGATCAGCTTGCGGTAGGTGTTGCCCGCCTCGTCCACAGGAATGTCTGCGATCGCCCCGAAGGACGGCTTCAGGCTGGCCAGTCCGTCCAGCGTCGTGCTCGGCCGGGGAAACTCCTCATGGTCGAGCGCCACGCTCCCATCCTCGTTGTAGACGGTGACGAGCGAGCGGTCGAAGCGGCCTTCCTCGATCGCGCGGGCGGCGCGCTTCTGGCTCTCGACGGCCAGCTCCTCGGTGTCGCGCCGGGAGATGCCCTCCATGGTGGCGATGGCGTCCGCGCAGACGCCCTGGTTGGATTGGGGGTGTTTGGCGCGCAGCGCCGGATTGTCGGAGTCCATAAGAGGCAGCCGGCTCGGATCTGCGGAGGCGGCGGTATAGCTCATCATCTCCGTTCCGCCGGAGATGACGATGTCCTCCATGCCGGACATGATCGAGGCGGCGCCCATGTTCACCGTCGTGATCCCGGAGCCGCAGAACCGGTCCAGCGTGACGCCGGATGCCTTCAGGTCATAGCCGGCCAGAAGCGCGCCCATGCGGCCCAGATCGGCGCCCTGCTTGCCGCGCTGGCTCGACGTACCCCAGACGATGTCGTCGACCTCTGCGGTGTTGAGGCTGTTGCGCTCGGCGATCGCCTTCAGCACGGTCGCGGCCAGGTGCTGGGGGTGCAGGTGTGCCAGCGAGCCCTTGCCGACCTTGCCAATGCCGCGTGGCGTGCGGCACGCATCGATGATGTAGGCGTCGTTCATGTCCGTCCTCCCGAACCGATTGGCCGGCGTCGCGCCGCCGGCGGCTTGTCTTGGGTCCGTTTTAGCCCGCCCATGCTGCGCCGCAATCCCGGACGCAGGGGCAACCCCGCTCCCTAGGGTCGGCAGGTCGGGTAGGTGGGCGCCAGGAAGCGGTCCAGGTCCGCCATGAACAGCTCGAAACGGTCATGGTGGAGCCAGTGTCCTGCATCCGGATAGGTCTTGACCTCCGCCTGGCGAAAATGCGCGGCGCGGCCATCCTCTGCCGGGTTCGAGGCCCAGCTCTGCGCGCCGTAGAGCAGCAGGGTGGGGCAGGTGATCGCGTTCCACAGCGCCTGGACGTCCGACGGAGCCAGGTCGACCGGCGGGAAGGTGCGGATGTAGTTATCGAACTTCCAGGTGTAGGTCCCGTCCTCGTTCTGGCTGATACCATGGACGGTCAGGTGGTGCGCCTGGTCTGCCGTCAGGTTGGGATTGGCCTCGCGCATCCGTTCCAGCGCCTCGTCCAGCGTCGCATAGCGGCGGGGCAGTCGGCCGGCAGCGGCCCGCTTGCGCTCGATCCAGTCGCGCAGGCGCTTATCGACGGGCGTGTCGAGGCGTTCCCGGATCATGCGGGGCGAGGGGCCGAGCCCCTCGATCGCCACCAGACGGCGGACGGTCTGTGGAAACAGGCCCGCATAACGCAGGGCGATGTTGCCGCCGAGCGAGTGGGCGACCAGCGTCACCTCTTCCAGCGCCAATTGGTGAATCAACTGGGCCAGATCGTAAACGAAGGCGGTCGGCGTGTAGTCGCCGTCGGGCGACCAGGCGCTGTCGCCATGGCCGCGAAGGTCGGGTGCGATCACATGCCAGTCGGCACGCAGGCGTTCCGCCGTCCAGTCCCAGGATCGGCAATGGTCCCGCCCGCCATGGACGAGGATGAGCGGCGGCGCGCCCCGGTTACCCCAATCCACATAATGGAGGCGTAGCCGCTGCGACGTGAAACTGTGCGAGGTCGGTCCATACATGTCCGGCAGGAAACGCCAGGCGGGCCGCAGGCTCAAGGGTGAACAGGATGGGGTGGGGCGATTTCTGCACTGCAAAAATCTGTCCGTTGGACCTATCGCAACACCTTGTCGCAAGCCCATATGTAACGCGATCGGTTAAGCAGGCCTTGACCGGATCGGATGGGTTTGCCGGGCCGGTTCGCCGAATCGAAATCTGCGGGCGTTAAGGCGTTTACCAGTCCTGCCCGGTGGCCGTTCCCCGTGCCCCCCGGGCCGTCATCTCGGGACGCCCCGTCAGGACGTCGCGACAGGAAGGAGCCGCGCGCGTGAGTTTGCCCCGTTCCGTCTGGATCGCCGCTGCGATCCTCGTCTCGCTGCTGATCTATTTCGGCGCCAGCGCCATGCTGCGTCCCGCCGAGACGGGCGATGGCGGACAGAGCCTTGCCGAGACCCAGACCGAGGATGCCGCCCGGGCCCCGCCCCGGGTCGTCGTCACCCGCGTCGCGCTGGAGCCGCATCCGGTGTTTCGCAGCTTCAAGGGGCAGACCGAGCCCGAACGCGTGGTTACGGTGCGTGCCGAGACCCAGGGTTCCGTGCGCGAGGCCAGCGTCGCGGAGGGCGCGCTGGTCGAGGCCGGTACGGTGCTGTGCGGACTGAACGTGGAGTCCCGTGCGGCGCGCCTTGCGGAGGCCCGCGCGGCCGTGGAGTCTGCACGGCTCGATTATGAGGCGGCGCGCGACCTCGCCGACAAGGGCTGGACCTCGCCAACCCAGGCCGCAGCGGCCAAGGCCCAGCTCGATGCCGCCGAAGCCGCACTCGACACCGCCGAGGTCGAACTCGAGAGGACCCGGATCCGTGCCCCCTTCTCCGGTGTGTTCGAGCGGCGCCTTGCGGAGGAGGGCGACTTCCTCTCGCCGGGCCAGCCCTGCGGTGAGCTGGTCGACCTGGATCCGCTCATCATCGCGGTCAATGTGCCGGAAGGCGTTGCAGACGATATCGAGGAGGGCCAGCGCGCTCGCGCCGAACTCGCCGATGGGCGCACTTTCCCCGCCACGGTCCGCTATGTGGCGCGCACGGCCGACCCGGCGACCCGGACCTTCCGCGTCGAGGCCGCCGCGCCGAACCCCGACAGCGCCATCGCCGCCGGCCTGACCGCCGAACTTCGTCTGGAACTCGGGAGGGCTCCGGCCGCAAGGCTGTCGCCGGCGATGCTCGTGCTCGACGACACAGGCGAAGTCGGCGTACGCTATGTGGACGAAGACGACACGGTCCGGTTCACGCCGGTCCGCGTCATCGACGACGCCCCCGACGGGGTCTGGCTGACGGGACTTCCCGAGGGCGCCCGCCTGTTGACCGAGGGGCAGGAATTCGTGCGTGAGGGCACTCGGGTCGATCCGGTCCTGGCTGAAGGGTTATAGGCGATGCACGCGCTCATAGATGGAGCCATTGGCCGGGCTCGCATGGTCCTGACGCTGCTGGCCGTCCTTTTGGGCGCGGGGACCCTGACCTATGTCAACCTGCCCAAGGAAGCCGACCCCGACATTCCGATTCCCTATGTGGGCGTGACCATTCCGCTCGAGGGGATCTCCCCGGAAGATGCCGAGCGCCTGCTCGTGCGACCGGTCGAGACCGAGCTGCGGGGGATCGAGGGCCTCAAGGAGATGAACGGCTACGGCCTTCTCGGCGCCGGCCAGCTCGTTCTCGAATTCGACGTGTCCTTCGATCAGGATCAGGCCCTGCTCGATGTGCGCGAGAAGGTCGACCTTGCGCGAAGGGAGTTCCCCGAGGATGCGCGCGAGCCGGTGATCACGGAACTGAATGCGTCGCTGTTTCCGATCCTGGTGATCAACATTCATGGCGATGCGCCGGAACGTGGCCTGTATCGCATCGCCCGGCAGCTCCAGGAGGATCTCGAGGCGATCTCCGGCGTTCTGGAGGCCAATATCCAGGGCGAGCGCGAAGAGGTTCTCGAGATCGTCGCCGACCCGGCGAAGCTCGAAAGCTACAACCTGTCCTACGAGGCCATTCTCGCGACCGTGTCGGCCAACAACCGGCTGGTGCCGGCAGGCCAGATTGACATGGGCGAAGGGCGATTCCCGGTGAAGGTGCCGGGCCTGATCCGCACTGCGGAGGATGCCTTCAACCTGCCGGTCAAGCGCGATGGCGACCGGATCGTCACGCTGTCCGACGTGGCCGAGGTGCGCCGCACGTTCAAGGATCGCGAGGTCTATGCCCGGTTCGACGGCCGCCCCGCGGTGTCGATCCAGGTCGTGAAGCGGACCGGCGCCAACATCCTCGACACCGTGGACGAGGTGCGCCGGGCGGTGGACGCAGCCGAGGCGAGCTGGCCGGACACCGTGCAGGCCACCCTGACCTCGGACATGTCGGAGATGATCGACAAGCAGCTCGGCCAGCTTGAATCGTCCATCGCCACGGCCGTGATCCTGGTCATGATCATCGTCGTGGCCGCGCTCGGCCTGCGCTCGGCGGGGCTGGTCGGCCTGGCGATCCCGGCCTCCTTCGTGATGGCGTTCCTGATGCTCGGGGTCTTCGGCTACACGATCAACATGATGGTCATGTTCGGGATGGTCATCGCCGTCGGTATCCTCGTCGATGGAGCCATCGTCATGGTGGAGTATGCCGACCGGAAGATGGCCGAAGGGCTGGACCGACGCGCGGCCTATGCACTCGCCGCCAAGCGCATGTTCTGGCCCATCGTGGCCTCGAACGCCACCACGCTGGCCGCCTTCGTCCCGTTCCTGTTCTGGGACTCCATGCCCGGAAAGTTCATGGCCTATCTGCCGATCACCCTGATCTTCGTCCTGTCGGCCTCGCTG
The DNA here is from genome assembly GCA_964492485.1 of uncultured Hyphomonadaceae bacterium. GTDB lineage: Bacteria > Pseudomonadota > Alphaproteobacteria > Caulobacterales > Hyphomonadaceae > UBA5336. Next base: position 22,670 of record CAZBKM010000014.1, on the reverse strand, counting down.
CTCATGGCGCTGATCTTCCTTCCGGTTCTCGGCTCGGTCATAGGCGGACGTCCGCGCGCCGAACCCACGGTGGACATGAAGGCCATTTCCGGCGCGGAGGGAGATCCCCGCCGTTCCGGCGGCTGGCTGGGCGCCTATGTCCGGCTGATCTCGGCCCTGATGCGCCGGCCGGTGAGTGTGACCCTGGCGGCATTCGCGCTGATCGCCGGGATTTTCGCCTGGTTCGGCTCGACCCCCCACAAGTCGGAGTTCTTCCTCGATGTCGAACCCGAACAGGTCTACGTCTTCGTGCGTGCCCAGGGCAACCTGTCGGCGGACGAGGAGTTCGCCATCGTCTCGCGGGTCGAAACCCGCCTGCTGGACATCAACGGCATCGAGCATCTGTCGACACGCTCTGGCACGGGCAGCAATTCCGGCGGCTTCTTCGATGGCACCGGCGATGTGCCCCAGGACACGATCGGGCGTATTCTCGTCGACCTCAGGGACCGCGAGCAGGGCTATGACGGGCGCGTGACGCTGCAGAAGATCCGCGACTCGCTGGAGGGGTTCCCGGGCGCCATGATCGAGGTGCGCAAGCTGGAACAGGGTCCGCCGGTGGGCAAGGATGTGCAGATTGCGCTGCGCTCCAGCGACCCGGATTTGCTCGACCGCGTGGCCCGGCAGGTATCGGAGCATGTGCGCACGATGGACGGGCTGCGGGAGTATTCCGACAGTCTTCCCCTGCCAGGCATCGAGTATCAGCTCGAGGTGGACCGCGCGGAAGCCGGAAAGTTCGGTCTGGACGTGGCGCAGGTCGGTGCGGCGGTACAGCTTGTCACCAATGGCATCCTGGTCGGGCGCTACCGGCCCGATGATGCCCTTGACGAAGTGGACATCCGCGTGCGTCTGCCTGAGACCGCGCGCAGCCTGCAGGCGATCGACCGGCTCCGGCTAGCGACGCCGGAGGGACAGGTGCCGCTGTCGACCTTTGTCGAGCGCGTGCCGGCCCAGCGCGTGCAGCGGATCGAGCGTCGTGACGGCAAGCGGCTCGTGACGATCAGCGCGAATGCCGTGGAGCAGGGTACGGGGCCCCAGAAGGTGGCCGAGATCAGGGACTGGATCGCTGCCCAGGCGTTCGATCCGCGCGTGGACATCGCCTTCGAGGGCGCCGACGAGGACACGGCGGAGGCCAACGCCTTCTTCCAGAACGCGGCGCTGGCGGCCCTGTTCCTGATGGCGATCATCCTCCTTTGGGAGTTCAACAATTTCTATCATGTCTTTCTGACGCTTTCGGCGGTGATCCTGTCCACCGCCGGGGTGCTGATCGGCATCCAGCTCGTCCTGCCCTACATCTCTATCCTGATGATCGGGACCGGGATCGTCGCGCTCGCGGGGATCGTCGTGAACAACAACATCGTGCTGATAGACACCGTCCAGCGCCTGCAACGCGACGGCCGCAGCATCGAGGACGCGGCGCTCGCGGCCGCCGCCCAGCGGATCCGGCCGATCCTGCTCACGACGCTGACGACGATATGCGGGCTTCTGCCCATGGTCTTCATGATGAATGTGTCGTTCCTGAACGGCCAGATCACCTTCGGTGGCGTCACCGCGGAATGGTGGGTGCCGCTGGCGACGGCGGTTGTGTTCGGTCTGGGGTTCTCCACCATGATGACGCTGCTGGTGACGCCGGTCTGGCTGACGGCGCCGGCGAAGCTGGGGGCCTGGCGCCGGCGCATGATCACCAGGGTGAGAGGTATCCCCGTCGGGTCGTCCGACCCGAAGGCACAGGCCGGAACGCCGCCGGACCTGGCGCAGGAACCGGAGCGCTACCGGCCGGCGGCAGAATAGACCCGGAACCCGCCCTGGCCCCGTTCCAGCCCTGACCGGTCTCGGTTAGACTGTTCGGCAAATGGGGAAGGGAGGGTGTGCATGACCTATCTGATCGTCGGGGCCACGGTCTTTTTCGGCCTGCACCTCTTTGCCGCCCTGCGCCCGCGGTCGCCGGGCCGCGATTTGCGCGTCCGGATGGGCGAGGGCCCCTATATGGGTCTGTTCGCGCTGGTCTCTCTTGCGGGATTTGCCCTGATGCTCTGGGGCTATGGCCTTGCCCGCCCGGCCGAGGTGGTGTTCACGCCGCCGGTCTGGGGTCGGCATCTCAACTATGTCCTGATGATTCCGGCGTTTATCCTCCTGGCGGCGGCCTATGCCCCTCCGGGCTGGATCAAGCGTTGGACGGGCCACCCGATGGTCCTGGCCGTGGCGATCTGGGCCGGCGGGCATGTGCTGGCGAACGGTGATGCGGCGTCGCTGATCCTGTTCGGCGCATTTCTGGGATATGCGCTCGTCAGCCGGGCGGCAGCGGCCATGCGGGGCGACCGGGGCGGCGCGCTGGCAAGGCCGCGCCCGTTGGGTGACGTGCTCGCGGTTGGTGCAGGCTGTGCGGCCTATGCCGTGACGCTCATCTGGCTGCATCCGATCCTTTCGGGCGTCTCGGTCTGGCCCGTGGTGGCCTGAAGGCGTCGTCCGCACGCGCGTGGAGAAGGCCTCGCGGTGATGGCCCGCGGGCGGCTCGCGCGACGTGACCGCAATGGCTTGCTGGCGCGGGCGGCGAGGGATAGAGACCGTGCCATGTCCGCACACGCGAAATCCCGCCGCAAGACCGTCACCGACATCGCCGCCGCCAAGGGCGGAGAGCCGCTGGTCTGCCTGACCGCCTATGATGCGCCCATGGCGGAAATCCTTGACCCGTACTGCGACCTTCTCCTGGTCGGAGACAGTGTTGGCATGGTGGTCCACGGCCTGCCCTCCACGGTCGGCGTCACCATGGACATGATGATCCTGCACGGCCAGGCGGTCATGCGTGGGGCCAGGCAGGCCTTCGTGGTCGTCGACATGCCGTTCGGCGCCTATGAGACCAACAGCGACATGGCCTTTGCCAACGCCGCACGGTTGATGAAGGAGACTGGCTGCCACGCGGTGAAGATCGAGAGTGGGGCCTATGCCGCCGACCAGATCGCCCATCTCGTGGCGCGGGGGGTGCCGGTCATGGGTCATGTGGGCCTGCGCCCCCAGGCGATCAACGTGGATGGCGGCTTTCGGGCCAAGGGCCGGACCGAAGCGGAGCGTGCCCGCGTGATTGCCGAGGCTCAGGCCGCGGATCGTGCCGGCGCCTTCGCCATTGTCATCGAGGGCGTGGCGGAGGATCTCGCCGCGGAGATTACCGGGCTCGTCGCCTGTCCGACCATCGGAATCGGTGCCTCGGCCGGGTGCGATGGCCAGATTCTGGTGACGCATGACATGCTGGGCCTGTTCGACTGGACGCCGCGCTTCGTGCGCCGGTATGGCACGCTGCGCGAGGAGGTGGCGAAATCCGTCGAGGCGTACGCCGCCGATGTGCGCGCCCGCCGGTTCCCCGGTGAGGCGGAGACCTACAACCTTCCGCGCGACGGCGCAGGCAAGCGCACGCGCGTTGCCGGCGGCCGGCGCCGCAGCTAGCCTCGGCATCACGCGACATCCTGAGGGGAGAGCCCTGAATTGAGCGACATTTTCGAGGAAGTCGAGGAGAGCGTCCGCAAGGACCGCGCCGCCCGTCTCTGGCGCCGGTTCGCCCCCTTTGTCTGGGCCGGTGCGCTGGCGCTCGTCGCGGGTGTCGGCCTGATGGAGTATCTCGGCTACCAGGCCGAGCAGGCCCGCGCGGACCGTGCACGCGACCTGGAGACGGCGATTGCGGCCCTGGAGGCCGGTCAGTATGCCGAGGCGGGCGCCGGATTCGAAGCCCTGATCGCGGACGGGACGCCGCTGTCGCCCATGGCGGCCCACTATCTGGCGCGGGTCCGGCTGGAAGGCGGGGGCGATCCGGCCGGTGCGGCCGATGTCCTGATGCAGGTGGCAGACGCGGAGGGGGCGCCCTTCGAACGTCTGGCCTTGCTGAAGGCGGCATATCTGCGCGCCGACGGGATGGACCTCGCAGCCTTGCGGGAGATGCTGGGAGACCTCCCGGAGGCCGAGGCGCCGATTGGCCTGCTCGCCGAGGAATTACTCGCTGCCAAGGCCCTCGCCGAAGGCGACGTCGAAACCGCGCGAAGCGAGTACAATTACCTGCGCATCGCGCCCAACGCGCCCCAGGGGTTGAGCCAGCGCGCCATGAATGCCCTGGCCATCCTGCCAGGCGCGGCCAGCTCGCCCGCAGAGATCCCGGCAGAGATCCCGGCAGAGACCCCGGCAGAGACCCCGGCAGAGACCCCGGCTGAAACCTCGACGGATGCCTCTGGCGAAACGCCAGACGATGCCGCCGCTCCCAACAAGGATCCCGCCGAATGATCGCGCTCCCCCACCTGTCCATAAACCGTCCCGACTGGCGCCCGGCAGGCCTGGCCGCCGGCCTGATCCTGAGCCTGCCGCTTCTGTCTGCCTGTTCGAACATCCCGTTCATCGGCTCCCAGTCCGAGGCGCAGCGGGCGGAGGAAGCGGCCGACCGCGCCGGCCGGGTCGCCATGGTCCTGGGCGAGGACGAGATCGAGGCGGATCCCGAGCTTGCCGACCAGACGATCGATCTCCCGCCGGCAGAACCGTCTGTGGACTGGCCGCAGGCCGGGGCCACCGCCGCCAAGGTGGTCGGTCATCTGCAAGGCGTCGAGCGGCTGCGGATCGCGTGGCGCAGCGATGCGGGGCGGGGGTCTGACAACAAGTCCGCGCTGACCTGCGCCCCGGTGGCGGCCGACGGGGTGATCTATACCCTGGACGCCGCGCAGACCGTGCGCGCCTTCGATGCCGCGTCCGGGAACCGGATTTGGAGTCGCGAGATCGACTCCGGCAACCGCCGCGACCGGATTGGCATCGGCGGCTGTCTCGGCCTGTCCGACGGGCGGCTGATCGTCACCAGCGGGTACAGCCTTGTCCTCGCGCTCGATGCGCAGTCGGGCGATGAGCTCTGGCGGCGTGACATGGACGCGCCGATGACGGGCGCGCCGACCTTCAAGGATGGCCGCGTCTTCGTCACCTCGAACAACAACGAGGTTTTCGCCATGGATGAGGCCACGGGCCAAACCGAATGGTCCGACCAGGCGATTGCCGAACCGGCGCGGGTGCTCGGCAGCTCCAGCCCCGCCGCCGTGGAGGATATCGTGGTCGTGCCCTATTCCTCCGGCGAGGTCATCGCCTATCTGGCCAGCAATGGCCGCCGGCTCTGGACCGACGCCCTGTCGCGACCGGGCCGATTCACTCCGATCTCCGCGATCAACGACATCGCGGCGCGGCCGGTGCTGGCCGGTGGGCTGGTCTTTGCCGCCAACCAGTCTGGCGTGACCGCAGCCATTGACGGGCGCACCGGCAATCGGGTCTGGGTGCAGCCCATCGGGTCCACCCAGGCGCCGGCGCTGGTGGGCGATGTGCTGTTCATGTCAAGCACGGACGGGAAGCTGGCGGCGCTGCAGGCCGATACCGGACGGGTCTACTGGGTGACGGACCTGCCGCGTTTCCGCAAGCCGGACGACCAGAAGGGCCGGATCTCGTATACCGGTCCGCTGGTTGTGTCGGAACGGGTCATGATCCTGTCGTCGGAAGGCGACCTTCTGGTGTTCGATGCGCAGACCGGGGCTCAGACCGACACGCTGGAAGTGGCCGACGAGGTGTTTCTGGAGCCGATCCTTGTCGACGGGAAGCTGATCGTCCTCACCGACGATGCGCGCCTCGTCGCCGTGGAGTAGGCGTTTGAGGAGGCGGCCATGCCGTTGAAGGTCGCCATCGTCGGGCGCCCCAATGTGGGCAAGTCCACCCTGTTCAACAGGCTGGCCGGCCGGCGGCTGGCCTTGGTGGACGACCAGCCGGGTGTGACACGAGACCGCAAGCATGCGCCGGGCGACCTGGCCGGCCTGCCCCTGACCCTGATCGACACGGCGGGCTTCGAGGATGTGACCGACGGCTCGCTGGAGGCACGGATGCGGGCCCAGACCGAGGCGGCCATCGCCGAGGCGGACCTCGTCCTGTTCACCATCGACGCGCGTGCGGGCGTGACGACGGTCGACGAACGGTTCTCCGAGCTTCTGCGGCGCGCCTCGGTGCCCGTGGTCCTGGTGGCGAACAAGGCGGAAGGGCAGGCTGGCGAGGCCGGTCTGATCGAGGCGTGGAGCCTTGGCTTCGACGAGCCCGTGGCCCTGTCGGCCCAGCACGGTGACGGCTTCGCCGATCTTTACGACGCGATCCGGACCGTCTTGGGGGACGCCGCCTTTGCGGCCGCGCTTGCGGCGGAACCGGAAGAGGCCACGGCGGCCACCGCCGACGATATCGTCGAAAGGCTCGCCCATATCGACATCGAGGACCGCGAGCTTTCGGATGAGGAACTGGATGCGGCGATCGCCGAAGCCGGTGGCGAGACCCATGACGCGCCTCGCGAGGACGACAGGACCCGGCCGATCAAGCTGGCGATCGTCGGGCGACCTAATGCCGGCAAGTCGACCCTCATCAATACCCTGCTGCAGGACGACAGGCTTCTGACCGGTCCGGAGGCCGGAATTACCCGCGACTCCATCGCCGTGGATTGGCAGTGGAATGGTCGCCGGGTGCGACTGGTGGACACGGCCGGCCTGCGGCGAAAGTCACGGGTCGTCGACCGGCTCGAGCGCATGTCGACGGGCGAGACGATCCGTGCCCTGAAGTTCGCCGACGTGGTGGCGCTGGTCATGGATGCCCATGAGGCGTTCGAGAAGCAGGATCTGCAGATTGCCGATCTGGCGCTGCGCGAGGGGCGGGCCGTGGTCTTCGTGGTGTCGAAATGGGATCAGGTGGACGCGCCGGGCGAGGCGGCCCGGGAGCTGCGCCACCGGCTCGATTCGCTTCTCGCCAATGCGCGGGGCGCGCCGATGGTCTGTCTGTCCGGCCTCACCGGACGGCATCTCGACCGCCTGATGCCGGCCGTGATCAAGGCCCACGACGACTGGAGCGCGCGGGTCAAGACGGGTGACCTCAATCGCTGGCTTCGCCACACGGTCGAGCACCATCCGCCCCCGGCAGTTCACGGCAAGCGGATCAAGCCGCGCTACATGGCGCAGATCAAGTCGCGCCCGCCCACCTTTGTGCTGATGGCCTCGCGCGGCAGCCAGATGCCGGAGCAGTACAAGCGTTATCTTGTGAACGGCATCCGCGAGGCGTTCGATCTTCAGGGGGTTCCGATCCGCCTGCACGTCCGCCAGCCCGCCAATCCCTATGCCCACAAGGCGGGCGGGCGGCGGCGCTGACGGCGCGCGTCTGCGGATTTACGTCCGATGCGCCCGTGACAATTGGGGGTCAAGCTGGGCCACCAGGCCTTCCAGCGTGGCAAGCGCTGTACGGGCATCCTCAACGGCGAGGGGAAGTTCCTTTTCGATGAACTCGTCTGGTCCGTTTTCCATGGATCGAGCGTCCAGCGCATCCAGAATCACGTTCATGCTGGACCTCAGGCAGGCAACCTGAAAGCGAAGGGACAAAACAGAGTCCATGAATACTCCTAAAACAACCGTAACGCGAGTTTTAAACGCTTACACGAATTGGGTTTTGCGACAAAGTCTGAATTGGCCCTGTGCGGGCACTTTCGCGCTCAGGTCGAAAAGGTGACGAGGCGCCCTCAGGTGTCCGGGGGCGTCTCGGCCGACCGTGTCAAAGCCTGCCAGGCTTCCATCAGCAATCCGTAGGACTCGATCCGCGCTGCGACGGGGTCGGTCAGGCCGATCAGGAAAAATTCGTCAGCGCCCGTGTCCTCGGCCAGGCGGGCTAGCTGTTCGGCCACGTCGCCCGCCGCGCCGGTGAGGGGAGGGTCGAGGGCGCTGTCGCCTGCATCGCGTGCCCGATCCGCCAGCAGCCGTTCGGCCGTCTCGGGCGGTGCAAAGGGCGCACCCCGACCCTGGCCCAGATTCAGTCGCCACGCGGCCGCCGGGCTCGCCAGACGTCTGGCTTCCGCCTCGGTCTCCGCGCACAGAGCCGAAAGGCCGATAGCGGCATGCGGGCGATGGGTGAAGTCGGACGCCTCGAAGGCCGCATGGTAGGCCGCCAGCGCCGAGGCAGCGCCGCCGGGCGAGAGGAAGTCGGCGAAGGCGAGCTTCAGACCCATGGCCCCGGCAAAGGCCGCCGACGGCGTCGAGGACGTCAGCAGCCAGAGGTCAGGGCATGGCGCGGGCGGATTGGCGTGGATGCCGTGCGCGCGATGATCGGCCGGTAGCGGGCGGACCCCCGAAGAATCGAGCAGCCAGTCCATCAGCAGACGCAGCATCTGCGGAAAGGCCTCGGCTCCGGGTCCCAGAAGCGCGGCGGTGGTCCGCGGATCTGCACCCGAGGCGCGGCCTACGCCCAGCTCTATCCGGCCCGGAAACAGAGCCGAGAGCATCGAGAACGTCTCCGCCACCTTGAGCGGGGCATAGTTGGCCAGCATCACCCCGCCGGAGCCGAGTGTCAGGCGTTCCGTCCGGGCTGCAAGGTCGGCAATCTGGACCTCCGGTGCCGTGCCGGCGAACCCCGGGAGGTTGTGGTGTTCCTGGACCCAGAAGCTCCGATACCCGAACCGGTCGGCCGCCTGGGCCAGTGCCCGCGTTGCATCAAGGGCGTCGCGTGGCGTCTGGTGGACAAAGACCGGCGAGGGATCGAGGATGGATAGGATCGACATGATGCAGGCAGGCTAGGCGACCCTGCGCGTGCGTCCAGCCCCGCGGGCTGCGCGAGTGCTGCACGGCAGACGCGCTATCGCGCCCGCAGGCGCTTGATCGTGCCCGAAAAGTTCATGCAGGCTTGGCCGTCGGCGGTCACCAGGCCGCGCACGAAGACCATCGATCCGCCGGCGCGCAGCACCTCGCCACGCGCCTCGACCAGGGCGCCGGACGCCACCCCCGACAGGAATTCCGACGTGAAGCTGACCGTCACACCGGAGGACCCGGCCAGCGCCTCGCCGGCGAACGCGAACAGGGCAAAGTCGGCAAAGGACATCAGACAGCCGCCATGGACATTGCCCTGGCCGTTCAGATGCTTCGGTGCCACCCGGAATGCGCAGATCACGCCATCGTCCCACTGGCGGAAGTAAAAGGGTCCGGCCTGCTCGGCCTCAAACGTGTCGTCGGGCCAGTGGGACCATCCTGCAAATTCGCCTTCGGTCATCACGATCTGCGCCATGCGGTCCTGTCCTCCTCGTCGCGGCGCCGTCTGGACGGCGGTTTCGAAACTCCGGTCTGATAGGTACGCGATGCCGCTTCGACAAGCCGCGCGCCAGCGCCTATGATCACGCCATCAAGCCATCCCCCCGGAGGACGATGAGTCATGCCATTCGATGTTGAGGTTCGCCAGGCGCTGATCGAGACCGTGCGCCGCTTCGTGGAAGAGACCTGCATGCCGCTCGAGGCGCAGGTGGCCGAGGATGACAAGGTGCCCGAGCATGTCGTCCAGACGATGAAGGAACTGGGCCTGTTCGGCCTGGCGGTGCCGGAGAGCTATGGCGGCCTCGGCCTCGACATGGAGACGGAAGCTCTGGTGGCCTTCGAGCTCGGCCGCACCTCGCCGGCCTTCCGCTCGGTGGTGGGCACGAATATCGGCATCGGAAGTCAGGCGCTCGTCCTGTTCGGCAGCGAGTCGCAGAAGGCGCGCTGGCTGCCGGGCATCGCCTCCGGCGACATCATCTCGAGTTTTGCCCTGACCGAGCCCGAAGCCGGTTCCGACGCGGGCGGGCTGAAGACGAAGGCGATCCGGGACGGCGACCATTACGTCCTCGATGGCGGCAAGCGCTACATCACCAATGCCAACACCGCCGACGTGTTCACCGTGATGGCGCGCACCGATCCCGACACGCCGGGCGCAAAGGGCGTTTCGGCCTTCATCGTGCCCCGCGATACCCCCGGCGTTTCGGTGGGCAAGCCCGAGAAGAAGATGGGCCAGCAGGGCGCCCATATCTGCGACGTCAATTTCGATGGCGCCCGCGTGCCGGTGGAAAACCGGATCGGCGAGGAAGGCGAAGGCTTCAAGGTCGCCATGAGCGTCCTCGACAAGGGGCGCCTGCACATTTCCGGCGTCTGCACCGGCATGGCCGAACGGCTGATCAAGGAAATGGTGCATTATGCCAGCGAGCGCGTGCAGTTCGGCAAGCCGATCATCGAGCATCAGCTGATTCAGGGCATGATCGCCGACAGCCAGGCGGAGACCTATGCGGCGCGCTGCATGATCCTCGACGCGGCCCGCCGGCGCGACGCGGGCGAAAAGGTCACCATGCTGGCTTCCTGCTGCAAGATGTTCGCCTCGGAGATGGTCGGCCGCGTGGCGGACCGTGCCGTGCAGGTTTTCGGCGGTGCGGGGTACGTCGCCGATTATGGGATCGAACGCTTCTACCGGGATGCCCGGATCTTCCGGCTGTACGAAGGCACGACGCAGATCCAGCAGGTGATCGTGGCCCGCGAGCTTGCCAAGGCGGCCAAGGCCGGAGACCTGTAGCCTGGACGGCCACGCCTTGCAGGCAGCCGGCAATGGCGGAAGACAAGAGACACCAGAGACGTTTCAGGGGAGGGCTTCGCCCATGTTCGACATGACACTCGCCGACCCGGCCGAGGTTGGGCTCAATGCGGCGCGGCTGGACGCCATCCCGGCCTTTTTCCGGGCCAGATACCTCGAGACCGGTCGGCTGCCAAACATGGCCACTCTGGTCGCACGCCACGGCAGGATCGTCCATGAATCCTATGAGGGGACCTACGAGCTGGGACACGGCCAGCCCATCGGTCCCGACAGCCTTTTCCGCATCTACTCGATGACCAAGCCGATCACCTCCGTGGCCGCGATGATGCTGTTCGAGGAGGGCGACCTGCGACTTGACCATCCGGTATCGCGCTACATTCCCGAATTTGCCGAAACCGAAGTCTGGGCCGGCGGTACGCTGGAGGATTACGAAACCCGCAGGCCGGAGCGCGAGATCGAGATCCGCGATCTGTTCACCCATACGTCGGGCCTCACATACGGCTTCCTCATGCAACACGAGGTCGACGCGCTCTATCGCCGCGAGAAGATCGCCCGTCCGGACGAGACGCTGGCGGAGGCCTGCGCGCGCATGGCGAAGCTGCCGCTGGTCTTCTCGCCGGGGGAACGCTGGAATTACGGCCATTCCACCGACGTCCTGGGTCGGGTGGTCGAGGTGGTGACCGGTCAATCGCTGGACGAGGTGTTCCGGGAGCGCATCTTCGGACCGCTCGGCATGGACGATACTGACTTCTACGTTCCGGAATCGAAATGGCCGCGACTCGTGGCGTGCTACCAGCGCAATCCGCTGACCGGCGAGATTACGCAGAGCGACGGGGCGGGCGGCGAGAGCCGGGCCTACCGTACCCGGCCGCCCATGCTGAACGCCGGGGGTGGACTCGTTTCGTCGCTGCGCGACTATTACCGCTTCTGCCAGTGCCTCCTGAACGGCGGAACGGTTGGCGACGCGCGGCTGCTCAGCCCGAAGACGCTGGAATTCATGACCGAGAACCACTTGCCGGGTGGCGCCACCATCAAGGCCATGGGCGACCGCACCTTCTCGGAAGCCCGCATGGAGGGCAACGGATTCGGCCTTGGCTGGAGTGTCATCACCAATGTGGCCGAAACGATGCAGCCTGGATCGGAAGGCACCTATAGCTGGGGCGGGCTGGCCAACACCTTCTTCTGGATCGATCCGCTGGAGGACCTGATCGCCATCCAGATGACGCAGATGATCCCGTCAGGATGCTATCCGGTGCGTCCGCAGTTCCAGCAGCTCGTCTACGCGGCCATCGATACGTGACTGACCCTGACCCGGAGCTTGCCGAGCTCATCCGTGCCCTCGCCACCGCACGCGGCGCAGGCAAGACCCTGTGTCCGAGCGAGGTGGCCCGGACCCTTGCGCCGGATGCCTGGCGGCCGCTGATGAGCCGTGTGCGCGCCGAAGCGGTCAGACTGGCGCAGTCTGGCGAGGTGGCGATCTATCGGAAGGGACGGCCCGTCGACCCGGCCTCCTTCAAGGGCGTCTACAGGATCGGGCTGCCGCCACGATCGCGGGCGGGCGATCCATAGACATCCTCGATACCCCCGATCCACAAAATTGATTTGTCGCACGGTAGGACGGTGCGACACCCTGTCACGATGCGGTTCCGGGTGCTCCTGGCTGCCGATCCGCCAGACAGGGATGCGCGGTCTGACCTCCGGTGCGTCCCGGCGAGTGACCCGGGCGGGGTCGTCCTGCGCGGCGGCCCCGCGGCCGCAGGGGGTTCTGGAGAGCGAGGCCAGGTCGAGGCCAGGTCGAGACCAGGTCGAGAGCCGGGCAGGCTGCGCCAGATGGGGGCCAAAACTGGGCCCGCCGGTGGCCAGACGCGGGATCGGGACCGGTGCGGGGTTCCGGAGCGACCCGAAGCGTGGTTGAACGGTCAACCGGCAGGGGCCGTCATGCCTTTGCCGATTGCCCGGCAGAGGAGGCGACGGGATGGCAACCCTGGCACTGGTCGACGATGACGAGAACATTCTCGCCTCTCTGAAGCTGTTCTTCGAAGCCGAGGGCTATACCGTGCGCACCTACCATGATGGCGAGGCGGCGTTGCCAGCCCTTACGGAAAGTCCGCCCGACCTGGCCATACTCGACGTGAAGATGCCGAAGATGGACGGGATGGAACTCCTGCGCCGGCTGCGCCAGACCTCCGAACTGCCCGTGATCTTTCTCACCTCGAAGGATGAGGAAATCGACGAGGTGATCGGCTTCAATATTGGCGCCGACGATTTCGTCCGGAAGCCGTGCTCCAACCGTCTGCTGGCAGAGCGCGTCAAGGCGGTGTTGCGCCGGGCGAGGGGGGGCGTCGCCGGGCCCGAGGAGGGTGACGCGAAACCCATCGTGCGCGGGCGCCTGACCCTGGATCCCAACCGCCATGCCTGCTCCTGGGATGGCAATCCGGTGCGCCTCACGGTGACGGAATTCCTGATCCTGCAGTCGCTGGCCCAGAGGCCAGGCTACGTGAAATCACGCGACCAGCTCATGGACGCGGCCTATGACGACCAGATCTATGTCGACGATCGCACCATCGACAGCCATATCAAGCGGCTGCGCAAGAAGTTCCGCGAGGTGGCCGACGATTTCGACGCGATCGAGACGCTCTACGGCGTCGGTTACCGTTACAACGAGACCTGATGTCCAAGGAGGACCCTATGGCCGACGCCGAAAACACGCTGCTGATGGAAACCACCCAGGGCACCGTCACGATCGAGCTGGCGCCCGACAAGGCCCCCAACCATGTCGCACGCATCAAGGCGCTGGCACGCGAGGGTTTCTATGACGGGATCGTGTTCCACCGCGTCATCGATGGGTTCATGGCCCAGGCCGGTTGTCCGAAGGGGCAGGGAACGGGCGGATCCGACAAGCCTGACCTGAAGGCGGAGTTCAACGACACACCGCACGTGCGCGGCACCTGCTCCATGGCCCGGACCAGCGACCCGGACTCCGCGAATTCGCAGTTCTTCATTTGCTTCGACGATGCCAGGTTCCTCGATGGCCAGTACACGGCCTGGGGTCGCGTCACCGAGGGCATGGAGGCCGTCGACAGGTTGAAACGCGGTGAGCCCGTGCGCAATCCTGACCGGATCGTGAGCCTGCGCGTGGCAGCCGATCTCTAGCTGTCTTGCATCAGGGCCCTTAGCGTAGGCCCATGCCCGTCCCGTTCGCCTCGTCCATGACCCGTCGCGGCCTGCATCTCGGGCTGCCGCGTCCGCGTTCGCGCATCGCCTGGCGGATTTTCGTGTCGAATCTCGCCGGACTGATTGTCCTGATTGCCGGGGCGATGATCCTGAACGAAATGCGTGCCGGCCTCGTGGTCTCCAAGAAGCAGGACCTGATCGCCCAGGCGGAGATCTTCACGAACCTGCTGGCGGAAGGAGCGACCCGCGGTCGGCCGGTGCCGATGCTGGATGGCGATGCCGCGCGGGAGACGCTGCGCCCGCTTGCCCTGCCCGCGACGATCCGCGCCCAGGTCCGCCGTCGGGATGGGACGTTGATCGCTGACAGTTTCATGCTGTCGGAGCGGGTGGATGTCAGTGCCCTGCCGCCGATCCGGGAGCCGGGGACGCTCTCGGTGTGGATGGCCGACCTGTCTTCCTGGGCGAGCGGCTTCTTCGACGCCGTGCTGCCCGGGCCAGGCGGAAACGCCGTGCGGGCGCAGACCTTCGAACAGGAGTTCGAGGCTGCGCTCACCGGCGACACTGCCGCCAGCCAGCGCTTCTCCGACCGGGGCCGACGGGTCATCTCCGTTTCGGTGCCCATCCAGCGTGTGTCGGCCGTGGTCGGCGTCCTGACGCTCGAAGCAAGCGACATCGACCGGGTGGTTCAGGCAGAGCGAGCGGCCTTGCTGCCCTTCATCGCGGTTGCCGTTCTGGTATCGCTGATCACGGCGTTCCTGCTGACGCTTGGCATCGCGCGGCCCCTGCGGCGTCTGTCCCTCGCCGCGGAGGGCGTGCGGGCGGGCGCATCGGAAACGCTCAGGCTGCCGGGCCTGTCGAAGCGGCACGACGAGATCGGCATTCTTGCCCAGTCGATGGAATCCATGACCGAGGCGCTGATGGAGCGCATCGTTGCCAATGAGCGATTCGCCGCCGACGTTGCCCACGAGCTCAAGAATCCGCTGACCTCGATACGTTCTGCGGCCGAGACGCTGGAACGGCTGGACGGGAACAATCTCGAGGCGCACGCCAAGCTGCTCTCGGTCATCGCCGATGACGTGCGCCGGCTGGACCGGCTGATCACCGACATTTCCAACGCATCGCGTCTGGAAGCGGAGGTGACGCGCGTGCCCACGTCCCAGATCGATATTGCCCGGCTTTGCGGGGATGTCGTGCGCACCTATCCCTCGGAGGTGGACGGGGAGGCGCCGGTCGTGCGCTTCGACGATCGCACCATGGGCGCGGCACTGCAGGTGCGGGGCCGCGACGGGCCGCTGGGACAGGTGCTTCGCAACCTGATCGACAATGCGCGCTCCTTCTCCCCCCCGGGCGGTACGGTCACCGTGACGCTGGACCAGGACCATGACGGTCCACAGACCCTGGCGCGTATCGATGTGGAGGATGAGGGCCCAGGTATTCCGGACGACAAGCTGGAGACGATCTTCGAGCGGTTCTATACCGACCGGCCCAAGGGATCGGCCTTCGGCAACAATTCCGGGCTGGGACTGTCCATCGTCCGCCAGATCGTGGAAACCCATCGCGGCCGGGTCAGTGCGGCAAACCGTCCGGGCGGCGGCGCCCGGTTCACGATCCTGTTGCCGGCCGAATAGTCCCGCCGACCTTTGCACTGCCATGCAAGCCGGTCTATAGCATTCTTCGGGCGAAGTGGGCACCGGTTCGCATTAAGAAAATGCTCAAAACCAAGAACATAGCGCATCTTCACTGACTCTGGTTGACTTGAAGATGCGCCAAGCCCTTGGGAAACGGATCGAACAGGAGCCAGCCATGAGCGACGTCGCCGAGACCGGAAGCGTCTCCAATCGCGGATTTCTCGGGTGGATCGAGCGCACGGGTAACCGGCTGCCGGATCCGGTCTTCATCTTCATCTATCTCATCCTGGCGCTGGTGCTGATCTCGGTCGTCACCGCACTCGTCGGCGTGTCGGCACAGCACCCGACCGAGTTGGATGCGGCGGGCAATCCGGTCGTGGTGGAGGCGCGCAGCCTGCTTTCGCCGGAGAACATCCAGCGCCTGTGGGTGGAGATGCCCCAGACCTTCACCCACTTCCATCCGCTGGGCTATGTGCTGGTGGTCATGCTGGGCGCCGGTGTGGCGGAGCGGTCGGGCCTGTTCGCCAGCGGTATGCGCGTGGCCGTGCGCGGCGCCCCCAATGCCTTGCTGACACCCGTGGTCGCGCTCGTGGCCATGCTGGGCAACCATGCCGCCGATGCGGGCTATGTCGTACTGATTCCCCTGGCGGGTGTGCTGTTTGCAGCTGCAGGACGCCATCCGCTGGCCGGTATCGCGGCGGCCTTTGCCGGCGTCTCGGGCGGTTTCTCCGCCAACGTCCTGCCGGGCCAGCTCGACGTGCTGCTCTTCGGCATCACCCAGGAGGCCGTGGAAATCAGTGCGCTCGCGCCCGACTGGACCATGAACCCGGCGGGCAACTGGTACTTCATTTCCGCGCTTCTGATCCTATACCTGCCGATCATCTGGTACGTGACCGACCGCATCATCGAGCCGAAACTCGGCACCTGGACGCCTGAGGGCGACACGCGGGCGGCTTACGAGGACGACGCTGCCCCCCTGACCGGCGACCAGCAGAGGGGGTTGCGTTATGCCGGCCTCGCGGTGCTGGGCACGCTGGGGCTCTGGACCTTCATGGCCATCGGGCCAGGCACGCCGCTGGTCCTGGACGGCCCCGGTACCGAGGGCATGGCCTGGTACGAGCGCTACAGCCCGTTCTTCCGCTCCCTGGTGGCGGCTTTCCTGGTCCTGTTTCTTGCGTCGGGCTGGGCCTATGGCGCGGCGGCCGGCACGATCCGCAACCATCGCGACCTCGTGAACATGATGACGGAGGCGATGAAGGACATGGGCTACTATCTCGTGCTCGCCTTCGCGGCCGCGCACTTCGTCGCCATGTTCGGCTGGTCCCAGCTCGGCTTCATCACCGCCGTTCATGGCGCCAGCGGCATCCAGGCGACCGGCCTGCCGCTGCCGATCGTGCTCGGACTCATGGTGCTGTTTGCCGCGGCCCTGAACCTCTTTGTCGGCTCGGCCAGCGCGAAATGGGCGCTTCTGGCACCCGTGCTCGTGCCATTGCTGATGCTGCTGGGGATCAGTCCAGAGGGCGCCACGGCCGCCTATCGCGTGGGCGACAGCGCCACCAACATCATTACGCCCCTGATGGTCTACTTTCCGCTGATCCTGGTCTTCGCGCAGCGCTGGCAGTCCGGTTTCGGCCTGGGCAGTCTCACGGCGATGATGATCCCCTATTCGGTCTGGCTGCTGATCAGCGGTGTCGGCTTGATGATCCTGTGGATCGTGCTGGGCCTGCCGCTGGGACCGGGCGCGCCGATGGGCTTTGATATTCCCGGAACGCCTTAACCTTTCGCGTCTGACAGGAAGCGGGTTGACCCGTCCTGCAACTGTGGCAGCGTTTCGTCATGGAACGGTCTCATCGGCTGCGGGCCGGAAGAACAGGCGACTCATGATCGGTCTCGTCGTTGTCAGTCATGGTCGGCTCGCTGTGGAGCTCGTGCACGCAACCGAGCACGTCGTCGGCGAGCAACGCCGGTTCAAGGCCATCAGCATCGAGGCCGAGGACGATATCGAGGCCCGGCGCGAGCAGATCCGCGATACGGTCAAGGCCTGTGACGAGGGCGACGGTGTGATCATCCTCACCGACATGTTCGGCGGGACGCCCTCCAACCTGGCGATCTCCGTCATGTCTCCGGGCAAGGTCGAGGTCATCGCGGGGGTCAACCTGCCGATGCTGATCAAGCTGGCGGAGGTTCGCGGCGAGGTCACCATAGAGGAGGCGGCCGACGTCGCAGCCGAGGCTGGCCGGAAATATATCAATATCGCCTCCCAATTGTTGCGAAAGGCGTCATGAGCGCGTCTTCGGGCGTGGCGACACGCCGCGTCCGGATCGTCAACGCCAAGGGACTGCACGCCCGCCCGGCGGCGGCCGTGTCGCGAACGGCGCAGGGCTTCGACGCATCCGTCACACTGTCGCATGGCAACGAGTCGGCCGATGCCCGGTCGATTATGGACCTGCTTCTTCTGGTCGCAGTACCGGGAAGCGAGATCGAAATTCGTGCCGAGGGCGCCGAGGCCGATGCCGCCGCCGATGCCGTGGCGAAGCTTTTCACTGACGGCTTCGGAGAACTCGATCCTCAGGACTAGCGCATCTTCAAGTCAATCGGAGTCAGTGAAGATGCGCTATGTTCTTGGTTTTGAGCATTTTTTTAACGCGAACCGGTGCCCACTTCGCTCGAAAATGCTTTAAAGCGCCAGTCTTTCGTTTCACTCCAGGCCGGCGCTTTACATCATTGTTTTTGCGCAAGTATCCGTTCGCAACCGAGTGCGTTTGCTCCGAACTTGCTCCAAACCAAGTCCGTTTGTGCCGAACTCGGTTTAGATGCCTGTTTTCAAGCATTTTAAGGCAGCGTTGGAGTCGAGATCCCCGCGGCGCGGTCAGTCCGTCTGGGCGCTGCCGCGTCGGGCCTCGCGCAGGGGCGCAGCGTTCCGCAGGCGCTCGGCCCGTTCGGCGTCCGGTGTGCGCTGGGGCGCGACCAGGTCCGCAAAGGTGAGGGCTTCGTCGGACTCGCCCCGGTATTCCGCGGCGAGCGCGGTCAGGACCTGGGAGAACTCCTCCCGGGTCACCTGCCCGTCAAGATTCGGGTCGAACCGGACGGGATTGGCCAGCGATTCGTCGCGATACGGCAACGACGTCGCCCAGGCTTTCTGTTCCAGGCCGGTGATACGGCCATTCCCATTGCCGTCGGCCTCATCGAAGGCGCGCGCGATCCCGGTCTCCAGCTCCGCATCGGAAATCACCTGGTCGCCATCGGTGTCGAAGGTCGCAAGCAGGGCGCCACCCGGCAGGAGCCGCGTTTCCCGCTCGTCGCGCGCCTCACGATCTGGGGGCTCCAACAGCACGGGAGCCCTCGGCCGCTCCGGCGCATCGGGCAGGCGCACCACCTCGTCGCTGCCCTGCGCAGCCTGATCCGCAAGGGCCGCAGGGGCGAGAAGGACCGCGTTCACGCCCAGGATCAGGGCGGCGGAGCGGAGCGACAGTCGAAGCTGGAACATGGGCGCCTCGGTTGCGGAAGCTGGTCGGCAGGTCGCCAGCGGAGGGATGATGACGTGCAATGCTAGCGCCGTGTGTCGTGAATGCCACATGAAGAGGCAGACAGGTCAAGCCTGTGGAACCGTGGGTGCAATCGGGCCTCGCCCCTTGAGCCATGGCCAGCGTGGACAAATATATGGTCATCTGCCAACACATCGGGTTACCGATGCGGTGCGTTGCACCCACCTCTCAAACCAGGCGAGACGTTCATGTCCGATACCCTTCCCACCGCGCTCAACCTCGTGCCCATGGTCGTGGAACAGACGAGCCGGGGCGAGCGCGCCTTCGACATCTTCTCCCGCCTGCTGAAGGAACGGATCATTTTCGTCACCGGTGGGATCGATGACGGCATGGCGGCACTGATCACCTCGCAGCTCCTGTATCTCGAATCGGAAAATCCGAAGAAGGACGTTGCGATGTACATCAACAGCCCCGGTGGGTACGTCACCTCCGGGCTCGCGATCTACGATACCATGCAGTACATTCGCTGCCCGGTCTCGACGGTATGCATCGGCCAGGCCGCGTCCATGGGATCGCTGCTCCTGGCGGCGGGTGAGAAGGGGCACCGCATCGCCCTTCCCAATGCGCGCGTCATGCTGCACCAGCCCTCGGGCGGCTATAGCGGCGTGGCCACGGACATCGAACGTCACGCCGAGGAAATCATCGACCTGAAACGGCGGCTGAACGACATCTATGTGCGCCATACCGGCCAGGATCAGAAGACGATCGAGCGCAAGCTTGACCGCGACACGTTCCTGACCGCGCAGGAAGCGGCAGAATTCGGCATTGTCGATCAGGTGTTCGAGCGCCGCGTCGACGAAGACGCGGCCTGAGGCGATTCGTCGGGATCCGGGCGCGACCGGGGTCCCTCGCGGCGCGACAGGTCACGCCGGCCCTGCCGGCGGCCCCTTGCTTGCAGGGGGTGAGCACATATGATCGATTGAAGGGGGGCAGGCGCCTGCCATGAGGCCGCTGTTAACGCCTTGTCCCGTAATGAGGTTGCTATGACGAAAACGACCGGAACCGGCGACTCGAAGAATACCTTGTATTGCTCCTTCTGCGGAAAGAGCCAGCACGAGGTGAAGAAACTCATCGCCGGGCCGACCGTGTTCATCTGCGACGAGTGCGTCGAGCTGTGCATGGACATCATCCGCGAGGAGAACAAGACCTCCATCGCGCGCTCGCGGGAAGGGGTGCCCGCACCGCAGGAAATCTGCGACGTCCTGGACGATTACGTGATCGGACAGCCGCAGGCGAAGCGCATCCTGTCGGTCGCCGTCCACAATCACTACAAGCGTCTGGCCCATTCCGCGAAGAACGATTCCGTCGAGCTGTCGAAATCGAACATCCTGCTGGTCGGTCCGACGGGCTGCGGAAAGACACTCCTCGCCCAGACACTGGCGCGTATCCTCGACGTGCCCTTCACCATGGCGGATGCGACCACGCTCACCGAAGCCGGCTATGTCGGCGAGGACGTGGAAAACATCGTCCTGAAGCTGCTGCAATCGGCGGACTACAATGTCGAACGCGCCCAGCGCGGGATCGTCTATATCGACGAGATCGACAAGATCAGCCGCAAGTCGGACAATCCCTCCATCACGCGCGACGTGAGCGGGGAGGGCGTGCAACAGGCGCTCCTGAAGATCATGGAAGGCACCGTCGCCTCGGTGCCGCCGCAGGGCGGGCGCAAGCATCCGCAGCAGGAATTCCTGCAGGTCGATACCTCGAACATGCTGTTCATCGTCGGGGGCGCGTTCGCCGGCCTCGAGAAAGTCATCCGGGACCGTTCCGAGCAGGGCGGTGTCGGTTTCTCTGCCGAGGTGAAAACGCGTGACGAGCGGGCCAATGTGGGCGAGGTCCTGCAGGGGGTCGAACCCGAGGACCTGATCTCCTACGGCCTGATCCCCGAATTCGTAGGGCGGCTTCCGGTCGTCGCGACGCTCGAGGAGCTCGATGCGGACGCGCTGGTCCGGATCCTGACGGAGCCGAAGAACGCCATCATCAAGCAGTACGCCAAGCTTTTCGAAATGGAGGGCTGCGAACTCGAGATGCGCGAATCGGCCCTGTACGCGGTGGCCAAACGGGCCATGGAGCGCAATACCGGCGCGCGTGGCCTGCGGACGATCATCGAAAGCGTCCTGCTGGACACGATGTATGATCTCCCGTCGCTTGAACACGTCAGCCGCGTGGTGATCGACGACGCCGTGGTGCGCGGGGAGGCGACTCCGTATCTCGTCTTCGAGGGGCATGATGAGGAGCCCGCGCGGCTCGAGGACACCCCGTACAAGCGGGCCGCATCGGACGAGTGAGGCGCTTCCCGGCGCGGTGGTCCGCACATGCCCGATCCGGTCCCCCGTGCCGGTACCGGCTCCGGCGCCCGTTGATGGGGTCGGAGCGTCCACCAGGGGCGCGCCGGGCGGGCTCGCGCGCCCCTTGAAACCCTCACTGTATTCCCCCAGATACGTTTGACGGACGCCTGCGGCGTCTTCTCCAGTTTTCAGGAATATTCAGGAGTTCCCGGTGGAACACGACGAACAGAATACGCCGAATACCGTCCCGGAGACGGGCCACAGCGTTCCGGTGCTGCCGCTGCGCGATGTGGTGGTCTATCCGCACATGGTGGTCCCGCTGTTCGTGGGCCGGGAGAAATCCATCCGTGCGCTTGACGCCGCGATGAGCGGGTCCAGAGAGATCATGCTGGTGGCCCAGCGCAGCGCCGATGTGGATGAACCCGGAATCGCCGATCTGTACGACATCGGTACACGCGCCACTATCCTGCAGCTGCTGAAACTCCCCGACGGGACCATCAAGGTTCTGGTCGAAGGCGGTCACCGTGCCCGGTTGACCGAGATTGCGCCGACCGAAGAGGACTTCTTTACCGCTGTCCCCGAAACGCTGGAAGAGACGGCGCCCGGCGAGGACCGTGAAGAGCAGGTCCTGCTGCGCTCGGTCATGAATGTGTTCGAGCAGTACGTCAAGCTCAACAAGAAAGTCCCCGAAGAGGTGCTCAATTCACTTTCGGGGATCGAAGATGCTTCGCGGCTCGCGGATACCATCGCCGCACACATGTCACTCAAACTCGAGGAGAAGCAGCATCTGCTCGAGATGCCGGATGTGCATGAGCGTCTCGAACGCCTGATGGCTCTGGTCGAAGGCGAGATCGATCTCCTGCAGATCGAGAAGCGCCTGCGTGGGCGCGTCAAGCAGCAGATGGAGAAGAGCCAGCGCGAGTATTACCTCAACGAGCAGATGAAGGCCATCCAGAAGGAGATGGGCGAGCTCGACGAGGCGGGCAACGAAGCCGAGGAACTCGCGGAGAAAATCCGCAAGGCCAAAATGCCGAAGGAGGCGCGCGAAAAGACGGAGACGGAACTCGGCAAGCTGCGTATGATGTCACCGATGTCGGCGGAAGCATCCGTCGTACGCAACTACATCGAGACGATGGTTAACGTGCCCTGGAGCAAGCGCTCCCGGGTTACGCATGATCTGCAGCGCGCGGAAGAGATTCTTGAAGAGGATCACTACGGCCTCGAGAAGGTGAAGGAACGCATCCTCGAATATCTGGCCGTCCAGCAGCGCGTCAAGCGCCTCAAGGGTCCGATCCTCTGTCTGGTGGGGCCTCCCGGTGTCGGCAAGACATCGATCGGCCGTTCGATCGCACGGGCCACGAACCGGAAATTCGGACGCATGTCGCTGGGCGGGATCCGCGACGAGGCGGAGATCCGCGGTCATCGGCGCACGTATATCGGCTCGATGCCGGGCAAGATCATCCAGACCCTCAGTCGCGTCGAGAAGAAGAATCCGCTGTTCCTGCTCGATGAAATCGACAAGATGTCGATGGATTTCCGTGGTGATCCGGCATCGGCGCTGCTCGAGGTGCTCGATCCGGAACAGAACAACAAGTTCCAGGATC
>CAZBKM010000013.1:24413-83591 GCA_964492485.1 uncultured Hyphomonadaceae bacterium | reverse complement strand
GCCCGCCCACGAAGCCGGCAATGGCCCCCCAGGTCACGCCGATCACAAGGCTGACCAGCGTCGCAACAAGGCCGACCAGGAGCGAGATCCGAAGCGCAATGAGCAGTCGGGCGACCGCATCGCGGCCGAGATAGTCGGTCCCCAGGATATGCCAGTTCTCGAGGGTCGGCGCGATCTTGATCCGGCTGGACTGGGTGAGGTGGTCGTGCACCCAGAGCATCGGTCCGAAGGCCGCCAGCAGGACCAGCACGGACAGGACGACCATCGCGGCAACCGCCGCACGGTTGCGGAGAAGCCTGGCCCGGGCGTCGTCCCACAGGGACCGGCCCTGGAGGATGGCCTGTTCCACGGGCGCCTGGACCCGGGCGGGATCGCTCAGCATCGACATCAGTCGTAGCGCACCTTCGGGTCGAGGATCGCATAGAGAATGTCGGCGATCAGGTTGAACGCGATGATCAGACTCGCATAGATGATGATTGCCCCCATCACGAGCGTGTAATCCCGGTCGATCGCGCCCCGCACGAAATAGTCGCCCATGCCCGGCAGGGTGAAGATCCGCTCGACGACCACCGACCCGGTCATCACCCCGGCCGTCGCCGGACCGACATAGGATACCAGCGGCAGGATCGCCGAGGGCAGCGCGTGGCGGAGGATCACCTGGCGTTCCGGCAGCCCCTTGCCGCGCGCGGTGCGGATGTGGTTCGCGCGCATCGTCTCGATCATGGAAGCGCGCATGAGCCTGGAGATGATCGCGATCTGCGGCAGGGCGAGGGTGATGACGGGCAAGGTCAGATTGTGCACCCCCAGGCTGGGCGGAAAGCCAAGGCCTCCTGGCGACAGCCACCCGAGCCAGAGTGCGAAGACAAGCACGAGAACGGGCCCGGTCACGAAGGTCGGGATGGAGATCCCCACCATCGCAAACCCCATCACCCCGTAGTCGCCCGAGGTGTTCTGCCGCAATCCGGCATACACCCCCAGGGCCGTTCCAACGATCAGTGCCAGCAGCATGGACAGGCCGCCAATGGTCAGGCTGATCGGGAGGCCGTCGGCGATCAACTCGATCACCTGCTTGTCCTTGGTCTTGAAGGATGGGCCGAAATCGCCCTGAATCACGTCGCCGAGATAGGACGTGTATTGAACGAACAGCGGCTCATCCAGGCCATACTTGGCGGCGATCGCCTGTTCGATGGCCGGCGGAAGCTTGCGGTCGGCGGAGAACGGGCCACCCGGCGCCGCGCGCATCATGAAGAAGGCCACCGTGATGATCACGAACAGGGTCGGAATCGCGATGAGAAGACGGCGAAGGGTATAAGCCCAGGGCACACGGGCGAGGGTCTTTACGACGGGCAAGGCCGGATCCTGACGACACGCTTGGACATTCGGCCCCCCGGCAGCACCGTGAAACCCTCCGCATACGTCCAGCCCGCGCCCTGCCTGTCAACCAGCCAGGCCCCCCCGCCCCGTCTGAGGACGCGATGACGCAAGGGTGAGCGAACGTGACCGGCACCACGGCGGCGTGCGGCTTGCCCAGCGCGGGAGAGGCGATTAACTCGGACAGGGCGCAACGGCGCGCAAGTATGGGAAGCGGGCATGGTGGACATTCGCAAGGTCACTGACACATTCGCGGTGGCACCTCAGATCGGACCGGAAGATGTCGAGGCGATCGCGGCGGCGGGCTACAAAACCCTGATCGCGAACCGCCCGGACGGCGAAGGTGGCGTCAACCAGCCCCGCATGGGGCCGATCCGCGCCAAGGCCGAAGCGCTGGGGCTGACCTTCGTGGCCCTGCCCTTCTCGGGAGCACCGACGCCGGAAATCGTCGAGCGGACCGGCTCGATCCTGTCGGAGGCCCCCTCGCCGATGCTGGCCTATTGCCGTACGGGTACCCGCTCGATCACGGCATGGGCGCTGGTGCATGCAGGCCAGGGCAGCGCCGAAGAGATCATCGAGGCGGCGGGCCAAGCCGGCTACGACCTGAGCGGGCTGCGGGACCTGCTCTAGCTGGAAACCATGCAGGCGGTCCCGCCATTGACACATTTGCGCGCTTGAATGGCATCGGGCACCGTGCCATGCAGCCGTGATCCGCGCCGGTGGGCTGCCAGGGCGGGACAGGAGAGACTGAGCATGTCGAACCGTTTCTGGCTGGCCGACTTCAAGTATGTCGACGGCGCAATTCTGGTGAAAAAGACAGGCCACAAGGTGCCGGCCCGCTGGTCCCTGCTCCACGAGATCTTCACCTGGCTCTCCTTCTACTTCCTGACACAGACCTGGCGCATCGGGCGCCGGCTCAGCGGCCACAAGCGTCCCACGGTGGCGTTCTATCCGGACAAGCCACGCCCCTGGTACTTCATCTGGCCGGTCATCCACGTGGCCGGCGCCAAGCTGATCACGGAGACCGAGCGCGCCGATATCGTCTTCCACTTCGATGACAGCACCACCAGCACAACCGCCTTGCCCCGGACCCGTCCTGGCGCGCGACTGGTCAATTTCGGCTGCCAGGACATTTCCAAGAGCCGCGTGGCGGAAGCCTTCGGCGCCGCGGCCGGCTATGACCTGACCGTGGATCCGCGCACCTATCGGGGTCGCATGGTGGAGAAATCGGAACTTAACGCCGCCCATGACGGCCGAATCATCGAGGGCCCGCAGGACCCGGTGCCTGGCAAGACCTACCAGCGCCTGATTGACAACGAGATTGCGGGTGGGCTGGTCGAGGATCTTCGCTGCTGCATCGTCGGCGGCACGCCCGCCATCGTGTTCCGCAAGCGCCGGGCGCTGGAGCGGCGCTTCATGAACGAGAATGTCGAGATCGTGCTCGACACGCCGGCGAATTGCTACACGGCCGATGAAATTGCCGTGATCCAGCGGTTTGCCGCCGCCATCGGGCTGGACTGGGGTGGCATCGACGTCCTAAGGGATCGCGTGAGCGGTCGAATTTTCGTGGTCGACGCGAACAAGACCGACATGGGACCGCCGGTCGCCATGAAGCTCGGCTACAAGCTTCGCGCGACGCGGCGGATGGCGCGGGCCTTCGCAGAGAGACTGCGGCCCGATGGACGCAGCTAGTTACCTAGAGAGTCGTGTGCACCCAGCGCGAAAAGGACCGGACGACAGATGGCTATCCCGTTCGTACGCGAGATCGAGTTCGAGTACGGCAAGGTTGACCAGGTTTCACCGCTGATCCGGCGGGTCGTGGCCAACAATCCCGGCGCCTTCACCTATACCGGAACCGGTGTCTACATCATCGGTCATGGCAACGTCGCAGTCATTGATCCCGGTCCGTTGCTGGACACGCATTTCGAGGCGCTCAAGCGTGCCCTTGAGGGGGAGCGGGTGACCCATGTCCTCGTCACCCACTCCCACATGGACCATTCCCCCCTCGCCCATCCGCTGGCCCGCTGGGCGGACTGCCGCGTTTATGCCGGCGGCGCCGCCGTCGCGACGGAGGGCGATGTGCGCATGGAGGCGGGCGACGACCTCAGCTTCAAGCCGGACGACATCGTGTCCGATGGATGGACCTGTTCCGGCCCGGGCTGGACGCTCGAGGCCATCGAGACGCCCGGTCACACCTCGAACCATGTCTGCTATGCACTGCACGAGGAGAACGCGCTGTTCTCCGGCGACCATGTGATGGGCTGGTCCACGACCGTCATTTCACCGCCGGACGGCGATATGGGCGACTACCTGTCCAGTCTGGAAAAGGTGCGTGACCGCAATTTCGACGTGATATGGCCGACCCACGGGCCGCCGGTGACCGACACGCCCGCGCGGTTCATCCAGGCCTACATCGATCACCGCAAGCAGCGGGAGGCGGCCATTCTCGAGCGGCTGGCCGCTGGCGACCGGACCATTCCGGAGATGGTGGAGACCATCTATGCCGACGTTGACAAACGGCTTCATCCTGCCGCCTGCCATTCGGTGCTCGGTCACATGATGCTTCTGGTGAAGGATGGGCGCGTGCAGTCGGAAGATGCGGAACCGGGCATCCGGACGCGCTATTCGCTCGCCAGCTAGAGTATTTTCAAGCGAAGTGGGCACCGGTTCACGTCAACAAAATGCTCGAAAACAAGAGCCTAGCGCATCGCTAGCGCATCGTCGGTGATTCTGGTCGAGCTGAAGATGCGCTATGGCAAGTTCGGAGCATACGGGATCGGTTGCAGACGGAGACTTGCGCAAGACCAATGATGTAAAGCGACGGTCCGGCGTGAAACGAAAGACCGGCGTTTTATGCAGTGGCGGAGCGCACGGGGCCGACATGCTGTGACCCGGCTGGGCCGAGCCTTGTCGCGCAGCCGATTCCCCTCTAGTTTCCTGCAAACCATCCCACGGGAGAGGGCAGGCCTGTCCTGCCGCCGAAGGCGCAACGACCCCGGAAACGCTCAGGCAAAAGGACCGGGGGATGGACCAAACGCTGGAAAGAGGCTGCGTTCCGAAAGGAGCCTGAGCCTCGCCGAAGGAGCAAGCGGCCTCCAGGGAGGACGCGGAATCTCTCAGGCACCGAGACAGCGGGGGTGGAAACCTGGTTGTGCGGCACTCCGGTGCCGCCCAGCCGTGGCCCACTCTACGCGAAGGACCGGTGCAATGGCCGAGACAGATCCCGACCTACAGCGCACCGCGCTATACGACCTCCACAAGAGGCTGGGCGCCACGCTCGTGCCTTTTGCCGGTTATGAAATGCCGGTTCAGTATGCCGAGGGCGTAAAGGCAGAGCATCTTTGGACGCGTGCCGAGGCCGGCCTCTTCGACGTCGCCCACATGGGGCCCGCCACATTCCGGTTCCGCGACGGCGCCGGCCCGGAAACGGCAGAGGCGCGATTCGCCGCGCTGGCCGAGCGTGTCGAACGAATCGTTCCTTCTAACATTGCCGGACTGAAACCGGGGCGGTTGCGCTATACGGTCCTGCTGACCGAGCAAGGCACCATTGCCGATGATTTCTTCCTCGGGCATCCCAAGCCGGGTCCCTGGGCAGGACGCCTCTACGTGGTTGCGAACGCGGCCGTGAAGGAGGCGGACTTTGCCCGGCTGGGCGCTGCGCTCGGCGAGGATGTTTGTCTCGACCGTCTCGACACGACCCACACGCTGGTCGCGCTACAGGGCCCGAAGGCCGAACCGGTCCTGGAGACCCACATTCCGGGTGTCGCGGATCTGCGCTTCATGGACTTTGCGGTCTTCGAGCCAGCCGGAACGCCCCTTACCGTGTCACGGTCGGGCTATACGGGCGAGGACGGCTTCGAAATCCTCATCCCCAATGGCGAGGCCGTGGCCTTCTGCGAGCGGCTGCTGGACGACGGCCGGGTCAAGCCGATCGGTCTGGGCGCACGCGACTCACTTCGGCTGGAGGCCGGGCTCTGCCTCTACGGACACGACATGGACACCACGCGCGACCCGGTGGAAGCCGGTCTGGCCTGGGTGATCCAGAAGGTGCGCCGCGAGAGGCGCGATTTCGCGGGCGCCGAACGGATCCTCGGCGCACTGGACTCCGGCCCGCGCGCCTGCCGCGTCGGTCTCAAACCGCTGGAACGGGCGCCCGCCCGCGAAGGCACCGAAATCGCCCGGGACGGCGAGGCCGTGGGCGTCGTCACCTCGGGCGGCTTCGGTCCAAGCTATGGTGGGCCGGTGGCCATGGGCTATGTCCGCGCCGACCTCGCCACACCCGGCACGCAGGTCGACCTCATGGTGCGTGGCAAGGCGCGCCCCGCCGAGATCGTCACCCTTCCCTTCATCGAACCGTGCTACAAACGCTGAGGATTTCGCCATGACCGACCCTCTGATGCCCCAACCGACCCATTTCACGAAGGATCATGAATGGATCACCGTCCATGGCGAGATCGCCACGATGGGGATCACGCTCTACGCCACGCAACAGTTGGGCGACGTGGTCTATGTCGAGCTGCCTGAAACAGGGCGGACCGTGAAGCAGGGCGAGGAGTTTTCCGTTGTCGAGAGCGTGAAGGCCGCCTCCGACGTCTATGCCCCGGTGTCTGGCGACGTCGTGGAGATCAACGAAACCCTGAACGAGGCCCCCGAAACCGTGAACGAAGCGCCCGAAACCGACGGCTGGTTCTGCAAGATCAGGCTTGCCGACGCCAATGAGCTGGCCGCGCTCATGGATCGCGCCGCCTATGACGATTTCTGCAAGGATCTCTAACCCATGCGCTACCTTCCCCTGACCCCAAAGGACCGCGCGGCGATGCTGGACATCATCGGCGCGCCCTCAGTCGACGCCTTCTATGCCGATGTTCCCCAGGCCGCCCGCCTCGACGGACCGATCGAAGGTCTGCCCCACCACCAGGGCGAGCTGGCCGTCGAGCGGCACATGTCCGCGCTGGCGATCGAGAACAGGACCGCCAGCGAGGGCCGGTTCTTCGTGGGCGGGGGCGCCTACAAGCACCACGTGCCAGCGACGGTGGACCACATCATCCAGCGCTCGGAATTCCTGACCACCTATACGCCCTACCAGCCGGAAATCGCCCAGGGCACGCTGCAATCCCTGTTCGAGTTCCAGACCCAGGTCGCCGAACTGACGGCCATGGATGTGGCTAACGCCTCGATGTATGACGGGTCCACGGCATGTGCCGAAGCCGCGCTCATGGCCTGCCGCGTGACCCGCCGGCGCAAGGTTCTGCTCTCGGGCGGGCTCCACCCCCACTATGCCGCAGCCACGCGCACGCTCTGCGAAGCGCAGGGGATCGAGGTGCAAAGCCTGCCGCCGGCCATCGACGAGGAGACCGCGCTCAGCGGCGCCGTCGACGACATGACCGCCTGCGTGATCGGCCAGTCTCCCAACTTTTTCGGCACGGTCAGCGACCTGTCGCCGGTTGCCGAGGCCGCGAAGGCGGCCGGCGCCCTGTTCGTCTCGGTGTTCACCGAACCCGTGGCGCTCGGCATGGTGCCGCCGCCCGGCGAAATGGGCGCCGACATTGCGGCAGGCGAAGGCCAGTCGATCGGGAACCCGCTCAACTTCGGCGGCCCCTATGTCGGCCTCTTCGCGGCGCGCCAGAAGCATGTCCGCCAGATGCCGGGCCGTCTGGCCGGGGAAACCACCGACGCCGACGGCGCCCGCGGTTATGTGCTTACCCTGTCGACCCGTGAGCAGCATATCCGCCGCGACAAGGCCACATCGAACATCTGCACCAATTCGGGCCTGTGCGCCCTGGCGTTTACCGCGCACATGACACTTCTCGGGGGACGGGGGCTGACGCGGCTGGCCGAGCTGAACCACCAGGCCGCGGTCGCCCTCGCGGACGCGCTGGAAACGGTGCCGGGCGTCGAGATTCTCACCCCGCGTTTCTTCAACGAGTTTGCGTTCCGCACACCGCAGAACGCCGAAGCGGTTCTGGCCCAGCTTCAGGAACGCGACGTCCTGGGTGGCGTGCGCGTGTCGCGACTGCTGCCAGGGGCCGGGATGGACGACCTGATCGTCGCGGCCGCCACCGAATGCACAACCGAACATGACATCTCGGCCTATGCCGACAGCCTGCGGGAGATTGTCTAATGGCCATGAATGCTACCGGACGCGCGACGCGCGCGGAGGATACGACCCCCGGCAGCCAGCCGGCACCGCAAACCGTGTCGGGATCGCGCGGCCTGCTTCAGCATGAACCCCTCATCTTCGACATGGACCGCTGGGAGAACACCGGCGTCGACCTGCCCGAACCCGAAACGCGGCCCGACCGTCTGGCAGGCCTGAAGCGACGGCGGAAGGTCGAGCTCCCGGGGCTGTCGGAGCCGGAAGCGGTCCGCCACTATGTGCGCCTCTCGCAGCGCAACTATGCGATCGACCTGGGACTGTTCCCGCTTGGCTCGTGCACCATGAAGCACAATCCGCGGCTGAACGAACGCATGGCCCGCCTGCCAGGATTTGCCGACATCCACCCGCTGCAGCCCCAGCCGACGGTTCAGGGCGCGCTGCGCCTGATGGACGAGCTGGCCACCTGGCTGAAGACGCTGACCGGACTGCCTGCCGTGGCGATGAGTCCAAAGGCGGGCGCCCATGGCGAGCTGTGCGGCATGCTGGCGATCCGCAAGGCGCTGGAGGTTCACGGCGAACTCGCGACACGCCGCCGCGTTCTCGTCCCCGTTTCGGCCCACGGGACCAATCCCGCCACGGCGGTGCAGTGCGGCTTCGAAGTCGATGAGATCCGCGGCGCCGCCGATGGCCGGGTCGACATGGCGGAGCTGCGCGAGAAGCTGGGCGACGGTCACGACATTGCAGGCATCATGCTGACCAACCCCAACACGTGCGGCCTGTTCGAACGGGACATTCGCGAGATTGCGGACCTGATCCACCAGGCAGGCGGCTATTTCTACTGCGATGGCGCGAACTTCAACGCCATCATGGGACGTGTCCGTCCGGGCGACCTGGGCATCGACGCGATGCACATCAATCTGCACAAGACCTTCTCCACGCCCCATGGTGGCGGTGGGCCTGGCTCAGGACCGACCGTCTTTTCCGAAGCCCTGGCCCCGCACATCCCGGTGCCGTTCGTGGTGCGCGACGCCGATGGCTTCCGACTTGTGGAGCATGCGGGCGAGGACGCAGAAGACAGCTTCGGGCGCATGATCGCCTTCCATGGACAGATGGGCATGTTCGTGCGTGCGCTGTCCTACATGCTGAGCCACGGGGCCGATGGGCTCAAGCAGGCGGCAGAAGACGCCGTGCTCAACGCCAATTACGTGCAGGCCCGCCTGAAGGCCAGCATGAGCCCGGCCTTCGACGGATACTGCATGCATGAAGCCCTGTTTTCCGATGCGTTCCTGAAGGACAGCGACGTGGAGACCCTCGACCTGGCAAAGGCGCTGATCGACGAGGGGTATCACCCCATGACCATGTACTTTCCGCTGGTCGTGTCTGGCGCAATGCTGATCGAGCCGACCGAGACTGAGAGCCGGGAGGAGCTGGAGCGTTTCTGCCGGGCCCTGGAGGGCATCGCCCACCGCGCAGCGGCCGGTGACCTGTCCATGAAGCAGGCGCCGCGCCTGGCCCCGACCCGCCGGCTCGACGAGACGCAGGCCGCCCGCAAGCCGGTCCTGTCCTGGCGTCCCGCGAACCCGGACGCCGTGGCGGCGGAATAACATTCCGGGCTTTGGGCGAAGCGCCCCGATTCGACCGGCGCATCCGGTGGGGTCGGGGTGCGCGACCTACCGTATTGCCGGTGACCGAGCACCGCCCCGGGCCACGTATCACATCGCGATTGCGTGACCGGCTGGAAGTTGGCATCACCGGTGCCCAATGCCCTATCTTGCCGTCCTTGGAGAGATGCAAAAATCGTCAGCATCGGGGATGGCGAAGACCCGATCACCCGCCATATTCTTTTGATGCACGACACCGATCCTTTTGACCCGAGTACCCCGCCGCCGCGCAATGGTGAATCGCCGAGAAGCATTGGCGCCCTCGGCAACGGCGCGCGAACGCTCGTGCGTCAGACCTTCGCCCTGCTGGGTCTGTTCCTGATCGTGATCGGCGTGCCACTGGCCATCATGACGCCCTTCCCATTCGTGCCCATCGGGCTCCCGGTGGTCATCTTCGGCGTCATGCTTCTCGGCCGGAATTCGGTCTGGGGCCGCAACTGGATGGAAGGGATCATCCGCCGTTATCCACAGGTGGAACGCTACGCGCCGAACTGGTTGATGCAGGTGGTTTTCGCCCGCGAAAAGCGCCCGGAATTCCGTAAGCCGAACGAAAAATAGGCAATGTATCGCGCTTGAAATAAGCGCACCGCGCGCCCGCCATCACCCATCGCGCGCTTCCGGACGGCGAGCCGGTGCCCACTTCGCCTGGAAGCGGGTCTTGCCTTACGCGCTTCCGGACGGCGAACCGGTACCCACTTCGCCTGGAAGCGCTTTTAGCTCAGAGCTCTTTCCAGCGCGGTCGCCGCTGGCTCGAACTGGTCGTTGCTGTCGGCTTTCAGGATACGCCGCGCGGCTTCGGTTGCCGCATCCGCGGCAGCGCGACGGACGTCCTCGGCTGCTTCCTGCTCGGCCCGTGCGATTCGGCTTTCGGCCAAGGCCTCGCGCCTGGCCATGCGCTCCTGCAGGTCAGCCCGGGCTTCGGCCATCATCGCGTCGGCGTCCTGGCGGGCCTGGGCAATGATCTGCTCGGCTTCGTCCTGCGCTGCCTTCTGGCGGCGTTCGGCATCTGCGAGCATCTTGGCCGCCCTGTCGCGGAGCGTCTTGGCCTCCTCGATCTGCGCCGCAATCGCGTCGGCGCGCTTGTCCAGCGCCCCAAGTGCGAACCTGAAGCCGCCCGCGCGCCAGACCACCCCGAAAAACAGGATAAGCGACAGCATCGCCAGGTGCTTGGCCGGATCGGCATACCAGGGTGTCCCGGGCGCGGCGGCATACGCCAGCGGCGTGGCCGCGGCGGCAAGGACTGTCAGGCTTGTCAGTTGGCGGAAAACGCGCATCGGACCGGCTCCCGGCTGGATCTAGGCTTCGCTCAGGACCGACTTGACGGTCCGTCGGGCATCCTCGGCACTGGCAGACGCGCCCAGACGTGTCGCCATGACGTGAGCGGCTTCCGCAGCGATCCCTTCCACATTCGCGAGGGCGTCGCGGCGCAACGTCGCGATCTTGGCCTCCGCCGCGTCCAGCTTTTCCTGGACCTCGGCATCGACGCGCGCCGTTTCGGCGGCGATTTCGGACTGGATCTCGTCATGGGCCGCGGCTGCAGTCTCGCGGGCCTTGCTGCGGGCACGCTGGATTTCGAGCTCCATGGCGCGGCTGGCCTCCTCGGCCTGCTCGTTCATCCTGGCCGCTTCATCGAGATCGTTGGCGATCTGATTGCCACGGCGCTCCATGGTCGCGGAGAGTTTTGGCAGAATGCCCCGCGACAGCACAAGGTAGAGCACTGCAAAGGTGACGATCAGCCAGAAGGCCTGGGACGGCCAGTGCCAGGGATCGAAGGGCGGGAAAGGCGGGGTGGCAGCCTCTCCGGCCGCCTCGGAGGCGGAAGTTGCGAGCAGACTCAGCATCGAGATGCGCTCCGTCGTGTCCGGGATCAACCGCCGGCCACCGGACCTGCAAGGTCGGCGGCCGGGGTTACGAACCGTATCTTGTGCCCGGCGCTAGGCCGCGAACAGGATCAGGAAGCCCAGCACGATCGAGAACAGGCCAAGCGCTTCCGACAGCGCGGCACCCACGAACAGGTTGCCGGTCTGCTGCGCAGCGGCCGACGGATTGCGCAGAGCGCCGTCGAGGAAGCTGCCGAAGATATTGCCCACCCCGATGGCGGCGCCGATGGCGCCGATGGTGGCGAGGCCCGTGCCGATGTACTTCATGCCGAGAGCGATATCGCCTTCCATGGATCTTCTCCTTGTTCCGGAAACGGCTGGTTGTCTAATCCCGCGCCCGTGAAGCGCGTTAGCTGGGTTGCGTCAAGTCGGCAGCGAACGCTTTTTCGCCGCAGTGCAGTGGGTCCTAGTGACTGGGGTGGAGCGCGTCGGAGATATAGACGCAGGTCAGGATCGCGAAGACGAAGGCCTGCAGGAAGGCGACCAGCATCTCGAGCGCGGTAATCGCCACGGCCAGACCCACCGTCAGCGCGGCTCCGAAGATGCCTACGAGCCCGGCGCCCGCCATTGCGGCGGCGAAGCTGACAAGCAGCTTCAGCATGATGTGGCCGGCCAGCATGTTGGCGAACAGACGGAAGGCGAGGGTAAGCGGGCGCGCGAAATAGGAGATGATCTCTATCGGCACCAGCAGGATGTAGACCGGGGCCGGCACGCCTTTCGGCGCGAACAGCCTCAGGAAGCCGAGCCCGTTCTTCATCAGGCCGAAGACCGTGACCAGAAGAAACACGGCAAGGCCCAGTATGCCTGTCACGACGATGTGGCTGGTCGTCGTGAAGGCGTAGGGTACCATGCCGATCAGGTTCGCGGCGAAGATGAAGAAGAACAGTGTGAAGACAAACGGGAAGAAGCGCAGCCCTTCCTCGCCTGCCGTCTGGCGTATCATGTTGGCGATGAACTCGTAACTCATCTCGCCGACAGACTGCAGGCGGCTGGGAACGAGCGCAGCGCGGCGCGACGCCATGAAGAAGAAGGCAACGATCACCAGTGCCGCCAGCGCCATGTAGAGCGAGGCATTGGTAATCGAGACGTCGAGGCCGCCAAGCCGGAGCTCTGCGACACGGGTCACTTCGAACTGCTTGATGGGATCGATCTTGCCGTCAGCCATGGCACCCAGCCATCCTTGTTCTAGTCATCGCGCGGCGCCCGCGCCGGGTCTTCGTGCTCGGCGTCGCGGGACATCTGCCGCGCGGCGCGGATCAGGTTGAGAAATCCGGCACACATGCCGAACAGCAGGAAAATCAGCAGCGCCCATGGACCAGTCCCCAGCGCCTTGTCAATGCTGAAGCCGATCCAGCCGCCCAGCGCAACGGCGATCACCATCCCGAAGCTGTGGCCGAGCGCACTGGCGGCACGTCCCGCTGAACCGTGCGCCCGCTGCTGTTCCGGCTCCGGCCTTGCCTTCGCCTTGGCCGCCTCGATGCGGGCCTTGAGATCGTCATGCTCGTTCATGGCGCGCTATTCCGCCGCAACCAGATCTTCGGCTGTCCCCAGGTCCACCGAGACCAGTTTCGAGACGCCACGCTCCCGCATGGTCACCCCGAAGAGGCGATCCATGCGGCTCATGGTCACCGCATTGTGCGTGATCACCACAAAGCGGGTATCGGTGCGTGACCGCATCTCGTCAAGCATCCGGCAGAACCGGTCCACGTTTGCATCGTCAAGCGGAGCGTCCACTTCGTCCAGCACGCAGATCGGCGCCGGCCGCGACAGGAACACCGCGAAGATCAGCGCCGCCGCCGTCAGCGCCTGCTCACCGCCTGACATCAGCGAAAGTGTCCCCAGGCGCTTTCCAGGCGGTTGAGCCATGATCTCGAGGCCCGCTGCCAGCGGATCCTCGGCGTCGATCAGCTTGAGCTCCGCCTGGCCACCCTGGAACAGGGCCCGGAACAGGGCCTGGAAATGGGTGTCCACGGTCTCGAAGGCCGCCATCAGGCGCTCGCGGCCTTCCGCGTTCAGGGCATCGACCCCCTGGCGCAGCTTTGCGATGGCCGCTTCCAGGTCGGCCTTTTCCTCGGCCTGGGTACCCAGACGTTCGGCCAGCGCTTCCGCCTCGGCTTCGGCATCCATATTGACGCCGCCGAGCGCGTCCCGGTCACGGCGAAGGATGAGGATACGGCGTTCGGCCTCCCCCCGGTCGAGCACGGCGAGCGACTCCGCATCCAGCCCGGCCCGGGCGAGTGTCAGAAGGCCCTCCGGCGTGCGTTGGAACGACTCGCGCGCCTCGGCCACGCAATCGGCCAGGCGCGCCTCGGCCCCCTCCAGCTTCACGCGGGCCGCGGCAAGCGATTCGCGCGCGCCCGACGCGGCCTGGACAGCCTCGCGCGCGGCGGTCTCGGCGGCCCGACTGGCCGCCTCCCTTTCGGCGAGCGCATCGGCTGCAGCCTTGCGGTCGCGTTCATAGCCCTCCACGCGGGCAGCGAGTGCCGACAAGTCGGCGTCCAGCGCCTCGGGAGCGTGGGCGGCCTTGCGCGCCTCCTCGGTCACCTTGGCGTCGCGCTCGGCGAGGGCGGTCAGCCGGCTGTCTGCCGCCTCAAGCCGTCGACGCGCAGCCGTCTGCTCGCGCTCAAGGGCCGCCCGACGCCGCTCGGTCTGTTCGCGGTCACGGGTCAGGTCGTTCAGCCGGCCGCGGGCCTCCGTCTCCTCGTCGCGCGCGGTCTCGAGCCGCTCGCGCGCAGAGCGAAGCGCGGCCTCTGCGGCCGTCAGCGCTTCGGCGGTCTCCGTCTCCTGTTCGGGCTCCAGGCCGTCCCCGGCCGCAGACAGGTCTGCTCGGGCGCGGGCCAGGGCGGCTGTGGCGGTCTCGCCTTGCAGTTCCGCCCGTGCGGCCACCTGTTCGGCCTGCGTCTGCACCCGGCGAGCGGCGTCGAGTTCGGCCTGAGCCGGTGCAACAGCCTTGCGGGCCTCGGTCAGCCGGGCCTCGGCCACGCGAAGCGCTTCGCGCGCCGCCGCATGAGCCGAGTCCGCCCGTGAAAGCGCCTCGGCAAGCGCAGGTCGTTCCGCACGGGCAGCGTCCAGTCGCGCCTGCTGCGCCAGCCGCTCGGCACCGGATGCGCCTGCCCTCGGCGTGCGCACGAAGCCGTCCCAGCGCCATAAATGCCCATCTGGCGAGACCAGGCGTTGGCCTGGCCTCAGCATCGCGGCCAGGCGCGGACCGTCACTGGCCTCGACCACCCCGCACCGCGCCAGCCGAGCGGCCAGCTCGGGCGGCGCCGTCACCCGATCGGACAAGGGGGTGGCCCCAGCCGGCAGCGGCTCGCAATCGTCCGTCGCCCGGCCAGCGTGCGACCAGTAAAGCGGTGCCGTCGTATCGGTGGGCGCCTGGAGATCATCACCCAGAGCGGCCGCGACAGCGGTCTCGTAGCCCGGCGCAGCGCGCACCCGGTCCACGACTGGCGGTGCCGTCACGTCCTCGCCAGGGGCCAAAAGGCGCTCCAGCCCCGCGATTTCGGCATCCAGGGCCGCCAGATCGCTCCGCGCAGCGTCACGGGGACCGGCCTCGCGGGCCTCATCCGCGCGCCGACGGGCCACCGCGTCCTCGGCCTCGGTAACGGCGTCGTCGGCCATCTTCCGCCGGTGTTCGGCCAATGAGACCCGATCGACCGCTTCGCCCGCCTCGCGCCGCAAAGCGTCCGCATCGGGCAGGGCCTCGAGGTCCGACGTCAGGCGCTCCACCTCCGCCCTCAGCGCCGCGATGCGCGCCTCCGCACGCCGGCGCGCCTGTTCGGCGGCGTCGCGTTGCGCGCGCAGGTCGGACACCCGGGCCTGCGCCGCGTCAGCTTCGGACTGGGCCTGCACGCGCGCCGCGGCCGCCGCATCGAGCGCCTCGCGGGCCCGGGCCTCCTGGGCTTCCAGAGCCTCCGGGTCCGGCTGCGGCAATGTGGCGAGTTCCTCTGCCGTGCGCGCCAGCGCCTCCTCGGCCTCGTCGCGTGCCGCACGTTCGCGGGCGATATCCTCAGCCAATCGGACCTGCTCGGCCTGCAGACGCTCCGCAGTATCGCGGGCGGACTGGCGCTCGGCCTCGAGCCGCGCCAGCGCGATCCGTGCCTGACCCAGTTTTGCACTGGCCACCTGCTCCGCCTCCCGGAGCGGCTGCAATCCCTCACTGGCGTTAAGCCGTTCGGTCTCGGCCACCGCGGCGGCACGCGTCAGGCGTTCGACATCGGTCCGGGCGGTGTCCAGCGCGGCGCGAGCCTCGGCTTCGGCGGTGGACGCCGCCTGCCATTTCAGATGCGCCACATAGGCTTCCAGGGACGCGATCTCTTCGCTCAGCGCGGCGTACTTCCTGGCTTTCCGGGCCTGGCGCTTCAGCCCTTCGAGCTGGCGCTCCACTTCTGCCGAAACATCAGCCAGCCGCTCGAGATTCGACTCCGCTGCCTTCAACTTCAGCTCGGCTTCGTGGCGACGGGTGTTCAGACCGGAGATGCCAGCGGCATCCTCGAGGATGCGACGCCGGTTCTGGGGCTTTGATGCGATGAGTTCGGAGATCTGGCCCTGCCGGACCAAGGCCGGGGAGTTCGCCCCGGTCGATGCATCGGCAAACAGGAGCTGGATGTCCTTGCCCCGCACCGTGCGACCATTGAGCCGATAGGTGGACCCGCCGCCCCGTTTCAGACGTCGGGTGACCTCGAGGACATCAGCGGTGTTGAACTCCGCCGGAGCCAGCCGCCTTGTATTGTCGAGCACGAGCGTGACCTCGGCCGTTTCCCGGGCAGGACGACCATCGGCGCCGGAAAAGATCAGATCGTCCATCTCGCCGCCGCGCATGGCCTTGGCCGAGGAGGCACCCATGGCCCAACGCAGGGCCTCGAGAAGGTTGGACTTGCCGCAGCCATTCGGCCCGACCACGCCGGTCAGGCCGGGTTCGATCGGCAAGTCCTGTGGGTCGACAAAGGACTTGAAGCCGGCGATGCGCAGCTCGGTGATGTGCATGCCGGCGCCTGCCTATCGGGCGTCCGCCGGGGCGGCCGGCTCGCTCTCGCCCTGGTCGTCCGCCGTCTCGCCGTCCGCCGCGGGTGGCTC
Organism: uncultured Hyphomonadaceae bacterium; assembly: GCA_964492485.1. GTDB lineage: Bacteria > Pseudomonadota > Alphaproteobacteria > Caulobacterales > Hyphomonadaceae > UBA5336. Next base: position 67,506 of record CAZBKM010000013.1, on the reverse strand, counting down.
GAGCCCCAGGGCCATGAGTTCGGCGTCGATCAGGCCTGTCAGGCCCTCGACCGTGCGGCTCTGGCGGCTCGTCTCCAGCTTCTCGCCCTGCAGGATCAGGGTCGGCGTGGCATTCACGCCATACTCCTCGCCCGTCAGGATGACGTCGGCCATGGCCCGGCGGATCTCCCGGCTGTTGATACAAGCCCGGAAGGCCTCCTCACCCCCGATGCCATGACGCTCGCCCACGGCAGCCAGCGCGCTGGCCGCGGCGCCGTTGCGGGCGGCCTGGATGATGCCGACCTGATGCTCGAAAAGATCATCCAGGACATCGAAGTACCGGTCCGGGCCAGCGCAGCGCGCCAGGGCGAAGCCGGCCAGGGCGATATCCTCCGGCGGGGTCGGGAATTCGCGGAAGACGTATTTCAGCTTGCCGGTTTCGATGTAGCGCGTCTTCAGGGCCGGATAGACGGTTTCGTGGAACTGCTTGCAGGCACCGCACGTCACCGACGCATACTCGATCAGCGTGACGGGCGCGTCCGCGCCCCCCTGAAACATTTCCTCCAGGGCGCTACCGTCGGGCGCGCCGGACGGCTCGGGTGCGCCGTCCTGACCGTTGGCGTTTCCGCAGGCGGGGATCAGCATCAGGCTCAGCGCCGCGACAAGGGCACGAGGAAAAAACTGGGTCATCGGCATAACCTTTTCTTAACAGACTGGTTCGGCGTCCTTGCCAAAGGGTTAACGCGCCCCGCCGCGCCGGGCACCCGCTGGCGGTTCCGCCGATAACACAGCCTGCCCCAGGGCCATAGTTGCCGCCCGCAGGGCCGGATCCTCGATGGGCCGGACGCTCTCTTCCAGCCAGGCGAGTTCATCGGCGGTCAGGGCACGTCGGCGCTTGACCGGTGCGGCCGTGCCCATGCCCGGCAGAGGCCCCTGGCTCAGCCTGATCGCGGTGAACTTCCCGCAGCCAGCCAATTCGATCTTCTGCAGCAGATCGCGGCTCTGATGCTGGACCAGCGGGGCCGCTGCGGGCAGCACCCGGAGCGTCAGCGTGCGTCCGCCCTTTCCGCTCGATGCCTTCTCCGGCGCGCACATCTTCGCCAGCCGCGGGCCGACGACTTCCACCCAGCGGGTCCGCAGCGCGTCCAGGCTGTTGGCCTTCTCGGGAAGGACGTTGCGGGCCAGCCGGGTTGCGAGATCGCCGATTCCCGGCGGCGGCGGCGCGAGCCCCCGCGCCCGGCGGTAGCGCAGAGCCACGCGGGCGCGGGCTTCCTCGATCGGATTTGCGGGGCGACGTCCGGGCGGATCGGACGGCTTGGATGCATCAACCATCGAATTAGCATAGCCGGAGTCGCTGTCAGGGAGAATCGCGGATGGGCGATTTCCACAAATTGACCGGGGAACTCTCCCGGCGTCTGCTGGACTGGTACGCGGTCAGGGCCCGTGACCTTCCCTGGCGCGTCGGGCCCGGCGCGCGGGCCGCAGGTCGCCGGCCCGACCCCTATCACGTGTGGCTGTCGGAGATCATGCTCCAGCAGACCACCATCCCCCATGCTACCCGCTACTTCCATGCCTTCATCGCCCGCTGGCCGCATGTCGAGGACCTCGCAGCGGCCGAGGATGGCGAGGTGATGTCAGCCTGGGCCGGGCTCGGCTATTACGCACGCGCCCGGAACCTGCTGAAGTGCGCGCGCGCCGTCGCCGCGCGGGGCGCATTCCCCGACACCGTGGAGGGGCTGCGCGCCCTGCCCGGCGTCGGCCCCTATACGGCCGGTGCCGTTGCGGCGCTTGCCTTCGACCGGCCTGCCGCGGCCGTCGACGGCAATGTGGAGCGGGTCTTTTCCCGGCTGATGGCCCTGGACATGGACTGGGCCCAGGCCAAGCGGAAGATTGCCGGCACGGTGGCGGCCCTGGTGCCGCGGGACCAGCCCGGCGCCTTTGCCGAGGCCCTCATGGATCTCGGCGCAACGGTCTGCACGCCGCGCCGGCCGGATTGTCGGGCCTGTCCGCTGGAACCGCTGTGCGCCGCCCATGCACAGGGACAGCCGGAGCGTTATCCCATCAAGCCCGCCAAGCGCGCCAGGCCCGTGCGCCGCGGGACCGCCTTCGTCCTGGTCAGCGGGGACGCGGTGCTGCTGGAGCGCCGTCCGGACAAGGGATTGCTGGGCGGCATGCTGGGGCTACCGACCACGCCGTGGACCACCACCCCGTCGACCGACCCCACCCGACACGCGCCCGCCGCCGCCAGGTGGGAGGCCCGCGGCCAGGTACGCCACGTCTTCACCCATTTTGCCCTGGACCTCGATGTGTGGCGGGGCACGCCGACCGGCCCGCGCCCCGAGGGGCTCTGGTACCCCATCCAGGACGCCATCGGACTGCCCAGCCTCTTCGCAAAGGCGCTGCGGCTAGCGCATCTTCAAATCAATCGGAGTCAGTGAAGATGCGCTATGTTCTTGTTTTTGAGCATTTTCTTAACGCGAACCGGGTCCCACTTCGCTCGAAAATTCTATAGTCGTCTGAGCCCGGTTTCAGGACGCGGACGCCCGCGCGACGGGCTGAGGTCGCCTCCTTTCGCGGGTGCGCGCGGCTACATCCGCTCGGGTATGTCGATACCGAGGAGGTCGAGCCCCGTGCGGAGCTGGTGCAGGGTCGCCTCGCACAGGCCCAGACGGGCCGCCCGAACCTCGGGGTCCGGCTCGGCCGCGATCGGGTGCGCGCCATACACAGCCGAGAAGGCCTGCGCAACGCCATAGAGTTGCTCGCAAAGGAGGTGTGGCATACGGCGGGCACGGGCGGAATGGAGGGCCTGGCCGAAGCCGTCCAGCGCCAGCACCAGGGCACGTTCGGCCTCGCTCCCGATCCGGATCGGGCCCGGCGCATGCCCGTCGGCCCGAGCGCGGCGCAGGAGTGACTGGATCCGCACGGCCGCGTAGAGCATGTAAGGACCGGTCTTGCCCTCGAAGCTGGTGAAGCGGTCGAGATCGAAAACGTAATTGGTGGTGCGGGTGTTGACCAGGTCGGCGAAGCGCAGCGCCGCGCGCGCCACCTTCCGGGCCACGTCGGCGCGCTCCTGCGCCCCCATGTCTTCTGGCAGGCGCGCACCCTCGGCGATCTTCCGCTCCGCTTCGGCCAGGGCCATGCCGTTCAGGTCGGACAGGCGGAGCACGCCGCCCTCTCGGGTCTTGAACGGCTTGCCGTCGGGTCCGTTCACGGTGCCGAAGCCGATATGCTCCAGCCGGTCCTCGGGAAACAGGCCGAGAGCGTCAGCCGCCCGGAAGACCTGCTCGAAATGTAGCGCCTGGCGCGCGTCGACCACGTAGATCATGCGGTCTGGCGGCGGGTCGAGGCGCTCGACCCTGTCCTCGATCGTGGCGAGATCTGTCGTGTGGTAACCGGTCCCGCCGCGCGAATTGACCAACAGGACCGGAGGATACGCCTTGGAGTCGCCCTCCCGCGTGACGTCGACGATCAGGGCGCCCTCGTCCTCGCGTGCCAGTCCGGCCGCCTTGAACCGTTCGACGAGCGCGGGAATGCGTCCGTCCACGTCGCTCTCGCCCTTCCAGAGGTCGAACGAGACGTTCAGGAACGCGTAATCCTGCTTCAATGCAGCCACCGAGACGTCGATGAAATGCCGCAGCAGGGCGCGGTAGCCGGGCCGCCCGGCCTGTAGATCGGCCACGGCAGATTGGCTGAGGGCATTGCGCGCGGGGTCGGCCTTGGCCTTGGCAGACGCGGCAGGATAGAGGCGTGCCAGATCATCCAGCGCCACGGGCGGCGTCTCCGGATAGGGCCCGGTGAAGGCTTCGTCGAAATAGGGCAGGTCGGGCTGCTCCTCGGCGAGCTCGGTGATCAGATGCCCCATCTGCAATCCCCAGTCGCCCAGGTGCACATCGGAGACCACCGAATCGCCCAGGAAGCGGAAAAGCCGCTGCAACGTGTCTCCGATCACGGCGGACCGAAGGTGGCCCACATGCATCGGCTTGGCCACATTCGGCCCGCCAAAATCCAGAACGATACGTTCCGCACCCTCAACAGGTTCGGCCCCGCAGCGCTCATCCGCGCGGATGGCTTCGGCCCGCGCTGCCAGGGCGTCGGCCGCGACCTTCAGGTTCAGGAAGCCCGGCCCGGCCACGTCCACCGCGTCGAGAAGGGGGTGCTCCCGGAGCGATTCGGCCACGGCATCGGCGATCTCGCGAGGCTTGCGGCCGGCCTGTCTGGCTGAGCCCATGGCGCCGTTGCACTGGAAATCAGCGAGTTCCGGCCGGTCAGACCGGCGGACTTCGCCCCAGCGCGGCTCGAGCCCCTCGGACTCGAACGCGCGGGCGCATATGATCGTCAGTTCCGCAGCAAGATCGGGCATTTGTCGCGCTCCAGACGCGTCAGTCCTCGACGCGGGCATCGAGCCGGAACCGCTTGCCGCCGCGATTGAAGGCCAGCTGGTCGTCGTTCAGGACGAACCCGACGATCACTTCGAAGTTTGCCGCCGAAATGCTCTCATCGGCGCGGGGAATGGTGATCTCGGTGATCCGCTCCGTCATGCCCGTGACCGGCGCGTTGCCGAACTCTGCACGCAGGTCGAAGTCCTGGCGCTCCAGCACGGTGGCGTCGCGCCGCGTGACCGCAACGAAGTAGCGATAGGTATGGGCATTCGACTCCGCCTTGGGGCCACGTCCGAAGGCGAAGTCGACCTCCATGCGTACGGTGACCGGATCGTCGCCCACATACCGGCATTCGGCGCGAACATCGGTGATCTCGCCCGTATAGGTCACGTTGCCGAAGACCTCGTCCTCGCCATCGAACTTTACCACCCGCGCGGCATCGTAGAGCGAGCCCACCGGCGGGCAGGGGCCGATATTCTGGCGCGAGTCGAAAACCTCCCCGACCCGTCCGCCACAGGCGGCGAGCGTGGTCGCGAGCAGGACGGCGAGCGTGGGACGAAGGGATAGGCGCATGGGTGAGGACATCCTTCCGGCCTGGAGATGCGGCGGGACAGCGGGCGGCGGGCCGCTATGCTTGGCCCGACGCCCTCTTATATGGCAAGGGTGCGACCTGCAAAGGCCTGTCTCCGGAGCCGAGCCCATGACCGCGATGAAGCGCCCCCTGAAGATTCGACTGGCCGCCCCCCGCGGCTTCTGCGCCGGCGTCGACCGGGCGATCCAGATCGTCGAGGAAGCCCTCGCGAAATGGGGCGCACCGGTCTATGTGCGACACGAGATCGTGCACAACCAGCATGTGGTGTCGCGCCTGGAGCGGCTCGGGGCGGTGTTCGTGGACGAGCTGGACGCCTGTCCCGACGACCGGCCGGTGATCTTTTCCGCCCATGGCGTGCCCAAGGCCGTGCCGGAGGCCGCGCAGCGGCGCAACATGATCTATGTGGACGCAACCTGCCCGCTGGTCTCGAAGGTCCATGTGGAGGCCGACCGACATGCCCGGGCCGGCCGCCAAATCCTTCTGATCGGCCACGCCGGTCATCCAGAGGTCATCGGTACCATGGGTCAGGTCCCCGAAGGCAGCATGCGCCTGATCGAGACGGAGGCCGATGCGGAAGCGGTGAAGCCCGACGATCCGGACAATCTGGCGGTGGTCACGCAGACGACCTTGTCGGTGGACGATACCGCCTCGATCCTCGAGATTCTCAAGCGGCGGTTCCCGAACATGGTCCTGCCCCACAAGGAAGACATCTGCTACGCCACCACGAATCGCCAGGAGGCGGTGAAGGTTCTGGGGGCGGAAAGCGACCTGGTGTTGGTGATCGGTGCGGACACGTCCTCAAATTCGAAGCGGCTCGTCGAAGTGGCCGAACGCGCCGGGGCACCCGATGCCCGGCTCGTGGCCAGCGCGGACGCGATCGACTGGTCCTGGCTGGACGGGGTATCTGACCTTGGCCTGACCGCGGGCGCCAGTGCGCCTGAAGACCTGGTTCAGGGCGTGATCGAGGCGTGTGCGGCGCGCTATGATGTGACGGTGGAGGAGATCCGCACCACCGACGAGGACGTCGTCTTCAAGCTGCCACGGATCCTCGTCTCCTAGGCTGCTCCCGTTCCGCCAATCTCCGCCTATTCCGCGGCGACCCTGTCACGCTCGGACAGGTTGCGGCGCGTGTACGCGGGCGCTGGATTCGAGAAGATGAGCGCACCATCCTCGAGAGGGGCCTCACGAAACATCTTCCGGTCCTTGTCGTAATCCTGGGGGTTGAGCCACGGTTCGCGGTCTCCCTGTTTGGGGAACAGGTGCATGACCCGCTGCATGTAGTTGGCGGAAAAACCGTCGATCCAATCCCGCGCCGGCATGGCCTCCTCACCGGGCCTGAGCCTTGGCGTGACCTGGCGGGTGCCGGTCGCATCCATGTGGTTGATGACCCGGCATGCATACTCCGCCACCAGGTCCGCCCGCAGCGTCCAGCTGGCATTGATATAGCCGAAAGTGGAGATCAGGTTCGGCACGCCGGAATAGGCGAGGCCCTTATAGGTCCAGGTCTGCGAGAAATCGACCGGCTCGCCATCCACGCTGAAGCGCGCGTCACCCAGCACGACCAGGTTCAGACCCGTGGCGGTCACGATGATGTCGGCCTCCAGGTGCTTTCCCGAGGCAAGCTGAATGCCGGTGGCATCGAAGCGCTCGATATGGTCGGTGACCACGGATGCCTTGCCGCCCTTCAGCGCGTCGAACAGGTCATTGTCGGGCACGAGGCACAGCCGCTGGTCCCAGGGATTGTAGCTGGGGGTGAAATGCGTCTCCACGTCGAACTCCGGACCCAGCTCGTCGCGGACCATCTCCAGAAGCTTGTCCTTGACCTTTTGCGGATGCGTGCGCGTGCGGCGATAGAAGAACTGCTGAAGGAAAATGTTCTTCCGTCGGGTGAGGCCATAGGCCCAGCGATCCGGCAGCAGCGCGCGCAGCGTATTCGCGATCCGGTCGCGGGCGGGACGCGAGACCACATAGGTCGGCGACCGCTGCAGCATCGTCACATGGCCCGCCGTTTCCGCCATGGCGGGCACCAGGGTCATGGCCGTGGCGCCCGACCCGATGATGACCACCTTCTTGCCGCGATAGTCGAGGTCGCGCGGCCAGGCCTGCGGGTGCACCACCTGTCCCTGAAAGCTCTCGCGTCCCTCGAAGTGGGGCGTGTACCCCTGATCATAGCTGTAATAGCCTGCGCACATCAGCAGCATGTTGCAGGACAGGGTATGGGTCTCGCCGGCCGTGGTCTCGACGGTGACGCTCCAGGTCGCCGTGTCGCTGGACCAGGCAGCTGCCGTCACCTTGTGTCCGAAGCGGATGTGGCGGTCGATGCCATTTTCCGCCGCCGTCTCCTTCACATAGCTGAGGATGGAGGGGCCATCCGCGATGGCCTTGGCCTCGGTCCAGGGTTTGAAACTGTAGCCCAGCGTATGCATGTCGCTGTCCGAGCGGATGCCCGGATAACGGAAGAGGTCCCAGGTGCCGCCCATGTCATCGCGGCGCTCGAGGATCGTGTAGGTCTTGCCCGGGCATTTGTCCTGCAGGTGCTTGGCCGTACCGATGCCCGACAGGCCGGCACCGACTATGATGACGTCGAAGGAGTCCTGGTTCATGCTCATCTTGTGCGCCGCCGGAAGCTGCCGGCGGCTCCTCCCGCATACAACATAACAAGACCCCGGGATGCGGGTCCAGCCAATAGAAGTCCCAGTACGGTCCTGGCGCAACGGTATGGCGAAGCGAAAGGCCTTCATCCGGTGAGTGGGCACGCCGCCATGGGTGACCTGGCGCGCGCCCCGCCAGGGGGCGTCGACAGGCCAGCGCGGATGTCAGGCCGGCTCGCTCGTCAGGGCGACGAAGACGTCTTCCAGGTCGGGCTCTTCGGTGGCCAGATCGTCAATCCCGATCCCGGCGCCCCGCACCCGTTCCAGCAGGCGTCCGATCCCCGTGTCCTGCTTGCGGAAGTGGATGGCCAGGATTCCGTCATCGCGCAGCGTGATATCGAGATCCACGAGCGCCTCGGGCACGGCTGCAACGGGCTCGCGCGGTGTGAGAAGCAGCGTGCGGCGATCCAGGCGTGTGAGAAGTTGCGGCGTCGGCTCGCAGGCGATGATTTCACCGTGGTTCACGATGGCGATCGAGTCGCACAACTCCTCGGCTTCCTCGAGATAATGGGTCGTGAGAATGATCGTTGTGCCCTGGGCGTGCAGCTCCCGGACATAGGCCCAAAGCGATCGGCGCAGTTCCACGTCCACCCCGGCCGTCGGCTCGTCCAGGATCAGGACCGGCGGCGCATGCACAAGCGCCTTGGCCACCATGAGGCGCCGCTTCATGCCGCCGGAGAGCTGGCGGACATAGGCGTCCTTCTTGTCGTCGAGTCCCACGGCACGGAGAATGTCGTCCGTCCGACGCTCGGCCTTGGGTACGCCGTAGAAACCGGCCTGCAGCTCCAGGGCCTCTTCGGGCGTGAAGAACGGATCCATGGTGATCTCCTGGTTCACCACGCCGATCGCCGCCCGCGAGGCGCGGGGATACCGGTCGATGTCCATTCCCCAGATGCGAACCGTGCCGGCCGACTTCGTGACCAGGCCGGCCAGGATGTTGATGAAGGTGGACTTGCCCGCCCCGTTCGGGCCGAGAAGGCCGAAGATGGTGCCGCGAGGGATCTCCAGGTCGATCCCTTTCAGCGCGCGCTTCTCGGGCATCTTCCCGGACGCCTTGTAGACTTTTTCCAGGCCGATGGCCTCGATGGCATTCTCGGGCAGGACGGAAGGGTCGGACATGCGGACCTCTCGGGGGACGGCGTTCGGAGCGGGGCGGTCGCCCCTTGACCGCATATAGACCCATGGAACCGTCGGTGACACCCCGACGGGACGTCACCGCCAAACCCGCTCAAGCCTCCGGCGCACCTGCATTTGCGGCGCGCTGGAAGGCCGGTCGCGCGGTCAGGCGGTCGAGATAGGCCGCCGCGTTCGGGGTGATCCGGCCCTTGAGGGGCGGGAGAAGCGAGGCCAGGCAAATCCCGTAGCCAATGCAGATGTCGGCCACGGTGAAGCGGTTTGCGACGAGATAGGGCCGCCCGTCGAGCGCTGCCTCCACGGCCGTCAGCCGTCCCGCGAAGAAGGCCGCATAATCCTCAGCCGCCGCGTTCAGCCCCCGGTCGGGCTCCAGCACCGTGTAGCGAAGGACGATGGTCTGCGGAAAGGTCAGCGTGGCATCGCTGAAATAGAGCCAGTTCAGGAAGGCGCCATGGTCGGGATCCGACGGCGCCACGGCCAGGGTGTCGGGCGCATGGCGGATCGCCAGGTAATGGCAGATCGCGGCCGACTCGGTCATGCGGGTCTCGCCGTCGATCAGGCAGGGCACCGTGCCCAGCGGGTTCACGTCCAGATAGGCCTTCTGCCGCACCCGCGGCGGAAACGGAACCATATGCAGCGTATAGTCGAGGCCCATCTCCTCCATGGCCCAGAGCGGGCGAAGCGATCGGGCGTTGGCACAGTGATAGAGCGTGTAGTTCGGCGCCGCCATCGGTTCTCTCCCGGACTTTATTTTCGTCCCAGATCGGCATAGGGACTTCGGATTGGCAAGCCACGAACGCGCTCGCGCATCGGACACCGCCCATGACCACATCCCCTACCGCCTTCGATCCGCCGGAGATCGTCATCACCGACGACCATCATGTGTCCTGCGATGGGGGTGGCGGCGCGCTGGGCCATCCCATCGTCTGGTACGAAATGGGCGACGAGCCCTTCGTCGAATGCAAATATTGCGATCGTCGCTTCGTGCGGAAGGGCGGACCGGAGGACCCCCAGGTCAAGGCCGCCCGAAACGCCTGACGGGATCCGGCGGGACCGCGCGGCGCGTCGCCGTCGGACGTTATGGCGCCTTGGCCTCTGGCGGACGCACGCAGCGGGTGACCCGACGACGCCGTAACGGTACGCACTTCGCTTGAGACTGCCTTTTAAGCGAGTTGGGAGCAAACGGACCCGGTTGAGAACGGAGCCTTGCGCAAGACCAGCGATGTAAAGCGACGGTCTGGAGCGAAACATCGGATCGATACGCCGGAAGCCAGCATCGTCTTCGCGGGCGATCAGACCGCGAAGGATCCGGGTTTCGTATCCTTTGCAAGCGGCGCTGATCTTCTTGTCCTTCATGCGATCGTCAATCGATCGGCGGAAGGTACCCCGCTTGCGAATGTTGTCGCCCTGCCGCGTGACCTTGGCCGTCTCTCCACCAATACGAACGCAAAGCGAGTCGTATTAAGTCATCTCATGGAAGCACCTGCGGGAACGTCAGAAGCAGAGGTCTGGTCGCTCGCCGACCTGGATTCCATTACCTCCGATATTCGAAAAGAATATAGCGGCCCGGTCGACCTGGCTGCCGATATGTCCTGCTTTCCAGTTTCGCCCTGATCCGTGAAGCCGGTTCCGGAAACAGATGAGATTGAGGAAGCCCGCCTGTTCAGCGTGATTTTCTGCGCTTGCGTTTTCCCCGTTCTATCTCTGTTGCCAGCGCTTCGAATTTCGGCGCCCAGAAATGGCGGAATGTGCTCAACCATTCGTCGACGCTTTCAAGACCGGAAGAATCGAGGCTGTAGACCCGCCGCGCACCATCTGCGGCGACCGTCGCGAAACCACTTTCTCTCAGAACCCTGAGGTGTTGTGACACGGCGGACTGCGTGATGCCGAATTCTTGACAGACAACATCCACGATCTCGCCGGAAGACTGTTCCTCCTGGCCGAGGATTTCGATAATGCGACGCCGCACTGGATCGCCGAGAACGTCGAAAGCGTGCATTATCCGCCCGTATAGAATGCAGCGGTCTTTTCCGCCATCGTGTGCGCAGTTGCAGGCGTTTCGCCAGATATGATATGCGCCTCGCCCCAGGCTGTGGCGCTCGCGAGTATGAACGCCTTACCGGCGGCGGACGCCGACCATTCTTCGACCGCTTGGGGATCGACTGTTTCCCCCTTGCTGTCGAGATGAAGGCCCAGTCCAAGAAAGCCGAGCTCCCAACCAACGCCGGTTGCGCCGGGGCCATACTCTTTCCAGTGCGCTTCGCCGGCGTCGTCCTTTGGCATGATGTGCTCAAGCGTCAGACGCGTTTTCTCTCCAACGACTTCCAGCCTGACTGTCACCCAGCTCACGTGCCCCTGAAACTCCCAGGTTAGATCCAGCACATTGGGTCTGTCGCAACGCGTTATTTCCCCGCCAGCGTTTCCTTCAAGCTGATAGCGTCCTCCGAGTCTCAGATCGCCGACTATCGGAAGAAACCAGCGGGGAATTCGCTCGATATTCGTCAGCGCATCCCATAGGTCCTCCTGATCGGTTGCATAGACGCGGGAACCCAAGACCGAACGTGCGGGAATGCCATTGTGCATGACCTCTCGGACCTCCCGAAACTCGACGCCCAAGGCATTCTTGATTTCCACCGCCTGACTCCCACCATTTTAGTGCAGACTAATATTAGCTGTACCTGAAAGTCAAGATCAGCGAAGGGTTTACGGCTAGGCCCGGATGCGGCTCGCTGCGAGCGCTATGGGCAGACCGAACAGAAACAAGTGGATGCAGACGCTTGCCGCCAGATTTAACAAAGGCGGCGGCCATGTTTCGCCAAAGGTCGCGCGGGAAAGCGGAACAACCACGAACGTCATAATCACATACGCCGCAGCCCCGTAGGCGACGCCAAACCGGACAGGGTGGGTTCTCAAAGCTCGCCAATGTGCGGAGGCAAAAACATAAGCGGCTGCAAATGCAAAGCTGACTAAAAAATGCAGAAACAACCCGAGCAAAGACCAGCGCTTCAAGCCGCCTGGCTGCGCACCCGGTTCCGCCCGTCGGATTTCGCGGCGTAGAGCGCGACGTCAGCCCGCCGCAAGAGATCGTCGGCCGTGTCGCCGTCACCCTGTATGCAGGACACGCCGGCCGAGACGGTGATGTCGAGACTGACCGGGACGTCCTCGACCTCGAACGGCTGTGACGCGACGGCACGGCGCAGCCGCTCGGCAGCCGTGCAGGCGAGGTCCCCCGGGGTTTCTGGCAGGATCACCAGAAACTCCTCGCCACCCGGCCGGCAGACGACGTCCATGGGCCGAACGCTCTTCTGCAGGCGCTGGGCGAGCTGGCGAAGCACCCCGTCGCCGGCATGGTGCCCCCAGGTGTCGTTGATCTGCTTGAAATGGTCGATGTCGAGCGCCACCACCGAAACGGGCTTGCCGCCCATGGCCGCGCGCTTCATCCACTGGGCGAGCTGCTGCCCCATGTAGCGCCGGTTGTAGAGACCGGTGAGCTGGTCGATGACAGACAGTTCGAGCCCGCGGTCCACCTTACGGCGCATCAGATCGATGTAGCGCGCTCGACGGGCCTGGGTGCGAACACGGGCAAGGAGTTCCTGAGGATCGGCCGGGGTGATCAGCACGTCGCTTGCGCCCAGCTTCAGCGCCTTTGCGGCGCGACGGCGGTCATGGGTATCTGCCATGGCGATGATGGAAATTGCCCGTGTGGCTGCATTCATCCGGAAATGCGCACATATCTTGAGCGCGTCGAAGCTCTGCCCGCTGAGGTTCAGGAGAATGATGTCGACGCCACGGTGAGCCAGATCGGCGGCACTGCCCGTTTCCGCCAGGGTGGTCACGGTGTGCCCGACCTGCCGCAGCGTCGCCGCAAGGCTGTTGGACTGCCGGACGCCCTCGTCGAGAATGAACACGCGCGCAGGACCGTTCAGTGCCCATGCGTCGCGATCCTCCCCCATATCCTGGGATCCGCCGCTGGCCTGGCGCTGGCGCAGTTCCGACGCAACCATGTTGTAGCGCGACAGCGCCTCGATCCGGGAGGCGAGGGCGAAATCGTCAACCGGCTTGGTCAAGAAATCCTCCGCGCCCGCTTCCAGGCCGCGGACCCGGTCCTGCACACCCGAGAGGGCGGTGACCATGACGACAGGGATATGCGCGGTGACGGGATCGGCCTTGAGCTGCCGGCAGGTCTCGAACCCGTCGAGGCCGGGCATCATGACATCGAGCAGGATGATGTCAGGTGCCTCGGCGCGCGCGATCGCCAGTCCTTCCCGCCCGGATCGGGCCAGCAGCACCACATGGTACTGGGCTTCCAGCTTTGCCTGCAGCAGCCGGCGGTTGGCCTCGATGTCGTCGACGACCAGGATCCGCGCGCTCATGCCGCGCGATCCTCCGGCATCAGGGACTCGACGGTTCGGATGAAGGGCAGCATCTGGATCGGCTTCGAGAGATAGGCCTCGCATCCGGCCTCGCGCACCCGGCGCTCATCGTTTCGCATGGCGAAGGCCGTCACCGCGAGAACCGGGATGTCGCGCAATTCCGGATCGTCCTTTAACCAGCGCGTGATATCCAATCCAGACACTTCCGGAAGTTGAATATCCATGATGATCAAATCCGGCCGCTCCTGGCGTGCGATTTCGACAACCTTCGCACCGTCCCGGCACTGATACGTCTTGAAACCGAACGACTCCAGCAGGTCGCAGAAGAGCCGCATATTCAATTCGTTGTCTTCTACAACGAGAACCGACTTTTCCGATACTTGCGACATGCGCCTTCCCTGCGCCTGGGACTTGCACGATTCGATCCCTGGCCTGCCTTGTTAACCGGGAGAGTCTTAACCTTTTTTTACGGTATGCGCGCGGCTTCGCACCATTCCGTATCAGGTCTATTGTACATGATAACGGGAACACGCCATCCATGCAGAGCCTCTGCCGCGATTGCTTCTACCTGGGCGCGGACGCCCATGCGGCCTGTCCGGCCTGCGGGGGCGTGCGTGTGGTCCGCCACGGCGCGCTGGACCGGTTGGGCGTCGCCCATATCGACTGCGACGCGTTCTTTGCCGCGATCGAAAAGCGGGACGCGCCGGAGCTCCGCGACCGACCCGTGATCGTCGGCGGAGGCAGCCGCGGCGTCGTGGCGACCTGCTGCTACGTGGCCCGGCTGTCGGGCGTGCGTTCCGCCATGCCGATGTTCAAGGCACTGAAGGCCTGCCCCGACGCCGTGGTCATCCGCCCCGATTTCGCGAAGTATCGCGAGGCTGGGCTCGATATCCGTCGCCGCCTGCTCGATCTGACACCACTGGTGGAACCGGTCTCCATCGATGAGGCCTATCTCGACCTGACCGGGACCGACCGTCTCCACGGCGCACCGCCGGCGGTCAGTCTGGCGCGGCTGGCCGCAGCGATCGAGCGCGACATCGGCATCACCGTCTCGATCGGACTGTCTGCGAACAAGTTCCTGGCCAAGACCGCCAGCGAACTCGACAAGCCCCGGGGATTTGCCGTGATCGCACCGGAGGACGCGCCCGCCCTGCTCGCGCCCCGGCCCGTGGGCGACCTGCACGGGATCGGACCGAAGCTGGCCCAGAGGCTGAGCCGCGACGGCTACGCCACCGTCGGCGCCCTGCAGGCGGCGGGACTGCGCACCCTGGCCGGTCGTTATGGCGAACGTGCAACCCTGCTGCATGACCGCGCCCACGGGCGCGACCGGCGGCCCGTTCGACCGGGGCAGGCGCGGAAATCGGTCTCCTCCGAGACCACCTTTGACCGGGACATCGCGGACCCCGGCGCGCTTGAGGATCGACTTTGGGTCTGCTGCGAACGTACCGCCGCTCGGGCCAAGGAGGCCGGCGTGGAAGGCACCACAGTGATCCTGAAACTCAAGACCCGCGCATTCCGGACGCTGACCCGTCGCCAAACCCTGTCGCAGCCGACCCAACTTGCCGGAGCGCTGTTCCGCGCGACGCGACCGCTGCTCGCGCGCGAAACCGGTGGCCGCGAGGCCTTCCGCCTGATTGGCGTCGGCCTGTCGGACCTGATAAGCGCGCGCCAGAATGACCGGGACCTCGTCGAACCGGTCATGGAGAAACGCGCCGCCGCCGAACGGGCAGGAGACCAGGCGCGCGCCCGGTTCGGCACCGACGCCGTCCGCACCGGCCGCTCGGTTAGGGCGATCAGGCCGCGTGATGACAGAGCCGGGCGTTCGCGCTAAATCGTGCACAGCCTAACCGCACCGGAGGATCCGCCATGAGCACGCCGGAAGCCCGCCTGGAGGCGCTGGGACTTGCTCTTCCAGAGCCGATGGCGGCCGTGGCCAACTATGTTCCCTTCGTGCGCACCGGGGCGTATCTCTACGTTTCAGGACAGGTCAGCCTCGCTGACGGAAAGCCCATTCTTGGCCGATTGGGCGAAGACATGGACCTCGCCGCCGGTCAGCGTGCCGCGCGGGCCTGCGCGGTGAACCTGATTGCCCAGTGCAAGGCCGCGCTGGGGGATCTCAGCCGGGTGCGTCGCGTGGTGAAGCTGGGCGGGTTCGTGAATGCCACGCCGGACTTCACCGAGATTCCCCAGGTCATCAATGGGTGTTCCGACCTGATGGTGGACGTTTTCGGCGAGGCCGGGCGCCATGCGCGCAGCGCGGTGGCCTGCCCTGTCCTGCCCATGGGTGTCGCCGTGGAAGTCGATGGCGTGTTCGAGGTGGATGCCGGCTAGACCCGTGGCCGCGCGCTTCGACCTCGCCGCGCAGCACTTTGCCCATCGGGGGCTCTGGTCGCCCGATGGGCCTCCGGAGAACACGCTGCCGGCCTTCGAAGCCGCCATTGCGGCGGGACATGGCGTCGAGCTGGACGTTCAACTCACGGCCGATGGCGAGGCGGTGGTGATCCATGATCCGGTCCTGGACCGGCTGACGGACGCATCCGGTCTGGTTCAGTCCCGCTCCCTCGCCGAGTTGACCGACCTCGCCGTCGCGGGCAGCCATGCCCGCATCCCGAGCTTGGCCGACGCCCTGGCGGTTCTGGCGAGATGCCCGGTCCTGGTGGAGATCAAGGCCGATGCGGTCGATCCCCACGCCATCGCCCGCGCCGCTGCCCGCGACCTGGCACGCCATGACGGACCCGCCATGGCCATGAGCTTCAATGCCGAAGTCCGCGCCGCGCTCGACGCGCTTCTGCCCGAACTGGGCGTCGGCCAGCTCGTGGCGCCGGCCGGGCTCGTGGGTGCAGCCCCCCTGGAGGCGCGGCTGGGCGCGGCTGACGGGGCCTTTATCGCCCTGCCCTGGCGCGACGCCGAGGCGGGCGCCCGGCTTCTCGCCGGCCGGCCGACCCTCGCCTGGACGGTGGCGAGCCAGGACGCGCTCGCCGCCAGCCGGCCATATGTGACCTCCCTGATCTTCGAACATGTGGATCCGGGCCTCGCCGGCCCGTCGCCGGCGCGCTAGGTCGCAGGTATGGACGATACCGCCTTCCGCCTGACGCTCTGCCAAAACCTGGCCGACGTGGACCGGTCAGACTGGGACGCCGTCGCCAATCCGCCTGGCGAGCGATACGACCCGTTCCTGAGCTGGGATTTCCTGGAGGCGCTGGAACGGTCCGGCGCCGTGTCGCCAGAGACCGGATGGGCACCGCACCACCTGCTGATCCGCGACCGCGAGGACCGGTTGCGTGCGGCGATGCCGCTCTATGCCAAGAGCCATTCCTATGGCGAATTCGTCTTCGACCATGGCTGGGCCGACGCCTTCGAGCGGGCGGGCGGACGGTATTACCCCAAGCTCCTGTCGGCCGTTCCGTTCACCCCGGTCACCGGCAGGCGGCGGCTTGTGCCGCCGGGCCCGGATGCCGCCGCGCTGGGCCAGGCCTTGCTGTCGGGCGCCATCCAGATTGCGGAAGACAACGACCTGTCGTCCCTGCACATGACCTTCGTCAGCGAGGACGAGGCGGCGCGACTGGAGTCGGCCGGCCTGATGCGCCGCACCGACCAGCAATTCCACTTCGTCAATGACGGCTACGGCGATTTCGAGGATTTCCTCGCCGCCCTGTCGTCACAGAAGCGCAAGACCCTGCGCAAGGAACGCGCGCGTGCCCAGGCCGGCCTCGAGATCCGGCATCTGACAGGGCCGGACATCACCGACGCCGCGTGGGACGCCTTCTACGCCTTCTACCTGGACACGGGCGCGCGAAAATGGGGCGCGCCCTATCTCAACCGGGAGACCTTCGCCCTCTTGGGGGAGCGGATGGCCGACCGGATCCTCCTCGTCATGGCCCATGAGGAGGGCGTTCCCATCGCCGGCGCGCTGAACCTGATCGGGTCAGACACGCTCTATGGTCGCTATTGGGGCTGCACCGTTCACAAGCCCCTTCTGCACTTCGAGGTCTGCTATTATCAGGCGATCGACTTCGCACTCGCCCACGGGCTGAAGCGCGTGGAGGCCGGCGCCCAGGGCGGACACAAGCTGGCGCGCGGCTACCGGCCGGTCACCACCCATTCGGCGCACTGGATCCATCATCCGGGCTTCCGCGCGGCGGTGCAGGATTTCCTTGCCCGCGAACGCCGCGCCGTGGACGCGGAAATAGACTATCTGCAGACGCGCACGCCCTTTAAGACGGGCTCGCAAGACGACCCGGACTCACGCTGAGCCGGGCCGAACCGACGCGCATGACACTGAGGGAGCCCACAACCATGGCCCTGCACGGCAGCTACGACCCTGACAACATTTTCGCCAGGATCCTGCGCGGCGAGATGCCCGCCGTGAAGGTTCACGACGACGATGTGGCGATGGCCTTTATGGACCTGTTTCCCCAGGCCCGGGGCCACACGCTGGTCATCCCCAAGGGCGTCGAGGCGCGAAACCTGCTGGACATGCCGGCCGAGGCGCTGGGACCATACATGCAGAGGGTCCAGACGATCGCCCGCGCCGTTGAAGCCGCGCTAAAGCCCGACGGCCTGGTGGTGATGCAGTTCAACGGCGCCCCGGCCGGCCAGACCGTGTTCCATTTGCACTTCCACATCATCCCCCGCTATGAGGGCGAGGCGCTGAAGGGCCATGGCCAGGCTGGCCAGGCCGACACGGCGGACCTGAAGGACATCGCCGACGCCATCGCCGCGAAGCTCTGAGCGCGATCGGGCGACGTGGGCAACGGTTCGCGTCAAGAGACTGCGCAAACCGGAACATGGCGCACCTTCACCGGCTCCGGTTGACTTGAAGATGCACTTGCGAATGGCGCCCTGCGAACGAACAGGGGTCTGACGCGAGGGTCCGGGCTGAAATGAGAGGCTGGCGCCTTGTCGCGATGTCGGCCGACAGGCTCACCCGGTCATCATTACAGCAGGTCGTTGGCAAGGTGCTCGGCCGCGTCGAGGTCGCCCTGTTCCAGCATCTGCTTCAGGCGTCGGGCACGCGCCGCCATGGTTTCCGCAACAGCCGTTTCGGCCGGCAGAGCGATGGCTTTCGACAGCGCATAATCGATCCAGCCGCGGTAGCGCCGAACGTCATGCGCTGTCAGCGCGCGGGCAAACTGCCAATGTACGGAGGGATCGCGCGGCAGCGCCGCGTCGGCCTTGCGGTAATGCGCGACCGCATCGGCCACGCTCGCACCCATGACCGCAGCACCCAGCGACCCACCCCGGCGCATCACCTCCAGATGCCAGACCGACAGGAAGCCATGGGCATAGCCATTCTCCGGCGCCTGACGCAGCACGGCCTGGGCCAGATCGCGCGCCTCGCCTCCATAGCCGGTGCGCATGGCCTCGCGGGTCGACAGGGGCCGGGCCTTCAAAGACAGCGCGATGGCCAGCTGGAGCTGGCCCTCCAGATGGTCAGGGTCGCGCGCCAGGGCTGCGCGTGCCAGGCGCTCGGCCTCGTCAAGCAGGGTGGCCGGCGGCTGTCCCTCGCCGCACATCCCTTCCGCCAGCAGGGCCCGCGCCGCCAGCGCCTTGGCATCGGCGGTGTCGCCTGCGCGGCTGAGCCGCGCGGCGGTCTCGAACCGTCCCTCGTCGAAGGCGGCCAGGGTCGTACCCGTCGTTGCCGAGCGCACCGCCGGATCGGCCGCCGGATCGGCCGAAGGACCAGCTTGGGCAATACCGGCGAGCAGCCAGACTATCGCCATACCGGCTGCTCCCATCCTCCACCGCGTCCCCGTGCATCCCATGACGACCCCCAAGATCCGTGCGCCATGCGGCAATATAGCGCGCGGTCGACCCGTCGCCCACCGCGAGGGTCACAAGGGGCGGACCATTGACGGGATCGAATGCTTGCCGGGCGGGACCGGGACGTGTATGCACCGCCTTCGCTTCCGCCCCGCGCCCCGGCGCGGCCGGCACCGGTTCGGTAGCTCAGCTGGTTAGAGCGCACGACTCATAAATCTTTGTCAGCGATCCATGACAATTCCGCGTTTTACCCCGTCACACGGGGTTTTCCACTAAAGCCCGGTTTTCACGGGGTTTTTTGTTGTCTGGCTGCCATATAGACAGTTTATCATGACTTAGTATCTGTGGTGAGAACTGTGCTGGAATTAGTTTGGGCACGGAACCGAGTTGGGCACAAATAGACTTTAGAAAATTGTAAGGAGCAGATGACAATTCGCGTTTGAAATGGCTCGCTTGGGCCGGATAAGACCTTGCAGCGCGACCAGTTCGAGGCGCAATTTTCTGGGTTACGTGGTCCTACATTCGCCTAATTTGATGGTCCAGCTCCCGCACAATAGGCTCCCGCGCCTGACACGAGAGCTCCGGTTGAGAACGCCAGCGGATCATTCGGGGCTGAGTTAGGCTAGCACCGGTTCAGGCAGGTCACACGGCTCGCGAAATCGGAGCGCAATTCTCATCTGTTCCTTACAAAGCGTTGGTTCGCACGGGGCATAAACACCAACCCGTCCTTTATGTCAGCTGACCTCGTTGAGCACTCGCATTTCGACGTCTCGCACCGCGGGGTCTATCGACTTACTTAAGTCAGAAAAAGCGCACGAATCTGACTGTTTGGCAGGCGCCGGGTCGCAAAGATCGGCGAGACCACCTTTATGTGGAAAACCGGATCTCTGATCGTCCTGTCTGGCGGATTGATTTATAAACCGACGAGATGCAGTCCGGCTTCGATGGCGAAGAACAGAGCGACCGCAAGGATCGACTGAGACGCGATTGCTAGATTTCGAAGCCGCGAGGCAGACGGTGGAACAACATCCAATTCGTTCATGACGGCAACCAGCGCAAGGTTAAGGATTAGAATAGCCGGAACCAAGAATTCCAGCGTGGATCGATCCAACCAGTGGGTCACGGTTAACGCACCAAACATAACCAAGGCTGATGCGATGAGTGTAGGGAACAGCCAGATGAGAGGTTGTGCCAGCTGGCGCACCAAACCGAAATCTTTGTCTGCGTTGTTGTAGTGTCGCTGCACCGCGACATAGGTTGCGCCGGTTATCACGATAGTATGCCGGACCGCTTCGGGAACGCGGAACGAAAAACGTTCGTTGATGAACGCTTCGATGGGATCAAACAGAAAGCTGATGATGCGCATATATGAATCAATCAGCAATTCGAAGGGGAGGACCAAATCCCGTTCGAAGTAAGCTTGCCGAGCTAGCGCTGCGATCGCGATAGCTGCCAATGCGATTTCGAGAAACCGTTTGATGCCGAAGGATCCCTATTCGCCCATCCGAGCGCCGACGAGGCTATTCAGGCGCTATAGCATTCGTACGTACACCATACACTTCGATAAAAATATCGCGATCCAACGTGGACGCTTTTACTCCTACACGTAGGTCGGCTAGCAATCGAGAACCTCCACCCTTATCAGCACCAAAGTATTTTTCATGCGCGCCGACAATGTCATCTTCCTCGGCAGTCGGAGCCGCACGAGCGCCACGATGTGAAGCATACTTAGATATAATAACGCGCCTCGATTAATAGACAGTTAAACACTATGAACCACTGGTGGATTTTTATTATTTAGTTACAACCTCTTTTCCATTTTTTATCTTTTCGACCTTGCGATCAATGGACATTTCGTTAGTTTTATGCTGAGTGTATTTTGCCACGGCACCAGCAGCCATCGCTGCAAAGATCAGCGATGCTACCACGTCCCAAACTGGCAATTGGCTTTCGGAAATCGATCCTAACAGCGAAAAAAAGTTCTGAAATAAACCAATTGCACAGCCGCCCAGAAAGAGACTCCACTCAAAGGATTTATCTTTTCCCTTGCTAGAAAGCTCATCCAAACCTTCATCAGTGACAAGATAACGTCGATCTTCTTCCTGTACTACCACTGTCATTTCAGCCGGGCGCAAATTGAGATGTGGGCTATCGAGCGCACCTTCAGGCTGGACTGGCTCATTAGCCTCAGCCATCCGCCTTCCCTTTCCCGGCAACCCCTATTGGAACTGCCATGTGCAGCCTAGTATTAAAACAGTTTTCGCAAATAAGCTGCACTTGTGGATAAAGCGGACCACCGACTGTAAGACCACCACCCGTATGGATATTCGCGCTGATAATGTGGTCCCCAAGAGTCCACCGGGGCTCACCGCAAGCCTCGCAAGGTTTAAGTGCATTTCTTTCGGTCAAAAACTGTTTTATTTTTTCCTTTTCATCATCCGTAAGCTTGCCATTAGCGTCAGGCATCGACTTTCTCGCAGAAAAAAAACACATGTCGGTATCATGAATAGATGCTAAAAGTCCATCCTTATCTCGATCTAGGAGACAGCAGCCTTTATCGCACGCTGCCTAAGATTTTTTTGACGCGCGCCGTCGGTAGCTGGTTTCGGGCTCGGCGTGCTAAAATTTCAAGTGTGTGTCCTTATGCACCGTTCTGAAGCCTATCGACCACTATGAAAAACCATTGATTTAGTGCCTGCGCCCGTGACAGACAGCGGCATGGCGATGTGAGTTTTACTAACGTGCAACTATCTATCTATCTGCCCCCATGGCTCTTCGGCGCAGCTTGTGTCTTGATGGGCGTTGGTAATGATGCATCTGCTCAGTCGTCGGGTGATACGATTCTTCAAATAGAGTGCGGAGCGCTGGTGGGTAAATCTGCGTACGTTTCTGATGCGCTCGATGATTCCCCGAATTTCGAATGGGAAGATGAATCGCTTACTGGCGGCACCTTTCACGAAGTGAATTTTTCAACAGGCGAAGTGACATATCGCTTCAAGGACGCGACCGGAATATGGTCAAACTCGACCGATCGCGGTGGTCAGACGGTACTCCTGTCGATCGACCCGAATGATCTTTCATTCTCCCACATGACCACATATGGCGTCTCTGAAGGTATCACTGAGGTAGAAGTGGTCACGATCACGAAACTTGCGACGGAAGCGCCGTTGATTACATTCACGGCAGCTAAGCATGGTGTGTTCGCCCTCTCCAGGTCGATGGTGGGCACGTGCACACCCCCTCAGGTCTTTGAGCGATAGTCTCCGACCGCAGTTATCATTTACAGGATCATGAGCGGCTGGACGATCTGGGTAGCGCTGTCTAACGCCCGCTTGGTGTACTGATGAATGATATGCGAACCACTTCAGGGTGAATAAGCGACAGTATTAAGGCATTTTTTAACCGGTATCGCTACTCCGTATTACATCAATGACGGAGGCTACCTTGCTGCTCAAAACCACTTCAACTGCGTTGTTGCTCATCAGTCTGGCGGAGTTTTCACACGCTCAGGAAAGCGCGTGGTATGCTGACGTGGGCTATCAATATGCCCAGGCAGAGCTCTCCACTATTGAAGCCGACTTTTCGAACGTAGCGGGGCATGTGGGCTACGATTTCAACCGGAACTTTGGTGTTGAAGCTGAAGGTGTCCTCGGGGTTGGAAACAGTAACAATGTGGATGGCTACAACCTTGATCTGGACTACTCCGTTGGCGCATTCGCAAAAATAAAGGCGCCGCTTTCCCGAACAGTCGAACTGTATGGTCGCGGTGGGATTGTGAGCACACGATTCAGCGAAGATGTAGAAACAGCTGACTTCTTGTTCGAAGGAGAGGTTAATCGTGAAGCTGTTGCCTTCGGCGTTGGCTCGAACTTCCTAATCTCGGGTCGCAACGGAATCCGAGCCGAATACACGTATTATGATTTTGACGTCGAAGACATCTCTATAAATGCCAACACATTCTATGCCGGGTACTATCATCGGTTCTAGCCGTTGAAGCTGGATCTCTGTCCCGACCTTCTCCGGTGATGCCGCAGCGCCTGCTAATGACCTCCGGACCCGTCGCGGATTGGTGCCCGTGCAAAGTTGTCTAGACAGAGATAATGACAACGTGCGGAAAGCTATCTCGAATCGGGCATTCTTGGATCACTGCGGTGTGGAGATCTGTACTCTCGCCTTACAGCCGAGAACGCAACTCAGCCGTGAGCAAGTCCGCATAGGGTGGGGGTCTTCACGCTATAGACACAGTGATGTCGTTGCGTTTATAGACGCCGCTTCCGCGTCATCAACGATTGACTATTGAGGGGTGTCGCGGAAGCTCGTTTTGGTACTCGCTGGGGCACGTTGTGGGCTGTGTGTGGGCACAGATTTTAATGTGACTTACAATTATCGAATAACAATAATAAGCGAATTCGTTAAAGCGTTGAAAAAATTGGGTTTTTGGCTAAGGTTCGGTAGCTCAGCTGGTTAGAGCGCACGACTCATAATCGTGAGGTCGGGAGTTCAAGTCTCCCCCGAACCACCATACGCTCACCGGCGTTCGCCAGCCTGACATCCAACCCCATCTCGCCCCCTTTCGCGCGGTCCCCGCCTGGCCGCGGGTGCGCAAGCCCTATCCATGCGATTAAAATTGACAGACCCACGCAGGGCTTGTCGGATGGCGGGAAAGAGATGCGCCGGCCGATCATCTGGAGCACGGTGCGCGAGCGGTGGAGGAGCCGGTGGCGATCGTAGACCCGAATGCCCGAGGGGCGGCACTGGCGGCACCGGCTTCGGCGCATGACGGCCTCAGCCGCCGCGCAATCTACATTCATGGTTCGCTTGCGATCCCGCTTGCGATCTATGGCTATCCGCTGGCGATCTGGCTGCCGCCTCACTACGGCGCAAGCCTTGGCAGCCTCGCGCTGGTGGGCACCCTCTTGATGCTTGCGCGCTTCACCGACGTGTTCACCGATCCGCTTATGGGAGAAATCTCGGACCGGGGGCGGACGCGGCTTGGCCGCCGCAAGCCCTACATGCTGCTCGGTGCGCCCTGCCTCATGATCTCCTCCTGGTTCCTGTTCGTGCCCCCCGACGGTGCGGGGATGCTGTACCTGTTGTTCTGGCTGACGGCATTCTTCGCCTCGGCAACCATGATCCAGATACCGTTCCGCGCCTGGGGGGCGGAGCTCTCGGCCGATTATCACATGCGCAGCCAGGTGACGGCGGTACGGGAGTTCTTCGTCCTCGGCGGCCTGCTTCTGGCTGCAGCCGTGCCCATGGTGGTGGAGATCCTGGCGGATGGCGGAGCGGTGGGACAGGTCTTCGCGACCATGTGGCGCGACATGATCGGAGCCTTCTCAGGCGACATCATGAACCGGGTGCCGAGCGACCGCTCTGCGCTCACCGGACCGGTGCTCTACTGGCTGGCCATAACGATCATCGTCCTGGTGCCGATCCTGACGCTTCTGGTGGTCACGACGGTGAAGGAACCCCCGCCGGCTGCACGCGAACGCGTACCGATCCTGGAGGGCTTCCGTCACATGTGGCGCAACGGCCCGATGCGCCGGGTTCTCCTCATCGCCTTCTTCGTGATCGCCGGTGAGAGCCTGCGCAACGCCGTGTCCCTGTTCTTCATCCGTGACATCATCGGCATTCCGACCATCGGGGCGGCCTATTTCCTCTATTTCGTTGCCGGTATCGCCGCGATCCCGTTCTGGCTCTGGCTTGGGCGCACAGTCGGCAAGCACCGCGCCTTTCTCGGCACGCTTGGCTTTGTGAGCTTCGTGAGTGCCGCCAATCTGTTCCTGGGCCATGGCGACTATTTCGCGTTCTTCTGCCTCTTCCTGCTGAAGGGATTCGCATTCGGAGGCCTTCAATTCCTGCCCCTGGCCATGCTGGCGGACGTGGTGGACGTCGACAGCGCCAGGTCGGGCGGGCGACGGGCCGGCGCATACTTCGCCGTGATCGGTCTGTCGGAGAAGCTTGCCGCGGCGATCTTCACCGGCCTCGCCCTGAACATCGTCGGCTTGCTTGGCTACGAAGCCATGGGCGGCACGCAGGCGTCGGCGGATCAAGGCGTCCTTGCGCTCCGCCTGGTCTATTGCCTGGGTCCGATCGTCCTCTACGGCCTCGCCGCGCCGCTGATCTGGAGCTATCCGCTCACGCCCCAGCGCCATGCGCGCCTGCGCGCGCGGCTCGAGCGACGCGCCAGCCGACTGGCTGCGGCAAAGCGCGGTTAGAACACGTTCGCAGCAATCGGACCCGATTACGAACGGATACGTGCGCCCATTCAAGGACGTAAAGCGCCGGCCTGGACTGAAATGAAACGCCGGCGCTTTCGCGCGGCTTCGAGCGAACCGGGCACCGGTGCGCGTTCGGAAAATGCCCGGAAAAAAGCCTCCGGCGCATCTTCACTGACTCCGGTTGACTTGAAGATGCGCCAGGCCGATCCGGCCTGGGCTATCCCGCCACGTCCAGGGCGATTGCGGGGTCCTTGCGGCGGACGATGAGATCGGCCAGTTCAGTGACCAGTTCCGCGGGGCGCACCGGCTTCCAGAGCACGGTGTCATAGCCCGACGACAGGGCATCGCGGCGCAAGGTCGTGTCGCGATCCGCCGTCACCGCCATCAGCGCGCAGTCCCTGCTTGGCCCGCTGGCCTCGCGAAGGTGCTCCGCGAGATCGCGGCCCGGCCCGTCGGGGAGGTGAAGGTCGGTCAGCACCGCCTGGTAGGGCGCCTGGCCCACACGGGCGCGCGCCTCGCTGAGCAGGGCGGCCGTGTCCACCTGCCAGCCTGCGTCCAGCAGTGCACGTGTCAGGATCAGGCTGCTCGGCGGATGGTGATCGACGAGCAGGACACGACCAAGTTCGAAGGTGCGATGCTGCGGCCCGGACCGGCGCGCCATGGCAAGCCGGGGCCCTGCAGCGCGCACGGGCATCCGAAACCGGATCACGGTCCCACCGCCGGGATTGTCAGCGGCGCGCAATTGCCCGCCCAGCCTGGCAGCCAGCACCCGGGCCACGTGAAGCCCCATCCCGTCTCCGGAGGCCTCTTCGGGGACCAGGGCGTCGGCTTGCCAGGGTGTGGCCAGCAGGGATCGCATGGCCTCCGGCAGGCCCGGGCCCCGGTCACGCACATCCGCCTCCAACAGATTGAGCGCACCCTCGCCCTGCGCGCGGGTCGACAGGGTCACGGTGACCGGACCTTCAGCGGCATGACGGAAGGCGTTCGAGATCAGCTTGGACAGAAGCTGGCGCAACCGGGCCGGATCCACCTCCACCCGTTCGGCCGCGAGGTCACCGGTTTCCACCCGCAATGTCCGCGAAAGGACTTCACCGCGGCTTTTCCAGACGGCCCGGAGGTCGCTGCAGAAACGCTTCAGATCCACGGCGTCGGGCGACACCGTCACCTCACCCAGCCCGAGGCCGGAAAGATCCGAAAGGTCTGTCAGCAGCCGGTCCAGCGTCGTCGAGGCCTCTCCGATCTGGCGGGCGAGGGCGCGGTCCTCCTGGCCGAGACCGGCCGTCTGCAGAAGATCGGCGCCTCCCATGATCGCCTGGAGCGGCTGGCGGAGTTCCCGGCTGAGAAGCGCAAGGAAGCGCAGGCGTTCGGCCTCTCGGCTGCGGGCGGCAGCCTCATCGGCATCGACGCGCCGACGCACCGCCTCCAGCTCACGGGCGCGCAGGGCATGGGCCCAGGCGATGACACGGATCAGGACTCGCGGCGGAACGTAACCGGCATAGGCCCCCTTGTGGACGGCCACGAGACCATGCGACAGCGCCGGCCCGCCAAGCTGGGCCAGGCGCTGTACTTCCCGCGTGGCCGTGGCGCCGGTCTGGGCGAGGGCCGGCTCGGTGCACATCAGCGTCGCCACGCGGGTGCGCTGATCGGGATCGGCGCGCAGGCAGGCCGCATCGACGGCACCGCGTGGAAGCAGACCCAGCACCGTCCGGTCAAAGACCACAGGTAGCGCAGGAAGGTCCGGCGCGTCCGCCAGACGCGTCCGGGCAGCCTTGAGGCTCGCATCCGGCGCAAGCGGCGCCACCTTCATCAGGATATCGCGGATCGTCAGGGGCATTCCGGGCTGTCCGTCGGTGCATTAACCATCCGACAGTCGACCCGAAACGTTTATGATCCGCAAACGGAGCGTGGCACCTCAGGCAATCTCCGCGCGCGTCTGGACGATCTTGCCCACCAGGCCGTAGTTCACGGCCTCTTCGGCGCTCATCCAGAAGTCGCGGTCGGTATCTTCCTTGATCTTCTCCAGAGGCTGGCCGGTCGCCTCGGCAAAAATCCGGTTCAGACGTTCGCGCATCTTGATGATCTCGCGCGCCTGGATCTCCACATCCGTGGCCTGCCCGCCAATGCCGCCACGCGGTTCGTGCAGCAGATAGCGGGTGTTGCGCAATGAATAGCGGTTCTCACGCTTCGCGGCGGCATAGATCAGCGCGCCGGCACTGGCGACCCAGCCCGTGCCCAGAACCTTCACAGGTGCGTCCACGAACCTGATCATGTCATGGATCATGTCGCCTGATTCCACGTGCCCGCCCGGCGAGGAGATGACGATGAGGATCGGGTCGCTGCTCTCGCCCGAGAGGGCCAGAAGACGCTCGCACACGCGGCGTGCCTGGCGATCGTCGATTCCCCCGGTCAGGAGGATGGTGCGCGCCTTGAACAGGGCCTTCTCGAGAAAGCCGGCGGTGTCCTGTTCGGTCTTGTCGTTCTGCTCATCGTCGAGGCGGGTCATGCTTCCTCCGGCAAACTCAGGGTCCGCCCATAGGTGAGGCGGGGTTGGGGTGGGGTCAAGCGGCGCTCTGCCCGCCATGACGGACGGATCGCCGCTCGTCTCGAGACGTCAGCCGGTGAAATCACGGAACACGTCGTCGGCGGACAGTTCCCGGCGGTCATCCTCGTCCTCGGCGTCGTCGCGCGTGTCCTCCGGATCTTCCTGGTGGGCGTCGCGCGTGGGCTTCAGGCCCGGCCCCTCGCCGGACGCCTGCCGATCCGCCTCGATCTTGCGGCGCTTCTCTGCCGCCTTCGAGATGACCTCGTCCAGCTCGATCTGGGAGCAGAGACCCAGGCTGACCGGGTCCACCGCGCGGATGTTCTGACTGTTCCAGTGAGTCCGGTTGCGCACGGCGTTGATGGTGGATTTCGTGGTGCCGATCAACTTGCCGATCTGCGCGTCCGACACTTCCGGATGATAGCGGATGAACCAGGCAATGGCATTGGGCTTGTCGGCCCTGCGGACCACCGGCGTGTAGCGCGCACCCTTCCGCTTCGGCTGGGGAATGTGATCGATGCTGGTCTCGGCGAGGCGCAGGCGGGCTTCGGGGTCGGCCTCGCAGCGACGGATCTCCTCACGCGTCAGCACACCTCCGGCGATGGGATCGATGCCGCGCATGTTCTCCGCCACATCGCCGTCGGCGATGCCCTTCACCTCGAGATGGTGCAGCTCACAAAAGGCTGCGATCTGGTCGAAGGTCAGCGTGGTATTGTCGATCAGCCAGACGGCGGTTGCCTTCGGCATCAGGATATCGGCCATGTCGTGTACCCTTCCGGGGCTCCTTGAAGGATGGGACCTTGAATCGCCGCCGCCCGGCACTTTCGTGCCGGGCGGTCGAGGCGTTTCCCATCTGGTCATCACACCTAACTCTGTCAGCATAGTACTGTTTTTTTGCGGCAAGGGAAGGCCCCGGCCATGTCTGACCTCCTGGCGTCGCGGGCCCGTCTTGCCCTTCCAATCGCAGCCACCGCGCTCTGTCTGGTTCCCCTGCTCCCTGCGTTCGGCCTTGGCGATCGGATCGGCGCCGGGGCGCCGATCGGACACGACCGCCCTCCCGAGGCACCCGCCGGCTGGGCTTTCGCCATCTGGGCGCCAATCTTCGCCCTCTATGCAGGGTTCTCGGTGCTGGCCATGTTCGTGTCCACACATCTCACCCGCCGTCTCGCTGGACCTTTGGTGATCGCCGGTTTGGCCGGAGCGGTCTGGATGCTGTTACGGCAACAGGGCGCTGGCGCACTGTCTGCGTTTCCTGTCCTCGTCGCGATGACCGCCGCCAGTCTTCTCGCTGCGGCCCGATACGAAGCGATGCGGGGGCTCGGCGGGTCGCCAGGCAAGGCGTTGGCGGACCTGCTGACGGGATTGATGTCGGGCTGGCTCTGCGTTGCGGTCGCCGTGTCGCTGCCAGGCCTGGTGCGGCCGGCGCTGGCGCTGGGCCCCTCCGACGCGGTCTGGCCATTCCTTTCGATGAGCCTGGTCGCGCTCGCGATCCTGGTGCGTATCAGCCGTCGCCTTGTGACCACGAGCGTTTGGTATAAGCTCGCTGTCGGCTGGGGAGTCCTGGGCATGGTGGCCAATCTCTGGATGGCAACGGATCTGCACGTTCCCGCAGTGGCAACCGCAGCGGTGGGCGCATGGGCTGTCCTGGCGCAACGCGCCCCATCGGCACCGGCGCCGGTTCGCGCCCGCAGCCGGCACAAGCGCGCGACGACCGGTCCTTGAGCGCCACGAGAGAGAGGAGAACGACCGATGCCGACACCGTCACCCGAGGAACTGTGGGCCACCTACGGTCCGTGGATCGTCAGCGGAGCCCTGAAGGTTCTGGGCGCGCTGGTCGTGATCATTGTCGGGCTGCGCCTTTCGAGCTGGTTGGCCAACCTGGTGCGCAGCCAGGCCACACGGCGCGCGAGCATCGACGACACGCTGGGCAATTTCTTCGCCTCGATCGTGCGATGGGCGGTCACGGCCGCCGTCCTGATCGCGGCCCTGCAGGTCTTCGGGGTCCAGGCCACCAGCTTCGTGGCCGTGCTCGGTGCCCTGACCCTGGCCATCGGCCTGTCGATGCAGGGGGCGCTTGGCAACATCGCGTCAGGCGTCATGATCATGCTGTTTCGCCCCTACCAGCTCGGGGACTGGGTCGAAACCGCCGGCCAGGCCGGCTCGATCAAGGACATCAACCTGTTTCAGACCGTCCTGGTCACCGTCGACAATGTGAAGATCATGGTGCCCAACAGTCAGGCCATCGACGGCGTCATCAAGAACTATTCCGCCTATGACACGCGCCGCGTCGATCTGGTGTTCGGGATCGACTATGACGCCAACATGGACCAGGCGATCGAGGTGATCCGCGCCGTCCTCGTATCGGAGCCGCGAATCTTCGAGGATCCGGAGCCCTTTGTGAAAGTCACCCAACTGGGCGACAGCTCCGTCGAGATCACCACACGCTCCTGGGTCAATGCCACAGATTACTGGCCGGTGCGCTTCGATGTTACCAAGCAAGTGAAGGAAGCGCTGGACGCGGCGGGCATCTCCATCCCCTACCCTCACCGCACACTGGTGCAGAAGGTGGGAGGCTGACCTGTCCCGGCGGGGGGGCGATGATTCAGCCAAAGAGGCCGGCCGACCCGATCCGCATGACCGTCGCCTCCGGCCCCTTATGCGCCGGCTTTTCGGGGTGAGGCCCGCCGGCGCACTGCGGCTTGTCGTCCTCTGCCTGCTGGTCGGCCTGTTCGTGCAGGCCAGCCGGTTCGATCCGGCCGACCCGCAGGCGGGACTCCTGCCCACGCTGGCAACCCTGGCCCGCACGGCCTGGTCGAGCGCGCTTTGGATGGTGACAAATTCCTGGCAGCCGCTCCTGGCGGGTGCGGCCGTCGTACTGCCAATCTGGGTTCTCTGGCGGCTGCTCTCCCTGCCATTCCGCCGCTAGCGCATCTTCAAATCAATCGGAGTCAGTGAAGATGCGCTATGTTCTTGTTTTTGAGCATTTTCTTAACGCGAACCGGGTCCCACTTCGCTCGAAAATGCTATAGAACATTTTCAAGCGAAGCGGGCACCACGTGAGGAAAATGCCCCTAAACATGAAACCAGCCCATATTCAGAGGGTCTGAATGACCGGAAGATGCGCTCGGCACGTCTCCAGACCCCAGCGGGATGGGTCTTGACCGAGCGGATCGCACGAATCCGGGCTGACCCGGACGGCCGATGCGCTAGTTTGAACGCTTGGAGAGAAAACCACGGGAGGACTTGATGGACACCGACAAGCTCATGTTCCGCGACGGCTTGATGTCGAACGAACGGATTCTCGTCACTGGCGGAGGTACCGGTCTCGGCAAGGAGATGGCGGAAGGGTTCCTGAAACTGGGCGCCGAGGTTCACATCTGTGGTCGGCGCGGCGGCGTGTGCGAGGACACGGCCAGGGAACTGTCCGAGCGTCATGGCGGCAAGATCGTCCCGCACGCCTGCGACATCCGGGTGCCCGACGCGATCACGGAGATGAACGACCGCATCTGGTCCGAGCACGGTCCCCTGACGGGTCTCGTGAACAATGCCGCCGGGAACTTCATCTCGCGGACCGAGGACCTGTCGGTGCGGGGCTTTGATGCCATCGCGAACATCGTCTTCCGCGGCACGTTCTATATGACCCACGACATCGGAAAGCGCTGGATCGACGCGAAGCAGCGCGGGAGCGTGGTGTCCATCCTGACGACATGGGTCTGGAACGGCGGACCGTTCGTGGTTCCTTCAGCGATGTCGAAGGCAGGGATCAATACGATGACCCAGAGCCTCGCAGTGGAATGGGGCCGCTATGGCCTCCGCTTCAATGCGATCGCGCCGGGCCCCTTCCCCACGGAGGGCATGTCGAAGCGGCTGTCGCCGGATGCCGAAGGGGCCCAACGCATGGAGTCGGGCGGTGGCAACCCCCTGGGCCGGGTTGGCGAGATGCATGAACTTGTGAACCTTGCCGCCTTCCTGCTGGCGCCGGGCGCGGAGTATGTGAACGGGCAGACCATCGCCATAGACGGGGCGATGTACAACGCGTCCGGCGGAAATTTCGCCATGCTGACCCAGTGGGGCGATGCGGAATGGCGCGCCGCGCGCGAGGCGATCGAGGCCCAGAACCAGAAGGACAGGGCCAAGCGGACAGTATGAGGCCAGGTACGTACCGCGCGTTCGCCGCTGGCGAACGCCAACGGGCGTCACCGACCGCGAACCGACAACCGGGTCCAGTACGCGTCAGGCCGGCGCGGCGTGGCGTGCATAGGCCGACTTCACCATGTTGGCGATCTCCCGGCATGCCGCGTCCGCCTCGGGCGAGACGCCCGTGAAAGCTGTGAAGCCGTGGGCAAGGCTGTCATAGCAGACATAGGTGACGTCGACGCCCGCCTGGTTCAGCCGATCGGCATAGGCCGCGCCGTCATCGACCAGAGGGTCGAACCCGGCCGTCACGACGATGGCGGGCGGCAGGCCTTCCAGATCCATCTCCTGTGCCGGCGAGATGCGCACATCCTCGCGATTGGCACCCTCGGGCAGATAGTGGTCCATGAACCAGTTCATGGTGTCCGTGCTCAGCGGATACGTCTCGCCATAGGTAATGTGGGACGGAAACTCGCGGGACACGTCGGTCGCAGGATAGATCAACAGTTGCAAAGCGGGGCGCGGCAGGCCGTTGCGCTTGGCCTCCTGGGCGATGATGGCGGTGAAGTTTCCACCCATGCTGTCACCGCCGATCGCAGCCTCTCCCGCCGGCGCGCCATGTTCGGCGGCGTGCTTCAGGGCCCATTCATAAGCGAAGGCGCAATCCTCAAGGCCCGCGGGCCATTTGTGTTCGGGTGCCAGACGGTAATCCACCGACAGCACCGGACAGCCGACGATCCGCGACAGGATCGTGCAGAAGGCATGGCAGGTCTCGAGATCACCAATCACGCCGCCACCGAAATGGAAGTACACCATGAGCGGCACCGACGGGTCCTGGCGGTCGGGCCGGTAGAGCCGTACCGGGATCTGGCGTCCGGGCGCCTCCAGGGCGAACGTCTCCCAGGCGACACCCGGTTCGGGCTTGGCCGCGAACATGGCCAACCCGGCGGCGGAGGCTGCGCGCCCCGTCTGCGCGTCCAGCGAGGACATGGGCGGCTGCTTGCGCGCGCCATGGGCAATGAACTGGAAGTGAGGGTCCAGCGTGCGACCGCCGACTTCCACGGGCTTGCCGCCCGACATCCGCACGAGCCAGCTCGGCGGCAGCTTGAGGATCGTCTTGGCGATCTTCGCCTGCAAGGACATGGTCAGCCTCCCCGTTCGGTCCATTCCGTCAGCCCCGGCGCGGGCCCCTCTGCCCCGCGCCTGGCGCATCCCCCAGTTGATCAACATCGCTGAAGATGCGCTAGCGTCTTGTTTTTGAGCGTTTTCTTTACATGAACTGATGCCCAATGCGCGTGAAAATGCCCTAGACTTTGGAGTTTTGCACTCCTGGCGCACGCAGACCAGCCATCAGCAGGTCGGACGCGAACCGGGCCGCGCCCCGGACGTCCACAGGCCGACGCTGCAGCATGTAGTCTCCCAGTTCCCGGGCAATGCCGACTGCGGCGGCGGTCAGATACTCGGTGTCGATGTCCAGCCCCTCGGTCCGCTCCAGGGCGCGGTCCAGATCGGCACGGATCTCGGTAAAGACAGCCTTCATCTCCGGCGTATCGACCCGCACGCCGATCAGCGCCATGTGCGGGGCACCCTGCCCGATGGCCTTTTCGTTCTCACGGGCGAGGAAATCGAAATAGGCGTGATAGGCAGCCCGGACATAGGACTCCAGGTCCACGGTCGATGCCCTTACCTCCTTGAGCACTTCCCGGAAACTTGTGGTGCTGTCGCGGGCGATGGCCTCGAAGACGTCTTCCTTGGACTTGAAGTAGTTATAGAACGTCCCGGCCGCGAGATCGGTCTCGCGCACGATGTCGCGCACGGTCGTCGCCTCGAACCCGATCCGCGCAAAGACGATGCGCGCCGCGTCAAGGATCGCCTGCCGGTTTGCGGCCTTGGCCCGCTCACGTTTGCCGTTCTGCGCGTTCTGGGTCGGGGCTGTCTCTGTCATGCGAGGAACGCGATAGCGCTCGCCGCGCCTGACCGCAACCGGCCGCATGCGGACCTTTCGATGCGCCCGGGCCGCCCGGTGGGCAGGGCTCACGACCCCGTGGCGGGACTGGAGACATCGGCGACCCGATAGGCCGGATAGCCCAGCGGGTCCGTGGGTGTCAGTCCGTAGGAACCCCTGGCGCCCCAGCGGCCACGCAGGATCTCGTAATGCAGATGGACAGCGGTGGCGTTTCCCGTGTCTCCCATCATGCCCAGCTTCTGGCCGAATCCCACATACACACCTTCCTGCAAGCCCGGCGCGTAGGACGCGAGATGTGCGTAGCGGGTGAAGACGCCCCGCCCGTGGTCGATCACAAGCTGCAGTCCGTATCCGCTGGCCCTCCGAAGCTCCCTGACGCGCCCCGGTGCGGCAGAATAGACGGGACCCGCCGGCGTCGCCTGAAGGTCAAGCCCTTCATGCATGCGCCCGAAGCGCGGTCCGAAGCCGGAGCTCACGCAGGCGTCATTGACCGGTGCGGCCGCAAGGATCAGGCCGTTCACGCGGATCAGCGGGCTGAAGCCCTCAACGACCTGGCGCCCATCCACGCGGGGCGCATTGGACACCGACATGTTGCAGACCGTCAGCACCAGATCGGGCTGGAAAGGTCCCTGGGCGGCGAGGCTGCCGGACGGCCCCACCGGCGGAACGGGCGTCGGCTGTCCTGCCTGGCGCACCTCACCCGCCGGCGATGCGCACGCTGTCGCCACCACAAGCACCGCTCCCGCCAGAACGGGCCGCAGCGCACATCGTGCCGACCGGGGATCAGGCTTCGACCGGCTGGCGGCCTTGCCGCTTTGCACCACGCTTGATCTCCTTCAGCAGGTCGCTGACGTAAGTGTTGAAATCGACCTGCATCGTATGGCGCGGGGCGTCGTAGAAATGCCCGAGATGGCGTTTCTCGTCCTCCACGATCACCGCCTCCATCGTCTGCCGATCCGGCAGAGTGTACGTGCCCGACAGGTGTGCCGCCACCAGCTTCGACTGTTGCTCGGCAAAGTTGACCAGGGTCGGCAATGGCTGGGCGAGACCCAGGAAGTACAGGTTCTCGTAACCCGGCTTGATCATGCGCTTGAACAATGGGAAGCGATTGTCCTCCGGCATGAGGTCTGGGTGGTCGAAGAACGGGAACGAGACCTTGTAGCCCGTTGCCCAGACAATAGCGTCGATCTGTTCGCGTGTGCCGTCCCGGAACACGACGCCGTCGCCGTCGAGCCGTTCCATGGCGCCCTTTGGCACAATGTCGCCGCATCCGACCCGGGTCAGGAATTCACCGGAGACCGAGGGATGGGCGTCCAGCGGCTCATGATCGGGTTGGGGCAGACCATAATTCCGCATGTCGCCGATCCGCTTTTTGATCATGCGCCGGGCCAGCGCGCGCCCGACGCCTGAGGGCATCCAGCCCGGCAATACCGCCTTGTCCGCCGGCTGGCCATTCATGTACTTGGGCAGGACCCAGACCCCGCGGCGCATGGAAATGAACAGCCGCTCCGCGATCGGTCGCTGGCTCAGCTCCGAAGCGATATCCATGGCGGAATTGCCAGCGCCGACCACGAGGACGCGCTTGCCACGGAAATCATAGGGGTCGAACGGCTCACGATAGTGGTGGGAATGGACCTGATACCCGTCGAAGGTCCCGGGATACTCCGGCAGACGGGGGTCCCAATGGTGCCCGTTGGCGACGACCAGAGCCTCATAGGAACGCGTCGTGCCGTCTGACAGGCGAACCTGCCAGCGGCCGTCCTCCAGGCGCGTGGCATGCTCCACCCGCGTGTTGAAGGTGATCGTTTCTCGCAGGCCGAAATTGTCCACGTAATCGTTGAAGTACTGGAAAAGCTGGCGGTGATGCGGAAAATCCGGCCAGTCCTGCGGGACGGGAAAGTCCTCGAAGGCCAGGCGCCATTTCGAGGTATCGATGTGCAGGCTCTCATAACAGGACGAAAGGCCGTTTGGGTTCCGAAAGTACCAGTTCCCGCCGATGTTGTCGGACATCTCGAAGCAGTCATAGGGCAAGCCGTGATCCTTCAGGCGCTTTGCCATGGTGAATCCCGAGCAGCCCGCACCGATGATGCAGGTCTTCGGCTTGCCGCCACCGTCGAATGCCATTCCCGTCCTCCCGATCTGGACCCGCCTGTCCGGGTCGTGCGTGTCCTGGTTTCACGGTTCCCAGGTTTCTAGCCGAATGGTATCGGACATGACGTGCGCGTCAATTTGCAAAGGGCACCGCAGCATGAACGACCGTTCCGAGCCGATCTCCCTCGACACGATCCGGACCTATGCCGCCTCGATGATGTCGGGGGTGCCCTGGGCCAGCTTTCTGGGGTTCGAGATCACCGGCGTCGAACACGGCCGGGCCTTTGCCACCGCACCCTGGCGGGAGGACCTGATCGGCGACCCGGACACTGGCGTGATCGCGGGCGGCGTGATCACCTCGCTGCTCGACAATCTCTGCGGCGTTGCGGTGGCCACGCGGCTGACCGAGATCAAGGCGATGGCGACGCTCGACCTGCGGATCGACTATATGCGACCGGCCGAGCGTGGCGAGACGGTGGTGGGTGAAGCCGAATGCTACCACATCACCCGGTCGGTGGCATTCTGCCGGGCCTGGGCCTACCACACGGCGCGCGATCGGGTGATTGCCACGGCCACGGCGGCCTTCGCCCTGAATGATCCCAAACGCTGGGCCCCCGGTGGCGGCGGCGGCTCGCTGATGACGGCGCCGGAGTCGGGATCGTGAGCCGCGCCGAGGTCCTGTCCGCCTTTCTTGGCCGCACGCCTTTCGCCCGGACCCTTGGGATGCGCTGCGAGGTGCTGGGCGACGAGATGACCGCCATCCTGCCCTTCCAGGAAAAGTTCATCGGCAACTCCATGATCCGTGCCTGGCATGGCGGCTGTATTGGCGCCTTTCTCGAGATCGCTGCCATGGCCCAGGTCTACCTGCTGACCGATCTCGACCGTCCGCCGAAGCCGATCGATCTCACGATCGACTATCTGCGCTCGGCCCGGGCGGAGGACATTTTCGCACGCGCCTTCATTACCAAGCTCGGCTCGCGCATGGCCACGGTGCGCGCGGAGGCATGGCAGGCCGAGCGCGCCAAGCCCGTCGCCGCCCTGCGCGCCCAGTTTCTCGTCGCCAAGCCCGATACGGCGGCGCCGGACGGCTGACGGGACGGGACTGGCGGTTCGCGGCGAGCTGGGTCAGGATCGTCTCAGATGCGGGGCAAGGTGCTGGAAAGTGCCACGACCCGGCACGCCACGATTGGGAGGAAACGATGCCAAGCCTGACCCGTCTGCCCCGGGACGTCCGCGTCGACGACCTGCTTGACGCGCTCGACCGTGATGGTGCCGCCATCATCGAGGCGGCGATGAGCCCGGAGCAGGTGGCCGCCGTACAGGCGGAAATCGCGCCCTACAGTGAAGCAACGCCCCATGGCCGAGACGCGTTTACCGGCGCACATACAAGGCGAACCGGTGCTCTGGTGGCCCGGTCACCCACGTGCCGGGCCTTGATCCAGCATGACACGATCCTGCAGGCAGCCCGCGCCTTTCTTGCCCCCTATTGCGAGACGATCCAGCTCCACCTTACCCAGATGATCCGGATCTCTCCCGGTCAGGCGGCCCAGCCCCTGCACCGGGACAGGCTGGCCTGGGGTGGCTACCTGCCTGCTGACATCGAGCCGCAATTCAATACGATCTGGGCGGTGAGCGAGTTCAACGCCGGCAACGGCGCGACCCGCGTCGCGCCAGGCAGCCACCGCTGGGATCCGACCCGCAAGGCTGCGGACGCCGAGGTCTGCCAGGCCGAAATGTCGGCCGGCTCGGTGCTCGTCTACACGGGAAGCGTGATTCATGGCGGCGGCGCCCACCAGGGCGGCGCCGACCGCTGGGGCCTGAACCTCACCTATTGCCTGGGCTGGCTGCGTCAGGAAGAGAACCAGTACCTGTCCTGTCCGCCGGCCATCGCACGCACCCTGGATCCGGAGCTTCGCGCGCTCCTGGGGTATGCCATGGGCAGTTATGCCCTGGGCTATATGACCCCGCCGGTCGGCCCGGGCGAAGGTCCCGAGACCCTTCCGCCGGAGCTGATGTTCGGCGGCGATGCTGGCCAGACATGGGGCGGAGACGCGCTGTTCGACCAGGTCGCCGAACGCGCCGCAAAGGGCGGCATGTAGGCATCCCGCGGGCCATGGAACCAGACCCGGGGGGCGGAACCGGGGGTGGCTGCCTCGGCGCGCACCCGTCCGCCTTGCGCCAGATCAAGCGGAGACACTTTGCGCGTGCGGTTCGGCGCCGCGCGGCACCAAGGCCAATTCACCGGACCCCGAAAGAATGTGACGCATGTGTCATCCTGAACCGAAGGGGAAGACACCATGAATTGCCTCAAGACCCTCCTGCTCGCGGCTGTGGCGGGCACGGCGCTGGCCGGTCCCGCCATGGCCCAGGACTCGCCATGGCAGATCCGTGCCCGCGTGATCGGCGTGCTGCCGGATGAGAGCGCCGAGCTGACGACCGGCGGCGCCCGTCTGCCCGGCGATGTGGACATCGAGGACCAGTATGTCCCCGAACTCGACATCACCTACTTCTTCACCGACCGGATCGCGGCGGAACTGATCCTCGGCGTCACACCGCACGATGTAAGCGCGGTCGACCTGACGGTGGGCGACGTTCTGACCGATGCGACCGTCGATCTGGGCGACGTGACGCTGCTGCCGCCCACCCTGACACTGCAGTATCACTTCAAGACGGGTGGCAGACTGACCCCCTATGTGGGCGCCGGCGTGAACGCGACCCTGTTCTTCGATGAGAATGCAGGCCCCGTTGCCGACGACATCGATTATGATACGAGCTTCGGCCCCGCCCTGCAGGCCGGCCTGGACTACGACCTCGATGGCGAGCCGGGCGGCTGGCTCCTGAACCTCGATGTGAAGAAGGTCTGGATCAATCCGGACGTCACGGTCGACCTGACCAGCGCTCTCGGTCCGGCCCTGGGGGCGGAACGCGTGATCGTCGATGCCGAAGTCGATATCAATCCGCTGATCGTCGGACTTGGAGCGGGCTATCGCTTCTAGAGCAAGTTCGGAGCAAACGTACTCGGTTGCGAACGGATACTTGCGCAAAAACAATGATGTAAAGCGACGGCCTGGAGTGAAACGAAAGACTGGCGCTTTAGACACGCTCCCCGAACGCGGCGGCGGCAGGCCGGCGCGCGACCCTGGCCGCTCCCTTACCGGAGCGGCCTTTTTTCGCCGCGACCCACACTGTTCTCGGCTTGCTGGCCGGCAAGTCCCCCGGCCAGATCGGCCAGCGCCTCGATCATGAACAGGTGTCGATCCGCCACTGCGTCGGGGTCATGACCATAGCCACCGCCCAGAACGCCACAGATCGGAACACCGCGAACCCGGCACGCTTCCGCCACCAGTCTGTCGCGCGACGCAAGGCCGGTATCGGTAAGCGCCAGGTGTCCGAGCCGGTCGTCATGATGAGGATCTACCCCGGCATTGTAGAACACCAGATCGGGGCGCGCCCGGTCGAATATGATCGGCAGCGCCTGTGACAGCGCCTCCAGATAGGCGGCATCCCCGGTCCCTTTCGGCAGACCCACGTCCAGATCGGAGGGCGGCTTCGTACGGGGCCAGTTGTCCTCGCAATGGAGAGAGAAGGTGAAGACCGCATCGGTGCCGGCGAAGATCAGGGCGGTCCCGTCTCCATGGTGCACATCGCAATCGATCACCGCAATCCGCCTGACAAGACGGTCGTCAAGGATCTGACGGGCGGCCACCGCGACATCGTTGAAGACGCAAAAACCTGCCCCTCCGCCAGGCCCGGCATGGTGACTGCCCCCGGCCAGGTTCGCCGCCGCACCCGTATCGAGGGCAAGTCTCGCGGCAAGGGTGGTCCCCGCGGCAGACGCCGCCGCGCGCCGCGCCAGAGGCGCCGTGATCTCGAAGCCGATGCGCCGGGCCGCCGCCCGATCAAGTGTCTGGTTCAGGATCGCCGCGACATAGGCCGGATCGTGGACCGCCATAAGCCATGCCTCGGGCGCATGACGTGGCACGGTGAAGACCGCCCCGCGGGACCGAAGTCGCTCGGCCACCCGGGAATACTTGCGCATGGGGAACCGGTGCCCGTCCGGGACACTCGCGGCGTCATAGTCCGCGTGGTGGATAAGCGGGAGTGGCATGTCTCTGAAGATAGGCCTGGGCCCCGCCGCTTGTATGGATCAGGGGGCGGAACCGGGGTGCCGCCGCCTAGCACATCTTCAAGTCAATCAGACCCGGTGAAAATGCCTCAATCCAGGGGGGTCAGCGTATCGGGGTCGAGCCCGCCCATGCGGCAGACTTCCCGCCATTCCTCCGGCTTTACCGGCTGGACGGACAGGCGCATCGACGTCACCAGCGCCATGTCCGAGAGGGCAGGATTGGCTTTAACATCCTTCAAGGTCACCGGGTGCGGCATGTCGCAGACGGCCTTGATGTCGACGCACTCCCAGGCCGGATTGTCGGCCGTGCTGTCAGGGTGGGCTTCGGCGATCACTTCGACCACGCCGACCACCTCCTTGCCTTCATTGGAATGATAGAAGAAGCCGAGATCGCCCACCTTCATGTCGCGCATGAAGTTGCGCGCCTGGTAGTTCCGGACCCCATCCCATTCCTCGCCGGCATCGCCCCGCGCCTTCTGCTGATCCCAGCCCCATTTGAAAGGTTCTGACTTGAACAGCCAGTAGGCCATCGGCGCACTCCTTGCGGTCCCGTACCGCGCCGCAGATAGGCCCTGACGCCGCCGGCGTCCAGCTTTCGAAGCTAAGTCGGGCGCGCGGCACCCCAGCTCACGAATCCGGCGATGCGCGGGGAGTTGGGCAGGTACATGGTCTCCACCCCATCGAGCGCATAGCCGGCTTCGCGGAACATCGCGCCGGTGTCTCGGGTCAGGTGACAGCCACCCGCCAGGCGCTTCCAGACCGGCTCGATCCGGCGTTGCCAACGGGAGACCCCCGGATCCGGTGCCAGGCCATGCTCGGAGAACAGGATCCGGCCGCCGGGCTTCAAGACACGCCGGGTCTCAGCCAGGGCGGATTGCCAGTCCGGGATGGTGCAGAGGACGAAGGTGATGATGGCCGTGTCGACGCTGGCATCCTCAAGCGGGATGGACTCGGCCCCGGCCTCGACCACCTCGGTGCGCGCAGGCAGCAGGCCGGACGCAAGAGGACCGGTCGACAGGGTCTTGCGCGCCCTGGCGGCCATTCCGGGAGATGGCTCGAGCGCGACCAGGCGGGTGACCTTCTGCGGATCGTAATAGGCGAAATTCGTGCCGGATCCGCAGCCGAGCTCCAGAACCACGCCCTCGGCCGCCGGCACCACCTTCTCGCGCTGCTTCATGATCGGCCTGGTCGAGCACGCAGCGGAAACGAGGGGCGGCACGACATAGCGATCCCAAAGTCCCATTTCAGTTCTCCGTGTCCGATCGCGTTTCGTCCGGCGCCGGCGGATCGCCGACCCGCGCGCGGGTCGCCGCATTGGCCGAGCGGGCGATCAGCCCGCTTTGCGTCATCCTTACGCGATAGGCCAGTCCGTCGGCCATCGGATTGTAGACGGCCGATCCGTAGGACGCGTCCTGTATGCCGAAGCGTCCGCCATACGCCTCAGCAAGCGCCCGGACGTCCAGCCCGGGATTCTCCGACAGCGGAACGCCCATCGTCTCGCCGGCCCGCGCGACGTCCTCATAGCGCCCGTAGAGGCGGTCCAGCTTGTAGACGCTGTCATAGCCCAGCATGTTCGAGAGCGGCTTGAACTTGATCACACGGGCGTTGAGGTTCCACTCGTTACCCCTGAGAATGTAGGTTTCCGACGGCTGCCCCCCCGGATAGAGCAGCGTCGCGGTGTAGGTGTCGGGGGCCGGGGTGGCCTCGAAGCTGATGGTCACGACGTCGCGTTCCAGCGACAGCCGCTTGTAAGTCTGGAGATTCAGCCCGGCGAAGGCGACCACGCCTGCCAGACCGAGGAACCCCACGCCGAAGAAAACGCGCGTCGCGCCCGATGCAGGTTTCAGGTCGAACAGTTTCGACAGGCCGGCAAATGTCAGCATCAGGCCGACGACGCCGGCAAGTGCCGGCAGGATCCACCAGATCATTCCCCACGCTCCCCCTTGTCCACCGCGCCTCACTCTGCCCAATGGGAGCCGGCAAGACCAGCCGGGCAGACAAGGCCATCATAGCACGCACCGCGCTGCGGCGCGCCGGCGATCGCAGTGATCCGGCCCGGAGACCTTTTTCTGCGGGACCGGCGTTGACGCCCTCTTCCACGATGCCTATGTCCACCCCGTCGCTAGCAGTCGGGGTGGGCGAGTGCCAAAACTCGCGCACTCCGGGGCTGGCGCAGATTTTCTGGTTCAACAGCATCAAGGAAGAAGAGGGCCTCATGAAATTCCGTCCGCTTCATGATCGCGTGCTCGTCCGTCGTATCGAGGAGAGCGAAAAAACGGCTGGCGGGATCATCATCCCGGATACGGCCAAGGAAAAGCCGCAGCAGGGCGAAGTCCTGGCCGTGGGCGCCGGCGCCCGTGGCGACGACAACGAGATCATCCCCCTCGAGGTCAAGGTCGGCGACAAGATCCTGTTCGGCAAGTGGTCCGGCTCGGAAGTGACGATCGAAGGCGAGGAACTGCTCATCATGAAAGAGAGCGACATCCTCGGGATCATCCAGGGCTAGCAATGGACCGCGCACATGGCCGGTAACGGCTGTGAGCGCCTGTCCGTTTCAAGACAACATCCAGACATCAGGAGAGGTATCCGAATATGGCTGCCAAGATCGTGAATTTCGGAAGCGAAGCACGCGACAAGATGGTCCGCGGCGTCGACACGCTCGCCAATGCGGTAAAGGTGACGCTCGGGCCCAAGGGCCGCAACGTGGTCATCGAGAAGTCGTTCGGCGCGCCGCGCACGACCAAGGACGGTGTGACAGTGGCGAAGGAAATCGAGCTTGAGAACAAGTTCGAGAACATGGGCGCCCAGATGCTCCGCGAAGTGGCGTCCAAAGCCAATGACGTGGCAGGCGACGGGACGACGACAGCGACCGTGCTGGCCCAGTCGATCGTGCGCGAAGGTCTCAAGCGCGTGACCGCCGGCATGAACCCGATGGACCTCAAGCGGGGCATCGACAAGGCGTCGGCTGCGGTCGTGGAAGACCTCGCCAAGCGCTCGACCAAGATTTCCACCTCGGGCCAGGTCTCGCAGGTGGGCTCGATCTCTGCCAATGGCGACCGTGACATCGGCGAGATGATCGCGAAGGCCATGGAGAAGGTCGGCAATGACGGCGTGATCACGGTCGAGGAAGCAAAGTCCCTCGAGA
>CAZBKM010000013.1:0-24403 GCA_964492485.1 uncultured Hyphomonadaceae bacterium | reverse complement strand
CGTGGAGGAGCTGAAGAACCTCTCCAAGCCCTGTGACGACAACAAGGCCATCGGCCAGGTCGGCACCATCTCCGCCAACTCCGACGACAGCATCGGCACCATCATCGCCGAGGCCATGAGCAAGGTCGGCAAGGAGGGCGTCATCACGGTGGAGGAGGGCTCCACCCTCGAGAACGAGCTCGACGTTGTGGAGGGCATGCAGTTCGACCGGGGCTACCTGTCGCCCTACTTCGTCACCAACGGCGAGAAGATGGTCGCCGAGTTGGATGATCCCTACATCCTGCTGCACGAGAAGAAGCTGTCTTCCCTGCAGCCGATGCTGCCGATCCTGGAGTCGGTGGTGCAGTCCCAGCGTCCGCTGCTGATCATCGCCGAGGATGTGGACGGCGAGGCGCTTGCGACCCTGGTGGTCAACAAGCTCCGCGGCGGCCTGAAGGTTGCGGCCGTGAAAGCGCCCGGCTTCGGCGATCGCCGCAAGGCGATGCTGCAGGACATCGCGGTCCTGACCGGCGGTCAGGTGATCTCCGAGGATCTCGGCATCAAGCTGGAGAACGTCTCCATCGACATGCTGGGCAGCGCCAAGCGCGTCAACATCGACAAGGACAACACAACCATTGTCGACGGCGCCGGCAAGAAGGAGGATATCGAGGCCCGCGTTGCCCAGATCCGCAAGCAGATCGAGGACACGACCTCCGACTATGACAAGGAAAAGCTGCAGGAACGCCTGGCGAAGCTCGCCGGCGGCGTGGCGGTGATCAAGGTCGGCGGTGCGACCGAAGTCGAGGTGAAGGAGCGCAAGGATCGCGTCGACGACGCGCTCAACGCGACCCGCGCCGCGGTCGAGGAAGGCATCGTGCCGGGCGGCGGCGTTGCACTCCTGCGGGCCGTCTCCGCGCTGGACATCAAGGGCGCGAATGACGACGAGCAGGCCGGGATCGACATCGTGCGCCGCGCGCTGGAGGCCCCGATCCGCCAGATCGTCCAGAACGCCGGTATCGAGGGCTCCATCGTGGTGAACGCGGTGCTCGGGCACGAAACCTACAATTACGGTTTCAACGCCCAGACCGAGGAGTATGGCGACCTGTTCGAGATGGGGATCATCGACCCCACCAAGGTCGTTCGCTCGGCTCTGCAGAATGCGGCCTCCGTGGCAGGCCTGTTCATCACCACCGAAGCGGCGATCGCCGAAGCGCCCAAGAAGGACGATGACAGTGCCGGAATGGGCGGCATGGGCGGCATGGGTGGCATGGGTGACATGGGCTTCTAGGCCCGGTTTGACCCTGCCGGCCGGCCCGATCGCCGGACCAGACACGAGGGCGGCTCCGAACGGAGCCGCCCTTTTGCGTGTCCGGGGCTTGTCATCCGATCACGATCTATCCAAACGGTCCGGCTGTCATAGAAGTGTAAGCATGTGGCCCTAGACGGGGCGGACGGGAAAGGAAGGGGTTCTCAGCGCCATGTTGCAGACGTTCGGCCACCTTCCGCTTGGCTGGCTGGTTTTCGCGGTGCTCGCCGCCGCAGGATGCCTCGCCTTCCTTGCGGGCCGCAGCCAGGCCATGGGGTTCGCGGGCGACGCGCGTCTGAACTCCCAGCCCAACTATCATGGCTACTTCCTGGGCATGTGGACCGTCGCGCCAGCGGCGGTGGTGCTCGTGGCCTATGCGCTGTTCGGCGAGGCCCTGGTGCGCAGTCTGCTGACTGCGGAGTTGCCCAACGGTTTCGACGCCATGGAACCCGTGGCCCTCGCCCAGTATCTGGATCGGGTGACCGAAGCCAACCGGATGGATCCGGCCACCTATGACAGCGACCCGGTCTTCGCCGCCATCGTCAGACGGTATGCCGAACTCAGCGGCCTT
Source organism: uncultured Hyphomonadaceae bacterium (assembly GCA_964492485.1). Taxonomy (GTDB): domain Bacteria; phylum Pseudomonadota; class Alphaproteobacteria; order Caulobacterales; family Hyphomonadaceae; genus UBA5336. The sequence goes on along the minus strand of CAZBKM010000013.1, from coordinate 22,547 downwards.
GTGCGCCTGCTTGCACTCGTCGCGGCGCTCGGCACGGCCGCCGCCGGCTTCCTGTTCGCCCGCGGCCGCCTCGCGCCGCAGTTCCGGGCCCGGCTGAAGGTCGAGTCCGGCATTCAGTGGCTGCTGTTCATCTGCGCCGCCATCGCGATCGCCACGACAATCGGCATCGTGGTCTCGCTGTTCTTCGAGAGCCTGCGCTTCTTCGCGCGCATTCCCGTCTTCAGTTTCCTGTTCGGCCTGGAGTGGAACGCACAGACGAATGCGGATTTCGGCGCCATACCGCTCTTCTTCGGCACGTTCCTGATCTCCCTGATCGCCATGGCGGTCGCCGCACCGATCGGCCTCTATGCGGCAATCTACCTGTCGGAATACGCCAGCCCCCGAACCCGGTCGGTGGCGAAGCCCGTCCTGGAGGTGCTCGCCGGCATTCCCACGGTGGTCTACGGCTTCTTTGCCATCATTCTTGTCGCGCCCCTGATCAGGGAGCTGGCCCTGGCCGTCAACGCCCTGCCCTTCGTGCCGGACGGGTTTCTGGCCGCAGCGCCCAGCAATGCGCTGGCCGCCGGCCTCGTCATGGGCGTGATGATCATCCCCTTCGTGTCCTCGCTCTCCGATGACGTGATCAATGCCGTTCCCCAGTCGCTGCGCGACGCCGCGTTCGGGATCGGCGCGACCAAGTCCGAGGCGATCCGCCAGGTGGTCTTGCCATCGGCCCTGCCGGGCATCATCGCGGCCCTGCTTCTCGCGATCTCGCGTGCCATCGGCGAAACCATGATCGTCGTGATGGCCGCAGGCCGCAGCCCGAACATCACGCTGGACCCCACAGCGGAGATCACGACCATCACGGTCCAGATCGTCGACCTCCTGACCGGCGACAGCGAGTTCGACAGTCCGAAAACCCTGTCTGCCTTCGCACTGGGGTTCGTGCTGTTCCTCGTCACGCTGGTCTTCAACCTGATCGCGCTCCGCGTGGTGCAGAAGTATCGGGAAAAGTATGACTGACACCGAGACCTCAGCCGGCGCCCCGTCGCAATTCACCAATCCCCAGGCGCTGGCCCGGCTGAAACGCCGCAACCGCGCGGAACGGCGCTTCAAGGCCTATGGCCAGGTGGCGATTGGCCTGGCCGTCGCCATGCTTGCGATCCTTCTCCTCTCCATCGGCTCCCAGGCGCTTTCGGCGTTCACCCACCACAAGGTGAAGTTCGAACTGACGCTTGCGCCCGACATCGTCGCGCCCGAAGGGGTCGGCGACACCCAGTCGATCGCGGAGAACGTGTCCGGCTTTTACAAGCTGGTGCGCGACGATCTCGACACCACCTTTCCGGAGGCTGAGGAGAGCCGCCGCCTCACCGTCCAGCTCAACGGCCTGATCACCCGACTGGCCGTGCTGCCGATGGCCCGCAAGACGGCGGAGACCCCCTCCCGGATCGGGGAGACCGTCACCTATACGGCGGCTCTGTCCGACGACATGGACCTGTTCCTGAAGGGGCAGGTCAGCGACCAGATCCGCCTGACGACGGGACCGGCCCGCGAAGCCAGACGGCTGGAGGATGGAGGGATCCGCCTCGCCGGCGCCAGCGACGCCTTTTCCAACCTGGTGGAGCGCCTGCGCACCTCGTCGGCCATGGCGGCGGAGACCGACGCCCCGCGCTCGATCCTGCTGCAGCGCGGCACCAGCGTGATGCGAACCTATCCCGACCGCGTGGCCGATGCCGTCATCGAAGGCACGATGATGACCGGAACCGTCGAGGAATTGCTCAACGGCCCCCTGGACACGCGTATCATCGACCTGCCGGAGGCCGAACGGAACGTGACGGACCGTCAGATCGCCTGGACGCTGGCGCTGAAGGAGATGGGGCGCATCCAGAGGGGGCTGAACTGGAGCCTGCTGACCAATGCGGACTCGACCTATCCGGAGATCGCCGGCGTCGTGGCCGCGCTGGTCGGCTCCATTTTCACCATGCTGATTACGGCCCTTTTTGCCGTCCCGGTGGGAATCGCAGCCGCGCTCTATCTGGAAGAGTTCGCGCCGAAGAACCGCATCACTGACATGATCGAGGTGAACATCAACAATCTGGCCGCGGTGCCCTCCATCGTCTTTGGCCTGCTTGGAGCCGCGGTGTTCCTGAACCTGTTCGGCCTGCCGCGCTCGGCGCCGCTGGTTGGCGGCCTGGTCCTGGGCCTGCTCACCCTGCCGACGATCATCATCGCCTCGCGCGCCGCGTTGCGCTCCGTGCCGCCCTCGATCCGCGCAGCCGCGTTGGGCGTCGGCGCCAGCCACACGCAGGCGGTGTTCCACCATGTCCTGCCCCTTGCCGCGCCGGGCATACTCACCGGCTCGATCATCGGCATGGCGCGCGCGCTCGGCGAGACGGCGCCGCTCCTCCTGATCGGCATGGTGGCCTTCGTCGCTGAAGTGCCGAGCGGTCCGACCGACGAGGCCACGGCCTTGCCGGTCCTGATCTTCAAATGGTCCACGGGCGCGGAACGGGCCTGGGAACCGAACACGGCAGCGGCCATCGTCGTGCTGCTGCTCTTCATGATCCTTATGAACGCCGTCGCCGTGCTTCTGCGGCGCAGATTTGAGCGGAGGTGGTAGCGATGACCGACACCACGATCACCCAGAACGCCCCGACACCGTCAGGCCTTTCCAGCACCAATGGCGAGACCAAGGTCGACTGCCGGAATGTCGACGTATTCTACGGCGACAAGCAGGCGATCTTCGACATCTCGATGGCGATCCCGTCGCGGTCCGTGACAGCCTTCATCGGCCCGTCCGGCTGCGGGAAATCCACCTTCCTGCGCTGCATCAACCGGATGAACGACACGATCGAGACCGCCAGGGTCACGGGACAGATCTTCATCGATGGCGAGGACGTGAACAGCCATCGCATCGACCCGGTCCTCTTGCGCTCGCGCGTGGGCATGGTGTTCCAGAAGCCGAACCCGTTTCCCAAGTCGATCTATGACAATATCGCCTACGGCCCCCGCATTCACGGGCTCGCTTCCAACAAGCAGGATCTCGACCGCATCGTGGAGGAAAGCCTGAGCCGCGCCGGCCTTTGGGACGAGGTCAAGGACCGGCTGGACGCGCCCGGCACCAGCCTGTCGGGCGGCCAGCAGCAGCGGCTCTGCATCGCCCGCGCCATCGCAGTGGGACCGGAAATCATCCTGATGGACGAGCCCTGCTCGGCCCTGGATCCGATTGCCACGGCGCGCATCGAGGAGCTGATCGACGAACTTCGCCAGCGCTTCTGCATCGTGATCGTCACTCACTCCATGCAGCAGGCCGCCCGCGTGTCGCAGAAAACGGCGTTCTTCCATCTGGGTATCCTTGTAGAGTATGGTGACACGGAAGCCGTGTTCACCAATCCCAGCGACAAGCGCACCCAGGACTATATCACCGGGCGCTTCGGCTAGGGTAAAGGAGGCCCATGTCCCACCATATCGTTTCGGCGTTCTCTGAAGACCTGGAGCGGTTATCTGCGGACATCCTGCGCATGGGGGGTCTGGCGGAATCGATGATCGTCGACGCCTGCCGCGCGGTGTCGACCGGAGACCGAGCGCTCGCGGTCCAGACCGTGGAGCGCGACGAGGACGTCGACCAGATGGAGGTGGACGTGGAGCGCCGGATCGTGCGTCTCCTTGCGTTGCGCCATCCCATGGCGGGGGACCTTCGTCTGGTGGTGGCTGCGCTGAAAGTGTCGTCGGACCTGGAACGCATCGGCGATCTGTCCAAGAACATCGCCAAGCGAACGCCGGAGCTCGACGGCAACGACATGGGATCCAGTCTCAAGGGCATTCAACGCATGGGCCGGGCCGTCTGCGCACAGCTCCACGCCGTGCTGGACGCCTATTCCGACGGCGACGCCGCCGCCGCGCTGCGCGTCTGGACCAGCGATGAGGACATCGACCAGCATTATAATTCGCTGTTTCGTGAGGTCGTCACCTACATGATGGAAGACCCTCGCCGAATCGGCAGTGGCGCGCACATGATGTTTATCGCCAAGAATCTAGAGCGGATCGGCGACCACTGCACCAACATCGCCGAAGTCGTTCATTATCAGGTGACGGGAGACAATCTCTCGGCCAATACACGCCCGCGAGCCCCGCTGCTCGAGCCCTAGTCGATCGTCCCAGTGGTTTACCAGTCGGAAGAAGCTGACAGATGACCCCCTACATCATGATTGCGGAAGACGAGGAGTCCGTCGTCGAACTGCTGCGCTACAATCTCGAAAGGCAGGGCTACGAGGTCGCCGCCGCCCAGGATGGTGAGGAGGCCGTCGTCATGATCGAGGAGCGCGTGCCCGATCTGCTGCTCCTCGACTGGATGCTGCCCAAGGTGTCAGGGATCGAGATCTGCCGCCGGGTTCGTAATGGCGCGGAAACGGCCAATCTACCGATCATCATGCTGACCGCGCGAACCGAGGAAACCGACCGGATCCGGGGACTGGATACCGGCGCCGACGATTATGTGAGCAAGCCCTTCTCCACTACCGAGCTGATGGCCCGTATCCGGGCCGTCATGCGCCGAATCCGTCCGGGCCTGGTGGAAGACCAGGTGCAGGTGGGTGATATCGTGATCGACCGAACCGCCCATTCGGTCCTGCGCAGCGGGGAAGAAATCCATCTCGGGCCGACCGAGTTCCGGCTTCTCGACTATCTGATGCAGCATCCCGGCCGGGTCTTTTCCCGCGAGCAACTGCTCGACAGTGTCTGGGGCTCAGACGTCTATGTAGAAGCCCGCACGGTCGACGTGCATGTGGGTCGGCTGCGGAAAGCCCTGAAGCGAACCGGAGGCGAGGATCCGATCCGCACCGTGCGTTCGGCGGGCTACGCACTGCGCGCCTGACCGTCCACACGCGCGAGCAGTCAGGCGGGGGTCAACGACGTCCGATTGCTTCCGCTCACGCCAGTCGGACTTTGCAAACGGCTCTGCGCGGGCGGTCAAGCGGTGGTCGAGGGGAGTCTGTAGACGGCCGTTGCCGTCAGGATGACCGGCGCGTCGGAGCCCCCCTGACGCACGTCGCCGTGCGCAAACACGATGGTCCGTGTCTTTCGATCGACATCGGCCGTGAACCGGACGTCAGCGCCGTCAGGATCGATCGCCCCGGCGCGGTCGACGCTCAACGACACCACCTCGACGGCCTGACCCGCCGCCGTCTCCGCGGCCTGGCGCACGGTGCGCATGAGGACCACCGCCAACGCCTCGTCGGCCCCGGCCTTCAGGTCGACCGGCTCGGCAAGGGACGTGCCGATCGCGTCCAGGGTCAGCGCGGCAAGCGGCAGCATGTGCGTCTCCATGGGGCAGTGTCCTTTCGAAGCATGTCCAGGGCGGATCAGGGATTGAGGCGGAGCCTCGTCCATGCGCCGCCGGCGGTCTGGCGCGTATACAGCACACGGTCATGCAGGCGGAAGGCCTGGGCCTGCCAGAATTCGAGGGTTTCCGGATGCAGGCTGTAGCCGCCCCAGTGGGGCGGGCGTGGCACGTCCTGGCCAGCGAACTCTGCCGCGCGGGCCTCGATCCTGGCGATCAGGACCTCGCGGCCTTCCAGCGGCCGCGACTGGTCACTGGCCCAGGCGCCGATCTGGCTGTCGCGAGCCCGCTGGGCGAAATAGGCATCGCTGTCGCCCGCGGGAACCGCCGTGACGCTGCCGCGCACCCGTACCTGGCGGCCAAGGCTCTTCCAGTGAAAGCACAACGCCGCCTTTCCCGTGGCGGCCAACTGCCGGCCCTTGGCGCTTTCATGATTGGTGTAGAAGGTGAACCCATCGGGCGAGACGTCCTTCAGCAGGACGATCCGCACGTCCGGCATACCGTTCTCATCGACTGTGGCCAGCGACATGGCGTTGGCATCGTTGGGTTCATGGTCCGTGGCCTCGGCAAGCCAGTCATGAAACAGCGCGAACGGGTCGGGGCCATCCTGGATCAGGGGGCGCTCTCCGTCGGCGGCATAGTCGTCCGGTGTGGGCGTCGGCGGTATGGGGGGTCTGGTCGCGCTCATGCGGCGATCCTCCGGCTGTTTCTCTCAGGGGTCTGGCGTCATATAAGCACGCAAGCCAATGATTTCCGGAGTCGGGTCCTAATGTCCCACAATACGTTCGGCCACCTGTTTCGTGTGACCACCTGGGGCGAAAGCCACGGGCCGGCCCTGGGCTGCGTCATCGATGGCTGCCCGCCGGGCCTCGCGCTCGACACGGCATGGATCCAGTCCTTCCTGGACCGGCGGCGTCCGGGCACATCCCGCTTCGTCACCCAGCGGCGCGAGCCCGACGAGGTCAGGATCCTCTCGGGCGTGTTTGAGGATGACCGAACGGGCGGACCGGTCACCACGGGCATGCCGATCTCGCTAATGATCGAGAATGTGGACCAGCGCTCCAAGGACTACAGCGAAATCCGGGACCGCTACCGCCCCGGCCATGCGGACTATGCCTACGACGTGAAGTACGGCGTACGCGACTATCGTGGCGGCGGCCGGTCATCCGCACGCGAAACGGCCGCCCGGGTCGCGGCCGGCGCCGTGGCCCGGCGTATCCTGGGCGACGCCGTGACCGTGCGCGCCGCGGTTGTCCAGATCGGCCCGCATGCCATCGATCCCGCGCGCTGGGACTGGTCCGTGGCAAACGAGAACCCGTTCTGGTGCCCTGATGCGGAGATGGTTCCGGTATGGGAGCATTTCCTGGACGAGACCCGTAAGGCGGGCAGCTCTGCGGGCGCAATCCTCCAGGTCGAGGCCGAGGGTGTCCCGGCCGGTTGGGGGGCGCCGATCTATGGCAAGCTCGATGCGGAACTCGCCGCCGCCTTGATGTCGATCAACGCGGTCAAGGGGGTCGAGATCGGCGCGGGCTTTGCCGCCGCCAGCCTATCGGGCGAAGCGAATGCCGACCGGATGCGTCAGCGCGGCGGCGGCCCGCCAGACTTCCTGTCCAACAATAATGGCGGCGTTGCCGGCGGCATTTCCACGGGCCAGCCCGTCGTGGCCCGCCTCGCCATCAAGCCGACCTCCTCGATCCTGACCCCTGTGGAAAGCGTGACGCGCGATGGCGAGAATGTCGACGTGCGCACGGTCGGCCGTCATGATCCGTGCGTCGGTATCCGCGGCGCGCCCGTCGCCGAGGCGATGATGGCCTGCGTCCTGGCCGACGCGAAGCTGCGTGACCGCGGTCAGATCGGCCCAAGGCCGGGCGAGGTTTCCTGATCGGTTCCGCCGCGCCGGCATCCGGTCGATGGCCATCGGCGGTGGAGATCAGATCGGGCGGGTCTACCGGTCCTTGAAGTCGGGCGTGCGCTTTTCGACGAAGGCGGCCATCCCTTCCTTCTGATCCTCCGTGGCGAAGAGGGCCTGGAACAGCCGCCGCTCAAACCGGACCCCTTCCGAGGTGGAGAGCTCGAGGGCGCGGCCCACCATCTCCTTCGCAGCCATGAGCGAGGCCTGTGAGTAGCCTGCGAGCGTCTCGGCCACCTCGGTGGCCGTCTCCATCAGCGCATCATGGGGAACGATGCGCGACACGAGGCCGCATCGCTCGGCTTCCTCGGGGTCCATCATCCGACCCGTGAGGATCAGGTCCATCGCTTTCGCCTTACCGACCGCCTTGGTCAGGCGCTGGGATCCACCCATGCCGGGGGTGACGCCGAGCTTGATTTCCGGCTGCCCAAATTTTGCCTTGTCGGACGCGAGAACGATGTCACACATCAGCGCCAGCTCGCAGCCGCCCCCAAGAGCGAACCCGTTCACCGCCGCCACGACCGGCTTTCGGCAGGCGGCGAACCGATCCCAGCCGGCGAAGTAGTCCGCCAGATACATGTCGGAGAAGCCTTGGGGTGCCATTTCCTTGATGTCGGCCCCGGCCGCGAAGGCCCGGCCAGCCCCGGTGAGAACCGTGACGGCCACCGAAGGATCGCGGTCGATCTCCTCCATTAGGCCCGCAAGCTCCGTCATCACCTGCGCATTCAGGGCGTTGAGCGCATCGGGACGGTTCAGCGTCACCCGCGCAATACGGCCCACCTGCTCGACCTGCAGCGTTTCATGGTCACGTTTCATTCGGTCCTCCCGCACAGCTTCAGAGTTCGCCAACACGCATAGGCCGTCAGGAGCAAGCGGGCCAGTGGGCCGCCCGAAAAGCACAGCCAGCGCAAAAAAGAAGCCCCCGGCACCCATGGGCGCATCGGGGGCTTCGTGTTTCGAGTGGCGCCAGCGGACCGTGAGGGCCGGCCTGTCGTCCGCCTACTCGTCCATCGCTTCCAGTTCGGCTTCGTGGCGGGCTTTGTCGGCGGCGCCGCGGGCGGTTTCGTCCCTGTCCACCAGCTCGATCACGGCCATCGGCGCGTTGTCCCCGTGGCGGAACCCAGCCTTCAGCACGCGAGTATAGCCGCCCGGGCGCTCTGCATAGCGTTCGCCCATCACGTCGAAGAGCTTCTTCACAGCCTCCCGGTTGCGGATCGTGGCCACCGCCTGGCGGCGGGCGGCCAGGTCGCCCTTTTTGGCCAGGGTGATGAGCTTGTCCATGAAGGGCTTCATCTCCTTGGCCTTGGGGAGCGTGGTCACGATCTGCTCATGCTCGATCAGCGACGCCGCCATGTTCGCCATCATCGCCTTGCGGTGCGACGTGGTGCGGCCAAGCTTGCGGTGGGCGAGTTTGTGGCGCATGGGTCTCGGTCCTTGTCACGGGCGCCGCGCGAGCGCACGGGCGTTCCTAGAGATGGTCCTCGTACTTTTTCGCGAGGCCTTCGATATCCTCCGGCGGCCAGTCCGGCACATCCATGCCGAGGTGAAGGCCCATTCCGGCAAGCACTTCCTTGATCTCGTTCAGCGACTTGCGCCCGAAATTCGGGGTGCGCAGCATCTCCGCCTCGGATTTCTGGATCAGGTCGCCAATGTAGACGATGTTGTCGTTCTTCAGACAATTGGCCGAACGCACGGACAGTTCCAGCTCGTCGACCTTCTTCAGAAGCACCGGATTGAAGCCCAGTTCCGCCTCTTCGGTGGAACTGCCATCCTCGACCAGCGGCTCATCGAACGTGATGAAGAGCTGGAGTTGATCCTGCAGGATGCGGGCTGCATAGGCGACCGCATCCTCGGGCTTGACGGATCCATCCGTCTCAACTGTCAGGTTCAGACGGTCATAATCCAGAACCGTGCCCTCGCGGGTGTCTTCCACCTGATAGCCGACGCGGCGAACCGGCGAGTAGATGGCATCCACCGGAATGAAGCCGATGGGGGCATCCTCGGGGCGGTTCTTCTCGGCCGGCACGTAGCCCTTGCCGGTCTGGACCGTGAACTCCATGCGAACCGTCGCGCCATCATCAAGGGTACAGATGACGTGATCGGGGTTCAGGACCTTGGCATCGCCTGGCGTTTCGATCTGGCCGGCGGTCACCTCGCCGGGACCGGTGGCCTTCAGGACCATCCGCTTCGGCGTTTCCGAGACCATGTCGATGGCGATCTGCTTCAGGTTCAGGATGATGTCGGTCACATCCTCCCGGACCCCGGGAATGGACGAGAATTCATGCACCACGCCATCGATCTGGACGCCGGTGATGGCTGCCCCCTGAAGCGACGACAGAAGGACACGGCGCAAGGCGTTGCCCAAAGTGGTACCGAAGCCGCGCTCCAGCGGCTCCACCACGAGCTTGGCCTTCCGCTTGGGATCAAGGCCGGGAATGATCTCGGGCCGGGCCGGACGGATCAATTCCTTCCAGTTGCGGTCGTTCACGTTGGACGGGACGGTGTCAGCCATGGGCGACTCCTGATGGTCTGGCTAAGGTGGAGCCGACGGATCGGCCCCGAACGGGATCACACACGGCGCCGCTTCGGTGGACGGCAGCCATTGTGCGGGATCGGTGTGGTGTCGCGGATCGACGTCACGGTGAGACCCACGGCCTGAAGGGCGCGCAGGGCGCTTTCACGGCCGGATCCCGGGCCGCGGACATTGACCTCGACGGTCTTCAGGCCGTGTTCCTGCGCCTTGCGGGCCGCATCCTCGGCCGCAACCTGGGCGGCATAGGGCGTGGACTTGCGGGACCCCTTGAAGCCCATCGTGCCGGACGAGGACCAGGAGATCACGTTGCCCTGGGCATCCGTAACGGTGACCAGGGTGTTGTTGAAGGAAGAGTTCACGTGGACGACGCCGGAGGAAATGTTCTTCCGTTCGCGGCGGCGGACGCGGGTCGCTTCGCGGGCCATGGTCGCTCGATCCTATTTCTTCTTGCCGGCGATGGGTTTCGCCGGGCCCTTGCGGGTGCGGGCATTGGTGTGGGTGCGCTGACCGCGGACGGGCAGGCGGCGGCGGTGGCGCAGCCCGCGATAGCAGCCCAGGTCCATCAGGCGCTTGATGTTCATGGAGGTTTCCCGGCGCAGGTCGCCTTCCACCATGTATTCCTGGTCGATGGTCTCGCGGATCTTGATCACTTCGGCGTCGCTGAGCTCGTTCACGCGACGCTCCGGCGCGATGCCGACGCGATCGATGATCTCACGGGCCAGACCGGGCCCGATGCCATGAATATAGCGCAGCGCGATCTCCACGCGCTTGTTGGTCGGAATGTTCACGCCGGCAATACGAGCCACGGGCCAAATCTCCTGATTTCAGAATGCGAGGACCACCCACGCCTCGGATCGAGCCCGCGCGCAAGGTGGCCAGCCTTCTTAACGAAGTGCGTGGTTATAGCCGTGTGACACGGAGCGTCAACAGGGTTTCGCCACGGAGTCTGGATGATCTCAGGCGACCTGCTTCAGGATGCCATCAATCGATTTCGAAACCTCCTCAATGGAGGCCATGCCGTCGACTTCCGCCAGCTTTCCCTGCTCGGCATAGAGGGGAAGGAGCGGAGCCGTATCGGCATTGTACTTCTCGAGCCGGGTCTTGAAGGTCTCGGGATTGTCGTCCTTCCGGCCCTCTTCCTCGAAGCGCTTCGTGACACGGTCTATAAGCGCGGCCTCATCGACCACGAGCCGGATGACCTGGTGTACCTGCGTGCCCCGGGACTCCAGCAACCGGTCGAGGGCTTCGGCCTGGCCCACCGTGCGCGGGAAGCCGTCGAAGATGAAACCGGGCGCGTCGGGATTGGCCGTCAGGTGTTCGTCGATCAGAGCGATGACAATGTCGTCCGACACCAGTCCGCCCTCATCCATGATCCTGGCCACGGTCTGGCCCAGTTCGGACCCCGACTTGCGCGCGGCACGCAGCATGTCGCCCGTGGAAAGCTGAACGAAGCCGTGCTCGTCCACGAGCCGCTTGGCCTGGGTGCCCTTGCCGGCCGCCGGGGGTCCAAACAGGATCAGGTTCATTTCTTGCGCCCTCCCAGCCGCGATTTCTTGACGATCCCCTCATACTGGTGAGCCAGAATGTGCGACTGGATCTGGGTGACGGTATCCATGGTCACCGAGACCACGATCAGCAGCGATGTCCCACCGATATAGAAGGGGATCTCCGGATAGTACCGCCGGAGCAGCTCCGGCAGGATGCAGACGAACACGAGATAAAGCGAACCGATCGTGGTCAGTCGAGTCAACACATAGTCGATATAGGCAGCCGTGTTCTTGCCTGGCCGTATGCCGGGCAGGAAGCCGCCATGCTGGCGAAGGTTCTCCGCCGTGTCTTGCGGATTGAACATGATGGACGTGTAGAAGAAGCAGAAGAACGCGACGAGCACGCCATAGGTGACGATGTAGGCCCAGGATCCGGGGCTGAAATACCCGGCCAGCGTCCCGAGGAAGCCCGTGGCCGCACCCGGCTGGCTGGTGTCGCCCCCGACGAATCCGACAGCCGTCAAAGGCAGCATCAGGAGCGCCGTGGCGAAGATCGGCGGGATGACGCCCGACGTGTTGATCTTGAGCGGGAGGTAGGAGTTCTGCGCCTGGCGCATCTGGCTGCCGACCTGCCGCTTCGGATACTGTATCAGGAGGCGCCGCTGCGACCGCTCGACGAAGACGATAAACACCACGAGCGCGATGACCAGGGCGGCGATGATCAGGATGAAGGCGACATTGGTCGATGTGGTCCGGGCCTGGGCCAGGAGGTTGAAGATGGCCTTGGGAAGCTCCGCGATGATGCCTGCGAAAATGATCAGCGAAATCCCGTTCCCGATGCCACGAGCCGTGATCTGCTCACCCATCCACATCAGCAGCATCGTGCCACCGGTCAGCGTCACCACGCTGGTCAGCACGAAGAACCAGTTGGGCACGGAGTCCAGCGCCATGCCGGAATTGGCCATCCCGATCGAGATGCCGAAGCTCTGCACGACGGCAAAGCCCAGCGTCATGTAGCGGGTGTACTGATTGATCTGCTTGCGGCCAGCCTCGCCTTCCTTTTTTAGCCGCTCCAGCGTCGGAGACGCGGTGGTCATCATCTGCATGATGATCGAGGCCGTGATGTAGGGCATTACGTTGAGCGCAAAGATCGCCATGCGCTCCACGGCGCCGCCGGCGAACATGTTCATGTTCTGAAGCAGGCCGCCGGACTGGCTCTGGAAGAAGTCGGCATAGGCGGTGGGATCAATGCCGGGCACGGGAATGAACGTGCCAAGGCGGTAGAGAACCAGAATGCCGAGGGTGAACAGGATCCGCTTCTGCAGGTCCTTGGCCTTCCCGAAGCTCTGGAAGCTCATGTTCCGGGCGAGCTGTTCCGCTGCTGAAGCCAAGACCTACCCCTCCTTGCGCACGGGCACTGGACCCATGTGGGCGCGGAATACCGATTGTGAAGGCGCCGGCCCCGCCATCACGCAGTCCCGGCGCGTACCTTCTTGTCCGGCAAGGCGCCGCGCCGGCACCTCAGTCTGCCGGCGTGCCGGCAGGCGCCGCCCCGGTCAGGGTGACCGAGCCGCCGGCCTTCTCGACCGCCTCGATGGCCGCCCGCGACGCACCTGTCACCGTGATGCTGGCCCCGGCCGGCGCCTCCCCCTTCGCGAGCAGACGGATGCCATGCGGGGCGCGGCGCACGACACCCGCCGCCACCAGGGTCTCTTCCGTGATCGCGCCGGCGTCCAGCTTTCCCGCCTCGATGGCCTTGGCGATGCGCCCGAGATTGACCCAGGCGGCCCGCTTCGACTTGTTCAGCGATGTGAAGCCGCGCTTGGGCAGGCGCATGTAGATGTTCATCTGGCCGCCCTCGAACCCGTTGAGCGCGACGCCAGAGCGCGCCTTCTGGCCCTTCACGCCACGCCCGGCGGTCTTGCCCTTGCCGGACCCGACGCCACGGCCCACGCGCTTGCGGCCCTTGGTGGATCCGGCGGTGGGGGAAAGTTCGTTCAGTTTCATCGGTCCGTCTTCCAATACTGGCGGCGCCGCCGAGGCGGCACCGATCGAGGGCGGGCGTCTACGCCTTTTCCTCGACGATCTCAACCATGTGCGCGACGCGGGCGATCATGCCGCGCACTTCGGGGGTGTCCTTGAGGGTGCGCACCCGGCCGACCTTGTTCAGGCCGAGGCCGACCAGCGTCTGGCGCTGGCGCGCGTCGCGCCGGATCGGGCTGCCCGTCTGGCGGATGGTAATGGAGCGTTCAGCCATGACCTTGTCCTCGCCTAGTTCGTCGCGTCGGCCATGCCGGCCTCGGAGGCGCCGTCGGTCCGCCGTGAGACGATATCCTGAACCTTCAAGCCGCGCTTGGAGGCCACCGTGCGCGGACTGGCCTGCGCCTTCAACGCGTCGAAGGTCGCCCGCACCATGTTGTAGGGGTTGGACGTGCCGACAGACTTCGCCACCACGTCCTGAACCCCCAGCACTTCCATCACGGCGCGCATGGGGCCGCCCGCGATCACACCGGTTCCGGGAGGGGCTGCGCGCAGGGTCACCTTCCCGGCGCCGTGACGCCCGCGGGCATCGTGGTGCAGCGTGCGCCCCTCACGCAGGGGGACGCGCACCATGGAGCGCTTGGCTTCCTCGGTGGCCTTTCGGATCGCTTCCGGAACCTCGCGGGCCTTACCCTTGCCGAAGCCGACCCGGCCTTTCTGATCGCCCACGACGACGAGCGCGGCAAACCCGAAATTCTTGCCGCCCTTCACCGTCTTGGCGACACGATTGATGCCGACCAGCTTGTCGACAAGGCCGTCGCCCTGGTCATCGTCGCGGTCGCGGTCGCGACGGCCGCGCCCCTGTCCTTGCTGTTCAGCCATCTGGACCTCCTAGAACTTCAGACCGCCCTCGCGGGCGGCGTCGGCCAGGGCTTTCACCCGGCCATGGAAACGATAGCCGCCCCGGTCGAACACCACATCGTCGACCCCGGCCGCCTTCGCCCGCTCGGCGATGAGCTCGCCAACCCTGGCCGCGGCTTCCGTGTCGGCGCCAGTCTTCAGGCCCGAGCGCAGATCCTTCTCCAGCGTCGAGGCCGAGGCGAGCGTCACGCCCTTCTCGTCGTCGATGATCTGGGCGGAGATGTTCTTGTGACTGCGCGCAATGCTGAGACGTGGACGGCCATTGGAGAGCTTCCTCAGGCGGATCCGCGTGCGTTCGGCGCGGCGCGCAAATTTCTCGCGTGCGGTCTTCATCGGACTACTTCTTCTTGCCTTCCTTGCGACGGACGTATTCGCCCTCGTAGCGCACGCCCTTGCCCTTGTAGGGCTCCGGGGGACGATACGCGCGGATCTCGGCGGCCACCTGGCCAACCGTCTGCTTGTCGATTCCCTTCACCTGGACTTCCGTGGGCTTTGGCGTCGACAGTTCGATCCCATCGGGCGCTTCGTAGATGACCTCGTGCGAAAAGCCCAGCGCCAGCTTCACGGCCTTGCCCTGCATCTGGGCGCGGTAGCCGACGCCCTGGATTTCGAGGGTCTTGGAAAATCCCTCCGACACGCCAAGAACCATGTTCGCCACATTGGCGCGCGCCGTTCCCCACTGGGTCCGCGCAACCGGGTGCAGGGCCTCTGCGAAGGTCGGCAGACGCTTGCCCTTCGCCTTCACGGCCTCGATGTAAGCCTGCGCCTTTTCCACATGGTCGGCGCGCGGCATCACCGTCAAGGTCGAGCCGTCCAGCGTCGGCGTCACGATGTCCGGCAGGGTGATCGCGCGCTCGCCGAGCTTGCCCTTCGCGGTCACGGTCTGGCCATCCACGGTCACCGTGGTGCCGGCGGGGATTTCGATGGGGAGTTTACCGATACGGGACATCGCTCTATCGCTCCTCGCCTAGAATACGCGGCACAGGATTTCCCCGCCCACATTCGCCTGGCGCGCCATTTCGTCAGACATGACACCCTTTGACGTGGACAGGATCGAGATGCCGAGGCCGTTTCGCTCCAGCGGAATATCCTTGACCGAAGAATAGACCCGGCGACCTGGCTTCGACACGCGCTTAATCTCGGAAATCACGGGCGCGCCGTCGAAATACTTCAGCTCGATCTCGAGGGACTTGTGCCCCTCCTTCTCGATCTCGGTATAGCCACGGATGTAGCCTTCGGCCTGCAACACCTCCAGAACACGCGAGCGCAGGTTGGACGCCGGCGTCACGACACGTGACATCCCGCGCAACTGCGCATTCCGAATGCGGGTGAGCATATCGCCGAGAGGATCGGACAGGTTCATCGTCTTGCCTCCTCTCCTACCAGCTCGACTTCACGAGGCCAGGCACCAGACCCTGGGAGCCAAGCTCCCTGAGCGCGATGCGCGACATCTTCAGCTTGCGGTAGTAACCGCGCGGACGGCCAGTGACTTCACACCGGTTGCGCACGCGCACCTTCGCAGAATTGCGGGGCAGTTCGGCCAGCTTCAGGCGGGCCTTGAACCGATCCTCCAGGGGCAGGCTCTCATCCATCGCCTGAGCTCTCAGTCGGGCGCGGCGGCCGGCATACTTCGCCACCATGCGCTGCCGCTTCATGTTCTTCTCGATTGCGCTTTTCTTGGCCATCTATCCAATCCTCCAGCGCTACGTCCGGAACGGGAAGCCGCACTCGGCCAGCAGGGCCTTGGCTTCCTCGTCGGTCGGTGCCGTGGTGCAGACGATGATGTCGAGGCCGCGCATCGTCTCCACCTGGTCATAATTGATCTCGGGGAAGACAATGTGCTCCTTCACGCCCATCGCGTAATTGCCGCGACCGTCGAAGCTCTTCCCATTGAGACCGCGAAAGTCCTTCACGCGCGGCAGCGCGATCGTGACCAGGCGGTCGATGAATTCGTACATCCGCTCCCGACGAAGTGTCACCTTCGCCCCGATCGGCATGCCCTCGCGCAGCTTGAAACCGGCGATCGACTTGCGCGCACGGGTCGCCACCGCCTTCTGGCCGGCAATCAGGGTCAGCTCCTCGAGCGCGTTCTTGATCTTCTTCGAATCCGACACCGCATCCCCGACACCCATGTTCAGCACGACCTTCTCAAGGCGCGGGATCTGCATCTGGTTCGAATAGCCGAACTGTTCCTGTAGACGGCCCCGGATCTGTTCCCGGTAGCGCGTCTTCAGGCGCGGCTCATAGGTCATCGTCTCAGACATCGATGGATTCTCCCGAGCGCTTGGCGATGCGGGTCTTGCGCCCGTGTTCATCGACCTGGAAGCCGACCCGGGTCGCTTTCCCGTCACGCGGATCGACGTGGGACACGTTGGACACGTGGATGGGCGCCTCGAACCGCTTGATCCCGCCGGGGTCCAACTGGTTGGGACGCTGGTGGCGTGTCACGACGTTGACGCCCTGGACGACGACGCGCTCTTCCTTCGGGATCACCCGGAGGACCTCGCCGACCTTGCCCTTGTCGCGGCCGGTGCGAACGATCACGCGGTCACCCTTGCGAATTCTGGCAGCCATCTTACAGCACCTCCGGGGCGAGCGAGACGATCTTCATGTGGTTCTTGCCGCGCAGTTCACGCGGAACCGGGCCGAAGATCCGGGTGCCGATCGGCTCGCCGGCATTGTTTACCAGCACCGCCGCGTTGGTATCGAAGCGGATCACCGATCCGTCGGGCCGCTTGATGTCCTTGGCGACGCGCACGACCACGGCCTTGCGAACGTCGCCCTTCTTCACGCGGCCGGTCGGAATCGCTTCCTTGACCGAGACGACGATGATGTCGCCCACGCTGGCATAGCGACGCCCGGCCCCGCCGAGCACCTTGATGCACTGGACGCGGCGCGCGCCGGAATTGTCTGCGACGCGCAGATTGGTCTGCATCTGGATCATGCGTCGCCTCCCTGGGCTTCACCGGCCACCAGTTCCCAGCGCTTCAGCTTGGAACGAGGCGGACATTCCTGGATCGTGACCATCTGCCCTTCCTGGGCGACGCCGTTCTCGTCATGGGCGTGGAACTTCTTCGAACGCCGCACGATCTTCTTGTAGAGCGGGTGCAGGAACGTCCGCTCCACCTTCACGACGGCGGTCTTGTCCTGCTTGGTGGAGACCACCACACCTTCCATTACGCGCTTGGGCATCTCTCAATCTCCCGCCTCAGGCGCCTGCCTGGGTTTTCTCGCGCAGGAGGGTGTGAATGCGCGCGATGTCGCGGCGCACCTCTCCCATGCGGTGCGTCTTCTCGACCTGACCCGTGGCGGTCTGAAAACGCAGGTTGAACTGTTCCTTCTTCAGCTTCTGGAGTTCTTCCTTCAGCTGGTCCTCGCTCTTGGCGCGCAGATCGGTGGCTTTCATTCCTAGATCCCCTCAATCCGCTTCACGACCTTCGTCTTGATCGGCAGTTTCGCCGCTCCGAGGCGCAGGGCCTCCAGCGCGATGTCCTCCGAGACGCCGTCGATTTCGAACAGGATGCGGCCAGGGGCGATGCGGGCGATCCAGCGATCGACCGAACCCTTGCCCTTGCCCATCCGGACCTCGATCGGTTTGGCCGACACCGGCGTGTCGGGGAACACCCGGATCCACACGCGGCCCTGGCGCTTCATGTGACGGGTCACCGCCCGGCGGGTCGCTTCGATCTGGCGCGACGTGACCCGCTCGGGCTCCAGCGCCTTCAGGCCATAGCTGCCGAACGCCAGGGCTGTGCCGCGCTTGGACTCGCCATGTATCCGCCCCTTGTGGGCCTTCCGATACTTTGTACGCTTCGGCTGCAGCATGTCAGTTGCCTCCGCCCTGCGGGCCCGATGCCGGTCCGCGCTGGTTGCTGGCACGCGCCCGGGCCTGGCCGGAGCTTTCCAGCTTCCGGTCCTGGGCCATGGGATCGTGCTCCATGATTTCGCCCTTGTAGATCCAGACCTTGACCCCGATGATCCCGTACGTGGTCTTGGCTTCGGCGGTGCCATAGTCGATGTCGGCGCGCAGCGTGTGCAGCGGCACGGACCCCTCGGAATAGCGCTCGGTCCGGGCGATCTCGGCGCCGCCGAGCCGGCCGGACACCATCACCTTCACACCCTGGGCGCCAAGCCGCATGGACGACTGGATCGCCCGTTTCATGGCACGGCGGAACGAGCCACGACGCTCGAGCTGGCGCGCAATGTCCTCGGCCACCAGATTGGCATCGATCTCGGGCTTGCGGATCTCCACCAGGTTCACCCGCACCTCATCGGCGACGATCTTCGCCAGCGCGGTGCGCAGCCCTTCGATGTCAGCCCCCTTCTTGCCGATGACCAGACCCGGACGGGCAGTGTGAATCGTCACGATGCATTTCTTGTGCGGCCGCTCGATCACGATCTTGGAGATACCCGCCTGGCGCAGGCGCCCGCGGATGAACTGACGCACCTTGAGGTCTTCGTGGAGAAGCTTGCCGAATTCCGCGCTGTCGGCGTACCAGCGGCTGTCGGCCGACCGGTTGATCCCCAGGCGAAGGCCGACGGGGTTGATCTTCTGTCCCATTAGGCGGCCTCCGCTTCCGGTTCAACGCTGGTGTCGCGCAGCACGATGGTGAGTTGCGAGAACGGCTTGTTGATCCGCGCCGCACGGCCACGCGCCCGGGCCCGGATACGCTTCATGACCAGATTCTTGCCCACATGGGCCTCCGCCACGACCAGGCTGTCGATGTCGAGGCCGTGATTGTTCTCGGCATTGGCGATGGCGCTCTGCAGGCACTTGCGGACCGCTTCGGCCGACCGCTTGCGCGAGAAGGTCAGTTCGTTCAGCGCACGCTCCGCCGTCAGTCCGCGGATCTGCTGCGCCAGAAGATTGAGCTTCTGCGGGCTGCCGCGATGCATGCGCAACACTGCGCGCGACTCGTTGGACGCCTGCTTCGGGGGTGCCTTAGGCTTGCCCATGACTACCTCCGCTTCGCTTTCTTGTCGGCGCCGTGGCCGTAATAGGTGCGGGTCGGGGCGAATTCGCCCAGCTTGTGCCCGACCATTTCCTCGGAGACGGTGATCGGGACGAACTTGTTGCCGTTATGGACCTGGAAGTTCAGGCCGATGAATTGCGGCATGATCGTGGAGCGACGCGACCAGGTCTTGATCACGACACGCTTCTCGCTGCTTTGCGCTTCCTCGGCCTTCTTCAACAGATAGCCGTCGACGAACGGGCCTTTCCAGACGGAACGTGGCATCTCTACAGGCTCCTCAGCGCTTCGCGTTCCGGCGGCGGACAATCAGACGGTCGGTCTTCTTGTTCCGCCGGGTCTTCGGACCGCGGGTTTTCTTGCCCCAGGGGGTCACGGGGTGACGGCCGCCCGACGTGCGGCCCTCGCCCCCGCCATGGGGGTGATCTACGGGGTTCATGACGACGCCGCGCACGGACGGGCGCTTGCCCAGATGGCGCTTTCGGCCCGCCTTCCCGAGATTTTCGTTCATCTTGTCGGGATTGGACACCGCACCGATCGATGCGAGACACTTTTCCGGGACCAGGCGAAGCTCGCCGGAACCGAGCTTGATCTGGGCGTAGCCATTGTCGCGACCCACGAGCTGGGCGTAGCCCCCGGCCGCGCGGGCGAGCTGGCCACCCTTCTCCGGCTTCATCTCCACATTGTGGATGATGGTGCCAACGGGAATCGCCTTCAGCGGCAGCACGTTGCCCGGCTTGATATCCGCCGTGACCGAGGTGATGACCGTGTCACCCACATCCATTCGCTGTGGCGCCAGAATGTAGGATAGCTGACCGTCCTCGTAGCGGATCAACGCGATGTAGGCGGTTCGGTTCGGATCGTATTCCAGCCGCTCCACCGTCGCTGGCATGTCCCAGCGCGTGCGCTTGAAGTCCACCTTGCGGTAGAGCTTCTTGGCGCCACCGCCGATCCGGCGCGCGGTGATCCGACCGGCATTGTTCCGGCCGCCCTTCTTCGTCAGCCCCTCGGTCAGGGACTTTTCCGGGCGCCCCTTATAGAGGCCGTCCCGGTTCACCAGCACAAGCTGGCGGCGACCCGGGGAGGTGGGATTGAAGGTCTTCAGTGCCATGATGATCCCCTAGAGCCCGGTCGCGATGTCGATGGACTGGCCGTCCTTGAGGGTCACGACCGCTTTCTTCCAGTCGGACCGACGCCCGACAATGCCGCGGAACCGCTTGGTCTTGCCTTTGACGCGGAGCGTGTTGACCTTGGTCACGTCGACCTTGAACAGGGCCTCCACGGCGTCCTTGATCTCGGACTTGGTTGCCGTCAGCGGAACCTCGAAGACGACCTTGTTCTCCTCTGCAAGGAGCGTCGACTTCTCGGTGATCAGCGGCGCGGTGATCGTGTCGTAATAGGAGAGCTTGACCTGGGCCATGGCGACTAGGCTCCCTCGCTCTGGGTCGCGCCCTCGAAGCGGGCAACGATGCCGTCGAGCGCCGCCTTGGTTACGACAAGCGTGTCGCGGCGCAGAATGTCATAGACGTTCAACCCCTGGACCGGCAGCACATCCACATGGGGGATGTTGCGCGCGGCGCGGGTGAAATTCTCGTTCAGGTGCGCCCCGTCGACGATGAGCGCATTGGTCACGCCGAGCCCGGTGAGCTTGGCAGACAGATCCTTGGTCCGCGGCGAGTCCAGCTCTGCGGTGTCGATGACGACGATTGCCTCGCTCTTCACCTTGGACGACAGGGCATGGGCCAGCGCCATGCGGCGGATCTTCTTGGGAAGGCTGTGGGCGTGACTGCGAACCTTGGGGC
Source organism: uncultured Hyphomonadaceae bacterium (assembly GCA_964492485.1). Lineage (GTDB taxonomy): Bacteria > Pseudomonadota > Alphaproteobacteria > Caulobacterales > Hyphomonadaceae > UBA5336. The sequence continues at coordinate 1,628 of CAZBKM010000013.1, read as the reverse complement.
CGTGGGCCGTGCCGCCACCGACGAAGATCGGCGCATTGCGCGACCCGTGCCGCGCGCCGCCCGAGCCCTTCTGGCGCAGGAACTTCTTGGTCGTGCGCGAGACTTCCGAGCGGGTCTTGGTGCGGTGGGTACCAGCCTGGCGCTTCGCCAGCTGCCATCGCACGGTGCGCTGCAGGATATCGGCGCGGATCTCCTGGATGCCGAAGATGGCCTCGTCCAGGGACGCCTTGCCGGCCGACTTGCCGTCCAGGGTCTTGACTGCGACTTCCATTATTCAGCGCCCTCTTGTTCGTTGCCATCGGCGGTGGCGGACGCCTCGGCGCGAGTGCGGAAGGCGCCGGCGGCCGGCGCATCCTCGGGGCGCGCAAGCTTGACTGCATCGCGCACTTCCACCCAGGCCCCGTCATGACCCGGCACGGCGCCGCGCACGAGGATCAGCCCCCGGTCGGCATCGGTGCGCACCACTTCGAGGTTCTGCACCGTGCGGCGCTCCTGGCCATAATGGCCCGCCATCTTCTTACCCTTGAACACCTTGCCGGGATCCTGGCACTGACCGGTCGAGCCGTGGGCGCGGTGCGAGATGGACACCCCGTGCGAGGCCCGCATACCGCCGAAGTTCCAGCGCTTCATGGCACCGGCGAATCCCCGCCCGATGGTCACGCCGGCGACGTCCACGCGCTGGCCGGGAACGAAATGATCGGCCAGAACCTCCGCCCCCACGTCCGGCAGCTCGCTGGAGACGCGGAACTCGCGGACATGGCGCTTGGGCGCAACGCCGGACTTGGCAAAAGTGCCGCGCTGGGCCTTCGAGGTCCGCTTGGCCTTGGCGTCGCCGGCCCCCATGATCACGGCCCTGTAGCCGTCATTACGCGTCCTGGTGACAGCGTCCTTCTTGCGACCACGATTGACCGTGGTCTCGCGGTCATCCTCCGTGCGCAGGCCCACGACCTGGCAGCCCTCGAGGCTGAGCACGGTTACGGGGATGTGCCGGCCGTTCTCGTCGAAGACACGGGTCATGCCGACCTTCTTGGCGATCACGCCGGTGCGTTCGGCTGGAAGTGCCATTAGCGGCCTCCCTCTAGCTTGATCTCGATGCCGACGCCGGCCGACAGGTCGAGCTTCATGAGCGCGTCGACGGTCTGGGGCGTCGGATCGACGATGTCCAGGATGCGCTTGTGCGTGCGGATCTCGAACTGTTCGCGGGACTTCTTGTCGATGTGCGGCGACCGGTTCACGGTGAACCGCTCGATCCGAGTGGGCAACGGCACGGGGCCGCGCACTTCCGCGCCGGTACGCTTCGCCGTCTGGACGATTTCCCTCGCGGACATGTCCAGGGCGCGGTGATCGAAGGCCTTGAGCCTGATCCGGATATTTTGACGTTCCATGTCTTCGTCCGTCCGCATAACACCAAGGCGCCCCGACGCGCGCTGTACATCGCGCACGGATGCCTCAAAGAGCTGAATTGTTCCGTTTCGAGGGAGCGTATACGCAGCGGCGTACGGCCATCCCGGCGAAAGCGTTTCTCTATGGGAAGGCCGGGCGGGCGTCAACCGGGGTATGACGGTTATTTTACCCGCCCCAGGCTCCTCCCACCCGGAGCGCCTCGCAAAAGCAGGCCGCCGCCCTGC
>CAZBKM010000012.1:0-93318 GCA_964492485.1 uncultured Hyphomonadaceae bacterium | reverse complement strand
TCCGCCCGCCTTGGGAATCCCAAACGATTCATGTCGCTCGGAAAACGCCCTAGCTTTTGCCGACGCCATGTCGTTTCCGGCGAACAGGAAAATTCCACAGCGCATTGGCTCGATGAGAGCAAGTTCGGAGCAAACGGACTCGGTTGCGAACGGAGACTTACGCAAGAACAATCATGAAAGGCGACGGTCTGGAGGGAACCGAAAGATCGGCGCTAAAGATCGGCGCTCTAGAGCCGCCGCCTACCCGGAAAAAACGTCCTTTGACAGGGCCCGGACCACACGCCCCCCCGAACCAAACGCCGAAGCCCGGCCGGGACAGGGTCCAGGCCGGCTCGGACGTCGGGTTCGTGTTGCGTCAGGCCGCCAGCTGGTCCTTGCCCTCTGGCTTGGGATCGCGCAGCACGTAGCCGCGCCCCCACACCGTCTCGATGTAGTGCTTGCCGCCGGTCGCCTTCTGCAGCTTCTTGCGGAGCTTGCAGATGAAGACGTCGATGATCTTGAGTTCGGGCTCGTCCATGCCGCCATAGAGATGGTTCAGGAACATCTCCTTGGTCAGCGTCGTGCCCTTGCGCAGCGAGAGCAGCTCGAACATCTGGTATTCCTTGCCGGTGAGATGGACGCGCTCGCCCTCCACCTCGACCGTCTTTGCATCCAGGTTCACAAGGATCTCGCCCGTGCGGATGACGCTTTCGGCATGCCCCTTGGAGCGACGCACGATGGCCGTGATCCGGGCGATCAACTCGTCCTTGTTGAACGGCTTGGTGAGGTAGTCGTCAGCGCCAAAGCCGAGTGTCTTCACCTTCGCCTCGATGTCAGGATTGCCCGACAGGATCATTACGGGCGTGTTCACGCGCGCCATGCGAAGCTGCTTGAGCACATCGTATCCGGAGATGTCCGGCAGCGAGAGGTCGAGAACGATGATGTCGTACTCGTAGATCTTTCCGAGGTCGACGCCTTCCTCACCGAGATCCGTCATGTAGATGTTGAAGCCGGCCGCTTTGAGCATCAGCTCAATGCTGCGGGCGACGGCGCTGTCATCCTCGACCAGAAGGACCCGCATCCTCTCACTCCCGAATCAGTTCAACGGCCAGACTAGCCGTCCTGTTAACCCTTACAAACCTATAAGCTAATCCTTAGCCAAATCTTACTCTGCCTTGAAAAAGCCAATCTTCCTTCGTCGGCAATTAAGGATGCGCCGGATGGGCGGATGATCCCCCCATCAGCGCGTGGGCGATGGCAAGGGCATCCTGAATGGGCTGCGCGCCCGGATCGGTGGAGATCAGGGTCTGCTGACGCCGGATGGCCTCGCGGACCTTCACATCGCTGGCGACGGTTCCGGCGAGGACCGGGCGGAAGCCGAGAAAGGTCTGACAGGCGCGCGCGATCGCCTCATATGTGCGCTGGCCCGACGCGCGGTCGGGGGCCTGGTTGATAGCGATAACCGGCTCGACATTCGGTGCGTAGCCGCGAAGCACCTTGATGAAGGCATAGGCGTCCGTCATCGAGGTCGGCTCGTCCGTGATCACCATCAACGCCTTGTCGGCGGCCCGGGCCAGGCGCATGCAGTTCGCCTCGATCCCGGCGCCGAGATCCAGGATGACCTGATCATACTGCAAGGCCAGCGCCGACATTCCGGCCGCAAGACGCGCCACTTCTTCGGGTGGCAACTCCGCCAGCGCCCCGGAGCCGGACCGCCCCGGAAGCACATCGAACCCCCCCGCTGCCGCGCCTCCGTCGACCGGGGTGACCGCATCCTCCAGTTCCACCCAGCCAGCAATCACTGCGGCCAGGTCTGTCTCCGGCGCGATACCCAGTTGCACGTCCACATTGGCCAGCCCGAGATCGCCATCGACCAGAAGGGTCCGCCGACCCGCCTGGGCGAAGGCGCTCGCCAGCGTGATGGCGAGGAAGGTCTTGCCTACCCCGCCCTTTCCGGACGCCACGGCGATGATGGAGGCCGGCGCGACCCGCCGCGTCGGAGCCGACCTCCGTTCCATCGACTTTCGAAGCATGAAGCTCATCAGGCTGCTCCTTTCAGGGCGACTTGCCCCGGCGCATCTTCCATCAGCAAGGCCGCAAGCCGTGATGCCGCCGCCGGCACCAAGCCCCCGCCAATGAAGGGGGTGACGGACAGATGGGAAATCGCGATTCCGGACGCGGCCAGGGCCGAAACCGCGCCGCCACGTCGGCGCGCCACGTCCAGCTTGGTCAGGATGGCCCGCTTCACGCCGAGGCGGGCAAAGGCCCTCACGGCCTCCGTCTGGTCATCGGGATGGCCTTCGGCGGAGATCACCAGAACCGGCTCGGCATCGATCGCGGCGATCAGATCCTTGAGACTGGCCATGTCATCCAGATCGAAGGGGACGATGGCAGGCAGGTCGATCACGCAGCGAACGCCCTCATCGCGCAAGCCGCGCAGCGTGTCGAACAGCGCATCAGGCGTGCGCACATCCTCGATCCAGTCCCGCTCCTGTTCGAGATAGGCGGCGAGCTGGGCGCCGCCGCCGGTGGCGTCGAGATCGGCGGCAAGCGGCTTCAGCACGGCGCGGGCGACGGAAGCCCGGCGCGCCAGCTTGGCGGCCACCGCTGTACGTCCGTGTCCAGGCGCGCCGACCAGCAGGATGTTGCGCTCCGCCTGAACCGACAATGGCTGGCACGTCACGATCTGGGCCAGGCCCAACTCCATGGCGGCCTGCGGGTCGGTCTCTCCGGCGGCGCGGGCCATCGCCGCATCCGCCACCTTGCGGGCAAAGCTCGAGGGTGCGCCATGCCAGGACAGGGCATCGCGGACCCGGCTCCGCAATGGGTGGTCCTGAGGCCGCATCGGTGCGTCGTCATGGGCAAAGCGCGACATGAAAAGAGGCTCGTTCGGCACCATGCCGCCGCCCATCTTGTCGGTCGCGGCCCGGACCTCGACGCCGTCGTCGACCACACGTTCCGACAGGATTATGGCATCGGCCCCCATCTCCGCATGGATCATCGCCCGGGCATCCTCGAGGGTGCGTGCGGAGAACATCTTCATACGCATGTGCGCGGTCCTCTCCCGATAGAATCGCGTGGCCATCCGGGGCCGGGCGCCCGTCCCGAAATCGTTCCCGCGGATCAGACAGGAGAAAGGTTAACGAAATCTCTGCACTTGTTAGGATCGCCTTGCGCCCCGACAGGAGACAGGTTTCAGGCTGCGACCCGCGCGTCGATGATTTCCGAGAGGGTGACCCCCAGGTCGCCGTCGGCGACGACCAGCTTGCCACGGGCCATCAGCCGGTCGGACACGTAGATGTCCACGTCATCGCTGACCGCCCGTTCAAGAGCGACGACGGCGCCGGGAGTCATGGCGAGCAACTCTTCGACCGGCATCCGCACCTCGCCCAGAACCACGTCCACACGGACGGGAACATCCATCATGGTGCGCGCCAGGGCGGGGTTTGCAGATGAGGTCATGTCAGCAATCCAGAGTCGGCCGGCAGATCACAGTGGCGGCAGAAGGGTTTACAGGCGGCAAACAGATCGCCCTGTCCGTCGCGCAGGGCGCGTGCCGCGCGTTCGGCCCGCTCAGCCAGGTCCACCGGCAGCCGCCCATCCCCCGCCAGACGGGCAAGCGCCGCCGCCAGGTCCGAGAAGGCGCAGGTCGCATGCTCCATCCGCAGCAAGGCCGCCTCGAGACGCGCCAGCGCCTCGGCCTCCAGCGGTGCGCGCGCCGCCTCGGCCTCACGCGTCGTCACGTCCTGGACGAGCGCCGTGTAATCGGCGCGGCTCAGCCGCACCGTGTCATCCACGGCGACGGCCTCGCTGGCAGCGGGCTGCGGCGCGAAATCGGGCCGGAACGCGAAGGGCTGGAGGGACTTGACGTGGCGCCGGGTCATTCCACCAGATCCGTGTCCTGCACATCACCCGGACGAATCTCGCCTTCCGCGATGAGGCGCCGCGCCGTGGCGGCCAGCCGGTCGCGTGCCGCCGCCACGTCCCCGCGGGGCACGGCACCCAGCAGTTCGATCTCCTCGCGAAGCACCTGACCGGCGCGCTGGGTCATGTTCGCGAAGAAGACACGCGCGAGATCCGGCTCGAGCCCCTTCAACGCCAGGGCCAGATCGGATCGGTCAGCCGCCATGAGAAACGTCTGCAAGCCGGCCGCATCGAAGCGGGCTATTTCCCCGAATGTCAGCATCCGGGCCTCGACGGCATCGCGCGTGCCCGGCCGCTCGGCCTCCAGGGCCGTCAGGAAGGCCTCCTCGGTCTCTGGATCCAGCGTCTCGAAGATCCGGGCAAGGTGATCCTCTCCCTCGCTGGCGCCCAACGCCTTCAGGCGCTCTGCAGCGCGCGAAACGCTCTCGGCGATCGCCGCGATGATCGGCGGTTTCGGCGGCGCGAGGCGAACCATGCGGCGCAGGATGGCGAGCGCCTGACCACGTGGCAGCAGGCGAATGACGCTTGCCGCCTGCCTCGGCGCCAACCTCGTCAGGATATAGGCGGCCACCTGCGGGCTCTGATCTCCCACAAGCGCCGCCACGTCACCCGTCGGCAGACCCGACAGACAATCCCAGACATCGGGGCGCGCGGCCGGTGCCGCTGCCTGCAACGTATCGCCCGCAGCGGCCACAAAGGCTTCCAGGGCGGCCTCGTCGTCGGCGAGTTGATCCGTCGGCAGATGATCCATGCGATCGCAGATCGCCCGCGCTTCGGACTCTGTCAATCGTGACCATACCGGTGCGGCATCGGCGCCGAGCTGGCGCATGAGCCGCGCTGCGCGGTCGAGACCCCCGTGGATCGCCGACATCAGATCGCCCTCCGGGGGGCTGCGATCCAGCTACGCAGGATGCCGGCCGCCTTCGCAGGGTCGGCCCGCAGCGTGTCGCGGCCGCGCTGGACAAGCTCCGGCCTGAGCTGACCGCCATAAGCGGGTCCGCGATCGCTGGAGGCGCCCGCCGAGGCCGGCCGGATGTCGGTCCCATCGCGACCGGGCCGCGCAGAGGCTGCCTCCGGCGCTTCGACCGCAAGCCAGGCTGCGACGCACCAGGCAAGCGCGAGGCTCGCGAGCAGGGCCAGGCCAGCCAGTTCCAGGATGGCCCCCAGGCCCGGCGCGTCCGACCTGGGCGTAGCAAACGGCGCACGCAGCACGTTCAGTCGGTCTCCCGCTTCGGGAGCGAAACGTCCGGCGGCAGACAACAGGTCGGCGAGGGTCGCGCGATCGAGCCGCTCGGTCGCAGGCACGCGCGTGTCCAGAAGGACAAGGATCGACCGGGTCCCGTCGCGATCACCATGGATCATGACGCGAACCGCTCCGGGCCCTGCCAGCGTGGCGAGAAGGCGCTCGGCCGAGGGTGCGGGATCCGCCTCGACACCGATCTCAGCCCTTGGCGAGGAGGCCACGGACGGCGCCAGAACCTCTCCAAGGTGCAGCGACACCAGAAGAAGGCTCAGCACCAGCGCCAACAGCGCGAGCGCCCGGGTTCGCGCCAGGACCAGCGGAGCCTTCGACAAGGGGAAACGGGCCATGGGCACACTCCACAAGGACGCCACCTGACGGTTCGTCCGTGTATTCCGACTATGCGGCCCGAGTAAATCTGTTATTAATTCACGACTTTCGGGTAAGGGCTTCGATACTGCTGAACGCGCGTTGCACGCAGTCCCTTTGTCCCATGTCGGGAGTACAGACGCTCCCAGGCCGAAAACTCTTCGTCGCTCAATCCGTATCGACGAATAGCTTCGTCACGACTGAGTAGACCTCCCACCACCGCAGCGACAACTTCGGCTTTGCGCCGGGTCACCCACCGCTTGATGCTGGGAGGGGGAAGGTCATCGAGTGTCAGGGCACGGCCATTCGGGCCGGGAACGCTGACAATGCGAGCCTCTTGCTTTTCCATCTGACTGCCCTCGTCTGGGATCTGCCAAGGCCCGCCTTCTTGCGCGCCGTGCGACAGATGTAGCCGAGGGGCTTTAAGACCTCGCTGAAACCGATCGGTCAGTTTTCACGAAAATCATCGTGATCCGGATTGACCCTGTTGACCATACTCGCGCTAGACGTGTTTTTTTAGTCTTAACGCCCAGTGCGCTCATGCGACAGGGTTTCGCGGATGAAGCCGCCGCCCAGAACCCGGCGGCCCGTCTCGGCATCGTAAAGGACACAGGCTTGCCCCTTCGCGACGCCCTCCTCTGGCGCCTCGAAGTACACCGCCGGCGTTTCGCCATGCCAGCCCAGATGGGCGGGAACCGGTTCACGGGTCGACCGCACGCGGGCGCGAACGGCGTCACCTCGGTCACAGGCTGCGGAAAGCGTTCCGGTTCCGATCCAGTTGAGTTCCTCCATGAGCAGCCCGGCGGTAAGCAATGCCTCCCTCGGGCCGACGATCACCCGGCGCCTGGCCGCATCGATCCGCACGACATAGAGCGGTTCGCCCACGGCAATACCGAGGCCGCGGCGCTGTCCGACCGTGAAATGGATCACGCCGTCATGGGTGCCGAGGACCCGACCGTCCATATGGACGATCTCGCCACCACGCCCTGCACCCGGTCGGATACGCTTCACCACATCGGCATAGGAGCCGTCGGGCACGAAACAGATGTCCTGACTGTCGGGCTTGTCGGCCACGTCCAGCCCGAACCGCTCGGCCAGGGCGCGCACCTCCGTCTTCGGCAGACCGCCCAGCGGAAACCGCAGGAAATCGAGCTGCTCGTCGGTTGTGGCGAACAGAAAATAGGACTGGTCACGGCTGTCATCGACCGCGCGATGCAGCTCCGGCCCGCCATCGCCCTCGACGCGCTGGATGTAATGACCGGTGGCCAGGCAGTCGGCACCCAGATCGCGGGCTGTGGCCAGGAGATCGGAAAACTTGACCGTCTGATTGCAGCGGATGCACGGGATCGGCGTCGCACCGGCCAGGTAGGTGTCGGCGAAATCCTCCATCACCTGTTCCCTGAAGCGGGACTCGTAGTCCAGCACATAGTGGGGGATGCCGATGCGGTCGGCGACATTGCGCGCATCGTGTATGTCCTGACCCGCACAACAGGCGCCCTTCTTGCGGATTGCCTCGCCATGGTCGTAGAGCTGGAGCGTGATCCCCACCACGTCGTAGCCCTCCGACGCCAGCAGCGCGGCCACGACGGAGCTGTCTACCCCGCCGGACATCGCCGCAACGACGCGGGTCTCGGCCGGTGATTTCGCAAAGCCAAGAGAATTCAGCGGCTGCGCCCTGTTCAGGGCGGCCGCGGACTCGGTCATGGTCATATCTGTCTCCCGCCGGGCTCAAGACCCGGAGCAGCTCCCAAGGCCGTGCATATAGGCCATTCCGGACCGTTCCGCCACCGGGGGGTCTCCGGTCAGGCCACCGAGCGCGTGGACTGCACGGCAGGAACCTGCCAGCCGCCACGGTAGCGGTGCGACGGTTCCAGCGCCTCGGTCAGCCCGGTCAGGGTTTCGCCTTCGCCGAGCAGGACGACGCCGCCGGGGGCAAGTTGTCCCGCCAGCCGTTCTGCCAGGTCCCTGCGGCACCGGCGCTCCATGCCGTCGAGAACATGCCGACAGAAGATCACGTCGAACTGGCCCAGTCCGGAGCAATCCTTCATCAGATTGTGTTCCCGGAAGCTGACGCGCTCGCGCATCGTTTCCGAGATCTGCCATTGGCCACTCTCATGACGCTCGAAGTGTTCCAGGAGTCGCTGGACGGAAAGCCCCTTCTGGACGTTGAAGTGGCCATACAGGCCAGCGCGGGCCTGCTCGGTTGATTTGCGGCAGACATCGGTGGACAGGATCTGGACCCGCGCCTTGCCCAGCGGCGTGTGCGCCAGTTCGGCCAGCCGGATGGCCAGCGAATAGGCTTCCTGTCCGCTTGCCCCTCCGGCGCACCAGATCTTGATCCGTCCGGCCTTCGACGCCCGGAGCCGGTCTGGCAGGACCTCCTCGACCACCCGCTCCAGCGTGTCGCGCTCGCGGAAGAACCAGGATTCATGGCTCAGGAGCGCGGCGACAATCTCGGCCTCGAAAACGGGATTGGGTCTAGCCTTCAGGCAATCGGCCAGGTCATCGGTCGATCCGAACCCCTCGCGTCGCACGATATGCGCCAGGCGCGCCTCCACGAGGTAGGCCCGCGTGGGTGAAATGAACTGACCCGTCGCCTTCAGCGCCAGACCCGCCAGCGCCTCGAATGTCGACTCTCGCATCGCTTGCTCCCGGGCACGTCCGCCGTCCCGCGTTAAGCGTGTGGTCACTTTCGTTAAGATTTCTCAAATGAGCCCGACTTCGGAAAACTTGCTTTCGATGATCTCGGCGTCGAACGGTTTCATGATGAATTCGTCCGCTCCCGAGCGCAGGGCTTCGGCGATATGTTCAGCATCGTTTTCGGTCGAGCAGAACACCACGACCGGGCGTTCCCCGTCGGTTTCGCGGCGCAGCGCGCGCAGGAAATCCAATCCGTTCATGACAGGCATGTTCCAGTCCAGAAGCACCGCATCCGGCATCCGCTCGCGACAGCTTTTCAAGGCCTCTGCCCCGTCGGCCGCCTCGATGATCTCGAAGGAGAGATCGGCGATGATTCGGCTCGCGACCTTCCGGACCACCCGGCTGTCATCGACGATGAGGCAGCGTTTCGCCATGTTGTTCGCCCGTCGGTTCCGTATCGTGACCGTCTTCGCCTAGTCCTTGCAGAGTAACGAATCCCTTAACGGGGTCGCCGACTTTGCTAACCCTCCGCGCGGACACCTCGGGCGGAAACAATCACGCGATCCTCGCCGGACTGCAGTGCGATCGCAGCGCCGAGGCCGTCGGCGAGCATGCGCGTGAACAGGGGCTGGATGTTGCGCGCCGACCAGCCGCCTTCCGGCTCCTGCCCCTCCACGGCCGAGGCGGTCTCGTCACGCAGCTTGGCGCGATCGCCGGCGGCATCCACGATGATGGAAAGGCCCTCGGCCTCGTTGCGGATCCTGACACCGAGGGTACCGCCGCGCGGCAGGCAGTCGACCCCGATCATCAGAAGATTCATCATCAGACGTGCATGCGAATAGCTTAGATGGTCTGTCTCGATGTCCCAGGCGACCGTGGGCTTGTGGGTCGCGACGAAATTCTCGGTAACCGACTTGGCTTCGTGAATGTCGGCCGCCCCGTCCGAAAGCCCCATCGATCCGAACGCGTAGCGCAGGAACTGCAGGCGCGCACCGGCATCCCCCGACCCCTTCTGCAGGAGCTGCTCGGCCTGCTGGCGCATTTCCGAATCCGTAGGTTCGTTCAGGAAATCGATGGCAGACGCCACCGAGGAGACCGGCGAAACGAGGTCGTGACAGATACGCGATGCGATGTACGCCGACAGCAGGGCGGGGTCGATCATGGCGCGAGAGCTCCTCCAGGACTTGACGAAGTCTACCAGATTCGCGCCGTCGCGGACGCCCTGACATCAGTCGCCGCGCGGACCGGGGTCCCACGGCTCGGTTTCGGAGTCCCGGTCGAGGTCGTCATAACCATGCCGGGCACTGTAAAACGTCAGGAAAAACAGTCCTCCGCCCACCGCGAGGCTTAGACCTGCACCCAACCCGTAGGCGAGCCAGCCAAGCCCGCTGACCTCGCCCGCAAGCACCGTACTGACCCACACCGAGGCGGCCGCCACGCCAGCCAGCACGATCACGGCGCCGAGCGCAAAGAGAAGCGATAGACGCATGGAACCTCGGTCTCCCCGGTGGCCGGCCGACCCCGGGCCGGTGAGGGGAGTATGGGTGGCCCGATGCTGCCTTCAACCCCTGGCACAGGCGCCCGCGCACCTCAGGCCATGGACCTACTGCGATTTTCCGCTTGAAACCGTCCGCTGAGTCGGAATGTTAAGCTGAAGGGCGTATTGCACCGCTCAAAGGGACGGCGCGTCCCTTGCATGCCGCCGCGCACCCCAGACGATCCAAGGAGACTGCGCTTGTCGTTTCCCGCCCCTTCCCGCGCCCGTGCTGCGCTGACCTGGTTCGCCGGTGTCCTGACGGCCGCCGCCGGTCTGGCGGTGATCGGCGGCGTGGCCCTGTCCATGGCGCCCGCCAAGGGAGCGTCCCCGACCGCCGCGACGCTCGACGCCGTGGCCGTCGCCGTTGCGCCCACCATGCCGCTGCGCTCGGCCGAGTTCGCCGTGGACCTGCCGCCCCTGACGCGCGTGTCCGGACGGCTCCAGCCACGCGACACGCTTGCCGATCTGATCGAGCGCCTGGGTGCCGATCGGGTCGACACCTACGCCGCACTGCAAAGCCTCTATGCCGATGACCTTATCGATCCCCGCCGCCTGCGCCCCGGCGTCGAGGCCGTGATTACCCTTGAGCCGGACAACTCCCCAGAAGACGGGTCCCCCTTGCGCGGCCTGACGCTTCGCACCGCACCCGAATTCAGCCTCGTGGTGACCCGCCGCAGCGATGGCGGATATCACGCGGCCAAGCTGCAGGCCAAGCTCGATCCGGTCTACGAGCGCGTGGCGCGCACCATCGAGACCAGCATCTATGACGCCGCTCTGGCGGCGGGCGCAGGCGACCAGCAGGTCGTCGATTTTGCCCAGATCTTCGCCTACGACATCGACTTCCAAAGGGAAATCCACCCCGGCGACCGGTTCGAGATCGTCTACGAGACGTTCGTCGACGAAAAGGGCAACCTCGTCCGCCGAGGCGACGTGATCTATGCGGAACTGGATGGCAAGGCGCTCTCACGGGGCTTCTACAGGCATACGCCCAGCGATGACCGGATCACCGACTATTATGACCGGGAAGGGAAAAGCGCACGTAAGTTCCTGATGAAGACCCCCATCAACGGGGCGCGTCTGTCGTCGAATTTCGGATACCGACGTCACCCGATCTCGGGCTACACCCGACTGCACAAGGGAACGGATTTCGCCGCGCCCAGCGGCACGCCGATCTTCGCGGCCGGCCATGGCGTTGTCGAACGAGCCTCTCGGTATGGCGGTTACGGCAATTACGTGCGGCTGCGCCATGCCAATGGCTACAAGACGGCCTATGCGCACATGCTGCGCTATGGACCGGGCATCCGGGCGGGACGCAGGGTCCGCCAGGGCGACATCATCGGCTATGTCGGTTCGACCGGTGCCTCGACCGGACCGCACCTGCACTATGAAGTGCACAAGGATGGGAAGGCGGTGAACCCGATGCAGCTTAAACTGCCGACGGGCCGGGTTCTGGATGGCGAGCAGCTTGATGCGTTCGAGCGGGTCCGTCTGCGCATCGACCGGATCCGCCGTGATCTCGGTGCACCGGTCGGTGTCGCCGGGAGCCCGGACGCCCCCACAGCCACGACCGATCCCGCACCCTGATCCAAGGCTCTGCGAGATCTCGCACGCTCTGATCGATCGCCATCATGTGGCAACTTGAACAGAAAAGCCTCCGACCCACGGGTCGGAGGCGATGTGTCGAAACGGCGCCTGACGGACTGGACCCTGCGCGCCGCTTCGCATGTTCGAGGTCAAACGCTTGCGAAAAACGCCCTTACTTCTGGGCGAGTTCCAGACGGTCGGACACGCGCTCCACATAAAGCGGCGAGTCCGTATAGGCGACGGTCAGCGTTTCGGCGCCGATCTTGTCGATCGCCTGGCGAACGAGGTCGCGCACGCAAACCTGGTCCCGCTGGATACCCATGGAGGTCATCGAAACGTACTTGCAGGCATCGCGCGCCTGAGCCTCGATGTCGTTCAGAACCGTTTTGGCACCCGACTCGGTTTCCAGCGCCGAAATATCGTAGACGAACTCGGCCTGCACATCGGTGTAGTCCTTGGCCAGCGCGGGTGCGGCAACGGTCGCGCAGGCGGCAATCGCGGTGAGCATACGGAACATGGGTGTCCCCTTTCGGTTGGTTGATGGAACAACACGCCACTGTCTGCGCGTGTCGTTTCGCAGACGCAGCATATATGATGTCGCAGCGCATCATTGACCAGTACGCATATGCAGCAGAGCCATGCAAAAAAGAAACGCTCGGGTCCGCCTGAACCCGAGCGCCTCACAAGACCCTGTTTTCATGGGCCAACGCCTGCTCAGTTGAGCGCGGCGGCCCTTTTGGCGAAGTCGTTGGGTACACCATTGATGGTCAGACGATCCCCCTCGACATCGACGCGGATCGCTTCGCCGTCACGAATCCGCCCTTCCAGAAGCAGCCGTGCAAGGGGGTCCTGCAGTTCCTTCTGGATGACCCGCTTCAGGGGACGCGCTCCATAGACCGGGTCGTAGCCGCGCTCGGCCAGCCAGTCGCGGGCAGCAGGCGCCATTTCGACGCTCAGCTTCCGATCCGCCAGCAGGGCATCCAGACGCCGCATCTGGATGTCGACGACGCGATCGATCTCCGCGCGGCCGAGGCGACGGAAGAAGACCATCTCGTCGATCCGGTTCAGGAATTCCGGGCGGAAGTGGGCCCGGATCGCGGACATGACGGCATCGCGCTGGGTCTCGCTGATCTCGCCACCCTCGCCGCTGGCCAGGGCATCTGCACCCAGGTTCGAGGTCATGATGATCAGCGTGTTCTTGAAGTCGACCGTCCGCCCCTGACCATCGGTCAGCCGTCCGTCATCGAGAACCTGCAGCAATGTGTTGAACAGGTCGGGATGGGCCTTTTCGACCTCGTCGAACAGGATGACCTGATAGGGCCGCCGGCGCACGGACTCCGTCAGGACACCACCCTCATCATAGCCCACATAGCCTGGCGGCGCGCCGATGAGCCGGGCGACGGAATGCTTTTCCTGAAACTCCGACATGTCGAGGCGCAGGACGGCCGTGTCGTCATCGAACAGGAATTCGGCCAGGGCCTTCGTCAGCTCGGTCTTGCCCACGCCGGTCGGACCGACGAACAGGAAGGACCCGATCGGACGGTTGGGGTCCTGCAGGCCCGCGCGGGCCCGGCGAACCGCGTTGGAGACCGCAGACAGGGCCTCCTCCTGCCCGACCACGCGATCGCGCAGACCTTCCTCCATCCGGAGCAGTTTTTCGCGCTCGCCCTCCATCATCTTGTCGACGGGAATGCCGGTCCACTTCGACACGACGCTGGCGACATGTTCCGGTTGCACGACTTCGGCAACAAGACCGCCCCCGGCTTCACTGTCGGCACGACGCTCGGCCTCGGCGATCCGGCGTTCCAGCTCGGGAATGGTGGCGTATTTGAGCTCCGAGGCCCGAGACAGGTCGCCGGTGCGTTGCGCCTCGGCCATTTCGGCTTCGGCCCTGGCAAGCTGTTCCTTTGCCGCGGCCGCGCCTTTCAGCTTCTCCTTCTCCGCGGCCCAGGCGGTGGAGAGTTCATCGGACTGAGCCTGCAGGTCCGCGATCTCGCCTTCCAGCTTGTTCAGCCGCTCGCGGGAGGCGTCATCCGTCTCCTTCTTGAGCGCCTCCGCTTCGATCTTGAGCTGCAGGAGGCGCCGATCCATCTCGTCGAGGGCCTCGGGCTTGGAATCGACCTGCATGCGCAATCGGGAGGCGGCTTCGTCCATCAGGTCGATCGCCTTGTCCGGCAGGAACCGGTCGGTAATGTAACGGTCGGCCAGGGTGGCGGCCGACACGATGGCGGCGTCGGAGACGCGGACCCCATGGTGGGCCTCATATCGCCCCTTCAATCCACGCAGGATGGAGATGCTGTCCTCGACCGTGGGCTCGTTCACATAGACGGCCATGAACCGGCGGGCCAGCGCCGCATCGCCTTCCACATGCTTGCGGTACTCGTCCAGCGTGGTGGCACCGACGCAGTGAAGCTCTCCCCGCGCCAGGGCGGGCTTGAGCAGGTTCGACGCATCCATGGCGCCATCGGTCTTCCCGGCCCCGACAAGGGTGTGCATCTCGTCAATGAAGAGGATGATGCCGCCTTCGGCCTGCTCGACTTCCTTCAGAACCGACTTGAGCCGCTCCTCGAACTCGCCGCGATACTTCGCGCCGGCGATGAGTGCGCCCATGTCGAGGGCCAGAAGCCGTTTGTCCTTCAGGCTTTCCGGGACGTCTCCATTCACGATCCGCAAGGCCAGCCCCTCGACGATGGCAGTCTTGCCGACACCCGGCTCTCCGATCAGGACGGGGTTGTTCTTGGTGCGCCGTGACAGGACCTGAACCGTGCGCCGGATCTCCTCGTCGCGTCCGATAACAGGGTCGAGCTTGCCGTCACGGGCGTCCTGGGTCAGGTCGCGGGCATACTTCTTGAGCGCCTCATAGCCCTGTTCGGCGGTCTCTGAATCCGCCGTCCGACCCTGCCTGAGCCGGGCGACGGCCGCTTCCAGGCCGGCCAGCGTGGTACCGGACTCCGAGAGGATGCGCGCGGCCGGCGTGCCCGATTGTGCGGCGATGGCGAGCAGGAGCCGTTCCACGGTAACGAAGGAGTCGCCGGCTTGCCGGGCCGCCGCCTCCGCATCGGCAAAGAGCTTCGCACCGGTCTGGTCGAGGCGGAGCTGGCCGTCACCGCCCGACACACGCGGACGCTTCTGCAGGTCACGGTCGATGTTCTGGGCCACCAGCTCGGGTTTGCCGCCGGCTGACCGGATCAGATTCGCAGCAAGCTGGTCGCGGTCCTCCAGCAGCGCCTTGAGCACATGCTCGGGCGTCAGGGTCTGGTGTCCCGCCGCAAGCGCCTGGGTCTGGGCGGTCTGCAGGACGGATTTCGCCCGTTCGGTGTATTGATCGATATTCATTCGCTTCCCCTTTCAAAGGCAGAACATGGTTCGGACCGCGCCGACGGATGCCGCACACGGCCAGGCGTTTCGAGGTCCCGACTGGGCGGCGGCCTCGCTACGGCGTGGAGATGGGAACGCCCCGCAGGCCGCACAAGCGCCCGGCACAGGCGCGGCGGTCGACCGTTCGCCGCACCGTTAACCCTGTCTTCGCTTGCGTCAGAACAAAAGGGGAATATAATGTAGAACCAACAGAACGGAGAACGAACATGGATCGGCCCCACGCTTTTCGCGGAGCATCCGGTCGCGTCTATACTTTCGAGGGGCCGCTCGCCCGCCGGGGGAATACTGCCGGCCCAGGTCTCGCGCTGTTTGCAGCGCCACAAGCGCAGGGATGGCGCGTAATCCACTTGATCGACATCATGGACCACGATCCCTCGGTGCGCCTGATACAGGCCCGGGCGGAGGCGTACGCCCTGGGCGGTGATGCGATGTTTTTCCTGCCCATGCGCGACGGTGCGGCCCGCCGTGCCGCCCATGCGGATCTGGACGCCGGGTTCCAGCCGCTTCGCCCTGGCTTGGGCCATGGACGCGCCTCCTCGCGCGCCGCACGCCCGAGTCTTGCGGCCTGAGGACGCCTTAGCGCAAGTTCGGATCAAGCGGACCCGGTTGCGAACGGAGACGTGCGCAAGACCACTGATGTAAAGAGCCGGTCTGGAGTGAAACGAAAGCCGGCGCTTTAGCGCATCCGCACGCCAATGAGAGTCAGTGAAGATGCGCCAGGTTAGTGTTCTTGAGCATGTTCCTCACGCGAACCGGTGCCCACGTCGCTTGCAGATGCATCAGGGCGCCAGGCACGGGCCGGCAGGCGCGAGGCAGCCTGTGGGGATGGCTGCCTCGTCCCGACAGTTCAATCGGGACGCCCGTCCCCGGGTTGGCGCAGGGTTTCCTGGGCCTGGGCAGATTTCGCCAGCCGCGCGAGGGTAACGAACTCCGCGCGGTAACCGTAGGGATCGTCGCCGCGGGCGCCTTGGGCGAGGGCGATCACGTCGTCCCATCCGAACGTATCCGACAGGTAAGGATCACCCCGCAGGAGCTGGCCATAGGCTGCCACGGCCGTGGCAAAGCGCACTCGGTCGGGCGCCTCATCGAGGGAGGCGACCTCATCGGCGGAGACCACGGGGCGCTCGATCAGGGTCGAGGTGTCGCTGCCGGGCAGCTTGTAGCGCAGGCGGAAAAACGCGAACTCCTGCATCCGCTCGTCCGCGGCCATGTCGGGCTGCGCGCCGTAACGGGGCGGATCGATCAACTGACCCTCGGAGTCCGTCTCGGCGATCTCGTAGAGCGCGGTCACGCTTGCCCCGGCGCCGATCTCACCGGCATCGACGGCGTCATTGTTGAAATCCGCACGGTCGAGCTGACGCGTCTCATAACCGATCAGCCGGTACTCGGCCACGCGCGCGGGGTTGAACTCGACCTGGATCTTCACGTCATCGGCAATCGGAAACAGGTTGCCGGTGAGGTCGTCGTTCAGGATCTTCCGCGCCTCGTTCAGCGTGTCGACATAGGACGCCATGCCATTTCCGGCCTGGGCGATCTTCTGCATCATGGCGTCATTGTAATTGCCCCGCCCAAAACCCAGAACTGACAGGTAGATGCCGGTCTCGCGCTTGCGGGCGACGAAATCCTCAAGCCGCTCGGGGTCGGCAATGCCGACATTGAAGTCCCCATCGGTCAGGAGCATGACCCGGTTCACACCCCCCTCGCGGTATCCCTGCTCCGCAAGGCTGTAGGCCAGCCTCAGACCCTCGCCACCGGCGGTCGAGCCCCCGGCGGACATCTGCTCCATCGCGGACAGGATCTTGCGCGTCTCGTCGCCCGGCGTGGGGGGAAGCACCTCGCCCGCTGCCCCGGCATAGGCGACGATTGAGATCCGGTCGTCGGGCCCCAGCCTGTCGACCAGCATGGCCAGGGCCTTTCGTGCGAGCGGAAGCTTGTCTTCGGCCGCCATCGAACCGGACACATCGACGAGAAGCGTCAGGTTGAGCGGCGGGCGGGCGTCCGGCTCCAGATCGTAACCCTGAATGCCCACCTGCATCAGCTTACGGCCGTCGGCCCATGGCGACGGGACAAGGCTGACATGCGTGGCGAACGGGGCCTCCCCGCGATCCGGCAGCGGATAGGCGTAGTCGAAATAGTTGATCAGTTCCTCGATCCGCACCGCATCGCGCGGAGGCAGGATGCCATCGTTCAGGAAGCGGCGTACATTGGCATAGGATGCGGTGTCGACGTCGATCGAAAAGGTCGAGACCGGCGCCTCCGACACCCGCTTGACGGGGTTCGGGTCCACATCCTCGTAACGCTCCCGGTCGACATCGCCGGGCACGGGCTGGGGCGGCGGAAGGGCGCCCGAGACGGGCGGCGCGGCGCGCGCCATTTCGGCGGCCGGCTGTGGTGGTGGTGATGGCGTTGGAACAGGCGCCTGCGCGGCCTCGGTGCGCCCGGCGTCAACCGCATCGCCTCCCGTCGAGCAGGCCGCGAGGCCCGCGAGCAGCGCCGCCGCGCCCAACACGGCTAGGACTTGGTGTCTCATGGCTCTCCCCTCCAGACATGGGTCGTCTCTCGTGGACCGCCC
Organism: uncultured Hyphomonadaceae bacterium; assembly: GCA_964492485.1. Lineage (GTDB taxonomy): Bacteria > Pseudomonadota > Alphaproteobacteria > Caulobacterales > Hyphomonadaceae > UBA5336. The sequence goes on along the minus strand of CAZBKM010000012.1, from coordinate 76,095 downwards.
TCCTGGCGTTCCGTGACCCCGTTCATGATGGTAAGGGATGCGGATTCTGTGGCGGCAATACGACATGTTGCGCCCGAAAGGGTCACGGCTACCGCGGCAACTGGGCGGCGATCCAGTCGGAGATATCGCGATCGAGCTGCGGCAATGGGCGAGGGCCGGTCCGAATCATCTCGAAATGCAGGGCGGCTGGATCGAGTTGCCGGGTCAGGGTTTCACGCGCGCGCTGGCGCAGGGCGGAAAACGCCTGCCGGCCCAGATGCGCGGCAACCGCGTCGCCCGGCGCCACGATCAGCCGGTCGACCTCCCGACTGGCCTCGATGCGCGAAAGTCCGGCGCGGGTCTCGAACCGCGAGACGGCTTCCTGCCGACTCCAGCGCTCCGCATGCAACCCGGTATCGCCAAGGGCGCGCACCAGAAGGACCAGGCGCGCCTGAAGATAGTCCACCCGCGCCGTGTCGGACGGATAGAGGCCAGCCTCGGAAGCGAGGTCCAGACCGTAGGCGCCCCAACCTGCTGTAAACGCCGGCCAGGCGATAAGGTGATCGAGCGCGGTCCGGTTCCGGTCACGCCGGGCCCTCGACCAGACGACGTGCCGGCCCGGTATGGCCAGTTCGTAAACGGTTCCCGCCAGCGGAGGCGCGCCCAGCTTGTCCGTACCATCGGATGGGGCGTCGCCGTCGCGGTCCACCGGAACGGCGACCAGGCGGAGGCGGCCCGGCTGCCGGCCGTCCACACTCGGCGGCAGATAGCTGAACGCCTCCGCCGGCGGCGGTAGGTTATCCGGCCAGCCGACGGTCAGGACCGGGCCTTCGGGCGGGCGGGCGATCCAGTCCCCAAGAGCGGACCGCGCCGCTGCAAGCGCCGTCTGGATCTGGCTGTCCGCGTCGGGGAGAGGTGCAGCGTCCGATGGTGGGCGGGAGGGTACCGCGGGACCGCGGGCTGCGTCGGCTGCGAGGGCCTCTCGCGCCGCTCGGGCCTGGCGCCGGTAGGCCGCAAGGCGGGCGCGCAACGGACCTTCGGCGATGCCGGCCGTATCGAGTTCCATCTGCAAGGCATTGAAGGTGGTCTCGGTGGTGCGGTCGATCGCGGCGTGAAGGCGCGTGACATCGACACTCTGTCCCGTCTGGCGAGCGATAAGCGCCTGATAGTAGGCGTCGCCCCGTGGCAGGGCCCAAACCCCGGGCACGTCACTGGCATCCCTGGCGAGCGCCTCGGCGGTCTCGGCCAGCATCCTGTAGGCGCGCGGCAACTCGTCCGCCACAGCCTGCCTGGCCTCTGCCACGCGGGCGTCGCGCGCCTCCGGCGACAGCCCGGTCACGCCGACCAGCAGACCGTCCAGCCCCTCCACCAGGGGATGATCGTCCGCCGGCAGCGCTGCATGGGCACGTGCCCGCGCCGCGATCGCCTCAAGGATCCGGGCTGGAGGTCGCACGCCCGCTTCGGCCTCGGCAATCAGACGGCGCCGCTCGTCCTGTATGGCGCCGGCCAGCGCCGCGAGCCGATCGAGATAGGCGTCCGCATCTGCAGCGTCCGCCAGGGTCTGTTCCGTCAGAAGGAGAAGCGGGACGTCCACGTAAGCCCCGCTCAGATGATCCACCGCATAGGGCCGCGCCACCTGCAGGTCGACCCGCCCGAAACCAAAGGCCTGCAGGGACACCATGTCCCGCCACGCCGTCAGCCAGGCCAATTGCCGTGCGCGCAGCTCGCTGCCATCCGGCGCCAGGCGCATCGCCGCCAGCCGGTCCAGGATTTCGATCCGGCGCAGCCGCACCCGCTCGAACGCCGCCTGAGACCGTGCCGTCAGCCGCCCCTCCAGTCCTGCCGGAACAGACGCAGGCGGCAGTCCCAGCCGGGTCGCGACTTCTGGATCGTGACGCACCACATCTGCCGCAATCTCACTGGCCAGAGCCGTCGCCGCGCGCTCGACCGCCCGGCTCGGCGCACCGGGTCGATCGCCGCCTGAACACGCCGCCAGAAACGCAAGACCGGAGAGACCGGCAAGGATGCGGCACAACCACAATCCCTGTTTGTGCGCATCGGGTGAGAAAACTTCTTGGCGAGACGAGGGCAAGGTGTGATCCGGGACGCAGAGCGGTTGTTGACGCCCGGTTATTGGGCTAATCGTCCGCCCGGTTCAACTCAGGAGTGGCTGCCGTGGAAACCCCCAACGATCCGCAACCCGATGGACAGGGCCAAGGCGCCCAGATCACCGGAAACGTTCTGTTCTATTCGAAGCCGGAACCGCTGTCGTCGCAGGCCCATGGCCAACTCGGCGTGTCGCAGATCTCCGATCCGTTCGGCTTCCTTCGTTCAGCCCATGCCGTGCCGGTCACCGTTACGGAATTCGGCATGACCGCTGCGGCGTATCCCGTCATCTTCGTCGGAAACGACCGGACGCCGATCGCAGCCATGGGCGTGCGCCAGGGTCAGAACCTCTATGTCGATGCGCAGGGCCGTACCGACCCGGACTATTACGTCCCGGCCTTTGTTCGCCGCTATCCGTTCGTCTTCGCGGCCGATGACCAGTCCGACCGGCTGCTGCTTTGCATCGACCGCGCGGCACCGATGATCAGCGAGACACCGGAAGTGCCGTTCTTCGAGAATGGCGAGCCGTCCAAATTCACCAATGACGCCATCGAGTTCTGCAAGGAATTCGAGCGTCAACGCCGCGCCACCTCGGAATTCACGCAGCTGCTGGCGAAGATGGACCTGTTCGAGCAGAAGTCGGTCTCGTTCCAGCCGCGGGATGCCCAGGGCAACCCGGTCGGCCAACAGCAGAAGATCGCGGACTACTGGGCCGTTTCCGAGGAGCGCCTGAACGCCCTGTCCGACGCCCAGTATCTCGAGCTCAAGGCCAATGGCGCCATCGGTGCGATCTACGCGCACCTTGTCTCGCTGCTGAACTGGCCGCGGCTGATCCAGCGGGCCGTGCGGGCCCAGCAGCCCAAGGCGACGGACGCCGCTCCGGCGTAAGGCAGGTTCGGAGCATACGGATTCGGTTGCGAACGGAGACTTGCGCAAGACCAATGATGTAAGGCGACGGTCTGGAGTGAAACGAAAGTCCGGCGCTTCGCGTCACGGGACCCGCGCTTCCGCGCTTGGCGGATGCGCATTGCGGGCGACCGAACGGCCCACCGCCCTGGTGGGCCGTTTCATCATTCGGGAACGCCGGCAAGGCTCACGATTGCGCGAACGGGGTTTTCGACCCGTGTTTCGTGCGCATATCCGACACGACATCAGTCCTGCCCCGGCGCACTTGGCCGGCCCTTGTCCGGAGTTGCCATGACCGTCGCTGTCCGATCCGTCTTCCGTTCTGCGGGCGGCCTCCGTGTTGCACTGCTCGCGCTCATCGCGCTTGTCCTCCCAGCAGCACCGGCGCTGGCCCAGTCAGGCTCGGCCATGTCCGCCCAGGGCAACCATGCCCGGGTCAGCCTGGTCTCGGAACGCAGCCAGGCCATCCCGGGCGAGACCCTCTATCTCAGTCTGCACATGGAGATGGATAAGGGCTGGCACGTCTACTGGCGCAATGCCGGGGATGCCGGGCTCCCGCCGGAGATCCTCTGGGACGAGGGCCCGCTGGCACCGGAGACAAGTGCCGGCGATTTCGTCTGGCCGATGCCGGAGCTCCTGCCCGTCGTCCCCGACGAGATCATGGACTATGGCTATTCCGGTGAGGTCACGCTTCCGATCCCGGTGACCGTGCCAGACGACGCCAGAGGCGAGATCCGCTTCTCGGGAACGGCCGACTATCTAATCTGCAAGGATGTCTGCATCCCTGAAACAGCCCCGGTGCGCTTCACGCTCCAGGTGGGCGAAACCCAGGACCCCGACCGTGACGGCGGCACAAAGATCGCGGAGGCCTTGTCCAACGTCCCGGCGCCGTTCGAGGGCACGGCGCGCGTCCGCGTCGACGATGGCACTGCCACGCTGAGCCTGCGTTCCGGCGACCTGGATCTGTCCGGCGCCCGGGCACTGCGCTTCTTTCCCTATGGCGACGAGATCCGTCATGCGGCCGACCAGAGCGCATCGGTCGGACCGGATGGGGCGGCCCTGCGTCTGGAACGCGCCCCCGGCCAGGCGATGGGTGAGACACTGTCGGGCGTGATCGCGGTGACGCGCGAGGACGGATCGCGCGTCGGCCTGGTGGTCGAGGCACCGCGGGGCGACGACATCCTGCCGGGCACGGCAGATGCGCCACTTGCACCGCTTACGGCCGCGTCCGGCTCCGACGGGACGCTCGGCCTCGCTGCCATACTTGGGCTGGCCCTGATCGGAGGCATCGTGCTGAACTTGATGCCCTGCGTGCTGCCGGTTTTGTCGATCAAGGCGATGGGCATGGTCCGCGCCGCAGCCGGCGGCGAGAGATCACACCTGCGCAGCCATGGCCTCGCCTACACCGCTGGCGTGCTCGTGTCCTTTGCAGCCATTGCCGCGACGTTTACCGGGCTGCGCGCTGCAGGCGAGTTCGTGTCGCTCGGGTTTCAGTTGCAGTATCCTCCAGTCGTCGCGGCGCTGGCGCTGCTGATCTTCGCGATCGGCCTCTGGCTGTTCGGCATGTTCGAGCTCGGGACCTCGATCCAGGGCGCGGGTGGCGGTCTGGCGGCGCGTGAAGGCCCGACCGGCGCCTTCTTCACGGGCGTCCTGGCGGCCGTGGTCGGAGCGCCGTGCGTCGGTCCGTTCCTGGGTGCAGCCCTTGGCGCCGTGATCGCCCAGCCGGTCCCGGTGGTTTTCCTGGTCTTTCTGACGCTTGGCTTCGGTCTGGCCTTGCCCTTCCTTGCGCTCAGCTTCGTTCCCGGCCTGCAGCGGGTCTTGCCGAAGCCCGGCGCGTGGATGGAGCGTTTGAAGCAGCTCTTCGCCTTTCCGATGTTCCTTACAGCGATCTGGCTGCTGTCGGTTCTGGGTGACCAGGCCGGAATGGGTGCCGTGGCCTGGACCCTCACGGGCGCAGCGCTGCTCGTCTTTGCCATCTGGGTCCTGAAAACGGCCGGAGGCACCCTGCGACCGCTGGCGCTTGCTGTGGGTGGTGCTGCCCTGATCGGCTCGGTGACGGTGCCACTGCAGGCGGCATTGGCCGGTCAGGACCAGGCCTCGACCGGTGGAGCGGAACAGACGGCCTATGGCGGAGATTTCGAAACGGTCGCCTGGTCGCCGGAACGGGTCGAGGCCGCCCTGGACGAGGGCAAGGGCGTGTTCGTCGACTTTACCGCGACGTGGTGCATGATCTGCCAGGCCAACAAGCGCACGACGCTGTCCAAGCCTGAGGTCCGCCGGGCCATGGAGTCCGCAAACATCGTCTTCATGGTCGCAGACTTCACCCGCAAGGACGAGCGGATCGCCGAGGCCCTGCGGGCGCATGGACGGGCCGGGGTGCCGATGTATCTCCTGTACGGGCCAGGCAAGCGGACCCCGGAAATCCTGCCGCAGACCCTGACGCCTGGACTTGTGCTAGAGAAGATTGCGGAGCAGGCCGGTCGGGCGACGTGAGGACTGGCTGGACGGATCGGTGGGAGATGGACATGGTGGCCAAACTGACACGGGAAAACTTCGCGCTGGCCGTCGGCATGGGGCTGGCAGTGGCAATCACGGCGGCGGCTCTGATCGCCATGAGCGCGACGGCGCAACCCGCTTCGGCCCGGATCGGGCAGGCCGCGCCGGCCTTCAGCGAGACCGCCGCCGCGGGCGAGACGGTCTCGCTGGCGGATTTCGAAGGCCAGACGGTGGTGCTCGAATGGACCAACCATCTCTGTCCCTTCGTCCAGAAGCACTACGACCCCAGTCACGCCAACATGCAGCGGCTCCAGGCCGATGCCGCCACCGACGAGGTCGTGTGGATCTCCGTCATTTCCTCGGCGCCGGACAAGCAGGGTCATGTGACCCCGGAGCAGGCACTGCAGATCGTTTCCGACAGTGGCGCGCGCCCGAGCCACGTGCTTCTCGACGAGGATGGCAGCATGGGCCGCGCCTATGGCGCGAAGACGACACCGCACATGTTCGTCATCCGAGCCGATGGCACCCTTGCCTATGATGGTGCGATCGACAGCAAGCCGTCCGCCCGCACCAGCGATATACCGGACGCGACGAACTATGTCCGTACCGCGCTGGCCAGCGTGGCGTCGGGCGAACCCGTCGATCCGGCGACGACGAAACCCTATGGCTGCTCGGTGAAGTACTGAAGCGCTTACGGGCGACGTGGGTGCCGGTTCGCCGTCCGCAAGCGCGTCCACACAGAAACCCCTGCGACGCGGCGGGACCTGTTGACAGCGCGCGGTCGAGGGAAACGTCAGGCGCACGGCCGCACCCGCCAGGCGCCCTTCACACCCGGGCGCGCTTCGGCTAAGCGGCTGGGCTGAACACACCACGATGTCCCGGACCCCATGTCGCAGCCGCCCCCATCCGCCAACAAGGGCCTCGCCCGCAAGCCGCGCGGTTTTCCCGACCGCCGCGAGGGCCAGGTCCTGGCCGAGCAGGCGATGATCACCCGCGTCTGCGACGTTTACCGTCGCTGGGGGTTCGAAGCGCTGGACACCGGCGCCTTCGAATATGCCGATGCGCTCGGCAAGTTCCTGCCGGACGCAGACCGCCCGAATGACGGCGTCTTTGCCCTGCATGACGATGACGCGCAGTGGCTCTCGCTGCGCTACGACCTTACCGCGCCTCTCGCCCGCTTCGCGGCGGAGCACTGGCAGACGCTCCCGAAGCCCTTTCGACGGTACGCGGCAGGGCCGGTATGGCGCAACGAGAAGCCAGGCCCGGGGCGCTTCCGGCAGTTCCTGCAATGCGATGCCGACACCGTCGGCGCACCGGGCCTCCATGCGGATGCGGAAATGGTGGCCATGGGCGCGGAGGCGCTGCGCGCGGCGGGGCTCTCGCCCGGAGACTTCGTCATCCGCGTGAACACACGCCGGTTGCTGAACGGGGTGCTGCAGACCGCCGGCGTGACGACTGATGCCGCCCGTCTGATCGTGCTGCGCGCTCTGGACAAGCTCGACCGGCTGGGGCTCACAGGGGTCGAAGCGCTGCTGGGCGAGGGGCGGATGGACGAGTCCGGCGACTTCACACGAGGCGCGGGCCTCGACGCGCCGGCCCGGGCACGCCTGCTCGACTTCGTATCGGCGGCAGGCGCGACACGGGCGGAGACGCTGGCCGCCCTGTCGGCCGCCGTCGGGGGATCGGACGAGGGCCGCGCGGGCCTGGCGGAACTGGAAGGCATCGGCGACGCCCTGTCCGTCCTCGGCGCACCGGAAACCGACGTTGTCTTCGACCCCAGCGTGGTGCGCGGGCTGGAGTACTATACCGGACCGGTCTATGAGGCCGAACTCTTGCGTATCGGAGGCTCGGATGCCGCGCCTGGAGCCCTGGGCAGCATCGGGGGCGGCGGGCGCTACGACGATCTGATCGCGCGTTTCACCGGCGAGACCGTCCCCGCCACAGGCTTCTCCGTCGGCATCAGCCGCCTGGTCACCGCCCTGTCTGAAGCGGGCGATAGCGCAGCCTTTGCGGGCCCGGTGGTGGTGCTGAACATGGACCGCAACGACCCCAGCGACGCGCTGTCGCTGGCCACCGAGCTGCGTGCAGCCGGTGTGCGCGCCGAGCCCTATATGGGCGCATCGGGCATGCGCCCGCAAATGAAGTATGCGGATCGCCGCGGAGCGCCTGCCGTTGTGATGGCGGGCGAGGATGAGCGCGTACGCGGGGTCGTCACGATCAAGGACCTCAAGGCGGGCGCGGAAGCGGCCCGCGCCATCGCGTCCAACGAGGCGTACCGGGCCGCGCGTCCAGGCCAGTTCGAGGTCCCGCGCGGGGACATGGTCGCCCGGGTCCGCGACATCGTGGAGCGGACCGGATGAGCCCTCTGCCAGAGACCGGAAATCTGGCCGAGCGCGCCGCCCGGCGGTTCGCCAGATTGGGCGGAACCATCGAGGATCCGCCCGTTCTGATGCCGGCCTCGCTGCCGCTCGAACTGTCAGGCGAAGCAGTCCGCGCCCGGCTGTGCGTCTTTTCCGATTCAGCCGGCCTGGACTGGGCCCTGCGCCCCGACCTGACGCTGGCCATCGCGGTCGACGAAGCCGAGCGCCGGGTCCAGGCACGTGACGACAGGCGCCCAAGCTGCCGGCGCTATGTGGCGCGGGCCTTCCGCCTGCCGGCTGCTGCCGGCGATCCGCTGGAATTCACCCAGGTGGGCTTCGAGCGTTTTGCGGCCGAAGGCGGCGCGGCGGTCGACGCCGAAGTGTTTCTGGATGTGCTCGGGGCGACCCGCGAGACAGGTGCCCCGATCGGCCGGATCTGGCTGGGCGATCTTTCGGTCTTCCCCACCTTCGTAGACGCCCTCGATCTCGCCCCGGGTGTTGCCGAGGCCGCCAAACGCGCCTTCCGCCAGCAGGGCGGCGTCCAGGCCCTTCTCGATCCGGAGACCGGCCCGACCGCGGGCAGGTCCCTGTCGGCCCGGCTGCGGGGCGCCAGCCGGTCGGAAGCCGAGGCGATGGTTGCCGACATGCTGGACCTGGCCGGCGTCTCACCGGTCGGCGAGCGCGGCCTCGATGAGATCGTGGAAGGGCTGCTGGAGCGCGCGGCCGCAGCCGATACCGGTGGCATCCCGCGTGAGGCGGCCGAGGTCCTGCGGGCGGTCCTGGCGGTCGAGGCTCCGCCGGAAGTTGCGGCCAGCGACCTGGCAGCCATCGCATCTGCCGCCGGACTGCGGGGCGTCGAGCCGGTACTCGCGGACTTGTCCGACCGCCTCTCCCATATCGTTGCGGAAGCGCCCGACGCGCTGGCAGAGGCGCGTTTCGGAACGCCCTTCGGGCGCCGCTTCAACTATTATGACGGCTTCCTGTTCGAGATCTTCGCGCCCGGCGCGCCCAACACTCGACCCATGGCGGCAGGCGGGCGGTATGACCGGCTCCTGTCGCGCCTGTCGGGCGGGGAAATCTCGGCGACGGGCATAGGCGGCGTCGTGCGCCCGGACCGCCTGCGCCGTGCGATCGAGGAGGCGGCAGGGTGACGCGGCTCGTCTTCGCCATTCCGTCCAAGGGTCGCCTCAAGGACAATGCGGAAGCCTGGCTCGGCGGCTGCGGCTTCCGGCTCCGCCAGCGCGGCGGCGCCAGGGGGTATACGGCGGACCTGGACGGCCTGCCCGACGTGGACGTGCGCCTTCTCTCGGCCCGGGAAATCGCCGAAGGTCTGATCGGTGGCACCATCCATCTGGGGGTAACCGGCGAAGACCTGCTCAACGACCTCTCGGCGGATCTGGCGCGGGATGCAGCCACCTTGCGTCCGCTGGGCTTCGGGCGTGCCGACATGGTGGTCGCCGTTCCCAAGGCCTGGCTGGACGTGGCGACCATGGCCGACCTGGAAGCTGCTGGCGCGCGCTTTCGGGCGCGCCACGGGCGTCGGTTCCGGGTTGCGACGAAGTATCTGAACATGACTCGCCGCTTCTTTGCGGAGAAGTCGGTGGGCGAGTACCGGCTGGTGGAGAGTGCCGGCGCGACCGAAGCGGCCCCGGCTGCAGGCAGCGCCGACCTGATCGTCGACATCACCTCAACCGGAGCGACGCTCGAGGCCAATCACCTCAAGATCCTCGATGATGGCGTGATATTGCGGAGCCAGGCCGTCCTGGCAGGATCGTTGCGCGCCGACTGGCCCGAGCCTACGCGCCAGGCGCTGAGCGTGTTCCTCGATTCGGTGGAAGCCCGGGCGGCAGCGCGCGACCTCAAGCGGCTGACGGCCCAGGCCCCGATCGATCCGGCTCTGGCCGACCAGCTCGGCCTTACGGACCTGGCCGGCCATGCCGCCTTCTGCGATGCCCGAAAAGCAGCCAATGCTGCCCGGGTCTTGTGCGACCAGGGACTCGGCCCGGTATCGATCGACACGGTGGACTTCATCTTTCGAGACGGCAATGCAACCGTTGAGAGCTTTTTTGGGAAGTTTTGAGGCAGTTTGTTGACAGCGCGGCGGTTTGCCGCTCTCCTCCCTTATGCAGGTTCTGGGAGGAAACGCTGCGAGTGCGGGAAAAGCGCGGCCGGAGAAGCCGCGCTTTTTCTTTTTGTCATGCAGGGCGATGCCAATCGCCGCGCGTTTCAAAGAGACGGCCCCAACCGGGGCCGCCAAGTCTGTGCAGAGTACAGAGGTTCCATCAGAGCGGAGCCGGATCGGGGCTCAGGGGGTCATCGGGGGCATCCGATCCCGATCCGGCTCCGCCTGACTTACCGTTTATCAATAACAAGCCCCGCAAATGGTCAAGCGGTTTTTATCGCTTTTCGATGAATGTTGCGTAATGCAATCGCGCCGATGGGCGCGCGACGGGGCGTGTGTTGACTTCATCCGGGGGACAGGCAAACCGTGCGTGCTTTCGATCGTGTCTGGGAGCCGAACATGTCAGACCCCCGCCAGCATATCCTTCCCGTCTACCGTCCGCCTGAGCAGGTGTTCGTCCGGGGCGAGGGAATGCGACTGATCGAGGAGTCGGGCGAGGCCTATCTGGACTTCATTGCCGGGATCGCGGTGTCGGCGCTGGGCCACAGCCATCCGGCCCTGATCGACGCGTTGACCGAGCAGGCCGGAAAGCTCTGGCACACATCCAACATGTTCCGCGTCCCCCAAGGTGAGGCGTTCGCTGACAGGATCTGCCAGGATACGTTTGCCGACCGCGTCTTCTTCACCAATTCGGGAACCGAGGCGGTTGAATGCGCATTGAAGACGGCGCGGAAGTTCCACTGGGCCAATGGCGATCCCGAACGCATCGAAATCGTAACCTTTACCGGTGCCTTCCATGGTCGATCCATCGGGGCGATCAATGCCGGCGGAAACCCGAAATACCTTGAAGGGTTCGGCCCGCCCCTGCCCGGGTTCCTGCAGGTCGACTTCGGCGATCATGACGCACTGGATGCCGCCGTGGGCGAGAAGACGGCCGCGGTGTTCGTCGAACCCGTGCAGGGGGAAGGCGGCGTGCGCGCGATTCCCGAGACCTGCCTGACCGGCCTGCGCAAGCTGTGCGACGAACGCGGTGCGCTGCTGATCTATGATGAGGTCCAGTGTGGCATGGGCCGGACCGGAAAGCTGTTTGCCCACGAATGGGCGGACGCCGCCGCGCCCGACATCATGGCGGTGGCAAAGGGGATCGGTGGTGGATTCCCTCTGGGTGCCTGTCTGACGACAGAGGCGGCCGGCGTCCACATGCAGCCGGGCAGCCATGGCTCCACATATGGCGGCAACCCGCTGGCCATGGCCGTGGGCGCGACGGTCTGGAACATTCTGTCCGATCCGGCCTTCCTGGAAGGCGTGCGACAGGTATCGGGGACCTTGCGCCAGGGGCTTGCCAGCCTGCAGGATCGGTATCCGGAGCAGGTGACCGAGGTGCGTGGCAAGGGCCTGCTTGCCGGCCTGCGCCTGAGCAGCGACCCCAAGGCGATTCAGCTTGCCGCGCGTGCGCGCAAGCTGCTGACAGGCGTTGCCGGCGACAATGTCCTGCGCCTGGCGCCACCGCTGATCGCCACAAATGCCGACGTCCTCGAAGCCGTGAACATCATCGATGCCTGCCTTGCCGAGGCCTCGGCGTAATGAACGATTTCATCGATCTGACCCATCTGTCGGCCGAAGATCTGCGCACGATCCTGGACGATGCCCACCGTATGAAGGCGAGCAGGCGCGGCTGGCCCAGGGGGCGCGCGGACGCCGAGACACCGCTGGCCGGCCGTGTGCTCGCCATGCTGTTCGAGAAAAGCTCGACCCGCACACGGTTCAGCTTCGACATGGCCATGCGCCAGCTCGGTGGCTCGACCATCGTTGCCGCGGCCGGCGAGATGCAGCTTGGACGTGGGGAAACGGTGGAAGACACGGCCCGCGTGCTGTCGCGCTATGTCGACGCCGTCATGATCCGTGCGAACGACCATGGTGACGTGGAAGCCTTTGCCGAGGCCGCCGACATTCCGGTGATCAACGGACTGACCGACCGGTCCCATCCCTGCCAGATCGTCGCGGACCTGATGACGCTGGAAGAGCACGGCGTCATTCTTTCCGCCGCTCGTCTCGCCTGGGTGGGCGATGGCAACAATGTCTGCAACAGCTTCATCCACGCGGCGGGCAAGCTGGGCTACACTCTGGCGATCGGCTCTCCGACGCGCTTCGCGCCTGACGATGACGAGCTGGACCTCGCCGAGGAGATGGGCGCGCGTATCGAGGTCTTCGAAACGGCTGAGGAAGCGGTTGCCAGGGCCGATGCGGTGATCGCAGATACCTTCGTGTCCATGGGGGACACGCAGGCGGAAGAGCGGCTTGCGGAGCTCGACCCTTATGCCGTCACCGGAGAGCTGATGGCGCTCGCCAAGCCCGGCGCCTGGTTCCTGCACTGCCTTCCGGCCCACAGGGGTGAGGAAGTCGACGCCGATGTCATTGACGGACCGCAGTCGCTTGTGTTCGACGAAGCCGAGAACAGGCTGCACGCGCAGAAAGCGATCCTCAAATGGTGTCTTGGGACAAGCTAGGCGAAAGCGCCGACCGATCGGACATGGTCGCCAGTTTCCAGATTGACGGCCAGCCGGTTCGGGGACGCATCGCCCGGCTGGGGCCTGGAAGTCTGGATCCGATCCTCAAACGCCACGACTATCCGACGGAACTCGCGCGGATCCTGGGCGAGGCGTTGATCCTGGCAAGCCTTGTGGGGTCATCGCTTAAATTCGAGGGTCGCCTCCTGATCCAGGCCGAGGGCGACGGCGCGGTCTCCATGCTGGTCGCCGAATACGCGACCAATGGCAATCTGCGCGGCTACGCCCGCTTTGATCGGGACCGATGGGACAAGCTGGAGGCGGTGACCGAGGCACGGCGCGCCGCCATACCGGATCTGTTTGGCGCAAAGGGCGTACTCGGCCTGATCATCGTGCACGACGACCCGTCCATGCAGTCCTATCAGGGCGTTGTCCCGATGAGCCACCCGACCCTGTCAGGCTGCGCCTCGGAATACTTCGAGCGCTCGGAGCAGGTGCCGTCGCAGGTCTCGCTGGCCGTCGGGGAGCTGACGGTGACAGGCACGCCGGCCGGCTGGCGCGGCGGCGGAATGTTGCTGCAGCGCATGGCAGGCGACGACGCCCGAGGCGATACCGGGGAAGCGTGGTCGACCGCCTCCACCCTGTTCGAGACCCTGTCAGACGAGGAACTCATCGACCCCGACCTCGCGCCCGAGCGGCTTCTCTACCGGCTGTTTCACGAACTGGGCGTCCGCTTCGAGGCGCCGCAATGGCTGCGCGACGCCTGCAGCTGTAACGAAGCGAGGCTGCGCAGCACGCTGGAGACCATGCCGGACACAGCCTTGCGGGACCTGGTCGAGCCGGATGGCTCGCTGTCCGTGAACTGCCAGTTCTGCAATCGCCACTATTCCATCCCGATCGGCGACGTGACCGATACGCCGAACGCCTGAGGGCCCCGGCCTCAACCGAACCAGAACCGGCGGCTGAGCACCACGAACACGGCAACGAATTCAAGCCTGCCCAGCAGCATGAGCACGGCACAGATCCATTTCGCCGCATCCGAGAGCGGCTGAAACGTGCCGGACGGTCCGACAACCTCTCCGAGGCCGGGGCCGACATTGGAAACGGAGGCCGCTGCTGCCGAGATGGCCGTCAGGGCGTCTTCTCCCGCCACCCCAAGCAGGGCGGCGCCGACCATGAAACTCGCCACATAGAGGAAGACGAACACCATGACCGATTGCAGCGTCTCCTCGTCAACCGTGTGCCCATTGTAGCGCACGGGTGCGACGCGGTGAGGGCGCACGACGCGCTGGGCGTGGGCGAACACGGCCTTGGCGGAGATTTCCAGCCGGAACATCTTGATGCCGCAGGCGGCCGAGCCCGCACACCCCCCCAAAAAGCACGCGACCAGGAACACGATCACCACCGGCGGGCCCCAGGTGTCGAAAGGCGCGGAGGCATAGCCCGTCCCAGTCGTTATCGAAACAATATTGAACAGAACCTGGTCGAAGCCGCCAGGGCGTCCGACCACCGTGTCGGGCGCCAGCGACAGGGCGTGATAGGCACTCACGAGAGCCGCCATGCCGAAGACAAGGGCGAGAAACAGCCGGGGCTGCGGGTCGCGGAGAAGGTCGAGCGGTCGTCCCTGGAACAGGGCAAGGACGAGCAGGCTGAACGGCAGCGCGGCGACGATCATGAAGACCGTTGCCACCAGCGGCGCCGGGGTCCCGGCAAACGCGGCGAAGGACTCGTCGCGGGTCGAGAAGCCGCCTGCCGACATGGTGGTCATCGCATGGGTGACCGCATCGAACAGGGACAGGCCCGACAGGCTGTAGCCTGCGGCACAGGCCAGAGAACCGACAAGGTACACCGCGCCCGTCTGGACAGCGATCTCGGTCACGCGGGGCAGGAACTTGCCGGACTGATCCGAGCTTTCGATCTGGAACAGTTGCATCCCGCCGACGCGCAGGGACGGCAGGATGGCGATGGCGGTCACGATGATCCCGATACCTCCGATCCACTGCAGCACGGCCCGCCAGAGAAGGAGCCCCCGCGGCAGCGCGTCGAGATCGGTCAGGATGGTGGCGCCCGTCGTGGTCAGCCCCGAAATGCTCTCGAACATGGCATCGGTAAAGCTTAGCCCCATACCCAGAAAGGGCACCGACGCCACCAGCGGAAGCACCAGCCAGACAAGCACGGTCAGAAGGAAGGCTTCGCGCTGGCCCGTGCGAAGATCGGGCGCATAGGTCATGATCCGGATGCAGGCGCCTGCCAGCATCGCCACGAAGGCGGTGCTGGCAAACACCACCCAGGTCGCGTTGCCTGTCATCAGGTCCACGAGCGCGCTCGGCACCATGGCGAGGCCGAGAAGCCCGGTCATGATGCCGAGCGCCAGGAGAACCGGTCGAAACTGCATTCACGGGGCCCTAGACCGGTTCAGGCTTCGACGGAAGCGGTCAGTGCCCCCCAACCCCGACCCGCCGTCAGGGGGTGGGCTCGTCCGTCACCGGTGGTCCATCGCCCAGGACCCATTTGAAAGGGCGAATGTCGACACGCTCGAACAGCCCAGCCTTCACATAGGGATCTTCGGCCGACCAGGCCCGCGCGGCCTCGACGCTTTCGAACGCCACCACCAGAACCGAACCCGCGAAGGTCTCGCCATCGTCCTGGAACAGGGGACCGGCCATCGCGATACGGTCTGCGGACTGGCGCACCCAATCGAGATGGGCCGGCCTGTTGGCCATGCGCAAGTCTAGGGATCCGGGCTTGTCCAGGGCATGGATCACGTACAGGGGCATCGGCTTATCCTTCCTCTCGAAACGGCCGCGACAGAAGCGCGTCGACCGCGTCGCCGACCGTGGTTCGACCCGCCAGGATGGCGGCGACGGCCTGGCAGATGGGCATGTCCACACCCAGCCGGTCGGCCAGGGCGGCGATGGCAGGGGCGGTCGCCGCCCCTTCGGTGACGGCCTGGCGCTCGCCCAAGACGTCCTCGGCGGTGCGGCCCTCGCCGAGCGCCTTGCCGAAACTCATGTTGCGCGACTGGGTCGAGGTGCAGGTCAGAACCAGATCGCCCAGTCCGCACAGCCCCGCCAGCGTATCGGCCCGCGCGCCCTTGGCCACACCCAGCCGGGTCATCTCAGCAAACCCACGGGTGAGCAGCGCGGCGTGCGCCGAACGACCCAGACCCAGGCCTTCGGTCAGACCACAGGCGATGGCCAGCACGTTCTTGACCGCGCCCCCCACCTCGGCGCCGATGAGGTCGCTGGACCAATAGGGGCGAAAAACAGGGCGGCCGATCGCGGCCATCAGGACGCGGCCAAGCGCGACATCCTCGGTGGCAAGCGTGACGGCCGTGGGCAGCCCACGCGCCACATCCAGGGCGAAGGACGGTCCGGACAGCACGCCTGGCACCGCATGGGGCACGGTCTCGGCCAGGACTTCAGTCATCAGGGCGAGCCGGCCCTGTTCGATGCCCTTGGCACAAAGCAGCACCGGGGTACCCGCAGCGATATGGGGCGCGGCCTCGGCAAGCGCCAAGCGGGCGAACTGGGCCGGGACCACCGCCAGAATGGCGTCTGCGCCGGCCAGGATGGCCGGGTCCGTCCCGGCGGGAAGGCGTGGCAGATCGACACCGGGCAGGAAGCGGGGATTGCCCTCGCCCGCCGACAGCGCCGCCGCCACGTCCGCTTCGCGCGCGTGCAGGCGAACCGTCCGCCCGGCTTCATGGGCCGTGAGCGCCAGAGCGGTGCCCCAGGCGCCGGCACCCATCACCCCGATGACCCGAATCTCCCTCATTCCGGACCAGCCTTAAAATGCGTGCGATTGAAGGAAGCATTGATCATTCAGAGAAATTCCTTAGGGTGACGTCATGACGAACAAGCCCGACACGCGTGAGTGTATCCTTGAGGCCGCCATGGAGCGGATCAAGCACTACGGATACGCGAAGACGACCATGTCCGAGATAGCCCGCGATTGCGGGATGTCGGCGGGAAACATCTACCGTTTCTTTGCCTCCAAGCTCGACATCGCCGAAGCGATGGCACGGAAGTTCAATCTGGAGCTCCTGCAACAGCTTGCGGGGATTGCGCGCCGCGAAGAGCCTGCGTCCGACCGATTGTATGCCTTGCTGCATCATCAGTTCGCGTCAACCTATGACAAGCTGGCATCCGACGCCAAGATCCTGGAAGTGGCCGAAGTGCTCTCCGACGAGCGACCCACCTTCGCCAATGAGGAACTGGCCCAGGAACGCATTCACCTGGTCGCCGTGCTGGAGGATGGCGTGAAGCGGGGCGAGTTCGCCTCGCTGGACGACCCCAGCTTCACGGCGGAAATGCTGCAATCGGCAACGATGAAGTTCCGATATCCGCAGCTTTTCAGCCGGCTCAGCCTCGCCCAGTTGCAACGGGAATTCGACGGCGTGATGGCGCTGCTTCTGGCCGGGCTGTCGGCCGGGGCGGTCAAGGTCCCGAAACGACCGGTTGGCGTCACAGGTTGAATGATGAATATTTTTCGTTTTGTTCATTGATTACCCATCAGGGTGGTGCTATATGCGGTGCATGACAGGCAGAGCGCCTGCCATCGAACCCTTAACCGGTGAACGGAGCCCGCCATGACCTTCGCGACCACGAATGACAGCCGTCGCAACCTGATCGCTTTTCTCGCCGCCCTGCCCCTCACGCTCGGCGTGATGGCAAGCCTGCACACAATCATTCAGGTGCTCGGCTAGCCTGGACCTGTCGGCCCGCCGCAACGCGTTTCCTCCCAGACCCTGCGGCACGACGACAAACGCCCCTGTGCCTCGGCAGAACGCCTGACCGAACCCCGCGCCAAAGGCGCATTCGCGTCAGAGATGCCTCACTCCCCTGCCCCCGAACCGCGCGTTCGGGGGCTTTTTTTTGGCCGTGTTCAGGGGCCCACCCTCAGGCTCAGGCTTTCGCTCCCCGCTGGCCTGCGCCATGCACCGGTGCGCGTGCGGCCGCCAAAGCGTCCAGAGGCCAGCGCGGACGGGCGCGCACTGCCAGTGGTGCCTCGGGCACAAGGCCCGCCGCCAGCCGCTCTGCGCCCGCCAGCGCGATCATGGCCGCATTATCGGTACAGTGGCGTAACGGCGGCGCAATGAGCGAGGCCCCGGCCTCTGCGGCGACGGTTTCCAGCGCGGCGCGCAGGGCTTCATTGGCTGCCACGCCTCCAGCGACCACGAACCGGCGCGCGCTGCCGCCCGCATCGAAGAGGCTCAGCGCCCGGCGGGACTTTTCCGCCAGAATATCCGCCACGGCCTGCTGAAAGCTGGCGGCCAGGTCAGCCTTGCGCGCCGGCGTGAGCGGCGCCTCGCCCGCCGCACGGGCAATCGCCGTCTTCAGCCCTGCAAAGCTCATCTCCAACCCGGGCCGGTTGAGAAGCGGCCGGGGCAGGGCGACCGCATCGCCACGGCCCTGCCGGGCCAGACGCTCAACTGCCGGTCCGCCAGGATAGCCAAGCCCAAGCACCTTCGCAGTCTTGTCGAAGGCCTCGCCTGCCGCATCGTCGATGGTCGATCCGAGACGGCGATAGTCACCCAGACCGCGCACGTCCAGAAACTGGCAATGGCCGCCGGAGACCAGAAGCAACAGGTACGGGAATGGACACTCGGCCGAAAGGCGCGGCGACAGGGCATGGCCTTCGAGATGATTGATCGGCACGAAGGCGCACCCGGCGGCCTGCGCGATCGCCTTGCCCGTCATCAGGCCGACCAGCACACCCCCGATGAGACCCGGACCAGCCGTCGCCGCGACGCCGGTAAGGTCCGTTGCCCGCAAGCCCGCCCGGCCCAGCGCTTCAGCGGCCACACGGTCGGCGAGGTCGGCATGGGCACGGGCGGCGATCTCCGGCACCACGCCGCCATAGGGTGCATGGGCATCGAGCTGGCTGCGGACCACATCGGACGCCAGCGTCACGCGACCTGCCGCCAGGTGGAGAACCGCGGCCGCTGTCTCGTCGCAACTGGTCTCCAGTCCCAGGACCGTCAGCGTCCCTTGCCCGGTCATCCGCGCACGTCCAGGACGATCTTCCCGATATGACCGCCGTCCTTCAGTCGGGCATGGGCGGATTCTGCATCGGCAAGGGGAAACGTGCTGTCGCGCACCGGGCGAATGTCGCCCCGGATCACTGCTGGCCAGACCTGCGCCTCCACGGCGTCGCGGAGCCGGCGTTTCTCGGCCGCCGGGCGGGCGCGCAGTGTCGTCCCCGTCAGAATGCCGCGTTTCAGCATGAGCCGGATCAGGTCGACCTCCACCTTCGAACCGGCCAGGAAGGCGATGTTGCAGATGCGGCCGTCCAGGCGGATCAGGTCGATATGCTTCTGAACATAATCGCCACCGACCATGTCGAGGACGACGTCGACCCCGCCGGCCGCCTTGATGACCGACGAAAAGTCCTCCTGGGCATAGTTGATGGGATGGGTTGCACCCAGTGCCCGCATGGCCTCCACCTTGTCTGGGCGGCTGGCCGTCGCGAAGATTGGATCGGCGCCCATCAAGCGGGCCATCTGCAGCGCCATCACCCCGATGCCGCTCGTCCCCCCCTGGCACAGGAACGCCTCGCCGGCTTTCAGGCCGCAGCGGTCGAACACATTGGCCCAAACCGTCATCACCGCCTCGGGAAGGCAGGCGGCGTCGAGGAAATCCATCCCTTCGGGTACCGGCAGGAGCGCCCCCTCGTCCACCGCGACCGCTTCGGCATACCCACCGCCCGCCAGCAGCGCACACACCCGATCGCCCACCGACCACCGCGAGACGCCGGCGCCGACCTCGGCCACCGTGCCAGCGCATTCCAGGCCCATGGTCTCAGGGGCGCCGGGTGGCGGCGGATAGAGTCCCTGGCGCTGAAGAAGGTCCGCACGATTGAGCCCGGCGGCATGTATGTCGATCACGACCTCGCCCGCACCCGCCACCAGACGCGGAGACGCGACAAGGCGCAGGGGCGTGTCCGGAGTCGTCGCTATGGCCTTCATGGTTGCGGGCATGTTGGGCTCCCTGAGCGGATCGGCGCGCTCGGTTCGCAGACCCCGAATGGGGACTGGAGAGGCATTGGATCGCGTGCCAAGATGGCCTCTGCTGCGAGCCTTGAAAAGTGGAGGCCCGAAAATGGACGATGAGGACACAAGCAAGCCCGCCCTGCCCAAGCTCGACGACCTGTCCGTTGACGATCTTGATCGCCGCATCGCGGAGCTGGAAGCCGAGATTCAGGCGTGTCGAGAGGAGCGCGCCCGCAAAATCGCACACAAATCAGCGGCCGATGCGCTTTTCGGGAAGCCGTAAGGCATTTTCAAGCGAAGTGGGTACCGGTTCGCGTTAAGAAAATGCTCCGAAACAGGATATGCGCAGCGTTTCACTGAACTCCGGTTGACTGGACGATCCGCGAGCCGGGGGTGACCGCAAGGGTCGGGCGAGCCGGTGGCCCGTCGTTTGCGGGCCGCGCTTCTCTCTGATGCCTCCGGACAAGGCATTCGGAGCGGCGCAGGTTAAAGTGTCGGAAAGGCGTCCGGGCCTAGGTCTTGCAGGACTCGCCCGTGGCGACTTCAGAAGGGATGCCCCATGTCAGAGCGTTTGCCCGCGCACGCCCAGGCCCATGACGAGATGACACCCGCTGACGGCAAACTCTTCGACCGCTTGTTCGTCGAAGGCATGGCGTTGGTGGAGGAGACGGCCGGTTATCTCGACGGGGAAGGACGCGCGGACTCCAAGGCCCTGCCACGGGAGGCCAGCCTGACCTACGCGGCCTGGAGCATGGAACTGACGACCCGCCTGATGCAGGCGGCTAGCTGGCTGGTCATGCAGAAAGCCGTTCGGGACGGCGAGATGCGCCGCCAGGATGCGTTCGCGCCGAAATACCGCATGCGCCGAGAGGATCCGGCCCTCGATGCGTCTGCCCAGCGCCGGAACGGTCTGCCGCACCGGTTCCTTGATCTCGTTGAACGGTCCGAAGCTCTGTTTGAACGGATCTGCCGGCTGGACCATGCCCTGTATGTCGACGCGTCGGAACCGGCCGAAAGCCCCGTTTCTCAACAGCTTGCAAAGCTTCAGGCCGCCGCCGAGGCGGGAACGTTCGATCCGATGTCAGTCTGGCACAAGGCGCGCTGACGGGGACACCGGTGCGACGATCGGACGGGCCGGCCAGGCTTCCCCTTCAGGCCCGCCGATCCGGTGACTCTCAGAACCCGGCGCCCGGCTGGGCCAGATAGGCGGCTTCTTCCCGTGTGGATGCGCGCCCGAGTATCGGATTTCGGTGCGGGAAACGGCCGAACGTGTCGATGACGGCCTTGTGACGACGTGCATAGGACAGCGTGCTTTCGGCGAAATCGCGGAACGCAGGTCGGGCCTGCTCCGCAAGCCGCTGATAAAGCGCCACCGAAAGCGCCTGATCGGCAGCCGACTCCGAGTGCTCCAGGGGCATGTAGAAGAAGGCCCGCTCCACCTCGCTGAGAACCCGGTCGGCCTCGTCGGCCAGCCCGTCCCGGGTCAGCGCACGCGCGCGCGCATCATGTTCGAACGCATAGGGTGTGTCGCGGAAGACATTGCGGCTGAACTGGTCAAGCACGATGATCGCCGCCAGGCGCGCGCGTGGTCCGCGCGCCGCCCAAACCTCATCCAGGCCACCGGCCAGAGCGCCCAGCGTCTCGAGGAACCGCGCGGCGATCTGTTGGTCCATGTCCGCGGATTTCCCGAACCACATGCGATGGCGGGCGGACAGATCGCTCGCATCGTCGCGGGCCGGCCCGATCCAGAAATCGAGCACATCCAGCGGCGTGGCGAGTGCCTCAGGCGCAGCATGAGAGTCGGTCAAGCCGGGGCCTCCGCCGGGCGCATACCCACAAGCATGTAGTTGACCTTGGTATCCTGGCTCAGGCGCCAGGAATCCGTGAGCGGGGCATAGGACACGCCCTGTGGCGGCTCGGTGCGAAGCCCCGCCGCCTCGAGTGCCGAAGCGACCTCGCCCGGACGGACGAGTTTCGCGAAGTCATGGGTTCCACGCGGCAGCCAGCGCAGCACATATTCTGCACCAACGATCGCCAGCGCGAAGGCTTTGGCCGTGCGGTTGATGGTGGCGACAACCATCAAGCCACCCGGGCGGACAAGGCGCGCCGCATCGATCAGGAATTGCCGGGGGTCGGCCACATGTTCCACCACTTCCAGTGCCAGCACGATATCATAAGGTCCATGCCCGGCAGCGATCATCCCTTCTACCGTGCCCACGCAGTAGTTGATATCCAGCCCATTTTCCCGGGCATGGATCAGCGCCGTCTTTATATTTGCCTCCGAGGCGTCGACAGCGGTCACCTGAGCGCCAAGCCGGGCCATGGGCTCCGCCACCAGGCCGCCACCGCACCCCACATCGATCAGGCTTAGCCCCTCGAGCGGCCGGCGTCGCGCAGTGTCCAGCCCGAAGTGACGGGCCACGCGGTCGCGCAGGAACCCCAGACGGACCGGATTGAATTTGTGCAGCGGCCGGAAGTTGCCGTGAGGGTTCCACCAGTCCGCGGCCATGGCGGAAAACTTTTCCACCTCGTCCGGGTCGATGCTCGGGATTTGAACCTGATCAAGGTTGGCGCCGTCTGAAATTGCCATCGTTTAGCGTTCCTGTTTGATCGCCGGTGCGCGGCCCTCTAAGAAGGCCCGTTCCCGCTCCGCTTCAGATGGGAGGCCTGCAAGGCGAGGCAATGGCACGAACCGTACTCAAATTCGGCGGCACGTCCGTGGCCGACCCCGACCGGATCGCCCACGTGGCCGACCTGGTCGCCGCACGCGCGCGGCGCGGCGAGAAACTGGCCGTCATCGTCTCGGCCATGGCCGGCGAAACCAACCGTCTCGTCGATCTGTGCCGGACCGTCGCCGGGGAGGAAATCCCGCTCGACGCGTTCGACGACGAATATGATGTCGTGGTGGCGTCGGGTGAACAGGTGACCAGCGGCCTGCTGGCCCTTGCCCTGCGCCGGAGGGGCCTGCCGGCACGAAGCTGGCTCGGCTGGCAGATGCGGCTGACCACGAATGGCGCCCATTCAAGCGCCCGGATCGAGGGTGTCGAGGCCGATACCCTGCCGGCAGCGGTGGACCGGGGCGAAATCGCGGTCATCGCCGGCTTCCAGGGCGTTGGACCCAATGGCCGCATCACGACGCTGGGCCGCGGCGGATCAGATACGAGCGCCGTGGCCGTGGCCGCCGCACTCCAGGCGCAGACCTGCGACATCTACACCGATGTGGACGGCGTCTACACGACCGACCCGCGGATCGTCTCGCGCGCCAGGCGGCTTGATCGGATCTCATATGAAGAAATGCTCGAAATGGCGTCATTGGGGGCCAAGGTGCTCCAGACGCGCTCGGTCGAGCTTGCCATGAACCATTCCGTGCCGGTTCGTGTCCTGTCCAGCTTTACAAAGCCCGGAGAGGACAATCCCGGCACCCTCGTCTGTTCGGAGGACACGATCGTGGAGAAACAGGTCGTCAGTGGCGTCGCCTATTCGCGCGACGAAGCGAAGGTCACGCTGTTCGGCGTGGAAGACCGCCCCGGCGTGTCGGCGCGGATCTTCTCCTTGCTGGCCGCGGCCGGCGTGAACGTGGACATGATCGTCCAGGCGAATGCGCGCGGCGAGGGCAAGGCCAACATGGTGTTCACCTGCACCCACCGTGACGCGGCGATCGCGCGCGAGGCGCTGTCGGGCGCCCAGGCGGAAATCGGGTTCGAGCGGATGGAAACCAATACGGACGTCGCCAAGGTCTCGATTATCGGCGTCGGCATGAAGAGCCATACCGGCGTTGCGGAGACCATGTTTCGCGCGCTCTTCGAAAAGGGTATCAATATCGATGTGATCTCCACATCGGAGATCAAGATCTCGGTGCTGATCCAGGCCGCCTATACTGAATTGGCGGTGCGTGCGCTGCACACCGCCTTCGGCCTGGACGCGGTGAACTGAGGAAATTTCCGGGAGGGCACGGCCCACAATGCCCGACACCTTTTCCGCCCCGCGCCTGCTGATGAACCGCCTCCGCCAGATGATGGCGGAAGGCGGCGAGGCCCGTGACCGGCTGGACCGTGTGGTCAAGCTGATCGCCGGGACGATGGTGGCGGACGTGTGCTCCATCTACTGGCGCACGCCCAATGACGAGATGGAGCTGATCGCCACCGAAGGCCTGCGCCCCGAAGCCGTCTTCAACACGCGCCTGGCGATCGACGAAGGCCTGGTTGGCCAGATCGCCAAGACCGCACAGCCCCTGTCGATCCAGAACGCGCCACGCCATCCGGCCTTCTCTTATCGGCCAGAGACCGGAGAGGATCCCTATCACGCCTTTCTCGGCGTGCCGATTCTGCGCGGCGGTCGGGTCACAGGCGTTCTCACCGTCCAGAACAGGACCGAGCGCCTGTATGGCGAGGACGAGATCGAGACCCTTCAGACCATCGCCATGGTGCTTGCGGAGGTGCTGGCCACGGCGACCGATGACGAAGGCCACACCCTTGCGGCCACGGAGCGGCGGCCTTCGGCACTTTCGGGCCGGATCCTGTGCGGTGGCATCGGCATGGGCGCCGTGCGCATGCATGACCCTGTGGTACCGGCGGCCAAGTTCTTTGCTGGCGACTCGCAGACCGAGCTCAATCGACTGAATGGTGCCCTCAACCGACTGCGGGTATCGGTCGATGCCATGGTCGCCATCGACAGCGGCGCCCTGATCGGAGAGCCGCGCGACGTGCTTGAGACCTACCGCCTGCTGGCCCACGATCCGGCGTGGGCGGAGCGCTTGAAGGAAGGGGTTCACAGCGGGCTGACCGCCGAGGCGTCCGTCGACCGGGCCCGCCGGGAACACCGCGCCAGGCTGGACAAGGTGACTGATCCCTATCTGCGCGAACGGCTGTTCGACCTGGAAGACCTGGACAACCGCCTCCTTCGCATTCTGGGCGGCGGTGAAGCCAGCGGTCAGACCGCCGTAAATGGCGGCGATGTCCTCGTGGCGCGCCGCCTGGGGCCGGCCGACCTTCTCGAATACCGCAATTCCGGCCTTGCCGGGATCCTGATCGAAGAAGCGTCCATTTCATCCCATGCCGCCATCGTGGCGCGCGCCATGGGCATCCCGACCCTGGGCGGTCTGCCGGGCCTTACCACGTCAGTGGAAACCGGCGACCGGGTCATTGTCGATGCCGAGGACGGGACCGCCCATCTGCGACCGGACGGGGCACTCGAGGACACCTACGCCACGCGGTTGGCCCTGCGCAGCGAGCGCCAGGCCTTGTTCGATGCCCTGCGCGACAAACCTGCCGTCAGCCGCGACGGGATCGAGGTTTCGCTGATGCTGAATGCCGGCCTCGAGATCGACATGGACTATCTGGGCGCATCGGGTGCCGACGGGGTGGGCCTGTTCCGGACGGAATTCCAGTTCCTGGTCTCGGAGACCCTTCCGCGTGTCGGCGAGCAGATTGACCTCTACAGGAGCGTGCTCGACAAGGCCGGGGCGCGCCCGGTGATCTTCCGCACCGTCGACCTTGGCGGCGACAAGATGCTGCCCAACCTCAATCGAGAGCGCGAGGAGAACCCAGCCCTGGGCTGGCGATCGCTGCGCTTCGCCCTGGACAGCCGCGGGCTGTTCCGCCGGCAGTTGCGGGCCCTGGTTCGCGCCAGCGCCGACCGGCCGCTCTCCGTCATGTTTCCGATGGTGACGACGCCGGAGGAATTCTTCGAAGCCAAGGCCCTGCTTCTGGAGGAAGTGGAGTGGAGCGCCACACGCGGCCATGAGGGACCGAGCAGGCTGTCGGTCGGCGCGATGCTTGAGGCGCCGGCGTTCGCCTACAGTCTGTCGGAAGTTTCCGAGGAAGCCGACTTCATCTCAGTCGGCACAAATGATCTTCTGCAATTCTTCTTCGCGGCCGACCGGATGACGCCGCGCGTCTCCGAACGCTACGACATACTCAGCCGTCCTGCGCTGCGGTTCCTGAAGCAGGTTGCAGACACCTGTGCCGAACTGGGGCTTCCGGTCTCGGTCTGCGGTGAAGCTACGGGGCATCCCGAACAGGCCTTATGCCTTGTTGCACTGGGCTATCGGCGGCTCTCGATGCCTGCGGCTGGCATCGGCCCGGTAAAGCAGGCCATACGATCCGTTAACCTCGGTAACTTTCGGCATGCCCTTTGCAACGCGATTCGCGACGGGAACGGCAACCTCCGTAAGGAAGTGTTAGCCTTGCTTAAGGAAAGTGTGCAGGACGAAGGCCTGAATTGATCGCATGACCGTGTTGGGCTAAACGCGTATAGACGGGCATGGCGGGCAGGTATCGGGCCATCGACGGCCGACAGGGAAAGCTCCAGGAGCCATGGCGCAGGCGCAACCGAAATCCGACGACGACAAGATCATCGCCTTCCGGGCGGAGGCGAATGTCCACGGAACGCCGGAGGCCGTCGGCGCCGCTTCGGACCCATCCGATGCGCCGGTCGAGTCTCTCTCGCCCCTCGCCCTGTTCGAGAGTCGTCGGACCCGCGACCCCCATCTGCGCGTCGGTCCGTGTCTGCGCGAAATCCGCGAACGGTCCGGGCGGTGCGTCGAGGATGTCGCGCGGGAGCTGAAATTTCAGATCGCCTATGTGGAGGCGATCGAGGCCATGGACATGACCCGGATCGCCCGGGGCTACCGGGCGCCGCGGATCATCGCCTATGCGCGCCATCTGGGCCTGTCTGGGCAGGCCGTACTGGATGCCTACCGCGAGGAGTGCGAGGTACTGGCGCAGGAAACCCAGTCCGAGACATCGGCTGTCGAGACACGCGCCTCGCCCCGTCATGCCATTCCGCTGACACCGGCCCTTATCGGTGGCGCCCTTGTGGCTGGAGCCGCTATGGTGTCAGGCCTTGTGGCCCTGTCCTGGCCGTCGGGCAATGGCGCACCGGAGCCGGTGGCGGCAATCAGCGCGACGCCACCCGCCGCCGAACGCGTGTCGGATCGCCGCGATACCGCCATGATGGCCCTGCCGGCGCTGCCCGCGCTCGAGGCCGACCGGGCCGTCACCGATCTGCCGCTTTCGATCACCGCAACCCGGCGCGCCTGGATCGAGGTGCGCGGCGCTGACGGGACCATTTTCCGCAGCCGCGACATGGCGGCCGGGGAAACCTATCATCCGCGCATCGGCGCCGGCTGGACCGTGACGGCGCGCGATGG
The DNA here is from genome assembly GCA_964492485.1 of uncultured Hyphomonadaceae bacterium. Lineage (GTDB taxonomy): Bacteria > Pseudomonadota > Alphaproteobacteria > Caulobacterales > Hyphomonadaceae > UBA5336. The sequence goes on along the minus strand of CAZBKM010000012.1, from coordinate 49,475 downwards.
CGGTGCGTTCGAATGGCGCGTCGGCGACGCCGTCGTGGGAACGCTCGGTGAAACGGGCGCGGATGTGTATGCCGCCAGCGTGGATGCCGCCGCCCGCCGCGCCGCCAGCGCAACGGCGCCCGCTTTGGCGGCGACGGGCGACGGCACGCCGAACCGATAGCCCGACCTGAGAAAACCCGACCGTGTCCGCCTTTACCCGGCGGGTCGCACACGCCATGTAGCGCTGATAACCGCATGGTCGCGGAGGCGAGGCGATGACCCATAACCCCATCCGTCCGTGGCGCTCGATCGAACGCCGCCCGTCACGCAAGATCAGGGTCGGCACCGTCGAGGTGGGCGGCGATGCGCCGATCAGCGTGCAGTCTATGACGAATACCCCGACCACGGACCCGCGCGCGACCCTGAATCAGATTCACGCGCTGGAAGAGGCCGGCGCCGACATTGTCCGCGTTTCCTGCCCCGACGAGGAGAGCACAACGGCCTTCCGCACCATCGCCAGGGAGGCACGCGTTCCGCTTGTGGCGGATATCCACTTCCACTACCGTCGCGGAATAGAAGCGGCCAAGGCCGGCGCTGCCTGCCTGAGGATCAATCCGGGCAATATCGGCAGCCAGGACCGGGTTCGCGAGGTCGTTGACGCCGCGCGCGACCATGGCTGCTCGATCCGGATCGGGGTGAATGCGGGCTCGCTCGAGCGTCACCTTCTGGAGAAGTACGGCGAACCCTGCCCCGAGGCGATGGTCGAAAGTGCCCTCGACCATGCGCGCATCCTCGATGACCACGGGTTCCACGACTACAAGATCTCGGTGAAGGCGTCAGATGTGTTCCTGACGGTAGCGGCCTACATGGCGCTTGCCGAGGCGACCGATGCGCCGCTGCATCTCGGCATAACCGAGGCCGGGGGACTGCGGTCCGGGACGGTGAAATCCTCCATCGGACTGGGCAATCTGCTCTGGGCAGGCATCGGAGACACGATCCGCGTGTCCCTCTCTGCCGATCCGGTGGAGGAGATCCGGGTCGGCTACGACATCCTGAAGAGCCTGAACCTCCGCACGCGCGGGGTAAACATCATTGCCTGCCCCTCCTGCGCCCGACAGGGATTCGACGTCATCAAGACGGTGGAAACCCTGGAAGCGCGCCTGGCCCATATTTCCGAGCCGATCTCGCTCTCGATCATCGGGTGCGTCGTGAATGGCCCGGGCGAAGCCGCCATGACGGATCTGGGCTTCACCGGCGGCGGCAAGGAAGCCGGAATGATGTATATGGCGGGCAAGCCCGATCACAAGGTTTCGAATGCCGACATGATCGAGCATATCGTCGAGCAGGTGGAGGCGAAGGCCGCCGAGATGCGCGCCGCCCGCGATCCTGAACACGCACCGAAAGCCGCAGAGTAGCGCGCCAGGCGCTTCCAGGTCCCGGCGCGTCCATCCACGGTGGGAACCGGTTCGACACGCGGGGAAGCGCCGATTGCCGAGGGCGCCGCTCACGTCCGGGGGGCCAATGCAGGCCTCGCCGGGTCACTCGCCTGGAAGGACTTCACAGCGGTCAGCAGGCGACAATTCGGCGACCTGGTCATAGAGGGCCTGCGTCGGCGCAAGCCGCCGGATCAGGGCAAGCGCCTCATTGCCCTCCACCGCCAGGCTGGGAAGGTCGAGCTCTGCCTGACCGCCTGGCGCGGGTGCGTCGGCCGCATGGAGGATCACGCCGCGCGGCCCCGGCTCACGCGAGTCCAGTGAGGTGACGAAAAGATTGTCGGTTCGACGATCGAACACCGACAGGGATGCATATCGCTCCCAGGCGGCGCCTTCGATCCGGACCGGACCTTCAGACAGGTCCACCAGGCAGATGGAATAGGCAAGATCCGGGGCCGGGCGGACGACGGTCTGGCTCTGTGGCGAGACCTTTGGAGCCAGGCGCCACGCATTCTCCGGCAGGCCCGCTGTCGCCAGCCGATCCCGGACCACCGACATGATCTGTACAGGGATCAAGTGCAGCGTCACCGCATGGGCGGCGAGCGCCACGCCCAGAAACAGGAACAGGCCCGGCCAGATCCGCTTCATTCGGGTGCCCCCCGACAGGTGGTCCGTTCGATCAATGGCGGGGCGAGGGTCTGTTCGGGCGACTCCAGCACGGCGGCATCCGGCCGGTAGAGCCGCAGGGTCAGGTCAAACCGGTCCGCGCCGCGGGAGGACAGCCAAAGCCCACCCGATCCGGGCTGCTCGGGCGAGATCGTCGCGGCCCAGGTCGCGCCCGACTGGCTGCCCGACTGGTTGGCAGACTGGCTGGCCGCCTCGGCCACCTGCGTTGCATCAATGGACAGGGCCGAGTCGGTGTTCATCGGCAGGCGGCTGCCCGCGGCATAAAGCGTGATGGACCACCACGCGGCGGGCTGGGAGCCCCCGCTGAGGCGATAGTCGCAGGTCGACCTCAGCACACGCCCCTCGGCATCCGTCGACCGGGTGAAATAGACGGCTTCGTCCTTGCGCAGCGCCAGAAGTCCATGGCGCGCGATTCGGGCCCGCAGCCAGGGGTTGGCGGCCTGCGAGCCGATCGACCAATCGCTTTGCCAGCCCTTGACCGAGACCGCTTGTCCGAACTGTGGTCCGTACCCGAACAGGCCGCCCGCCCAGAGCGCGCTGAGCGTTCCCAGGACGAGGCCCGCCAGAGCCCAGAGAGAAAAATAGATGCTTCCCGGCACGGCTTGGACTCTTGCCACCAAATCCCACGGGCGGGAAGCACGAAACGGGAATGCACCAGGCCAGGAACCTGCCTGCGGCAACGGATCCTCCTTGCCTCACCCCGTGTCCGGACTGCTCGTCCGGTATCGGGATGGCCAGCTCGCCGGAAACGCTGCGCCAGGGGGTTCTAATCCGCCGGACTCTAACCTAGCACTGCACCGTCGGGCACGGTGGAGGCCCGTGCAGGGCGGAGGCACGGCGGGACGTGTGGAAAACGGTGCTCGCATGGACAGGTCGGCTTCTTCTTCTCGGCCTCGGCGGCCTTGTGGTGGCCAACTGCACCATGCTGGGCCTGAACTATGCGAGCCTCGAAATCGGGAACAAGCCGGCGCCCCATCCCGCCATTGCGGCCGACACGCTTGAGGCCTGGCGCGATCAGCGCGCGGCCCTGAAGCACGCCTTCGAGGCGCATGTCTATGGCCCGTGGCCGGAAGGCTTGCCCGTCAAACGGATCTCCCGGCGGGTTGCCGATCCTGACTATCTTGCCGGCCGGGGCGTGCTCGAGGAATGGGTCGTACGGATCGGGCACGGCGACGGGGCACGCGACTTTCGACTGGGACTCGCCCGGCCTGCGGATCGGGAAGCCGGACCTCATCCGGTGATCGTGGGTCAGAGCTTCGTCAGCAATTGCTATGTCTTCGCCTCCAGCAGCCTGACCGACCCGGAGGGCCAGGCTTGCACCTCGACCGATGTGCCCTGGCCGTTCGAGTTCGTTTTCGGCGAGTACATCGCGACCGTCCCGATGGCGCAGGTGTTCGACGCCGGCTTCGCCTATGCGAACTTCCACGCGTCGGACATCGTGCCGGATTCCGCGCGGCGGGCCGGTGCCGTCCTGGCGGGTCTCGTACCGCCGGATACGCCGGATTCGCCCGGGGCAGATCAACAGGCCAGCGGCGCCCTGATGGCTTGGGCTTATGGCTACAAGGCGGCCATCGACGTCCTGGCCGTCGATCCGGAGCTGGACGCACGGCGGATCGCCGTGTTCGGGCATTCGCGACATGGCAAGGCGGCCCTGATTGCGGGCGCCTGGGACCCCCGCATCGCGGCGGTCGTCAGCCATCAGTCGGGCTTCGGCGGCGCGGCGCTCTCCCGCTCGCCCGTCGGAGAAGGTGTCGCGCGCATCACCCGGCGCTATCCGCACTGGTTCGACCCCGCCTTTGCGGCCTATGCCGGGCGCACAGATGCGTTGCCGGTAGACCAGCACCAGCTGCTCGCCCTGAACGCCCCGCGTCCGGTCTTCCTCGGAAACGCCCGGCGGGACGTATGGTCCGATCCGAATTCGACGTTCCGAGCGGCACGGGGCGCGCTGCCGATCTACAGGCTGCACGCGCCAGGCTGCGCGGGTCTGCCAGCCATGTCGGTCTTCCAGCCCGCCGACTGCCTCGCCTATTTTCTCCGGCCGGGCGGCCATGGCACCGACCAGCGTGACATGGAGGCGATTCTGTCCTTCCTGACGGCGCATCTCGGCGCACCGCAAACCGGGAATGGCGGCTGAGGACGCTTCCCAGGCCGGCGCGGACGCCGTAAGGCTTCAGTCCTCAGATAATGGCAGGGAGGGACCGATGAACGCAGAGCTTGGTGAACTCGAAACCGCGCTCGACGCGTTGCGCGCCGCGCAGGCTCAGGAGTTGACCGCGTTTCTGCTGCCGGTGCTGGCGCTTGTCGTCTGGACCCTGGTGATGTGGGTCTGGATGTTCGCAACGCGCATACCGGCGATGCAGGCCGCAAAGATCGATCCCAACAAGGCCCGCCATCCGGACTCCGGTCACAATGAAAAGCTGCCCTCCAGCGTCCGGGCCGTAGCCGACAACTACAACCACCTCCACGAACAGCCGACGGTCTTCTATGCGTTGATGGCCTTTGCCGCGCTGACGGGGGGTGCCGACACGCTCGGACTTTTCGCGGCCTGGACCTATGTGGCGCTGCGCGTGGTCCATTCTCTGGTCCAGGCCCTGTCTTCTGCCGTCCTGGTACGCTTCCTGGTCTTCGTGCTGGCGTCGCTGGCCCTCTTCGTGCTTGCAGGAAAGGAAGTCGTTCGGGTCCTCGGTTGACGGGCTCTGGCCGGCAACCCGGCGCCGGGGGGTGCTTCCCCCGGCGAGGGAAGCAGACTAAATCGGCGGAATGGCAACCATCCCCCATTCCCGTCTGGAGCAGGTCATCGACCGGTTCGAGGAAGTCGAGGCCCGCATGGGTGCGGCCAGCGACCCCGGCGAAATCGTGGCGCTCTCCAAGGAACATTCCGAGCTGAAGCCCGTTGTCGACCGGGCACGTGAACTCATCTCGGCCCGGCAGGGCCTGCACGAGGCCGAAGCCCTGATGGAGGGTGAGGACCGCGAGATGGCGGAGCTGGCGCGGGAGGAATACTACGCGCTCAAGGCGCGCTTGCCGGCCCTGGAGCAAGATGTTCAGCTGCTGCTGCTGCCCCGCGACGAGGACGACAAGGCAGATGTCGTGCTCGAGATCCGCGCCGGCACGGGCGGCGATGAAGCGGCGCTGTTTGCAGGCGATCTCTGGCGCATGTACACCCGCTACGCCCAGACGATGGGCTGGAAGGTCGATGTCGTGTCGGTCTCGGACGGTGACGCCGGCGGCTTCAAGGAAATCGTGGCGAACGTGTCGGGCGACATGGTCTTCGCACACCTGAAGTTCGAAAGCGGGGTGCACCGGGTCCAGAGGGTGCCGGAAACCGAAAGCGGAGGCCGCATCCATACCTCGGCCGCCACGGTGGCTGTCCTGCCTGCACCTGAGAACATCGAGATCGAGATCCGGCCGGAGGATATCCGTGTCGACACCATGCGGGCTTCAGGCGCGGGCGGCCAGCATGTCAACACGACCGACAGCGCCGTGCGCGTCACGCACCTGCCGACGGGCATCGTGACGACGTCGTCGGAAAAGTCCCAGCATGTGAACCGGGAAAAGGCGCTCGAGATGCTGAAGGTTCGGCTCTATGAACGCGAACGCGAGGCCAAGGACGCCGCGCGTGCCGGCGCGCGCAAGGAAATGGTCGGCTCGGGCGACCGGTCGGAGAAGGTGCGGACCTACAACTTTCCGCAGGGCCGGGTCACCGACCACCGCATCAATTTGACCCTCTACAATCTCGACAAGATCGTTGCGGGCGACGCCCTGTCGGACGTGATCGATGCCCTGCGCACCGAGGACCAGGCCCGCCGGCTGGCGGCCATGGAGGATGCCGCGTGACGGCACCCACCGCCGGGGCGGCCCGGCGCCGTGCCAGGGCGCGCCTGGCGCAGGCGGGCATAGCGGCGGCCGAGCAGGAAGCCCGCATTCTGTTGCGGCACGTGACCGGCTGGGACGATACCACCTGTCTGGTCCGCGATCGCGACCCCTTGCCGGACGATGTCAGGCTGCGCCTGGACGCTCTCGTTGAGCGGCGCGCCGCCCATATACCCCTGGCGCATCTGACCGGCGACGTCGCATTCCATGGCGTAACGCTGTCGGTCGATTCCCGTGCACTGGTGCCGCGCTCCGACTCCGAGGCCGTGGTGGACGCGGCGCTGGATCTGTTGCCGGCCGGCGCGGCCTCCCGAATTGCCGACCTGGGCACGGGAAGCGGCTGCCTCCTTCTGGCCATCCTCGCCGCGCGGCCGGAGGTCACAGGGATCGGTCTCGACCGGGATCCTTCGGCCCTGTCCCTTGCCCGCGAGAATTTGGACAGGCTCGGTCTTGGCGACCGGGCAGAGCTGGCGGTCTGCGACTGGATGCGCTGGACCGGATACGGCACCGTCGACCTGATTGTCTCCAACCCACCCTATATCCGCTCTGCAGACATCGCCGGTCTGGACCCGGAGGTTCGCAACGGCGACCCTCGCGCGGCGCTTGACGGTGGACAAGACGGCCTTGACGCGTACCGGTCGATCCTCGCTCTGGCGGCCCGGTCTGTCAGGCCAGGCACCTGGATCGTTCTGGAGATCGGCGCCGACCAGGCGGCGGATGTCTCCGCGCTCATGGACGCCCACGGCTTTGTCGGCTGGGGGGTGCGGCAGGATATGGCAGGACGCGACCGTGTGGTCGTCGGCCGGCAACCGGATCGGTAGGCTGACCTCCTGACGAACAAATATCGGCTGGGGGCTTGGCGTGGAGGCCCGAGCACGCTACGTAGGGGGCGGATTCGGTCTGACAGCGTCTGAAATTTGCTCGCTGTCACGGACACCGTACTCGCGCAGGAACCGAAATTCGACGAGGGCCGGGGGGCTCTCCGAGTACTTAGACGCGGGCCCCGGAATGGGCCGCCAGTTCAGGGATGAATGAATGAAACGCCAACGCGGGCGCAGCCGCCGGTCAGGGGGCGGGTCGAACAATAACAACAACATAAACCGCCATTTCGAAAGCAATGGCCCCGACGTGAAGATTCGCGGGTCGGCCCAGCAGATCCTGGAAAAATACCTGCAATATGCGCGCGACGCCCAGACCAGCGGCGACCGGGTGATGAGCGAGGCGTACTTCCAGCACGCCGAGCATTACCAGCGGATCCTGGAGGCGATGCAGGCCAACCAGAAGCCGAGGCGAGAGGGTTCCGGCGACCGCGACTCGAACGACGAGGACGATGACGCCACCGACCGCAGCGATGCCGCCCCCCAGGATCAGACTGGCGAGGACGGCTTTGACAAGCCAGGCCATGGCGGACGCGGGAGCGGGTCCAAATCCGATCCGCTGCGCGTCATCGACGAGGATCAGGACGGCGAGACCGGCCGCGGCTCCGGCACGAGCAGCAATCGTCGCGACGAGGACGGCCCGGACGGCGGTAATGGCGAGGGCGAGGAGCGCGCCAAGCGGCCCCGCCGCCGCAGCTATCGGAAGCGGGAGGCGGACTCTTCGGACGGTGGCGACACTACCAGCCAGGGCGCCCACCAGGAATCCGAGAACGACGACTCGCCAGATACGGGCGTCATGAAGACGCTGTCTCGCACGCGCCGCGCCAATGGCCATGATGCCGAGAGCGAGGAGCCGACCCCCCAGGGCCCGTCCGACAACCCGTCAGAGGCCGAAACGGCGAAGTGATATGAAGCGCTTCCAGGCGAAGTGGGTACCGGTTCGCCGTTCGGGAGCGCGCAATGAAAGACCCGCTTCAAGGCGGATCGGTCAGGCGACCGCCCGTTTGGGGGGGGACATGAGGTCATAGCCCAGATCGTGGCGGAACAGGTCTCTGACCTGCCGACTGTAAACGTCCCAGGCCTCACCTGAAAACTGCTCCTGCAAGCTGGCGCTGCGGCGTTGGAGGACGTTGGGCTCGGCGTCGGGATCGACCTTGCGTGCCATTTCCTCCTTCGTGCCCGCTTTGAGCGCTGCGGCAATCGCCTGGTCCGACAGGGTGAGGCCCCAATGGCCGGCGATGGCGCGCAGGGCGCGCTCGGGATCCTCAAGAGAGGTTTCATAAGGCACGCGCAGGATCAGGCCCGGTGCCCGGGCCTCCACATCGCCCCAACGGTTCCAGAACCTTGCGAGCCAGTAGATGTCGCAGCGATACCGCTTCCCGGCGGGATCCCCGCGCAGATAGGTGAGCCAGTCGACCTGGATGTCATACGACCATTTCGCATAATGGCTGGCCAGGATCGCCATGGGATGGCGGATGCACAGCGCGTAAGGCGGAAGCTTGGCGAGCTTGCGCGCCCAGTCCCAATCGATCAGGCGATGCGGGATCGTGTGGCTGAACGCCAGCCGCGGCAAGGTGGGGAAGGCCGCGGCGTCCTTGGGCCAGCCGATATAGGGGCGCACCGCGTCCTCGGAAAAATAGCGCGGGTGCGGCAGTCCATGGGTCTCCGCAAGCGCCACGGCCAGCATGTACTTTACCCAATGCGTGCCGGAATTCTTCGACGTCACAAGGAAACCGTCGAATGCCCCATGGCGCAGGACGGAAAAGTTCGTCCAGTTGTCGGACGCAACACGGGTCTTGAATGCGGCTGTCATCGGCGTCCATCTATCAAGCGATTTCCGTCTTGTCGCGTCGATCGCGCCGTTTTTCGCGCGGGAGATGTCGAGCAGCGAGGGGGGCAGCTCGCGCGGCTTACGGTCAATCGGCATCAGCGACCATGCGACAGCGCCCTGCTCTGGTGCGTGTCCTTGGCGCGAAGCGGGCTCACTTCGTCTGGAAACGACCTCAAGAAAGTTCGGAGCAAACGGAGTCGGTTGCAAACGGAGACTTTTGCAAGCGCAATGATGTAAAGCGACGGTCTGGATTGAAACGAAAGACCGGCGCTTCAGATCTGGACGCCGGTCCGGTTTCGGAACCGCTGCAAAATGTCGAGCTGGTCCGAATTGGGGCGGCCTTCGGCCTCCGACACCTCGACCAGCATCCCGTCCAGATCCACGATCTCTTTCGGCCCCAAGGCGGGATCTTGCATGAGGACATCGGTCATGCGGTCGACGATCGTATCGTGCGGAGGCTCGCCCCGCAGGATCCAGTCGGCATGCTGGAGAAGGGCTTGCGCATCTAGCTCGGTGATCCGGAATTCTCCCATCATGATCCGAGCGATCACCTGGCGCGCCTCCGGCCCCGGCCGCCCATTCGCCCGGGCCATGGCCACCATGAGCGCGGCCGCAGCCTCCCGGGAGTCGTCGACGGCCTGGAGTCCGGGGCGTCTGGTCTTGCGCTTGTAAGCCAGGCGGCGCGGGAGATTGGCGGCAGTTGCCTCGGCCGCACCCACCGCTGTGGCGATGTCTGCCTGACGCTGACTTCGCCATTGCCAGACGAGAAGCAGGCTGACGAGAACGGCAAGCGCGAGCAGCAGATACATGGATGCGGGTGACCTTTCTGAGAGGTCATATCCTAGACCGTATCGACGGGCGGTCAAAAGCCGCCCGCCAGCGACGGGTCCACGGCTCGCGCGGGCCACCAGCACCTTGGCACGGCCGGAGGCCCGTCGCAGGTGACCACCACCAGGCCTCTGGCGAAACCAGACCGGCGCCCGGCTCCGCCACCTGACGACGGCGTATACTCTAGGGCTGCCCGCCCGAGGATTGCGCCTCCCCGGTGTCCGCCGACAGATGCGCCTGTTTCAGGACATAGGCCCGGATCGCCTCGGACTCGTCGGGCGTGAGAACATCATCGAACGCGACCATGCCATTGGCTGAGAGCGACCCCTCCATCACAACGCTGTACCAGGCGTCCTGACTTCCGGTGATCGCCGACCAGCGCAGGTCAGGAAGGACGCCGGAACTCACGGCCAGAGCGCCGTGGCAGACCATGCAGTTGCGGGAGTAGTGCACCAGGCCGGCCTGCTGCATCTCGGCATCGCCGATCATGTCTGCAGGCGGCACCCGGTCTATCGGCATGAGGTCCGGATCGGGAATCTCGCCTTCTGCCCCAAGCTTGAACGTCACAACCCGACCAACCTGCGCCGGCTGGCGTCCGTCAAAGGCATACCCCGCCACCAGGCTGAAGGCCGAGCCCCAACCGGTCGTGATCGTCACATACTGTTCGCCATCGATCGCATAGGTCCCCGGCCCCGAGGCCGCGCCCGCCTTGACGTTGTGTGACCAGAGCCGCTCGCCCGTCGCCGCGTCGTAGGCAGCGAAATTGCCCCCAAGCTGTCCCTGGAAGACAAGCCCGCCCTCGGTCGACAGCACGCCGCCATTCCAGGCATTGTCGTGCTCGACGGACCACCGGGCTTCCTGGGCCACCGGGTCCCAGGCGATGAGGCGGCCCTTCAGAGTGGCCCGAAGCGCCTGCATCGTCCCCGGCGGCGGCTCGAGCGGGAGCCCGGCGGCGAAGTCGACATTCGTGTTCCACTTCGCCGGCTTGCCCGGCATGTTCGGATCCTCGACATAGGCTTGGGGAATCTCCTGGGCCGGTATGTAGGCGAGGTTGAGGTTCGGGTTGAACGCCATGGGATGCCAGTTGTGCGCCCCCAGCGGGCCCGGCGTCTGCATGAAGGGCGTCGACTGGTCGCGGGCGGCCTCGACCACGATCGGACGCCCGGTCTCGTCCAGGCCTTCCGCCCAGTTCATGGGCACGAAGGCGTCACCGGAAATGAACTCGCCGGTCGCTGCGTCGATCACATAGAAGAAGCCGTTCTTCGGCGCCTGCATGGCAACCCGGCGGAGGGCCCCGTCCTCACCCAATGGCAGGTCTGCCAGGATGATGGTCTGGGTTGCCGTGTAATCCCAGGTGTCGCCTGGCGTGGTCTGGAAGTGCCACTTGTAGTCGCCGGTATCGGCATCGACCGCGACGATCGAGGACAGGAACAGATTGTCGCCGCCGGACGGGTCGCGCCGGCTCCAGTTCCAGGGCGACCCGTTGCCGACACCGAAGATGACGGCGTTGTTCACCTCGTCATAGACGATGGAGTCCCAGACGGTGCCGCCGCCGCCATCCTCGCGCCAGGCGCCCTCGTCACCCCAGGAGGGGTTGGCAAGCTCTGCGAGGATCGGGTCGGAGGCCGCCCCGTCCGGGGCCTTGTCCGGATTGGGCACGGTATAGAACCGCCAGACCAGATCACCCGTATCGGCATCGTAGGCCGAGATGTAACCGCGCACGCCAAGTTCCGCGCCGCCATTGCCAATCAGGACCTTGCCATTCGCCACGCGCGGTGCGCCGGTGATCGTATAGGGTTTCGACTGATCGACGGTGACCTTGCTCCAGATCAGCTCGCCGGTTTCCGCGTCGAGTGCCTGAAGCCGGCCGTCGATCACGCCGACGAACACCTTGCCGTCATAGACAGCCACGCCGCGGTTCACCACATCGCAGCACGCCTTCACTCCGACAGCGCGATCGACATCGGGTTCGTGCACCCAGAGCTCCTCGCCGGTGACAGGGTCAAGCGCATGGACCACCGACCACGCCGAGGTGACATACATCACGCCGTCCACCACGATCGGCGTCGACTCCACACCCCGGGCGGTCTTGAGGTCGTAGGTCCAGGCGACACCCAGATCAGACACCGTCTCGGTGTTCACCTGGGTCAGCAGGGAATGGCGCTGCTCGTCATAGGTGCCGCCATAGCTCAGCCACTCTTCGGGTGTCTCCCGGGCGGCAGCGATGCGGGCCGTATCGACAGCAGCGAACCCGGCGGGCGCGGCCGCCTCGGACCCGCCACGCTCCTGCGCGCCGCAGCCGGCCAGGGCCAGGCCCATGGCGCCTGCCAGAAAGATGGTCCAAGTCCGTTTGGACATCACTTGATCCTCCCCTTTGACCGCTGGCCGTCTGTCGCCGCCTTGCGGTATGCCTCAACCCGATCAGACTTAGCGGCAGGCGCCCGATTGTCGAGGGCGAAGACCGCCCTTGGCGGGGGTTACGTCGCGTGCACCACAGTCCGCAGGTCCGCCTGGGCGGCGTCGATCGCCCCGGCGACCGCCTGGAACCATCCCGTCCGGTCACGTGCCACCTGCGCCGCATCGGGAAAGGTAACCGCGCGCGAGGCGTTGACCACACCGCCTTCCAGGCCACGCGGTCCGGGCACAAAGCTCGCCACGGCGGCATCCGCGGCCCCGCCCTGGGTGCCATAGCCCGGCACCAGGAATAGGTTTCGAGGCGCCAGATGGCGGATCGCCTCGGCCTCGTGCGGGGCCGTGGCCCCGACCACGAGCATCAATCCCGACCAGCCATGGCGGCCGGTCAGGCCGCCGCCAAGCCGTGCCAGTTCCCGCGCAACGCGGGCATAGACCGGAAGGCCCTCGACCTGAATGTCCTGAAAATCCGCCGCCCCAGGGTTCGATGTGCGCGCCAGAACGGCGACACCCCTTCCATTTGCCTGTGCCACGCGCAGGAAGGGTGCCAGCGTATCGAGCCCCATATAGGGATTGACGGTCACCGCATCGCAGGGAAAGGGCGCATCGGCGGCCAGATAGGCGGCGGCATAGCCTTCCGCGGTCGATCCGATGTCACCCCGCTTGGCATCGACGATGACGAGCAGGCCGGCATCGGCGGCCGCCCGGCAGACCTCCCGCAACGCGGAGAGGCCGGCGGGACCATGGCGCTCGAACAACCCGACCTGCGGCTTCACAAGTGCGGCCCGGCGCGTGGCGGCCTCCACAACGGCGCAGCCCCATCGGGCGATACCGTCGGGCGTGTCGCCTCCGAAATGGCCCGGGATGCGGCCGGGATGGGGGTCGATCCCGACGCAGAGCGGGCCCAGTTCGCGCACGCCCTCGATCAGGCGATCGGCAAAATAGGTCATCGGTTTACTCCTTCACGCGGCACGCCACCTTCACCACCTGAAGCGAGTTGCGCAAATCGTCGGCACGGCGGCCATAGTCGCGCGCGTCGATCGGTTCCGCGCGGCCCGGGTCTGGGCGCACGCCCTCGTCTTCCAGGAAGGCCGCCACATTGGCCGGCGCGGCGGTATAGATGCGGCCCCGGCGCGGACTTTCTGCAACGATGACGCCGCGAACCCGCCCCTCGCTGTCGAGGACCGGCCCGCCGCTCATCCCCGACAGGGGACCGGTCAGCCCGCGCGTGCGCCCGAGCTTTGCCCAGGCCAGGACCGGTTCCTCGTTGCGGCGTTCGCCCCGCGTCACCATCCGCGAGCGGGCGAGCAGCTTGCCCACCGCCTCGCCGGGGCGGCCCTGCGGATAGCCCACATGGTAGCCGTAATCGCCGACCCGCAAGGGTCCGGCCAAATCCATGGCCACCGCTCTCGGGCTGCGTCCGGTGCGCACCAGTGCAAGGTCGCTCTCCTCGTCGACGGCAATCGACTGGACGGGCACATACTGGCCGGGGCCCACAAGCAGGCTGACCCGGTCACAACCATCGACCACATGGCGCGCCGTCAGCCAGTCCCCGTTGCGATTGACGGCGAAGGCGGTGCCGATCCCGTTCTGCGGCTCGGAAACCTGGACGAGGACCAGCTCATCGAAGATGGACGGCTCCGGCAGGGTCGGACCGTCACGCTCTGCATGGTCCGGCAGCGGTTCGGGCGCGTCCATGCCACGCGTGCCTGCGGCAAACAGCGTGAACAGAACCACGCCCAGCGCGAGGACATAAACGATCCAGTCCGGTAGCCGCATGCAGGCTCGACCCTTCTGTGGCGGGTCCGCTCGAGCGGTCCCCGGGGGCTGTCTAGGCCATCATCGGATCCCAGACCCCTGCCGAAAGAAGTATGGCGGAGGCGAGCTTCGCGCCAACGAGAACCACAGCAGGTCCCGCCTGATCTTCCTCGATCCGCTTGGGCAGGTCGCGCAGAAGCAGGTCCGTGACCCGGTAGGCGATCAGTTGCAGCAACAGCGCCACGACGCCCCAGATCACCAGCCCAACCAGCGAGACGGATGTTGCCAGGCAGGCAGCGATCGGGATGGCCAGACCGACTATGGCGCCCGCCAGCGCAAGGCCTGCAGCCCCGTTGCGGTTCTTCACCAGCGCCAGTTCGCGCCAGGGCGTCAGCTTGATGTAGGTGGCGACGGCTCCGACCAGAAGCAGGCCCGCGGTCCCGGTATAGAGGAGGAAGAGCGGGAAGCCGGTGACGAAGGCTTCAAGGGCGGCGCGCATGCATGACCTCTCGGTTTCTGCGAGGCGCCCATTTACAGCCGCCTCGGCTCCCGCTTACTCGGAGTGACCCGCTGCCTCAAGGAGAACGCTCATGCTGTCGGGAAAAACGGCCCTCGTCACGGGATCGACCAGCGGGATAGGTCAGGCGATCGCCACCCGCATGGCGGCCTCAGGCGCAAACGTGATCCTCAACGGGTTCGGCGATCCCCAGGAGATCGAGCAGCTTCGCAGCCGCCTGGCCATGTCCCATGGTGTCGAGGTCGGCTTCTTCGATGCAGATCTGACCGACCCGAGAGCGATTGGCGATCTGATGGACTATGCCGAAACTGATTTCGGTGGCGCGGACATTCTGGTCAACAATGCCGGGGTACAGCATGTCTCGCCGATCGAGGACTTTCCCGTCGAGAAATGGGATCTGATCATCGCCCTCAACCTGTCAGCCGCCTTTCATACCACCCGCCTCGCCCTTCCCGGCATGAAGGCCAAGGGCTGGGGTCGGATCATCAATACGGCCAGCGCGCATGCCCTCGTGGCCTCACCTTACAAGTCTGCCTATGTGGCGGCGAAACATGGGATTGCGGGACTGACCAAGACCGTCGCTCTTGAGGGGGCTCAAGCCGGCATTCGCTGCAACGCCATCTGTCCCGGCTACGTCTACACGCCGCTGGTGGAGAATCAGGTCGCAGACACGGCCAAGGCGCGCGGAATGACCGAGGACGAGGTCAAGCGGGACGTACTGCTCGCCGCGCAGCCCACCAAGGAGTTCGTGACGGCCGACCAGGTCGGCGCATTCGCCGCTTTCCTCTGCTCGCCGGATGCGGACCAGGTCAACGGCGCAATCCTGTCCATGGATGGCGGCTGGGTCGCCCAGTAAAGCGCCTGTCTTTCGCTTCACTCCAGACCGTCGCTTTACATCATTGTTCTTGCGCAAGGATCCGTTCGCAACCGAGTCCGTCTGCTCCGAACTCTCTATACCGCATCTTCAGGTCGATCAGACTCATTGAAGATGTGCCATGTTCTTGTTTTTTGAGCATCTTCTCAACGCGAACCGGTGCCCAGTTCGCGCGAAAACCCTACAGGGCGTCAGCAGACACCGGGCGGAACATGCCCTGGTGGCTCACCGGTCAGAAGCGGTCCAGCAGGCGTTCCAGGTAGTTGCGTTCGTCCTCGTCCTCGGCGCCATCGAAACGGCGGCGAAGCTCGTCAAGTATGTCCTTCGCACGCTGACGCTCCGCCGCATCCGGGATGCGGACGTCGCCATCCTCCTCGCCGCCCACCCGACGACCGAACGGATCGACTTGTCCCTGACCGCGCTGGCGGGCGGCTTCCAGGCGGTCGAGGTCTTCGGCAAATGCGCGCGACAGCTCGCCGAGCGCCTCGGTGGCCTCTTCCTGGAGCTGGCGTGCCCGGCGCACATCTCCCCTGGCAAGCGCACTGGCCGCCTCTTCCTGGAGGCGCCGGATCGTCCTCAGGCGTTCACGCGCCGCCTCATCGAGCGCACCGGAACGCGCTTCTCCCGCCTCGTCGCCTGACGCGCCGGCGCCGGTTCCATCCTCGGGCGCGTCGGGATCGGCCAGATTGCCCGACTCTCCGGCAAGGCCACGCTGACGCTCCGACAGCGCGCCGGAACCGCCACCGGGCGCGGCCCCGGACTCTCCCCCGGGGTCCGGGGCGATCTGGCGCCCCTGCTGCTCTGCCAGCGTATCATCGTTCAGTTCGCGCTGTTGCCGGAGAAGCTCGGACAGACCTTCCAGGGCCTCCGCCATTTCGCGTTCTTCCCGGCTGGGCTCGGCCTCCTCGCCATCCTGTCCCGGCATGCCCGGAAAGCCGCCATTCCCGTCGCCGCCCTGCTGGAACTGCAGGTTCTGAAGCATGTTCGTGATGTCGGAGAGAAGCTGTCTCGCCTGATCCGCGGCCCCTGTCTCCGCCAGATCGGACAGCGCATCCAGCATGCTCTGAAAGTCCTGACCGCCGAGGCTCTGACCGTCCTGCGCCTGGGCGGACTCGCCGGGTCCCGGCTCGGGCAAGCCCTGGGCCAGCGCCTCTGCCATCCGCGCCGCCAGATAGTCCTTCGCCGCCTGCTGGAAGGCCTGCGCCAGGCGCCGGACCTCGTCCTCGGACGCCCCGTCGCGAAGCGCGTCTTCCAGCGCCTCCCGCGCCGCGAGGAGAGCACGCAGCGCGTCGGCGGAACTTCCATGCTCCGCCTTCAGGGCCACCGACCAGAGCAGGGAGTCCACCGTGTCCGCCTCGGCCTTGTCGGGTGCGGTTTCGAGAATGCCGCGGGCCATGCGCATACCGGCATAGACCGACCAGTCCTCCACATAGTCAGCAGCCTCGTAGGTCAGCGCATCGAGCATCAGCGCAGCCTTGTGCACCCCGTCGGGGGCATGGGCCAGCCGGCGTGAACTGTCCGTGTTGACTGCCCCCGCGTCCAGACCGCCACCCGCGGGCACCCCGTCGCCATAGCCGCGGGGCTCTCGCAGCACCGTGACACGCACCTCCTGGGCTGCCTGCGCCAGCGGCTGCAGGAACAGCTTTTCGGGCAAGGTGAACGATACCGGTGCACTTTTCCCCTCCTGCCCCGCCGCGTCCGTGGCAACCAGACGCCCCTCGACCGGGAGCCCGGCCCAGCGATGGCGGGTCAGATCCAGCGTGGCCGTCTCCGAAGCGGTCTCCGGAACCGTATCCGCAAGGGGGACCGCGACCCGGTCGCGGGCGTCGGGATCGGCGGGATGGGGATCCTGCAGGCGCAGTTCCAGTACCAGCGTATCGACCCCGTGGTCATCTGAGACCTCATAGCCGAAACGCGTGCCATCGGTCTCGGTCCGTGTCGGCGGCTCGGAGAACGACACCCTCGGTTCGGCATCTTCCGTTACGTCGAGGCTCCAGCCTGCCCGTTCTCCCCACCAGCGCACGGACAGGCGTGCGGACTCCCGCACCTCTGCCGTCGCTTCGAACGCGCCATCGGGTGTCCGCGACATCGTGTGGCGCGTTCGCCGGCCGGCGCCGTCAAGCGCCAGATCCGGTGCGCTGCGGGCGAAGGCGCGCACCGTGACCGTGGACCCCTCCGGAACCGTCACCTCTCGATCGTCGCGCGAGAGGAAGACAGGCGGACGCCGCGTATAGTCCGGCGGACTGACCCAGGCCTCCAGGCGCAGATCGTCCGCGCCCGCAAGCGCGCCCAGATCGGGAACCAGGGCCGCGTGCAGCCGGGTACCGGCGCGTCCGTCCGCCACGAGGGCGGCACCCAGGATCATGGCCGGCAGCAGGACACGCAGCCAGGCCGGATCCGCCCGGCGCCACGCCGCGTCAAGCCGAGGCGCGCGCAGCGCGTCCGCAGCGGCCCTGAGGCGCGCCTGGTGAGCCGCCCAGAGTGCGCCCGAGGCGGGATCGGCCCGAACGGGCCTGTCCATCAGGCTGGCGATCGGGCGAAGGTCGGACTGCGCATCCAGTATCGCCACGGCCTCGGCGTTGCCGGGCGGGCGATAACGCCGCCAGGCCCGCCAGGCGAGCCCGCCGCCGCCGAGATAGAACAGCACCGCCGCCACGGCCGCCACGAACGGGTCGGCCTGTCCCAGCAGGCCCGACAGGGCAAGAAGGACGTATCCGCCAAGGAAGACCAGAAATGGCCAGCTCGCGCGCCAGACAGACAGGCGCATCAAGCGCCCGCGCGTCGTTCGCAGCGTCCTGGTCAGTCCGGGGATTGAACTCAGCTCAGCCAATCGGGGCGCCGTTCCAGAGAAAGCATTTCCTCGAAGGTCGGCCGTCGGCGGACGATGTCAAACCTGTCGCCATTGACGAGAACCTCCGCCACCAGAGGCCTCGCATTATATTGTGACGAGAGCACGGCGCCATACGCCCCTGCAGAGAGGAACGCGATGCGCTCACCCGGCGAGATGGGCGGCAGCGGACGCTCGGCGGCGAATTTGTCCGTCGACTCGCAGATCGGACCGACCACATCGACGGGACCGCGCGGTGCCCCATCGTCGGGCTGCCGCAGGGGCCATATCTCGTGATAGGCGCCATAGAGTGCCGGGCGCATGAGATCGTTCATGCCGGCATCCACGATCAGGAAGGTGCGGTCGGGCGCTTCCTTCAGATACAGGGCCTCGCTGACCAGAACGCCGGCATTGCCCGCAATGACACGGCCCGGTTCGAGGATCACCTCCACCGGCAGGTCTCCGACGGTGTCCCTGATCATCGCCGCATAGTCCGCCGGCGGGGCCGGCGCGTCGCCTTCGCGGTAGGGAATCGCAAGGCCACCCCCCACGTCGATCCGCGTGATGTCGAGACCCTGGGCGCGCAGACCGCGAGCCAGGTCGACCGTCTTCCGGAACGCCGCCCGCATGGGCGCCAGGTCGCCGATCTGCGAGCCGATATGCACGTCGACGCCCACCGGATCGACGCCGGGCAGGTCCCGCGCGCGGGCAAACAATGCCGGCGCCTCCGACCAGGGCACACCGAACTTGTCGCCGGCCTTGCCCGTGGAGATGTTCGGATGACCGCCAGCCGCGACATCGGGGTTCACGCGCAGGGCCACGGGTGCGCGCCGACCGAGACCCGAGGCGACCTCCGAGAGGGCCTGAAGCTCGGCCGCGCTCTCCACATTGAATTGATGAATTCCGGTCGTCAGGGCAAAGGCCATTTCGTTGCGGGTCTTTCCGACACCGGAGAACACGATCCGCTGCGCCGGAATGCCGGCTGCGAGCGCACGGCGTATCTCGCCCTCGGACACCACGTCGGCGCCGCAGCCTTCGGCGGCGAGTGTCGCGAGCACGCCCAGATTCCCGTTGGCCTTCACCGAATAGGCGATCAGGCTCGGTATGTCCGCAAAGGCTTCCGCAATCACCCGCGCATGGCGGCTCAGCGTGGCGGTCGAGTAGACATAAACGGGGGTGCCCACCGCGTCGGCGATCGTGTCCAGCGCCACGTCCTCGCAATACAGGCGGCCATCGACATAGTGGAAATGGTGCATGGGCGGACGGGCTCGTTCCTAGCTGTCGGCCAGATCGGCGAGCGGCTGCTCGCTGACCTCGGTCACAGGCGCGGTCGAGGGGACTTCACCACCCAGCGGATTGATCAGCCGACCGTCTGCCTCCTCCGACACGGCCGCCGGGGCCGCCACCGGAAAGTTCCAGCCATGGGAGGGCTGGGACGCATAGACCAAGCGCGTCGGCTTGGCCTGGGATCCCTGGGCACACCCGGCAAGCACGCCGAGACAGGCCATCAGCCCGATCCGGGCCCACGTCGTACGTGCGCTAGTCGGTGACATTCTCGTCCCCTCCCGTGTCCGGCGTATCCGCCTCCGTCGCCTCGGCGCCTGGGGTGGTGACGTCGTCGAAGGGGTCGGCGCCTTCGCCCCTTGGATCGCCCTCGTCCCCGGTGCGAATCGTGTCGAGCCCGGACTCCACCCGACGCGAGGGGCGTTCCGCATCCGGGCGATCCTCGGGCGTTCCGAACAGCGGTTCGGGCCGCGTCAGGTCGCCGGGCAGGCCGCAGGCACCCACTGCCAGGAGCCCCGCCAGGGTGATCGATCGAAAACGGGTCAAGTCGGAGACTCCATGCCTAGACGCTGTTGCCACTGTGCCACCTGTTCGGCAACGCGAACAGGGGCCGTGCCACCATAGGAGGCGCGGCTTGCCACCGAGCGCTCGACCGTAAGGACCTCGCGCACGGCCTCGCTCAGCCCCGGCACGACGGCCCGAAGCACTTCGCCCGGCAGATCGACCAGGTCGACGCCCCTCGCCTCGGCTTCGGCGACGAGCCGGCCGGTCGCGTGGTGGGCCTCGCGGAAGGCGAGTCCCTGCTCCCGCACCAGCCAGTCAGCCAGATCGGTTGCCGTCGAGAACCCCCTGGCAGCGGCCGCACGCATGGCGTCGCGGTGGAAGGTCAGCGTCTCGACCATGCCGGTCATGGCCCGGACACAGAGGTCGAACGTGTCGAAGGCGGCAAAGGTCTGCGCCTTGTCGTCCTGCAGATCCTTCGCATAGGCCAGCGGCAGCGCCTTGAGGGCCCCCTGCAGCGAGATGAAGCCGCCCGCCAGCGCCGAGGCCTTGGCCCGAATCAGTTCCGCGGCGTCGGGATTGCGCTTCTGCGGCATGATCGATGACCCCGTGCTCCAGGAATCCGACAGGCTCGCAAAGCCGAACTGCGCCGATGTCCACAGCACGATTTCCTCGGCCAGGCGCGACAGGTGCGTGCCGGCGATCGTCAGGGCGGACAGCGCCTCCAAAGCAAAATCGCGTGCGGAAACCGCATCCAGCGAGTTCGCCATCGGTCGGTCGAAACCGAGCGCGTCGGACGTCATGTCCCGGTCGATCGGAAAGCCGGTTCCAGCCAGCGCCGCAGCGCCCAGCGGACACTCGTTCAGGCGCACCGCACAGTCGGCGAGGCGCGCCCGATCGCGGGCAAACATCTCCACATAGGCCAGAAGGTGATGACCCAAGGTCACCGGCTGGGCCGTCTGGAGATGGGTGAAGCCCGGCATGATCGTCTCGGCCTCCTCGCTCGCCCGCGCCACGAGCGCCCGCTGCAGCCCGGCAAGGCGATGCCCCGCTTCGTCCAGCGCGCCTCGGGTCCAGAGGCGGAAATCGGTCACGACCTGGTCGTTGCGGGAGCGCGCCGTATGCAGCCGCCCGGCCGCATCGCCGACCAGCGCCTTCAGCCGGGCCTCCACATTCATGTGGATGTCCTCCAGCGCCTGGCTGAAGGGGAAGGTGCCGGCGCGCAGCTCTGCCTGGACCTGGTCGAGCCCCTCCTGAATGGCCGCATGGTCTTCCCGGGTGAGGATGCCCGTCTCGAGGAGCATGTCGGCATGGGCGCGCGAGCCTGCCACGTCTTCCTCCGCCAGTCGGCGATCCACATCGATGGAGGCATTTATGGCCTGCATGATGTCAGACGGGCTTGCGGCGAAGCGCCCGCCCCACATCGACTGGCCTTTGGGGTTTTCGTTCGCCATATCGAGAAAGTCCGTAACCCGCGTTGAGAAAGGGAGCCGCGCCAGTGACCCGTAAGCTTAGCCGCTGGCTGTATTCCGGCCTGTTTCTGATCGCCGTCGTGGCCGTTGTCTATGCGCTCTTCAGCGCAGCCAGTGGTCCATCGGTCCAGCACCAGCTTGAACGGTTCGCCACAGGTGACCTGGCGAACCTCGACTTCAGCCGCGCGGGCGAGCCAGCGCCCGAGGCCACTTTCGAAGGGCCTGACGGAACCCGCGTGTCTCTGGACGCCTTCGTCGGCAAGCCGGTCCTCGTCAACCTCTGGGCCACCTGGTGTGCGCCGTGCGAGCGCGAGATGCCGCATCTCGGGGCGCTGCAGAACGCCCGCGGCGGCGACAGGTTTCAGGTCGTAGCGATCAGCGTCGACGGCGAGGACGACAAGGCCTATGCGCGCAAGCGGCTGGATGAACTCTCAGGCGGGCAGATCGATTTCTACTTCTCGCCGCCTTCGGACTACGAGATCGTCTACGGCCTCGGCGCGCAAGGTTTCCCGACGACCATCCTGTTCGATTCCGACGGACGCGAGATCGCGCGCCTGTCGGGCGAGGCTGATTGGTCCAAGGGCGTGGCACTCGCTCTGGTCGATAGGATCATCGAACGCGCACAGGCCGACACGCCGTAAGGCACCGACGGCCCGCCCGGCACCCGCCGGTGACGTCAGCGCGGCGCGCGCTTGGCCAGGATACGCTGCAGCGTGCGGCGGTGCATGTTCAGCCGGCGTGCGGTTTCCGAGACATTGTGGTTGCAGAGCTCGTAAACCCGCTGAATATGCTCCCAGCGCACACGGTCGGCCGACATGGGATTGTCTGGCGGTGACGGTTTCGTGTCGCCCGACGCAACCAGCGACTTCACGATGTCCTCCACATCGGCCGGCTTCGACAGATAGTCCACGGCGCCCGCCTTGACCGCGGCCACTGCCGTCGCAATGGCGCCATAGCCGGTCAGGATGACGGCTCGGGCATCCTCGCGCTGCCCGTGGAGCACCTCGATCACGTCCAGACCGGTTCCATCGTCCAGCCTGAGATCCAGGACGGCAAAGGCCGGCGGATTCATGCGGCAGATGTCCTTGGCCTCCGCCACCGACGATACCGCCGATACGGTGAAGCCGCGCTGCATCAGGGCCCGTGACAGGCGCTGCAAGAAGGGACCGTCATCGTCCATTACCAGACAGGTCCGGTCCTCGATGTCGACCAGCGCCGGGTGGACGTTGACCGTGACCGGGCGTTCCGAACGGGTTTCTTCCGTCATGCCTCTACCTCCAACCCCCTATATGATGTCGTCCGCCGCAGCTTCCAGTTTTTCCCGAGGCCACAGGGCCTGAACCACCGCGCCTGTCTTTGGCGGGGTTCGGTTGCGGGTGGCAACCCGTCCGCCGGTGCGTTCGATCAGCGTCTTCGCGATGAAGAAGCCGAGCCCCATGTCCCCGCCCTCGAGCTTTGCCTCGTCGCGGTGGGAGACATAGGGCTCGCCCAGCTTGGGCAGGACCTCCGGGGCAAATCCCGGACCGTCATCGGAAATGGTGACGATGATCTGGCTCGACGTCCAGGTCGCCACGGCCCGGACCTCGCTCTCGGCGAAACTGACCGCATTCTCGATGAAGGCGCTCAAGGCATGCAGGATCTCCGGGCTGCGGCGCAGCATCGGGGCCCTGGTCTCGCCGCCGGCACCGGGCTCGTAGCTGACACGCACCGCGACGCCCAGTCCCTTGTGCGGAGAGGCCGCCTCCTCCACCAGCGCCCCCACGGGCATGCGGGCATGAATGATGTCACTGGCTTCCCGCCGCTGCGCGAGCTGGCGAAGGATCGTCCGACAGCGCTCGGCCTGTTCGGCGATCAGGCGGGCATCCTCGCCGCTCTCGCCATCGTCGCCCAGCGTGTTCGCCAGTTCGCGCGCCACAAGGTGGATCGTGGCCAGCGGCGTCCCCAGCTCATGGGCCGTCATGGCCGACATGGCCCCCAGGGCCGACAGGCGTTGCTCCCGTGCCATGACCACCGAGGCGGCATCCAGCGCACGGACCAGACGCGCCTCGTCCTGGCTGATCCGGAAGGCCGAAATGGCGAAGAATCCGACCCCGACCGCCAGCGCGATCAGCTGGCCGAGCTTGAAGAGGTCGGGGATATCGGCGGGGCCGTTCGTCCACGGAAGCGGGTAGGACACGACCGCCATGGCCGATGCCAGCGCCAGCGTCAGCACCGCCAGCGCCACGGCGCGCAGAGGCCGAAGGGTCAGGGCGGCGACCGTGACCGGTGCGACCATGAGCAGGAGAAACGGATTGGCGAGACCGCCGGTGAGCGCGATCAGCACCGCGAGCTGGACGATGTCGAAGACGAGCTGGAGCGTGGCCTCCCAGGGCCGCGCGAGGCGCTGGCTCGGCAGGGCGAAGGACAGAAAGACGTTCAGCCAGGCCGAAGCGGCGATCGCCGTCAAACAGTACCCCAGCGGCAGCGCAAAGCCCAAACCGAAATGTACGAACAGCACGGCCGCAAGTTGTCCCGCCACCGCCAGCCATCGCAGTGTGATGAAGGTCCGCAGCCGCGCGCGGCCCAGCGCCGACTGCGCACTGCTCAGCTCTTCAGGGGCTAGCATGAACAGGGTCTCGTTCAGCCCCTGTCGACTGTCACGCGCGACGTCTTCCATCGGGGCACTCTGTGGCAAGCCGTCCCCTGTGCAAACCCGAAAAGGCGCGGCATCTAGACGTGCATGATGAGAGAGATCGTTCTTGCCTGCCTCGCCCTGCCCCTTTTGGCCGCTTGCGGCAGCGAACCCGCCCAGCCCACCGCCGGCGGCGCCAAGGCCGGCTGTGCCACCCGGGCCTATTCGGAGATTGGCGGTCCGATTTCGCTGGTCGACCAGACCGGCGCGCCCGTGACCGAGGAAGACTTCAAGGGCCGCCCCAGCCTGGTCTATTTCGGCTTTACCTACTGCCCGGATGTCTGCCCCATGACGCTCGTGAAGCTGAAACAGGCCTATGCCGGGCTTCCTGACGGGATGACCCCTCCGCGCACGATCCTGATCACCGTGGACCCGGAGCGCGACACGCCACAGGCGCTGGCGGACTACATTGCCACCGATGCGTTCCCGGAGGATATCACCGGCCTGACGGGCACGCCGGAGCAGATCCGTGCCGCCGCCGATGCCTTCAAGGCGGACTATTCACGCGTCGACATGCCCGAGAGCCAGGCCGACTACACCATGGACCACACCAGCATCCTTTACCTGATGGATGAGGACTGGTCGCTGAAGTCCTTCTTCACAGGCCGTGACAAGGCCGACGCCATCGCCACCTGCCTGGCCGACCTCATGGAACAGGGCACGTAGCGCCGTCTTATCCGAGGTGGGCACCGGTTCGCGTTAAGAAAAGGCGCAAAAAACAGGAACATAGCGCATCTTCACGGACTCCGAGTCACTTGAAGATGCGCCATAAAGCAAGGGTCCGGAGACAAACGAAAGCCTGGCGCCTCGGGGGCTTCCGGGGTTGCGTTCCGGCCGGGGTCCGGCCTGTCAGACCTCGAGACCTGCCTTGCGTGCAAGCCCGGCATAGGGCGTTTCCGGACGCGGGCCGTAATGGGAAATCACTTCAGCCGCCGCGATGTGACCCAGCCGGCCACACACCGCTAGCGGGAGATCGCGGGCATGACCGAACAGGAAGCCGGCGGCAAACTGATCGCCCGCGCCGGTGGTGTCGATCACGGCCTCGGCCGGCTCCGCCGGCAGTTCGATCAGGTCCCCCTGGCTGATGATGACGGAGCCCTTCTCGCTTCGCGTCACGGCGGCCAGAGACGTCTCTTCACGCAGCGCGCCGACGGCGGCGTCGAAATCCTCGGTCTCATACAGTGAAAGCAACTCGGCCTCGTTTGCGAACAGGAGGTCGACATGGTTGCGGATAAGGTGGCGGAAACTCTCGCGGTGCCGGCCCACGCAGAAATTGTCCGAGAGCGTCAGGGACACCTTCCGCCTCGCCGCCGTCGCGACCTCGGCAGCATGCACGAAGGCGGCCTTGGCCTCCTCGCGGTCGAACAGATACCCCTCCAGATAGAGGATCTTGCCCGCCTTCACGATCTCGTCATCCACGTCGGCGGGCGAGAACATCACGGAGGCACCCAGGAATGTATTCATCGAGCGCGCCCCATCCGGCGTCACGAAGATGATGCTGCGCGCCGTGGCCGGCCCCCCGCTGAGCGGCGCGGTGTCGAAACTGACGCCAAGGCCGCGCAGATCCTTCCGGAACACCTGGCCCAGACGGTCATCGGCGACCTTTCCCACATAGGCGGCCCGTCCACCCAGGCTGGCGACGCCCGCAATCGTGTTCGCGCCCGACCCGCCGGAGCGTTCCTGCCCCCTGCCGCGACCGGCGTCCGTCAGGGCGTCAGCGCGCGCCTCGTCGATCAGTGTCATGCCGTTCTTGCGGATGTCCCACTCGGTCAGGAAATGCTCGTCGACCGGGGTGATCATGTCCACGATCGCGTTCCCAAGGCCGACGACGTCGAACTCCGCGTCCAGCATGAATGTCTCCTCTGATTGTTGCAGGTAGACCCGGCTTGCCAGAGGGGGGGGCTTGGCGCAACTGAGGGAGGCTATGGAGCCCGCCCATGAAGATCGCCTACCTCGCCTCTCGCGTGACCCTGCCTGGCTCACCTGCGCGCCGACCCGACGCCCATGAGCATGATCAGACCATGGACGCCCTTGCGCCGCCTCTGGCCTCCCTCGGGCTCATTCTCGAGGCGGTAAGCTGGGACGATCCCCAGGCGGACTGGGCCGCCTATGGCGCCGTCGTGATCGGTACGACCTGGGATTACTGGGATCGGACAGCGGCCTTTCTCAGCCGCCTCGACGAGATTTCGGCCCGGACCCGCCTGTTCAATCCGGTCGCGCTGGTGCGCTGGAACAGCCACAAGGGCTATCTGCGGGATCTCGAGGCAGCCGGTGCCCGGCTGATCCCGACCCTCTGGCTGGATCGCGCCACACCGGACACAGTCGCGGGTGCTTTCGAAACGCTCGGTACCGACCGCATTGTGTTGAAGCGGCAGGTGGGCGCCGGCGCGGTCGGCCAGCACCGGCTGGCGCGCGGCGATCGGATACCGGACCTGCCGCTGCCCATGATGGTGCAGCCCTATCTCGACGCGATCGAGGCAGAGGGCGAGATCAGTCTGGTCTTCATCGATGGCGACCTGTCTCATGGCCTGGTGAAACGTCCGGCGAAGGGCGACTACCGCATCCAGTCTTCCTATGGCGGGGTAGAGACACCCTATACGCCGGGGGCAGACGACCTCGCCGCCGCCCGGCTCGCCCTTTCCGCCCTGGCGGAGCCGCCGCTCTATGCCCGTGTCGACCTGCTCCGCGATCGGGATGGAACCGCCCGGTTGATGGAGCTGGAGTTGATCGAGCCGTTCCTCTATCCGCTCCAGGGTCCGGATCTTGGACCCCGTTTCGCCTCAGCCCTCGTCCGGCGCCTCGAAACCGAGTGACATCTGGTCGGGCACGTCGCCAGACCCGCGCCGTCGCCCTGCCCGTCCAGGCTGCCCCCGATTGGGAACACCGCTCTTGCGGCTGCCATGCTTGTCCTGAATGGCGTTGGCGCGCGACCGGTAGCCAGCACCCGTCCGGACCGACCAGACCTTCTGGCGCGCCTGTCGCGCGGCCTCCATATGATCGATCACCGGGAACGGGTAACGCTTGCCCAGAAGCCGCCCCGCGTCCTCCCAGGTCCAGGGTTCCTGGATCGCGTGGTCCGGCACATCGGCCAGTTCGGGCACCCACCGGCGGATGAAGCTGCCGTCGGGATCCTGATCGTGTCCCTGCTTGACCGGGTTATAGATCCGCACCGTGTTGATGCC
This sequence comes from uncultured Hyphomonadaceae bacterium, assembly GCA_964492485.1. Lineage (GTDB taxonomy): Bacteria > Pseudomonadota > Alphaproteobacteria > Caulobacterales > Hyphomonadaceae > UBA5336. The sequence continues at coordinate 22,468 of CAZBKM010000012.1, read as the reverse complement.
CGTCGTGCCGGACTGCATCTGAACCTGTGGCCAGTGAATGCCGGGCTCATAATCGGTGAAACACCGTGCCAGATGTTCCCCCGGCCTGCGCCAGTCCAGCCAGAGATGATAGCTCGCCACCGCCATAAGCATCGCCCGCATGCGGAAGTTCATCCAGCCGGTTGCCCGCAGCGAGCGCATGCAGGCGTCCACGAAGGGCAACCCCGTCTCGCCCTTGACCCATGCCGCCAGACGTTCCGCGTCGGGTTCGGACGGGCGCAGTCCGTCATAGGCGGAATGCAGATTGCGCCACTCGATCTTCGGCGCGTCTTCCAGCTTCTGCATGAAATGGCAGTGCCAGTGCAGGCGCCCGGAAAAGGATTTCAGCGATCCGCGCCAGCGGCCGGCCTCGCCCGCCGAGAGCTGGCGGATCTCCCGCTGACGAGCCCATGTGGCCTGGGCGATCTCGCGCATGGAGACCGTACCCCAGGCGAGATGGGGCGACAGACGCGAACACCGGTCAAAGCCGGTGACGGGACTGGACATGGCGGTGCGATAGGGTTCCCCGCGCACATGAAGAAAGGTGTTCAGGGTCTCCAGACCCGCCTGGCGTCCGCCTGTCTGGCGCCCAGGACAGGGGTCGGGCGCGAGCCCGAGCGCGGCGGCATCCGGGATCGGCCCCGGCGGAAGTCCCTGGACAGGCCGCAAGCCCGCGGGGGGCGGCGTCTGCGGTTCGGCCATGAACCTGTCCCACTGGCGCGCCCAGCCGTCGCGGCTCTTCAGCCGGCGCACCACGCCGTGCTGGGCCAGTTCGGTCCAGGTCACACCGCGGTCGCGGCACCACGACCCGACGGCGAGGTCGCGCCGATACGTCCAGGCGTTGCCCGTCTCCTCGTGGGACCAGAGCCCGGCCACACCGTGGCTGCGATGAATCGCCTCCAGCACGTCGACCACATGCCCCTGGCGCACGACAAGGGGCTGACCCAGGTCCGCCAGCGCCTCCCGCAGGTCCAGCAGACCCTCCCGGGCGAACGCCCATTGCCGCGCGCTTTGATCCGGTCCGGCCCAAAGCGCCGGCTCTGCCACGAACAGGGGCACGACCGGTGTGCCCTGCCGGGCGGCCATGGCCAGCGGCCGGTGATCCGCAATCCGCAGATCCCGCTTGAACCAGACCACGTGAACCGGCAAGGCGCGACGCGGAGAAACCATGCTGTCACAGATATGGCATCGACACGGCAGGACGAGGGACTTGGCGCTTCGGGTCGTGCCGCTATCTTCGCCTCGTGCACGTTTGACGCGAGGCGGAGAAATCCATGTCCTATATCCTGATCCATAATCCCGGCTGCGGCAGTTCCAAGAAGGGTCTGGAACTGCTCCAGGCCCAGGGCGTGGAGCCCGAGATCCGCAAATACATGCTCAAGGTGGAGCGCCTGGACGAGGCCGAGTTGCGCGATATTGCCGCAAAGATGGGGGGTGTCTCACCCCGAGTCTTCCTGCGTGAAAAAGACGCCGAACGGGCGGGACTTGCGCCCGACGCATCTGACGACGAGGTTTTCGCGGCCATGGCGCGCGACCCGAAACTCATCCAGCGGCCAATCGGCATTCATGGGGACCGGGCAGTGCTGGGACGCCCGAACAGCGCGCTGCTGGACATTCTGTAGATCCTGCCGAATTTCGTGAAATTGCGCCAGACGCGGAAACCGCGCAGAAGCCGCTTTGTGCGATAGCGAAAACTCCCCGCTTGGAGTCTTCGATGTCGCCTGCCCTGCTTCTCGCCGCATGCCTTCTGATCCTGGCCATCCTTCTGATCGTCGGATGGCCGATGCTGATGGCCGTGCCGGGGCGCCGCCTGCGCGTCCTGCGGGAGCCCGAGGCCCGCTTCGTCGCCGGCGCGGCCGCGTCCTTGGCCATCATGGCCGCATTGGCCCCGCTGGCATTTAGCGCCTTGATTTCGGGCTACGGCACGGTGCAGGTCTTCGCCTCAGACATCCAGAACCTGTCCTTCGGTCGCTGACGCCTGGCCTGGCTCACCATCGGGGGACCCCGGTGGAGACAACGCCATGTCCGAGCTTTCCCGGCCGGCCCCACACACCGACCATGGCCGCTTCTTCGAGCACTTCACGCTCGGCGAGACCCTGCGCCATTCCGTACCACTGACGCTGGGCCAGGGCGATGCGGTGCTCTATCGTGCCCTGACCGGCAGCCGGCATGCACTGTTCAGCGCGGCCCCCTTCGCCCGGGCCAACGGGTTCAGGGATCTGCCGATCGATCCGCTGCTCGCCTTTCATGTGGTCTTCGGCAAGACGGTGCCCGACATATCCCGAAACGCCGTCGCGAATCTGGGCTATGCGGATGGGCGTTTCCTGGCGCCGGTCTATCCAGGCGACACCCTGCGCGCGGACTCCCAGGTGATCGGCCTGAAGCAGACGTCCAGCGGCCGAACTGGCATCGTCTGGGTCCGAACGACCGGTTACAATCAGGAAGAGCGGCCCGTTCTCACCTATGTGCGCTGGGTTCTCCTGCGCAAACGGGACCTGGAGGCGCCCGCTCCCGCGACGGTGGTCCCCGACCTGCCCGGCTCGGTCGCGCCCGAAGCGCTACCCCGGCCCCCGGCCTATGAAGGCTGGTCGGCCTCCATGTCCGGATCCCCTGCGGTGATGGCGGATTACCGGATCGGCGACCGGATCGACCATGTGGACGGGATAACGCTGGAGGAGGCCGAACACCAGATCGCGACCCGACTCTACCAGAACACCGCGCGCGTCCATTTCGACGCGCTGGCAAGAGCCGGCACCGAGGGCCACCCCGGACAGCGCCTGGTCTATGGGGGGGTCGTGATGTCCCTGGCGCGGGCGCTGTCCGTCAACGGGCTGACGAATGCGGCCCAGATCCTGGCGCTGAACGGCGGGCGCCATGTGGCCCCTGTCCATGCCGGCGATACGATCTACGCCTGGTCGGAGGTGCTGGACCGCGCCACGTTGTCGGACACGGCGGGCGCCCTCCGTCTGCGACTCGTTGCGACCCGAAACCGCCCGTGCGAGGCGTTTCCGCTGAAGACCGCCACCGGCGAGGACGATCCGGCCGTCGTGCTCGACCTCGACTACTGGGCGGCCCTCCCCCTGCGCACGACTCCATGAGCGGACCGGCGCCAGAACGTGGCGAAACGGTCCTGATCGCCGGCGCCGGCATTGCCGGGCTGACCGCGGCTCTCTGCGCCCATCGCGCCGGCCTGGTCCCTTACCTCTTCGACCGGGCCCCGGAGCTGAGCGAGGTGGGCGCCGGGCTGCAACTGGGCCCCAACGCGATGAAGGTGCTGCGGGCGTTGGGACTGGCCGACGCCGTCTCCGACGCTGGCCACGCCCCACGCCGCCTGGACCTGCGCGATGGCGCCACGGGCGCAGTGTATTTCAGCCTGCCGGCGGGCATGGACGGCCCCGCCCGCTGGGGCGCACCGCACATCGCCATTCGGCGCGCAAGACTCCAGGCAGTGCTGCGCCAGGCCGTGGAGGCCCGCTGCCCCGGCGCGCTGCATCTGGCGGCGGAAGCGGTCGACTTCAGACCCACGCCCGACGGGCCCGTCCTGACCCTGTCCGACGGGACCGAACGGCAGGGCTGCGCGCTGATCGCAGCCGACGGGATCCATTCGGCGCTGCGCGCCCGGCTGCTGCAGGGCGAGCGTCCGAACTTCACCGGCAACCTCGCCTGGCGGACGATCGTGCCCGCCGACGATGCCCTGCGCGCCCTGGTGCCGGACGCCGCGGTGGCCTGGACGGGTCCGGGACGCCACGCCGTGACCTACTTTCTCGACGGCGGCGCGGCGGTGAACTTCGTCGGCGTGGTCGAGCGCGACGAACCCGCCCCCGAAGCCTGGGACAGGACGGGCGACCCGGAAAAGGCGCGCGACGATTTCTCGGGCTTCGCGCCGCCCGTGCGCGCGGTCCTGGAACGCGCCGAGCGTGTCGGCCTCTGGGGCCTGTACGACCGGCCGACGCCGGACCGCCTGCAAGCCGGACGGATCGCCCTCATCGGCGATGCAGCCTGTCCGATGCCGCCCTTCATGGCGCAGGGCGCCGCCCTTGCCATGGAGGCCGCCTGGGCTGCGATCTGGAGCCTGACCTCGAGCGGGGATTTCCGGCGCTATGAGCGCGTCCTCCGACCGAGGGCCGGCCGCCTCCTCGATGCGGCCCGGCGCAATGGAGACCTGTTCCACGGCCGAGGTCTGCCCACACTTTGGAAGTATGCCCCAGTCCGACTGGCTGACAGGGTAATACCATCGGTCATACTTGGCCGGTTTGACTGGGTTTATGGCTTCGACGTGACCCGAAACCGCCCCCTGATCGCCAGCCTGCCGGCCCCTTGACCTCAGTCGCGCGGCGAGACGCGCTCGAGCAGACCGGACAATGTGGTCTCGTCGAACTTCATGCGCAGCTTGAAATAGAGGCCATCGCGGGTGTAGGCGGCCGCGTCGAAATCCCGATCCTCGAACCCGGCCACATTGTAGCCGACGCTGAGCCAGACATTGTCACGCGGCGTGAAGCCGACGCTCGGCCCAAACGCATAGTCCGTGGTGCCGGTGGTCGTGTTGTGCAGCGCGCCGGCCTGGAGTCCGACATCCATCCAGGGCCTGACGTCGTGGCGAAGCTCGCCGGTCAGCGCGTGCGTCCAGCCGGAGATCTGGACCGAGTTCAAAGTCGCGCTCGAATACTTCACGCCGTGGAAGATGGCCGCCTGGGTGCGCGGGGTGAGCATGGTGTTCGCCGCGAAATTGTTCACCACACGCCACGACTCGCCGCCTTCTTCACGGTCGGACTGCGCCAGGTCCAGTCGATTGAAATAGATCGGCCCGCCGGCGCGTGGCCGCCAGGAGCTGCCCAGACGCAGCTCCGCCGATCGGTCGCGGTCGCCCTCCTCGATCCGCGCGCCGGCCGCGTAGGAAAAGGTCTTTCCCGCCTCGCGTGCCCCGCCAAGGGTCAGCGTCGTACGCTCGGATACACGGCTGTCGATATGCTCGATCCTCGCTGAGGCGACCGTGGCTCCATCCTGATAGCCGATGCCGGCATAGATCGACCGGAAATCGTCATTCGCCCTTCCCGCAGACCGCGGGGCCGGGGCAAGCGGAGAGACCGCCTCGTCGGCGAACGGATCGGCGGCCTCCTCACCTCCGCTGACATCCTGACGCGCGGCCGCGCCGACACTGGCCGTCCAGCCTCCCCGGAAACGGAAGGTCTGATCGGCGGTCAGGTCAGCGGCACGGCGCGGGGCCGAGGACCCGCCGGGGCGATCCTCACTCAGCGCCGCCGTCACGCTCATGCCCTCCATCGGGCGCACCGACAGGCCCGCCAGGGTCGACTGGGACTGTACGCCCTCGCCGCCGACGATCTCGTGGCGTAGCTGAAGCGTGGCGTACTGCGTCACCGTCTTGTCGAGCCCGAGGACCGTACGCTGGGGATAAGCGCTGGACTCCGAGCCGCCCTCGCTCGTCAGGGGCTGGGCCCGCTCGGCCATCAGGTTGAGCCCCCACTCCGCAAAGCGCCGGCTGGCGGAAAGAGTGCCGAGCAGCGAGGTGCGCTCCTCGCCATCCATGAGCCGTTCCGTCACCGAACGCAGGCCCGACCCAAGGGCAAAGGCGGCGCCGCGCCGGTCAAGACCAAGCTCGGCAACCGTGCGGCTGGCCTCGCTGCCCAGATCCTCCTCGCGGAACGCATCGGCGCGCAGCACATGGCTGGCGCCGGCCCGCGGCGCATCCGCCTCGTCCGGCTCGCCGGAGATTCCGGCCTGCCCGGCCTCCTCCGATCCCGCGGCGTCCTCCTCCGCCGGGCCGGATCCCGTCAGGGTCCACTGGCCACGCAGGCCGAACCGACGAACCCCTTCGGTCGCGCTTCCCGTCTGACCCAGGCCGAACGCTCCGTCCTCCTGGCGGAAATAGGCCTCCCCGCGCACCGAGTCGGCCTCATGGGTCAGCCGCGCAAGAACGGCATTGCCGGCCGACGACCCGCCGCCATCCTCGTCGCCCAGCCGGGTTTCGCTGTGCGCAACCTCGACGACCGCCTCGGTATGTTCGGCCAGCCTCTGGCGCAGATCGACCCCTGCCAGCGTCGTCTCCATGCCGGTCGTGGTGCTGGCCGCCCCATCATGGACCAGGGTCAGACCGACTTCCGACCTGCCGTCCGCGGTGTGCAGGGCGGCGCGCCCGCCTGCGGTCAGGCTCCGCTCGCCCTCGCCGACGGTTTCATAGTCGATGACGATCACCCGTTCATTGAAGGCGTCGTCGGCCACGTCCACCGGGCGCCGGAACACCAGCTCGCCGCTCGCATAATCGATGTCGTAGTCGATCCAACGGCGAAGGCTCTCGGTCTCCAGCACCCGGTCCGGCCTTGTCCGCTCGCGGATCTCCAGCCGCACCGATTCGGAGTTCCGCACGACGGGCGCGCCGGTCAGGCGGTAGGGGCCGGTGGTGCCATTGGCGGCAAGCTCGTCCTTGACGAAGGACTGGCTCGTCTCCGCGGCGAAACCGACCGCCGTGTACCGCTCCGTTCCGAGCGTGCCGCGCAAGCCCGACAGCATCCGGTTGTAGGCGGTCAGCGTGCCGCCGCCCAACTGCGTGGCGAAGTCGCCGAAGAGGATCTGGGCAGCCCGGCGCTCGAGTTTCACATACACCGGATAGCGGCTCTCGGCCTCGTGGCCGTGGCGGCTCTCATCGCCATAGAGGGTGTAATAGGCATTCGGGTCGATCAGCTCGTAGAGCGCCTCGTCGCGTTGCCCCCGTTTCTTCGCGGTGTCGAGCGCCACGGTGAGCAGCCAGTCGCCCTTCACCATGCCCTTCGCAAACAGGGCCAGGCGCTCACCGCCGTCAACCTCGCCGTTCCGGCTCAGCCCGTCGCGGCTGAGCACGCCATCGGCCAGGCCCACCACGATCCACTCGCGCGCATGGGGCTCGAGATAGACGGCGATCTCCTGGGTCCGTTCATGACCCACATTCACCGTGATGCGGACCAGGCCGGCATCCAGGGTCGGTTCGAGCGGGAGGCGCAGGACCCCGTCGGTGTCAGTCATCGGGGTGATCCGCTCAACCTCGCCTGCGGTAAAGGGCGTCCGGTCGTTGAGGCGGCGGTCGGCCCGGTCGAGCTGATAGGGCGCCGACACTTCGAGACCGACGCCGAGGTGCGCGCGCACGGGTCGCCCGGCCCGGTCGGTGAGCCGGATGGCGATGACCGGCGGCGTCCGCCCGTCGGCCACCAGGTTCGACTGGTCGCGGATCAGTTCGGCGCGGGTGATCTCCTCGACATACCAGAACGACCGGCGCACCCGCTCGACCCGGCCGTCGCGGTGGGTCACCTCCGCTTCGAAGACGGTCTCACCGGAAAGCAGGTTGATGCCGCGCCAGCGCAGAAGCTGGACCTGCCCATCGGACGAGACGAGACCGGGTTCGCGGTGGTAGGCCGGCACGGGCTTGCCGTCGGCGGTCAGGCTGACGCGGGCGCCTGCCGGGGCGGTCATACCCAGATTGACCGAGGGAATACCAGGGGTCTGACCGGGGTCGGGATAGACGAAGGCCGCCTTTGCGGGCTGGCTGTCGAGCCAGGCCTGATCATAGTTCAGATGGTCACGGAACGCATCATAGATGTCCTGGCCGGCCTGCGTTTCGGCGCCGGCGACCTGCTGCAGGTAGAAGTTTGCCCGCCAGACCGATCCGCCCTGGGCATCGAGGAACTGCGACGTGGCCGAACCGGCATACCGCGTACTCTCCTCGCATTGCATGGGGGCAAAGCCCGGCGGCAGCGAGCCGGCATCCATCTGCACCACCCGTGTGCCCGGCATGACGTCCGGGAAATGGTAGAGCCCGTCACGGTCGGTCACGACATATTCGCCGGTCTCCAGATACACCCTTACGCCTTCAACGCCCCGGCCATGAGAGAGGTGGCGGGCGAAAGGTTGATCGGGGTCACACGCCGCCTCGGCGACCCGTCCGACCAGTGTGATACGGCGGTCGAAAAAGTCGTTGCGCACCAGCACTGCGGCTTCCGCCTCGTTCGACAGCGGCCGGCCGTCCGGCAGAAGCGCGCGGGCCGTGTTGATCGCATAGCCATCCGGCGCCCCCGCGCCGATCGTCGCGGCATAGGACAGGGTCCGCGTTGCCCCCGCCGCAATCCGTCCGGCATCGAGGGTCAGGGTCACGCCATCCGGAGCGACCGAGACGGTATCGAGGGGCGCCCCGTCAAGCTGCACCGTGCCATGCGCCAGCCGGAAGCCGGGCGGAAGCAAATCCTCGAGGACCAGGGGCAGATCGACCGGCTCCAGATTTGTCACCGTCAGCTCGTAGATCAGGGACTCGCCGATGGCCGCTGAGGGGCTGAGCGCCTGCTTCGTCACATCGAGAGACCGGGGATGGTCGAGGGGAACGTCGAACAGGATCGGCCCCGCGGCGGTGAGCTCGAACGGCTCACCGAAGGATCCCGGCCCGAGATCGAGCGGACCGAGATCGAGCCGTTCCAGCGCTTCGGGCGTAAACCCCGAAGGGAAGACATAGCCATCCTTGTCTGTCACCTCGAGCCTGTAGGTGCCCGCCGGGACCAGGGGGAAGACGAATTCGCCCGGCTCCAGCGCACCCGCCGGTACCGTCGCACCCGGCGCACCGTCTTCGGCCGTCCCGTCGGTCGCCGTATCGGCCGCCCCCGTGACCACGGACGCGGGATGCGGCGTCACGCCATCTTCTCCGAACACAGTCGCGGGCGCCCCGGTCGACGCCTCCACGAGCCGGATGGTGAACCCGCCGAGCGCATCACCCGACAGGCTGTCAAACGCCCGTCCGGGCAGATCCACCTCGAGATGGACCGTCACCGTATCCGTCGGATCGTCGGCGTCCACATAGGTCAGGGTCAGCCGGTCGCCCCCGTCCAGCGCCATCTCATGCGCTGCGGCAGGCCGACCCGCCCGAACCGTTGCGACGGCGCCGGTGAACACGCCGGTGTCCGGCCCCGTCTCGGGAAGCTCCACACGAACCTCGCGCCCATCACGTCCCGTCACCGACACGATCAGGCTGTCCACCAGACTGCCCGAGAGGTTCGCGTCACCATCGCTTACCCGGAGGATGACCGGCTCGCCCGGCACGATCGCGGCCATCGGAGCCAGCCCCAGCGGCGCAGACAGGTCCAGGGGCTGACCCGAAAGGGTCGTGGGCGCGGGTGCGGAGCGAAACGCATCGGGTGCCTCCGGCAGGGCGACCCGTGCCGACCCGACCGGTTCGACGAGCGCGGTCTCCGGCGCGCCGCCGCCCGGGCGATGGGCCGAAACGGACGCGTCGGTGGCAAAGGGCGCCTGGCGGGTGAAACTGGCCGCGTTCGTTTCAAGGGTCAGCGCCGGGCCGACGACAGTGAACTGGACCGTCGCGACATTGGTGATGGGGGCATCCAGATCCCCCTCCTGGGCAGAGGCCATGCCCGGCGCCGGCACAGGGAAAAGGCCGCCCGCCGCAAGTCCAAGACCCACGGCGACCATGCCTTTACGCGCTGCGCGGATCCACGGCGCAAACATCACCCTCACATCACCTCAATGGAAGGCCTTCTGGCCTTCTCGTTCTTTTCGATCGACCCTATATTCGGGCCTTCTCTACCTTGGATAATATTATATTGTCTTATCTAATGAAAGGTGAAAAGTCGCCGCTATGCATGGAACGAAATGGCGACACGCAACAAAGAGGCCAAAATTGAATAAAAATGGCCCGCGCAGAAAACACGGGCCATATATTATTCATTTTTTGGCATCCGAAATCTTGTTAAGCGTGATATCAATCGCGAATTCTGTAGCGGACCCTTATGGTTCCCACTTCGGCAATAACGCCGCTTCCATTGTCCGTACCGGAGATTCTCATGCCTGATACATCCAGGGTGCAGGAATTGAGTGCCGCGCAGCTGTACTCGACGTCCGCCTGCTCGAGTGTGAGCGTTCCAGAGCCCGTATCGTCTACAGCGATCGCCGTAGCAGCGCCGCTTTCTGGCGAGCCGGTGTTCACCACGGCGAAATCTCCGGCAACCTCGATCCCCTCGAACGAGACATCCGCATTGTTCCAGGCTTCGGTGATCGAGATATCGTTAACGGTCGTTTCATCTGTCGTGGGCTTGATGGAGATCGTGTATTCCACACAGGCGCCGGGGAGGTAGAATTCGGCCGGGTCTTCATTGCCCAGGCCCACCGACAGATTGCCGCAGTCGGTGCCATCTTGGGCCAACCCGGTGATGGTCTTACCCACGGTCAGGCCCGCGTTTTCCACGCCGAGCTCGGAGACGGCAACCACCACCGCATTATTTGCCACTTCATTGAAGGCGTTGTTGATCGCGGCGACACCGAACAGTTCATTGTCGGCAAAGACCGTCTCCGTAGTGCCGACCGTGTTTGAGGCGTCAGCTGTCCAGACGCTACCGACGCTAGCATCCTCATTCTCCGTCCCATCGGCGAAAGTATCCGGCTGGACCGCCTGAACCGCCAGGGCATGGATGCCCTCGGTGTTGAAGGCCGCCCCTTCGGGCACGGTGACCGGCGCAGTGATCACAAGAGTCGCGCCGACGCCGACATCGACCTGGAGAGCACTTGCCGAGGCTGTGTTGGCGTAGTTGGTGGACGTTGCTCCAGTGTTCACACTGATAGATTGGCCGCCACCTGATACAGTGGATACAGTGGTTGTGACCGACGCGACGAAGTCCACATTGTCGATGCCGGTGGCCTGCGCGGGATAGGTGAGCGGGTTGAGCTGATAGAAGGCGAACCGAAGGGTCTCGTTTCCGGTATTCGTAATCGTGTAGGTCAGATCAACCGAACCGCCCGGCTGGGCGACGGTCGCCGCGGGCCCGGAGGGATCAAGTGCGCCAGACTGGATACCGGCAGCCCGGGCTGAGGCCACCGTGAAGTTGACCACACGGTCGACGCGGAAGCTTGTCTGCGCTGTCGGCGTCGTGGCGCTGTCCTTCCCTCGATAATCCAGCGTCGCCGTGCTGGTGATTTCAGTATTCGCCACGGTCTGGGCCGAGGCGGCGGCCGCGCCGCCAAGAATGCCGGCAGCCAGGACCGCGGTCTTAAGGAACGCTCTCATCTGTCCATCACTCCAATTCGCACCCGTTACACGCGTTGCGGGTTATATGCGTTTTCTCTATCGTGAATTGGTTCATAAATCGCTAATCGTCAAGCGAAACCGGAGAAAGCAAAGGGATCGGACACTACGCGCTCTGGTCGTATTTTTAGGCTGAAAGTACAAATCACGGTCTGTTTAAGTGGTTTGATTCATTTTTACTTAAAATTGATATTATCTGATTATTACAGTCCGATATGGGGTCGGCCGGACGCTCCCCGCGTCAGTACAGAGGCCACCGCCCTGATATTTCAGCCTGACTGGGTGACGCAGCGCTTGGGTTATGTTCTGGCGAATGTTTCCAACGCGCATCGGTGCCCACTTTGCCCAGGAAAGCCTTGAAGCGACGGTCTTTCAATTCACTCCGGACCGTCGCTTTACATCCGTGTTCTTGCGCAAGTCTCCGTTCGCAACCGGGTCCGTTTGCTCTGAACCTGCTCTACTTCACCCAGTGACGCAGCCGGATCACGCCTGTCGTCACTGCATCGCCCCCCTCCGCCGGCCCGGCGAGGGACGTGTCGGTGACCGTGATGGTGCAGAGCTCACTCTCCTCCGCTTCACAGGTCAGCGTCATATTGCCCGACCTCAACGTGTACAGCGTATCCGTGACGAACCCGGTTTCGGACCCGGCGGCCGTGGCGGCGGCCAGCAAAGTGTTTTCGGTCACATCGACGTTTACGGCCTCGAGGCCGGAAAGCCCGGCATTCATGAGGCTCAGCGTCTGGGGGAACGCCTCACTGACCGAGATGTCCTCAATCGTTATGCCCGCACTGGCAAGCGAGAGGGTCACGGTCTGCTCGATACAGGCGCCGGGGACGAAATACTCGGCCCCGCCCTCCGTCTCATTGAAGGAGGTGATGGCGGTCGTGAGGTCCGCGCACTGTTCCTCGCTCAACCCCGCCTGGAGACCCGCAACGGCGCGCGCGAAACCGAACGACACCGGGACGACGGTGAGGGACGTGACGGCGATCGCAACGGCATTGGTCGCCGTGTCTCCGAATGCATCCGCAAGGGGCGCCCCCGAAACGACCCCATCGCCATCGCCGTCGGTGAAGATCACGTCGGCCACCCCCAAGGTGTTCTCCGCCGAGACCACGAAGGGCGCGCCCGGGTCGGGCGTACCGGACGATGCGACCTGGAACGTCTCCGGCTGCACCGCCTGAATCGCCAGCGCAAAGATCCCATGGCTACCATAGGTCGTCCCGGCCGGCAGCAACACATCCACTTGGACGGGCATGCTGTCGCCAGGCGCCACATCAGGCGATACGGCCACGCTAAGGTCTCCGGGGACTTCGGCCACAAAGTCGATTTGACCGTCAGGAGAATTGGAGAGGATTCCGTCGGGGCTCTCCGGTGTGAAAAAACGGTAGGCCATGTTCTCATTGCCGGTATTGGTCACGGTAAAGTGCAAACGACGTTCCGCATCCAGACTGTCAAAAGAAATGGCGCCCGTATCATTCGCGGGGTCCGGCCAGCCGTTATCATTCAGCAACGCCGGACTGGTCGCGGTCCAGGTGAACTGGATCAGACGGTCGACACTGAAGCTTGCCGTCTGAGCCGTGCCTGCTGCGCCGTCATAAACAAGCTGCGCCTCGGCCACGATTTCCGTTCCGGCCGGTGTCGCAGCAGCAGCAGACGGCGCAGAGAGGGCTGCAACAAGCCCGGCCCAGAGAGCCAGTCCGGCCGCCCGACCCGGACGGCGCAGCCAAACGTCGCGAGATCTAATCCACATAGCCGCGCACCCTCACTTCCCCGATCACAGGGGTTCCGTCGACCGAGGCGGATAGCGCCAGTCCGCTGACGGTAACACGGCAGACATCGCCGGCCTCTGTCCCGCACGCCGACGGCGGCTGAGAACCGTCGGCTTCGGCGATGGTCACGCCCTCGGCGCCCTCAAATTCCTCCGCAAGGTAGGTTCCGAGGACCCGGACAGGCATCGGCACGTCCAGGACGACCTGCATTCCGGACGGGCCGCTATCGGTTCGGGTGTGCACGATCCGCAGCGCGTACTCCACACACGTTCCAGGCACGAGCGGTGCATTGAGGACGTCGGCCGCGGCATCCTGGCCGAGCGTACCCTCGAGTTCGAGCGCCCGATTGGTCATTGGAAACTCGGCAGGTGCGGCGCTGTTGGTGTCGGTGCAGGCCGTCTCACCGATCGGACCGGTGCGGCGGACATAGCTCACCAGTTCCGCCGTCGGTGCCGTCAATTCGAGACTGGACGAGAAGCGGAGCTCCGCGACCGTCAGGGCCGGGCTGCCGCCATCGGTCGGCTGCGCCAGCGCCGACGCCGCGACGGTGCGCACGGGGTCTGCCAGCGTGGGTTCGGATGACAGGGCTTCGGACATGAGCAGGTCCGCGCCGAGTTCGGTCACTGTATCGTCGCTGAGCCATGCGGACGGCTGAAGGATCCGGGCCGCGAATTCGAGCGTCGCCGTCTCTCCGGCCGCCGCACCGGGAGGGGCCGCCAGATTGCCCGCGATCGTCACCCTGGCTCCGGGCACGAGGTCGATTCCGGATGAGGCGCCCACCCATTCGCCGAACGCGTCACCTGCGGCACCGGCCGCCGGCCAGGAAACGTCGGTCGACCCGTCGACCTCGAATGTGCGGACGGTGCCACCTGCTGCAAACGCCTCATAGGGATTGAAGGTGCCCGCAGCGACGCTGCCGGGACGGCGGAAGCCGAACCCCAACCGCACCGTGTCGTTGGACCGGTTGCGGATCTCATAGCTGTAGGAGGCGAGGTCGGACGACGGAAACGTGATCGGTCCTTCGGGCCCTGCGACGAGCTCCAGGTCGACCCGGCGCGAGACCATGAGCCCGCCCGTGGCCGGCTCTGCATAAACCGGCGGCTCGGTCAGGACCACCTGCGTACCGACGCTGATATCCGGATAGGATGTCGTCACCGCGACGGACTCCGTATTGGTCGCGGCCGATCCCTTGATCACCACCTGAACGCTCGAGGCGAGCGCCGTCCCCGCTGCCACCCCATAGTCCGTGTAGACGGCCGACGAGGCCGTCGCCAACACGGATGCGACGGCGGCCAGGGCCAGCGCGGAGGCCGGGCCTCTAACGGATGATGGTCGCAATCTCAATTTCACCAGCCTCATCCCGGCCAAGCGCGGCACCGCTGACGCGGACCGTGCAGATCCTGCCCGGCTCATGGGTCTCATAGGTGCAGGGGGTCCGATCCTCGAGCATCGCCTCAAGCTGCACCCCCGCCGCAAGGAAGGCATTCCCCGCCGTGTCGGGCGCCCGGACGCCGGCGAACCTCACACCCTCGGGCAGGGGGTCTTCCACGATGAGGCCGGTGGCCGAATGGTCGCCCAGATCCTCAAGGCCCGCGATACGGATCGTGTAGACGGCGCAATGGCTGCGCGCCTTGCGATCCGTAAGGCGGGCGCCTGCAGCGAAACAGTCCGGCCCTGTCGGGTCCTGAACCGGTATCAGGAAGGCAACCGCCTTCGTGGCCGTCAGAAACCCGCCGCGGAGCAGGGACAGCCCGACGGTCGCGATCCCGTCATCCTTTAGATCGAACGAATCGAAGGTATCGTCGATCCGACGCGTCTCCACGTTCAGGGCCTCGGAGGACTCGCTTCCGGGAAGGTCGGTCCCATCCGGTGCAACTGCCGTGGTTCGAATGAGCAGCGTCTCGGACCGGGCTGCGGCCTCCGCGTCCGCGCCGGTCAGATGGATGCGCACGGGAAGCTGCGCGCCGGGGGCAAGCGGAACCGACACGTCGCGGCCGGTATCGGCCCGGTCATACTCAAGTTCGACGTCGACGAGGTCAGACACCTGTCCCTTGTCGATGCTCAACCGGACCGCCACCGTGTCATTGCTGAGATTGGTGACGATAAGATCGGCCAGCACCGTCTGGCCCGGAGCGAGACTGATCTCGGGCTGGGCAACCGAAAGCGAAACATGCACGAGCCTGTCGACAACGAACTGCGTCCGCGTGACGTTTTCCAGCTCGATCCTGGATCCATCCCGTGCGGTGAACGAGACCGAAACCGGACTCATGACCAGGGTCCCCGCGAGCGGCGGGGAAAATGAGCCGGCGTCCGGCTGGGCATGACCAACAGGTGCGCCGGACAGTCCGAGCAGAACGAGAGCGAAGACCGGCCCCGCCCACCGGCCCAATCCGTTCACGACACCCGCCGGCGCCGTTCCGATGCACGAAAATCGACCCACAATTGTTTTTCTCTTGGTCTCTTCTGTTGATTGTATCTCGAATGCCGGCCCTGGCCAATGCACCTTTCGGTCGGCGATGCCCTTCCTCAGCTCAGCAGGCCGTCCAGGCTGACCCGGCCCGTGCCACCTGCCGCGATGGGCAGGTCCGCCTCCCAGCGTACGGTATCGATCTCGTCGGAAAGGGCAGGACGGGCCAGGCCGGTGTCCGCATCCACGATCTCGAGCGCGTCGCGCGTGCGGAACGTACCGCCGCCATCGACGGAATAGGTCACCCGCCAACCATGCTCGCCGCCTTCGGTCGCTGTGCCCTCGATCAGCACGACTTCCGAGGGCACCGCCAGCGTCAGCACCGCGCCGTCGACCGGTGCGCCCGTAGGGTTGGTGACGGTCAGGGTGTAGCGCAGCATGTCACCCGGCACGACGGAGTCCGGCGGCGAGAGCACATCGACCCGCTCGCCGGTATCCGGGTCCTGGCTGATGGTCAGCTCCTCCACGGTCTGAAGGATCGCCACCTGGCCGTCCTCCGCCGGCGCCTGCGCCCAGGCCGCCGTGAGGACGGGCGCGGTGACGCCCGACGGTATAGCAGCGACAAGCATACCCGCCACGATTGCACACCTCATTGACCTCACCTCCTGATTACATCAGGCGGGATACTATTCCTGGATTAATCCTGTGTGAACACGCGCTGCGCGTGCACGCCAGGGTCGAGCCAGCCGGCTTCGACGGGTTTTCGGAACGGTTGGCGCGCCCCAGATCCAGGGGAGGTTCATCACCGACCCGAAAGGAGCTTCCCATGACCCTGGAAACCCTGAAGGACGTCTATGTCGACCAGTTGCAGGATCTTTACAGCGCCGACCGCCAGGCAGCCGACGTGACGCAGGACCTGGCCGACCTTGCCCGCCACGAGGACCTGAAGGCGGCGCTCAAGCGGGGGGTTGCCGGTATCGCGGAAGGGCGCGACACGCTGGCAAGCCTCATCCGCGGACATGGCGCCGCACCTACCGGAGAATTCTGCAAGGGCATGGAAGGCCTGGCCCGCGAGGCCCGGGCGCACGCGATCGAGACGGACTTTGCCGACGACGATGTACGCGACGCCGTGATCATCAGCCAGTATCAGCGCATGGCACACTATGCGATCGCGGGATACGGATGCTGCGCGGCCTTTGCCCGGCGCCTCGGCCTGAATGCCGAGGCCGGGCAGATGCAGGACTGCCTCGACAAGACCTATCACGGCGATTCCGAGATGAGCCGGTTGGCCATTGGCGAGGTGAACCCCGACGCGACCGCCACCCGCTGAGCCGGCGCGGTCTGGCGGTTCTCCGCATCCATCATTTCAGCGGCGGCGCGCCGCAGCACGGGGACGCTGGCGCACCTGGGTGTCACGGCCGAGGGCGGTCTGCAGGCTGATCGCGGCGCCGATGAGGAGCAGCGACATCGGCAGACCGAGCGCGATGGACGCGTTGCGCATCGCCTGCAGGCCGCCGACCACAAGCAAGGTCATGGCGACCGCGCCTTCCGCCGTCGCCCAGAAGACCCGCTGCCACCGCGGCGGGTCGGGATCACCCCCCGACGCGATCATGTCGTTCACGAGCGAGCCGGAATCCGAGGACGTCACGAAGAACACCACGATCAGCAATGTGGCCAGCCCCTGCATCACCC
Source organism: uncultured Hyphomonadaceae bacterium (assembly GCA_964492485.1). GTDB lineage: Bacteria > Pseudomonadota > Alphaproteobacteria > Caulobacterales > Hyphomonadaceae > UBA5336. The sequence goes on along the minus strand of CAZBKM010000012.1, from coordinate 5,520 downwards.
CGGATGCCGGCAGATGGTCCAGAAGCGCATGCAGCGCGATCGCCGGGGTCTCGGTTGCCTGCGCCGCGAGGTCTCCCGCACCCGCCTGCGACAGGGACAGCGCGGTCCCGCCGAACACCGACAGCCAGAGGAACGTGACCAGGCTCGGCACGATGAGGACCGACAGGATGAAATCGCGCACGGTGCGCCCGCGCGAGATGCGCGCAACGAAGATCGCCACGAAGGGGGACCAGGAAATCCACCACCCCCAATAGAACAGCGTCCAGTCTGCCTGCCATGTCGAGTCGGCCCCAAGATCCATGTACAGGCTCTGGGATGGCAGGGTCTGAAGGTAGGCCCCGAGCGAGGTGACGAAAACGTCCATCACGAAGACGGTCGGACCGGCCAGAAGCACGAAGGCGAAGACGGCCACGGCCAGAACCGCATTGAACCGGCTCAGCCTGCGGATTCCGGCCTGAACGCCGAGCACGACCGATACCGTCGCCAGGACGGTAATACCCGCAATCAGGATGACCTGCGTGGTCACACCGGACTCCAGTGGGGCGAGCCGGGTCAGACCTGCATTGATCTGCTGTGCGCCGAGCCCGAGCGACGTCGCTACGCCCAGCAGCGTGCCGACCACTGCGAGCCCATCGACCAGGTCGCCCAGCGGCCCGTTGATCCGCTTGCCCAGGAGCGGAAGGAAGACCGAGCGGGGCGCCAGGGGAAGGTTCCGGTTGAAGTGGAAGTACGCCACCGCCAGCGCCAGGATCGTATAGAGGCCCCACGCGTGCAGACCCCAGTGGAAGAAAGTGATCCGCATTGCTTCGCGCAGGGCCGCCTCGGTCTGCGGCGCGCTATCTGGAGGGTTGGCATAATGGGTCAGGGGTTCGGCTACCGACCAGAAGACCAGCCCGATACCCATGCCGCCGGTAAACAGCATCGCAAGCCAGCTGAAGCGGGAAAATTCGGGCTTCGCATCCGGTCCGCCGAGGCGGATGCGGCCGACCCGGCTGAACGCAAGCCAGATCGCGAAAACCAGAATGCCAGAGACGAGCAACAGGTAGTACCAGCCGAGCTGGCGGCTGATCCCGTTCTGCAGCGACTGGAACAGGGGGCGCGCCGTCTCCGTGAACAGCCCGCCAAAGAGACAGAAGGCCAGGACCACGCCGCCAGCCCCGAGGAAAACCGGAGGATTCATGTGCGCCGTCAGGCGGCCAAGGCGCCCGCGCCCTAAGTCTCCATGATCGGTCATGCCCGCTCCGAAAATTACCAGACACCCCTTCAAGCCTCTCGCCACCCTACCTGGCAAGTACCTCGCGCGATCCACAGAGCCCACTACATGCGATTTTCATCAAACATGATGTAATACTTGCTCTTATTGTCTTGTAATCTATATAATATTCGCAACTGATTATCCATTATTATAAATAACCACTCCCTAAGTATTCACGTCGCGATTTACGCACCAAGATCCGATCGACCTTTTATTTGCTTTATAAGGGTTTTATAAGAGTCGAGCGTGCTATGAGAGTGTGATCCAAAATGAACAGCCCCTGGAGATCCGTGATCGCAGGATTCGTGCTTGTTGTGTCCTGCACAAGTGTCCTACAGGCTCAGGAATCCGAAGTCCCTGAGCCGGAAGTCAGGGTCTTGTCGACCGACGACCTTTTTGCACCCGGCGCCAATCCTTACTCGATTTGTTCCGGGGCCCGTTACTCCAGCGAGAGATTCTACGGCAGGGTCGAGGCAACAGGCGCAAAAAGTGGGATCACGCCTGCGGTAGCGGATATCCCGCTAACTGCGAATAATGTCACAGAATATTATCAGTTTCAGCATGGACGCCAGGACGAGTACCGTCTGGAGGTGGTTATCAATGGGTCAATGCCTGACGTTGAAGATCAGGTCGTGTTCAACTACTGGTTCGATCAGTACGGAGATACCTGCAATGTCTATTCCTCAGAGGATTATGGCGACGGCGTATGCGAACTGATCCTGCCGAGGAACACCTCACAGGGCGGGAGCAGCCAGATTTCGCAGGCCGAAACCCGATACGGCGGGCCCGTCACCTTCGACATTGCAATAGGTGTCTGGGACTTCAGCACCTCCTACTGCAATGCACGCACCACTCACAACCTTGACGTCCGCCCCGAAGGTCAAGGCCCTTTTAACACCGGCATCATGGTTGTGCCGCGTGTGGACATTGACGGTGCGCAGCGCGATGGCTGGACGTTCACCGCAACCCCCGGCGACGCGCTTACGATCCGGCTCACATCCGATCCCTATTACAAGGCCGGCCAGGTGCCGGAGCTCATCATCGATGGGCCTGGAGTGACCTCGACGGTCACCTCGCCCGACGGCATCGAGGCGAAGGCCACCGTCACGCCGAACTTGCCTGGAACCTACAGGATTCAGGCCGTGGACTACACGCCGGTCGGCGCGGGATGGAACCCGGCGTGGGGGCAGAATACGGTTCGCGGCGACTATGAGCTCATCGTCAAGTACGCCTCGGATACGGGCGCGCTCTGGGTGGACGGCGCCGCGATGCCGGCGCCCGGCACCTATCTCGCGGACACGGGACAGGCCCTTCAGCTCGTTCTGGACGGGCTCCCCGACACCGCGACAGGCGACGTGCAGTTCACCCTCGCCGACCAGATGGGGGCGGAGATCGCCCTCGACGGAGACGGCGCGGTCAGCCTGGCGGCCGGAACGCCGGCGCGTCTGGCGCTGCCCGGCGGCCTGACACCTGGCACATATGACGTTTTCGCCACCTATGCGGGCGACGATGATCATTTCGAGTCGCAGTACGCAGCCACGCTGACCCTCGACCCCGCTGCGGTCACCGCAGAGCTGGCGGTTGAGGGCGCCGAGGCAAAGCCCGAGGCCGACGAGACCTTCACCGCCCCCTTCGCGTCCGAACTCTCGCTCGTGCTGAGCGGCCTGCCGGACGACGTCGACGCCGACATCACCTTCAGCGTCGTTCAGGCCGACGGCATGGCGGTGAACCTCGAGAATTCGGGGACCGCGGCGATCGCCGACGGGGCGGCACGGCTTCCCCTGCCCACCCTGGACGCCGGACCCTACACACTCACGGCGGCGTTCCCGGGAACATCTCTCCTGTCTGAGAATGCATGGGCCGCAACGCTCGAAATCCAGCCCGTCCCGGTCGATCCCAAACTGCGGGCAGAGGGCACCATTGAGGTGCAGGACACAAGTTTCACGGCGTCCGAAACCTCGGACGTCAGACTGGTGCTCGAGGCGCTCCCCATGGGGACGGACGGACGCGTGTCTTTCGAGGCGCAGACCACCGACGGACGCAGCGTTCCGCTCCCCGATGCCACGGAGATCCCCGTCGACGATTCGGGCATTGCGTCTCTTGCCCTGCCGCCGCTCGAACCCGGTTCATACTTCCTGACCGCGCGCTTTTCCGGAGACGACAATTTTGTCCCGGCAAGCGTCAGCGCCCGGCTCACGATCGAGGTCGAAGAGACCGAAGCGCTGGCTCCAACGGAGGTCCGGCTGGCCATCGAAGGCGCCAAACCCGGTCCCGACGGCACCGGACTCGTCGCCACATTTCGGACGCCGCTGAAACTGGGGCTGTCAGGTGTACCCTCGGAAGCCACGGGTGAGGTCTCCTTCTTCGGTGTGACGGAAGACGGAGCGCTCCTGCCCGTCGCCTCGGGCGCCTCCGTGGCGGTGGACGAGAACGGGGTCGTGTCGGCCGACCTGCCCGAACTCCCCGTCGGCACCTACCGGTTCACAGGCCGGTTTGCCGGCGATGACATCCATGCCGCGGCCGAGGATACGCTCGAACTCACCGTCATGCCGCTGGGCATACGGGGGACGCTGGAGATCGCAGCCGACGAAGAGACGCGGCGCCCTGACATTATCGCCGCGGAGGCACGGGCAAGAAACACGCTCGACGCATCGCAGGTCCGCATCGTCAGCTTCGGCGCGCCGGTGCCCGTACGCTTCGAAAGCCAGGAGGCGGCGGCGACGGGGGATGTGACGCTGCGCGTTCATGCCGGCGACGACTTGGCGCCGATTGCAAAGCTTGGCCCCCTGCCTCTGGACGAGCAGGGCCAAGCGACCTTCCTTGTCGAAACGCGGACCGGTGTGTCGCGCTACCGGCTCGAGGCGTCGCTCGTCTCCAACGACTTCGAGATGACCGAACCGCCCACCCTCGACCTGGTGGCCAGCCCATCGAGCCTGTTCGCGGCGCGTTCAGCCGAATTGCGGGACCTGCTTGTCGACCATCTGCAAGCCGCTCTCCGGACCGAGCTTCGCAGGCGCGATGCCATGATGCAGGATGTGAGGCGGCGCCTCGACTGCGACCGGGCCAGCGCGGAGACGCAGGATGCCTATGGCTGCGGCCTGGTGAGCCCCCTCCGGAACGGGCGGTCGTTCCGGATCTCGACCCCTCTTGGCGGGTTCGATGCGGGGGCACTTGGCCTCGGCGAGGGCGCCGGTCTCGACGGCACCATGGACCTTCGAGGCGGACTCCTGCGCCTGAGCGTCGGCACCGAGGCGGTGGAGGAATATGGAGACAGGACGACCCGGCTGAGCGGGAACTTCCGTTTCGATCGGTCACCCGATGGGGCCGCGACCGGAAAGGCCGATGGCGAAGCCGCCATGGCGTGGCGAAAGGATCGCTGGCGCGCCCTGGTCAGGCTCAGCGGTGAAACGCAAGAGGCCGACCGTGGGCTTACGTCAGGCACGTTCGAAACCCTGGCCCAGGCGGAAACGATCAGCCAGGGCAAGGCGATTGTCGGCGCGTTCGGCACGCTCAACCTGCGGCGCGACGATGTCGAACGGCGGATGCAGGGAGATATCGAGAGCCGGGGCGGCACGGTCGGGCTGTACGGGATCCAGCGGCTTGGCCAGGCTCTCACCGTGGATGCCTATGTTCAGCTGGGATGGACCCGGCATCGTGTCGACGTGTCGGATGAATTGCTGACCGTGAGTGGCGACTACAACTCTCGGCACTGGCTCGCAGGGGCGACGCTCGCCGGCGTTCACAAGGCCGCGGGCTTCGTCTGGCGACCCCGGATCACCGCCAGTCATGCCCAGGCCCATGCGGGCACGATCGACCTGGACGCGGAGGCGTGGGCTCTCACCGAATCTGTGGATCTGGCTCTCGGCGATGTGGTCCTCACGGATCTGACCGCAGCAAGCCTGTTCGATATCCTCCTCAACCTCGGCGAGCGCGTCACCGTGGCGCCCACCCTGTCGATCACTCCAAGCCTTGGATACCGGGCCTGGGATCTTGCGACCGGGCAGGAGGAGACCGGAACCGCCGGGCTTGACGTGGAACTGCACGGCCAGGTCCCGCCGAACGGCGTTTTCAGCATCCGGACCGGCGTGGAGGCCACCGACGACCAGACCAGAAGCCGGGTCGGCATTCAGGTCAGAGTCGCGTTCTGACCCGGGACTCCCGAACGGACAATCGGAAACTGGCGGTGAGACAGGGATTCGAACCCTGGAGGCGGTTTCCCGCCTACACGCGTTCCAGGCGTGCGCCTTCGACCACTCGGCCACCTC
>CAZBKM010000011.1:0-96745 GCA_964492485.1 uncultured Hyphomonadaceae bacterium | reverse complement strand
CCTTCATGATGTTGGGCAGCGAGGCATAGCGCGGCTCGTTCAGGCGCAGGTCGGTAGTCACCACCGCCGGCAGCTGGAGCGCCACGGTCTGCAGACCGCCATCGATTTCGCGGGTCACCGTCAGCTTGCCACCCTCGACCTTGACTTCCGATGCAAAGGTGCCCTGGGGCCAGCCCAGAAGTGCCGCCAACATCTGACCCGTCTGGTTGCAATCATCATCGATGGCCTGCTTGCCCAGAATGATCAGGTCGGGGCTTTCCGCCTCGGCCACACCCTTCAGCAGCTTTGCCACCGCCAGCGGCTCGACCGTCTCGTCGGTCTTGATCAGGACCCCGCGGTCCGCACCCATGGCGAGGGCGGTGCGCAGGGTTTCCTGGGCCTGTTGTGGCCCGATCGACACGGCCACGATTTCCTCGACCGTGCCGGCTTCCTTCATCCGGACGGCCTCTTCGACGGCAATCTCGTCGAACGGGTTCATGGACATCTTCACATTCGCGAGGTCGACACCGGACTGGTCCGCCTTCACGCGCACCTTCACGTTATAGTCGATGACCCGTTTGACGGGCACGAGCACCTTCATAGGCTGGCTCCCAAGTTATCTCGATTGAAACAAGAGCTGGCGGCCGCTCTGGCAAATTCAATGTTCGCCCGCGTGGACTAACCCCCGCAGCGCAACGAATCAAGCTTACCTTTACGTTCGCGTCAATTTGGCGCGACCGTGCGGACATGGCGTGTCAGCGATTGGCGCCGGGCACCCAAAGGACGTCGCGCCGCCCATTCTCGTTGGCGGCCCGCGCGGCAACGAACAGCCAGTCGGAAAGCCGGTTGATATAGGTCTGCGCCGCAACCGATACCGTCTCGCTCGCTTCCGCGGCCAGTCGGGCCACACACCGCTCGGCCCGCCGCGCGACCGTGCGTGCCACATGAAGCTGTGCCGCCAGCGGCGTTCCGCCGGGCAGCACAAAACTCTCCAGCGGGGGAATCCGCGCGTTCATTGCGTCGATCTCGCCTTCCAACCGCTCGGTCTGCGCGGCGACCATGCGCAGGGGTTCCCACTCCAGCGTCTGGTCCCGGTCGGGTGTGGCCAGATCGGCCCCGAGGTCGAAGAGGTCGTTCTGGATGCGCGCAATCGCCGCAGCCATGTCCGCGTCGGCCAGAAGCGCAGCCACGCCCAGCACGGCGTTCACCTCGTCCACGGCACCATAGGCCTCGACCCGCGCGGACCATTTCGGCACCTGCTCGCCCGTGGCGAGCCGGGTCAGGCCGCCATCTCCCGTTCGGGTGTAGATCCTGTTCAGCTTGACCATGCCGGCGCTCCATTTCGGGTCTCTGACGCAGCGCCTATCCTGCGAAGGTGATCGCGCCGGTGACAAGCCCGATGGCCACCAGAAGCATCACGGCAACGAACTGTACGATAACGCGCATCCGCATGAGCTGGTTTGACCGCGAGGCACGGTTGGCATCGTTGCGAACGAGGTTCACCAGGCCCAGCACCAGGATCACGAAGACACCTGCCAGCGCGGCGTAGAACAGGAGGGTCAGAAGGTTTTGCATCGGCGTGGACCTTGAAGCGACGCCCGGGACTGGGCAGGGATCGGCAATCGGGGCCTCGTGACGACGCAGCCCCTCTCACCCAGCACACCTAGACCGGTCGCCCCGCCCTTGCAAAAAATGACGCCCGCGTCATAGAAATGCGAATGGGAGACGCCCTATGGATCTGAGCGCAGCGCGACGCATCGTCATCGCCGGCGGCGGCCAGGCCGCTGCACAGGCCGTGCAGTCGCTGCGCCAGTGGGGCTATGACGGGAGCCTCACCCTCATCGGCGACGAGCCAGCCCCACCCTATCAGCGTCCGCCCCTGTCCAAGGCTTTCCTGAAGGGCGAGTTTCCGGAGGAGCGGCTCTATTTCAAGCCGGCGGCCTGGTACGCCGATCAGGGCTGCGAGCTGTTTCTGGGGGCGCCGGTCACCGCGATCGACCGGGCGCGCCGGTGCGTTCACCTCGAAGCCCATGGCGAGGCGGCCTATGACGCCTTGATCCTGGCAACGGGCTCCCGGCCCCGGCGGCTGCCTCTGCCGGGGGCCGATCTTGACGGCGTGCACGAGATCCGAACCCTCATGGACATCGAACGCCTGCAACCGGCCATGATTGCCGGTCGCCGGATGGTCATCGTCGGCGCGGGATATATCGGCCTCGAAGTGGCCGCCGTCGCGCGGCAGATGGGCCTCGAGGTCACGGTCGTGGAAATGGCCGAGCGCGTGCTCGCCCGGGTTACCAGTCCGCTGATGTCGGACTTCTATGCCGGCGTGCATCGGGCCGAAGGCGTCGACCTGCGCACCGGCACGACCCTGACCGGGCTGACCGGCACCGACCGGGCGGTGACCGGCGTCGCCCTTGGGACTGGCGAAACCCTCGCCGCGGATCTGGTCGTGCTCGGCATTGGCATCGTACCGAACCAGGAACTCGCCCAGTCGGCGGGGCTGGCCTGCGGCAACGGCATCCTGGTCGACGAGGACGCCCGCACGAATGACCCGCGAATCTTTGCAGCAGGCGATTGCGCCTGCCGCCCACTGGTCCATTACGGGCGCATGGGACGACTGGAGAGCGTCCACAATGCCATCGAGCAGGGCAAGCTTGCCGCAGCAGCCATATTGGGACGCGAGCGCCCCGCCGTGGACGTTCCGTGGTTCTGGTCCGACCAGTACGACCTGAAACTGCAGATTGCCGGCTTGAGCGAAGGCTACGACCGGATCGTGGTTCGCGGCAACCCGGCGGACCGCAAATTCGCCGCCTTCTATCTCAAGGCCGGACGGTTGATCGCCGTGGACGCGGTCAATGCCGCACCGGAATTCCTGGGATCGAAAAAGCTCATCCAGGCCGGGGCATCCCTTGCACCCGAGCGCCTGGCCGATATGTCGGTTTCGATGAAAGACATCGCCGCATCCGCGGCGGCTTAGGGAGAGGACACACAGGCATGGTCAAGATCAGCTACACCGATCACGAGGGCACGACCCGGGAAGTCGAGGCAAAGGTCGGCGAGACCGTCATGGAGACGGCCGTGAAGAACTCGATCCCGGGGATCGATGCCGATTGCGGCGGCGCCTGCGCCTGCGCCACCTGCCATGTCTATGTGGACGAGGCCTTCATGGCTCAAGTTGGCCAGCCGGAAGACATGGAACAGTCCATGCTGGACTTCGCAGAGAACGTTCAGCCGAACTCGCGCCTGTCGTGCCAGATCACGGTGTCGGATGCGCTCGACGGTCTGCACGTGACCACGCCCGAGAGCCAGCACTAGGCGGCTCACGGCGCGCATGACCCTCTTCACCGAGCTGCTGGCCGGGATCGACCATGGCCAGAACGGACGCTTTCAGGTCCGGATTCCCGACACCTGGATGCAGGGCCGCACGACCTATGGCGGCCTGACGGCCGCGCTCTGCCACGAATCGGCTGCTCAGCTTGCCCAAGGGCGGCCGGTTCGGGCCGTGCAGGTGGCGTTCGTCGGGCCGGTGGGCGGAGAAGTGATCGTCAGCCCGAGCCTGCTGCGCAAGGGCAAGTCCAGCGCCTTCGTCAGCGTCGATATGGTCACCGAGGACGGCGTGGCGGCACGCGCGCTGTTCGCGTTCGGCCAGGCACGGCCTTCGGCGTTCGCCTTTCGCGATCTGCCGATGCCCGACGTGCCCGCCCCCGAAGATACCCCCACACCGCACATGCCGCGCGGACAGGGGCCGGCCTTCCTGTCCAATTTCCAGGTGCTGCGCGCGGGGGGATCCGCGCCCATGTCGGGTGCCGAGACGGCGGACCTGCGCCTGTGGCTCAGCCACGCCGACCCCGACGTGCCCGATGGGCCGACGTCGCTTCTGGCGCTGGCGGACGTGCCGCCGCCTGCGGCCATGAGCCTGTTCACGCAGCCGGCCCCGATCTCGTCCATGACCTGGATGGCAGAGTTCCTGACGGAAACCCCGACGACTCGCGGCGGCTGGTGGCTGTCGCGTTCGGTGGCCGAAACGGCGCAGGATGGCTACTCGTCCCAGGCGATGTACCTGTGGAACCGGGACGGCGTCCCCGTGATGGTCGGGCGCCAGACCGTCGCAATCTTCGCCTGATCGTGCGGCGCGCGTCCTGACCTGGAATATCCATCCTTGCCGGGCGAAGCCAGAACCGCTTCGTGTGAAGACACTGCGCGAGAGCACGTCCCACGCGCCGCTTTACTGGCTGCGATCGACTCGAAGATGCGCTAGCTCTTGCCCGACCTGAAGAAGCGTGCGGCAGCGAACAGGCCGCCCAGTACAGAGCCCACGCCGCCGAGCAGCATGAAGACCGGATTGGCCTCTTCCGCCAGGCTGATCGCCTTGCCCAGGGGCGACACCTGGACGGTGACCTTGTCGCGATAGGAGCGGACCGGAAGCACCCGGCCTGCCTCAACGGCAAAGATTTCCACCACGAGATCATGTGCACCGCTGGCCAGCGGCGTGACGTTCCAGCGCCAGGTGTTCGGCGCGAGTGTGGAGACGGTCTGTGTCGCCGGTGACAGGCCCTCGATACGGAAAGAGGGTCCTGAGAGGAGGGCCCGCGCCTCCGAGGCGATCCGGGCCTCGCCCTCGGTTATCCGGCCCGTGCCGGGCAGACTGGCCGCAGCGCTTTCCGCGCCGGTCGCGTCGATGACCAGGCTGACCTCGAAGGACCGGCCGAAGCGCGCCCGTTCGGGCACTTCATGGGCGATCGGCACCTTTCTCAGACGCCGAACCATGTCGGACACGTCGGCCGTCGCCGGCTGCACGCGTGACCGGGCGGCCTGGTCCGAGCCCTCCGTGGCCGCGCCGTCGCTAGGCAGGTCCGCGCTCTCCCGCGGTGGTTCGGGCGCGGGGGAAATCTCCGCGCGCGGCGCATCATGGGCGCGCAGCAACCCCGCCACGCCCAGCCCGCCGGCCAGGAGGCCCAGCACGACCATCAGGACTGCCAGCAAGCGGAGCATCGCGTTCCCTTTCCCCCAACCTCGTCTACATACCAGCGGCCGGGTCGGACGAAAACGCCGGACGTGCGGCTTCATAGAAGGCAATCGCAGCGGCATTCGACAGGTTGAGGCTCTCCATCTCGGCCGCGATCGGAATGCGTGCCGCGACCTGGCAGGCCTTCGCGACCGCCGGGCGCAAGCCGGCCCCCTCCGCGCCCAGCACGAGCGCGAGCCGGTCGGCACCTGCGACCGCGACGTCGAGGCGTGTGCCCCCCGATCCGGTCAGCCCCACGGTGCGGTAGCCGGCCTCGCCCAGCGCCTCCAGCGCCCGGGCGATGTTGACCACGCGCACATCCGCCACGGTCTCTGCCGAACCGGCCGCGCTCTTGGCGACGACGCCGGTGATCGCAGGGGAATGACGGGTCTGCAGGATCAATGCGCCCACGCCGAAGGCGGCGGCAGAGCGGAACACGGCGCCCAGGTTCTGGGGATCCGAAAGCTGGTCCAGCACGCACACCCGTGTGGGGGGCGTCGCGGAGAGCAGCGCCTCCAGCGCAACATCGCCCAGCGGCTCGGTCTTCATTGCGAGACCCTGATGGACAGCGCCGCTGGGCAGCAGCGCGTCCAGATCGCGGGGCGACAGCACCTCCACATCGGCCACCGGTCGGCCAAGATCCTCGGCCAGGCGGCGTGCGGCGTTCTCCGTCGCCACAAGTCGCAGGCAAGCGCGTCGCGGGTTGGCCAGTGCAGCCGCGACCGCGTGGCGCCCCCACAGCCAGAGCGGCCCTCCCTGCCCTTTCGGCCCCGCGTTGCTGCGGCGAGGTTTCGCGGCGCCCGAGTGGTTGCGTGCGTGTTTCATCATCCCTATAAGGCGTGCTCCGGATCGGCAGGCAGGATCCCGGCAGCGCCAACGCGGCGCCGGGCCTCCTCTTTGCCGAGCCGGCACGGGTCCGTCAAACGGCGCGACCCGGGTGGCGACCTGGAGGGGTGGCCGAGTGGTTAAAGGCAGCAGACTGTAAATCTGCCCGCATTGCGTACACAGGTTCGAATCCTGTCCCCTCCACCACCGCCCCCCGGTTCCCTCCGGATAACGGCTCGCGGCGCGGGTATAGCACAATGGTAGTGCAGCAGCGTTCCAAGCTGAGAAGTTTGCTAATGTTTGCAAAGCTCTGGTTGTAGAACCTCACCCGATTTTTCCGTTTATGGACAAGGCGCCTTTCCCGGCCTGTAAAACCGCGAGCGTGGTCGCGTCGGCATAGATCGAGGCATTTTCGCGCCCTGCCCTGGCGCCCATCCGAACAGCCTTTCGGCCTCTCCGTCGCTTACGCCTTCTGCAAAGGCTTCGGTGACGCGACCCCGAAGTGAATGAAGCCTACCGTGGTCAAATCTACTTGGCTCGGTCGCCACCGCCAGCGGCCCCCAACGCTCTATTGAGGTCATCAGGTCTCTTCGACGCCAAAGCATCATCGTATCGAGCCTGTTGAGTACGCGTGAGCGACATTGGCAGAGTAAAAGACATGATGAATACAAAGGTCGATAGACCCAAAAATATCGAGCCCAATATATTTTTAATTAACAATTCCGTATCAGGCACCAAAAACATGGCGATTGCCAATCCTAATGTTGCTAAATAGAGATAAAATAGCACAATTTGTCTGATAATTTTTCTTTGAATTGTTGCCCTCATAATCTGTAATGACTGCCACGTCGCATCAGGACGGGTGGCGGGCTCCGAGATAAATGTAATTACCGCTATCAAGAAACCGGCCAAAATAGAGAATATCGTAACAACAGTTGATATTGCGGCTTCGTTATTTTGGACTTGACCACCAAACTTAAATCCAACGAATATAGAGATGAGTAACGCGATCACTAAAAGTGAAATGCGCACCTTGTCTATTCGTTTAGTGCGGCCCTCAACTCTCACAGCCTCACTCGCCAACTCTGTTCTCTAAAAGTTCCCTCATGAAATTTTCCATTTCGCGCCAAACTTCGTCCGCGTCAACCGAATTTGCCCGTCGCCGGACGGTTATGGTGCGCCTCACAGCAATCTCATCGGGTTTAAGAGATTGTCCGTTTCGCAAGTTGATTGTGAAGTCTGAATCTTCATCCGAAACTATGTCTGCCGCGTACTGGTCAAATGCGGTTTTGACAGCAGCCGTCTCTCCTTTGGGCATCTTGATGGTCAATCGTAGTCCGGCTCGCTCCGCTTCAGCAAGCGCGCCTAAACTGTCGTCTCTAGCTATCATTGCCTGGATGGGTCGATAGAGCGCCCACCGTACTTCCTGCCACCAGCTGTCTTCGCGTCTCATATCTTGTATGCCAATGGCGGCGGCCTGCGATATTGTCGTGTTCAATTCTATGTCCCGAACACCAAGTCTTTCGATCATCGCCACTTTGTTGATGTCGCTGACGCGGGTCAGCAGGAACATCGTATGGGTCGTATCCAAGCCAGCATTCTCGAATAGCGCCGCAAGATAGTGTTGAAGCGTGGCCGCATTACGGCGAGCGTTCATCGTAATTACGAAATTGCCTCTGAAAAGTGCGAATAGGTCTGAGTTGAGAAAGTTCTCGCCGTCGTCGGGCTGCCGCTCACCGGGATCTGCTTCGCTGTTAACGTCCATCTGAATGGTGCCGACGCCTTGCCGGTCAGTATATCTTGCGCAGTAGATTGCGAAGCCGTGCTCATGAAAATCGGTTGAGCGCATTCCGCGCATCTCGCTTCCATCGCGATTCTGCACCGTTCGGAATGGAGGCGTCGCAAGCCGCGTCCATGTGTCTCGAACGACTTCTTCTAGGGTCTGATCCAGAGGATGAAGCCAGTCAGCTCTACGGAACTCTATCGTCTTTTCAACACGATCGCGCATGCAGTCGAATCCTAAGGTTACAAATCGGCCATTCTGCATCTTTTAGTTTAAGAAATTCATCGCTCTATTCGGAAATCAAGAACACAGCATCAACGGACTGTAAAACTCCCTGTAAAATAAACCCTTTTGTTCTGCTTGCAGGCAGGCTCAATCCCTTGTAATTCCGGCAGTCTCGCGGGTATAGCACAATGGTAGTGCAGCAGCCTTCCAAGCTGAGGATGCCGGTTCGATTCCGGCTACCCGCTCCAGATGCTCCGCCACCGTCCTGTTCGGATTTCGTCCCTAGGATGGCGTCCTGCCGGGTCAGGCGGCGCTTGCCCAGTCGTGCCCCATACCGATCCGGCGGGTGTGCATCGGCGTTGCCGGCCACGACCGCCTCTTCCCAGGGTCCGGAGTTTGGCTAGTGTGGCAGCCCAGCATCGGGGGCGCACACAGCATGGACGAGACGCTTTTCATCGGCGGCGCAGGCCCGTCCCATGACCGGCCGCAGGCGCTGTACCTGTACAGGGCCAACCGGCACGGGCTCATTTCAGGTGCCACGGGAACCGGAAAGACCGTCACGCTGCAAATCCTGGCGGAAGGCTTCTCCCGGGCAGGCGTTCCGGTGTTTTGCGCCGATGTGAAGGGCGATCTGTCGGGCCTTTCCCAGCCCGGTGATCCAGACCATAAGCTGCACGCCAAATTACAGTCCCGTGCAGCCACCATCGGCCTGACCGATTTCGGCTACGCCGCCGCGCCGACCCTGTTCTGGGACGTCTTCGGCGCGGGCGGACATCCGGTGCGCGCCACGGTCTCTGAAATGGGGCCGCTCCTATTGTCCCGGCTGCTCGGCCTGACAGAGGTGCAGGAAGGGGTCCTGACCGTCGCCTTCACCTATGCCGATGATGAAGGCCTCCTGCTGATCGACCTGAAGGACCTGCAGAAGCTCCTCGCGCATCTCGGCGAGACGGGCGTGCGTGAGACCGTTTCGAGGCAGTATGGTGCGGTGGCCAGCCAGTCGCTTGGCGCGATCCAGCGTCGTCTCCTCATGCTGGAACGCGAGGGCGCGGAGCACTTCTTCGGTGAGCCTGCCCTGCGGCTGGAGGATCTGATGCGCACCACCCGCGATGGCCGCGGCCAGGTGAGCATTCTCGACGCGCGCAAGCTGATCAACGCACCGCGCCTGTATGCGACGTTCCTGTTGTGGCTTCTGGCGGAACTGTTTGAATCATTGCCGGAAGTGGGCGATCCGGATCGTCCCCGGCTCGTCTTCTTCTTCGACGAAGCCCATCTGCTGTTCAACGATGCACCGCCCGCCCTGCTCGAAAAAGTCGAGCAGGTGGTGCGGCTGATCCGGTCGAAGGGCGTCGGCGTCTATTTCGTCACCCAGACGCCGCGCGACATTCCCGATAGCGTCCTCGCGCAGCTTGGAAACCGCATCCAGCACGCCCTTCGCGCCTATACGCCCGCCGAACGCAAGGCCGTCCGGGCAGCCGCCGCCAGTTTCAGGCCCAACCCGGAGATCGACACCGAACAGGTGATCACCGAACTCGGCGTTGGCGAAGCCCTGGTGTCGATGCTCGATGCCAAGGGGGTGCCGACGCCAGTGGAACGCACGTTGATCCGTCCTCCCGCCTCCCGCCTCGGCCCGGCGAGCGAAGCGGAACGCGCGCTCTGCCTGACGAACAGCCCCCTCGCCGGTCTTTATGACCGACCGCTGGATCGAGACAGCGCCTATGAGGCGCTCGATCGTCGTGAGGCCGAAGCCGCCGAGGCGGCCGAGGCGGCGCGGCAGACCGAAGCGCGCGAAGCCCGTGAGACCAGGCGAATCGGGCGGCAACCCGCACCGGCCCGGCGCCGCTCGAACCGTCAGACACCCACGGAGGCCGCCGTCTCCACGGTGGTTCGTACGGTCGCCCGCGATCTCGCCCGGCACGTGCTGCGCGGCCTGCTGGGATCGCGCCGCCGGTAACAGAAAGAGAGAAGCGGGAAACCGGAATGGCGGGGCGGATCTGTCGTCCGGTCCGCCACCGCCTCAGCCGATCTCGTCAACGAAGCTGTCCCGGCCCGGATCGACGATGCTGGCACCGTCCTGCGTGTCGATCCTGTAGACGGCGAGACTGCGCTGTGACGTCCCATCGAGGCGGAACCGGAACAGACCATTGACGCCCATGAAGCCGTCCTCGTCGGTGAGCCCGTCCAGGGTAAGTTCGCCTGTCCGACCCAACGCCATCACCATGGCCGCCGCATCGTAGCCGATGCTCGACAACTCGCTGGGGTCGCGGCCATAGGCCTCCCGATAGGCAGCGCGAAACGCCTCGATCTCTTCGGCAGGCGGCGCAGCGTACAGGCCGCCCTGCAGGGTTGGCTCGCGCCAGACCGACGGGTCGTTCCAGCGGCTGGTGCCCATGACCCGATACTTGCGGAAATCGACACCATAATAGGGGATCAACGGCGCGACCGCGCGCAGCTTCACGCCCTCCTCCGGAATGAGCACGCCCACGCTGTCGGGATTGTCCTCGATCCGCGGTTTCAGGAGATCGGCGAGCCGCTTGGCCTCGTCCACCGGCGCATCATTGCTCGGATCGTAGAAATTCGTGGCGATGACAGGCACGCCCAGCCGGCTCGCCGTGCTGCGCAGGGCGCGCTCTGCCCGTCGCCCATAATCGCTGCGCGGCCCGAGGAAAGCGAGGCTCTCAACACCGCCCGCCACGGCATAGGAGACGACCCGGTCGACCTCCTCTTCCACCGTCAACGTCGCAAGCCAGGCCCCGCCCCCGGCTGCGTCGAGATCGTTGGAGAAGGCGATCACGGGTGCCCCGGCGCGATTCGCGAGCCCCTTCACCACCTGCACATTGGCGGAGAAGAGCGGACCCAGCACGACGTCGGCTCCCTGCTCGACGGCGGTTTCCGCTGCCCGCTGTGCGCCGGCCTGGGTACCGCCCGTGTCCTTGGGCAGAACCAGCATCTCGTCGCTGCCAAGTTCGAAGAGGGCCAGTTCGATGGCAGCAAGCAGGCCCTCGGCCTCTTCGCGAACGCGGCGGTTGGGGTGGCTGAACGGCAGGAGGACTGCGGCGCGGGTCAGGTCGCGGCCTGCCATGTGGGGCGGGCGCACCTCGGGCGTGCTGTCGGCCTGCGGCACCAGGTCGCCCAGTCCGAACAGGCCACCGCCATGACCCGCATCGGCGCGCGTATCGCCGTCGCGCATCGGTGCAGGCTCCACACGGGGTTCGCCAGAGGAGATCGGGGCAGGTGGCCGGGCCGGACCACTGGCGCACGCCCCGACCAGGAGCAGAAGCCCGCCCAGGAGAAGACTTGGCGCAGCGCCCCTGGCGCGCGATGGTCCGTGCAATGTCATCGTCCGATTCCTCATCGCCTTCGACTCAGGATGGCCAGGAGCCTATTGCCGCCGCAAAGGGGCGACAACTGCGCAGCGACAGCCTCCAGCCAGGTCTGCACATCGTCTCCACACCCATCGGTAATCTCCGAGACATCACCCTGCGCGCCCTCGACATCCTGGCCCAGGCCGACGAGGTGCTGGCCGAGGACACGCGGACAGCCCGGCGGCTGCTGGATGCGCATGGCCTGCGTGCAAGGTTGAGCGCGTATCATGACCACAATGGGGCCGAGCGCCGGCCCGAACTGCTGCGCCGTCTGCGCGACGGTGCCGCATTGGCGCTTATCTCCGATGCCGGCACGCCGCTGGTCTCCGACCCCGGTTTCAAACTCGTCCGAGAGGCCGCCGAGGCGGGAGTCCCGGTGCGAGCTGTTCCGGGCCCCTCGGCGCTGCTGGCCGGCCTCGTTACATCCGGACTGCCCAGCGACCGGTTCCTGTTCGCCGGCTTCCTGCCCACTCGGCCGACGGCGCGACGCCGGGAGATCGCGTCCCTTGCCGGCGTGCCCGCCACGCTGATCCTCTATGAAAGTGGCCCACGCCTGCCTGCCTGTCTCAGCGACCTGTCCGATGGCCTGGGGCCCGAACGCGAGGCGGCCGTGGCGCGGGAACTGACGAAGCTGTTCGAGGAAACGCGTCGCGGGCGCCTGGGCGATCTCGCCCGCCACTATGATGCCGCCGGCTCGCCCAAGGGGGAAATCGTGATTCTGGTCGGCCCGCCCCCGACGGACGCGCCTCCCGACGAGACCGCCCTTGACGCCGCCCTCGCCGAGGCTCTGGCGCGTCTGCCGGTGAAGCAGGCTGCCAATGAGGTGGCCGCCCGTTTCGGGATCGGGAAGCGGGACATGTACCAGCGCGCCCTCGCCCTGAAAGACGGGGCGGAGCCGGGTGGCGCATGACCGCCGCGCCGCGCGACCGCCGGGCCCGACAATCGGCTGAACGGCGAGGACGGCGCGCTGAATCCCTGGCTGCGCTTGCACTTACCCTCAAGGGCTACCGGATCCTGGCGCGCAATGTCCGGCTCCCGGCGGGCGAGATCGACCTCATTGCCGGCAAGGGCCGGCTGCTCGTCTTCGTGGAGGTGAAAGCGCGCGCCGACCTCGACGCGGCCTGCCATGCGGTTCCGCCGGGCGCCTGGCGCCGCATCGCCGCCACCGCGCAGGTGTGGGCCGGCCGTCACGACCCTTGCGGAACCCGCGGCTGGCGGTTCGATCTCGTGGCCGTCCTGCCGGGCCGGTACGGCCTGGCGCGCCTGCACCATGTGCGAGACGCCTGGCGCCCTGATTTCGCCCAATGACGCGACTATGGACGGGGTAGGCAAGGGCCGGCTGGATCGTCCGGGGTCATACGGCGATCATCATCGGGCCTTGCGCCCAGGTTTGTCGCGTAGAGGAAGGACCGCCATGACCGTCCGCAATGATTCGCGTGCTGCCCACCCGTTCCGGACCATTCGGTCCGCCCGTGGCGATGGGGGCGCCCCGCGCGCCCCGGTCGCCCTGGTCGCCCTGGTCGCCTTGGCGGCGCTGACCCTTGCCCTGCCGATGGCAGGCTGCGCGGCGGCCGCGATCGGTACCGCGGGCGCGGTCGGCGTCGCCGCTGTGCAGGACCGGACCGTTGGCCAGGCCGTCGATGACGCGACGGCCTCCAACGAGATCAAGGCGAAGCTCCTGGGGATAGGCAGGGAGTACAGCGAGGTCGACGTCGAGGTCGAAGGCGGGCTGGTCCTGCTGTCGGGCCGGGTGAACACGCCGCAACAGCGCGTCAAGGCCGAGGACGTGGCCTGGAGCGTGAACCGCACCGAAGACGTGGCCAACGAAATCCGGATCGAGCCCCCAGGGGGGTTCGTCGCGAACGTGTCCGACGAGATCATCACCGCCCGGGTGCGCGCGTCCCTTCTCGCCTCGTCGAAGGTCAAGAGCCTGAACTTCAATATCGAAACCTATGATGGCGTGGTCTACCTGATGGGGATCGCGCGCACCGAAGCGGAGCTGCGCGAGGCGGCCGAGCGCGCCAGCCGCGTGGGTGGCGTGCAGCGCGTCGTGTCCTATGTTCGCCTGGCCCCGCGCAGGGCGAGCGAGAGCGCGGCCCCCCTTCAGGATGGTGCCGGCGCCGCGGATGCCTCGGGGCTTGCCGGGAGCGCTGACTGAAGCGTTGCAGGCTTCGGCGAGCACCCACAAGCACCGACCCGCCTAAGATCGTTTCCGTCGGCAGACGAAACGATCTAGACAGACGGGGATTGCCGGGGCTCGTCCGGGCCCGCAGACGGAGGGAGAAGGCATGGACCTGCGCGTCGCCATCCAGATGGATCCGCTGGAATCCGTGGACATCAACGCCGACACCACCTTCGCACTGGCCGAAGCGGCGCAGGCGCGCGGCTACAGGCTCTGGGTCTACGGGGTCGACACGCTGACCTATGCCCACGGCCATGTCCGCGCCACGGCCCGCCCGGTTCGAATCCAGCGTGTTGCAGGAACGCCAGGCGTGTTCGAGGCGCCGGAAATCCTCGACCTGGCCGAAGACGTGGATGTCGTGCTCATGCGCCAGGATCCGCCCTTCGACATGGGCTACATCACCGCCTGCCATGTCCTGGAGCTCATTGCCGACCGGACCCTGGTCCTGAACGATCCGGCGGAAGTCCGCTCCTCGCCCGAGAAGATCTTTCCGCTGGCCTATCCGGACCTGATGCCGGCGACCCTGATTTCCCGCGACGTGGGGGCCATCCGCGCCTTCCGTGACAGGCACAGGGACATCATCCTGAAACCGCTCTACGGCAATGGCGGCGCAGGGGTGTTCGGTCTGCGCGAGGGCGACAGCAATTTCGGCGCGCTGATGGAGCTGTTTCTGGAGCGCTCGAACGAACCGGTGATCGCCCAGGCCTTCCTCAAGGAGGTTTCCGAGGGTGACAAGCGGATCATCCTGATCGACGGGGATGCGGTGGGTGCGATCAATCGCAGGCCGCAGGCCGGGGAGACCCGCTCCAACCTTCACGTCGGCGGGACAGCCGAGCCGATCGACCTCACCGACCGCGACCGCGAGATCTGTGCCACCATCGGACCGGAGCTGCGGCGTCGCGGGCTTGTTCTCGTGGGGATCGACGTCATCGGCGGCAAGCTGACGGAAGTGAACGTGACCTCCCCCACCGGTGTGCAGGAGCTGAAGCGGTTCACAGGCATCGATGCCGCAGCGATGTTCTGGGACGCCGCCGAGCGCCGCCTCGCCGCACGCAAGGCGTGAACGGCAAGATTGCGATCCCCTGAGGTTGTGCTAGACCCGACTGTGCCCGGCGCGTGGACCGGGGAGAGCCATGGTCAGCCGTATCACGACATTCGCCTTCGAGGGGATCGAGGCCAAGCCGGTCGAGGTCCAGGTTCAGGTCACGGGCGGTGGCAACGCCTTTGCGATTGTCGGCCTGCCCGACAAGGCGGTCGCCGAGAGTCGCGAACGGGTGCGCTGCGCCTTTGCGGCCATCGGCCTGGCGCTGCCGCCCAAGCGGATCGTGGTGAATCTCGCGCCTGCCGATCTGCCCAAGGAGGGCAGTCACTACGACCTCGCGATCGCACTGGCGATGCTGGCAGCGATCGGAATCCTCGAGCCGGACCTTCTGGAGGGACACGCCGCGATGGGCGAGCTGTCGCTCGACGGGCGACTGGACGAAACCGTGGGCGTTCTGCCTGCCGCGATGGCGGCTGAGGCCATGGGGCTTTGCCTGATCTGCCCCGACGCCAGCGGCGCGGAAGCAGCCTGGGCCGGCGGTGCGGCGATTGCGGCGCCGACGCTGATTTCCCTGGTCAATCATTTCAGCGGCCGTGCGGTCCTGGGGCCGCCACGACGGGGTGAGATCGACGACCCGCCAAGAGGGGCCGACCTGCGCGACGTGAAGGGCCAGGAAGGCGCCAAGCGCGCGCTGGAGATCGCTGCGGCCGGCGGTCACAATCTGGTGTTCTGCGGCCCGCCCGGTTCAGGGAAGTCCATGCTGGCTCAGCGCCTTCCCGGTCTGCTACCGCCCCTTTCTGCGCGGGAACTGCTGGAAGTCAGCCAAATCCAGTCGGTGGCGGGTCAGCTCGCGCGCGGCCGCCTGTCGCGTCAGCGCCCCTTCCGGGCGCCGCACCATTCCGCCTCCATACCCGCACTGGTGGGCGGTGGCAGCCGGGCCAAGCCCGGCGAGGTCTCCCTGGCCCATCATGGCATCCTGTTCCTCGATGAGCTGCCGGAGTTTCCGGCGCAGGTCCTCGACAGTCTGCGCCAGCCCCTGGAGACCGGCGAGGCCGTGGTCTCGCGCGCGAACCGGCACGTTCGCTACCCCGCCCGATTCCAGCTCATCGGCGCCCTCAACCCCTGCAAATGCGGTGGCGGTCCGGAGGCCGCAGGCTGCAGCCGCGCACCCCGCTGCATGGCCGATTACCAGGCGAGGCTGTCGGGTCCGTTTCTCGACCGCATCGACCTGTTTCACGACACCCCGCCGGTGACGGCCGCCGATCTGGCCCTCCCGGCACCCACGGAGGGTAGCGCCGATGTGGCCGCGCGCGTTGCGATCGCCCGCGCCCGACAGGCCGAGCGCTATGGCGCGCAGACGGATGGAGGGCGCCGTCCTGTCAATGCCGACGCGCCTGTCGCGCGCCTCGAGGAGATCGCCCAGCCCGACCCCGCCGGCACATCGCTTCTGTCCGAGGCGGCCGCGAAACTGAACCTCACCGCGCGCGGGTATCACCGCGTCCTCAAGGTCGCGCGCACCATCGCGGATCTGGATGGCGCCGATACGGTCCGCCGGGTGCATGTGGCCGAGGCGCTCTCCTATCGTCGCCGGCCGCCCGGCGGAGACGCCAGGTCGCTGTCGGGCGGGCGGCGTACCGGGCTGGCGCAATGACGCATCGGCGCCGACCGCCAGGCTCAGGGTCGGTTAACCGGTGGCATGGCATAGCGTGGCCCATGACCGACCCGGCAGATGATCCCAGCCCGGAAAAGACCTTCCTGGCCACGGCGAGCCACGAGATCCGCACGCCCCTGAACGGTATTCTGGGCACGGTCTCGCTGCTGCTGGAAACCGACCTGGACCCGGCCCAGCGGGAATACGCCGAAGCGATAAGATCGTCCGGCGCGCGGCTTCTGGACCTCCTGAACAACGTGCTCGACCATGCAAGGCTGGATTCCGGCGCGGTCGAGCTGGAGCTTGAACCCTTCTCGCCGGTGCGCCTGGCACGCGACGTGGTGGAACTCCTGGCGCCGCGTGCGCATGGCGCGGGGCTGGACATTGCCGTGCGCTCCGAAGCGCTTCCCCTGGCGTCCTGCGTCGGCGATGCCGGCCGGATCCGGCAGATCCTGTTCAATCTTGTCGGCAACGCGCTGAAGTTCACCGAAAGCGGCGGTGTCCTGGTCGACGTTTCCCTGGCCGGCTCGGACCTGCGCTTCCGGGTCACCGACACGGGTCCCGGAATCCGCCCGGAAGACCGCGCGCGGCTGTTCGAGGCCTTCCGCCAGGCCCGCGCCGGCGATGCGCGCCGCGATGGTGGCGTTGGCCTTGGCCTGTCCATCGTCGACAGACTGGTGCACCTTCTGGGCGGCCGGATCGACATTGATGGCGAAGAACGGCTCGGAACGGCGTTCGAAGTGACCCTGCCGGTGGAAACGGCGCCGAACCTGATGCTGCACGATCCGCCAAGATCGGAGGGCCGCGTCGGACTGGTTGGCCTACCGGCCGCCACGACACTGGCCGCGGCCGCGGCGCTGAACGCCGTCGGCTGCACGCCGGTCGCGCTGACGCCTCAGGACCGGACCGTGCGCGGGTGCCGCGCACTGCTCGTCGGTGCGGAACTGCCCGAGCGCCGGATACGGGCCCTTGCGCGCAAGGCGCCCTCCCTGGTCGTGCTCAGGCCAGAGGATCGCGGCCTGATCAGCCGTTTTCGCGAACTCGGCTGCCGCGGCTGGCTGGTGCGCCCCCTGCGCGCGTCGAGCCTTGCGGAGCGGCTGGAGGTCCTGGCGGATGGGGCCACCCACTATGACGAGCGGGAGACCGAGACCGGGTCGGGTCGCGTCCTGATCGCCGACGACAATCCCGTGAACGCCCTCATCGCACGCCGTGCCTTGGAATCGGCGGGATTTACGGTCAGCGTCGCCGGAACGGGCGTGGAGGCGCTCGAGGATGCGGAGCGGATCGTGCCGGACCTGGTGCTCATGGATTTGCGCATGCCCGTCATGGATGGTTTCGAGGCGACCCGGCGGCTTCGCGCCCAGGGCCATGACATGCCCGTGATTGCCATTTCCGCCGAGATCAATCCGGACATTGAAGCAGCGGCCCGGTCGGCAGGCGCCAATCTCGTGGCCGCCAAGCCCATCGATCCGGCCGCCCTGCGGCGGATGACGCTCGACTGGATCGGTACGCCGGCGGCCCGGTCGACATGACGGCCGGAGCCGCGCAGGATGCAGGATCGGACGCGGTGCGCGGGCATCGCGAGGCCTGGAAGGACACGCTCCGTCCCTATCTGAAATGGCGGATCGTGGCGATGCTGATGCTGGGCTTCGCATCTGGCCTGCCGCTGATGATGGTGTTCTCGAAACTCTCCTTCTGGCTGCGCGAAGTGGGCATAGACCGCAGCGTCATCGGCGGTTTCTATGCCGTCAGCCTTGCCTATTCGCTAAAGGTCCTGTGGGCGCCGGTCGTCGATCGGGTCGCCCTGCCGGGGCTGACGCGGCGGCTGGGCCAGCGCCGGAGCTGGATGATGCTGGCGATCGCCGGCGCGGCGTGTGGGCTTTTCATCATCGGCGCCTCGGACCCGGCGACGGCGCTCTGGCCGACCGTGGCCGGCGCGCTCCTCCTGGCCTATTCCGGGGCAACGCTCGACATCGCCGTGGACGCCTGGCGGATCGAGTCCGCCCCCAATGACGAGCAGGCGAACATGGCGGCCGTCTACATACTCGGCTACCGCTTCGCGATCATGTTTGCCGGCTTCGGCATGGTGATCGCCGACGCCACGAGCTGGTTCGTCGCCTATATGGTGATGGGGGGCGCGATGCTGGCCATCGGCGCCCTGGTGCTGCGGATTCACGAGCCCGCGGGCAGCCATCGCGCGCCAGGTGCCGACCTGCCCATGCTGAAGCGCATGCGCGCAGCCATCGTCGAGCCGTTCTGGCAAATCCTCGCCCGGTTCGGGCCCTGGCTGCTGCCTGTCATGGGCATCGTCGCGCTGTACCGGCTGAGCGATTTCACCATGGGGGTCATGGCGAGCCCCTTCTATGTGGACCTTGGCTATGCGTCGGGGACCGTCGGATGGATTACGGGCCTGTTCGGCCCCTGGCCAGTCGTGCTGGGCGGGTTCCTGGGCGGCTTCATCGCGGTGCGGTTTTCGCTCATGCCGGCCTTGCTGGCGGGCGGGGTGATCACGCTCCTGACGAATGGTGCCTTCGCGCTGCTGGCCGTGATGGCAGGACCCGACCTTGACCTTGCCGCCGCCGGCGTGGACGGCGTCACGGTCACAACGCCACCGGTAGCCGCCCTGTTCGTCGTGATCCTGGCCGACAATCTCGCGGCAGGCTTCGTCGGCGCGGTCTTCATCGCCTACCTGTCCAGCCTGACCGATCGGACCTTTGCGGCCACACAGTACGCCTTGTTCAGCTCGGCCTATTCGCTGTTCTGCAAAATGGTCGCCTCGACCACGTCGGGACCCTTGTCGGAGTGGATCGGCTGGGCCGGCTTCTACGTGGTGACAGCCCTCTTCACCCTGCCTGCGATGGCCCTGATCGTTTGGGTGATGCGCGCCGGCCCCGATCATGCCAGGGGCCTGCGCCAGGATGAGCCCGGGGAGGAGAGCGCGCCGGCCGACGGCACCTCGCCGGCACGGACTTGACCCTCGGCACGGAAGGATATGCGCGGCCTTGCCCTTTCGTTCGCACCCGACTAGCGTCGCGCGCTTTCAGCCGGCCATGAGCGACCCATGAACCGCCACGCCCAGATCACGGCCCGTTCCGGCGCCCTGCCCTTCACCCTGGAGGATGTGCACGCCGCCGCCCGGCGCATCGCGGGCCAGGTGGAACGCACGCCCATGCGCCACTCCAAGACCCTCTCGGCAATCACGGGAGCCGAAGTCTGGGTGAAGTTCGAGAACCTGCAGTTCACTGCGGCCTTCAAGGAACGCGGTGCGCTTAACAAGCTGATGAGCCTGTCGGAGGCGGAGCGCGCCGCCGGCGTGATCGCGATGTCGGCGGGCAACCATGCCCAGGGTGTGGCCTTCCATGCCAACCGGCTGGGAATTCCTGCGACCATCGTGATGCCGGTGAACACGCCCTTCACGAAGGTGAAACAGACCCGCGACCACGGCGCGCGGGTGATCCTGGAGGGCGACACGCTGCAGGAGGCAACCGACCACGCCTTCGCGCTGCGCGACCGGGAGGGCTTCACCTTCATTCATCCCTATGACGACCCCGTGGTCGCCGCCGGTCAGGGCACGGCGGCCCTGGAGATGCTGGAGGACGCACCCGATCTGGAGGCACTGGTGGTACCGGTGGGCGGCGGCGGCCTGATCGCCGGCATGGCGGTGGCGGCCAAGGGGCTCAATCCGGATATCCAGATCGTGGGCGCCGAAGCCGCCATGTACCCCAGCCTCTACGCCGCCCTGCGCGGAGAGGACCCCGTGTCAGGCGGGGCGACCATCGCGGAGGGCATCGCCGTCAAGACGCCGGGCGCAGTCGGCCTGGCGGTGAGCGCAGCGCTGGTCGACGATGTGGTCCTGGTCGAGGAAGACCACCTGGAACGGGCGATCACTCTGTTCCTGGACGTGGAGAAGACGATTGCCGAAGGTGCGGGTGCCGCCGGTCTGGCCGCGCTTCTGGCTCATCCCCAGAAATTCGCGGGTCGGAAGGTTGGCCTCATCCTGTGCGGCGGCAACATCGACCTCCGCCTGCTTGCATCTGTGCTGACCCGCTCCCTGGTCCGGGAGAACCGACTCGCCTCGATCCGCATCGTGGGTGATGACCGGCCCGGGATGCTGGCCCTGGTCTCCACCATCATCGGCCAGCAGGGCGCCAACGTGGTCGAGGTGGCGCACAACCGCATCGCCCTGGATGTGCCGGCCAAGGGCGCGGAGTTCGATATCCTGATCGAAACCCGCGACAGCCAGCATACGCAGGACGTGATTGCCGCGCTTGCGGCAGCGGGTTATCCCCCGCGCAGCCTGTAAAGCAAGGTCGGAGCAAGCGGAACCGGTTGCGAACGCAGACGTGCGCGAGAACAATGATGCAAGGCGACGGTCTGGAGTGAAACGAAGGACCGCCGCTTTATAGCATTTTCGAGCGAAGTGGGCACCGGTTCGCGTTAAGAAAACGCTCAAAAACAAGAACATAGCGCATCTTCACTGACTCCGATTGACTTGAAGATGCGCTAGAGTTCTGTTCTGGGGCATTTTCTCAATGCGAACTGGTTCCAATTCGCTTGAAAAGCCCTGGTGCGCGATCGGCCAGCGCTACTCCTTGGCCTGGCCCTTCATGATCTCCTCGCGGGCAACGGGAAGCAGTTCCGCCATCTGTTCGCGGATCTGGGCGTCGCTGCGTTCGATCCCGCGGGCGTCGAAATCGCCGCGAACCTTGCGGAACACATCTTCATCGCCCGGCTCCTCGAGGTCGGAGCGCATCACCGCCTTGGCGTAGGCCTCGGCCTCGGCGCCGGTCATGCCCATCACGTCGGCCGCCCAGAGCCCGAGAAGCTTGTTGCGGCGCGCCATGACCTTGAACTGGGTTTCCTGATCAAGCGCATAGTGGGCTTCCTCGGCACGTTCCCGGTCGTCAAAGGTGCTCATGCGTTCGGCCTCGTTCTGGCTGGGTGGCTTTCCTGCTTGATACGCGCCCCGGCCCCAACCGATCAAGCGAAACCGGCGGTGGTGCGGCGATGAGCGTTTGTCGCCGCCCCTTCGGTGGAGTAAGGTCCGCCGGCTGGCGGGAGCGACTCGGCGCATGACGCCATTCCCGCTATCAAACCAAGTACTTTTCCCGGAAGGACGGTCCAACGCAGATGTCCCGCAGGCGCCTAATCTATGAGGGCAAGGCGAAGATCCTTTACGAAGGACCCGAGCCCGGTACCCTGATCCAGTACTTCAAGGACGACGCAACGGCCTTTAACGCCGAGAAGCGCGCCGTGCTCGACGGAAAGGGCGTGCTGAACAACCGCATCTCGGAATTCATGATGACCCGTCTGGCGGCGGTTGGCATTCCGAACCACTTCATCCGTCGCCTGAACATGCGCGAACAGCTGATCCGGAAAGTGGAGATCATTCCCCTGGAAGTGGTGGTGCGCAATGTGGCGGCCGGCTCCCTGTCGCGCCGGCTCGGCCTGCCGGAGGGCGAACCACTTCCCCGCGCCATTGTCGAGTTCTACTACAAGCGCGACGATCTGGGTGACCCCCTGGTGACGGAGGAGCATATCGGCGCCTTCAACTGGGCCTCGCCCCAGGAGGTGGACGACATGATCTCCCTGTCGCTGCGGGTGAACGATTTCATGTCGGGCCTGTTCTCGGCGGTCAGCATCCGTCTGGTCGACTTCAAGCTGGAGTTCGGGCGCCACTTCGAGGGGGAGATGGTCCGAACGATCCTCGCCGACGAGATCAGCCCCGACAGCTGCCGGCTGTGGGACATGGAGACCGGCAACAAACTGGACAAGGACCGCTTTCGCCGCGACCTGGGCGGCGTGACGGACGCCTATGCCGAGGTTGCGCGGCGCCTTGGAATCATCAAGGAAACCGGTGGTGCCGACAACATCGTCGCGTTTGGCGGCCCGAAATAGGCACCCTCAGACCGGGAGCGTGGCGATGAAAGCGATCGTGCATGTGGGCCTCAAGCCAGGCGTGCTGGACCCCCAGGGCAGGGCGGTCGCCGACACCCTGCAGCGCATGGGCTTCGACGAAATCGCCGAGGCGCGAATCGGGCGTGTGATCGAGCTCGACCTTGGCGACATGGCGGACACGGCCACGGCCGAAGCGCGGGTGCGCGAGATGTGCGAAAGGCTGCTCGCGAACACCGTGATCGAAAGCTACCGCATCGACATCGCCTGAGCGGCTGCCGGGCCGGCGAACGCAGGTGCCCCGCACCCGCCTGTCACACGGCCCGACCGCTGGCGTGTCAGCCGACGATATCGGCCTCCGCGAAGAACTGGCGGATCTCCAGGTCGGCATTCTCTGCGCTGTCGGAGCCGTGGACCGAATTCTCGCCGATCGAGAGGGCATAGAGCTTGCGGATCGTGCCGTCCTCGGCGTCGGCGGGGTTGGTGGCCCCCATGACCTGGCGATAGGTGGAGACGGCCTCGTCACCTTCCAGCACCTGCACCACCACCGGTCCCGACGTCATGAAGTCGACAAGCTCACCGAAAAAGGGGCGCTCGCGGTGAACGTCGTAGAAGCGCTCGGCTTGCTCACGGGTCATGCGGATACGGCGCTGGGCAACGATGCGCAGGCCCGCCTCCTCGATCACGGCGTTGATCGCGCCGGTCAGGTTCCGCTCTGTGGCGTCAGGCTTGATGATCGAAAAGGTACGTTGGACGGCCATGCGGGAGGCTCCTTGGAGGGCAGTCAGAGGTCTGGGATGTCGGGCGGCCTATAGCCGGGGGGCGCGGTGCGCGCAACCATGGGCACATCCACGAGTCAGTCGGCCTGGCGCCACCCCTTGCTCGGGGTCTGCTGGAAGTACTTGCAGACCCGCCCCGCCGCCTTCGCGTCCTTGTACTGGCGGCGTGCGATGGCGCGCGTTTCGGCGTCCGCCCCGTCGAACATCACCATGCAACGCGCGAAGGGCGCATCCACCGGCGCCTCCATCCCGTCGAGCAGGAGCAGGGCCTGCGCACCGTTTGTGGCGATCACGTCGCCCGCGATCAGGATCGGCTGCCGGGCCGGGTCGATCCCCGGCGCATCGGCCTGGCCGTGCGGCAGGAAGCTGTCGGCGTCGTGGGTCCACAGGGCCTCGTCCAGAGCGGCGCGGCGGGCAGCGCTTGGCGAGACCGCCAGCACGCGCCAGCCGCGCTCCAGACATTTGGCGACCAGCGGCCCCGCCGCCTCGTCCGGCCCTGTCCGTTCCAGGTGGTAGAACCACCATTCCGGACCGGGCCCGCCTGCTGGATCGGCTTCGGACATCGCCGTCCCTCCGCTCCGCCCCCCCCTAAAGCGCCGGTCTTTCGTTTCACTCCAGACCGTCGCTTTACATCATTAATATTGCGCAAGTATCCGTTCGCAACCGAGTCCGTTTGCTCCGAACTTGCCCTAAGCCGGCTCGTAATTGTCGGCGATCCAACGGTCGAGGAGGCGAGGACCGAACCCCGAGGCCCATGACGGATCGGTCGGATCCTTGTCCCCCTCGCGCCAGGCCACGCCGGCTATGTCGAGATGCGCCCAGGCGACGCCGTCCTTCACAAACCGCTTGAGGAACTGCGCCGCCGTGATCGAGCCCGCGGCGCGCCCGCCAATATTGCGCATGTCCGCGAATTTGGACTTCAGCATCCTGTCATAGGGATCGCCCATCGGCAGGCGCCAAACGGTCTCGCCAGAGGCCAGGCCAGCGGCCAGAAGCGCTTCGCCCAGCGTCTCGTCAGGCGTGAACAGGCCGGCATGCTCGTGGCCGAGCGAGATGATGATGGCGCCGGTCAGCGTGGCAAGATCGACGATCGCACGGGGCTTGTAATGTTCCTGGGCATACCAGAGCACGTCGGCGAGGACGAGGCGGCCCTCCGCATCGGTGTTCTGGATCTCGATCGTCTGGCCGGAGGCGGAGGTCACGATATCGCCTGGCCTCTGCGCATTCCCGTCGGGCATGTTCTCGACAAGACCCACCAGGCCGACCACATTCGTCCTGGCCTTCCGTTTTGCCAGGGCCAGCATGGTGCCAGCCACCGCCGCGGCGCCTCCCATGTCGCCCTTCATGTCCTCCATCTGCGGACCCGGCTTGATCGAGATGCCGCCGGTGTCGAAACACACGCCCTTGCCCACGAGCGCCACGGGATCGGCCTCGGACTCCTTGGCGCCGGTCCATTTTAGGATCACGAGCTGGCTTTCGCGAACCGAGCCCTGTCCGACGCCCAGAAGCGCGCCCATTCCCAGCTTCCGCATCTCCTTCTCGCCCAGGACTTCGACCTCGAGCCCGTGCTTCTCCAACTCCTTCAACCGTTTGGCGAAGGCCTCGGGATAAAGGACGTTCGGGGGTTCGTTCATCAGGTCGCGCGTCAGGGCGGTGCCGTCGCTGACCGCGTCGAGCGGCTTGAAGGCAGCCTTTGCCGCCTTCGGGTCATCCACCACAAGCGTCATGGCCTTGAGGCTCGGTTTCTGATCCTCCGTCTGCTTGGTGAAATACGTGTCGAAGCGGTAGGCGGCGAGCTTCGCCCCCTGGGCGGCGTGGATCGCCCCCTCAACCGTATCGGCGTGGAGCGCGACCGAGGGAAAGCCGCTTGACCCGACCGATTTGACCAGTCCGGCACCGATCTTCTGCCATGCCAGCGCGTCACGCGCGTCAGCCTTGCCCCCGCCGACCAGTACCGCGCGGCGCGCCTCCTGTCCCCGGGGCAGCACGACCATGGCATGCTGACCAGGCTTGCCCGTAAACCGCCCCGCGGCCAAAGCCTCGGTCAGCAGCCCGCCAACCGCGTCATCCACCGGCTGGGCGGCTTTGGGCAAGCGCCCGCCCTCGTCCACCACGTAGGCCAGGATATCGGCCGCAGCCGTATCGGAAAAACTGACTTTCATATGCAGATACTCCTCTTCGTTGGGAATCTAGGGCAGAGTTCGACCAAATTGAATCACCGGTCGCCCGAATTTTTCGGCCGGGCCAGGTGCGTGAAGCCCGGCAATGCGGGTAGCGTCGCACCCTTGCGCCAGAACGACCCCGGCCAGGCCCCAGGTTCCACCCCGTCAAATGGTTCATTTCTGCCGGACTCTGCCCTAAGCATCGACGCGGGGCGTGCAACTCGCTAGTTGGGGAAACGCCAGGACGTCGGCAGCCCCGCCGGCCAATCAGGATCCGATGTACCGTATTCAGCGCTATCTCTTCATCGAAATCCTGCGCACCGTCGTCGTCATCGTCGGCGGTCTGGCGCTTCTGGCCCTGCTCGTCCAGGGGCTGTCCCAGACCGAATTGATCATCGAGAACCGACAATCGGCGCTGACCTACTTCTATGTCGTCTTGCTGGGCGCACCCCAGGTGATCGCCTTGCTGACCCCGATGGCCCTGTTCATCGCGACCGTGTGGGCCCTCAACCGGATCCACCGTGACAGCGAGATCGTCGTGGCCCAGGCCGCCGGCATGACACGCTGGCAGGTCGCCTCGCCGGTCGTCCGCCTCGCCGTCTTCGCGGCCCTCGCCCATCTCGTGGTCAATCTCTGGGTCCAGCCTACGGCCCAGCGTCAGATGCGGGAAACCGTCACCGCCGCACGCGCCGACCTGGCCGCGTCCCTGATCCGTCCGGGACAGTTCACCTCGGCGAGCGACCAGCTCACCTTCTATGCCCGTGATGCACAGGGCGGCGACCTGCGCGGCATCCTGATCTCGGACAGCCGCGACCCCCAACGGGAAGTTGACTATCTGGCGCAGTCGGGCGCGGTGATCGAGGTCGACGGGAAGCCTGCCATCGTCATGCGCATTGGGCAGATTCACCAACTGAACGAGAATGGCGCCCTGTCGATACTCGATTTCGAGCAATACACTTTCGATCTGAGCCCCTTCTTGCGAGAATCCGGCACAATAATTCTCAAGTCATCTGACCGATATCTGCATGAACTGTTCTTCATAGACGAACGAAACTATATGGAGGTTCAGAATGAAGAGGCGTTTCTCGCTGAGGGGCACGCCAGGCTGACCACTCCGCTACTTAATATCGCCATGGCCATGATTGCGGCGCTCGCCGTGATCGGTGGCGATTTCTCACGACGCGGCTACGGGCTCCGGATCGGCCTGGCGACGGGGGGCGCGATCGTGCTGCTCATCATCCAGCTGGCAGTCCAGTCGGCCAGTGCCGACGATCCCGCGCTGATCATCCTGCAATACCTCGTCCCGATCGTCACCATTGCGGCCGTCGCCTGGTTCCTGTTCCATGGTGCCCGCCGTCTGGGCGAAACACGCACCCGGCGCTTCCTGCTGCGTGACCGGCTCGAAGAGAGCCAGGAGGCCGCCGCTTGATCGCGCTGCCCCGGCTCCACCGCTACATCTTCCTGCAGTGCCTCAGCGCCTTCGCGATGGTCATGGGGATCTTCGTGGTGGCGATCCTGTTGGTCGACGTGGTGGAGCAGTTGCGCACGGTGGGCGGCGATGTCGACCTGTCCGCCGTCCAGGCCGTGCAACTTTCGCTGATGAAACTGCCGATGCTGGTTGAAGCCACCGTGCCGTTTGGCCTGCTGATCGCGGCCATGATCGCCTTCTCGAGGCTGAACCGACGCTCCGAACTGGCCGTGATCCGTGCCAGCGGCATGTCGGCCTGGCTGTTCCTTTCGCCGCTGATCGCGCTGGCCCTGGCCATGAGCCTGGTCTCGGTCGGCGTCTTGAACCCGCTGGGGGCGCGCCTGACCGCCGCGTTCGAGAACCAGCGTGCCGAGCTCCTGCGCCAGGGCAATGCACCCAGCGCCCAGCAGCCGACACGCGACATCTGGCTGCGTCAGGGCGATGGGACGACCCAGATCGTCATCCACGCCGAAGAAGCCGTCCGCAACGGCACGATCCTGTCCGATGTCAAGATTCTGGAGGA
The DNA here is from genome assembly GCA_964492485.1 of uncultured Hyphomonadaceae bacterium. Classification (GTDB taxonomy): domain Bacteria; phylum Pseudomonadota; class Alphaproteobacteria; order Caulobacterales; family Hyphomonadaceae; genus UBA5336. Next base: position 69,864 of record CAZBKM010000011.1, on the reverse strand, counting down.
GGAGCGCGTCTACCGGAATGGCCAGCCAACCGACAATTACCGCTTCGTGCGACGGATCGATGCGAAGCGTGCGCGGATCGTAGATGGCTTCTGGCAACTCGAGGATCTGGTCGAGAATGTGCCCGGGCGCCGCCCGATCAGCCGCGACTATCTGGCGATCCCGACGGAGCTGGACGCCGGGAAGCTGCTTGACCGTTTCGCCTCACCCGACACGATAGGGTTCTGGACCCTGCCCCGCTTCATCCAGCAGACGTCGGCGGCAGGTCTGGATGCCGGCCGATACCGGATGCGGTGGTGGGGTCTGACGGCAACGCCAGCCTTGTATGTGGCCATGGCGCTGATCGGCGCGCTGGTGTGTTTGAGGCTGTCGCGTCTCGGGGGCACGTCCCAGCTGATTGCGACGGGTGGCGTCGCCGCGGTCGGACTGTTCTTCATCACGCAAGTCGCCGCGAGCCTGGGCGCGACCGGCGCAGCGCCCCCGGCCGTCGCCGCCTGGTCGCCGGCGCTGGCTGCGCTGTTCGCCGCCTGCACCTTCATCGCCTATCGCGAGGACGGCTGAGCGTCGCTTTCGCTTGACAGGGGGTCACCCCTCTCCCAGTTTCCGCCGCCTCGAAGGGGATTGGACGCCAATGAAGGTTGTGGTTGTAGAAAGCCCGGCGAAGGCCAAGACGATCAACAAGTATCTTGGCCAGGACTACAAGGTCTTCGCCTCCTACGGCCACATTCGCGATCTGCCGTCGAAAGACGGTTCGGTCGATCCCGACAATGGCTTCGACATGGTCTGGGAAACCGACAGCAAGGCGAACGCCCGGATTCGGGAGATCGCCGAGGCGGTGAAGCAGTCCGACCAGTTGATCCTGGCCACCGACCCCGACCGCGAAGGCGAGGCGATTTCCTGGCATCTCCTGGAAGTGCTGCGAAAGCGCAAGGTGCTCAAAGGTGTCGACGTGCAACGTGTGGTGTTCAACGCCATCACGAAATCCGCCGTGACACGCGCCATGGAAGCGCCCCGCGATATCGACGACGAGCTGGTCGCCGCCTATCTGGCGCGCCGCGCCCTGGACTATCTGGTTGGCTTCAACCTGTCGCCGGTGCTCTGGCGGAAGTTGCCGGGCGCGCGGTCGGCGGGGCGTGTCCAGTCGGTCGCGCTGCGGCTCGTCTGCGAGCGGGAACTGGAGATCGAAACCTTCGTCCCCCAGGAGTACTGGCAGATCCAGGCTCGGATGCGTGCGCCCGATGGCAGCGAATTCGAGGCCCGTTTGCATGCGCTGGACGGAGAGACCCTCAAGAAGTTCGCACTGCCGGACGAGGCAGCGGCGATGGCGGCACTGCAGGCCGTACAGGCAGGCGGCTACACCGTCGCGGAGGTGGAGGCCAAGCCGGTCAGGCGTAACCCGCCACCGCCCTTCATCACGTCGACGCTGCAGCAGGAAGCCTCCCGCAAGCTGGGCTTTGCGGCGAAGCGCACCATGCAGGCGGCCCAGAAGCTTTATGAGGAAGGCCGTATCACGTATATGCGGACCGATGGCGTCAACATGGCCGAGGAGGCCTATGCCGCCGCGCGCGAGGAGATCCGGGAGTCCTACGGTGCGCGCTACCTGCCGGAAAAGACGCGCCGCTACGCCTCCAAGGCCAAGAACGCCCAGGAGGCCCACGAGGCGGTGCGTCCCACCGATTTCAGTCTGCGGCCGGAAGCCTACCGCGGCGGTGACGACGATCTGCGCAAGCTTTATACGCTGATCTGGCGCCGTGCCGTGGCAAGCCAGATGGAAGCCGCCACCTTCGAGCGAACCACGATCGACCTCCTGTCGCGCGACGGCCGCGCCCAGTTACGCGCCAGTGGACAGGTCATGGTCTTTGACGGGTTCATCCGTCTCTACACCGAGGGACGCGACGACAGCGACGACGAGGAAGGCGACAAGCGGCTGCCGAAACTGGCGGCGGGCAATCATGCCGACCTCGTGGAGGCGGAACCCACGCAGCACTTCACCCAACCGCCGCCGCGCTACACCGAAGCCTCGCTGGTCAAGAAGCTCGAGGAGCTGGGGATCGGCCGACCGTCCACCTACGCCTCCACCCTGTCGACGCTGGAAGACCGCGACTATGTGAGGATCGAGAAGAAACAGCTCATTCCCGAAGACAAGGGTCGTCTGGTGACGGCCTTCCTCGAGAATTTCTTCCAACGATACGTGGAGTACGACTTCACCGCCGAACTGGAAGAGCAGCTCGACATCATCTCCGACGGCCGGCTCGACTGGAAGGCGTTCCTTGAGTCCTTCTGGCAGGAATTTCAGGCCGCCCTCTCCGAAACGCGTGATCTGCGCGTGTCCGAAGTGCTGGACGCGCTCAATGAGGCCCTTGGTCCATACGTGTTCCCGGCGCATGACAGCGAAGGCAATCCGAAGCCGAATCCGCGCCTGTGTCCGTCATGCGAGGCCGGGGAACTCAGCCTGAAGCTCGGGCGCCACGGCGCGTTCGTCGGTTGCTCACGCTACCCGGACTGCAAGTACACGCGCGCCTTCTCAGCCGACTCCCAGGAGCAGGCGGCGATCAATCCGGAGGGCGAGACGCTGGGCACGGACCCCGCAACGGGCCAGGAGGTGACCCTGCGCACCGGCCGGTTCGGGCCCTATGTGCAGCTCGGCGAGGCAGAGGGCGATGGCAAGCCGAAGCGGACCAGCCTGCCGAAGGGCTGGGCGCCGGACGAGCTGACGCTCGAGCGCGCCCTGAAGCTCCTCTCCCTGCCGCGCGAGGTGGGCCTCCACCCCGAGGATGAGGCGCCGATCGTCGCCAATCTCGGCCGGTATGGGCCATATGTGAACCATGGAAAGATCTACGCGAACCTGCCGGGCATCGAGGACGTCTTCGAGATCGGACTGAATCGGGCCGTCAGCCTGATCGAGGAAAAGCGTGCCAATCCCCGAGGCGGTCGCGGGGCCGCAGCCACGCCCCTGCGCGAGCTGGGCCAGCACCCCGAGGATGGACAACCCGTCGCCGTCTATGCAGGCCGCTACGGACCCTATGTGAAGCACGGAAAGATCAATGCGACGCTGCCCAAGGACGCCCCGCCTGAAGAGGTGACGCTGGACCAGGCCGTCGCGCTGGTCGCGGAAAAGGCCGCCAAGGGCGGAAAGGGTGGACGCAAGAAACCATCCGGGTCGAAGTCCGGCGCGAAGTCCGCCAAAAGCGGCGGCGCAACGTCGAAACCCAAGCGTGCCGCCAAGGGGCGCAAGACCGCCGGGTCGGGCAGTGAGACCGCAGCGGCCGATGGAACGGGCCGAAAGTAAACCGGCGAACCGGGGCCCACTTCGCTTGAAAATGCCCAGAAGTCTTGGTTTTGGGCATTTTCTTAACGCGAACCGGGGCCCACTTCGCTTGAAAATGCCTTAGCTCGCCCGTTCGGCCAGGCGGTTTCGGCCCGGCTCCAGGGCATCGATGACGGCTTCGATATCGGCCCGGCGACGGTCGAGAATCGCGGCCACCTGGGCGCGCTGTTCGATGGCCAACCATAAGCCGAAGGCTTCGACATCGACCACCTTCCAGTCGCCATCACGCTCCAGGACGCGCCAGCGGACGGTTTCCGGTGCAGCGCCGGAGACGTTGACCTCGGTGATGACGATCGAATCCGCGGGTGCCCGGTCGATCGAACCGGACACACGAATATCCGCACCCTCGAAGCGGCCGGCCTCCTGGTTAAGCATCCGGATGAGGAACCGCTCGAACGCCTCGGTATAGCGGTCGATATCGTCCTCGCTGAAGCCGTGGGCATGCCGGCCCAGCGTGAAGCGGGCGATACGGCGGACGTCCACGGTCTCGCGCAGGTTGGTCACGTCGAACCGGCCGGCCTCGAAACGGTCGACGGCGCGTTCGATGATGGCTTCCGCCTCCGGGCCTGCAAGGGCCTGGGGCGCGGCGAACGACAATATGACAAAGGCTGCGACGGAGCGAAACATGACGAGGTCTCCCTGCATGACACGGCGTTAGCAGGCAGATGTGCATGGGGCATGCCGCCGATTAGGCGGAAATCCGGAAAAGGGGGTGTGCCGGCCTGTTCGAACCGTGGCCTGCCCCGGACAAATGGCCGGGGCCGGTCCCGCTCGTCGGTGCGGGCCCCCGTCCAAATGCCCGGGAAGGGATCAGAAGATCGAGTACCCGCCATCGACGATGAACGTATCACCGGAATGATAGGCCGATGCATCGGAGGCGAGATAGACGGCCACACCGCCGAAATCCTTCGGCTCACCCCAGCGGCGGATCGGGACGCGCGAGATCACCTTGTCCTGGAAGACCTGCGCGTTCTGCGCCGCTTCGGTCATGTCGGTCGCAATCCAGCCCGGCAGGATGGCGTTGGCGCGCACGCCATAGCGCGCGGTTTCCACGGCGATCCCCTTCAGCATGGAGATCAGGCCACCCTTTGTGGCGGCATAGGCCTGGTTGCGCGCCGCCCCTTCGATGGCGGCAAGCGAGGCCGTACCGACGACGCTGCCACCCGGATCGCCGTCTTTTGCGCGGGCCACGATGTGCTTCACGCTCTCACGCAGGGTCCAGAACGCACCGTCCAGGTTGATCCGCATGTTCTTTTGCCAGGTCTCGGTATCCATCTCGGTGAAGGACGGCGCGCCGAAGCCGACGCCGGCATTGGCAAAGCAACTGTCGATCCGGCCCATGTCGGCCACCACGGCCTGGGTCGCCTCGACCACGGCCGCCTCGTCGGCCACGTCGACGGTCCAGGCCTTCACCTCACCGTTGCCGAGGCCCGACAGCGCCTCCACGGCGGCGGCATTGGACTCCGCGTTCCGACCCCAGATGGCCACATGGGCATTGGAGGCGGCGAGCGCCTCAGCCATCCCATAGCCGATACCACGGTTCCCGCCGGTCACCAGCACGACCTTTCCTGTCAGATCAAAGGGGGCATACGCCATCGAACTCTCCTCCCGTCTTGGCTGTTTGCAATCCTGCGCGTGCGATCTCGCGCGGGCCGGTTGCGAAAATCAAGCCTTGGCGGCGATTGCCGCAGCGGCAGCAACCGTTTCCCGGGTGCGGGCGGTGACGCCAAGCCCTGCCAGCTCGCCCGGCGTCGCGTAGCGGACCGCCAGCGCATCGTCTCCGGCGACCGGCTCCCCCGACTGCCAGAGCGCTGCAAAGGGCAGCAGCACATAGTGATGGTCGGGCTCGATCACGTCGACCACGTCCACGATCCCCAGCAACCGGGCCGTGACGCCGGTCTCCTCGGCCAGCTCCCGCAAGGCGGCCGTGCGCGCCGGCTCGCCGGGCTCTATGCGGCCTCCGGGCAAAGTCCAAAGACCCGGCAGCGGCGGGTTGGCGCGGCGTACCAGCAGGACCCGCCCCCCGCGAAAGCACGCGACGCTGACTGCAGGCACCGGTTTGGCAGGCGGTGTGGGCCATGACATAAGCGCAACCTAGGCGACCTCGGGCTCGGGCACCATGCGCAGTGCGGCACTTCTTTTCCTGATGCTTTGCGTCCTCGCACCGGCCCTCGGCCAGGCCAATGAAGGTCTTGGCCGCAAGGTGGGTGCCGACGAAATCCGGCAGGAACTCATGGGATATGTGCTGACCGGCGTGACCGAATCCGACAATGCGCCCTGGCGCGAATGCATCGAGCGGGGCGGTCCCACTCTCTACACCTTTCACGGCACCAGCCGCGCCGGGCTCATGTGGGTGACCGAGGAGGCCATGGCCTGTTTCACCTATGGCGGATTGGCCAGTTGTTTTGACGTCTTCGAAACCGACGGGGTCTATCGCTTTGCGGGCGGCGGCGAGGTGTTCCGGGTGACCGGGCGCCAACCCCTCGAAGGCCGGTGCCAGGACACCGTTCCGACCAGTTGACCAGGGACACGCGGTTCGCGACCCGATGAGAGCAGGAGCCGCCCATGGCGCGGAAACTTGCAAAGCGTAAGAAGATCAGCCTTGCGCTCCAGGGCGGCGGCGCCCACGGCGCCTTTACCTGGGGCGTACTGGACAGGCTGCTCGAGGACGGGCGCCTCGACATCCGCGCCATCACGGCCACCAGCGCCGGCGCCATGAATGCCGTGGCCCTGGCGGCCGGCATGCAGGAGAACGGACCGGAGGGGGCACGCGCCCTGCTGAAGCACCTCTGGTCGGAGGTCGCGCGCACCAGTGCGCCCGTCTCGAGCCTGGCCCCGCCGACCTGGCCGGCCGCCTTTGCCGCCTACAACCCGCTGGCGGCGTTCACGCCCTTCAGCCTGGCCAATGCCTTGACCAGTTTCGCCAGTCCCTATGACCTCAACCCGTTCGACTTCAATCCGCTTCGAGCGGTGCTGGACCGGGTGATCTGTTTCGACTCCGTGCGTGCCTCGGACATCGACCTGTTCATCGCGGCGACCAATGTGGAGACCGGACGCGTCAAGGTGTTCCGGGGCGAGGAAATCACGCTCGATGCCGCCCTCGCCTCGGCCTGCCTGCCCCAGACCTTCAAGGCGGTCGAGATCGACGGGGTGCCTTATTGGGATGGCGGGTATATGGGCAATCCAGCCCTTTTCCCCCTGATCTATTCGGGTGCTCCGAATGACGTGCTGCTGGTCCTGCTCAACCCGCTCACCCGGCCGGGTACGCCACGCACCGCTGCGGCGATCCAGGACCGTCTCAACGAGATCAGTTTCAACTCCGCCCTGTTCGGCGAGCTGCGCGCCATCGCCTTCGTGCAGCGCCTGCTGGACGAGAATTGGCTCGCCGACCGGGTCCGGGGCAAGTACCGCCGGCTCTACATTCACGCGATCCGTGGCGGCGAGGCGCTGTGCCATCTGAGCCTTGAGACCAAATATGACACGCGCTGGTCGTTCCTGATGCAGCTCCACACCATGGGCCGGGACCATGCCGGACAGTTCCTCGACGACTGCTACGACAAGGTCTGCAAGTCCTCCAGTGTCAGCATAAAGGACGATTTCCTCACGCCCCTGAGCGCCTGAGCATGTGGACGGCCGCCGCTCCATGTCCGCGACGGTCGACGATCTCCCAGCCCTCGGGGTCAGGCGCCTCGTCCGCGGCGGTCTCCACCACAGCGAAGGCGGTCTCCGCCAGCCATCCGCCAACCGCAAGCGACGCCAGCGCCGGCTCGATCAAACCCTTGCGATAGGGCGGATCGAGGAAGGCCAGGTCAAAGGGCGCGCCGAGGCCCGCCGGGCGTGGTCCGAGATCGGTCGCCGACCGGCGGTGCAGTCGCGTGACGCCATAGAGGCCAAGCCGCTCCACATTGTCGCGAATGGCGCCGCGCGCCCTGGCGTCGGTCTCCACGAACAGGCAGAAGGCTGCCCCCCGCGAGAGCGCTTCCAGGCCCAGCGCGCCCGACCCGGCGAAGAGGTCGATCACCCGCGCGCCCTCCAGCCGTGGCGCCCAATCGGCGTGGACCAGCCGATTGAACACGGCTTCCCGGACGGCACCGCTGGTCGGGCGGGTCAGCTGTCCCTTGGGCGCGGCCAGCATGTGGCCCCTGAAGCGTCCTGCGATGATCTTCATGGCGCTTGCCTCTAGCACCCCCTTGGGCGACAGGGGAGGCATGTCCGTGCCGTGCGATCCCATGTCTCGCGCTCTCGCCCTGGCCCGCCAGGCTGCGGACGCCGGCGAGGTGCCGGTGGGCGCGGTCCTGAGCGATGCGGATACGGGCGCCCTTCTCGCCGAGGCGCACAACGCACCCGTTGGCAGCCACGATCCCACCGCCCATGCGGAAATTCTGGCGATCCGCCGGGCCGCTGTGGCAAGGGGCAACTACCGACTGACGGGCACGGTGCTCCATGTGACCCTGGAGCCGTGTGCGATGTGCGCAGCCGCGATCAGTTTCGCACGGATCGGTCGGGTCGTCTTCGCCGCCGCAGATCCCAAGGGCGGCGCCCTCCTGCATGGGCCACGCTTCTTCGAACAGCCAACCTGCCACTGGCGGCCGGAGGTCCTGCAGGATACAGACGCGGGCGAACAGGCCGCAACGCTGCTGCGGGACTTCTTCCGCGCACGGCGCTGACGAGATAACCGGTTGGCCCGGCACTTCGATCCGGCCCGAATCCGCCCTGGAGCAAGTTCGGAGCCGGCGGACCCGGTTTCGACCGGAGACTTGCGCAGGAACACTGATGGAAAGCGACGGTCCAAAGTGAAACGAAAGAGCGGCGCTTCAATCCGGCTTGCGGAAGTGCAGGATCCCCCAGTTGAGATTGCCCGAGGCGGCGCCATCGACCCAGTGGCCGAGCCCGGCAATCATCCGGTCGGCGAAGCCCGGCGAGACCATGCCTTCAAGTTCGCCCCGGCGCCGCGACAATTCCTGCCGCACCCTGTCATAATGGGTGGCCAGCTGCGCGGGCCGCTCGTCGATCTCGATCTCTTCCAGGCCGAGCTCCCGGGCATAGGCCCGGTAGGTGGCCACCGATCCCAGACTGGGCAGATGGATCCGATCGAGGATCGGCTGCAGGGCGGAGGCGTCGGCCGTGTCGGCCTGCATCGGATCGGTGAAGATCAGATGCCCGCCAGGCTTCAGCGCCCGGGCCGCCAGCTCCAGGATCCGCCGCCTGTCAGCGCCGTGCAGAAACGCATCCTGCGACCAGACCACATCCATCTCGCCGTCTTCGGCATGTGACGTGTCGAAGGACCCGTGCACCACCTCGATCCGGCCCGACAGACCTGCAGCGGCATTTTTCTCGCGGTTGAGGGCGTTCTGGGTTTCGGAAATGTTCACGCAGCGCCAATGCCCCGACGTGCCGGCGCAGAGGTGACGGGCCGAGCCGCCATAGCCTGCGCCGAGATCGAGGATCTTCCCATCCAGGGCGCCGGAGGGCAGCTTGTCTGCCATGGTTGTCACGGTGCGACGGCTGGCCTCGCGAATCGGCTCATCGGGAGCCGCGTAGAGGCCCACATGGATGTCCTCTCCGCCCCAGATGTGAAAATAGAACCGGTCGGCATCCTCGCTGTCGTAATAGCCTTCCGCGACCTGCGCGTCCTCGGTCAGCTGATCAGGCATCGTCGGCCTCCGCATAATTCTGCTTCTCGGCGACATGGATGAAAAAGTCCGGCTCACTGTCGTCGAACTGCTCCTGGAAATCGCCATAGGTGCGCACCTTGGCGAAACCGGCCTCCAGGATCAGCTTCCGGGTATAGGCCTTGCGCAGCGGGAACATGTTGAGCCGGTAGGTCGAGCCATCGGGGAAATCGTAGCGGAAGCGCGCCAACCCGTCGTCCACATGCTCCGGCTCGGCGCTGACATTGTCGCCGCAATAATAGTACTTGTGCTTGGTGCGAAAGCCGTCATCCAGGATGACGTCATAATTGCGCTGGTCCATGATCAGGATGCCGTCGTGCTTCAGTGCGGCATAGAATTCCGCCAGCGCACGGCGGCGGTCGCGCTCGTCGAACAGATGCGTGAACGAATTGCCGAGGCAGATGATCGCGTCGAACTTGCCCTTGATGTCCCGGTTCAGCCAGCGCCAGTCGGCACATACGGTCTTCAGCATCTGGCCGCGTGCCTTGGCATTGTCGAAGGCCTTGACCAGCATCTCGGCCGATCCGTCCGCCGTGGTCACGTCAAATCCGGATTCCAGCAGCCGGACCGAGTGAAAGCCGGTGCCCGCCGCCACATCCAGCACGGACTCGCATCCCCTCGCCTGCAGAACGTCGACGAAGAAACGCCCTTCGCTCTCGGCACGGGCGTCCCAGTCGATCAGGTCGTCCCATTTGTCGACGAATTGTTTGACGTACTCTTCCTCGTAGTGATCGGACTCACGGACGGCGGTCGGATCCTCGCCGAAATTCTGCGGATCGCTCTTGGCACGCACGGCCTGCGTCTCAGGCATCGTCTTCACCCCTCCAATGTCGGTTCGCTCGGGACCCTCGTGGTCCGGCATGATGTACATGGCGCCGGCGGGCGGATGATCTCACGCCCTTGACCGCGCCGCGCCGCGCAACACCCGCATGGGTCGCGCGGCACCCCACTCCTACAACATTATCTCAGTATTGAAACCCACACCGGATGGTTTCGTGAATGACGGTTTGATGAATTTGCCGCAAAAACAGGCGTGGAAAAGTGTAAAATATCCGCTCGATAGCGCTCGAATGACCGTTTGGAATTGATTGTTATTACACCATTTCTCGCTTTCTGAGCCGTTTGGATTTTGCTCTTTGCGAAGGGCTGCGCGGCGAGCTCAATATTTTATGATATTCACAGGGCAAAGCCGGTCCCGCGCGCAGCGCTGCCGCGTCGTCGGGCAGGATAGACGCTCAGACCAAGCCTGCCGCCCGCAACAGCATCACCCCACCGATCCCGGTTACCAGAAGCCTCACCCAGGCCTTGAAACGGCTGTCATCCAGACGGTCCAGGACCCGCCCGCCCAGCCAGGTCCCCACCATGGCGATCGGGATGGCCAGCAGAAAGAACCAGGCGGGCGGCAGCCCTCCGGTGCCCGCTGCGGCGACCGCAGGCACGGTCCAGAAGCCGATCTTGATCACGTGCGAGAGCGCCTGGGTCACGGCCTTTGTGGCGACGATCTGCTGGCGGGTCATGGCGTTGCGCACGAAGAACAGGTCCAGCATGGGGCCGGCCACACCGGCCAGCGTGTTCAGCGCCTGGACGCCGAGTCCGGCGGCAAGGGCGTGGCTGCGCTTCTGGATGTCCAGATCGAACCATCCCCTCGGCAGCCAGACCATGAGTGGCACAAGCCCCAGGAGCAGGTAGACCGCGCGCTTTTCGGGCTGCCAGGTGACCAGCGCCAGGGCGGCCACGCCGATCCCGGCGCCAACGGCGTAACGGCGGAAGGCTGTCCAGTCGATGGCGTCGCGCAGAAGCCAGGCGCGCCAGCCATTTGCGACGAACTGCAGACTCCCATGAATGACCATGGCCGTCGCCACCCCGATCGATGGCAGGGCGATCAGCCCGCCCATCAGGATCAGCCCCCCAGCCATGCCGAAGATGCCTGAAATGAAGGAGGTTACGAGCGACAGTCCGAGGATGATGAGGATCGCGACGAGGGACATGCTTTGCGGTATCCCCGCGCGAGACCCGCGTCCAGCCTGCGGCATTTGCCCACGAAGCGGACTTCACCCCTTCGCGTCCGTGCATTATCGTTGCTAGGGTATGGACGGAAATGACACCACAAACGGGAGGCCGGCATGCATTTCGACTTCAGCGAAAAGACCAAGGAATATATCGCGCGCGTCAGCGCGTTCATGGATGAGCACATCTATCCGAACGTGGACACGTTTCACCGACAGCACGAGGAAGGCGGACGCTGGTCGGTGCCGCCAATCCTGCAAGAGCTGAAGGCCAAGGCCAAGGCGGAAGGCCTGTGGAACCTGTTCCTGCCGCCAAGCCCCGAACACGATACCGACGAGTTTCACGGCGCCGGCCTGACGAATGCCGAGTATGCTCCCCTGTCGGAACTCATGGGCCGCGTGAGCTTCGCGTCCGAGGTGTTCAATTGCTCGGCGCCCGACACCGGCAACATGGAAGTGCTCCACCGTTACGGGTCCCCGGCGCAGAAGGAACAGTGGCTGCGTCCCTTGATGAATGGCGAGATCCGCTCGGCCTTCCTGATGACAGAGCCGCTGGTGGCCTCCTCCGACGCGACCAACATCGAGACCCGGATCGAGCGGGATGGCGACGAATATGTCATCAACGGCCGCAAATGGTGGTCCTCGGGCGTCGGCGATCCGCACTGCAAGGTGGCCATCGTCATGGGCAAGACCGACCCGTCGGCGCCGCGCCACGCCCAGCAAAGCCAGATCCTGGTCCCGCTCGACACCCCCGGCGTGAAGGTGGTCCGGATGTTGCCGGTCTTCGGTTTCGACGACGCGCCCCACGGCCATGCGGAAATGGTGCTCGAGAACGTCCGCGTGCCTGCGTCGAACATGATCCTTGGCGAAGGCCGCGGCTTCGAGATTGCCCAGGGCCGCCTCGGGCCAGGCCGGATCCACCACTGCATGCGCACAATCGGCGCAGCGGAAGTCGCGCTGGAGAAGATGGCCCGCCGCCTGATGTCGCGCGAAGCCTTCGGCAAGAAGCTTTATGAGCACACGATCTGGGAGCAGCGCATCGGTGAGGCGCGGACCGAGATCGAGATGTGTCGCCTGCTGACCCTGAAGGCCGCCTACATGATGGACACCGTCGGCAACAAGGAAGCCAAGAACGAGATCGCGATGATCAAGGTCGCCGCCCCGCGCATGGCCCTGAAGATTATCGACGACGCGATCCAGGCCCATGGCGGCGGCGGCGTTACCAGCGATTTCGGCCTGGCGAAGTCCTATGCCGGCATCCGTACGCTGCGTCTGGCCGACGGTCCGGACGAAGTGCACCTGCGCTCCATCGCCCGCAACGAGCTGAAGAAGTATCGCGAGGCGGACGCCTATCCGACCCACGCTATGGCGGCCGAATAGCCCCAGTCCCGAACAGTCCCTGGCTCGACCGGGCGACGATTCAAAAAAGGCCGCGCTCCAATCGGAGCGCGGCCTTGACGTTTGGAGACCCGCGTGGGCCGACCCGGTTCTGGCCCGATGCTGGCCCGCCTAAAGCGCCGATCTTTCGTTTCACTCCAGACCACCGCTTTAGATCAGTGCCCTTGCGCCAATCTCCGTTCGCAACCGAACCCGTTTGCTCCGAACCTCCTGTAGCGCCTCTTCAAGCCAATCGGGGTCAGTGAAGATGCGCTAGGTTCCTGTTTTTTGGGATTTTTTAACGCGAACCGGTACCCACTTCGCGTGACAATGCTCTATTTGGGCTCACCTTCCGGTGCGTCGCCGGACTCGTAGCTGTCAGCCGCCTCATCGGCTGCGGCTTCGGCATCCGCACCCGCGCTCTCGGCCGCTTCGCGGGCCCGTTCCATTGCATCGCCGGTCATGGATTCGGCATCCATCATGGCGTCGTCGGCCTCGTTGGCGAGGTCGCTGGCGGCCTCGTCGGCCTCGCTCGCGGCCTCTTCCATGGTTTCGCCAGCCTCGTCCATGGCCTCGCCAGCGGCATCGGCCGTCGTTTCGGCAGCCTCTTCGGTGGCTTCGGCAGCCTCTTCGGCCTGGGCCTCAGCGGCATCCATGGCGTCGGTTTCGCTGGTGTCGTCGGCGGCCTGCCCACAGGCTGCCAGCATGGCCGCCGCAGCGGCGGCGAGGAAGAATTGCGTTTTCATGTCCGTACCCCTTCTTTCCGATTGCCCCACTGACGGGGACGTCCCCGCCATGTGTCGCCGGAAGCCTGACTCGACAAGCCCCTCCGGCCACGGCCAGGACGTTGCGGCAGCCCCGGAGCAACTTCAACCGCCGGGCTGCTCACCCTCTCCTATTTCGAAGGAATTCGGCGAATCTGCGGCGCGGGGCGACGCGGCGGCATGGCTAGCAGTCGGCACATGCAAGGCGTAACCTGGCGCCGAACACCTTCCGAGGAGATACACACCATGCGTCTGAAAACGCCGCTTTGCGACCTGCTCGACATCGAGCATCCGATCATGCTCGCCGGCATGGGCGGGGTGTCCTATGCCGAACTGTGTGCCGCGATGTCGAATGCCGGAGGCTATGGTGTTCTCGGCATGGCGGGCACGAGCCCCGACTTCATCGAGGGCCAGATGGCCCGGGTCCGCGAGCTGACCGACCGCCCCTTCGGCGTGGACCTGCTCGCCGCCGACCCCGCCAGCCTGGAAGCCAGCGTCGACGTGATCATCGCCGGCGGCGCAGACAGTTTCGTGGCCGGTCTGGGCGTGCCCATGCCGATCATGAAAAAGCTCAAGGACAATGGCGTGAAAGTCATGGTGGTCGGCGGCGCCGTGAAGCATGCGATCAAGGCCGAGCAGGCCGGCTGCGACGCCGTGATCCTTCAGGGCGGCGAGGGCGGCGGCCATACCGGACTGGTGGGCACGCTGCCGCTTGTCGCCCAGGCGGTGGAGTCGGTGCGTATCCCGGTGATCGCGGCCGGCGGGATTTATGATGGCCGGGGCGTGGCCGCTGCACTCAGCCTCAGCGCGGTCGGCGTCTGGATGGGCACGCGCTTCATCGCGTCGCAGGAAGCCCATGCCGCGCAGATGTACAAGGACACGATCGTGGGCGCCTCCGACACCGACACGACGCGGACGAGGTGCTACTCGGGCAAGCCGATGCGTGTGCGGACCAACCCCTATGTGCAGGACTGGGAAAGCCGGCCGCAGGATATCCAGCCCTTCCCGCAGCAGGCGATCCATTCGACCCAGACCGGGGTCATCGGCGGTATTGGCGGCATCGTCGACGAGGCCAGGCTCGATCCCGACAAGTCCTGCTTCGCGATGGGCCAGTCAGCCGGCGGCATACGCGACGTGCGCCCCGTGGCAGAGATCGTCGACAGCCTGGTTACGGAAGCCGTGGCCGCCATACAGCGCAGCCATGCCTATCTGGTGGACGCAGCCGCACCCGTCGCATGACACGCTGAACCTTCAGGCGTAAGCTCCGGCGCGTCCATCGGGGGGAAGGGCGGATGCAGGACAATAGGGAAGACCGGCCGCGACTTCCGGCCTCAGTCGGCCGGATTCTCGCGGGTTCGGTGGCCGCGGTCCTGGTCGCGGACCTGGCGCAACCGGCTCTGCCACTTGCCGGATTGCTTCTGGCGGGGTCCCTTCTGGCCCTCGCCGTGCTCCCGGTCTGGAGTGTCCTGTCCGTGCAGCCAGCCCCATGGCGCCGCACCGCGCTCCTGGCAGCGGGGGTGATGGTCGCTCTCTCCGCACTCGTCATCATCGCGCAGGGCCGCACCCAGACAAGGCTGGAGCACGGGGTCCTGGGCGCGGAGATCGGCCTGGTGCGTTCGGCGCAGGTCGCACTCCTCGGGCGCCCAGCGCCTTCTGCGGACGCCGACGCCCGTCAGCCCGCTCGGGCGCCATCGCGTGTCCTGGCGGCCATGAGCGTGGACGATGCCGAGATGGACCCCCGACGGGCGCTGGCAGAGCTGGGGCTCGACTGGGGCATGCAGTCCTTCCGCACCGCCATCGACACGGCCGATGCGCGAGCCGTGCGGCTCTATCTGATGGGTGGGCTGCGCCTCAATGGGCCGGTCGCGCGCGCCTATGTCGATCCCCATTACAGCTTTGATGACACGTTCGATCCGACGATCGCCGCGCTCTTGACCGAGCTGGACGGCGTCGATGCCACCGGCTTCTGCCTGTCGGACCGCGAAAGCTGGACGCACCTAGTGGCCCATCGCCGGGATCTTCCCCATGCAGGCGCCCGTCTCGCTTTCGTTCGCCACTTCTGCGGACGATCTGAGATCCTCGCCCGTCTGACAGACCGACTGCGCATGGCGAACGCCGCCCTTGCTCGGCAGAGCGCAGCGAACGAGACCCGGCCCCTGCGGGTGCGGGCGTGCGAAGAGGCGTTTACCGAAACGCTGGGGGTGGGCCAGACCTTCCAGGCTGCCGCGGGCTTTTCCCTGTTCGAGGTCACGACGCTCGAACCGCCCGGCGACACGGTCCTGGCGGAGCTGAACGCCTGGCTGCTAGCCGGCGCGAACGGCGACCCGGTCGAGGCCTACAACGCCGCCATCACCCGAGGATGTGAGACCGCCCAACCGATGCTCGCCATAGATACGCGTCAGCGCGACACGGTCGCGGACGTGCTGCGCCTGTTGATGGGCGAGCCGGTGTCCGGTCCGGTGCCGCCTGACCCGTCCGACCCCGGTACCGAAGCCCCCTGAAACGCCGGTCTTTCGTTGCACGCCGGACCGTCGCTTTACATCATTGGTGTTGCGCAAGTCTCCGGCCGCATCCGGGTCCGTTTGCTCCGAACTTGCTTGTCTTATGACTCTCCCTGCCCCTTGGGAGAGATTGGCAACGCCGGCGGGAGTTACGACCTCAGGGGTCTTGTGGCCCCGTCGCGCTGTAGCCGATGACTTGCCACCGCCGACGACCGCCTTCAGGAGTGTCGGTCATGTCCAGCTCTGCGCGCCGATCGCGTCCCGTCTCCCGGTCAGCCGCCGGGCTCTTCCTGGTGGCCCTGAGCGTTTGCAGCGGCTTGAGCAGCCCGGTCGCCTTGGCACAGGCAGACACAGGCACCCCCGATCGAGGCGACCTGCCCCCGCGCAGTGCCGAGTATCTCGACGATCTGGTCCTGATGGCGAACCTTCTGGGTTCGGCCCATGCGGTCCGGCAGGTCTGCGACGGCAAACAGGCGCAGCAATGGCGTCGCCATATGGTCGGCCTGCTCGACCTCGAGGCGCCAGAACCGGGCTTCCTGCGTCAGCGTCTGATCCAGACCTTCAACGCGGCCTATGCGCGGATCAGTGCGCGCTATCCGACGTGTTCCCGGGACGCGCGTGGCGCCGAGCGCGCGTTTGCCGAACAGGGACGCAAGATTGCCGACCGGCTCGCGGCCAGCTATCTGCCCGCCGCACCGGAAGAGGACGCCCGAACAGCGTCCGGGCGCTCGCTCGACTAGCGCATCTTCAAATCAATCGGAGTCAGTGAAGATGCGCTAGCTTCTTGTTTTTGCGCATTTTCTTAACGCGAACCGGTTTCCACTTCGCTTGAAAATGCTCTAGCGCATCTTGAAGTCAGCCTGAGTGAGTGAAGACCTCTGAGGCCTCAGAATTCCAGCACCTTCACATAGCGCACATGCTCCAGGCCACGCAGACGGTCTAGGAGTTCGGCCGGTGGGACGGAGTCGATACCGATGAGGGCGATCGCCTCTCCCCCCGCCTCTGTGCGCCCGAGGTGGAACGTGGCGATATTGATCCGGGCCTCACCGAGCATCGCCCCCAGGGCGCCAATGAAGCCAGGCTGGTCGGCATTGTTCACATACAGGGTCACCGGGGCGAAGTCGGCCTCCAGCGCCATGTCCTTGACTTCGCAGATGCGCGGACCGGCTGGGGAGACGGTGCCCGCGAGCGTGCGCCATTTGCCCTGAACCTTGGTCTTGATCCGGATCAGGCTGTCATAGATCGGGCTTTCCTCGGTCTTCGTCTCGGTCAGCTTGATGCCGCTTTCGGCCAGGATCGCCGGCGCGGAGACCATGTTCACATCCCCGCGCGAGGCACGCATAAGGCCAGCGAGCGCCGCTGCCGTCAGCGGTTTGCGGTTCAGCTCCGACACCTCGCCTTCATATTCGAGCATGACCTCGGTGAACCCTTCGTCGGAAATCTGGCCGGCAAACGTCCCGAGCTTCTCGGCCAGCTCGACGAAGGGCTTCAGCCGCGGTGCCTCATCGGCCGTGATCGACGGCATGTTGAGGGCATTCGTTACGGCACCCGACAGCAGATAGTCCGACATCTGCTCGGCCACCTGCAGGGCGACATTCTCCTGCGCCTCCACCGTGGCAGCGCCCAGATGCGGTGTGGCAACGAAATTGGGTGCGCCGAACAGCACATTGTCCTTGGCCGGCTCGTCGGCGAACACGTCGAATGCCGCAGCCCCCAGATGACCGCTGTCAAGAAGCTCGCGCACCGCCGACTCGTCAACCAGCCCGCCCCGTGCACAGTTGACGAGGATAAGGCCCTTTTTCGTCCTGGCGAGCGCTTCGGCCGACAGGATGTTGCGGGTCTGGTCGGTCAGGGGCGTATGCAGGGAAATGAAATCCGCCCGCTTGAGCAGTGTCTCCAGGTCGACCTTCTCCACGCCCAGTTCGACCGCGCGGTCCTCGGTCAGGAACGGATCGTAGGCCACAACCCGCATCGTCAGGCCGACGGCCCGTTCGGCAACGCGTGAGCCGATGTTTCCGCAGCCAATGAGGCCCAGCGTCTTATAGGACAGTTCCGTGCCCATGAAGCTGGACTTGGGCCACTCACCAGCCTGGGTGCGCCGATCGGCGGCCGGGATCTGCCGGGCGGCGGCGAACATCATCGCGATGGCATGCTCCGCCGTCGTGATGGCGTTGCCGAAGGGTGTGTTCATCACCACGATCCCGGCAGCCGTTGCTGCGCGCAGATCGATATTGTCGACGCCGATGCCGGCCCGACCGATGACTTTCAGACTGCGTGCCGCCGCGATCACGTCGGCATCGGGCTTGGTCGCCGACCGGACGGCCAGGCCGTCATAGTCGGGGATGATCTGGATCAGGTCTTCCTTGGAGAGACCGACCTTCACGTCGACCTCGAGTCCACGGTTCTTGAAAATGTCGACGGCGGCCGGCGACAGCTTGTCCGCAATCAGGACCTTGGGCATGGATGCCTCCTCGATGTTCGTTTTGACGGAGCCATGTCCGAGCCGCCCGCCATCGTAGGCACCCCTTCCGGGTGCACGGGCGGCGGCCCGGTGGCATGTCCGGGTTGGGGTCGACGCTACAACAGATCGGCGGCGAGTTGTCCGAACGCCCAGTCGATCCAGGGCGTCAGCTTCGCCACGTCGGACGGCTCCACGGTTGCGCCACACCATATGCGCAGGCCGGGGGGCGCATCGCGGTAGGCGTTGAAGTCGACACCCGCGCCTTCGGCCTCGACCATGCCAACGAGCTTCTTCACGAAGGCTTCCTGGGCCTCCTGGTCGAGCCGGGTCAAACGGGGGTCGACGAACTTGAAGCATACGCCGGTGTTGGAGCGGACCGCCGGGTCCGGGCACAGGAAGGCGATGTAGTCCGTGCGCGCTTCCCAGTCCGTCAGAATGGCGAGGCTTTCGTCCGAGCGGGCCTTCATGCCCTTCACGCCACCCAGGCTCTCGGCCCAGTCCAGCGCCTGGAGATAGTCCTCGACGCACAGCATGGAGGGCGTGTTGATGGTGGCCCCCTCGAAGATGCCCTCGTTCAGCTTGCCGCCCTTGGTCATACGAAAGAGTTTCGGCAGCGCGCGATCCGGGGTGTAGGTCTCCAGCCGGTTCACGGCGTTCGGGCTGAGGATCAGCATGCCATGAGCTGCTTCTCCACCCAGAACCTTCTGCCAGGAATACGTCACGACATCGCACTTGGCCCAGTCGATATCCTGGGCGAAGACCGCAGAGGTGGCATCGTTGATGACCACGCGGTCCGGATTCGGCGTGATCCAGTCGGCATTGGGGACGCGGATCCCGGATGTGGTTCCGTTCCAGGTGAACACGATGTCGGCCTCGTCACGCGCGGCGTTGAAGTCCGGATGCGCGCCGAAGTCCGCCGTGTGGATATTGCAGTCCTCAAGCTTGAGCTGCTTTACTGCGTCGGTCACCCAATCCTTGCCGAAGCTTTCCCAGGCGAACACGTCCACCGGACGCTGACCGAGCATGGACCACATGCACATCTCCACCGCGCCGGTGTCGGACGCGGGCACGATGGCCACACGATAATCGGACGGCAGGTTCAGAATTTCCTTGGTGCGGTCGATCGCCAGCTTCAGACGCGCTTTCGCATCCTTCGAACGGTGCGAGCGTCCCAGTGCGGCAGACTGCAGACTTTCCAGGGAAAAGCCGGGCCGCTTGGCAGTCGGTCCCGACGAGAAGTGCGGATTTGCCGGCCGCACGTCCGGCTTCGGATACATCGTCATCTGGTTTTACTCCCATCCTTCCAGATGGGCTGGGCACCGTTGGGGGCGCCTGGCCCACGGCCCCTATGTCACGTTTCAGATGCGCCGCATAGACCCTGTCTGGCTTCGCGGTCATAATGCGAAGCGGCCCTCGATGACCGTGACGGCCTGGCCGGCCAGGGCGACCCGATCGTCGCGAAGGCCGACCGAGAGCCGGGCTCCCCGGCCCGGATAGGCCTGCACGCAATCGAGCCGCGGCTTGTTGAGACGCGGGCACATGATCGCGGCCACCATGGTATGCCAACTTCCCGTGGCGGGGTCCTCGGGAATGCCCGAGCCGGGTGCGAAAAAGCGGCTGGTCACATCGGCGCCGGCCTCGCCGCCGGGCGCCATGCAGCCGAAGTTCCCCCGGCTCCAGTCGCCGGAGGGACCCAGCGCCTTCAAGGCCGCCAGATCCGGGTCGAGGGCCGTGATCTCCTCCGGCGTATCGAAGAGCGCCGCATAGAACGGGCCGGCCCAGGCCTTACGCGGGTGCGCCCCGAGCGCAGTCGCGACGTCGTCGGTCACGGCGATTTCCGACACGTTCGGCGCAGGGAAATCCATCTCCAGCCGCCCGTCGCTCAACCGCGCCACGCTCAGCCGTCCGCTGCGCCGGGTGTCGAAGGCGAGCGTATCGGCCGATGCGCCGAGATGGTGGTACAGCACATGGGCAGAGGCCAGTGTCGCATGGCCGCAAAGCGGGACTTCCATGGCTGGCGTGAACCAGCGCAGATCCCAACTCGCAGGCCCGGTCTGAACGAGGAACGCCGTCTCGGCCACATTGTTTTCGGCCGCGATGGCCTGAAGCGTCTCATCGGGCAGGAAGCCCCCGGCCAGGGGCATGACGCAGGCCTGATTGCCCTTGAAGGGGGCATCCGCGAATGCGTCGACCTGATAGAATGGCAGCGTGTCGGTCATGGCCTTCTCCCTGTCCGCCTGATAACGCCTGCCTCGAACCGCGTGCAAGCCGCAAGACCCCGTCACCCGGCCGGCACGCGAACACGGGAGCGGTGAATGCAGATTGGCAGCTTGCTGGTGGGGGCCACCGTCGTGGCGGGAATGATGATCGCATCCCAGGGCATCATCAATGGCCGGATGGCACAGTACATGGGCGGCCCGATCCAGGCGGCGCTGATCTCCTTTTCCGTCGGCTGGATCGCGCTTCTGTCACTGAACCTGGCGCTGGGCCATACTCTGCCGGTCGGACAGGCCGTTTCGGAGGCGCCTTGGTGGGCCTGGCTTGGGGGCCTGATGGGCGCCGTGGTGGTCACGCTGGCGGCAACGGCGGTGCCACGTATCGGCGTGGCGACCTATGTCAGCGCATTCATCGCCGGCCAGCTCACCGCCGCAGTTGTGTATGACCATTACGGTTTCCTGGGCCAGACGGTACGGGAGGCGACGCTGCCGCGGCTACTCGGCGTCGGCTGCCTGGCGCTGGGGGTCTACCTGATCCGCCGCTACTGATCGCGCATCGCAGCCGCGCGCAGGGGCCAGGCATGATCGACAGGCCAGTGCCCAGCGCCGAATCCCGGCGCCCTCGCAATCGCCTCACGCAGATAGGCAATGGCCATCTCCACGGCATCGGCGACGAGCTTGCCCTGCGCCACCCAGGCGGCTGTGGCCGACGCCAGGGTGCAGCCTGTGCCATGAGTCGCGCGGCTGTCGATCCGGGCATTGTCGAACAGATGTTCCGCCTGCTCGGTCTGCAAGACATCGACGATCCGCTGGCCGGCGACGTGCGCGCCCTTGACCAGAACTGCGCGGGCACCCGCCCGCAAGAGCCGCTCGGCCGCCCGGCGCTGGTCGTCGACGGTTTCGACCGCACGCCCGGTCAGCACTTCCGCCTCCGGCGCATTCGGCGTGACGAGGCTGGCGCCGTCCACCAGGCAGGCCCGCATCGCTTCGATGCCACGCTCGTCGATCAGCCGGGCGCCCGTACTGGCGACCATGACCGGATCGATGATGCGTGGCACATCGGGCGCGCGGGCATACAGATCGTCGGCAAGGGCTTCGATCAGATCGGCCCGGCCAAGCAGACCGGTCTTGATCGCGTCGGCGCCAATGTCGGCGAGACAGACGCGCCACTGGTCGCGCACGCTGGCGACCGGGATCGGGATCACGTCATAAACGGCCGTGGTGTCCTGCACGGTCACCGCCGTGATGGCCGTCATCGCGAAAGCCCCCTGGGCCGTGACGGACTTGATGTCGGCCTGGATACCGGCGCCACCACCGGAATCCGAGCCCGCGACGATGAGGACGCGTCCGCGGGGCATGGCGAGGGTGGGCATCGCAACTCCTTTCATGATCCGGGCAACCGACGGGGGCTGAGATCAACCGCCCCCTTCAAGGGGTGAAACGACATCGCCCCGCGACACGGGCGACGCGGGGCGATGGGCGCTGGCCGGGCCGAAGGGGCCGGCGGCGGGGCAGTCTCAAGCGAAGGGAGCACCGGTTCGCTTCAGATAACGCCCCGAACGGATCCCCCGCGCATCGTCCCTGATCGAGTGAAATGAGCGCTAAAGCGCCGTTCTTTCGTTTCACTCCGGACCGTCGCTTTACATCCGTATACTTGCGCAAATCTCCGTTCGCAACCGGGTCAGTTTGCTCCGAACTTTCTTCAGGCTGGCTTCGGATCCGTCTCGCCCGACGCCTCGGGCTCCGGGCCGTCATCCCTCGGCTTTTTCTTGCCGATGACCGGCACCGCGGAGCTGGACCCGCCTTCATCCTCGGCGAGGTCCGGACGATCCGGCTTCTTGCCGTTGAGAAGATCACGGATCTCGTCGCCCGTCAGGGTCTCGTATTCGAGGAGCCCTTCGGCAATCGCGGTCCAGGCGTCGCGATGCTCCGTCATGATCCGCCGCGCCTCGTCCATGGCGTCCTGGATCAGGCTGCGGACCTCCTGCTCGATCTTCTTCTGGGTCTCCTCGGAGATATGGGACGACTGCACCAGTTGCTGACCCAGAAAGACCTCGCCCTGGTCCTCGCCATAGTCCACCGGACCGATCTCGTCGGAGAGACCGAACCGCGTCACCATTGCCCGCGCCAGACGCGTGGCCTGCTGGATATCGGACGCTGCACCGGCGGTGACGTTCTCCTTGCCGTATTTGAGCTCTTCCGCCACCCGGCCGCCCATCATGATGGTCAGGCGCGACGTCATCTCGAGCCGGGACATGGACAGCTTGTCGTCCTCGGGAAGCTGCATCACCATGCCGAGTGCGCGGCCACGCGGGATGATAGTCGCCTTGTGCACGGGATCGGCGGCCGGAACCAGGAGCGCCGTAACGGCATGGCCTGCCTCGTGATAGGCGGTAAGCTCACGCTCCTTCTCGGACATGACCATGGACCGCTTCTCGGGTCCCATCAGGACCTTGTCCTTGGCATCCTCGAACTCGCGCATGGCGACGACGCGCTTGCCGCGACGCGCTGCGAGCAGCGCCGCCTCGTTCACCAGGTTTGCAAGGTCGGCACCGGAAAAGCCCGGCGTACCGCGCGCGACGGTCTTGGCGTCCACGTCCTTGGCCAGTGGCACATTGCGCATGTGCACCTTGAGAATCTTCTCCCGGCCGATGATGTCGGGATTGTTCACCGTCACCTGACGGTCGAACCGTCCGGGTCGCAGCAAGGCGGGGTCGAGCACGTCTGGCCGGTTGGTCGCGGCAATGATGATGATGCCCTCATTCGCCTCGAAGCCATCCATCTCGACCAGAAGCTGGTTCAGCGTCTGCTCGCGCTCGTCATTGCCGCCGCCGAGACCGGCACCCCGGGACCGGCCCACCGCGTCGATCTCGTCGATGAAGATGATGCACGGCGCGTTGCGCTTGGCCTGCTCGAACATGTCCCGCACGCGGCTGGCGCCGACGCCGACGAACATTTCCACAAAGTCCGAGCCCGAAATGGTGAAGAAGGGCACATTGGCCTCGCCGGCAATGGCGCGGGCGAGCAGCGTCTTGCCCGTCCCGGGCGGACCCACCAGCAGGGCGCCCTTGGGAATCTTTCCGCCCAGCCGCTGGAACTTTGCCGGATCGCGGAGAAATTCGACGATCTCCTGAAGCTCTTCCTTGGCCTCGTCGACGCCTGCGACGTCGTCGAACGTCACCCGGCCGTGCTTTTCGGTCAGCATGCGCGCCTTGGACTTGCCGAAACTCATCGCACCGCGGCTGCCGCCGCCCTGCATCTGGCGCATCATGAACAGGAAAAGACCAAGGATAAGCAGCACGGGCAGGAGGTTCAGGAAAATCGCGCCAAGCGTCGAGCCGCCATCATCATTCTTGTAGGTGACCTCGACGCCCTGTTCGGTGAGCCGCTCTCCCAGATCCGGGTCGAACATGCCCTTGTCGGCGACGAAGCGCTGGCCGCTCTGCGTCGTCCCAGAAATCCGGGTGTCGGTGATGGTCGCCTCGCGCAGATTGCCGTTGTCGGCTTCGCGCAGAACGCGGGAATAGCTGAAGGTCTCGGCGCCGCGCGGCGTCCCCGACCCCTGCATGGCCACGGCCATGGCGACGATCAGCGCAGCGATAAGCCCCCAGATGGCTAGGTTTCGCATATTCATGGTCAGGTCTTTCTCGTCTCGATGCTGAGAACATAATGTAGCTGAGCGGGAAAAACGACTCCTGCGGCCAATTGTACGACCTATCCGAACGGCGTGCCGCGCCAGCAGGCGACGCGGTGGGCCAACCGGGACGCCAACAGGCAGCGCCATCGCGCCTGCGGCCCCGGCGGACCGCTTGTCCGCCCGCCGGCCGAGGCGCGGGCCTGTCCGTCCTGTCCACCCGGATCGGCGACCGGCAGCGGTGCCGGCCCATCGTACAGGAAGCGACCGTCCCAGACCCCGTCCACAATCCTCGCATCGGCCGCCGCGCCAGGGTCCCGCGCCAGATGCAGCGCGTCGGGCCGCCGCCAGATCCAGGCCCCTCCAAGCGTTCGGCCAGGCGCCGTGTGTCCCGGTGGCAGCGCCTCGAGCAGCGAAGCCAGACCTGCGCCATCGGGCCGTCGTGCCGTGCCGGCCACGATCTGCACCAGTTCGGCAACCAGATGCCGGCGAAGGGCCTCGTCCAATCCGGAGTCCCGGAACGTCATGGGACCGCCGGGAGGACAGTCGACCCGCTCGGCGGCCAATTCCGCAAGGCACCGCTGACGTGCCCGCCGCAACCGGGCGAGGTCGACCTGCACCCGATCGATCCGCCCGGCGAGATTCGGGGCCTCTGCCAGCATGCGACGCATCCGCACCCGCTCGAAGGCCGGGTCTTCGTTGCTGGGGTCCTCGCTCCAGGCCAGTCCGGCCCCGGCAAGATGACGGCGAAGCGCGTGACGCGTGAGATCGAGCAGGGGCCGGACAAGGGTCACCCCGCGCCCCGCCGGCCAGGCCGGCGAGGGCGCCTGGATATCGACGCCCGCCAGGCCATACCAGCCCGACCCCTGGCGGGCACGCATCAGGAAGGTCTCGCGCTGATCGTTGCGGGTGTGTCCGGTGAGCAGCGCGGCGCCACCTGCCTCGCGCAGCGCCGCCGCCAGGAGGCCGTGACGGGCGCGCCGTGCGCGGGCCTGAACAGCCACTGGCGCCGGCCAGCGCAGCGTCCGGTGGTCCAGCCCCCATCTATCCGCCAGCGCGGCAACGCGCTCGGCCTCCAGTTTGGCTTCGGGTCTAAGGCCGTGATCCACCGTCAGGACAAGCAGGCGTCGGCCCCTGCTGCGCGCCCAGCCACGGATCAGGGCGAGCAAGGCAACGGAGTCCCCGCCGCCGGAGACGGCGAGGCCGAGCGGGTCGGGCGCTGCGCCGAGCAGGCGGTCCAGGCGTCCCGCCAGCGCCTGCTCTAGCTGTCGCACCCGGCCCGGGTCCGCTCCACGGCGGCCAGGTTCTTGGTCACGCCAGAGGCATCTGGATAACGCTGGTCGAGCGCATCCAGGGCGGTGCAGGCCCGGCCAGGCTCCCCGACCAGCCGCATGGACCGGGCAAGTTTCACCAGCGCGTCGGGCGCCCGCGGATCATCGGGATAGGTGCGGATCAGGTCGGTATAGGCCGATCCGGATTCGCGATAGGCTTCCTGCTGGTAGAGCACTTCGCCCAACCAGTAGAGCGCCTCGCCCGCCTGGGGATCGTCGCCGAACCGGTCCAGGAACGCGCGGAACGCCACTTCGGCACCCTGATAGTCGAACTGCAGGAGACGGGATTTCGCCAGCGAGAACAGCTCACCGGATTCGCCCGGGAGATCCTCTGCCGGCAGCGTGCCGAGATAGCCGGTCTGGCCCGGCTCACCGGAGGGCAAGGGGTCGGGCAGTGTGGCCGACTCAGAACCCGCACCCGACGCGTCGGGCGAGGCCGATCGTCCGTCGCCGTCGCCGGTCCCGGATCCAGCCGACACTCCAGCTTCGTCGTTCGCCACGGGGGACGCCTGCGAGAGCTGCCCGGCTTCCAGCCGGTCAAGCCGGGCGGCGAGCCCGTCCAGCCGGCTTGTGATATCGGAGAGCTGGCGGCCGATCTCCCGATCGTCGCCCCGCATCCGTTCGATTTCATCGCGCGATTGGCTGAGAAGAAATTCCAGGGTCTCGACCCGACCGTTGAGTGAGGCGAGCTCGGACTGAAGGTTGCCAAGCTCCGCCCTGAGGTCGGCATTCGCCCTCTGGAGGCGCTGGGTCTGCTCGGCCAGATCGGCGCTCGTGATCCCGCGCTGGATCGGGGCGGACTGGGCCAGGGCGGCCGGCGCGCCGATCAGGCAGACGAGGCTCAATGCGGCAAGGCCACGGCGGAACGCTGGGGTCACGGTCATGCTGTGTCGGATAAACGGACGGCCGGGGCCAAATTATGGCATCCCGGCCGCTTTTTGTCTGAACGACTGCAGAAAGGGCCGCCGCACCACCCACGGGGCGCGCGGCGGCCGGTTTGCTGTCGGCGCCTAGCCTTCAGCGCCGCTGATGATCTGGGTGAACCCGTTCCGGTTCAGCGCCCAGGCCTGCTCGTTCGAGCCCGGCGCGATCGGACGCTCCTTGCCGTAGGAGATCGTGTCGATCCGGGTCGGATCGACACCCAGGCTGACCAGGTAGTCCTTCACCGTGGCTGCCCGGCGCTCGCCCAGGGCCAGGTTGTACTCGCGCGTGCCGCGCTCGTCACAGTTGCCCGCGACCAGGATCCGGACATCGTCATAAGACTGCAGCCAGGCGGCCTGACGCTGCAGGATTTCCTTGTCGTCCTCGTCCAGGCGGGACTCGTCGAAGTCGAAGTAGACGCGCTCGCCCACATTGACCTTGAAGTCCTCGACACTGCCGGGGGCAGGCCCCATGGGCTCGGGCTCTTCCTCGACCACGGGCTCGGGTTCCGGCTCCGGCGCGGGCTCCGGTTCCTCGACCACGGGGGCCGGGGCTTCCGCCACTTCCGGCTCCGGCTGCGTCGCACACGCGCCCAGGCCTAGTATCAGGGCCAGCGCGGCCGTCGTCTTGAGAGTTGTCTGCGTCATTGATTGCTCCAGTCGCTCTGCCTGCAAACGTATCACGCTATACGCCACGTGATTGTCAACTTCGTGACCGGCGGGAATGCCCACCCCAGGCTCGTTTTTCACGCGGTCGACCCGTTATGCACGGATTTGCGGCCGGAGCGCTAGTCCAATAGCGGCGACCAGGCCGGGTCCGATGCATCCGTGGGCGTCGGTATCTCGCGCAGGTTGCGGCCGGTGAGATCCACACTCATCAATCTCGGTCCCGCCCCCGGTCGCGGCTCCTCGAAGAACGCGATGACACGGCCGTTCGGCGACCACGTCGGTCCCTCGACGAGGTACGATTCGGCAAGCAGCCGCTCGCCCTGGCCATCCGGGCGGATCACGCCGATGTAGAACCGGTTCTTCAGGTACTTCGTGAACGCGATCAGGTCCGCACGCGGACTCCATACCGGGGTCGAGTAGCTGCCCTCGCCAAAGGTGATCCGGCACGCTGTATCGCGCCCACCCGACGGGCAGGTCAGCGGCGAACCATCGGTGTTCATGATGTAGATCTGTTCCGACCCGCCGCGGTCCGACGTGAACACGACCCGTTCGCCGTCCGGCGACATGGAAGGCGACACGTCGATGGCCGGATGGCTGGTCATCCGGCGCGACTGGCCGGAATTCAGGTCCATGATGTACAGATCGGTGTTCCCGCCGTCGGCAATGGCATAAAGTACGCTGTTGCCATCGGCAGAGAAGCGCGGCGCAAACTTCATGCCCGGAAGGTTGCCCAGCACTTCCTGGCGTCCGGTCTCGATGTTGAAAAGGTAGACGCGCGGCGGCCCACCCTCGTAGGACACATAGGTGATCTCCTGCTCCGACTTGGAGAAGCGCGGGGTCAGTACCATGTACTCGCCGCTGGTCAGCTCGCGCCGGTTGGCGCCGTCGGCATCCATGATCACCAGGCGCTTGGTGCGCCCGCCCTGCTTAGGACCGGTCTCGGCCACATAGACGATGCGACTGTCGAGATAGCCTTCCTCCCCGGTCAGGCGGGAATAGATGCTGTCGGCGATCTTGTGGGCGATCCGGCGCCAGTTTTCCGGCGTCGTGACATAGCGACGACCGGCCTGCCCATCCAGGCGCAGCACCTCCTCGGCATAGATGTCCCAGAGGCGGAAATCCACGCGGATCCGGCCGTCCTCGGTCTGGCCCACATCCCCGACCACAAGCGCATCGGTCTGGATGATCTTCCAGTCCGCGAAGCGCGGCTCCGCGCCGATGTCCAGATCGGTCTGGATGAAGGCTGCCGGGTTCTTGAGCTCGAACAGGCCGGTGCGGTCGAGGTCGGCGCGCACCACGCGCACGATGTCGCGCGCGATCTCCGCCACCTCGGGATCGTCGACATTGAACTCCGGTACGGCGATCGGCAACGGGTCAGCGGTCCCCTCGCCGACATTGACGGTGATCTGCGAGTGCGCAGGCAGGGAAAGGCCGACCGCGGCAAGGGCAAGCAGGGTTGCGGTGACGAGATGTTTCAGCATGGGCGCGAATCCTCTTCTCGGGTCAGGGCGCAAGGCATGTCTCACTTGTAGGCGGGCCCGATGTTCAGTGTGACATCGTCCCAGTCTTCGTAATAGTCCAAGGCCTGTTCCGGCAGACGGTACGGCGCGCATTTGCGCGCCGCGCGCAGGGCCCGCTCGATGGCGACCTGCATCGGACGGTCGCCGATGGGCGCACGCGGCGGCGACACCAGCTGCGCATCGCGCTTCAGTGTCCCATCGCGCGCCAGGGTCAGCCGGATCGTGACGTTCAGCCGCTCGGGATTGGGCAGGTCGGCAACGTCGTCCCAACAGATCATGAGCTGCGACTCGATCATGTTGACGACCGTCTGGGTATTGCCCGTGCGGTCGCCTGCACCGCGCCGCCCCTCTGAGGGTGCAGGCTCGTCGACCAGATTCTGGTCTTCGGGGGGGCGCGGCGGCGGCTGCCTGCGCGGGTCGCGCGGTGTGCGGTCGAAGAGGTTCGAGGCCTCTCCCAGGACATCCTCGAGCGGGTCGCGCTCCGGTTCCCGGCGCACAGGCTCGGGTGCCGGCTCGGGCTCGGGCTCGGGTTCCGGCTCGGGTTCGGGCGCCTCTTCGGGCGTATCCTCCGGCAGCGGCGCCACCTCTTCGGGCGCGGTCTGCTCCGGTGGCGCCGCCTCCTGCGGCTGGGGGTCCGGCTCGGGCGCCTCCGGCGGCACGTCCTCAGGCGGCTCGGGCACCTCTTCCAGATCGTCGAGATACGCGTCCAGTTCCGGCGGAGGCGGATCGTCTTCCGGGTCGGCGGCCTCGGGATCGCGCTCGATGCGCGGCGCGACACTGGTCTCGGTCCCCAGCTCGACGAGTTCGATGCGGATCGCCACCTCCGACTGGATCGGCTCGGCGACATAGGGCCAGGCGACATAACCTGCCGCCACGACCGCGCCGTGCAGGGCCAGGGAGGCGGAAAGCCCTCGCAGCATCAGCGCTCCGCCGGTCCCCGGGGGTCTGTGACGAAGGCGATGCGGGTGTAACCGGCCTGGCGCACACGGGCGGTCACGTCCATGACCTGGCCGTGGCTCGCGGCTTCATCGGCGCGGACATAGATCAGCTCCTCATAGCCTTCCCCGGTGATCGCATTCAACTTTTCGACCAGTCCCTCGATCGGGATCTCCGTGTTCTGGATGAAGATGCGTCCGCCGGCGTCGATCGTGACGGAGAGCGGCTGCTCGGTGGC
The DNA here is from genome assembly GCA_964492485.1 of uncultured Hyphomonadaceae bacterium. Taxonomy (GTDB): domain Bacteria; phylum Pseudomonadota; class Alphaproteobacteria; order Caulobacterales; family Hyphomonadaceae; genus UBA5336. The sequence goes on along the minus strand of CAZBKM010000011.1, from coordinate 40,293 downwards.
GGCCGGAAGGGCGTCGGAACTCGTCTTGGGCAGGGAGACCTCCTCTCCCCGTACCAGCAGCGGCGCCGTGATCATGAACACGATCAGCAGAACCAGCATCACGTCGACAAAGGGGGTGACGTTGATCTCCGCATTCAAGGCGCGACGGCCTCGCGCGCCGCCTCCCGATCCCATCATCATCGCCATGGCTCAGCGCTCCACGCCGGTTTCGCTGGCACGGCGCGACAGCCGCACCAGGACGTCCTGGGCAAACGTGTCGAGCTGGTCGGCCAGCCGGTTCAGGTCGGTCGAGAACTTGTTGTAGAAGATCACCGCGGGAATGGCGGCCACGAGGCCTAGCCCCGTGGCAAACAGCGCCTCGGCGATCGGACCCGCCACGGTGGCAAGGCTCGTGTCCTGCTTCTCGGAGATGTTCAGGAAGGCGTTCATGATTCCCCAGACGGTGCCGAACAGGCCGATGAAGGGCGAGGACGAGCCCACCGTGGCCAGAACGCCGAGGCCGCTGGTCTGGCGGCCCACCTCGCGGTCGATCTGCGCCTTGAGGCTGCGCTCGGCCCGCCCGATCATGGCGGCGTGACCACCCGGGGGCAGTTGGCCCTTGCGCAGGTCGTTCCAATCGCGGGCGATCGCGGCGAAGACGCGTCCGGCCGGATCGATTCCGGCACCGGGGCGGGCATCGACATCGTCGACCTGTCCCGACCAGAACCGCTCCTCGAACTGGCGCGCCTTGCGGCGTGCGCCTCCAAGCGTGAAGGTCTTCTCAAGGATGATCGCCCATGACCAGACGCTGGCGAGGAGCAGGATCACCAGAACCGCCTTGACGATGGGATCTGCAGCCAGAAGCAGCGAGACGATCGAGAGTCCCTCGCCCCCTGTGGCTTCTCCGACGGACTGGCTGGTCACCTGGAGGATTGAAAGCATCTGGTATCCCTTCGAACCTGAGTGTCCCGCTGCGTCCATGCGGTCGGTGGGCACCCCACATCGACCGAGGTCCAGCAGACCGCGACATACAGCGCCCGTTCATCCGCACCAAATCTGACGAAAACGGGGCAGCGGCGGCAGATTTGCGCAGCCCGCCGTCCAGCACCCTGGCACGGTTGGCAACTGGAGGTGCGGGACCTAGGTCGCGCTGCGCGATCCGGCCCAGATATACGCCGCCAAGTCCCGTGTAATCTCGGGAATCGGACGCCGCGGGCGCCCGTCGGCATGGATCGTCACGGCAACGATCCGCGCCTCCGCAATCAGGTCACCGTCACGCCAGCAGCTCTGTTCGAACAGCACCTTCGCACCATCGGTGCCGAGATAGCGCGTGGCGATCTGCAGGTCGTCATCGACGCGCGCGCCCTTTCTGTAGTCGACCTCTGCACGTATGATCGTGAAGGCTGCCGGATCCGGGCGATTGAGAAGCGTCGTGTGGGAGACACCCGCGTCACGCAGGAAGTCCGACCGACCCCGCTCGAAGAACCGCAGGTAATTCGCGTGATAGACCAGACCCGTGAAGTCGGTGTCCTCATAATAGACACGGACGCGGATCCAGTGCTGGCGATCGGCATCGAAGGGCGCGGCGGGATCGGGCGAGGTGCGAGGCGATGTCATGCCCGGGGCTTAGCCGATTGCACCGGGGGCGTCACCTGCCCCCACAGCCAGCGGTTGGGCGCGACGCGTCGGGCTTTATGGCGACGGCAAGGCGTGGCAAGCGAGCGAGATGACGACGCCGCCCGCCTCCTCGTCCCCTGCCAGGGCTCGCCCCCTGCCCGACCTGTCAGGCGCCACCGTGCTGCAGGTGATCCCGGAGCTTAGCGCCGGTGGAGCAGAACGGACCGTGCTGGAAGTGACCGAGGCGCTGCGCGCGGCCGGCGCCCGGGCCCTCGTCGCAAGCGAGGGCGGACAGTTGGAGCCTGCCCTCGAGCGGCTGGGCGGCACCCATGTCCTGTTGCCGTTGAAGGCCAAGACGCCCTGGGCACTGTTGCGCAACCGCCAGGCGCTGATTGCGCTCGCCCGCCAGGAGAATGTGGACCTGATCCATGCCCGTTCGCGTGCGCCCGGCTGGAGTGCGCTTCTGGCAGCCCGGCATCTGGGAATTCCGTTCGTGACGACCTATCACGGGGCCTATTCGGGGGGCTCGGCGCCCAAGCGGTTCTACAATTCGGTCATGGCACGCGGTGACGTGACCATTGCGAACTCCGAATGGATTGCCAACCATGTGCGGGAGGTTCACCGGGTACCGGACTCGCGCCTGGTGACGATCCCCAGGGGGGTCGACCCGCGCGTGTTCGATCCCGACCGTTTCGGCGCCGTCGAGCGCGCGCAGGTGCGTCGGGAGTTCGGCCTCACGCGCGAAGGCGCCAGCCCTGACACGGAAGACGGTGAGATCCTGATCCTGCTTCCGGGACGCCTGACCGAATGGAAGGGCCAGCGTGTGGCGATCGCGGCTCTGGCCCGGCTGCCCCTGCCCCTTCGTGCGCGGTGTCGTCTCGTTCTCATTGGCGATGCCCAGGGACGCGAATCGTATCGCGAAACCCTGTTGACGGACATTGCGGCGTCCGGTCTCGGGGACCAGGTCAGGCTCGAACCGCACCGGGCCGATCTGCCCCGTCTCCTGGCCGCCGCGGACCTTGTCCTCGCTCCCTCCACGCGCCCGGAAGCCTTCGGTCGAACCGCTCCGGAAGCCAGCGCCATGGCCTGCCCGGTCGTCGCCAGCGGCCATGGCGGTGCCCTGGAAACCGTCGTCGACGGCGTGACCGGGCACCTGGTTCCGCCGGGCGATGAACAGGCCCTGGCCGATACGCTCGCCCGTCTGATCTCGCTGCCGGCCCGGACGCGCGCGGAGATGGGCGCCGCAGGACGTGCCCACGTGCTGTCCCGGTTCACGACACAGAGCCTTCAGGCAGCCACGCTCGCCGTCTATAGTCACCTGTTGTCGCAAGAGGAGCGCAAGACGGCATGAGCGACCTCGAAAAGCGGCGGCGCCTGAACCCCGGCGACGCGGCGCGGAACGTTCTGGTGATCAAGCTGAGCGCACTCGGCGATTTCGTCATGGCGCTGGGCGCGATGAAGGCGGTGCGCGCCCATCACCCCTCCGCTCGGATCACCTTGCTGACAACGCCTGTCTTCAAGGATTTCGCGACCCTGTGTCCCTATGTCGATGCGGTGGAAACCGATGGCCGTCCGAAGGGTGTCACGGCAACGCGCGACCTGATCGCCCGCCTGCGCAAGGCCCGCTACGACATCATCTACGATTTTCAGACGTCGAACCGCACTGCCAACTACTTCAAGGCGCTGAACGCCTTCGGGCGCCGCACACCGCTCTGGTCCGGGCACGCGCCCCGCGCGCAACTTGCCCATGACAATCCGGATCGGGCGCACATGCATCCCATCGACCGGCTGGCCGATCAGTTGACGTATGCCGGCGTTGGCCCGCCTGAAGGCTGGAACGCCCTTACCAAACCGATGCCGGATCTGAGCTGGGTCCGGCGAAACCTCGGCGACCGGCCAAGCCTGCAGCCGGCCTATTTCCGGCTCGAGGAGCCCTACATGCTCCTGATCCCCGGCGCCTCCGCCCACCGCGCCGCGAAGCGCTGGCCGGCGGAGCGCTATGGCGCGCTGGCGGCGCGCATCGCCGATGCAGGGGTTCAGCCGGTCATCATCGGTGGCACAGCCGAGGGCCAGATCGCCCAGGACATCGTCAAGGCGGAACCGAGGGTGGTGAACCTCGCCACCCGAACCGACCTGTTCCAGATCGTGGCCCTGGCAGAGCGCGCGCGCTTCGTAGTCGGCAACGACACGGGGCCGATGCACATGTCCACCCTGGCCGGCGCCCCGGGGATCGCGCTCTTCGCCACCAGCGAGAGCGACCCGAACAAGGCCGCCCCCCGTGGCGCGACGGTGATCGTCGTGCATGGCGACAGTCTGGAGGATGTCGACGTCGACACCGTCTGGTCGTCGATCCTCGCGCTTGGCCGCCTTCCAGAGCGCGGCCCTGCTTGATGAACGCGCGGCTTGACGGCATATACTGCAGACGACTCGAAGCGACACAAGGAGACCCGTCATAGCTCGCAGACCCCATGCGGCCCCGCCGCAAAAGAAAAACGATGGCCCGCGCATGAATGGCGACATTCGCGCGCAGAAGGTTCTGCTCATCGACGAGAATGGCGAGAAGCAGGGCATCATGCCGCTCAGCGCCGCGCTGGACGCTGCCAGCGAAGCCGGACTCGATCTGGTTGAAGTCTCACAGAACCAGGACACGCCGGTCTGCAAGATCCTCGACTATGGCAAGCTGAAGTTCGAGGAGCAGAAGAAGAAGGCCGCCGCCCGCAAGAAGCAGAGGCAGTCCGATCTCAAGGAGATCAAGATGCGGCCGAACATCGACAAGCACGACTACGAGGTCAAAACAAAGTCGATGCACCGCTTCTTCGACGAGGGTGACAAGGTCAAGGTGACCCTGAGATTCCGCGGTCGCGAAATGGCGCACCAGGAACTGGGCATGCAGCTGCTCCAGAGGGTGAAGGACGATTTTGCGGAAGTCGCCAAGGTCGAGCACGAGCCGAAGCTCGAAGGCCGGCAGATGACGATGGTGATGGCGCCGCGCTAGCGCATTTTCGAGCGAAGTGGGTACCGGTTCGCGTTAAGAAAATGCTCAAAAACAAGACCATAGCGCATCTTCACTGACTCTGATTGACTTGAAGATGCGCTAGCGCGGCTCCAAGCCAATCAGAGGCAGGCGGGGGAGGTCCAGCGGGACGGACAAGCGCGCAAGGCCCGCCTGCGTGTCGTCTGCAACGGGGGGTGTCGCGATCCTTCCGGCATCAGACTGCGAGGCAGCACAGCGCCGCGAGATCGGTCTCCCCGCCAAAGAAGAACCGATGCACCCGGCGACCCGGAATGAACGTGAACGCGCCCGCGATCACCAGCGCGCCGGCAAAGCTGGAGATCATGGGCCATTTGTGGGCATGCCGGCTACGCCTGACCAGGATGCCATGAAGCCCGCCCAGGATGCCGAACAGCGTCAGCGGGATGAAGAGATGGATCGGGCTCATGCCCTTCGGACTGAGCCAGGCCCAGCCTGAGACGGGCTCGTGGCGGATGAAAAACGCCGCAAGGCTCGTCACCAGCATCAGCCCGCAATAGGCACTGCCGAGCGCGATATGCGTCCGTGTGCCCTTGGCCCGCGCGAACAGAACCAGACCTATCAGGAAGGCAAGCGTCGCGGTTGCCCAGTGGATCTGGATGTCCGGCGTCGACTGCCGGGTGAAGACCTCCCAGTTGAGCGCCATGGTACTCCCCCGTCCGGTCCAAGCGCGAGGTGACCGGGCCGTGACCGACCTGTCAACGGGCTCGCGGGCGACCGACGCCTTGATTTCGCGGCGCGGTTCCGTCATACACCGCGCTTCCGAGTGTCCGGGGCGAAACGGCATGCCTCGCCACTCAAACACCCATCGCAAGACACGTGGACCGGCCGTGCGCCCAGCGTCCCCAGGAGAGATGAAATGCCGAAGATGAAGACCAAGAAAGCCGCCGCGAAGCGGTTCAAGATCACCGCCACGGGCAAGCTGAAGCATGGCGTGGCCGGCAAGCGCCACCGGTTGATCAGCCACAATGGCAAGTACATCCGGCAGAACCGCGGCACCGAGGTGAACGCGAAGGCGGATGTGGCCCGTATCAAGGCCTACCTGCCTTACGGCCTCGACTAGGCCTGGCCTGGCCCCGCATGGCGCCGACACGCGCCGCGCGGCCTGTCGTCCCATCGTGATCTGACCCTTCGAGGAGGAAGCCTCCCATGCCCCGTTCCCGTGCCAAGGTACCCGCCCACGCCCGCCACAAGAAGATCCTGAAGGCGGCCAAGGGCTATTATGGCCGCCGGAAGAACACCTTCCGCACCGCCAATGCCGCCGTCTGGAAAGCCGGCGAGTACGCCTATGTCGGCCGCAAGGTCAAAAAGCGGACGTTCCGCTCGCTCTGGATCCAGCGGATCAACGCCGCTGTCCGCCTGCATGACGACGAGCTGACCTATTCGCGCTTCATCGACGGTCTCAACAAGGCCGGCATAGAGGTCGACCGAAAGGTCATGGCCGACCTGGCCGTGCGGGAGCCCGACGCTTTCCGGACCCTGGTGGAGAAGGCCAAGGGCGCCCTCGCCTAGGACCGACGCCCGGTCCGGGCTTTACACCGCCGCCTTCTCCACTATGCCGACCCCTGCGGCGGGGCGGACGGCCCCGTTGCGTGTTTTCAGACCAGCGGGACCCGCCATGTCCGATATCGATACCATCGAAGCCGAGGCGCTGGACGCTGTCGCCGCCGCCCAGACCCTGGCGGACCTGGACGCGGTGCGCGTGGCCGAGCTCGGCAAGAAGGGCCGGGTTTCGGCCCTTATGAAGACGCTGGGCCAGATGAGCCCGGATGAGCGTCAGGCGATGGGGCCGAAGCTCAACGCGCTTAAGACCCGCCTCACCGAAGCCATCGAGACGCGCCGCGCCGCGCTGGAGGACGCCGAGCTCGACGCCCGGATCGCCTCGGAAACCCTCGACCTTTCCCTTACACCCCGTCCCGAACCCGAAGGCGCCCTGCATCCCGTCATGCAGGTGTTCGAGGAGCTGGCGGCGATCTTTGGAGACATGGGGTTTGCCGTGGCCGAGGGGCCGGACATCGAGGATGACTGGCACAACTTCACCGCCCTGAATTTCCCCGAAGGCCATCCTGCCCGGGAAACCCACGACACCTTCTTCATGGCGCCCGACTCCGACGGAATGCAGAAGGTGCTGCGGACCCACACGTCACCGGTGCAGATCCGCACCATGACCTCCAGCCAGCCGCCGATCCGGATCATCGCGCCTGGCCGCGTCTACCGCAACGATTGGGACGCGACCCATACGCCCATGTTCCACCAGGTCGAGGGGCTGGTGATCGAGGAAGGCATTCATATGGGCCACCTGAAAGGATGCCTCGTGGACTTCGTGAAAGCCTTCTTCGAGGTTGACACCGTTGAGGCCCGGTTCCGACCGCACTTCTTCCCGTTTACCGAACCCTCAGCCGAGATGGACGTGAAATGTGACCGCTCCGGCGGAGTGGTGGAGGTTGGCAAGGGTGAGGACTGGCTGGAAATCCTGGGCTGCGGGATGGTCCACCCCAAGGTGCTGGCGAACTGCGGGATCGATCCAGAGCGCTATCAGGGCTTCGCCTTCGGCCTCGGCGTCGACCGTCTCGCCATGCTGAAATACGGAATGCCGGACTTGCGACCCTATTTCGAGGCCGACCCCTCCTGGACCCGACATTATGGCTTCTCACCCTGGTTCAGCCCCAGCGTGTCGGGAGGGCTCAGCTGATGAAGTTCACCCTCTCCTGGTTATCGGATCACCTTGCCACGCGGAAATCCATCGCAGACCTCGACGCCCTGATGCTGCAGGCCGGGCTCGAGGTCGAGGCGATCGACAACCCCGCCGACCGCCTCGCGGCCTTTACGGTCGCCAAGGTCAAGGCCGTGGAGCCGCACCCCGATCCGGAGATCACGAAGGTTCGCGTGTGCACCGTGGACACCGTGGACGGTACGCTGCAGATCCTGTGCGGGGCCCCCAATGCCCGCCCCGGCATGACCGCAATCTATGCGCCTCTGGGTACGTACATCCCCGGGCTGGACCTTGCGCTCGACAAGAAGCCCCGCAAGATCAAGGGCGTCGAAAGCCATGGGATGTTGTGCTCGCTCAACGAGCTTGGGCTTGGCGAGGACAGTGAGGGCATTGCGGATCTGCCCGACAGCCTCCCCCTCGGCCAGGCTGCCGCCGATGCGCTGGGGGTGAACGATCCGGTGGTCGACTTCGAGGTGACCCCCAACCGTCCGGACTGGCTCGGCGTGGTGGGGATCGCCCGCGACCTGGCTGCCACGGGCGCAGGCCGGTTCGTTCCGCGCGATATCAAGCCGATCCCCGGCCAGGGCGACTGCCCGATCGAGATCCGGCTGGATGATAGCGGCGCCTGCCCGATCTTTGCCGGCGTGCTGATCCGGGGCGTGCGCAATGGCCCATCCCCCGACTGGATGCGACGGCGCCTCGAAGCGGTCGGCATCACGCCGCGCTCCCTTCTGGTCGACGTGACAAACTACGTCTCGCTGGACCGCGCGCGCCCTCTGCATGCCTATGATGCCGCGAAGCTGGAGGGCGAGGTGACGGCCCGCCTGGCCCGTGAGGGTGAAATGCTGGAGGCCATCGACGGTCGGACCTATGCCCTCACGCCGGACATGTGTGTCATCGCCGACGGGCTCGGTCCGGTGGGCCTTGGCGGGATCATGGGCGGAACGCGTACGGCCGTCAGCGAGCAGACCGTGGACGTCTTCCTGGAGAGCGCCTGGTTCGACCCCCTGCGCATCGCCCGGACAGGACGGACCACCGGCATCGTATCCGACGCCCGCTACCGGTTCGAACGCGGCGTCGACCCGGCCAGCTGCCTGGATGGACTGGCCCTGGCGACCGAACTGATCCTGGCCCATGGGGGCGGTACGCCGACACAGCCCAAGCTGGCCGGCCTGGCGGACGCAACGCCTCGCAATGTGACCTTCAAGCCGGCCGACGTGGCCCGTCTGACAGGACTGAAAGTGAAACCCGCCGATATGAAGCGGATGCTGAAGGATCTGGGCTTTGCCATCGAAGATGCGGGTGACGCCTGGTATCTGGGCGTGCCAAGCTGGCGCTTCGATATCGAACAGTCCGCAGACCTGGTGGAGGAGATCGCCCGGCTGGCAGGCTATGACCGTCTGCCAGTCACTTCGCTTCCGGCTCCGGACGGCGGGATTCGCGCCATACTCAGCCCCGCGCAGGATCAGGTGCGCCGGGCCCGCCGGGTGATGGCGGCGCGCGGTTTCCTCGAGACGGTCACCTGGAGCTTCATGTCGCGCGCGGAGGCGGAGGCGTTCGGCGGCGGCGCGCCGGAGCTGCGCGTGGCCAATCCCGTGGCCAGCGACCTCGATCAGATGCGGCCCTCGATCCTGCCCAACCTGGCCCGGGCTGCCCAACGGGCGGCCGATCGCGGCGAGCGCACAGTGCGGCTGTTCGAGGCCGGTCCGATTTATCTGGACGACACGCCCACGGGTCAGCACACCGTGATCGCGGGCCTGGTCCGGCCACACACGCTGCGCCACTGGAGTGGGCCGGCCGGCACTTATGATTCCTTTGCGGCGAAGGCTGACCTCCTGGCGGTCCTCTTGGCGCTGGGCCATCCTTCGGAGCGGTTCCAGATCGGTGCGCCTGAAGGTGACCATTGGCATCCAGGGCAGGCTGCGACCCTGAAACTGGGTCCCAAGACGGTTGTTGCCGCGTTCGGCGCCCTGCATCCGCGAACGCTCCGGGCGCTGGATGTGTCGGAGCCGGTCTACGCCTTCGAGCTCGACCTGGCCGTGCTGCCCCAGCCAAAGGTCAGGGCCAAGGCCGGCAAGACCCGGGCCGTCCTGGACGTGAGCGACCAGACGCCGGTCCATCGGGACCTGGCGTTCCTGGTCGACGAGACGGTGCCCGCCGGAGACCTCGTCCGGCTCGCACGCACCGCCGACAAGACGCTGATCAGCCATGTGGACGTGTTCGATGTCTACCAGGGCGAGGGCATTGCCGCAGGTCAGAAATCGATCGCGCTGGAACTCACCCTTTCGCCGCGTGGAAAGGCCTTGACCGACAAGGATATCGACGCGGTTATGGACTCCGTCGTGAAGGCCGTTGCCAAGGGGACCGGCGCGACGCTGCGGGGCTAGCGGATCTTCCGGTCGATCAGACCCGGTGCAGATGCGCGAGACGATTGCCTTGGAGCATTTTCTGAATGCGGACAGGTTGCCAGTTCGCTTCGGAATGCGCCGGGGCACCCCTTGGGGCAGGACGGGTCTCTGCGGCAAGGAGGGGGTGAGGCACGATGACTGAAGTCGATCCGCCGCCCGGACACCGCCCCCGTCCGGCTGGCGATCCGGCGCGCCCGACGCTGCGACAGCGCGTCTATCTGGAACTGGAGCCCCAGGCTCGCGACACATCCGGCCTGTCACGCAGCAATGCCTTCATCGTCGGGCTGGTGCTTGCGAGCTTCGTGGCGCTTGCGCTGGAAACCGAGCCGACGCTGTCATCCGGCTGGCGGAGCGCCATCCAGGTCTTCAATGGTGCGATCCTCGCCGTCTTCGCGATCGAGTATGTCCTGCGCCTCTGGATCGCAGGGGAAGACCCCGCCTATCGCGGGTTTCGCGGACGATTCGGCTACATGCTCACGCCCTACGCCGTGGCAGATCTCATCGCCTTCCTGCCCGAACTCTTATGGGTTCTGTTCATCGCACAGGACGGTGAGCAGACCCTGATCGTGCTTCGCGTCCTGCGCTTGCTGCGGCTCAGCAAGATCGCCCGGTTCGTTCCGGCCTTCGACATACTGGTCGCGGCCCTGCGTCGCGCCGGCAGCCAGCTTCTCACCACGCTCGCGGTCGCCCTGGCGCTGGTCTATGTCTCCGCTGTACTTCTCTATATCATCGAGGGCCTGGGCGAGGGTCGACCGGAATTCGCCTCGATCCCCAGGGCGATCTGGTGGGCGGTGGCGACGCTGACGACCGTCGGCTATGGCGACGTCTACCCGGTGACCACCATGGGTCGGATCGCGGGCGCCGTGATCGCACTTGCCGGGATTGGCGTTGTGGCGCTGCCGGCGGGGATCTTTGCCAGCGCCTTCGCCGACGAATTGCGCGCGCGCGAGGAGGCCAAGGTCCGGGCGGACACCGAAACTGCGACCCGGAAGGCCCAGACCGACAGCTGGACGAGCGACATGACACCGCCCACGGCTGAAGCCGATCCGCCCAGAGACGGCCCGGGGGACTGATCTACCCCATCCGCTCAGTCCGGATCCAGGCTGTCGCCGTTGTCCATGGCGAGGATGATGCGGGCGTAACCTTCGGCCATGCGGGCCATGTTCTCGACAGCGGTGCGTTCATTGGTTCCGTGGAACCCGGTCAGTTCTTCCGGGCTCATCACGGCCGGCGCGAACCGATACACAGCGTCCGTGATCGCCGTGGCGTAACGCCCGTCGGTGGCGCCGAGCACCAGGCCCGGTGCAGCCGGCGCGCCGTCGCCGGCGGCGCGGGCGACCGCAGCCAGCACCGCATATGCCTTGTTGTCCGTCGGCGATACCGGAGAGGCACCCTCGCCCCGGATGCCGGTGCGCCCCACCTCGATGGAGAGGTCCGGTATGTCGGCCGTCACGGCCTGGATGTGGGCCAGAACCTCAGCCTCGGTGTCGTTGGGATGGATCCGGAAGTTGACGACGGCCTGCGCCCTCTGGGCGAGTACGTTCTCCTTGGCCGAGCCCATCAGCATGGTCGGCGCCGTGGTCGTGCGGATCATCGCATTGGCGGCCGGAATGGCCGACATCTGCGCCTCCACCATGCCGCCGAACAGCCAGAGATTCGCGAAGGCCATGCGGGACGTGAAGGGCAGGTCCTCGGCGACAGCCCGGAACAGGTCGCTGACAGGCGGTTGCGAGAAATCGGCCGGCATCTGGTTCTCATCCAGCGCCACCAGGGCTCGCCCCAGACGAACGGCGGCGGAATTGCGAGGCGGCGTGGAGGAATGGCCGCCCTCGGCATGGGCGGTGATCTCGTAGGTGACATAGCCCTTCTCGGCCACGCCGATGAAGCCCATCGGCTTCCCGGTCAGCGGCGATGGCGAGACGATCATGAAGCCTTCGTCCAGCGCCATGACGGGACGCACCCCGCGCGACTTCAGAAGCTGCACCCCGGCGGCCGCGCCGGACCCGGACACCTCCTCGTCATGGCCGAACAGGAAATGCACGGTGCGCCGCGGCTGGAACCCGTCCTGGGCAAGGGCCTCGGCCGCCTCCATCAGCGCAACCAGCGAGCCCTTGTCGTCGATCGCCCCGCGCCCGAAGACGTAGCCGTCCACGATCTCTCCGGAGAAGGGAGGGGCGGTCCAGTCATCCTCCGTCCCGATATTGACAGGCACCACGTCCTGGTGGGCCATCAACAGGAGCGGATCGAGGGTCTGATCGCTTCCCGGCCAGGTATACAGCAGGGTCAATGTCTCGCCGACCCGTTCCCGGATCATCGCCCCATGGGCTGCCGGATAGGTCGCCTCGAGCCAGTCGTGCAGCTCGAGCCAGGGACCTTCCTGGCCTGGACGAGGATCGCCGGGCGCTACGGTGATCGTCCGCAGACGGATTGCCTCACCCAGGCGTTCGGCTGCCGTTAGGGCGTCGATCTCGGGCGGGTCCGGCAGGTCGATGGATGCGGACGCCTGGTCCTGGGGACCATAATTCAGCGTCCGCACGACCACGACGATGACCAGCACGACCGCGAGGGCCACAACTCCGACACCGATCCGCAACAGGGTTTTCATGTCTCGCGCCCTCCCCGCGCCCGTCCCGATCCGCCATGCGCATGTTCTTGATGCGAACCGGTTCCAATTTCGCCGGAAAAAGCCTGCAAGCCGCCCTTCACAAACGGATCCGTCTGCTTCGACCCTGCGATCAGCCAATCCCTTCGCGCAGGGTGCTGCGAGCGGGCCGATCTGGCAAGACGGCTCAGACCTCCGCCGTCATGAACCGGCGCAGGGCGTCGGCCGACAGCGCGAACTTGGCGAAGGTCCAGTTCTGGCTACCGCCAATCTCTCTGAGCAGCTCCAGCAGGTCTTCCCGCCGGGCCTCGCGCGGCTCCAGCCAGGCATCCGCGCCCCCCGCCTCGAGCGCCTCCAGGGTCACGCCGGCCTGCAGCGCCACCAGGTCATCGATCTGGCGGCGCGTCGCCACGCGGTCCCAGAAGGCGATCCCCGTGAGCGCCTCCTCCGCGGTGTCGCGCAGCCGATCGATACGCAGCGCGTCGCCGATCCTGTAGAAGGTGGCCGCGACGTCCTCCATGGGCCGTCCGATGCGCGCCGCCAGCGGCACCAGAGGCAGTCCGCGGGCGAAGCAGCCGACCGCCGCAGCCCAGCGCGCAAGGCTCTCGGGCACGCGGGCGCGTATGAGGGCGCGGGCATGGCGCTCGATACGGGCACCGACATAGTCCGATGCGGTCGCGCGCAGGGTGGCCTTGAACGTGTCGAGCGGCGCCTGAAACCGCTCGATCACGTCGCCGACCGGCGACTGTGTGTCGTGGGCCGTGAACCATTCGGTCGCCCGGGCCAGCGCGGTCGCCATCTCCGCGCGCAACTCCGTCTGGCGTTCGGCGCTGACCTTTAAGTCGAGTGCGGCGACCTCTGCCTCGAATTCGCTCAGGCTGAGCACGACCTGAGCGATCTCGAAGCCGCGCGCTATGTCGGCATTGCCGGCGCCGGTGGCTTCCCGCAACCGTTGCAGAAAGGCAGGACCGCCGGTGTCGAGCAGCCGGTTCGCGATCACGGTGGCAATGATCTCCCGCCGCAGCCGGTGCGCCTGCATCGCATCTGGATAGGCCGCCAGCGCCGCCGGAAAGTAGGCCTCCAGCGTGGAGGCGAAGGCCGGATCGTCGGGAAGCGTGCTGTCGACCAGATCCTCGAACAGGGTGATCTTCGACCAGGCCAGCAGTACCGCAAGTTCCGGCCGCGTCAGAGGGGCTCCCGTCTCGTGACGACGGTCCATCTCGGCGGTATCGGGAAGCCCCTCAATCTCACGGTCGAGAACGCCGCGCGCCTCCAGATAGACCATGAGCCGCTCATGGGCGTTGTGGTCATTGCCGGCAGAGGCCCGCGCCAGCGTCAGGGTCCCGGTCTGGGCATAGTTGTGAGCAAGGACCTTGCGGGCCACATCCTCCGTCATCCGTGCCAGCAGCGGATTGCGCTCACCCTGGCTCAGATCCCCCCGGCGCATCGCCTCTGCCGTCAGGATCTTGATGTTGACCTCGTGGTCGGAGCTGTCGACGCCGGCCGAATTGTCGATGGCGTCAGAGTTCACGCGACCGCCCCTCAGCGCAAAGGCGACCCGCGAGGCCTGGGTCATGCCGAGATTGGCGCCCTCCCCGATGACCTGGCAGTGAAGCTGGTCGGCATCCACCCGGATGCCATCATTGGTTCGGTCTCCGACATCGGCATTGGTCTCGTGAGGCGCCTTCACATAGGTGCCAATCCCGCCGAACCAGAGCAGTTCCGCCTGCGCCCGAAGCAGGGCATGGATCAGCTCGCCGGGGGTGACATGATCGCGCGCCAGGCCCGTCATGGCCTTGATTTCCTCGCTGAGCTGGATCGATTTTGCCGCACGTTCGAAGACGCCGCCCCCCTTGGAGATAAGAGAGGTGTCATAATCGGCCCAGCTCGAGCGGGGCAGGTCGAACAGGCGCTTGCGCTCCTCCCAGGTGCGATCGGGATCCTGGGGGTCGGGGTCGATAAAGATGTGCAGGTGGTTGAACGCCGCCAGCAGCCTGATCTTGCGCGACAGCAACATCCCGTTGCCGAACACGTCGCCCGACATGTCCCCAACGCCGATCACGGTGAACGGTTCGGACTGTATGTCCTTCCCCATTTCCCGGAAGTGACGCTTTACCGCTTCCCAGGCCCCCCTGGCGGTAATTCCCATCTTCTTGTGATCGTAACCCGCCGATCCGCCCGAAGCGAAGGCATCGCCCAGCCAGAATCCCTGCCCCTCGCTGATCTCGTTGGCAATATCGGAAAAGGTTGCCGTGCCCTTGTCTGCGGCCACCACCAGATACGGATCCTCACCGTCCCATACGACGGTGTCACGGGGATGAACCACGCGCCCGTCCACCAGATTGTCCGTCAGCTCGATCAGGGCGGTGACATAATCCCGGTAGGCCGCGATTCCCGCTTCCCTGACCGCTTCCCTCGAACCACCCTGGGGAAGTTGCTTGGGAAAGAAGCCGCCCTTCGCACCCGCCGGCACGATCACGGCATTCTTCACCTGTTGCGCCTTTACCAGGCCGAGCACTTCGGTGCGGTAGTCGTCGCGCCGGTCCGACCAGCGCAGGCCGCCGCGCGCGACCGGTGCAAAACGACAGTGCACGCCCTCCACGGTCGGACTGGCCACGAAGATCTCACGAAACGGCTTGGGATCCGGCAACAGATCGATCTCGCGGCTGGCCACCTTGACCGCAATCGTCGGCCGCGGGCCGCCGTCCGGCCCCTTCTGGTAGAAATTGGTCCGTTGCAGAACCATGATCAGGTCCGCCAGGCGCCTTATCACACGGTCATCATCCAGGGCGGCGACCCGTTCCAGCCCCGTTTCGATCTCTGCGCGCAGCGCGGCGCACGTGGCGGCCCGGGCCGTCAGCTCCTCCCCTCGGGACGGATCGAAGCGGGCATGGAACAGGGCCAGCAGTCGGCACGCCAGGTCGGGATGGGCGTTGAGCGCGTCGATCTGCGTCTGTCGGGCCGGATCCATTCCGGACTGGCTGCGATACCCGCAAAGGGCCCGCACCAGTGCGGCCTCCCGCCAGGTCGCGCCGGCCGTCAGGATGAGACGATTGAAGCCGTCATTCTCCGCGCGGCCGTCCCAAACCGCAACGAACGCCGCCTCGAACGTCTCCGCCACCGCGGCCACGTCCAGGGGCCGGCCGTCGCTGGTGTGCATGGACAGGGCATGGACCCAGTAGACGTCGGGCGCCTCTTCAGACGGCTTCTGGCCGGGGCGTATGGGATAGCCCGTCTCGAATTCCACGAAGAGGCCCATATTCTCGAACACCGGCACGCATTGGGAGAGCGGGATGGCATCGGCGCGGGAATAGATCTTGGCCTCGATGCTGGTCTCCGGTGCGCCCGCAGTCCGCGAGGCCGACAGCGAGACCGGTGCCTCGGGGCGCAGCGCAGACAAGGCGCGCACATCGTCGAGCGCGGTTTCCGGAGTAAACGCTTCGCGATAGGCGGCATTGAACGCACCACGAAAGCAGAGCGCCCCCTCGGCGACCGCTTCTGGCAGGTTGGCCGACGCAACCAGGGATCGGAATGCCTCATCCCATGTGCGCGCCTGACGGGCGATCCGCGCTTCCAGCGTGTCGGGGTCCGGTTCGGGATGGTCAGGCTTCAATGCGATATTGAAATGAACCCGCGTCAGCGGCGTGGCCTCGAAGCGCGGCTCGAAATAGGTCACCTCTCCATCGAAGGCCGTCTCGAGGATCGCGGTCATCTGCTGGCGCAGGCGCGTGTCATAGGACTCCCGCGGAACGTAAACGATGGCGGTCACGAAGCGGTCGAACTCGTCGCGGCGCAGGAACAGCCGGGTGCGAGGGCGCCCCACCAGGTGCAGTGCTCCCAGCAGGATCGGGGTCAGGGTCTCGCTGTCGGCCTGGAACAGTTCGTCGCGCGGCCAGGTTTCCAGGAGATTGGTCAGCGCCTTGGCGTCGTGCCCGCCCGCAACGGCCCCGGACGCCTCGAGAACGCGCTGGACGCGCTGCCTCACCAGCGGGATCGCCCGGACCGGCTCATTATAGGCCTCGGCCGTAAACAGGCCGAGAAAACGGGTCTCGCCCTTCACCCGGCCCTGTTCGTCGTAATGCTTGATCCCGACATAGTCGGCGAACACCCGGCGGTGGACCCGGCTTATCAGCGTCGACTTGGAAATGATCAGCGGATCGGGGCGCTGCAGAAACGCGCCGATTTCCGGAGTCAACACGGCCGGTTCGCTGGTCCGGGCAAGGACGTTGAGGCTTTCGTCGCGCAGGAGACCCAGATTGGAGCCTTCGACCATGTCCGGCTCTTCGGGAAGCACGTTCCCGGCAGCATCGCGGGGAAACTCATAGGTCCGCTTGCCCAGGAAAACGAAATGCTCGTCGACCAGCCAGTTCAGGAACGCCACGGCCTCTGACTGGTCGGCCGCGTCCAGATGCGGCTGGGCGGCCAGTTCGGAGATTTCCGACTGCATCGCCTCGCGCATGGCGATATGGTCGGACACGGCTCGGGAAATCTGCGCCAGCGTTGTGCGCGCACCCGCCTCCAGCGCCGAGCGTTCCGAATCGGACAGGAGCGGCAGGTGGATCTGAATGGTCGAGACACGCCGCCGCTCCCTATCGCCAAGGATCGGGTGGAACAGGGCGATGACGTCCAATCCATGGGCAGCGCATTCATGCAGCAGCGAATCGACCAGGAAGGGCATGTCTGGCCCGACGACCTCCAGAACCGATCTCTGCAGCGCCCGCCCGCCTGCCCCCAGTGCGGTCCGTACCCGCACCCTTGACCCGTCACCCGGCCCATCCGCGACGAGGGACCAGAGCGCCTCCGCCAACGCTTCCAGGTCGCCGGCGCCGAGATTTGCGATGTTCTCATTCTCCGCTTCGCTGCGGAACTGGGCGAAAAGCTGGTCGCGCAGGTCCCCAGCGGGACCGGGCTCATCGGCGGACATGGTGCCCCCTGGTCTGGCTATGACCGGCAGACCCTAGCCGGATTCACGCGGGCTTTCGAGCACCCGCGTGACACCCGTCCTGCGATCCGCCATCGCTGGCAGGGGCAGGCGCCTAGGATTCGGGTCGCTGGATCTGGCCAGCCAGGTTTTCAAGTACTTCACTGGCGTTGAAGACGGCCGGGTCATCCTCCGGCGTATCGCCTCGGCCCATGAGGATCTCGGCGCTCGCCTCATAGCGGACGATCTCGCGATAATCCGGTGCGCCGAAGCCGTACCCGAAAGGATCAAAGGCGCGGGGATGGCGGGGATAGCCGTAGGGACCGTAGGCACCGTAAAACGCGTAGCTGCAGTGAAAGCCGGAATAATAGGGCGCGTGCGAGAACCCCGTGGCAATATAGTCGCTGTCCTCGTCGGTCTGGCGCTGGACCACACGGAAATGCTGGAAGCCTTCCTGGAAGGTCAGCTCGGCCGCCCGGTAGAGAAGGTAGGTTTCCACGGTCTTGCGGTCGGTCAGACTGTTGCCCGCAAAGCTGACACGCCAGCGCCGATCTTCGATCTGCTGCTCGCTGTAGCCGTATCGACCCTCACCAGCGACCTGATACGGCGTCATCGTCGAGCAGGCGCCCAGCGTCAGCAGGGCGAGGGCAAGTGCAGCATAAGTCGTCTTCATCGGGCGCCTCCACCAGTTGGTCACGGGCCTTCGCCCGTCCCAACACTACCTAGGTCGACCTGAACGCCAGAGTAATAACGGTCACGTGACCGAAGAAACACGGGACGCCCCCCCGGACGCAGGGGCGTCTCCCAATCGGTGCGGACCCGCATCCCGCAAAACGTCTGGCGCATCCTCAAGTCAATCGCAGTCCTTCAAGATGCGCCAGAGTCTCGTTCTTAGGGCATTTTCCTTACACGAAACGGCTCCCGCCTCGCGTGGAAACGCCCTAGCCGGCCATGGAGCCGGTCATACCCTTGATCTCAAGGAATTCGTCAAGGCCGAACACACCCCACTCCCGGCCATTGCCCGACTGCTTGTAGCCGCCGAAGGGCGCGTTCTGGAAGTCGGGGCCTGCGCCGTTGACGAGAATCTGTCCCGCCCGGATTCGGTTGGCGACGTGGCGCACCTTGTCCGGATCGCTGCCGGACACATAGCCCGACAGGCCATATTCGGTGTCATTGGCCATTTGCAGGGCGTGCTCCTCGTCGTCATAGGACAGCATGCAGAGCACGGGACCGAAGATCTCCTCGCGGGCGATGGTCATGTCATTGGTGACATCGGCAAAGACCGTCGGCCGGGCAAAATAGCCCTTGTTCATGCCTTCCGGGCGACCGGGGCCGCCGGCGACGAGGGTTGCGCCCTCATCGATACCAGTTTGGATCAGATCCTGGACCTTCTGGTACTGGCGGGCATTGGAGATCGGACCGATGGACCCCCGGTCGCCCTCGCGGGGCATGGCGACCTTGACCGACTCCGCGGTGGCCTTCGCGATTGCGACCGCCTCATCGCGCTGGTCGCGATGCACGAACATGCGCGACGGCGCGTTACAGGACTGGCCGGAATTCATCATCATCGAGATGACACCGCCACCCACGGCCTTCTTCAGATCTGCGTCCGGAAGAATGATGTTGGGCGACTTGCCACCGAGTTCCAGCGCCACCCGCTTCACCGTGGGGGCCGCCGCCTGGGACACCAGCACGCCGGCCCGGGTCGACCCGGTGAAGCTCATCATGTCGATGCCCGGATGTTGGGACATGTAGGCGCCCACGCCCGGCCCGTCGCCATTGACCAGGTTGAACACGCCGGCGGGAACACCGGCGTCGTGCAGGATCTCCGCCACGATCATCGCGTCCAGCGGCGCGATTTCCGACGGCTTCAGCACCATGGTACAGCCAGCCGCGATGGCCGGGGCCACCTTGCAGGCGATCTGGTTTGCCGGCCAGTTCCAGGGCGTGATGAAGCCGCAGACCCCGATCGGCTCCTTGCGCAGGACCGTGTTGCCACGGGTCTCCTCGAACGCGTAGTTGCGCACGATCTGGCTCATGCTCGCGAAATGCCCCATGCCGGCCGGAGCCTGTGCCGCGTTCGCCAGCCACATGGGCGCGCCCATCTCGTCGGAAATGACCTCCGCGAGGTCGCCCAGCCGAGCCTTGTACCCCTCGACGATCTTGTCGATGAGCTCT
The DNA here is from genome assembly GCA_964492485.1 of uncultured Hyphomonadaceae bacterium. Classification (GTDB taxonomy): domain Bacteria; phylum Pseudomonadota; class Alphaproteobacteria; order Caulobacterales; family Hyphomonadaceae; genus UBA5336. The sequence goes on along the minus strand of CAZBKM010000011.1, from coordinate 20,844 downwards.
GCACGGTAATCGACCGATGTCTGGGAAAAGGACTCAAACGCCTTTCGTGCTGCGGCGACAGCCTTGTCGACGTCAGCGGCCGAGCCGAGCGAGATCCGGGCGAAGGGTTCTTCCGTCGCTGGGTTTTCCACCTCGAGCGTGCGCGGCTCCACGGGATCAACCCATTCGCCGTTGATATAAAACTTTAGATAATCCTTCATGGTGTCGGCCTCCCTTTGCATCGCGGCTTACGCTCTTGTCTAGAGTATAGGGATCGAACCGCGCAATGTCCCGACCTGACGTAAGGAAAGACGCGGCTCAGGGCGCAAGCTGGAAGGTCGGGTGGGTGCGTGGCGCGATCAGCGCGTTGAGAACCTCCAGATCCAGCACCACTGCGCCGGGATCGGGCGAGTCCGTCAGGGTGAGCTCGATCTCTCCATGGGCGGGGACCACGAAGACGTCGGAACTGTTCGAAAAGTGGCGCGGACCCACATTCCGCAGAAGGAACGGAATCGGCGCGGTGTTGCGCACCGTCACGAAGCGCACCGTCGAGCCGCGCCGCACATCGCCCACGTCCAGCGACAGCACCCCGTCCAGCAGTGCCTCGATCTGGGCCGGGCGGCCGACGATCTGCCGGTCGTAAAGGGCGACCGTCTCGCCGGCCATCAGGGCGTTCCGGGTCGCCTCGGGACTGCGTTCCTCCGCCAGGACCAGCGTCACCGTGCGGTGTTCACCCGCAGCAAGGTCGTAATCGTAGTCGATCAGCCCGTGAATGTCGGACGTGCCGAGGATGGTCAGCTCGTTGTCGAGGGCGACCTGAAGCGCCTCTTCCGAGAGGTACTGGCCGTTGGCCACCTCGATCCCGCGGATCAACCCTTCGTCGAGAAGCGCCTGCTGCTCGGCGGGAACCTCGAGGACACCGCTGGGGAAGTCGCGTGGCCAGGCCGGATGGTTCCAGAACACGAAGGCCCCCTGGTCGCGGGCGAGCGTCAGCGCTTCGCGCGCATTCGTGATGTTGTCCTCGCTGCGCGACTGTATGGTCAGAAGCGGATTGGCATCCTCGATGAAGACCGCATTCACATGCCCTGGCGGAAAGCCCCGCGTGATCTCGGCGCCGGGAATGATCAACAGGCGCGCATCGGGCATCCGGGCCGCGCTTTCCACGGCGATCTGGTAGGCCCGGTTGCGGTCCGGGTGGGGAATGTCGGCGCTGTGGGGCTGATACTCGAGATGCTCCGTGATCGCCAGCGCGTCCAGGGCATCCTTCTCCGCCTCCCAGGTCCGCACCGTCGGCCAGACATGGCCGTCGGAAAAGACGCTGTGCGTGTGCAGGTCGACCGCCAGGACGGTCCGCCCGTCGGGAAGGTCCGGGAAATTCAGCTCGCGCGCGGCCACGAGCGGGGCATGGGGATGGGCATGTACCGCTGTCGCGGCCGACGTGCCCACACTCTGGGCGTCCGTGGTGCGCGTGGTGGCCACATTCGCGACGGCACAGGCGCCGAGAAACAGGATCGCACCGGCAAAGACAGAAGACGTTTTCATGACAATTCCGATATTGCTTCGCTCGTTTCATGCGAAATCTGCATGACGTACAGATGACGACGCATCGAAATTTCGACTACTTACTTCGTATCTCAATCTGTGATTTAATTGTTTCTTCCGACACCCGGTTGCTTGGCCCTTTTCAGGGCGGCCCGACTCCGCTTTCCCTCCGTCGATGGACTGCGCCGCGCCCCCACCCAGCCTCGACACCGCCCGCGCGCTTCTCAAGCGGGTGTATGGCTTCGATGAGTTCCGCGGCCTGCAGGCGGCGGTGATCGAAGATGCCCTTGCGGGTCACGACCTGCTGGCGGTGCTGCCGACCGGCGGCGGAAAGTCGCTCTGCTTCCAGATCCCGGCGATCCTCCGGTCGGGGGTCGGGCTTGTCGTCTCGCCACTGATCGCGCTGATGGCCGACCAGGTGAACGCGCTGCGCGATTTGGGGCTCAGAGCGGAACGCCTGGACAGCTCGATGGACCTGGCGGCGCGTGAGGACGCCATCGCCGCCGCCGCCCGCGGCGAGATGGACATGCTCTACGTCTCACCGGAAGCGCTGGCCACACGGCTCGGCGAGCGTCTGGCGCGCGAGGTGGACCTGTCGCTGATCGCCATCGACGAAGCCCATTGCGTCAGCCAATGGGGCCACGATTTCCGCCCGGACTACAGGGCGCTGGGCCGTCTGAAAGCATTGTTCCCGGGCGTGCCGCGTCTGGCGCTCACCGCCACGGCAGATGATCGGACACGGCACGACATTCTGCGTCAGCTCGACCTCACCGACCCGAAACTGCACCTGGCAAGCTTCGACCGCCCGAATTTGACCCTGTCTGCCGAACCGAAGGCCGGCGACCGCGCTGCGCGTGTGGCTGCGCTCGTCCAGGCGCGCGCCGGCCAATCCGGCATCGTCTATGCGGCCACCCGTGACGGCACGGAGCAACTCGCAGCCAGCCTCGTCGAGCGGGGTATTCCCGCGCTGGCCTATCATGCGGGGCTGGAAGCCGCCGACCGGGCCGAGCGCCAACGGCGCTTCCTGCAGGAAGACGGTCTCGTCATGTGTGCGACGGTCGCGTTCGGCATGGGGATCGACAAGCCCGATGTGCGTTTCGTCATCCATGCCGACCCCCCAAAGACGATCGAAGCCTATTGGCAAGAAGTCGGCCGCGCCGGGCGCGACGGCGCTCCGGCAGAAGGTATCTGCCTCTACGGTCCGGTTGATCTGCGACGGGCGCTGAACTGGACCCATGAAGGCGAGGCCGAGGCCGCGGTCCGGCAGGTACAGGTCCGAAAGACCCGCCAGCTCTTTGCCTTTCTCGACGGGCTCGACTGCAGACGCCAGGCGGTGCGCCGCTATTTCGGCGAGACCGATGCTGCGCCCTGCGGGGTGTGCGATCTATGCCGGTCTGACCGGCCGGAGAGGGCCGACGTCACCATTGCGGCCCAACTCGCTACGGCCGCCGTCCGGCGGACCGGCGAGCGAATGGGACGCACACGGATCGTTCGCCACCTGCGTGGCGAGGCGAAGGACGCGTTGGACCTGACCCTCACCGATCTCAGCACCTATGGCCGCGGCGCCGACCTCCCGGTTTCGGGCTGGCAGGCCGTGCTGGATGGCCTGCTGTTCCGCGATCTGTTGCGCGAGGGCGGCGAGCCCCTGCGGCCCGCGCTGCAACTGGGCGATGCCGATGCCGTGCGCGCCCTGTGGCGCGGCGAGCTCACCCTTCGCCTGCGCACCAGTCCGGTCAGCGGACGACGCGGCGGCAGAGGTGAAGCGCGTGGACGCGCCTCCACCGCAGACCTGGCGTCGGATCTCAGCAAAGCCGATCGGGAACTGTTCGAGCGCCTGCGCGAATGGCGCCGGGACCTGGCGGTCGCGCGCGGCGTGCCCTCCTATGTGATCTTTCCCGACCGTACCCTGCTGGAAATCGCCCGGACCCGTCCGGACCGCCCGGCCCAGCTTCTGGGACTCGCAGGCGTGGGGGAACGAAAGGTGGCGCAGTATGGCGACGCCGTTCTTGATCTGGTCAGCGCTGCCTGACGCGTCGCGTCTCCGAACGCCTGAATGACGTCCTCGATCGAGTTCGGAGCAATCGGAACCGATTGCGAACGGATACTTGCGCCAGTTCCGGGACAAAACGCGGTTCTGGACTGACACACAGGCGCTTTAAAACGCGAACAGAGCGTAGATCGTGCCCACGGCCAGCGCAGCCGCAAGGGTGGACACTGCCAGCACGGTCGGAAGTCCCCGGACGGGTTCACCCTGGCGGGCGTCGGTCGGGTGCTTGATCTGGTCGCGGGTGCGAGCCTTGGCCATTTCGGCACCTCCTTTCATATGGGGGGTACGTGGGACGCCGTGTCGCGGATCAAACCGTCTCGGGGTCACCGGGCCGCGAACGGGCTCAGGAGGATGAGGTCGTCCTGGACCTGCGCGCCTTTCGCAGCTTCTTGAGACGTTCGGCCTTGCCTGTGGCCACGAACCAGAAGATCCGCCACGCCTCGCCCAGCGTGAGCGGGGTGTCAGGCCGAGCCGTGCCCGTCTTTTCCCGCGGGGCGATCCGTGGCTTCTTCCGCTTGCGCACTTTGCCTTCGGACTCGCCGGGCACCGTGTCTGGCGTATCATCCAGACGCGGCGCATCGCCATGGTAGAGCGACAGGTCTTCGGGCACTTCGCCATGTTCGCGCTGGGCCGGAAGGTTTTTCGCCTCCGTCAGCAGATTGCGCTGAAGGTGCTCATCGGAGAAATCGATGGCCAGTTCGACCCAGAGCGGCAGGTGATCGGACATCTGCCAGGTCATCCAGCGCTCGCGGTAGTAACTCCGGTCGTCCTTTCGGCTCTTGGGCGTCCCATCGGCCTTCAGATCGCGATGGCGTTCGGGCAGCACCGGCGCGTAATGGTCGTACATGTCCGGCGTGAACAGTGTTCTGGTGAAATCGAAGACCCCCGCCGACAGGAACGTCACCCTGTTCTGCCGGGTCCGGAAGGCGATCTGGTCATAATACTTGTCGCCGAGGATGTTGGACGGATAAAGCTCTGGCGGAAGCACGAAACCGGCGCTGGTCAGGGCCTCCATCGTGTCGTCCGCCCGATCGCGAATGTTGAAATCGCCGAGCAGGATGTAGTTCTCGTCCTCACTCTCCGCACGGTCGGCCATCTCCCGTGCGATGTGTTCGATTTCCGCCACGCGGCGCTTGTAGCCATCAGAGCCCTTGGTATCGGACCCATAATAGATGTGCACGGTGCACAGGGAGAAATGAAACCAGCCCGCCTGGAAGGACACCATGAAGGGCGTGCGGGCGAACTGGCGTTCGTCCGGCAACAGGGCGTGACGCGGCAGCACGATCTCGCCCGCCACATGTCGGAAGCTGACCTTCGAGGTGTCGTAGATGAAGGCCATGCGCTCGCGGTTGCCCGACGCCCCCTCGGTCACGTCGGTGGCAATGAAATCCCAATGTGTTCCCAGCAGGCGCAACACCTGACGAAGGGGTTCAAGGTCCTCATTGACCTCCTGAACCGCGACCACATCGAAGGCGGAAATGATCTCCGCGATGTAAAGAAGGCTTTCGCGCCGGCGCGGTCCGTGGCGAAACTTGTTGTTGTCGAAGTCCCGGATGTTCCATGTCGCGATCAGGATCGAACTCTCGCGCGTGCGGCGGGGGACGCCGGCAGGCGGCGATTCACGCAGGCTGGCGCGCAGGTCCAGCAGGCGACGCGACACCCAATCCGCCTCCGCCTCGTTGAACAGGCGCCGGTTGCGAAGATCGCGGTAGAAGACCATTGCTCTCATCCCCTCGCCCACGGTCATTCTGGCCGGGGCAGCATCAGGGGTCATCCCGTTTGGTTAGCGATTGGTTAACGCGATGGCGCAAGGGCGCGCCACGTTAGGGCGATGTCAAGCGGAGGGGGAGCCCGGACGCGTCGAGACTGGGCCCCAAGACAATCTGCCAGAGCATCTTCACGGACTCTGATCGACCGGAAGATGGACCAGAGGCACGTTGACCGGCCTGTCCGGCGGGTGGACGCCGCCGGCGCACGCGTCGATCAGCCCTGATCCGGAACGACGCGGCCCGGGTTCATGATGTTCTGGGGATCCAGCGCCCGCTTGATGGCCTGCATCGCCGCCGTTGCCGCCGGAGGACGAAGACCCGCCAGCGCGTCACGTTTCAGCCGCCCTACGCCGTGCTCTGCCGAGATGGAGCCGCCATGGGCCATCGCCTCGCGATGCACGACCTCCGTGATGCGCTCGCTGACCGCGCTCAGGGTTGGCGCCGCAACCCCGGCAGGCTCGCAGGCCGAGTAATGCAGGTTGCCATCGCCCACATGACCGAAGGCCACGATCTCGGCTTGGGGCGCCACCTCGGCGACGGCGGCGGCGGCCCGCTCCAGGAATGCGGGAATGCGCGAGACCGGCACGGAGATGTCGTGGTTTACCGACGTGCCGTAGGCGCGCTTCGACAGGGGGATCGACTCGCGGATGGTCCAGAAGTCTGCGGCCTGGCTCAGGCTCTCTGCGAGCACCGCGTCACGCGCGAGCCCCGTGTCCAGCGCATCTGCAAGGGCGGTTTCCAGCGTCTCGCGCGCATGGCCCTCGCGCGCCATGGACACCTCGCAGAGCACCCGCCAGGGCAGGTCGGACGGGTTGGGATCGCGCAGATCGGGTGTGTCGGCACGCACCATGTCGATGGCATGCGCCGGGATCATCTCGAAACTCGTCACGGTGTCGCCAGCATGATCGCGGACCCGCGCCAGCAGAGCGACCACATCCTCGGCGCTGGCGCAGCTGATCCATGCGGTGGCCCGCGCCACCTGCGGGAACAGCTTCAGGGTTGCGGCCGTGATCAGACCCAGGGTGCCCTCGGCTCCGGCGAACAGATGCTTGAGGTCGTAGCCCGTATTGTTCTTGCGAAGCCCGGACAAGCCGTCCCAGATCTCGCCGGAAGGCAACACGACCTCCAGGCCGAGCAGCAGGTCCCGCATCATCCCGTAGCGCAGGACGGCAACGCCGCCTGCATTGGTCGAAATCAGCCCGCCAAGGGTCGCGGTACCCTCCGACCCCAGCGAGAGGGGAAACAGCCGACCCACGGACTCTGCGGCCTGCTGGGCGGCCACAAGCGGCGCGCCCGCCTCGATGGTCAGCGAGTTGTTGGCCGGATCGATGTCGCGCACGGCCTGCATGCGACGCAGGCTGACCGTGATTTCGCCATGGGGAATGCCGCCGTCCACAAGGCCGGTGTTCCCACCCTGGGGACACAGCGCAATGCCATGGGCCGCACACAGGCGAACGAGGGCCGCGGCCTCGCCGGTGCTGGCCGGTTTCGCCAGAAACGGCGTGACCCCGCGATAGGTGCCCCGCCAGGGCGTCGCGGTCTGGGTGAGTACCTCCTCGTCGTCGCTCCAGCCGGAGGGGCCAAGAAGGTCCTGGGCGGCCATGCGGAAGGCGGGCGGCAAGGGATCGGAGACGGTTTGGACGGCCATGCTCCGAGATTAGCACGCCAGCGGGCGACCCCAAATGCGGCGTCTTGCAGATCGTCCGGGACCGCGCTCTGGTCGCCGCGAGAGGCCGTCCAACCCGCGCCCCGAACCCGCAGACCGAAACCGGCGACGGACGAGTCGGGCTAGGCTTCAGCCTCGATCTCGTCTGCGGGATAGACCTTGAGACCGGTGATCTGGTTTCGCATCCGGCGCAGCACGTCAAACCGGTGGCCGTGGAAACGGAAGCTCTGACCCGGGTCGGGAATGGTCTGGGCCTCGTGAATGACCAGACCCGCAACCGTGACGGCCCCCTCGTCGGGCAGGTTCCACCCTGTGGCGCGGTTCAGGTCGCGGATCGGCACCCAGCCATCCACGTTCACCGATCCGTCCGGCTGGGGCCGCACGCCCTGCACCGGCACGTCGTGCTCATCCCGGATGTCGCCGACGATCTCCTCGAGGATGTCCTCCAGGGTGACGAGGCCCTGCAGGGCTCCGTACTCGTCGACCACCAGCGCGAAATGGCTGCGTTTCTGGAGGAACATGTCGAGCTGGTCCTGCACCGGCGTCGTCTCCGGGATGAACCACGGTTCTCGCAGGATCTCCTCGATCTTGAGCTGGTCGGGATCACCCCGGTGCAGCGCAGTAACCCGCAGGAGATCCTTGGCATGCAGGATGCCGATGATCTCCTCCTGGTCGCCACGATACAGCGGCAGGCGCGTGTGAGGACTGGACAGCGCCTTCATCACCAGCTCACGCGGCGGCAGATCCGCATCCAGCATCGCGATGTTCTTGCGGTGGATCATCACGTCTTCCACCGTCAGCTCCTTGAGGTCCAGCGCACCCACCAGACGCAATCGGTCGGCCGGGTCGATCCCGCCTTCCGAATGGTGCAGGTCGAGCACGCCCCGGATCTCCTCGTCGGAGGTCACGATGTCGGCAGGCGTGGCCAGGCCCACCGTCCGCAAGGTGGCATTGACGATCACCTGAACGCCGACCACCACCCAACCTACCGCGGCAACGAGCCAGCCTATGGGCCGCGCCACCGACATCGCCATGCTGTCGGGCCGCGTGATGGCATAGGTCTTGGGAAGGACCTCGGCGAAAACCAGGACGAGCACCGTCATGACGGCGGTTGCCAAAGCGGTCGCGAGCCCGCCGGGACCGAAGACGGAAATGAACAGCGAGGTCGCCAGCGCAGAAGCCAGGATGTTGACCAGGTTGTTGCCCAGCAGGATGGCTCCGATCAGGCCCTCCTTGTCGGCAAGCAGCTTGTTCACCCGGGCCGCGCGCTTGTCGCCATCCTTTTCCAGAGCATACATGCGCGCCCGCGACGCTGCGGTAAGGGAGGTTTCCGACCCCGAGAAGAATCCCGACATGCCGAGCAGAAGGAGAATCGCGATCAAGGTGCCGATGATCATGCGCCGGCTCCCGCCTGGCGGGGCGCGCGCGCATCAGGGGCCGCCTCATCCTGGAGAAAGGCTTGCACATCGCCCAGGTCGGCGTCGGGACGGATGAAGGCCTCTCCTATGCCTCGGGCCAGGATCAACGGCACCCGGCCGGCCTGGGCCTTCTTGTCATGGCGCATGTGGGCGACGAGACGCTCTGCGGGATAAGGTCCGCCGCCCAGTTCCGGCAGACGGGTGGCAAGGCCCGCGCGGTTCAGCACGCCCTCCGCACGGTCTGCCTCGCGCAGATCGCATAGGCCAAGACGGGCCGAATAACGTAACGCCAGGGCAAGCCCACACGCCACCGCCTCGCCATGGAGGAGGTCCGGCCCGTAGCGGTTTTCCGCCTCGAGCGCATGGCCGAAGGTATGGCCAAGATTCAACAGGGCGCGAACGCCGCCTTCGCGCTCGTCTTCCGACACGATGCGCGCCTTGGCGGCACAGGCCCGGGCCACGGCCTCGGCCAGCGGTTCGGGCTCCAGCGCCATCACCGCGTCGCCATGTTGCTCAAGCCAGGCGAAGAAGTCCGCATCGTCGATGAGGCCATACTTCACGATCTCGGCGTAACCTGCGGCGCGCTCCCGCCTCGGCAGCGTCGCCAGCACGTCGAGATCGGCCAGAACCAGGCGCGGCTGGTAGAACGCGCCGACCAGGTTCTTGCCATGGCGGGTGTTCACAGCCGTCTTTCCCCCGACCGAACTGTCCACCTGCGCAAGCAGGGTCGTCGGGATCTGAACGAAGCCCATCCCGCGCTTCATCAGCGCCGCGATCAGGCCGGCCAGGTCGCCAACCACCCCACCCCCGAGCGCGATCAGCAGGTCGCTGCGCTCTGCGCCCGCCTCGATCAGCCAGTCCAGTGCCGTCTCCAGGGCCGCGAAGGTCTTGCTGGTCTCGCCGGCCACGATGGTGTGGGTCTCACACCGGATGCCCGAGGCCGCCAAACCCTGCTTGAGACGCGCCAGGTGCAGCCCGCCCACATTGGTGTCGCTGAGGACGAAGACCCGGTCATGCTTCAGGAAAGGGGCGAGCGCGTCGCCCGCGCGATCCAGGAGCCCGGGCGCGATGCGAATGTCATAGGCTCGCTCACCGAGCGCCACGGGAACGGTGCGTTCAAGATCGAAGGGGTCAGCCATTCGGGGTCCATCTGTGAAGGGCGGCAAGGATGGCGTCGACCGTGTCGCGATGCGGCCCATCCGAACTGTCCACCTTGAGGTCGGCCTGGGCATAGATCGGCTCGCGTTCGGCGAACAGGCGGCCGAGAACGCCCTTGGGGTCGGGTGCCCGCAGGAGCGGACGGTCGTCGCGCTTCGAAACCCGCTTCCAGAGCGTCTCCAGATCGGCATTCAGCCAGACCGTGATGGCACGCGCCCTCAGCAAAGAACGTGTCTCGGGATCGAGATAGGCCCCACCGCCGGTTGCCAGCACATGCGGCGGCTGGTCGAGCAGCCGCTTCAGCACGCGACGCTCGCCTCGCCGAAACTCGGCTTCACCATGCACCGAAAAGATGTCGGCAACCGACAGGCCGGCGGCCCTCTCGATCTCCTCGTCGCTGTCATGAAAGGCCCGGCCCAGCGCATCGGCCAGCCGGCGCCCCACCGTCGACTTGCCTGCGCCCATCAGGCCGACGAGTGCGATTGTCCGGGTCTGGAACGCCGCCTGGGCCGGGCCGGTCTTGTCCACCGAGGTATTATCTGTGCCCATGGTCTTTTCGGTTCCTTCTCCGACGTCCTATATGCGGGCGCTGTAGGACACAATTCAAGTGAGCGCCGCCCCGCGGGAGACCCTGTTCCATGCGCAAATGGCTCATACTGTTCCTCATCCTGCTCGCCGGCCTGGCCGCAGCGGCAGTCTGGCTCGCAGGCAAGGCAGAGGACGGCAAACCGGAGGCCGGAGAGGTCCGGATCGAGGTCGATCATGTTTTCTAGGCCCGTCCGCCTCGCGGTGGCTGCGGCGCTCACCTTGCCTGCGCTGATCGCGGCAGGCGCGATCGCCTCGGCACAGGTCGAAGTCGGTGGGCTGGAGAATGTCGATCCGTTTGGCCGGGGCTACCTGGCCGAGGGCGAACAGGCGATGCCGACCCAGATGTGGCAGGCCTCGAATACGGAGACCCTGCTCGCGCTGATGAAAGACGTGCGCACGTCCGCCCTGACGCCCGCGGAGCGAACCCTGCTGCGCCGCGTGGTCCTGTCTCCGGCCACCCGGCCTGCGGGGGACCAGGCCAACGCGCTGCTGGCGGAACGGGCGCGCATCATGTTCGAGCTCGGCGAGGCGGATGCCGCCGCCGACCTGCTGGGCCGGCTGGAAGAGAACCCCACCGGGCTCGATGCCTCGACCCTTGCCGTCGATCTGCAACTCGCCATGGGCCAGTCGGCGACAGCCTGCGAGGCCGGCCGGGGCAAGGCGGCCGATGCCGGCGCGTTCTGGGCGAAGCTGCGCACGGTCTGTGCACTCCTGCGCGAGGATACGGCAGCGGCGGAACTCGCTGCCGAGCTCGCCAGCGCACAAGGCGTCGACGAGGCCTGGTTCTTCGACGCCGTGTTCGCCGCGACAGGTGGGACCGGCGATGGGCCGCCGGCGCGCTATGACAGCGGCCTGAATCTGGCCCTGTCCATCGCCGCCGGGCTGGAGCCGCCCGAACGTGCCATCGCCGACTCCCGGGGCGACCTCGCCGCGGCCATGGCAGGCCGGGAGGCCCTACCCATCGAGTTGCGCGTTCTGGCGGCGGGGCTGGCGGCGGAAGCTGGCCTGATCGCACCCGATCGGCACCGGGCGCTCTACCGCGACCTGGTGAGCCGCGACGGCTTTACTCCGGCGCAACCGATCGACGTGGCCATGTACACGCTGGCCGACGCCGAAGCCCCCATGGGCGAACAGGCGCGCCAGGTGGCGTCGGCGCTGCGCGCGGCGCGCGGCACGCCCGCCCGGTTTGCCGCAGTGGCGCGGCTGTTTTCGGACGATATCGAGGCCTTGCCCAGGGACCGCGAAACCTTCCGCCATGCGCTGACCTTTGCCCAGGCCGCCCTGGCTGCCGGCACCCCGGACCGGGCACGGGCATGGGTCGACGGCTTGCGCGATTTCCTGACTGCCCAGGCGGATGCCGAGGCGGCAGCCGACACGGGCGATCCGCAGGCCGACAGCGGCGATGGAGAGACACCGGCCGATCTGGCCAGCGCGCCCCCCGAGGCGGGCGAGCCGGGCGCCGATGTGGCGGCCGAGACCCTCGCCCCGCCGCCGCCCGTCGAGGTCGAGGCCTATGACCTTGCCTGGACCGAAGGCCTGACCGTACTCGCCAGTCCTGATCCCCAGCCGAGCGAGATAGAGGCCGCGGCTGGCGCGCTGATCGAGGCGGCCGAAACCGAGAACCAGATCGAAGACGCGGTTCGCCTGATGACCCTGTGGACCGCGCTGGACATTCCGCCGCCCGCCGCCGCGCGCGAAACGCTGCTTGCGCGCAACGGGGACCTCGAGGGCGCCGCAGCCTGGCGGCTGATCGCCCTTCGCGCGGCCGCAGAGGCAGGGGCGGCCGGCGAAGTTGTCGTCAGTGCCCTTGGGCTGACGGATGGCGATCCGAGCCGCCTGTCGCCGCGCGATGCGCTCGACACCGTCGAAGCGTTGAAGGACATCGCACTGGATGACGCCGCCCGCCGCCTCGCGCTGGAGGCGACGGGGTATTGGAAGGTGGCACGTCGCTAGGGCGACGTGGGCACCGTTCCACTTTGAGAAAGTTCAAAAAAGTGGCGAAACCTATCGCATCCTCACTGACCCTGAATGGCGTGAAGATGGGCGGGGGCCGCTTCAATCTGAGCGGGAACCGCGCCACGTCGATAGGGTTGCCTTAACCAGTCACGGGTGAGGCTTTCGGCCATGAACGATCGTCGCCGTATTGCAGCCTTTCTCGACATGATGAGCGCGGAGCGCGGCGCGGCCCGAAACACGCTGGACGCCTATGCGCGGGATCTGGAAGCCGCCTCGGCCGACCTCGCCGGCAATCTCGGCATGGCCGGTCGGTCGGAACTGGCGGGCCTGCTGCGAGCATGGTCGGATGCCGCGCTCGCTCCGGCAACGGTGGCGCGGCGGCTGTCGGTGCTGCGCCGCTTCTTCCGCTTCCTCCATGCGGAGGGGGACCGGCACGACGACCCGACCTCGATCCTGGATACGCCGGCCGCACGGCGGATGGTCCCCGACGTGCTGAGCCGCGACGAGGTCACGCGCCTGATCGACGCGACCGGTGAGGATGTGCGGCTCGCCTGCCTCGTGGAACTGCTCTATGGCGCGGGACTGCGGGCGAGCGAGCTGGTCGGCCTGCCGATGGACGCTCTGCCGCGTCGCCGCAACGGGGCATGGGACCGCGCAGAGCTGGTCATCCGTGGCAAGGGCGGCACCGAGCGGCTCTGCCCGCTGGGACAGCCGGCGCTCGTGTCGCTGTCACGCTGGCTGGAGGCCCGCGAAAACGCATTGCCGGCAGATCCCGTCAGGCGGGCGCGCGCCGAGACATTCGTCTTTCCCTCACGTGGCGCTTCGGGTCATCTGACGCGGCGCCGGCTCGGCCAGATGCTGGAGGCGCTGGCGGTGCAAGCTGGACTCGATCCGGCGCGGGTCCACCCCCACGCCCTGCGCCACGCCTACGCCACCCATCTGCTACAAGGCGGCGCCGACCTGCGCAGCGTACAGACCCTGCTGGGCCACGCCGACATCACGACCACACAGATTTACACCCATGTGCTGACGGATGAGCTGGCCGACCTGTTGGCGGCCGCCCATCCGTTGGCGCAACCTTACCCGTCGTCACGCCGATCAGACACGGTGAAGACGCGCTAGCGCATCTTCAAGTCAACCGGAGTCAGTGAAAATGCGCCATGTACTTGTTTTCGAGCATTTTCTTGACGCGGACCGGTGCCCACTTCGCTCGAGACTGCTTTGAAGCGCCGGTCTCTCGTTTCACTCCATACCGCCGCTTTACATCATTGTTATTGCTCAAGTCTCCGTGCGCAACCGGGTCCGTTTGCTCCGAACTCGCTCTAGGCCGCCGGCACGGCGGCTCCGGCAAACGCGCGAAGACGGCGCTCGATGATGTCATTGGCTTCGGCCATGATGCGGTCCATCAGCTCCTGGACCGTGGGGATATCATGGATCAGGCCTGCGACCATGCCGCAGCTCCAGGCGCCGGCGTCCATGTCGCCATCGGTCATGATCTTCGGATAGACGCCAGCCACTTCCTCGATGATGTCTTCGAATTTCAGATTGGGGCCCAGCTCGCGCTCCTTCTCCAGGAGCTTTTCGACCGCGGCATTGCTCAGCACACGTTCCGTATTGCGCAGCGGGCGCATGACCAGACGGGTGTCCAGTTCCGAAGCGGCCACCAGCGCCTTCTTCACGTTCTCGTGGACCGGCGCTTCCTTGGTGGCGATGAACCGCGTGCCCATGTTCATGCCCTCTGCACCCAGGGCCAGGGCGGCGACCAGTGACCGGCCATCCGCCATTCCGCCGGATGCGACGAAGGGGATCTCCAGTTCTTCGGCAGCGCGCGGCAGGAGGATGAAGTTTGGCACATCATCCTCGCCCGGATGGCCGCCGCACTCGAACCCGTCGACAGACACGGCGTCGCACCCAATCTTCTGCGCCTTCAGCGAGTGGCGCACCGAGGTGCATTTGTGGATCACCTTGATGCCATGCTCCTTGAAGGCAGGAAGCACTTGCTGGGGGTTGTTGCCGGCCGTCTCGACGATCTTTACCCCGCCTTCGATGATCGCGCGGACGAAGCCCGGATAGTCGGGCGGCGTGACGGCCGGGAGGAAGGTCAGGTTCACGCCGAAGGGCTTGTCCGTCATCTCCCGGCAGCGCGCGATCTCCTTGGCCAGATTGTCCGGCGTGCGCTGGGTCAGCCCGGTGATGATGCCGAGACCGCCGGCATTCGAGACGGCTGCGGCCATTTCGGCGAAGCCCACATAATGCATGCCCCCCTGGATGATCGGATGCTCGATGCCGAACAGTTCGGTGATACGCGTCTTCATGGCGGATGTCCTTCCCTGACAGTGTCTTCGACCGCACTTGGCCATGCCCGCTCACGATCCGCAACCGTCCCATCGGGTCAAGTCCACCTTGTCAGGGGCGGCCCGCCATGGCTTCCTTCCGGGATGCCGGTGTTGTTCGTCCATGGCGTGCCCGACACGCCAGCCATGTGGCAACCGCTGATCGAGGCCCTGGGTCTGTCGGCGGACGAGGCCGTGACCCCGGCGCTGCCCGGTTTCGGGTGTCCGCGGCCACAGGGCTTTCGCCCCACAAAGGACAGCTACGCCGGGTGGCTGGTCGCCCTTGCCGAAGACATCGTGATGCGCGCCGGCGGCCCGATCCATCTGGTCGGACACGATTGGGGTGCCCTCTTGAGCCTGCGGGCCGCAAGCCTGCGGCCTGACTTGTTCGCCAGCTGGGCCGTGTCAGACGCGGTAATCGATCCAGCCTATCGCGGTCACCGCATGGCAAGGCTCTGGGCAACCCCCATAGCGGGTGAACTGGCGATGTGGCTTGCCCGCAAGCCCGTCCTGGCAAAGGCCCTGGCCGCACAGGGATTGCCTGTGGATCTCGCCCGTCACGAGGCCGACGCCTTCGACGCGACGATGCGGGCATCGATCCTGACCCTTTACCGTTCGGCGGTCGGTCTTCGCTTCAAGGGCGCCTGGGTGGAGGATCTTGCCCGGCTGCCGGAGCGCGGTCTCGTGGTTTGGGGGGAGCGCGACCCCTATGTTCCGCTGGAGACGGCGGAACGTTTCTGTGCGCGCTGGTCGGTTCCGCTGCATGTGGAGTGGGGGGCAGGCCATTGGGCACCGGTGGAACGGGCCCGTCCCGTGGCCGACCGGCTGAGCGCCCACTGGGCCGACGCGTAACCGGCCTTCAGGCCGCTTCCTGGTCGGACTCCTCCGCCCGGCGGTTCAATTCCTCCTTCACCCGTTCTGCCAGCTTGGCGACGGTAAACGGCTTGGGCAGGAACGACACCCGCACGTTCTCGTCCAGCTGCTTGGCCACATCGCGCTCAGCATAGCCGGAAATGAAGATGATCCTGGCATCGCCGATATGGGCAGCGGCCTCCCGGATCAGGGTCGGCCCATCCATGCCCGGCATCACCACGTCCGAGATGATGAGGTCGAAACTGCGCGGTGCCTCCTCAAGGATGTCGAGGGCTTCCTCACCGTCACAGGCCTGTTCCACCTCATAGCCCCTGCTCTCCAGCAGCGACGCCGCGATCGAACGGACGCCGTCCTCGTCCTCGACGAGCAGAATCCGGCCCCGCCCCGACATGTCCACCGGACGACCGGTGGCCGCGGGCATGGCCGGCGCGGTCTCGACCCCGGTCTCGACCTCCTCACCGGCCTTGAGCGCGGGCAAATAGATCTGAAACGTGGTGCCCTTGCCGACGGTTGAGATGGGGCAAATGTACCCTTCCGACTGCTTGATGATGCCGTAGACCGTGGACAGACCCAGGCCCGTCCCGACGCCCACGGCCTTGGTGGTGAAGAAGGGCTGGAAGATCTTGTCCATGACGTTCGGCGCGATCCCAGCGCCATTGTCCTCGACCTCGATCAGCAGATAATCGCCATCCTCGACGAAGCCGAAGCCCTTGTCGTGGGCATCCGCGGCCGTCGCGATCCCGGTACGGATGACCAGCTTGCCGCCATTGGCCTTCGACAGCATCGCATCGCGGGCATTGGTCGCCAGATTGATGATCGCCGTCTCGATCTGATTCTTGTCGGCCCTGATGTTCGGCAGATCCCGGCCATGCTTGATCTCCAGCGTTATGCGCTCGTCGAGGATCTGGCGCAGCAGGATCGAGAATTCCGACAGGAAGTCCGTGACGTTCATCACCTCGCTCTTGAACGTCTGCTGGCGGGCATAGGCGAGCAGCATCCGGACCAGATCACGTGCACGCACGCTGAACTCGTGAATGTTCTTGAGGTTGTCATAGGACGGGTCGCCGACCGGGTGGCGCGTGATGAGGGTATCGGTGTTGAGCATGATCCCGGTCAGCACGTTGTTGAAATCATGTGCTACCCCGCCGGCGAGCTGGCCGATGGCCTGCATCTTCTCGCCCTGGGCAAGACGCATTTCGAGCTGCTTCTGCTCGGTCATGTCGATGACATAAGCGACCGAGGGATAACCCTGCTCGTTCAGCGTCACGAACACGTTGACGTGGCGCGTCTCCTCGCCCGCCAGCTTGAGTCCGACCGGCTTGTCGATCGCATCGAGCAGGGACTCGGTAAGCTTTGCCGGTCCATCATCGGCAAGAAACAGGTCCGCGAAGCGAACGCCAGGCGCGGCCTTGCCGTCGGTCAGTCCCATCAGGGCGCGATTGGAATCCACCACGATGGCACTGGCGAGGCTCTGGCCGTCCAGACGGACGGCGCCGAAGGGCGCGTCATTGAACATGGGGTCAGCCCCGTTCTGGGCGACGCGTGCGGCCACCTTGAACGCGGATCGGTCACGTTCGGCTTCGGCAGTCTGGTGCGTGGGCAGGAGCAGGATGCGGCCATGGGCCGCCGCGCCCTTGCCCGACCAGCTCGACAGCGCCTGGACCGGCACCTCGATCCCGTCGCGTCCGCGCAACTGTATATCGGCATAGGTTGGCGCGCCGCTCTTGCGATCCCGCGCCAGGAGCTTGACGAACTCGGGACGCATAACATCGTCCAGCCGCACGCCAGCCGCTTCCGGCACACCCAGACGCTCGCGTACCCAGGCGTTCGCATAGGTCAGGGTGCCGTCCGGCCGCACGGTCAGGAAGCCAACCGGTGCATCCTCGACATAGAGGGATTTCAGGTCCGCTGCTCCGGTCGCATCCTCGCGCCCGGCAATGCGGCGCAGGCGCCACAGGACGCGCCCGCGCGGCAGCGGCGAGACCCCGACCTCATACTGAACGGGCAGCGCCTCGTGACCCAGGGCCACAGGCGGCAGGACCTCGCGTAGCGCCTGGCCCGCGCGTGCCGCGCGCGACAGGCGGTAGACCGGTGCGCTGATCCCTGGTGTCGCACCGAACAGTCGGTCGATGCTGACCGGTCCATCTCCGTCGCCCGGCGTCGCCAGCGCGACCTCCATCAACTCGTGATAGCGCGCATTGCCAGCCACCGGAGCCCCGCCCGGATCGGCCACAAGGACCGCTTCGTCCAGCGCCTCGATCCACTGATAGCGCGGCTGGGAGGGGCCTGCCAGCCTGGCAGCAGAGCCGCGCTCGGGAAACAGGCCCAGACGGCGGCCGGCACCACGCAGGATCCACAGCAGGAACACCATGCCACCTGCCGCCATGGCGATCAGCAGGATCACTCCTGACTGGCCCACGGCCTGCGGCCAGGCGATGGCGACCGAGGCGGCGGCGACCGCGATCAGAAGGCTGGCCCAAAAGAGGAGCTGGAGTATGTCCGCGCGCGGGCGCGCTTCAGCCGGTTCGGTCGTGTCCGACGAATCGACAAAGGGCGCTTCGAGGGCGTCCGTTTCCGGCTTGCGCATCAGCATGACGATACTCTCCTACGCGTCCCAGTCTTGGAACGATTCGCACCGCCCCGCGCCTGGTCTCCGCATCCCTTCAGGCCGCCTGACCGTCGCCCCCGCCGGTACGGACCTGCCTTGATGCCGCAGCAAAACTTGCAGGAAAAAGTTAATCAACGGGAAAGCGCCGTTAAGGCGTTTCCACTCCGTCACCGGAGCGAAGCGCCTGTCTGCCGGACCCTCGTTCCCCACGTCGTTCGATACTGGCCCGCGTCGGCGCCAGGGCGTCCAGAAGACTGTTCTTGTCCCTCACCATGTCGGCCAAAGTGACCCGGTCCAGCTCGGCCATGAAGGCCGCAAGGGCGCTTGCGAAGAGCTGGCTGAGCCGGCAGACACCGATCAGGGGACAGGTGTTGGTGCGCGCATTGAAGCATTCGACCAGTTCCATGTCGCCTTCGGTATGGCGGACCACATGGCCGATCACGATGTCTTCCGGCGGACGGGCCAGGCGCACGCCACCGGTCCGTCCCCGCAGATTCTCCAGATATCCAAGCTGACCAAGCTGGCGCGCCGCCTTCAGAAGGTGCGCCCGGGATATCCCATAGGCCTCGGAAACGTCCTGCACCCGAACCGTCTGTCCAGGGTGGAGGGCGCAGAACATGAGCGTGCGAAGGGCAAAATTGGTATAGGCGGTCAGGCGCAATCGCGGCTCCGATGTCTGCGCTCCGCCCCCCGCCGCCGCGCGGTCGGGTTGGAACGCGCCGTCAGACTACCGAGTGACGCCCGCCCCGGTCAAATCCGCGTACCGTCCGGCGGGCGCACAGGGCGCCCGCCATCGGGGCTGGACGGGGCTGCGTGGCGCTGGAACAAGGGGGCTGTCGTCGGAACGGAGAGAGAGATGGGGTCTACGCTGCAATCGCCCTTGACGCTGCCTTGCGGGGTCAGTCTTCCCAATCGGCTCGCCAAGGCGGCCATGACCGAACAGATCGCCGGCCCAGACAATAAGGCCCATGACGGCCATGCGGCCCTGTACGACCAATGGGGTCGGGGCGGATGCGGCTTGCTGATCACGGGCAACGTTCTTGTTGACCCTGACAATCTTGAAGCTCCGGGAAATGTGGTGATCTCCGGCGCGCCCGACGCGGGGCATCTGGCGGCCCTGCGGGCATGGAGCCAGGCGGCGCGCTGCGATGGCGCGCATGTCTGGATGCAGATCAGCCACGCCGGACGCCAGACCCCCAGGCTGATCAATCCGCATCCCATGTCGGCAAGTGATGTGAAGCTGGCCTTGCCAGGCGGCCAGTTCGGCCAGCCGCGGCCAATGACCGAGCTTGAGATCCGCACAACCATCGACCGCTTCGCCAACTGCGCGGCAGTGGCCCGCGAAACCGGCTTTGACGGCGTTCAGATTCACGCCGCCCATGGCTATCTTATCAGCCAGTTCCTCTCGCCGCGCGCCAATCTTCGGACAGATGCGTGGGGCGGCTCTCTCGAGAACCGCGCCAGAATGCTCCTGGAAACGGTACGCAGCGTACGCGATGCGGTGGGCCCCGTCTTTCCGGTCTCCGTGAAGCTGAACTCGGCCGACTTCCAGAAAGGGGGCTTCCGGTTCGAGGAGTGCCTGCAGGTCGTCGACTGGCTGGGCGAGGCAGGTGTCGACCTGCTGGAGGTCACCGGCGGAACATATGAGCAGCCCAAGCTCTTGGGTATCGATGGCCTGGAGGCGCCAGAGGACCAGCCAGTCCGCCCGTCGACACGGGAGCGCGAAGCCTATTTCATCGACTATGCGGCCGAGGTGAAGGCGCGGGCCAGGATGCCGGTAATGGCCACGGGCGGGTTTCGCAGCCGCCGGGCCATGGTCGAAGCCATCGAGGGCGGCTTCGCCGAAATGGTTGGCATCGGCGCGCCGCTTTGCACGGATCCGCACGGCGCGCAAAAGCTGCTCGACGGAAAGGTGGAGCGGCTGGAAAATATCTCGAGGACCTTGAGGCTCGGCCCCGGCTGGCTGGGACCTCACTCTTCGAACGGTCTGATCAAGGTCGTCAACGCCCTGGGCCAACAGGCCTGGAACTATCTGGCGATCGAGGCCCTGTCCCAGGGCGAGCCGATCCCGCGAGACCTGGGGCTTCTCAGCGCCTATCGCCGTCATCAGGCCCGAACACGCCGACAGGCAAGGACAATGCACGCCCATCGGCGCCAACGCATCGCCCTCTCGCCCGCCTCCTGAAACGCTCACCCAGGCGCATTGGCCCAGGCGCATTGGCCCAAGCGCATTGGCCCAAGCGCATTGGCCCAGGCGACTCGGCGGTGAGGCGTCGGTTCGTTGGCGTCGGCGCAACCATCCGGCGTCGGGCACGCCGGATCAGCGGCGGAGAAAAAAGACAGACTGGGACCAAACGGAAAAGCCCCCGGACACCAAGGGCGACCGGGGGCGGATTTGGGTGCGGGAGCAGGATTTGAACCTGCGACCTTCAGGTTATGAGCCTGACGAGCTACCGGACTGCTCCATCCCGCGGCAAACCTTGTGTCCTCGATCCAAAGATCGGGCTCGGGTGGACCGGTCGTGCCACCGCCGTTCGGCAGCACCGGTTTCGGCCTCGTCCGTCATGTGGGGAAGGATCCACGGGCCTTGTCAATGAACGAAAGGTTCGGATCGGCGGACCCGGCAGCGACTTACTCTCCCACGCCTTAAGACGCAGTACCATCAGCGCTAGGGGACTTAACGACCGAGTTCGGGATGGGATCGGGTGGGGACCCCCTGCCATAACCACCGGGTCGGCGGATCCGAAGAACAACATGTCTGAGGGATAATCTGGTGGCGATGCACTCACCACCACACATGGGCTGCGATCAAGCCTATCGAGCAATTAGTACCGGTTAGCTTCACGCCTCACAGCGCTTCCACACCCGGCCTATCGACGTGGTAGTCTTCCACGGCTCTCAAGGGAA
>CAZBKM010000010.1:0-99676 GCA_964492485.1 uncultured Hyphomonadaceae bacterium | reverse complement strand
GGATGAGTAGGATATTGGAGATGTTCGAGCCGACGATATTGCCATAGGCGATCCCAGGCGAGCCGATCAGGGCGGCCTGGACAGAGGTCACGAGTTCAGGCGTCGAGGTGCCGAAACCCACGAGCGTGAGGCCGATGATGAGCGGCGAAATCCCAAGCCGGCTCGCCAACCGCACAGCACCGCGTACGAGCAGATCTCCGCCGGCGATGAGGAGAACAAGGCCGGCGGTGAGCGGGATCCAGGTGTCGAGCATGTGTTGGGGTTTGGGACGGACAGCGGGTGTAGAAGGAAAATGGCTGTACAATGGGGATGTTCTAATTCAAAGTTAGGATGGGTCAGAAGGGCGCAGAAGCAGTCATTGCGTCGTTTACAACCTAATTAGCATCTGGCTACAATTTCATTCAGAAAAAAACTGTTGGCGTACTTGGTATTTTGGGCATTGATATCGAGATGAATCAAGCGAAAGTTACGAAAACAATAGATCCGTATTCATTTGCGGCTCGGCCAGCCTTATTCTGTTTTGGAAATCAGGGCTTAGGAGTTGCGACGGTTTTCTTTTGGTACAATAATAAGGTAGTTTACCTAATCACAAATTGGCACAATGTTACTGGCGTAAATCCAATAACCAATCAGAATATTCACCAGCTAGGCGGGCGTCCGACAAAATTAGAAGTGACGTTTTTAAATGCGAATCAGACTGCAGACTATCAATTAAAATCCGTTCAGCTTTTCGACGACCGGGGTGTGCCACTTTGGAAAGTGCATAAAGAACATAACCGACGTGTCGATGTCGTCGCCCTGCCAATAAAGGTCCCAGAGGGGTATAGCAGTTTCCCGATCAATGAAGTTCAAGAGCTACCGCTCAAAATTAGAGTTGGACACGAACTTTTCGTAATAGGATTCCCTTTTTTTACCTCAATATTTGATCGCGGAGGATTGCCTATATGGAAGCGTGCATCTTTGGCATCCGAGCCGGAATGGGTGCTTTCATCTGAACTCTATAACTTGGTCGATACCGCTTCAAGGCCTGGTATGTCCGGTTCTCCCGTCGTGAGGCGCGCCTTTTCAGGGGCTGAACTTGATAACGGCAGTATCGGTATGTCTGGCGGCAGTCGCTTCTTCGGGGTATATGCTGGGCGGATGGTGTCGTATTCCAGCGAAGATGCGCAGCTAGGCAGAGTCTACGAGCGCAGATTGGTTGAAGAGATTGTATCCGATGGCGTACGCGATACTGCCTGGGAAAAACCGCCAGGCGCTAATGAAAATGAAGAACTAATTTCTCTCCGTCAATTAGACCAGGCTGATTCCATAAAGTTGTAGCAGATACCTCATCGAGGTAAAGCGTGTCGCATGTCTAATCCCGGGCTCAGAATGCCATTCACATCGTAACTTTTAAGTGATTACTTTAGGCCGGCCCCGCTCTTAAGCGAAGGCCACTCCACTTATTTCCCATCCCCGCCTTCCGAAAATCAACTCGAGCACCCAACACCACATAGGCTCGGCGAACCCCCGCCGAGCTCAGCGTCGCAATTAGGTCGAGCTCATCCCCTGATCCCTGCCAACCAACCCACCCAGCCGATTGAAAAACGCACCGCCAATCCTGTAACAAACAGGGGCGACGCAGTTTCCCCGTTTTCCCGCAAGTGCGCTGATTTCGAACGATAAAGTCTGGCCTGGGGGACCGGGGGCGAAGGGTTCAGCAGCGCGTCCTGTCATTCGGGGCCAGCGGCCTTGACGGGCCCAGATTGGCCCAGATTGACCATGGATGGCCCGGCGCCGTGGGGAAGCCCGTCTGGTGGGCGATACTGGGATTGAACCAGTGACCCCTGCCGTGTGAAGGCAGTGCTCTCCCGCTGAGCTAATCGCCCGAACCAGATGGGAAGCGGGTTCGATAGGCGGTGGGCTGCACATCGTCAAGCCTCGAAGCGCCCTTGACGCTCCGGGCGCGCCGGGCGGGTCGCCGGTTCCCGTGTGGCCCGGAACGGGTGCCGGATGACACGCTATGGCAGTGTGGACGCCCTCAGGTAGAATGACGGTAGAGGGAAGACCTGCCTGCAGATCGGGCAGCTATGAACCTTTTGAGACAATATTCGCGAAGTCGGTTGAGAAACCTTTCGAAAATGTCACCTTCGGACCCGCTTGCTTAATTTTCTCGATATGGTCATCTCAAGGACACATTCAGCCGGTAAGTAGAGCTAATAAGCATAGAAACTTATTCAGACTAAGACGCAGGAAGGACTGGCACCTGGCCGGACAATGTGTCCGGTCAAAGACAGATACGAGTAAAAGCCAGGAGAGAGTAGATGAAAGACTGGTGTGATTCCGATGGCGCCCGGCGTCTGGCTGAAAAGATCCGGTCCTATTGGGCCGAACGCGGCTATGAGGTCGATCTCGACTTCGTGGATTCGGGTTTCGTTGCGGCCATGCGCAGTGCCCGCACCGATGTCCGCAGCAATATGGTCAACGGAATGCCGCGCCGGCGCCTGGCCAGCGAGGTGCAGACCCAGCGCGCGCCCTACAAGCCAAGTGACCGGCCAGGCGACCGGCCAGGCGTGTCGCAGGCTGCCCAAGGCGTTCAGGGTGCCCAGGGCGCCCAGGGGCCTCATCAGCCTCCCCATCAGCCCCCCCAGGGCGTACCGGGCGTGAGGCACCCGCGTCACGCGGCGGCCTGACCGGCAAGTCCGATGAGTGCCGGGAGAAGCTCGGCATAGTGGTCGATCCGGGCATCGGCGGAGATCGCCGCCGGATCGCCCTCATATCCGAAGGTGACGAACACGAAGGGCACGCCGGCATGCCGCGCGGCGCCCTCGTCGGTGCGGCTGTCGCCGATCATCACCGTGCGCGCCGGGTCGCCGCCGGCGGCCCGCACGGTGCGCAGGACATGGTCGCCATCGGGCTTGCGGTGGGGCACGCTGTCTGAGCCGAGGACGGCCGCAAATCGCTGCAGCAGGCCCAGTTCACGCAGCAGCCGGTCGCTCAGCGCCTGCATCTTGTTGGTACAGACGGCGAGACGCGCGCCAGCGGCGGCCAGATGGTCCAGCGCCGTTTCGCATCCGTCATAGGCATGGCTGTCCACCGCGATGTGGGCTTCGTAATGGGTCAGGAAGTCCGGCCACAGCCGGTCGACGCGCCCTGGATCCTCCGGCTCGCCGGCGGCCGCAAGTCCCTTGGCGATCATGGCTTTTGCGCCGTGACCGATCATCTGGCGCACGTCCGCCAGGTCGGCGGCGGGAAGCCCCTCGCGGCCCAGCACATGGTTGAGCGCGCCCATCAGGTCGGGTGCGCTCTCCACCAGGGTTCCATCCAGGTCGAACACGATGGTCCAGTCCCGCAGCATGGCGAGGGCGTCGGCGTCGGCAAGGGTCATGGTGGCTCCTGGTGGCTTGCGGTGGCACCTGGCGGTCAGCTTGTCTCCGGTGGCGCAGGGCGGGGCTCGCCAGGCCGGGGGCATTCGTTTACAGCGGCGACGGATCAGATCGGGTAAGGTGCCGCCCGGGGTCCTTGGTCGTCGCATGTCCGGGCGGCGAAGCGGTGCCCACGTCGCCTGCGAGCGCTATAATGCGGTTCGCAGGCCAATGCGAGGAGGCGATCCATGAGCGAGCGTGCCGCTGTCATCCTGGCCGCCGGTCAGGGCACGCGGATGCGGTCCGCCAAGCCGAAGGTCATGCATGAGGTGGGCGGACGGCCCATGGTGGACTGGTCCATTGCGCTTGCCCGTGCGCTGGGCTGCGGGCGGATCGTGGTGGTCTGCAATCCCGCACAGGACAGTCTGCAGGCCCATGTGACGGCGCAGCTCGGCGAGGGCGCCGTGGCGATTCAGGACACACCGCTCGGCACCGGCCATGCGGTGCAGGCGGCGGCGCCGGCGCTGGCCGGGGTCGAGGGCGATCTGGTTGTTCTCTACGGCGACACGCCGCTCATTCCTGCCGAGGCGATCGAGGCCCTGTTTGACGAGCTGGCTGCGGGTGCCGATGTGGGCGTGCTGGGTTTCGAGGCCGACAGGCCCGGCGCCTATGGCCGCCTGATCACCGACGCCTCGGGCGATCTGGAAGCCATCGTGGAGGCCCGCGAGGCGACGCCGGAGCAATTGTCGGTGCGGCTCTGCAATTCCGGCGTCATGGCCGCGTCCGTGCCCCGGATGCTGTCGCTGCTGGGCCAGGTGACCAATGAGAATGCCAAGGGCGAGTACTATCTGACGGACATTGTCGGCCTGGCGCGCGGGCAGGGCGGACGCTGCCGGGCGGTGCGGTGTGCGCAGGCCGACGTCCTCGGCGTGAACGCACGGGCGGAACTCGCCATGGCCGAAGCGGCGTTCCAGACCCGCGCCAGAGCCCGGGCGATGGAGGCCGGCGTCACGCTGGTCGCGCCCGAGACCGTCTTCTTCGCCCATGACACCGTTCTGGCCGCCGATACGGTGGTGGAGCCGCATGTGGTGTTCGGCCCTGGCGTTCGCGTCACGGGTCCGGCCCGGATCCGCGCCTTCAGCCATCTCGAGGGGGCGACGGTCCATGCCGGGTGCGAGGTCGGTCCCTATGCGCGGCTGCGCCCGGGCACCGTGCTGGGCGAGACCGTGCGCGTCGGCAACTTCGTCGAGGTCAAGGCGGCAACCTTGGGCAGCGGGGCCAAGGCCAATCACCTCGCCTATCTCGGCGACGCGGACATCGGTACCGGCGTGAACATCGGCGCCGGCACGATCTTCTGCAATTATGACGGCACGGACAAGCACCGGACGGAGCTGGGCGACGGTGCCTTCATCGGCTCCAACAGTGCGCTTGTGGCCCCGGTCCGCATCGGCGCAGGCGCTTATGTCGGCTCGGGCAGCGTGATCACGAAGGACGTGCCCGATGACGCGCTGGCGGTGGCGCGCGGGCGCCAGGTGATGAAGGCGGGATGGGCCGCGGCGCGGCGCCAGGCGGTGTCGACCGACCCCGGCGCCAGCGCCGGCGACTCGTCCCAGACTGGGCCGACCCATACCGAGGAGGAGCCATGAGCCGGGATCGGGAAAAGCGTAACGCCGCGGCTGCGGCGCTGGAGTTCGTCGAGGAGGGCATGACCCTGGGCCTTGGGACCGGCTCGACCGCGAAATGCTTCATCGAGCTGTTGGCCGAGGAGATCGCCGACGGACTGGTCGTGCGCGGGGTACCGACCTCGGAGGAGACCCGCCGTCTGGCCGAATCACTGGGCGTTCCGCTCTTGCCCGTCGAACAGGTGGAGCGGATCCACCTGGACATCGACGGCGCCGACGAGATCGATCAGCGGGGCCACCTGATCAAGGGTGGCGGCGGTGCGCTGCTGCGGGAGAAGATCATTGCGGCGGCCAGCGATCATGTCATCGTGATTGCCGACCCCTCCAAGCAGGTCGACCGGCTGGGCGCGTTTCCGCTGCCGGTCGAGGTGACCCCCTTCGGCATGACGCTGACGGCGCGCAAGCTGCACGACGCGCTGACGGCGTCGGGGATCGACAAGCCCAGGGTGACCCTGCGCGGCGGGGCCGAGCCATTCCTGACCGATGGCGGAAACCACATTCTCGATTGTGCCTGTGGCCGCATTCCGGACATCGAGGCGCTGGCCGCCCGGTTGGCGGACATTCCCGGCGTGGTCGACCATGGGCTGTTCATCGGGATGGCCCGGACGGTGATCATCGGCAATGAGGGTGGCGCGACGGTTTTCGAGTACTGAGTTTGAAGTCGTGCCCCGCCTGCCTCATATGACGGCAGGTTTCGCGAGAGGGGTGCCCCATGGCCCAGAGCTACGACTACGATCTCTTCGTCATTGGTGCCGGAAGCGGCGGCGTGCGCGCGGCGCGGATTGCCGCCCTGTCCGGCGCGCGTGTGGCGGTCGCGGAGGAGTACCGGATGGGCGGCACCTGCGTGATCCGTGGCTGCGTCCCTAAGAAGTTCATGGTCTACGCCAGCGACTATGGAAAGCAGTTCGAGCTCGCCAGGGGCTATGGCTGGACGGCCCAGGACGTGCGTTTCGACTTCTCCCGGTTCATGTCCGCCATGCAGGCGGAGGTGGACCGCCTGTCGGGCATATACATGCGGAACCTGGTCAATGCCGGCGCCGAGGTGTTCGAGGAGCGCGCGGAACTGACGGATGCCAACACGCTGCATCTCAAGACCAGCGGGCGCGTCGTCACTGCCGAGAAGATCCTGATCGCGACCGGCGGCCGGCCCTGGCGGCCCGATCCGGATGACCTGCCGGGGGTCGAGCACACCCTGACGTCCAACGAGATCTTTCACCTTGAGCGCCTGCCCCGGCATCTGGTGATTGCCGGCGGGGGGTACATTGCGGTGGAGTTCGCCCACATCTTCGCCGGGCTGGGCGTCGACACCTGCCTCGTCTATCGCGGCGAAACCGTCCTCAACGGCTTTGACTGGGATGTGCGCACCACGGTGCATGAGGGACTGAAGGAGGCCGGCGTCCGGGTCATCACCGATACGGTGTTCGAGCGGATCGACAAGCGTGATGACGGGGCGGATCTGCCGCTCCACCTGACCCTCACCAACGGCCTGAAGCTGGACGCCGACACGGTGATGATGGCGGTGGGACGCCGCGCGAACACCGAGGGGCTCGGCTGCGAGGCCGCCGGCGTCGAGCTGGACCGAAACGGCGCGGTGGTCGTCGACGCGTGGTCGCGTACCAGCGCGGCGAACATCTGGGCCGTTGGCGACGTGACCGACCGACTGGCGCTGACGCCGGTGGCGATCCGCGAGGGTCATGCCTTTGCCGACACCGAATTCAACAACAGGCCCTGGCACTTCGACCACCAGGAGGTGGCCACGGCCGTCTTCTCCCAGCCCGAGGTCGGCACCGTCGGCATGTCGGAGTCCGAGGCGCGTGCCATGTATGGGAAGGTCGACATCTACAAGACCCGCTTCCGGCCAATGAAGAACATGCTGAATGGCGACCGGTCGCAGGTGATGATGAAGCTGGTCGTGCGACCCGAGGATGAGCGCATCCTCGGCATTCACATCGTGGGCGACGACGCGGCGGAGATGATCCAGATGCTTGGCATTGCGGTGAAGATGGGCGCCACGAAGCCCGATTTCGACCGGACCTGCGCGCTGCACCCGTCCGTTGGCGAGGAGATCGTGACGATGCGCACCAAATGGACCCCGGAGTCGGCCTGAACCCTCAGTTGCCCGCGGTGATGAGGGTGTCCAGCTCTTGTCCGATGGCGGTCAGACTCTGGCGTATGGCGCGCTGACCCCCGCCGCGGCTGACATGGATGATGAGCTGGCGCCAGGGCTGGGTGTCCTCGTCCGGCGCCCGGACGCTCAGGTGGCCGGAGCGCGGCAGGGCGGCCGACAGGAGCGCCTGGGACAGCGGGAACCCCGCCGCTTCGTCATAAACGCCATTGCGGGCATCGGCCTCGAACGGCGATTGCTCCTGGCGCGAGACGGCGTTGAACATGACCGACAGGGCCGGACGGCGCGTTTCCGAGACCTGTTCCTGCAGCACCTGGTTGAGGAGGCGAACGCCGCGAAGCGAATACACATCGGCATGCATCGGTGCCAGCACCCGGTCGGCGGCTTCCAGGCAGCAGCGTGTCAGGAAGGTCGCGTTCGGGTTGGTGTCGAACACGATCAGGTCGTAATGGCTTCGATAATGGTCGATCATCTGCAGGAAGTTCTGCCGGATGGCTGCCAGCGCGCCGGGGTCGGTCGCAAAGGCATATTTGGAAATCTCGAACTGGCCGGAGACGAGGTCGAATTGTCCTGCGGGTCCGTCATCGGGCAGAAGCTCGTGCACCAGGTCACCGCGCGCCGGCGGGGCGAATGGCGCTTCCGACAGGCTGGACCAGTCGGCGGCGGGCGAGGTCGCATCCCCGGCATGAAGGCGCGAGCGTTCGAACAGCGAAATCACCGACTTGTCGCGCGCCGCGCTGGCATCGGCGCGCGCCATGTCGAAGAAGACCTGGGTCAGATTGTATTGCGGGTCGAGATCGACCAGCAGGGCGCGTGCGCCCGTGCGGGCCTGCCAGGCGCCGAACACCTGGGCGGCCACGGTGGTCTTTCCGACCCCGCCCTTCAGGTTCATGACCGCCAGGACGGGGCAGCGCCGCCGGTAGCGTGTACGGACCGTGTCGACCAGCGTCGCCAGCGCGCCGCTGTCGCTGGCGTGGATCTTCAGGCGCGGTGCCACTTCGGTCTTGAACAGGCCGGTCAGACGGGCCTTGTCGATGCGGTAGGGGATCAGACGCACCCCGAGTGCCCGCGCCGCCTCCAGATCCGCGCGCACATCCGGCGACCGGATCGAGGCGGCCGATACGATCACCACCATGGCCGCCGCATTGGCAATTCGGTCGCGCACAATCTCTGCGGAGACGCCCGGCGTGCGGTACCAGTCGGGGATCGCCGCCTGCCTGAGAGCTTCGTGGACGGCCAGCAGCGCATCGAGGTCGTCCGGTGCATGGGCGATATAGACATGTGTCATATGGCAGGCAGACCCCATATCGAATTTGACAAATCCAGCCGGAGCGGCTTTGCCAGTCGGCTGTATCGCAACGTGGGCGTGGCCGCAGCCTTGCGCTAGCCAATCCAGGCCGCTTTCCACGACAATGGAGCGAAACGATGACGTGGACGCCGTCCGATTGGCGGAATTACCCCGCCAGGCACATTCCGGAGGACTATCCCGACGCCGCCGCCCTGGCCGATGTCGAGGCACGGCTGCGGGGCTATCCGCCGCTCGTCTTTGCGGGCGAGGCGCGCCGCCTGAAGGCGCGGCTGGGCGAGGTTGCCGCCGGACGGGCGTTCCTCCTGCAGGGCGGGGATTGCGCCGAGAGCTTCAAGGAGTTCCATCCCGACAATATCCGCGACACGTTCCGGGTGATCCTTCAGATGGCGGTGGTCCTGACCTTCGCCGCCGCAAAGCCAGTCGTGAAGGTTGGCCGTATCGCCGGTCAGTTCGGCAAGCCGCGCTCGTCCTCCACCGAGACGGTGGACGACGTGACGCTGCCTTCTTATCGCGGCGACAATATCAACGGCATGGATTTCGACCCGGCCGCGCGCACGCCCGATCCTGAACGGCTGATCCAGGCCTATTCCCAGTCGGCCGCGACCCTCAATCTGCTGCGCGCCTTCAGCCAGGGCGGTTTCGCCGATCTCACGAATGTGCATCGCTGGATGCTGGGTTTCGTCGATCGCAGCCCCCAGGGCACGCGTTACGAGGCGCTTGCGGATCAGATCACGAAGGCGGTCGAGTTCATGGCCGCATGCGGGGTGACGCCCGCTTCGGTGCCGCAGCTCTCGCAGGTTGAGTTCTATACCAGCCACGAGGCCCTGCTGCTGGGCTATGAGGAGGCGCTGACCCGGGTCGATTCCACCTCCGGCGACTGGTACGACACGTCCGCGCACATGCTGTGGATCGGTCATCGGACCCGCCAGCTCGATCACGCCCATGTCCAGTTCTGCAAGGGGATCGAGAACCCCATCGGGGTGAAGTGCGGTCCAGGTCTCGAGGCGGACGAGCTTCTGCGCCTGATCGATACGCTGAATCCGGGCGACGAGCCGGGCCGGATCACGCTGATTGCCCGTTTCGGGTCCGACGGCGTCGCCGAGGGGCTGCCGCCTCTGGTGCGGAAGGTGCAGGAAAGCGGCCGGACCGTGGTCTGGTCGTGCGACCCCATGCATGGCAACACGCTCAAGACCGAGTCCGGCTTCAAGACCCGCCCGGTGGACCGGGTGCTCTCGGAGGTGCGCCAGTTCGTCGACATCCTGTCGGCTGAAGGGGCCTATCCGGGTGGGGTGCATTTCGAGATGACGGGGCAGAACGTGACGGAATGTCTGGGCGGCGCCCAGGCCATCACCGAAGCCGACCTGTCATCGCGTTACCACACCCATTGCGATCCGCGCCTGAACGGCGAGCAGGCTCTTGAACTGGCCTTCCTGCTGGCAGAGAAGCTGCAGCAGGTGACGTCGGCGGCGCGAGATGCCCGCCGCGCCGCCGAGTGACCGGATCATAGGAGCACGAGGCCATGCCAAGGCGGGGTTGGCCCGCCTGGCTGCGGGCTTCCGATATTGCCGACCTGTTGCGTCTGTCGGCGCCGATCGCGGTGTCGCGGGCGGCCATGATGTTCATGTCACTGACCGACGCCATCGTGCTGGGCCAGATGGCGCCGGGCGAACTGCCCTTCGTGCTGAATTCCTGGCTGCCCCTCGGGATCGCGCTAGGGCTCGGCATCGGCATCCTGATGGGCGTTCAGGTGCTGACCTCGGAGCTCATGGGCGTTGGGCGTGCCGGCGAGTCCGGCCGCATCTTCCGGCAGGGCCTGTGGTGCGGCATCGGGCTGGGCGTGCTGATGACGCTCATCATCCTGCCGCTGGCGCGCCCGCTGTTCGACGGTCTGGGTTTTGCGCCCGATGTCGCGGCGGCGACGGCGTCCTGTACGCGGATCCTGGCGCTGGGACTGGTCGGCCACATGATCACCCATGTCTGCGGCGTCTATCTCGAGGCCCTGCGCCGGCCGATGCTGGTCACCGTGCTGATGTATGGCGGGGTGGCGGTCAATGCCGTGATCGACCTGGCGCTGGTGGCGGGGTGGTGGGGTGTTGAGCCCATGGGGGCCGATGGCGTCGCCTGGGCGACCACGGGGACGCGGCTGGTCCTTGTCGTCCTGTTTCTGGCGGTCGTCGCCACACTGACCCCGGCGTTCCGGCCCGCACCGCGTGGCCCGGCGGGCGAGTTGAAGCGCCTTCTGGGCGTCGGCGCGGGCACGGCGGTGAGCAATGTGGCGGAGTGGGGCGGTTTCAACTTCACCTTCGTGATCGCCACCTGGATCTCGCTGTCGGCCAATGTGGTCTATGGCTATGCGATCCAGATCGTGGGTGTCGCCTTCATGCTGTATCTGGGGATCGGATCGGCGACGAGCGTGCGCGTGGCCGAAGCGTTCGGCCGTCGCGATCCGGCTGGCATCCAGGATGCGGGCCGTCTGGGCATCGCTGCGACCGTTCTCGCCGGCCTGGCCATTGGCGTGCTGATCCTGGTGATGCGGGAGCCCATCGCCGCGGCTCTGATCGCGGAACAGGCCGAGGTGGAGGGCGTGGCCATCCGGCCGGCCCTGATCGGTCTTCTGTGGCTGGTGGCTTTCCTGAGCGTCTTTGACGGGCTGCAGGCGACCGCGTCCATGGCGCTTCGGGCACAGGAAATCGTATGGGCCCCGACGGCGGTTCACCTCGGCTCGTTCTTCCTGGTGATGATTCCGGCGGGCTATTGGCTCGGCCTGGTCGAGCAGCGGGGCGCGCAGGGCATGGTGGAAGGCGCGTTCATCGGCGTCGCCACCGCCGGCATCCTCCAGGTGCTGCTGTTTGAATGGCGCACGGCGCGCGGCCCGCGGCTTCAGGCCGTCTGACAGAGCCGCCCTACAAGCGCCGCTCTTTCGTTTCACTCCAGACCGTCGCTTTACATCATCGGTCTTGCGCAAGTCTCCGTTCGCAACCGAGGCGGGTTGCTCCGAACTTGCTCTGGCCCCCTTGCCCGGACGGCTCGTCTCGACCGCTTAGCGCATCTTCAAGTCAATCGGAGTCAGTGAAGATGCGCTATGTTCTTGTTTTTGGGCATTTTCTTAACGCGAACCGGTGCCCACTTCGCTCGAAAATGCTATAGCCGGAAACGAAACCGGGACCAGGCGGTGTGGCCTGATCCCGGTTGACGACGCGGTGGCCTGCACCGCGTTGCCCCGCATGGAAACGGCCGGGTCGGGGCAGGCCCGATCCCAGCCCGTCACCGCGGGCGATCTAGATGTCCTTCAGCGCCGAGGCTGGCTTGAAGGCGGCCGCCGTCTTCTCGGCGATCTGGATTTCCTCACCCGTGGCCGGGTTGCGGCCGGTGCGGGCGTTGCGGGTCTTGGCGTGGAAGGTGCCGAAGCCCGCAATGGCCACCTGGCCCCGCGACTTCACGGTACCGGCAATCGTCTCGAACACAGCATTCACCGCTTCACCGGCCTTGTCCTGCGACAGGCCCGTGTGTTCGGCGACGGCTTTGGTCAGTTCGCCCTTGTTCATGGGGTTCTCCTCTCTCTGTCCGGCTGGTGACGCCGACGCGGCCGACGAAGCCACGATTCGGCGGGTTGCGATACGCCGGGACCCCAATAAACACGGGCTATGCGCCCAGAATCCAGCCCTCTTCGGCCTCGATTCGCGAGATTTTCGTCTGATCGAGCCCGTCTGACCCACCGAACAGGGGAGCGAGGGCCGATTTCTGGTCCAGATCGCAGTAATGGCGGGCGATCGCTTCCACCTGGGCCGCGTCCAGGGCGCCCCCCTCACGGGGGGCCTCGACCTTGACGAGGCTGGGATAGATTTCCGCCATCAGGACCTGGGTATCGCTTAGCGCCGCCTCGTCCAGTGCGGTCAGGCCGGTCTCGAAGGGCCAGATACGCGCCTTGGGCAGGCGGTTGCGCAGGGCATGCACATGGGGAATGCCGAGCAGGGTCTGGCTGCCGACGCTGCCCGCATAGGCAAGCTGCCAGACCGACTTCGGCGTACCGGCTCGCGTGGTTCGCATGTGGCGTTCCACCTCGCGGTACTCCGCCAGGGGCGCCGAGGCGCCGAAATCCGGCCGCCGGCCAGCCAGGGTGTTGACCTGGTCGCGCGCCGGCGCGCCCCAGAACGGGAAAGGCCCCTGCGAGATGCGGTAGTTGAACCCCGCAGCCAGCGCGAAACGGGCGTTGCTGTTGTCCTCGCGCTCGCGGACCTTGCTGGCCAGGTGCTCATGCATGGCGGCCCAGGCAGGCCGGCTCGTCGTGTCCAGGCCAAGGGCGTCGGCCGTCCCGGCGGGAAAGCCGAAGCTGAAATCGAAGCCGAGCAGCACCTTGTCGCCTCGCCCCGTCAGCTTGGCGATGATGTCCTCGATGAAGGCGCGCGCCTTCAGTCGAGTCTCCACATTGACCCCGCGATACTGGAACCGAAGCCGCGCGTCCCGTGCCAGGATGCCGATCCAGATGGAATTGGCGCCTGTCACGGGTTTTGCGGCCGCGCTCCAGTCGACGGTGATGTAGGCGTCGAAAAGGCGGGGCATTCGATATCCTAGGTCAGCTTGACCAGCATCTTGCCGGTGTTGGCACCGTCGAAGAGTCCCAGGAAGGCCTCCGGCGCGCGGGCGATCCCTTCATGGACCGTTTCCTCGTAGCGGATCTTTCCATCACGGATCCAGCCGGACATGTCCTGGATGAATTGCGGCTGCAGATCCGCGTGGGAGCTGACGATGAAGCCGCGCAGGGTCAACTGCTTGCCGACCACGTTGATGATGTTGTGGGGGCCGGGCGCCGGTGTCGTGGCGTTGTACTGGCTGATCATGCCGCAGATGGCGAACCTTGCGAAGGGACGCGCCAGCTCGATCGCAGCCGCGAGATGATCGCCGCCCACATTGTCGAAATAGACGTCGATCCCCTTTGGAGCCGCCTCGCGCACGGCGCTGACGAGGCCCTGGAAGCCGCCCGCCTGCTTGTAGTCGACCACATGGTCGACGCCCAGCGACCGCACGAAGTCGACCTTGTCCTGGCCGCCGGCGGAGCCGATGACGGTGCAGTTCTTGATCTTGGCGATCTGGCAGACCGCCGAGCCCACGGCTCCAGCGGCTCCGGACACGAACACCGTATCACCCTCGCGAAGGTCGGCGATGCGCAGGATACCGGCATAGGCGGTGAGGCCAGGCATGCCGAGGATGCCGAGAAAGGCCTGTTCCGGGACACCGGTCTCGGGCAGCTTGTTGGCCTGCACATCCTCGGGACGTGCGGTCCAGGCCTCACGCCACCCGGCCATCGAGCCGACCAGGTCGCCCTCCTGATAGTCCGGATGGGCCGACGCAGTGACCCGGCCCACGGCGCCACCGGTCATCGTCTCGCCGATCTGGAACGGCGGGACATAGCTTTCCCGGTCCATCATCCGTCCGCGCATGTAAGGGTCAACCGACATCCATGTGTTGCGCACCTGGATTTCCCCCTCGGACGGGTCGGGAACCTTCACCTCCTTCATGGCGAAGTCGGTGTCCTTTGGGCGGCCAATTGGCCGTTCGGCCAGCGCCCATTCGCGCGAGTCGAGCTGGGTCATGGGGGTCTCCTCCGTCTTGTTGTCCCGCATAGATGCCTGCTCGGGGCGGCGTGTGAAGGGGCAGGCGAAAAAGAAATCCCGTAACCCCGGAGGGGAGAAACTTCTCCGTCCCGGTTGCCCCCGGCCTCGAGGTCATGTCTAGAGCAGGGCAAAGGGAGGTGCGTCCTTGGCCATGTTGCGAGTTGGCGTTGCCGGTGCTGGCGTCTTCGGTACCTATCATGCCCAGAAGGCGGCCGCTTCGGCGCGCACCGAACTTATGGGCGTGTTCGATCTGGATGGCACGCGCGCGGCTGCCCTGGCGGGCGGCTTCGGGGCTGAAGGCTATACCGAGTTCGCCGCCCTGCTGGAGGCGGTCGATGCGGTGATGATTGCCACGCCGGCCACCTCCCATGCCGACCTGGTGGCCCAGGCGCTGGCGGCCGACCGCCACGTGCTGGTCGAGAAGCCCCTGGCGCTCGATCCGGTGACGGCGCGCCGTCTGGCGGGCGATGCGGTGACGCGCGGCAAGGTCCTCCAGGTCGGGCACCAGGAACGGTTCGTCGCCAAGGCCATGGGGATCTTCGCCATCGATGAGGTGCCGACCCGGCTTGAGTCGGTGCGCGCCGGTCCCCCGCCGCAGAACGGGCGGGCCGGAGACGTGTCGGTGATCTGGGATCTCATGATCCACGACCTTGACCTGGCCGCCTGCATGGTGGGACGCGAGTTCAACCACGTTACCGCCACGGGACGGCGCAGCGTCACGGATCATATAGACGAGGCGGTCGCCGCGTTCGAGTTCGCCGGAGGCGGAACAGCGAGCCTGCGCGCGAGTCGGGCCGCGGAAACCCGCGAGCGGACCATGCGCGTGGTCTACCCGTCGGGCGAGATCAGCGTGGACTTCCTGACCCGAGCGGTGCGCAATACCACCGCCTATCCGGTACGCGTGGACATCGCCGCCGACCTGCCCGACCCGCTGGGCGCGGCTGACGAGAGCTTCTTTGCCGCCTGCCAGGGCGAGAGCGTGAGCCAGATCCCAGGTCACGGAGCCGTGGCTGCTGTGGCCATGGCGGCCGCCGCCCAGGCTGCTGCGGAAGCCAGTGAGGCGGCCGCAATGACAGGCGCAGCGCCCGGCGCGACCGATAGGTGATGCGCAGAGGCGTGCGGGCCCACTGGCTCTTGCCGGCCGCATCGCCTATTTGCGGTGAATGACCAAGCCCCTGACCCTCCATCTGGCGCAGCTCAATCCTGTCGTCGGCGACATCCAGGGCAACCTGGCACTGGCGCGCGCCGAACTTGTCCGTGCGGCCCGGGCCGGCGCCGACCTGGTCGTCCTGCCGGAATTGTTCCTTATGGCGTATCCGCCAGAGGATCTGGTGATGAAGCCCAGCGCGGTGACGCTCTGCCAGACTGCGGTGGAGACGCTGGCGGCCGACACGCGGCCGGGCGGCCCCGGGGTCCTGGTCGGGACCCCCTGGCGCGGTCGTTCCGGCAAGCTGCACAATTCCGCACTGCTGGTGGAAGGCGGCGAGATCCGGTTCCGTTGGGACAAGCGTGAACTGCCGAATTATGGCGTCTTTGACGAGGTGCGTCTGTTCGAACCCGGTGAGGGGCCGCCCCGCACCGTCGACTTCCGCGGGGTCCGGATCGGGATCGCCGTGTGCGAGGACATCTGGTTTTCGCGTGTGCCCGAGGCGCTGAAGGCCGCTGGGGCGCACCTGATGGTCGTGCCCAACGGCTCACCCTGGCGCCGCACCAGCCAGGCGGAGCGTGCGCGTGCCTTCGCCCAGTGGGGCGGGCTGGGCTTGCCCTATGTCTGGGTGAACCAGGTCGGTGGACAGGACGAACTCGTATTCGATGGCGCGAGTTTCTGTGTCGATGGCGACGGCACCCGCCATCAGCTCCTGGGTGACTTCGAGACCGGGCATGCGCAGGTGCAGTTCGATCCGGGGCCGGGTCGGTTCACGGTGCCGGGGTGGCCGGCCGGCGGGGAGCCCACACTCACGCGGGGGCTGGAAGCCGAGTACCGTGCGGCCTGTCTGGCGCTGGGCGACTATGTGGGGAAGAACCGGTTCCCGGGAGTCCTCTTGGGCCTGTCAGGCGGCATAGACAGCGCGCTGACGGCGGCCATCGCCGTGGATGCGCTGGGACCGGAGCGGGTGTGGTGCGTGATGATGCCGTCGCGCTATACCAGTCCCGAGAGCCTGGAGGACGCCCGCGCCTGCGCCGAGGCGCTGGGCGTGCGCTACGATACGGTCGCGATTGGCCCCGGCGTGGCGGCATTCGACGAGATGCTGGACCATCTCTTCGCGGGGCGTGCGCCGGACCTGACGGAGGAAAACCTCCAGTCGCGACTGCGCGGTGTGACGCTCATGGCGCTGTCGAACAAGTTCGGCCACATGGTTGTGACCACCGGCAACAAGTCGGAGATGGCGGTTGGATACGCGACCCTTTACGGAGACATGTGCGGTGGCTACAATCCGCTGAAGGATTTCTACAAGACAGAGGTTTTCGCCCTGGCGCGCTGGCGCAACGGCGTGGTGCCGCGCGGTGCGCTGGGTCCGGCGGGCGAGGTGATACCCGAGCGGATCCTCACCAAGCCGCCCACTGCGGAGCTGCGCGAGGATCAGAAGGACGAGGACTCCCTGCCGTCCTATCCGGTTCTGGACGATATTCTGCGCGGTCTTGTCGACGGTGAGGAGGATCTCGACGACATCGTGGCGCGTGGCCATGACGAGGCCGTCGTCCGCAGGATCGAGCATCTGCTCTATGTGGCCGAATATAAGCGCCGCCAGGCCGCGCCAGGCGTCAAGATCGGCCCCCGCAATTTCGGGCGTGACCGGCGCTACCCGATCACGAACCGGTTCCGGGATGATTGAGTTTATCCGCCGAGAGATCCGCTGGATCGGCGCGGGATTTCTGCTCACCTTCTTTTCCGGCTTCGGCCAGACCTATTTCATCTCGCTGTCCAATGATGCCGTGCGCGCCAGGTTCGACCTGAGCAATGGCGAGATCGGCACGATCTATGCCCTGGCCACGTTGACCAGCGCGGTTGTCCTCCTGCAGTTCGGAAAGATCGTCGACCGTGTCAGCACCCGACTGGCCGCCCTGATCACGGTCGGCGGGCTCGCGGTGGCGTGCCTGTTGCTGTCCTGGGCGCTGGCGGTCTGGATGCTGTTCCTGGCCTATCTTGGACTGCGCCTGTTCGGGCAGGGCATGATGAGCCATGTCGCGATGACCGCCACCGGTCGCTGGTTCGAGGCGAATCGCGGGCGCGCGGTCAGCCTGGTGGCGCTTGGGCATCCGGTGAGCGAGGCGGTGATGCCGCCGCTGGCGGTGGCGCTGCTGTTGGCCCTGGGCCTTCAGGGGCTGTGGACGCTTGCGGCCGCGGCCCTGGCTGCGATGGCCGCGCCGCTCCTTGTCTGGCTGCTGGTGCGGGAGCGGGCGCCCCAGGCGATCGGCCCGGCAGACACGGCCCCCACGGCAGCGCGCAAGGCAAGCTGGCGGCGCGCGCAGGTGCTGGGTGAGCCGGCGTTCTGGCTCCTTCTCCTGGGCGTTCTGTGCCCGCCCTTCATGGTGACCGGCTTGTTCTTCCATCAGTTGCACCTGATCGAGATGAAGGCCTGGCTGCCCGCCACCTTTGCCGCCGGTTTCACGGCCTTTGCCGCGACGCAGATGGTCAGCTCCCTGACCGCAGGCTGGATGGTCGACCGGTTCAGCGCCCGCGCCCTGTTGCCAGCCTACCTGCTGCCGCTGGCCCTGGCGCTGTGTCTGCCGGCGCTGTTCAACGGGGCATGGGCGATCTTCGTCATGATGATGCTGATCGGACTGACCGGCGGGGCCGCTGCGACCGTCATGGGAGCGATCTGGCCGGAACTGTTCGGCCCTCAGCATCTCGGCGAGATCCGGGCGCTGACCTTCGCCGCCATGGTGGCAGCCACGTCGGTCTCGCCGATCCTGACCGGGCTTCTGATCGACCGCGGTGTCGCCTTCACGTCCCAGCTTGTCGGCATGGGCGGCTACGCCCTCTTGGCGAGCGCGCTGATGGGGCTTATTCAGCCGCGACTGGCACGCATTGCGGGTGACCGTC
This sequence comes from uncultured Hyphomonadaceae bacterium, assembly GCA_964492485.1. Classification (GTDB taxonomy): domain Bacteria; phylum Pseudomonadota; class Alphaproteobacteria; order Caulobacterales; family Hyphomonadaceae; genus UBA5336. The sequence goes on along the minus strand of CAZBKM010000010.1, from coordinate 81,559 downwards.
TCGCTCCCGCTCCGGCGTGAATTTCGCGCCACGCCGCCGCCACCCGCCCGCCGCACCCGGGCCAAAGACCCAACGGAACCTGTGTCATGAGCCCTATTGTCCGCTTCGCCCCATCCCCGACCGGCCGCCTGCATGTGGGCAATGTGCGCACCGCGCTGATAAACTGGCTGTTCGCGCGCGGTGCCGGCGGGCGCTTCCTGCTTCGGATCGACGATACCGACACCGACCGCTCGACCGATGCGTTCGAGGCGGCGATCAAGGAGGATCTGAAATGGCTCGGGCTCGTGTGGGACGACACGTTCAACCAGTCTCACCGATTCGCCGAGTATGACGCTGCCGCCGAACGCCTGCGAGCGGCCGGACGGCTCTATCCGTGCTACGAGACCGCCGAGGAACTGGAACGCAAACGCAAGATCGCCCTGTCGCGGGGGCGGCCACCCGTCTATGACCGCGCGGCGCTGAACCTGGATGCGTCGGCCCGGCAGGCGCTGGAGGCCGAGGGGCGCCATCCGCACTGGCGGTTCAGATTGTCGGGCGAGCGGGTCGGCTGGCGGGATCTGGTGCGCGGTGACCAGACGGTCGATACGGCGTCCGTGTCCGACCCGGTCCTGATCCGGGAAGACGGCTCCTATCTCTACACCCTGCCATCGGTGGTCGACGACATCGCCTACGGCATCACGCACGTGGTGCGCGGCGAGGACCACGTCACGAATTCCGGCGCGCAGATCGAGATCTTCCAGGCGCTTGGCGCCGAACCGCCCGAAATGGCGCACATGCCCCTCCTGGTGGGAGCCGACGGACAGGGGCTCTCGAAGCGTCTTGGCTCGTTGTCCATGCACGAACTGTCGCGGCGCGGGATCGAACCGCTGGCGGTGGCCTCGTTGCTGGCGCGGATCGGGACGAGCGACAATGTCGAGGCCGCCGAGAGCCTCGATGCGTTGGCGCAGGGGTTCGACTTTGCCAAGATCGGCCGCGCGCCCGCGCGCTTCGACGAGGGCGAGTTGACCGCCCTGAATGCCGCCATTGTCCATGCGATGCCGCACGAGGCCGTGAGAGAGCGCCTGTCGATGCGTCTGGGGAAGGCGGCCGATGACCCGCTGTTCTGGGAAACGGTCAGGGCGAATTGTGACACCGTGGACGACGCGGCCGACTGGCTGGAGGTCGCCTTCGGCGAGGTCGAGCCGCTGGTGGACGACGAGGACGACCGCGCCTTCCTGCGTGAGGCGGCGGCCCATCTGCCCGAGGGACCGGTTACCGGGGAGACCTGGGCGGCCTGGACCCAGGCCCTGAAGACCGCCACCGGCCGGAAGGGCAAGAGCCTGTTCATGCCCCTGCGCAAGGCGCTCACCGGGCGGGCGCACGGTCCCGACATGGGGTCCATGCTGCGGTTGATCGGCCGTGAACGCGCCCTCGCCCGACTGGCCAAGGTCTGACGGCGCGCAAAGGCCTGGTCCTGACCCGCTAGCGCATCTTCACTGATCTCTGGTGGACGCAAAGCTGCGCCAGCTCGCAGCGCAGCGCCGTCCACGCCCCATGGCGGGGCTTCAGGCCGACGACCCTGGGCGTGGAGCCGCGTCACTCGCCCGTGAAGACGGCCTTGCGCTTGTTGAGGAAGGCGTCCACGCCCTCGGCGAAATCCTTTGTCCGCCCGGCCGTCCGTTGGGCCACGCGTTCGGCCTGGAGCATTTCGTCCAGCGTGCTGTCGGCGCTGGCGCGCAAGAGCCTTCGGGTGAGTTCCAGCGCCCGTGTCGGGCCCTTGGCGAGGCGTTCTGCCAGGCCGCGCGCCTCGTCCGCCAATTGCGCGTCGGGCACGACCCGGTTGACCATGCCCCAGTCCAGCGCCTGGCGTGCGGGCACCTTGTCTGCCAGGAGCATCATCTCGGCGGCCCGCGCCTGACCGATCAGTCGTGGCAGGATGTAGGTGGACCCGCCGTCGGGCACGAGGCCGATCCGCCCGAAGGCCTGAAGGAAATAGGCGCTCTCCGCACAGACGATCAGGTCGCCCATCAGGGCGATCGAGCAGCCAACCCCCGCGGCTGCCCCGTTCACGGCCGTGATCAGGGGGTGGGGGTGGTTGTGCATCGCCTTGATGAGCGGATTGTAGACGGAATCCAGGGCCGCACCGGCATCGAACTGACGCGTCTCGCGTTCGCTCTTGCTCTCGCGCGGGCCGGCCGAGCCCAGATTGGCGCCGGAACAGAAGCCTCGCCCCGTCCCGGTGAGGATCGTCGCACGCGCCTGGCTGCCGGCGCGCTCGAACGCTGTCAGCAGCTCGTCGGCGGTGTCGACCCCACAGGCATTCATCGTGGCTGGATCGTTGAAGCTGATAAGGGCGAGATCGCCGTCGATCTCGAAGGTGATCTTTTCGAAGGCCATGGCGCGTTTCCTCGGGTTGGTATCTCGACACACACTACCGGCTTGCAGAGCGAAGAAAAGCGTGACGCGGGGTGAGGGAGATCCTGCAATGGCTTTCCACGGAACGCCGTTCGTTTTAGGCTTGCGAGGCAAAAGATTGCTCGGGAGAACACCATGGGACTCGAAGGCGGCAGCGATGCCACACGCATGTCGGAGATCCTCGAACGCCAGAAGCAGGCCAACATTCGGGACGGGGCGCCGAGCGCGGAACAGCGGATCGAGTGGATCGATCGCTGCATAGACCTCTTGCTGCGCTATCAGACCCGGATCGAGGAGACGCTGGCCGAGGATTTCGGTCATCGGTCCAAGGACGCGTCACGGTTCACCGACGTGGCCTCCTCGATCGGGGCGCTCAAGCATGCGAAGGCGCATCTGCGCAAGTGGATGCGCCCTGAAAAGCGCAAGGTCGATTTTCCTCTCGGCCTGCTGGGCTCCAGGGCGGAAGTGCGTTTCCAGCCCAAGGGTGTCGTGGGCGTGGTCTCGCCGTGGAACTTTCCGGTGAACCTGACTTTCACGCCGCTGGCCGGCATCTTTGCCGCTGGCAACCGGGCGATGGTCAAGCCGTCGGAATTCACCGAGGCGACTTCGGAGCTCATGAAGACGATGTTTGCCGAGGCCTTCTCCGAAGAGGAAGTGGCCGTGATCACCGGCGGGCCGGACGTGGGCGCGGCGTTCACCAAACTGCCGCTCGATCATATCATCTTCACCGGTGCGACGTCGGTCGCAAGGCACGTGATGCGTGCGGCCGCGGACAATCTGGTGCCCCTGACGCTGGAACTCGGCGGCAAGTCTCCTGTGGTGCTGGGCCGCTCCGCCAACATGGAAAAGGCCGCCGCCCGTATCATGGCCGGAAAAACGCTCAATGCGGGCCAGATCTGTCTGGCGCCGGACTATGCCTTTGTCCCCAGGGAAAAGACGTCAGACTTCGTCGGCCATGCCACGGCTGCGGTCGAACGCATGTTCCCGACGGGTATCAAGGACAATGACGATTACACGTCCATCGTGAACCAGAAGCATTATGACCGCATCATGGGTTATCTGGAGGATGCGCGCGCGAAAGGGGCGGAAGTGGTGGAGATCAACCCCACGAATGATGACCTGACCCAGCAGCCCCATCACAAGATCGCGCCGCACATCGTCATCGATCCCACCGACGACATGACGGTGATGCAGGACGAGATCTTCGGGCCGATCCTGCCTATCAAGTCCTATGGCGACACGTCCGAGGCGGTGTCCTACATCAACAGCCACCCGCGCCCGCTGGGTCTCTACTATTTCGGTGAGGATGCGGCCGAGAAGGAGGCCGTGGTCAATGGCACGACCGCAGGCGGGGTCACGGTGAATGACGTGATCTTCCATGTGGGCCAGGAAGACCTGCCCTTCGGCGGCATCGGGCCGTCGGGAATGGGCGCGTATCACGGGTATGACGGGTTCCTGGAATTCTCCCACAAGAAGGCGATCTATACCCAGACCGGCTCGGAAATCCTGGCGATGATGCGTCCGCCCTATGGCGAGAAGTTCCGCAAGCAGATCGCCGCGCGGCTCAAGCCATAGCGCAACTTCGGAGCAATCGGTCACGATTGCGAACGGACAGTTGCGCAAAACCGGGGACTCCCGTCGGCAACTTCGGAGCAATCGGTCACGATTGCGAACGGACAGTTGGGCCCGATCAGGCCCCGTTCGCGATCAGGTCTCGTCCAGCAGACGGCTGGCGCCCATTGCGGATATCTCGATCGAGCGCGGCTGCGACACCGTTCTGGCCCCGGCAGGGGCGTATCCCGCGATCAGGACACGGGACGCTTCAGGAAGTCCGGTACCTCGTCGCCGAAGCCGACGACCTGGTCGGGGGCGGGGTCCAGGATGGGGTCGTCATCCTTCCGCTTGCGATCGCGGCTGCGCGAGGGGGCCCCGTCGCGTGTCTCCGCGGACCGCTGGGCGCCCGATCCGTTGCCGGTCCGCCGCCCCGAGGGACGGCTTCCGGTCTCTTCTGGCGCGGTGCCGGCCGTCTTCGAGTCCGGCGTATCGGCTGCAACGCGATCGGCGCGCGTCTCGATATCGGCTTGTCCCTCGCCAACGGCCTGCGCGGTGTCGTCTGCCTGTGGCCCGACCGATGTGCCGGACACCGCGTCCTGAGCCGGTGCGTCGGAGCGGCGGCGACGCTCACGACTGCGTCCGCTGCCCTCGTCACGCCGGCCACGCGCGGGCCTCCCCCGGCGCGATCCGCCATCGTCGGCCGGCAGGGCCTCGATCTCGTCTGCCAGGCCTTCCGGCATCCACTCCACCACGTTGTGGCGGATGAGCTTCAATACGCCGGCCCAGGCCTTTTCGTCCCCGGGGGCGACGATCGTGTGACTTTCGCCCGACCGGCCGGCCCGGCCCGTCCGGCCGATGCGGTGGACGTAATCCTCGTCCTTGGGCGGCGGGGCGTAATTGAACACGTGGGAGACGTCGGGAATGTCCAGCCCACGTGCAGCCACGTCGGACGCGATCAGCAATTGCAGGTCGCCCCTGCGAAACCGCTCGAGCGTCTCGCTGCGGTAAGCCTGCGGAAGATCGCCGTGGATGGCGGCGGCCTGGAAGCCATGCTTGGCGAGCGACTTCGCCACGACGTCGACTTCGCGCTTGCGGTTGCAGAACACGATGCCGTTCTTGATCTGGCAACCCTTCAGGATCGCGCGCAGGGCGTGGCGGCGGGCCTTGTCGTCGTCGCGTGCGATCCGCGTGACGTGCTGGGTGATCGTTTCCGCCGTCTGGGCGGGGCGGGTGACCTCGATCCGCATCGGCGTTTTCTGGAAGCGCTCGGCGAGCTTGGTAATCTCCGTCGGCATTGTGGCGGAGAACAGCAAGGTCTGACGCTTGGGGGGCAGCAGCGTGCAGATCCGCTCGATATCGGGAATGAACCCCATGTCGAGCATCCGGTCGGCCTCGTCGATGATCAGCGTTTCCACGCCTGTCAGCAGAAGCTTGCCGCGCTCGAACTGGTCAAGCATGCGGCCTGGCGTGGCGATCAGCACGTCGACTCCCTGCATGAGCAGCCGGTCCTGATCCTTGAAGCTCACGCCGCCGATGAGCAGCGCCATGCTGAGCTTCAGATACTTTCCATAGGCTTCGAAATTCTCCGAGACCTGTGCAGCGAGTTCGCGGGTCGGCGCGAGGATCAGGCAGCGAGGCATCCGCGCCCGCGCCCGGCCCCGCGCGAGGCGGTGGATCATGGGCAGCACGAAGGCCGCCGTCTTGCCGGTGCCGGTCTGGGCGACGCCGGTCACGTCGCCGCCTAGGATCACATGGGGGATGGCCTGGGCCTGAATGGGGGTTGGGGTCTCGTACCCCTGTTCCTTGACGGCCCGAAGGATTTCAGGTCCAAGGCCCAGTTCTTCGAACGTCATTGGGCGGTGCGGTCTTTCCGTCGATCTTGCTATCGCCACGCGACTGTCAGATGGCGCGGCCACGTCTGCGTCGCGAAGCTCACCTCCGCGATACGTAAGCGGCCCGGACGTCCGTCCGGGCCGATACGCGGGTGCCTACCACTCTTGACCGGCTTAGCCAAGGTTCTGATTGGCAAATTCCCAATTGATCAGTCCGTCCAGGAAACTCTCGATGTATTTCGCCCGGGCGTTCTGATAGTCCAGATAATAGGCGTGTTCCCACACATCCATGGTCAGAAGCGGCGTCGCGGACGGGTCCGAGACGGGGGTTTCGGCGTTCGGGGTCTTTCGGACCTCGAGTTTTCCGTGCGCCTCAACGAGCCAGGCCCAGCCCGAGCCGAACTGCGTCAGGCCCGCATTGGTGAAGGCGTCCCGGAAGGCGTCATAGCCGCCGAAATCGCGGTCGATCATCTCCGCCACCTTGCCTGTGGGCTTCCCGCCGCCATTTGGCGCCATGGACTTCCAGTAGAAGGTGTGATTCCAGACCTGAGCGGCGTTGTTGAAGATGCCGGCCTTACCAGGATCGCCGGCGGTTGCCGAGATGATCTCTTCGAGCGACTTTCCTTCAAGCTCGGTTCCGGCCACCAGCTTGTTCAGGTTGTCCACATAGGTCTGATGGTGTTTCCCGTAGTGGAAGTTCAGGGTCTCCTCGGAGATTTTCGGCGCGAGCGCGTTGCGCTCATAGGGCAATGCAGGCAGGTCGAAAGCCATTGGGTGTCTCCTTGCGTTTGACGTGCAATCTGGCTGGCGCCTCTGAGCCATATGGGGCGTGACATGCCGGCTGCCAGCCTTGTGTCCAACGAACGTTTCGACAGTCTCGACCGTTTGATCAAGCGTGTCGACCTCGACCGATGGCTGTCGAGCCGATATGCGCCGCCCGCCGAGCGCCGGGCGCTGATCGCGTTGTACGCTCTGAATTACGAGCTGGTCCGGGTACGCGCTGCGGTCAGCGAGCCCGCCCTGGGCGCGATCCGGTTCCAGTGGTGGCGGGACGCGCTGGAGGAATTGGCAGACGGCAAGCCTGCGCGGCGCCACGACGTCGCCCTCGCGGCGGCCGACCTGATCCGGGCGGGCCACCACACCGCAGAGGGCCTGCTGCGACTCGTCGATGGTCACGAGGATGCCTTCGAGAGTGGCGACCGCGCAAAGGAGCCGGAAGCCACGCTGATGATGATGGCGGCACGGATCCTGGCGCCTGCCCATGGTTGGGGGCCGCACATCCAGCAACTGGCGCCGGCGTTTGCGGCCGCCCGGCGTGGGGCCACCAAGGCGTTCGGCCCGGTCGTGCCGCCGGTACCCTCGCCGATCCGCCCCGCCATCGCCCATGCCTGCCTGCGCGAACCCTATGCGCGCGGCCGTGAGCCCGGCGAACTGGGCCGCCGGGTCCGCGTGTTCCGGGCCATGCTGACGGGCCGGGTGTAGGCGGCGCGCCGGGCGGCCCCGATGGCCACCGTGCGCCGGTAAGGCCCCCGGTCGGGCGGCGGCACGATCGGGGTCAGGTCCTCCAGGTGACGGAATGTGAACTCGCGCGCCCGGCCATAGGCGCCGCCACCGCCGATGCGCACGGCCAGGAACATCAGCCAGCGCCGGACGGCATCCACGCCGAGGAGCCGCAGCGCCTCGCAGAAGAGATCGTCTGCCAGGCGTCGAGAGGACCGGTCGGAGGTCTCGCCCATGGCATACAGCCAGTCATGGATCACCGCAGCTTCGGCATGGCGTCCGAAGGGCGAGATCAGCCAGCGCGCCCAGGTGGGAATCGAGGCGAAGTCGGTCTCGTATCGCACCGGGGCCACGACGGCGACGCGCAACGCGCCGACATGGTGAACGAAGGCGAAGGGTTCGGTGATGACGGCCAGCCGTCGCCCGTCCTGCATCTCGTTCGGGACCAGTCGCACCGCAAGCGCCATGATGAATCCGTCGTCAGGGCGGAACAGGAGCGGCGTCGCATTGGGCACCGTGCCGCCCGCGGCTTCCGGCATGACCAGGGGGGTCCTGAGCGGACGCACGGTTTCTATGTCGCGCAGGACGTGTCCCGCCGCTTCGCTTCCCGCGGCGATCGCTGCGCTCGTCGACACCTGGTCGATCAGCGCTTCCTCTTCAGGTGTCGCGTGCCGTACCGTCGGCTTTGCCATGCCTGTCCCCACCCGCTGGCGCGACTATAGCAGCCGCGGCGGGCCAGGCCAGCGCGCGCCTCAGCGTCACAGCTCGCCACAGAGATGGCCGCCATCGACGGCGAGCAGGGATCCCGTCATGTAGGCGGACGCATCCGATGCAAGGAGAAGGAGGGGGCCGTTCAGGTCTTCCATCCGGCCGGTCCGTCGCTGCGGGATGCGCTTGATCATGCGTTCGCCGTAGTCGCTGGCGAGGAAATCCCGGTTGATGTCGGTTTCGAAATAGCCGGGCGCCAGCGCGTTCACGCGGATGCCGTGCCGGGCCCAGTCGAGGGCGAGACAGCGGGTCATGTGGGCCACGGCCGCCTTGGACGAGGCATAGGCGACGCTGCCCTTGGCCGGACGTTCGGCCGTGATCGAGGCGACATTGATGATGCTGCCCCCCTGGCCGGCTCTCACCATGTGCTGCGCGGCGGCCTGCGCGACGAACCAGACGCCGTGAACATTGACGTCATAGGTCCAGCGCCACTCCTCTGCCGGGGTCTCCAGGGGGCGGGTTGCGCCGGAGACACCGGCATTGTTCACGAGCACATCCACCGGGCCGATCCGTTCGAAGGCCGCCTGCACGGCTTCGGCATCCGACACGTCCAGCGTGAGGGGCGAGGCCTGACCGCCGGCGGTCTCGATCTCCCCGACCAGCGTCGCCAGACGCTCCTCCCGCCTGGCGGCCGCGATCACCCGGGCACCGGCCCTGGCGAGCACGCGCGAGAAATGGGCGCCGAAGCCGGACGAGGCGCCCGTCACAAGGGCGGTCTTTCCGCTGAGGTCGGCATGGATCATGGCAGTCTCTCCTGGCTGGTCGGGTTGGGTGGCTTGCGTGATTGCCCATTTGTGCCCTTGAAGTGCCCCGCGGGAAAAGGCTCTGTTAAGCCAAACCAGACCCGGGAGGAGACAGGATGGACGAGGGCGGGCGTGACACGTCTAAAGGGCAGGGGCCGCTTTCCGGGGTCCGGATCATCGACATGTCGACGGTAGTGCTGGGGCCGTTTGCGACCCTTATCCTCGCCGATCTCGGCGCGGATGTGATCAAGATCGAGAATCCCGAGGGCAATACCAAGGGCGACCTGATGCGGCTGGCGGGGCGCTCGCCGACCGGTGACCTCGGGCCGATCTTCACGGCGCTGAACCGGAACAAGCGCTCTGTGACGCTGGACGCGAAGACCGAGACCGGCCAGGCCACGCTTGCTGCATTGCTGCGGGGCGCCGACGTCTTCTTCCACAATGTGCGCATGGCAGGGATGGAGCGGCTGGGTTTCGGATATGAGGCAGTCAAGGCGATCCGACCCGATATTGTCTACGTGCACTGCGCCGGGTTCGGGATGGATGGGGTACACGCTCACCGCCAGGCTTATGACGACCTGATTCAGGCCGCGTCGGGCTATGCCAGTCTGCATTCGCTGCGCTCCGGCGAGGCGCCGTGTTACACGCCCTCCCTGGTGGCGGACAAGACCGTCGGCCTGTTTGCGACCTATGCCACGCTGGCGGCGCTGTATCATCGTCAGCGCACGGGCGAGGGACAGTTCGTCCAGGTGCCCATGCTGGAGAGCTTCACCTTCTTCAACCTGGTGGAAAACCTCTATGGCGAGACCTTCCTTCCGGGGGACGGCAAGATGGCTTATACCCGCTCGATCAATCCCCGCCGGAAGCCGTATCCGACCCTGGACGGCTATATCGCGATCGTCCCCTATTCCGACCAGCAATGGGCGCACTTCTTCGAGCTGGGCGGACGGCCGGGCGTGTTCGACGACCCGCGCTTCTCCTCCTATCAGGCGCGCACCCAGAATGTCGGCGACCTGTATGCGATCATTGAGGAGGTCGCGGCAACGAAGACCACCCAGGACTGGCTCGACATTCTCGACAAGGCCAACATTCCCGCCATGCGCTTCAACGAGATGCTGGATGTCCTGGACGAACCGCACCTGAAGAGCGTCGGCTTCTTCGAGGAGCGCATCCATCCCGATGCCGGAGCCTACCGGTCCATGCGCCATCCGGTACATTTCTCCCGTACGCCGGCGGCGACGCGTCTCGACCCTCCGCGGCTCGGCGCCGACACCGAGATGGTGCTCTCGACGCTGGGGCTCGGGCGGGAGGACCTGCCATGAGCGAGGTCCTGTCCGTTGCGCGCGACGGCGCGGTGGAGCGGGTGACCCTGAACCGGCCCGATCGCCTCAATGCGCTGAACGATGCCCTGGTGGAGGCGCTGTCGGCCTATTTCGAAGGGCTTTACCGGCGGCCCGAAATTCGCGTCGTGGTTCTCCAGGCCGAGGGGCGTGCCTTCTGCGCCGGATTGGACATGCAGCCGGGTCAGGGGCCGGTTTCGCCCCATGGGGAGGGCCCGGTCGCCTCTGCCTGGGGCGTCCAGACGAAGATTTCCGACATCTACCGGGCCATGCGCCGCTGTCCCCAGCCGATCATCGCGCTGATCCAGGGACCGGCCTGCGGCGGCGGCTTCTCCCTGGCCCTGGCGAGCGATGTGCGCATCGCTGCGGAGACCGCGCGCATGAATTGCGCCTATATCCGCATCGGCCTGACCGGCTGTGACATGGGCTCGTCCTATTTCCTGCCGCGCCTTGTCGGTGCGTCACGTGCGGCCGAACTGATCCTGACGGGCCGCTTCATCGACGCCGAGGAAGCCCTGGCGATGACGCTGGTGTCGCGGGTCGTCCCTGAATCGGACTTGCGCCAGGCGGCTGACCCGCTGGTCGAGGACATGCTGGCGACGGCACCCATGGGTCTGCGCCTGTCGAAGCAGGCCCTCAATATGGCGATCGATGCGCCCAGCCTCGACAGCGCGCTGGCCATGGAAGACCGTCACCAGGCCCTACTCGCCCAGTCGCGGGACTCGCGGGAGGCCGTGACCGCCTTCCTGGAAAAGCGGTCGCCCGGCTGGACCGACGGTTAAGGTACCTTCACGCGAAGCGGGCACCGGTTCGCGTTGAGAAACGGCTCAAGCACAGAAACCCGGCGCATCGTCACTCGCCAGGATCGATTCGACGAGGCGCTGGCCGGCGCCAGGCAGGCGGCCGCTCAGGTCCTGGCGCCCTCCGCCACGGCCTTGAAAATGTTCTGGCCATGGCCGCCGCCCATGTCGAAATGCTCCTGATGGCTGGTGTCGGAGATCCGGTCCCAGGCTTGTGCAACGGCTTCGGCGGTCAGGCCCTCGCCCTGGCCGACGAACACGCCCTTCGTTTCCACGATCTGCGCCATCGAGAAGGCGCCGGCGCCCGCCGACAGGATATAGCCGGTCGGTGCGTCGTCCTTCACCAGATTCATCACGCCAGGCGTGACGAATTCCGGCTTGAGCTGGGCAAGCATCTCCTCCGACATCAGGTTCTCGGTCATGCGGGTCGCCGCGATCGGGCAGACGGCGTTGACCTTGATGTTGTTCTTGGCGCCTTCGATCTTCAGCGTGTTCATCAGTCCGACAAGACCCAGCTTCGCGGCGCCGTAATTGGCCTGGCCGAAATTGCCGTACAGGCCCGTCGATGACGTGGTCACAACGATGCGGCCGTAATTCTGCGCCTTCATGATGTCCCAGGCGGCCTTGATCGGCTTGACCGAGCCCATGAGGTGGACGTCGACGACGATCTGGAAATCCTCCAGCTCCATCTTCGAGAACGACTTGTCTCGCAGGATGCCGGCATTGGCGATCAGGATGTCGATGCGGCCGAAGGCGTCCATGGTGTCGTCGATCATCTTCTTGACGCCGGCATCGTCGGTGACCGAAGACCCGTTGGCGATGGCCTCGCCGCCCATGGCCTTGATTTCCGACACCACGCTCTCGGCGGCCTCGGAACTTCCGCCTGAGCCGTCCACGGCGCCGCCCAGATCGTTGACGACGACCTTCGCACCCCGGCGCGCGAGCTCGAGCGCATGCTGCCTGCCAAGGCCGCCTCCGGCCCCGGTGACGATGGCGACGCGGTCATCAAAGCGGATATCGGACATCTGGCTCTCCCATGTTTGCTGTCGTCTGACCGTGCGGACTGACACCACCCGTTGACGTGGGCGTCAAGCGTTTCGGTGATCCGACCTGATGCCCGTCGCGGCGTCAGATCGCGGCCCTTTTTGCCCGCCGGCAGACTTGCCCCAGCGTCAATCCTTGCCCCCGGCGCAGACAGCGCGGATACAGGCAGGGGACCAACCCCGGAGGAAACGACATGCTGGCTTATGTGACGCTGGGTACCAACGACATCGACAGGGCGCTGGCCTTTTACGACAAGGTCATGCCGGCGCTGGGCGCCAAGCGCGTCTTCGACAATGGCCGCCTCTATTTCTACGGCGTCGGCATGGGGCAGCCCATGTTCGCCATTGGCGGCCCCTATGACGAGCAGGCGGCGAGCTGCGGCAATGGCGTGATGCCTGCGCTGGCGGCGCCCGACCGCGAGACGGTCGACAAGGTCTACCAGGCGGCCCTCGAGGCGGGCGGCACGGATGACGGCGCCCCGGGCGAGCGGATGCCAACTTTCTACGGCGCCTATTTCCGCGACCCCGACGGCAACAAGATCTGCGTCTGCAAGTTCGGCTAGCGGGTTCACCGCGCGCCCCTGCCAATTGACGCAGCGGTACACGCCGCCCAAGAGGGCGGATCAAACCCGTCGGCGGCCCGGTCATCACACCGTCGGCGGCCCCGGACCGCTTGAGGAAGGAGCCGCCCATGGAGTGGGGCTGGGACAACGCCCGCGCGCTGATCGGCATCGCGGCGATCTACGGGCTTGCCTGGCTCCTGTCGGAGGATCGCAGGGTGTTTCCCTGGCGCCTGGTGCTGGGGGCCACGGGATTGCAGTTCGCCTTCGCCCTGGTGCTGTTCGGCGTGCCGCCGGTGCGCAGCCTTCTGTTCCAGGCCAATGTGCTGGTCGACGCCCTGGAAGATGCGACGCGGCGGGGCACCGGTTTCGTGTTCGGCTATGTCGGCGACAACCGCGCGGCTGAGCAATTGATGCCAGGCTCGCCGCCGCCGCTGTTCTTCTTTCAGATCCTGCCGATCGTGATCGTCGTGGCAGCGCTGTCGGCCATGCTCTGGCACTGGGGCGTGCTGCGCTGGATCACCAAGGGATTTGCTGCCGTGTTCCAGCGCACCATGGGCCTGGGCGGGGCAACCTCGCTCGCGGTGTCGGCCAACGTCTTCATGGGCATGACGGAGGCGCCGGTTCTCGTTCGGCCCTACCTCAAGGGGATGACCCGCTCGGAGCTCTTCGTGCTGATGACGACGGGCTTTGCCACCATCGCGGGCAGCGTGCTGATCATCTACGTGAACCTTCTGCGGCCGGTCATGGCGCCGCAGGGGCTCGATCCGCTTGCGCAGCTTCTGACCGCCTCTTTCATGGCCGCGCCGGCGGCCGTGGCGGTGGCCATGACGATCGTGCCGGAGCGTACCGCGCGCGAGGCCCGGGCCCACGAGCCGGACTTTGCCTACCGCTCGACCATGGATGCGTTTTCCACCGGTGCCGCCGATGGCCTGAAGATCGTGCTGAATATCGCCACCATGCTGATCGCCGCCCTGGCGATCCTCTATCTCGGGAACGCCCTCCTGCAGTCGATCCCGCTGCCGGAGGCATGGGGCACGCTGTCGATCCAGCGTATCCTTGGCTGGGTCTTTGCGCCGATCATGTATCTTATCGGCGTGCCGCTGTCGGACGCCGCCGCAGCGGGCAGTTTCATGGGAATCAAGACCGTCCTGACCGAGTTCGTCGCGTTTGTGGAACTGTCTGGCGTTCCGCCTGACGAGATGGACCCACGCACGCGTATCATCACGGTGCACGCGATCTGCGGCTTCGCGAATTTCGGCTCCATCGGGATCCTGATCGGCGGGCTGAACATCATCGAGCCCAGCCGGCGCGAGACCTTCCTGGAACTGGCCTGGAAGACGCTGATCGCCGGCACGCTTGCCACCTGTCTTTCCGGCGCTGTTGTGGGCGTACTGCCGGTCAGCCTTTTCACGGGAGCAATCTGATGACCCGTCATGCCTTTGTCCTGGGGTCGGTTCTGGCTGCGGCCCCTGTCGCCTGGGCGCAGCAGGCGCCGGTAGAGGTGGCCGACTTGCAGACCCTGGGAACGGTCTACGTGACCGATAGCCGGGGCGCCGCGCGCGACGAGGTCCCCGCGGCGGTCGCGCTTGTGCCGAGCGGGGAGATCGAGCGGATCTCCGCCCTGCGGGTCAGCGACGTGCTGGCAGCGGTGCCGGGCGTCTTCCTGTCAGGGCTGAACGGTCCCCGCGAGATCGTTCAGATTCGCGGTCCACTGGCCTTCGATAACCGCACGCTGTTCCTGGAAGACGGCGTCCCGCTGCAGAGCCCGATCTATTACGACCAGTCGGCGCTGGGCTACTCACAGGCGCTGTCATCGCCTGGCGGGATCGAGGTCCTGCGTGGTCCCGGAACGGCACTTTATGGATCGGATGCGCTGACTGGTGTCGTGCATGTCCGGACCCGCGACCCTGACGATCCGCTGCGTCTTGGCGCCCGTCTCCGGGGCGGTCAGTATGGTCTGTTCGATCTTCAGGCGGAGGCCGGTGGTCCGCTGCCGTCCCTTGGGGCCGGGCACGCGGCCCGCGCGACGTTGGCCGTCTCCGGCGAGGACGGATTTCGTGACGAGACGGCCTTTCACCGGAGCCAGGGTGTGCTTCGCCACCGCTTCGAGGGCGACGGGCTGCGTGTGGACAGTGGTCTCTACCTGACCGACTACGAGACCGAATCGGCCACGGCCATTCCCTATGACGCGCTGGAAACGGGCGATGGTGCCTCGGGGCTCAACCCCGCCGTCGACGTGGACGAGGCCGTGGAAACCGGTACGCTGATCCGGGCCCAGAGCCGGGTGCGACTCGACCTTGCCGGAGCCTGGTCGATCGAAGCCACGCCGTATCTGCGCCGCCAGGACTCGGCGGCCACGGCCGTCTTCCAGCCGGCGACCACCCCGCGCGAGACCGCGCGGCTCGACACGTTCGGACTGTTGCCCCGGATCCGCCACGAGCAGGGCGGCGCCCTGACAACCTTCGGCATGGATCTGGAGCTCACGGAGCTCGACCTGCGCCTGGTCCAGTCGCGGCCGGACACCGTCGTGTTCGGCGACCTGTTCCGCCAGGGGCCGCAATTCGACTATACGGTCGATTACCGGGCCGTCTCGCCGTTCGTTCAGCATGAGCGGACCCTGGGCGAGGTGACCCTTCAGCTTGGCCTGCGTTACGATGCGTTGCGCTACACGTTCGACAACGCGCTGGAGGAGGTGCCCGGCGATGCCCGCCTGCAGGTTCCCGACCGGGTGGACGAGTTCGACGCGCTCACGCCGAAGGCGGGCCTGATCTGGGACTATGACGAGGCCCAAAGCGTCTTCCTGCGCTATGCACGCGGTTTCCGCGTTCCCCGGGCGGCGGAGCTGTACGAGCTCGAGGCGGGCCAGGCCCAGTTCGAACTGGAGCCGGAAACCCTGGACAGCGTCGAACTGGGCTGGCGCCATCAGGGCGCGCGCCTCGACGCCGAGATCGTTGCCTATTGGCAGGAAAGCCAGGACGGGGTGCTGACCGACGTGCAGACGGCGGCAGGCAACATCTCCGTGAATGGCGGCTCGCAGCGCTTTGCAGGGGTCGAGGGCGCCCTCTCCGCGCGCCTTGTCGAGGGGTTGGACCTGCAGGCCGTGCTTGCCTGGCAGGAGGCCGTCTACAAGGACCGCTCGGCCCGCGAAGATGATCCGTTCGATGGCAATGCCATTGCGGAAACCCCGCGCACGCTGGGACAGGTCGTGCTGACCTGGACCCCGCCCGCGCTCGACCGGCTCTCCCTGTCGGGGCGGCTGCGTCATATCGGGGCCTGGCCGCTGAACGATGCCAACACCCTCTACACCGATGACGAATGGCTGATCGGGCTGAATGTCGACTGGCAGATGAGCGAGCATCTGGTGGCCGATCTGCGGGTGGAAAACGTCCTTGACGAGTCCTATGCCGTGTTTGCCGACGCGCCGGTCTTTGCGCCGGATGGGCGGGTGCGTCCGGGGCAGCCGCGCACGATCTCGGCCGGCCTGCGCGTCAGGTATTGAGGACAGATGCAACGCGAGACAGCACAGGGAAGGCCCACACCATGAAACTCTATCACAGCCCCAAGGCACCGAACCCGGAACGCGCGGTCATGTTTCTTCGCGCCAAGGGCAAGCTCGACACCGTTGAGATCGTGGAAATCTCGATCATGGAGCAGGCGCACAAGACCGAGGCGTATCGCGAGATGAGCCCCTTCTCACAGGTGCCGGTGCTGGTGCTGGACGACGGCACCTGCATCACGGAAAGCCGGGCCATCTGCACCTATTTCGAGGGGCTTTATCCCGATCCCAACCTGATGGGCACCACCCCGCTGGAGCGGGCGCTGATCGAGATGTGGGATCGACGCGTGGAGCTGATGATGTTCACCCAGTTCGCCGGCTGGTTCCGGAATGCCCATCCGGCCATGGCGCCGCTCGAGCGCCCCCAGATTCCCGAAGCGGCCCAGAAGTCGGAAAAGGCGGTGAAGGCGTTCACTGCGCGTCTGGACGAGCATCTTGCCGAGCACGAGTTCATCGCCGCTGGCCGGTTCTCCATCGCCGACATCACCGCCTTCATCACCTGCGGGTTCGCCGGCGTGATGAAATGGAAGCCCCATGAGGAGTACCCGCATATCGGCCGGTGGTATGCGCGGATGCTGGAGCAGGGCTTCGCGGCCTGACCGGGCTCACCCCTTCGCCTTGCGTCGTTCCCGCTTCACCGGGCGCATGAGGCCTTCCTGTGCGACGGAGGCCACCAGCCTGCCGTCGCGCGAGAACACCTTGCCACGGTTGAAACTGCGTGCGCCGCCGGCATGCGGGCTGTCCATGGCGTAGAGGAGCCATTCGTCGAACTTGACGATATCATGGAACCACATGGAGTGGTCGAGGCTCGCCGACATGAGTTCGCCGGTCATCCAGGAGACGCCGTGGGGCCGGTTCCCGGTGCCGAGCAGGCGCATGTCGGAGGCGTAGGCCAGAAGGCACTGGTGGACCGAGGGCGGTGCGTCTATCTCGTTGGCGACCCGGAACCAGAGATGGCTGACATCGGGAAGCGGCTCGGGTTCGAACAGGTCCATCGGATCGATTTCGCGCATCTCGATGGCGCGCGCACGGGTAAATTCCTTTCGGAAGCGTTCCGGCACCTTGTGGGCATCGCGTTCCCGAAGCTCTTCCTGGTTGGGCACGTTTTCCGGACCCTGCACCTGCGGCATCTCGTGCTGGTGAAACCAGCCCTGCTCGGTCACGTGGAACGAGCACGCCATGTTGAAGATCTGGCGCCCATGCTGGATCGCGATCACCCGCCGGGTGGTGAAGCTGCCGCCGTCGCGGGCCCGGTCCACCTCATAGATGATCGGGATGTTCGGATCTCCCGGCCGGATGAAATAGGCGTGCAGGGAGTGGCACAGCCGATCCTCGACCGTGCGATAGGCGGCCGCCAGGGCCTGGGCGATCACCTGGCCACCGAAGATGCGCTGGCTCGTTTCCTCATCCGGGCTCTCGCCGCGAAACAGGTTGACCTCCAGCCGCTCGAGGTCGAGCAGGTCGAGAAGGTCGCTGACGGGGTCGCTCATTCGATATCCTCCGCAATAGGCTTCCCGTATCATCGGGCGGGCCAATTGCAACGCCGGGCCGGAGCGCGCGGCCGGTATCCCACAGGCCGGACCGGCCGGGGCCATTGCCGGGGCGGGGGGCGCGCGCCATGATGACCCCATGGACAATGACGCGCCCAACACCGATGCGCCGAGCGAGGCCGGTCCCGACCCGGACACGCCGTCCATGTTCGATGAGGCCGAAGCCGGGGCCGCGCGGGGAGCCGGAACAGGGGCCGGCGCCGATGGCGGATACCAGGTTCTCGCGCGGAAGTACCGGCCCCGCCGGTTCGAGGACCTGATCGGTCAGGACGCCATGGTGCGGACCTTGACCAATGCGTTCGAGGCCGACCGGATCGCCCACGCCTTCATGCTTACCGGTGTGCGTGGCGTGGGCAAGACGACGACCGCGCGGCTTCTGGCGCGCGCGCTCAACTATGCCCGAGACGGCAAGGCCCGCCCGTCGATCCGGCTCGACCCACCCGGTGACCATTGCGCCGCGATCATGCGCAGTCAGCATCCCGATGTTCTGGAGCTGGACGCGGCCTCGCGCACCGGCGTCGCCGACATGCGCGATCTCCTCGACGGAACCCGCTACACGCCGGTGTCCGCGCGCTACAAGGTCTACATCATAGACGAGGTGCACATGCTGTCGACGGCGGCCTTCAATGCACTTCTGAAGACCCTCGAGGAGCCGCCACCGCATGTGAAGTTCATCTTCGCCACGACGGAGATCCGCAAGGTGCCCGTGACGGTCCTGTCGCGCTGTCAGCGCTTCGACCTGAAACGGCTCGACACGCCGGCACTGGCACGCCACCTGGGGCGGGTGGCGGACCGCGAGGGCGCGCATGTCGAGGCCGATGCGCTCGCGCTGATCGCCCGCGCGGCAGAGGGATCGGTTCGCGATGGGCTGTCGATCCTGGACCAGGCCCTGGTCCAATCGGTGGGTGGCGAGGCGGTGACCGGTCTCCAGATGCGCGAGATGCTGGGCCTGGGCGACCGGTTGCGCCTGTATGACCTGCTGGAGCGTGCGCTGTCGGGCGATGGCCGCGGTGCGGTGGCGGAACTGGCCGAACAATTCGATGCCGGCGCCGATCCCCTCGTCGTCCTGAAAGATCTGATCGACATTGCAGCAGACCTGGCGACGGCGCAGGCGGTCGGTGCGGATTACGACACTGGCGGGCCCAGGGATTGGACCGAGCGCACCCTGGCTTTGGCGGAGAAGGTGACGCCGGCAGCGGCCGCACGCGACTGGCAGATCCTGTTATCGGGTTATCGCGACGCCCAGACGGCGCCCGATGCCGCGGTGGCGGCCCGCATGGTGATCCTGCGGCTCGTGGCCGCAGCAAACCTGCCCTCACCGGAGGAGGCGGCGCGCCGGCTCGCCGAGGCGTCGACGGCGCGCGAGCCTGGCACGACCGAATCGGGTCGGACCGACCCTGGTGGCACCAATCCTGGCGCCGGTGGAGATTCCGGTTCAGGCGCACCGGGCGGAGACGCCGGGTCCTTCGGTTTCGAGGATGTGCTGGATCTGCTCTCGAGCCACAGGGAGGCCATGCTGCTCGGCGATGTGGAGACCTATCTCAAGCCGGCCGATGTGCGCCGCGGGACGGTGGTCTGCGCAGTCAAGGAGGGCGCCCCGCCGGATCTGCTGCGGCGCCTCGCCGATACGCTGGAACGCATCACCGACGAGGTCTGGACGGTCTCGCGCGTGGAAGAGGGTGCGGAGACGTTCAAGGAAAAGCGGGCACGTCTTCGGGCCGAGAAGATCGCCGCCGTCCAGGGGCATCCGGCGGTTCAGGCGGTCCTGGCCGCCATTCCCGGGACCGAAATCGTCGACGTCCGCCAGGATGCGCGGCTTGAAGGGACCTCCGGCGACACCAATGTGATTGCCATGCCGCAGCGGCGCCAGAACAGGGCCTGACTCATGAAGGACTTTTCCGAAATCCTGCGTCAGGCGCAGGACATGCAGAAGAAAATCGCGGAGGCCCAGGAGAAGGTCGAGGCGATCGAAGCCGAAGGGCTGTCCGGCGCCGGGCTGGTGCGCGTCACCCTCCGTGGCAAGGGGGATATGGTGGACCTGAAAATCGATCCGTCGCTTCTGTCGGACGAGGCGGAAATCCTCGAGGACCTGGTCAAGGCGGCCCATGCCGATGCGCGCAAGCGGTTGGAGCAGGAGACCGAGGCCGCCATGCGCGAAGCCACGAAGGAGCTCGGCGGCGGCATGCTGCCGGGCTTCAAGCTGCCCTTCTAGGCCATGGGCGAGCGTACCGCCGGCCCGGAAATCCTGCGCATGATCGAACTGGTCGGCAAGTTGCCGGGCCTGGGTCCGCGGTCGGCGCGCCGGGTTGTCCTGCACCTGCTGAAACGGCGCGAGACCCTGCTTGAGCCCCTGGCCGAGGCGCTGGCGGAGGCGGCGGGAAAGATTGCGGCCTGCGAGACGTGCGGAAACTATGACACGCTGAATCCCTGCGCCGTCTGCCGCGCCAGCGGACGCGACGAGAGCGTGCTCTGTGTGGTCGAGGACGTGCCGGATCTCTGGGCGCTCGAACGTGGTGGCGCGTTCCGCGGACGCTACCACGTGCTTGGCGGCGTTCTCTCCGCGCTGGACGGTGTCGGCCCGGAAGATCTGCGCATCGGCCAGCTTGTCGACCGCGTGAAGGGCGGTGCCATCATGGAAGTGATCCTGGCCCTGAATGCGACGGTGGATGGCCAGACCACGGCCCATTACGTCGCCGATCAGCTTGAACCGCTCGGCGTCCGCGTGACGCGGTTGGCCCATGGGGTGCCCGTGGGCGGGGAACTCGATCATCTCGACGATGGCACGCTGGCCACGGCGCTGCGGGCGCGCCGGTGACGGTCGGTGGATTTCGTGTCCCGTCGACGACCGGTGCGAGCTGAACTAGGACTATTGTGATGAGTGTCGCTTCCGATCCCGCGCCGCCCCTGCCCGTGTCGGCGCCACGCCGGCGAAAGCCGGGGCCTTGGCGCCTGGACAACATCATCGACGGAAGGGCGCTCCGGGTGAAGCTGACGGCGGCCGCACTCGACTGCATCGGCAATGCGCCCGAAGCCCGTCGCCGCGTTGTCGACCTTCTGCATGGCGCCCTGTTCCGGGGACGGCTCATCGCCCAGGAGCGGCTGCAGCAGGGGGCCGACGGTCTCGATACGGCCCGTCTCCTGTCTGCGGTCCAGGACGAGGTCATTGGCGCGCTCTACGATTTTGTCACGACACATGTGTTCCGGGCACGTAACCCGACGGAGGCCGAGCGTCTGGCGATCTGCGCCAGTGGCGGGTATGGCCGTGGCGTTCTGGCGCCGTCCTCGGACATCGATCTGCTGATCCTGCACAGCTACAAGAAGAGCGCCCACGCCGAAAGCGTCGTGGAGTACATGCTCTACGCCCTGTGGGACATGGGGCTGAAGGTCGGACATGCCTTCCGGACGCCGCGCGAGTGTGAACGCCTTGCGGCGACGGACGTGACCATCAAGACGTCACTTCTCGACATGCGCTTCATTGCCGGCGACGAAGCGCTCTTCGATGAGACCCGCGCCGTCTTTCACGAGCGCTGCGTGCGGGGGCAGGACGCTGCATTCATTGCCGACAAGCTCGCCGAACGCGATGCGCGCCACGCCCGCCAGGGCGATTCGCGCTATGTGGTCGAGCCGAATGTGAAGGAAGGCAAGGGCGGGCTGCGCGACCTGCAGACCCTCTACTGGATCATCAAGCACATGAATGGCGGCGAGAGCCTCGAGGACGTGATGCGCACCAGCGCATTCACGCGTGAGGATTATCGCCGCTACATCCGGGCCGCCCGCTTCTTCTGGACGGTTCGCTGCCATCTTCACTACCTGACAGGGCGCGCGGAGGAGCGGCTGAGTTTCGACCTTCAGCCTGAAATCGCCGCGCGGATGGGCTACACCGACCGGGGCGAGCGTCTGGGGGTCGAGCGCTTCATGAAGCGCTATTTCCTGGTCGCAAAGGATGTGGGCAACCTCACCCGCGTGCTGGCGGCGAAGCTGGAGGCCGAGCACAAGAAACGGCCGGAGGGTCTGCGCCGGCTGGTGCCCAAGGCGGCACCAAAGCCGGTCGCGCCGGGCTTCGTGTCGGACGGAGGCCGGATCTCCATCGAGTCGGAGGACATCTTCGCACGGGATCCCGTCCAGATGATCCGCCTGTTCGTGGTTGCCGAACGGGAGGCGCAGGACATTCACCCCGACGCCCTGTGGGCCATTTCCCGCCACCTCAATGCCCTGTCACCAGATCTGCGCAAGACTGGGGCAGCGCGCGAAGCCTTCCTGGATGCCCTCCTGGCGGGCGAGCGGCCGGGGGCGACACTGAAACGCATGAACGAGGCGGGCGTCCTGGGCCGCATGGTGCCGGAATTCGGAGGGATCGTCGCTCAGACCCAGTTCAACATGTATCACCACTTCACGGTGGATGAGCACACGCTGCGGGCCGTGGAGACCATTTCGGACATCGAGCATGGCCGGTTTGAATCCGCGACCCTGCCCACTCAGCTCTTCGAGCAGATCGTTTCCCGCCGTGCGCTCTATCTGGCCATGCTGCTTCATGACACCGGAAAGGGGCGGGGCGACCAGCAGGTCGAGGGTGAGAAGACCGCCCGGCGGGCATGCCGGCGGCTGGGTCTGGACATGGCCGAAACGGAACTGGTTGCGTGGCTCGTGCGCCATCATCTCGACATGAGCGATACCGCGCAGAAGCGGGACGTCTCCGATCCGCGAACGGTGTCGCGCTTTGCCGCTCTGGTGGGCGACCTGGAACGGCTTCGGCTGCTCTACATACTGACGGTGGCCGACATCAATGCCGTCGGGCCCGGTGTCTGGAATGCGTGGAAGGGACAGTTGCTGGCGGATCTCTATCACAACACCGTTGCGGCTCTGCGCGGGGATCGCAGCGACGAGGGCGCCGTGCGGGCCGTGCTCGAGGAGCGGGCCGAGACACGGCGCGAGGCGCTGCTCGACCGGCTGGGGCAGGTGCCGGCGCGCATGGTGAAGATGGAGACCGCCTACTGGACGGGGTTCGACGTCGATGATCTGGCCTGGCATGCGAGCCACCTGGAGACAGGGCAGGATCAGGATGTGGTCGTCGCGACACAGGTCAGGACCGACCGGGGTGGCGTGGTTCTCTTCGTCTCGGGTCGCGACCGGATCGGTCTGTTCGCCGACATGGTGGGGGCGATCGCGGCGGCTGGTGCCTCGATCGTGTCCGCCCAGGTGTTCACCAGCGGCGATGGCGAGTTCGTCGACGTGTTCGTCCTGCAAAGCCCACGTGGCGGCCTCTTTGCCGAGGGGGCCGGCGACCGGCTCGCGCGGCTGGAGCGCGACGTCGCGGCCGCCGTTCAGGACGGCGCCGATGACCGGCGGATCAAGACACGGCGGGAGCGGCGCGAGGCGGCCTTCATCGTCGAACCTGTGGTCCAGATCCGCAACGATGTCTCCACGCAGTTCACCGTGATCGAGGTGACGGGGCGCGACCGCCAGGGCCTGCTCTACGACGTGGCTCGGGTCTTCGCCGCCCATGAGCTGTCGATTCATTCCGCTCATGTCGGCAGCTATGGCGAGCGCGTCTTCGACGCGTTCTATGTGCAGACGCCGACGGGGCGAAAGCTCTCGGATGCGTCCCGAAAGGCCCGCCTGCGCCGCGACCTTCTGGCCCTGCTCGGCAGGGACGAGCCGGTCGCACCACACACGCCGGCACGGGAACTGCGGCGGGCCAGTGCGGTGGACAGTTTCTGAGCGGGCGCGCGGGTGGCCAGGCGGCGCCGCGAGCCGGACCGCTGTGATCAGCTTTCTGTGCGCAGCAGACGCGCCTTCTGGCGCTCCCAGTCGCGGGTCTTTTCCACATCGCGCTTGTCGGGCGCGCGTCGGCCCGTCGCGATGCCGATCAGCAGTTTCGCGATGCCGCGGGCGTTGAAATAGAGCTTCAGAGGCACGATCGTGCGACCCTTGCGCTCCACTGCCTGGCCGAGGCGCGCAAGCTCGCGCTTGGAGACGAGTAGTTTCCGTTTGCGGCGGGGTTCGTGGTTGAACCGGTTGGCGGGCCCGTACATCGGGATGTCGGCATTGATCAGCCACAGCTCGCCATTCTCCACGGTGGCGTAGCTTTCCGCGATGTTCGCCTTGCCCTCGCGCAGCGACTTCACCTCCGAACCGACCAGGACCAGGCCGGCTTCAAGCGTGTCCTCGACGCTGTAGTCGCGTCGGGCCCGCCGGTTCTCGGCCACCAGCCCGTCGCTGCGTCCGCTGCTCTGCTTGCCCTTGGCCATCGCATCCTAGTCCAGCAGTCCGGCCGTCTGCATCGCGGCCTCGATCGTTTCACGGTCGCCGGGTTCCGGAGACAGAAGCGGCAGCCGCACATCCGGCTCGCACAGGCCGAGCACAGAGAGGGCGTATTTCGCCGGTCCAGGACTGGGACTGACGAACAACGCCTTGTGCAGGTCGATCAGTGTCGCCTCGATCGCACGTGCCTCTTCCAGACGTCCGGCATTCACGGCTTCGACCATCCGCGCCATGGCGGCCGGCGCCACATTGGCGGTAACGGAAATCACGCCCCGTCCGCCCATGGCGCAGAAGCCGAGTGCCGTCGGATCGTCGCCCGAAAGCTGTACGAACTGCTCTGCGCGCGTGAGATTGGCGTGCTTGGTGACGCGTTCAAGCTCTGCGGTCGCATCCTTGATGCCGACAATGTTCGGAAGCGCCGCGAGGCGGCCCACGGTCTTCGGCGAGATGTCGGACCGGGTCCGGCTGGGCACGTTGTAGATGAGGATGGGCAGTGCCACGGCGTCGTTGATCGCCCGGAAATGCGCTTCCAGCCCCCTCTGATCGGGTCGGTTGTAGTACGGACACACGACCAGGGCAGCGTCCGCGCCCACGGATTTCGCATGGGCGACCAGCGAGATCGATTCGGCCGTTGAGTTCGACCCGGCCCCCGCGATGACGGGCACGCGCCCGGCGACCACGTCGACGCAGAGCTTCACCACGTCGCGATGCTCGGCATGGGTGAGGGTGGAGGTCTCTCCGGTTGTGCCGACCGGAACCACCGCATGGGTGCCTGCCGCAATCTGGCGTTCGATCAGATCGGCATAGGCCTTGCGATCCACCTCTCCACTGCGGAAAGGGGTGACAAGTGCTGGGATCGAGCCTTCGAACATCTTATAATCGCCGTGATTCTGGAGTTGATCGGGACAGGACTAACCGAGCCGTCGGTCAATTGCACGCATCCATGGTGACCAAATTCGGATCCGCTCCAACATGTTGAGACTGCTCGCCTTTGCCGGTGTCCTGTTCCTGTCCGCCGAGGCGGTGGCGAGCACGCCGCCCGCCCCCAGCCTGAAACCTGACAGACCCTTTGCCTCCAAGGTTGTCTCGACCCAGGATGCAGGGCTGCTCCACGCCGCCCTCGAGGCCGCCGATGCCGGGGACTGGTCGCGGGTTGCGCGCTACCAGGCCCGCGCGGGCAGTCCCGTGGTGCAGGATCTGATCCTGTGGCGGCGGGCCCATGTCGGAGCACCCGGCCTCTATTTCGAGGATATGGCCGAGGCCATCGAACGCCTGGAGGGCTGGCCCGATGCCTATCGGATGCGGGCCCGGGCGGAAGCGCTTATCGGTTCTTCGGGGCAGAGCGCACAGGCGCGTGCCGAATGGCTCACGGCCGATGGCGGGCCAGTGTCGGGCGAGGGCCATGTGGCGCTGGCCGACGCACGCCGGGCCCTCGGCGACGATGCCGGCGCCAGGGCGGCGCTGCGCACGGCCTGGCGCGGCATGACGCTGGATCTCGAGACCGAACGCAAGGTGCTGGGCAAGTACGGCGCGTGGCTCAGTCAGGACGACCATCGTGCCCGCGCCGACTTTCTGTTATGGACCGGGCAGCGCTCGGCGGCGGATCGGCTGAAGCCGCGTCTCACCGCCGACTGGCAGCGCCTGGTCGAGGCGCGGATCGCGCTCGCAGCCGGTTATCGCGGTGTCGACGCCCGCATCGCGGCCGTGCCAGAGGCGTTGCAGGCCCATCCGGGCCTCCTGTTCGACCGGGCCCAGTGGCGCCGAAAGCGCGGCCGCCAGGACAGCGCCACACCGCTCCTGACCGGGATCGACGGTGCCGATGTGCCCGAGAGCGGGCGTGGCCGCCTTTGGGACGAGCGCCACATCGCCCTGCGCGATGCGCTCGAGTCGAAATCCTACGCGACGGCCTACAGCCTGGCCGAGGCGCATGGTCTGTCCTCAGGCGTGGATTTCGCCCAGGCGGAGTGGCTGTCAGGCTGGATCGCCCTCAGGATGAAGGATGACCCCAGCCGGGCGGTGGCGCACTTCCGCCGGCTCGATGAGGGGGTGTCGACGCCGATCAGCACGTCACGCGCCCAGTACTGGCGCGGGCGGGCCCATGATGCCATGGGCGACGGCGCTCCGGCGGAAGAGGCCTTCGCCGGTGCCGCCCGGTTCAAGTACACTTTCTATGGCCAGCTGGCGGCCGAACGCATCGGCGACCGGACCCTTGCCTTTGCCGCCTCGCCCGAACCCACGGAGGCGGACCGCGCAAGGTTCGAGGCCCGCCCAATGGTGAAGGTGCTGCGTCTGCTGGCCGAACAGGGTGAGACGGGTCTGTTCCGGAAGTTTGCCTTCCACCTGGATGACCGGCTGGAGACTGAGGCCGACTATCTGCTGCTGCAGGAGCTGGCACGCGAGTACAAAGTCGAGGATGTGGGCGTGCGCGGCGCCAAGGAGGGGCTCTCGCGCGGTATCGTGGCGCCGGAAGCCGCCTATCCCGTCGTGTCCTATCCGCTTCTGCGCGAACCGCAGGTGGAGCGCTCTCTGATGCTGGCCCTGTCGCGCCAGGAGAGCGAGATGAACCCCCGTGCAATTTCCCATGCCGATGCGCGCGGCCTCATGCAGTTTCTTCCGCGCACGGCCCGCTACGAGGCACAGCGCCGGGGGCTGCCGTTCCGCACATCGTGGCTCACCGACGATCCAGGCTACAACATGACCATCGGCGGCGCACATCTCGACACCTTGCTGGACCGGTTCAATGGCAGCTATGTCATGACGGCGGCGGCCTACAATGCCGGCTCCAGCCGGCCGCGCGCCTGGATCCGCACCTTCGGCGATCCGCGGCGGGGCGAGGTCGACACCGTCGACTGGATCGAGATGATCCCCTTTGCCGAGACCCGGAACTACGTCCAGCGCGTTCTGGAAAACACCCAGGTTTACCGCCACCGCCTGTCCGGAGAACCGGTGGACATCCAGCTCAACGAGGATCTGGAACGCGGGCAGCTACGCTGAAGCGGCACCCCTGAACGCCCTCGGTGCAGGTCACAGACCGGTGCGCCGGAAACTCAGGCGCTGCTTGGTGCGGGTTTCTGCAGCCGATAGCAGCGGCACGATCTGGCGGGCGACCTCGTCTGGCGCAGGCAGGGAGAGGGGATCCTCGCCGGGCATGGCCTCCGCGCGCATGCCTGTGCGCGTGGCGCCCGGATCGAACAGGTTGATTCTCAGGGCGCTGGTCTCGTTCTCGTCGGCCCAGGCCTGGACAAGGGCTTCCAGCCCGGCCTTCGACGCCTGATAGGGCCCCCAGAAGGCGCGCGGACGCACGACGACCCCGGAGGTGATGAACACCGCCCGCGGAGCTGAGGACATGCGGAGCAGGGGGTCAAGCGACCGGATCAGGCGCCAGTTCGCCATGAGATTCACGTCGATCGTCTCCTGAAAGCTGCGAGGTCCGACCGATTGCAGAGGCCCCAGCGTGCCCAGAATGCCAGCATTGGCCAAAAGGCCATCCAGGCGGCCGAAGCGCGCATGGATCTGTGCACCGAGGGCGTCGATTCCCTTGAAATCCTTGAGGTCGAAGGGGACAAGCGTCGCCTCGCTGCCGGTCGACCGGATCTCGTCATCCAGCGCTTCCAGGGCCTTTTTCGACCGCGCAAGCGCAATCACGTGGTGGCCTTCGCTTGCCAGGGCAAGCGCTGCGGCGCGTCCGATGCCGCGGGATGCCCCGGTGACGAGGGTCAGTCTCTGTTCGGTCATGGAACCTCCTCAGCCGACCAGGTGCGGCGCGGTCACGCAAGCTCGCGACGGGCCACATTGAGGTCTTGTTCTAACACCTGTCCGACCGGCGAACCGGTCCCGCCTTCGGCTGGACGCGTGTCTGTCATTGTGCGCTTCCGGAGGACGAACCGGACTCCACTTCGTCTGGAAGCGCTTTATTCATCAAGCAGCGAAAGCTGAAGGTCCTTCTGACTGCGGTTCTGGGCTTCGTCCACGAGGATGGTCGGATAGTCGCCGGTAAAGCAGTGATCGGCAAATTGGGGGTGATGGCTGTCGCGTTCGAACCCGCCGATGGCGTCGTACAGACCGTCCACCGAAAGGAAGCCGAGGGACGAGGCGCGCAGGAAGTCCGTCATCTCGGGCAGCGACATGCGCGCGGCCAGGAGCTCGCTGCGCGCCGCCATGTCGATCCCGTAGAAATCGGGGAAGGCGATGGGCGGGCTCGCCGAGCGGAAGTGGACTTCCGCAGCGCCGGCCTCTTTCACCATGTGAACGATCTGACGCGACGTGTTTCCCCTGACGATGGAATCGTCGACAAGGATGACACGCTTTCCGCGCAGGACGGCTTCGTTCGGACTGTGTTTCTTCCGGATCGAGAGCGCGCGCCCCATCTGCGTCGGCTCGATGAAGGTGCGGCCGACATAGTGGTTGCGGATGATACCGAGGTGGAAGGGAATTCCGGACTCCTCGGAAAAGCCCAGGGCGGCGGGGACGCCCGAATCGGGGACAGGCACAACGACATCTGCGTCCACGGCGGTCTCGCGGGCCAGTCGCTGACCCATGCGGCGCCGGATCTCGTAGACGCTGCGGCCCTGCACGATGCTGTCGGGGCGGGCGAAGTAGATATACTCGAATACGCAGGGCCGGGCCGGCCGGGCGGTGAAGGGGCGAAGGCTTTCCACGCCCTCCTCGGTGATCACGACGACTTCGCCATTCTCGATCTCGCGCACCATTTTCGCGCCGATGATGTCCAGCGCGCAGGTCTCCGACGCCAGGATGTACGCCCCATTGAGCTGGCCGAGTATCAGCGGTCGCAGCCCGATCGGGTCGCGCGCGCCGATCAGTGCCTTGTTGGTCAGTCCGACCAGGGCGTAGCCGCCTTCCACATGCTGCATGGCGTCGACCACCCGGTCGACCATGCGCGGTTTGGGGCTGCGTGCCACGAGCTGGAGCAGGACTTCCGTGTCCATGGTGGACTGGAAGATCGCGCCGCTTTCCACCAGGTCGGCGCGCAGGGCGCGGGCATTGGTCAGGTTGCCATTGTGGGCCACTGCAAAGCCGCCGGAGGCCAGATCTGCGAAGATCGGCTGTATGTTTCGCACCGCTGTCTTGCCCGAGGTGGAGTAGCGGTTGTGCCCGACGGAGGCAAAGCCTGGCAGGCGCTGGGGCATGTCCTCGCCCGTGAAATTGTCGCCCACCAGTCCGATGTGTCGCTCTGTGTGGAACAGCTTGCCGTCATAGGTGGCGATCCCGCATGCCTCCTGGCCGCGGTGCTGGAGCGCATGAAGACCCAGGGCGGTCAGCAGGGCGGCTTCCGGATGGCCGAAGACCCCGAAGACCCCGCATTCCTCGTGAGGCTTGTCGTCGTCGAAGGGGTCGGTCATCGACAGGGTCTCCTCACGGACGTGGGGCGCCCTAATCGGGCGGCGCCACGGGGTCTGGCAGCGCGATGCGCGCATCTTCCGCGATTCGGGGTGCGTTTTCCCGAAGATAGTCGGATGCCTCGGCGAAATAAGGGTAAGTGCGCGCCTGTGCAATCCATTCCGGAATGCGATCATCCTCCAGCCCGAGGCGCAGGAGGAAGACGAAGAACACGATGGCCACGGCACCCCGCGCGACCCCGAAGGCGAGGCCGGCAAGGCGGTCGATCAGACCGATCCCTTCCGTGCCCTGAATATTGCGCGACAGGCGGTATCCCAGCCAGGCGACCAGCGCATAGACCGCGACGAACACGCCCACCAGAAGGACGAAATCGGCCGTCCAGTCGGGGAACGTCTCCGGCGTGACCGCCGCCAGCGGTTCGCGAAATGCGGCCCGGGCATAGTAGGCCGCCGCCAGCGCACCGATGAATGCGCCCAGCGTCGCCAGTTCCCGCACGAATCCGCGCGCCACGGCCATGAGGGCGGAGATGAGGATCAAGGCCAGGGCCACGGCATCGAATGCGGTGAGCGCTTCGGTCATTCGGGGGCATCCGGGGCGAGGAGAGCGACCAGATCGTTAAGCCGCCTAAGGGGGTGAACCGTCAACCCGGCAACTGTCCCCGGCGTGCCGTCGGGCACGTAGGCGTGGGCGAAGCCGAGCCGGGCGGCCTCCTTCAGGCGCTGTTCCATTCGCGCCACGGGACGGATTGCGCCCGACAGCGCCACCTCGCCGAAAAAGACCGACTTTTCGGGGATCGCGGTGCCCGCCGTCGCCGTGATCAGGGCCGCGGCGGCCGCCAGGTCGCCTGCCGGCTCCTGGATTCGGTAGCCCCCCGTGACCGTGAGGTAGACATCGCGCCCCGACAGGCTGAGCCCGCAGCGCGCCTCCAGGACGGCAAGCAGCATGGCCAGCCGGCTGGTGTCCCAGCCGACCACTGCGCGGCGCGGTGTGCCGTAGCTTGTCGTCGCGGCCAGGGCCTGGACCTCCGCCAGGACGGGGCGCGATCCTTCCATGGCGGCGAACACTGCGGCCCCGCCCGCCTCATCGCCTTCGCCCGACAGAAACAGGGCGGAGGGTTCGCGCGCCGGTGACAGTCCGTAGGTGTGCATCTCGAAGATGCCGATTTCGTCCGTCGGGCCGAACCGGTTCTTCACCGCACGCAGTATGCGGAACTGGTGGCCGCGTTCGCCCTCGAAATAGAAGACGGCGTCGACCATGTGCTCGACGACCCGCGGCCCCGCGATCTGGCCTTCCTTGGTGACATGGCCCACCAGCACCAGGGCAGCGCCCGAGCGCTTGGCCCAACGTGTCAGCTCCTGGGCGCAGGCCCGCACCTGCGCGACCGAGCCCGGCGCCGCCTCGAGGCTGTCAGACCAGAGGGTCTGGATCGAGTCGATGACGACGAAGTCCGGCTGCGCCGATTTCAGCAGGGACAGGATCTTGCGCAGGTCGGTCTCGGTGGCAAGCTGGACGGGGCTTTCGGCGACCTTGAGGCGACGCGCCCGATCCTGGATCTGCGCAGCGGCTTCCTCGCCCGACACATACGCCACCGACTGACCGTTGCGCGCAAGGCGGGCGGCCACCTGCAGAAGCAGCGTCGACTTGCCGATGCCGGGATCGCCGCCGATGAGCGTGGCCGAGGCCGCCACCAGCCCGCCGCCGAAGACCCGATCCAGTTCCTCCACGCCGATCTCGGTCCGGGGCGGGGCCTCCTCCTGCGCCGCCAGGTGCGTGAAGGCGGCCTTGCCGCCGCCCGCAGCGCTCACCGGTCCCTTCAGGCCTCCGGGCGCGCGCGAGACAGTCTCCTCCACCAGGGTGTTCCAGGCGCCGCAGGCGGGGCACTTGCCGGCCCATTTGGCCGATATCTCGCCACAGGCCTGGCAGGCGAAAGCGGTCTCCGTGCGTGACATGCCGCCAGCCTTATCCTGCGCCGTCTTGCGGGGCTAGCGCATCTTCAGGTCAATCGGGGTCCGTGAAGATGCGCCAGGTTCCCGTACTGAGCACGCTCTTCACGCGAACCGGTGCCCACTTCGCTCGAAAAGGCTATCGAGCAAGTCCAGGGCAAACGGGATCGGTTGCGAACGGATACTTGCGCAAGATCAACGATGTAAAGCGACGGTCTGGAGTGAAATCAAAGACCGGCGCTTCAGTTCGCGGGTCCGCACCGTGCGATCAGGCATCGAAGTCGAGCCCGAGCGTCGCATAGCGCGCGCGGTTGTCCTGCCAACCGGGATCGACCTTCACGAACAGGAACAGATGGACCGGGCGGTCGAGCATCTCCGTCAGATCCAGTCGGGCGGCCTGGCCCACGGCGCGGATCGTGTGTCCGCCCTTGCCCAGCACCATCGCCTTGTGGCTGTCGCGTGCGACCACGACGACCTGCTGGACCCGGACCGAACCGTCGGCCTGCTCGGTCCAGGCCTCGGTCTCCACAGTCAACGCATAGGGCAATTCCTGGTGCAGGCGGAGCATCAGCTTCTCGCGCGTCACCTCTGCGGCGAGCACGCGTAGCGGCAGGTCGGCGGTCTGGTCTGGCGGATACAGCGCCGGGCCCTCGGGCATCCGGGCCGCCAGCGCGCTGGCCAGCCGGTCGACCCCGTCACCGTCGCTGGCGGAGAGCATGAAGATCTCCTCATAGGCACCGGTCTCGTCCAGGGCCGCCATGACGGGCAGGATGTCGGGATGGGGAAACAGGTCGATCTTGTTGAGCCCCGCCAGGGCGGTGCGGCCCTGCCTCTGCAGGATCTCGATGATCCGGCGGTCATCCTCCACCGACCGGCGCTGGGCCGGCGAGGCCGTGCCCGCACGCTCGGCGACCCACGCGGAAGCGTCGATCAGGTGCAGTATGGCGTCGGCATCCTCGGCCCCCGACCAGGCTGCCTGGACCATCGCGCGGTCGAGCCGCTTGCGGGCCTCGAAGATGCCGGGCGTATCGACCAGGACGATCTGCGTGTCGCCCTGGTGGGCCACACCCCGGACGGGAAAGCGGGTCGTCTGCACCTTGTGGGTCACGATCGCCACCTTGGCGCCGACGAGCCGATTGGTCAGCGTCGACTTGCCCGCATTGGGTGCTCCGATGATGGCGGCGAAGCCTGCCCGTCGAATCGTGTCGGCCTCAGGCGTCATGGTCGTTCTCCGTGTCCGGGCTGCCACCCTCGACCGTCTGCAGGAGCCGCTCGGCCGCCGCGCGTTCGGCCTCCTGCTTGGAACCCTCCTCTCCCAGGGCCGTCAGCCCCACGCCCACATGGACCCGAACCGTGAATCGCGGAGCATGGTCGGGCCCCTGGCGGTGCTCCACCTCATAAGCCGGCAGGGGGTGACCCCGCGACTGTGCCCATTCCTGCAGGCGCGTCTTGGGATCCTTCATGTGCTCGCCGGCCAGTCCCCGGAACTGCGGCGCCCAGGCCCGCTCGATGAAGGCGCGGGCCGCCCTCAGCCCCCCGTCGAGATACAGCGCACCGATCACCGCCTCGCAGACATCCCCAAGCGTGCTGTCACGCTCTGCGCCCCCCGCGGCGGCCTCGTGGGGGGCCATCAGGATCAGCGGTCCGAGACCCATGTGCCGGGCGGCTTCCGCGCAGGCAGCCTTGTTGACCAGCCGATTGAGACGTGGCGCCAGCAGGCCCTCGCGTTCATTGCGCCTGCGGTCGAAGAGCCGTTCGGCGATGACCAGGCCAAGAACGCGGTCGCCGAGGAATTCGAGCCTCTGATAGGAGCCCTTCACCGCCCCGCGATGGGCGCTGACCGCGCTGGGATGGGTCAGGGCCTCATGGGCGAGGTCGGGCTGCGTAAACCGGTGGTCGAGGATCGACTCCAGCCGCGCCAGGGATGCCGCATCCAGGCGAGGCCGCATCGCGCGGCCAGCGGTGCGCAGGCGGGTACGTTTCGGGCGGGTCTCACTCATGCCGGGTCCGCAGGATGAGCCTCGATCATGACCAGGGCCTGCGCCCAGGGATAGTCGTCGGTCAGGGTCAGGTGGATGGTGGCGCGGTAGCCTGCCGGTGTCAGCGCCGCCAGCCGCGCGGCCGCCCCGCCCGTCAGCGCCAGGGTCGGCCGGCCAGACGGCAGGTTCACGACCCCCATATGCTTCCAATGGACTCCGGCGCGCGGCACGCCCGTTCCCAGGGCTTTGGCGCAGGCTTCCTTCGCTGCGAATCGCTTCGCATACGTCTCCGCAGCCCGATACCGTCGCTCGGCCTTCGCGATTTCGAGGTCCGTGAACACGCGGTTGCGGAACCTGTCGCCAAAGCGCGCCAGCGTCCGCTCGATCCGTTCGATGTTGCAGAGATCCTGGCCAAGCCCGACAATCATCCCCGCGCGGCGTCCATTCGCGCACGCATGTCGGCAATCGCCTGGGCCAGCCCGACGAACACCGCTTCCCCGATCAGGAAATGACCGATGTTCAGCTCGACAATCTCCGGCAAGGCCGCCACGGGGCCGACATTGTCGAAGGTCAATCCGTGACCGGCATGGACTTCCAGGCCGAGCGCGACCCCTGTTCGGGCGGCTTCGGTGATCCGCGCCAGTTCGTCCGAGGCGGCCTCCATGCCTCCCTCGATCCAGAGTTCGGCGTAGCGTCCGGTGTGCAGTTCCACCGCCTTGGCGCCCAGGGCATGGGCCGCCTCCAGCTGGCGGGGGTCGGGCTCGATGAACAGCGACACCCGGGCCCCGGCGGCGCACAGGCGCGCTACCGGCGCGGCAAGCGCATCGCGGTGGCCTGCCGCGTCCAGACCGCCTTCGGTGGTCCGTTCCTCGCGGCGTTCCGGGACCAGACAGGCGGCGTGCGGGCGAAAACGCTCAGCGATCGTCACCATCTCGTGGGTGGCGGCCATCTCGAAGTTCAGCGGCAGGGTGCCAGCGGCCTCGCGGATCGCCACCAGGTCGGCATCCCGGATATGCCGGCGATCCTCCCGAAGGTGAAAGGTGATACCGTCGGCCCCGGCGGCCGCGACCTGGGCCGCCGCCCGCGCCGGATCTGGATGGACCCCGCCACGGGCGTTCCGCAGCGTGGCGACATGGTCGATGTTCACGCCAAGCCGCAGGGTGCTCATGCCGACAACCCCCGACTGCCTGGCTTGACCGGGTCCAGCGCGGCCAGCGATTCCGGTATCTCGTCGGGCGCGTAGTCCGGAAAGTCGACCCGTGCCAGCGCTTCCAGCGAGGTGCCCACATCGGCACGCCCGTTCGATCTGTCGATCACGCAGGCCCCGCCAACCAGTTCGCCGGGAAGCCCTGCCAGGGCCTCCACGGTTTCCCGAAAGGACAGGCCCGTGGTCACGATATCCTCGAGGATCAGCACGCGCTCACCCGGCGCCACGCTGAAGCCGCGGCGAAACTGCAGCCGGCCATCGACCCGCTCGGCAAAGATCGCGCGGGCCTTCAGGTGGCGTGCCGTCTCGTAGCCCGGCAGGAGGCCGCCCAGCGCAGGCCCGGCGACCACATCCACGCGCCCATAGCGCCGGGCGATCCGGTCCGCCAGCGCGCGGCAGAGCCGTTCAGCCAGCTCCGGACGGGAAAACACCAGCGCCTTCTGCAGGAATACCGGGCTATGCCGGCCCG
Organism: uncultured Hyphomonadaceae bacterium; assembly: GCA_964492485.1. Taxonomy (GTDB): domain Bacteria; phylum Pseudomonadota; class Alphaproteobacteria; order Caulobacterales; family Hyphomonadaceae; genus UBA5336. The sequence goes on along the minus strand of CAZBKM010000010.1, from coordinate 46,699 downwards.
AGGACAGGATGAAATGCCCTTCCAGGAGGGCGCCGGCTTCCCGGAATATCTCCAGGACCTCTTCGGTGGTCACTCATGTCTCCTGTTCGCGTTCGGCCCGGTCCACCACGGCAAGGGACCGCAGGGCCGCCAGGATGTGCGTCAGGCGCTTCAGGTCTTCAACCTCGATATCGAAGACGAGCTCCAGAAAGCTCGGATCCCGCTTGCCGGTCGCCACCGACACGATGTTTCCGTGCGATTGGGCAACCGCCGTGCACAGCGTTGCAAGCACGCCCTTCTGATTGGCGGCCCGCACACGGATCCGTCCGACGCCCACCGCGCCCGTACGGGCGAGGTCGGTCCAGCGCAGGTCCACCCACAGGTCCGGCCGGTCGTCGAATCGCGCCAGCCGGCGGCAGCCGATTTCATGAACCACGAGGCCGAAATCCGGCTCCTGAATGCCGATGATCCGGTCGCCGGGCACAGGCCGGCAGCACTCACCCAGGTGCAGGGTGACGCCGGGGGTCAGATCCTCGCCGGCGACGAGCAGGCCAGCATGGTCGTCGTCGAACTGCATCTTGGTGTCGTCGGGCTCCAGGTCGTCGGCATAGCCGGGGAACACCGCATCGACCATGTCGCGCGTCGTGTAGCGCCCGCGTCCGACCTGCTCTGCCATGGCGTCCAGCGTGTCGAAGCCGGCGCGCTGGGCAACCTGTTCCATCCGCACCTGCACGGGGTCGACCCCGATGCGGCGCAGGGCCTGGCGGATCAACCCCGTGCCGAGCCGGATGAAGTCGCGCTTTTCCACGTCCCGTACCAGGCGCCGGCTGGCGGAGCGGGCCCGGCCCGTCAGGGTCATCGCCTCCCAGCCCAGGATGGGCTTGCGTTCCGCTCCGCGCAGGATCTCCACCACGTCGCCATTGTTGAGGACGGTGCGAAGCGATCGCTGCTCGCCATTGATCCGGACGCCGACACAGGTCTCCCCGATGGCCGTGTGCACTGCGAACGCGAAGTCGAGCGGCATCGCGCCCTTGGGCAACACGATCAGGCGGCCCTTTGGTGTGAAGGTGAAGACGTGCTCGCGGTACATCTCCAGCTTGGCGTGTTCCAGAAATTCGTCCGGGTCGCCCTCGTGCTGGAGCAGTTCGGCGAAGGCGCGCAGATTCGCTTCCGGGTCGAGGCCCACCTCGCGCGCGCCCTCCACGTCGAAGCCATAGGCCTTGTTCTTGTAGTTCCAGTGGGCCGCGACACCGTTTTCGGCCGTGCGGTCCATCTCCTCGGTGCGGATCTGAAGCTCCACGCGGCGGTTTCCGGACGCGCGCACGGTGGTGTGCAGCGAACGGTAGCCATTCGGTTTCGGCACCGAAATGAAGTCGCGAAAGCGGTCAGGCAGGCAAGACCAGGTCGTGTGCAGGTGAAACAGAACCCGGTAGCAGTCTTCCACCGTGGTCACGACGATTCGGAAGGCGAAGATGTCGGCCACGTCGCGAAAGGAAATCGACTTGCGTTCCATCTTTCGCCAGATCGAATAGGGCTGCTTGCGCCGGCCCTTGATCCGCGCCGTGATCTCGCCCGCCTCCATGAGCGCCTCGAGATCGTCGCGGATCCGCTTGAGATCTATGGCGTTTTCCTGCTCGAGCGCATCGAGCCGTTTGAGGATCGTCGCCCGCGCCTCGGGGTTGATCTGCTCGAAGGCGCGATCCTCGAGTTCCGAGGCGGCATGATAGAGGCCGACGCGGCGCGCCAGCGGGGCGTAGATCTCCATGGTTTCGCGCGCGATCCGCAGGCGCTTGTCCTGCGATTTGAGGTGGTGGAGCGTGCGCATGTTGTGCAGGCGATCGGCCAGCTTGACCATCAGAACGCGAATGTCGTTGACCGTGGCCAGGATGAACTTCTGGAAATTCTCAGCCTGCTTGCTCTCTTCAGACCGGTATTCCAGCCGTGTCAGCTTGGTGACGCCGTTGACCAGGTCGGCCACATCGTCGCCGAACCGTTCGGAAATCTCGCGCAGTGTGACCGGAGTGTCTTCCACCACGTCGTGGAGCAACCCGGCCATGATTGTCACTTCGTCAAGCTTGGCGTCGACCAGGAGATCCGCGACGGCCACCGGATGGGAATAATAGGGGTCGCCGGAGGCCCGCAACTGTTCGCCATGGTGTTGCCGCGCGAAATCGTAGGCGGCACCCAGCCGGTCCAGGTCTGCGTCGGGATGATAGGCCGCGACCCGCCGGCACAGAACCTCTCGCGACGGATAGTTCGGTGCGTCGGGCGCGCGCACCGGGTCCGCAGCGGTCGTCTGGGACTGGGTGAGGGCCGCGAGACCGGCCATGGCTACATCCGGTCGTCGCGCCCGGCTTCCAGCTCGGCCTGGTAGGCCCGCATGACGTCTTCCTCGGTCGCGGTCGGGGCTGCTTCAAGGGCCGCGCGATCGGCTTCGCGCTCGTTCTCCTCGCCCGGACGGACTTCCTGCAGGCTGGCGATCAGGCCTTCCTTGACGGTCTTCAGGTCGACCTTTGCATCCGCGATCTCGCGGAGCGCCACGACAGGATCCTTGTCATTGTCGCGGTCGACCGTGATCGGCGACCCCTCGCGCACCATGCGCGCCCGGTGTGCGGCGAGCAGAACGAGCTCGAACCGGTTGGGGACCTGTTCAATGCAGTCTTCGACGGTAACGCGGGCCATGCAGCAAAATCTCCTTAAGAAACGACGGAATACGCCCTGCGGCGCTTGCTGGCAACCGCCTATTGCACCCAACAGGCGGTTCGTCTAACGCTCAGGCCCTATTCGAAGGAGCCGGACTGGCCGGTTCTGCGACCGGACACATTTTAATGGCATTCTACAAGGATGAGCGTATCGCGCTCTTCATCGACGGCGCCAATCTCTACTCTGCGGCCAAGGCGCTGGGACTGGAAATCGACTTCAAGAAGCTGCTGGAGGAATTCCAGACCAAGGGACGTCTCCTGCGCGCGAACTACTACACGGCGCTTCTCGAGAACGACGAATACTCCCCGATTCGGCCCTTGGTGGACTGGCTGGCCTACAACGGCTTCAACGTGATCAAGAAAGCGGCCAGGGAGTTCACCGACCGTGAGGGCCGGCGCCGCGTGCGTGGCAACATGGACATCGAGCTGACGGTCGACCTGATGTTGACCCTGCCGCATGTGGACCATGTGGTGCTGTTCTCCGGCGACGGCGATTTCCGCCGCCTCGTGGAGGCCGTGAAGGCGGCGGGCGTCCGCGTGACGGTCGTATCGACGCTGAAGAGCCAGCCGCCCATGATCGCAGACGACCTTCGCCGGGAGGCCGACGCATTCGTCGACCTCGACGACATGGCCGACCGGATCGCCCGTCCGCGGCGCGACCCTGGCGAGCGTGGCGGCGCCCAGGACGACGACGATCAGTGATCCCGGAACCGGAACCGGACTGCAGGCTTTGTCCGCGCCTGGCCGCCTTCAGGGATACCCAGCGCGCGGTCGCGCCGGACGGGTTCAATGGTGCCGTGCCCTCCTTTGGTCCCGAGACGGCGCGCCTGCTCATCGTGGGGCTTGCGCCGGGTCTGGGAGGCGCGAACCGCACGGGGCGACCGTTCACGGGCGATTGGGCCGGTGACCTGCTCTATGCCTGCCTGGACGCCCACGGTTTCAGCCAGGGGGTCTATGGGCGACGGGCCGGGGATGGTCTGCGCCTGACCGATGCGATGATCACCAATGCCGTGCGCTGCGTACCGCCCCGCAACAGGCCGACGGGCGAGGAGATCAACACCTGTCGGCGCTATCTGGTCGATCGGATCGCCAGCCTGCCGCGGCTGACGACGCTGCTGTGCCTGGGGCGTGTGGCGCATGAGTCCACAGTGCGCGCGCTTGGCGGGCGACCGGCCCGCCAGCCCTTTGCCCACGCAGCCGAGCATGTTCTCGACGGTCCCAACGGCCCCCTGACCCTGGTCTCGAGCTTTCATTGCTCGCGCTACAACACCAATACCGGCCGGCTGACGCCGGAGATGTTCGACAAGATCCTCGCCCGGTGTCGCGCACTGATCGGCCCCGTACAGCCTGGCGAGGATACATCCAGCGCATCTTCCTGACGCGAACGGGTGCCCAGTTCGCTTGACACGCCGTCAGTGCGACGCCGTGGCGCCGGGACCGTCCCTCGCCTCGAGGGCGCCGGCGTCGCGCCAGGCCGATTTCGGCCAGCGGCGGTGCTGCCAGAACCATTGGGCCGGGTTTTCCCGGATCCGCGCCTCCAGGAACGCATTGATGGCGCCCACCATGGCGCGCGTGTCGGCGTCCGTGTCGCCTGTGCGCGCGACCGCCAGAGGCGGATGAATGGTGACACGAAAGCGGGCCGGCCCCGTCCGCACGGTGGAGACCGGCACGACCGGGACGCCGTATTTCAGCGCGAGGCGCGTGGGACCCGGCGCGGTCATGGCCGGATGGCCGAAGAAAGGGACCGAAAGGCCCTGATTGAATTTCTGGTCGTTCATCAGCGCCACCGACCGACCTGCCGCCAGCGCCCGCATCAACTCGCGGGTACCGAGGCCCTTGGGCGCCAGCACGCCAACGCCATAGGCGCGGCGCACGGCATTCAGCCGCCGGTCGATATGCGGATTGTTCAGCGCCCGGTAGGTCACCAGACAGTCCACGGGTCGCCGGCAGATCACCGCGGCCATGACTTCCCAGTTCGCCAGGTGGCCGGAGATGAAGACCGCGCCGGTCCGCTCGGCCTCGATCCGGTCCAGCCTTTCGGCGCCCACGACGTCCACGCGCCCACTTGTGTAGGGGTCTATGCGGTGAAGGTGTGGCAGCTCGCCTGCGGTTCGGCCGACATTCTCCCAGGCATCCAGCGCCGTGGCCCTGATCGTTGCCTCGTCCCAGTCCGGAAAGGCCAGCCGCAGATTGCGCAGCGCGGTGCGGTGCTGGGAGAGGCGCGGACCGAGCCAGCGCATCAGCCGGCCCGCGAAACCCGAGGCACGCTCCGGCCCGAGCGCCTTCATTGGCGCCCAGTAGACGAGGTCCCAGGCGAGCGTCTCCAGCCGCCACTGAAGACGCTGGAGGGGTGTCGCCCGGTTGTCGATGTCGCGCGGGCGGACGTAGCCGGCATCGCTGCGGGTCATGCGGCCTCCCCGGTCAGGAGTCTGTCGAGCAGGGTATCGAGGGTGTCGGGTGCCTCGAACACGGCGCTCACCGGCCAGGTCAGGACGGTCTCGCGGGTGGCTGGCGGCAGGCGCACGTGATCCTTTTCCGTGGTGATCAGCCGTGCGTCCCGCGATTCCGCGAGCCTCGCCAGATAGGCGAGATCGCCCGGGCGATACCGGTGATGATCCGGAAACGGCACCGCCTCGGCGAGATCGGCGCCCGCGGCCAGGAGGCTGTCGAACATCTTCTGCGGTCGTCCGATGCCGGCGAAGGCGACGAGCCGGCCGTCCGGCGCGCCGTGCGTCGGTGCCAGGCGGGCACGCAGGACAGGTCGGTCGAACCGGTCCAGGAACCGGGGCGCCGGGCCATCGCCCATGAGCACGATGGCGTCGGCCCGTTGCAATCCGGCGCGGACAGGTTCGCGCAGCGGACCCTTGGGAAAGACGTACCCGTTGCCCACTGGGTCGGCCGTGTCGAAGACGACCAGCGATAGGTCCTTCATCAGGGTCGGGTTCTGGTGGCCATCATCCATGATGATGACCTCGACGCCCGACCGGCTCATGTCATGCGCGGCCAGGACGCGGTCGCGTCCGATCCAGGCTTCACCGCCCCGGGCCAACAGGAGCGGCTCATCGCCCACATCGCCCGCACGATGGTGCACGGCGCACACCTGGAGAGGCCCCCGAAGCCGTCCGCCATAGCCGCGCGACAGGCTTGCCGTCCTCAACCCTCGCGTTGCGAGACGGTCGCGGATCGCGGCCGTGATCGGGGTCTTGCCCACGCCCCCCAGGGTCAGATTGCCGACGCAGATCACGTGGGCGCCGACGCGCGACGGTCGGGCAAGACGCTGACGGCGTGCCGCGCCGGCCGCATAGAGGTACGCCAGGGGGGTCAGCAGCCAACGGGTGAGCGGCGCCGCAGCGCGGCTGCGCGGGTCGAGGCCGCCTTGCCAGAAATGCGGCGGGGTCATGGCGTGTCCGCGGGGTCGATCAGCGGGTCGAGTGCCGCAAGGGTTTTTGCCATGGGCGCGTCCGCTCCGGCCAGGAAGCGCGCGACGCCCGCCCGGTCCCACTCCTGGGTGCCAAGGCGAAGCCCCGCTTCGAGGGCTTGCGACAGGGCGTCGGCGGCCTCCGATGCGACTCGCACCACGCCGAGCGCGGCAAGCTCGGCCATCAGGTTCTCGAAATTGTGCGTCCTTGGACCGGTCACGATCGGCTTGCCCAGTTGCAGCGGCTCGAGCGGATTGTGTCCGCCGACACCCTCAGCATGGCCGCCGCCAAGGTAAACCATGTCGGCAAGTCTGTACCAGAGCCCCATTTCCCCCATCGTATCGGCAAGCAGAACCGATGTGGCCTGCGGCACGACGTCCGGTTGACGGCTGCGCTGGACAGGGTCATGGCCGGCCGCCTCGAGCCAGCGGGCAAGGCTGTCGCCGCGCTCGGGATGCCGTGGCGCAAGGATCAGGGCGGGGCGTGGGGTCAGACGCTGCCATGCCTCCACCAGGGCCGCTTCCTCGCCGGGATGGGTCGAGGCGGCGACCAGGCAGGCGCGGCCGCCGACGAACTCCCCGGCGAAGCGGGCGATCGTCTCGGCCGGGGCCGGCGGCGGAGGCAGGGCACTCTTGAGGTTTCCGCTGACCTGAACCGGCCGGCCGGTCAGCGTCTCCAGCCCGGCCGCCGTGCCCGGATCAGCGGCGAGGAGCACGTCGAAGCCGCCGAAGAGCCGCCTGGCGGTTGCCGGCACGCGAGCCCAGCCCTTGAGCGAGCGGGCTGTCATGCGGGCGTTGATCAGGGCCGTCGGCGTCTCGCGCGCGCGAAGCGTTTCGAGCAGATTGGGCCAGATTTCCCCCTCGGCAAACACCGCCAGGTCCGGCTGCCAATGGGCCATGAAACGGCCCGCAATGGCCGGCGTGTCGATCGGTGCCATCTGGCGTTGGCAAGTGAGCTGGTCCGACGCGGCCAGCAGCGCCGCGCCCGTCTGCGTCTGGCAGGTGAACAGCAGGCAAAGGTCGGGGTGGCGCGCCAGCAGCCTTTCGCCAAGTCCCAGAAGCAGCCGGGTCTCGCCGACGCTGGCCCCGTGGCACCAGACCAGCCGGCCATCGGCGCGTGCCGGCAGACGTCGTGCCAGGCGCTCGTTCAGGCGGAAGGCGTCCTCTCGGCCTGACCGGACCCGTTGGCGAAGGAGTATCGGGATGACGGGCGACGCCGCGCGGGTCGCCAGCCGATAGGCAAGCAGGGCAGGGGGCGGGAACGCGCCGGCCATCGCCAGGCTTACCCCGCTCCGCGGGCGGTCTGCGGCTGGTGATCGCGGCGGCCGGCCAGCGTCAGCGCGCGGTCGTTGGCCGCTTCCAGCCGCCGCTGCAGTTCGGCGCGCAGGTGTTCCGGATCGTCGCCCGCAGCCGCCCTCAGTGGTGCGCCGAAGACGATGGCCCCCCGGCTGAAAGGCAGCGGCAGGATGAACCGGTCCCAGGTGTCGAGACGATGCTGGCGACTGACCGAAAGGGCATAGGGCAGTAATGTGGCCCCCGCACGCTGGGCGATGAGAATGGGACCGAGACCCGCTTCCTCGGCGGGACCATTGGGACCATCGGGTGTCATGCAGACCGCGCCGCCCTTGCGCAGCACGCCGACCGCCTCGACGATCGCGCGTGCGCCACCCTTGTCCTTGCCCCGCTTGCGGGCATTTCCGCGCGAGCCACGGATCGGCGTCAGGCCCAGATTGCGGATCGCGCGGGCAACAGGCTCGCCGTCGGCCGACAGCGAGATCAGCATCGCGCCCGGGCCCGCGCGTCCCGGCCAGTCCCGCATCTCGCGCACCCAGCCCGCCGGAAGCAACAGAATCGCCGAATGCCAGGCCGTGACCAGCGTTCCGCCGCCCTGTGCCCAGGCGGCACGCGCGGCGTCTGCGCCGTCCACGCGCCATCGTACGGTCCGCGCGATCAGCGCCATCCAGAGCCAGATAAGCCCGCCAAGCAGGACGATCACGGGCTGTGAGCGGAGGAATCCCTTCATCCGGCGGGCTTATACGCGCTTGGCCCGCCAGACCAGAGGGGCAAGGGTCGATCCGCCCGTGAACCAGGCCGACACGGGCGGCGGTCCATACTTAATGATGTCTCAGCATGGTTGTTCAGACTTAAAGCTCCGTATTGAGAGCGTTTTATGAGCCTGTTGCTACGACACTTCTCAGTCATGCCCGCCGTTCGCGCGGGAAGGGGAAGTGAAGACCATGAAAGCTCTTCCAGTCATCAGCTTGGCTCTGTCGATTATTCTAGGTCTGGTTGCTTTTGCGATCTCTCAAGGCTGGCTCTTTGCCGGCTCGCAACAGGGCGGGGCGACTGCGGCGAGCCAGGCGAGCCCGGCGCCGGTGGCCACGACGCGCATTCTGGTCGCGCGCGGCGACATCGCGCTTGGCGAGCAGGTGACCGGAGAGCGGATCGGGTTTACCGACTGGCCGGCCGAGCGGGTGCCGTCCGGGGCGCTGACCTCGAAGGCGGCGTTTGCGTTCGACACCGATCAGGCCCCCTTTGCCAGCGGCTTCATCGCGGATGGCGAGCCGTTGCTGCCGCCGAAACTGCTTGAGGCGCCGCCACGCCAGACGCTGTCGAAGATGATTCCCGAGGGCCTGCGCGCGGTCACCATCGAGGTTTCGCTCGAAACCGGGGTGGCGGGGTTCGTCCTGCCGGGTGACCGGGTCGACATCACGGCGTTCGACCGTGTGCCGGGCGAGGTCGGGCCGGATTCGGTGCGGCCGGTCCCGATGATCGAGAATGTGAAGGTCCTGGCGGTGGACCAGACCTATGGCCGTCAGCAGGAGGGCGCGATCCCCTCGCGGTTCGTGACCCTGGCGCTGACGCCGGAGGATGGTCGCAAGGTCGCCGCTGCCAGCCGTGATGCGAAGTTGGCACTGGCGCTCATCGGCGAGGATGAGGCCAAGGCGGCCGAGGCCACGAAACCACGGGTCATGTCCGTCGCGCGCGCCGAGCCGGCCCAGGCGCCACGTCCGCCAAGCCCTGCCAGGGAGCTTCGCCCAGGTCGGGTCCAGAGTACGCCCCCGCCGCGCCCGGGTCCGGAGAATGTGCGGATCGAGGTTGTTCATGGCGAGGCGTCGGAGACGGTTACCGCCCCCGTTCAGCATGTGCGCCAGGCGGAGGTTGCGCCATGAAGGCGGTCCTTTTGAGCCTGGTGGTCCTGCTCTCGGTGGCATTTCCCGCGCCCGTGAAGGCCTGGACCGAGTTGAAGCCCGATCCGAACGCGCCGTCGCTGGCCGTCGAACGCAGCCGTTCGGCCGTCGTCCAGGCTGACGTGCCGTTCTCCATGATCGTCGTATCTGATCCCGACATCGCCGAAGCCAAGGTCACCACGAACCGGTCGTTCCTTGTCCGCGGCAAGAGCCCAGGCTGGACCACGGTGATCCTCTATGACGAAGAGGGCCTGACCGTGGAAATGTTCGATGTGCGGGTTTCGATGGGGCTCGACTCCCTGCGCGAGGATTTCGAGACGCTGATCCCGAACGAGCCCATCAAGGTGCATCCGATCCTGGACGGCGTCTACCTTGAGGGCCGCCTGTCGAGCGCGAAGGCCGTCGACAAGGCGCTGCAGGTGGCCGAGCGTCACGTGCCGGGAGGCGTGGCCAACGGTCTGACCACCGAAGAGAGCCAGCAGGTTCTGCTCGAAGTGCGCTTTGTCGAGGCCAGCCGGGACGTGATCCGGGAGATCGGCTTCGGCGCCAGCTTCGATGCAAATGACGTGACAGGGGGCACGGAGGGCGGCCTGGTATCCGGACTGGCAAGCAAGGCCGTCGCGACCTTTACAGGTGTGGGTGGCGAGGATCTGGACATCACGATCCGAGCCCTCGAGACCAAGGGCCTCCTTCGGACCCTGGCCAAGCCGAACCTGGTGGCCCTGTCTGGAGACACGGCAAGCTTCCTGGCCGGTGGCGAATTCCCGATCCCCGTGGCGGGCGACGATCAGCAGATCACCATCCAGTTCCGGGAGTTCGGCGTCAGCCTGGCCTTTTCGCCGACCGTCCTGGGGGATGGGCTTGTGAATTTGCGCGTGCGGCCCGAGGTCAGCTCCCTGGACTTCCGCAACGCGGTGCGCTCCGGTGGGGTCAGCGTGCCGGCGCTGTCGGTGCGGCGGGCCGAGACATCGATCGAACTTCGCGACGGGCAGGCTTTCGCCATCGCCGGGCTTCTTCAGAACAGCTTCAATGCCGATGCGATCAATACGCCCGGCCTCTCGGACCTGCCCGTGATCGGCGCTCTGTTCTCGTCGAAGCGGTTCCAGTCGCGCGAGACGGAGCTGGTCATCATCGTGACACCCCGCCTGGTCCAGCCGGCGCCGAATACGGCCGCGCTGAAGACACCGGACGACACGCTTAGCAAGCCCAGCGCTGCGGAATTCTTCCTGCTGAACGAGACCGGGCTGGACCCGGCCGGGAGCTCCTGAACATGACCCCATCTGCCGCTCGCGTACCCGTCGCCGCCCTGCTGAGCCTGGCCCTGTCGGGCTGCATGACCCATGACCTTGGCACCGACTGGCGGATGGGGGTGGCCACGGAGCACAACATCGCCCAGCAGGCCGTTCGCGAGACCGACGAGGTCAACCTGGAGGGCGTCGAGGGGGGCGCGGGCGGGCGGGGCGGTGCGCCCGTCAAGGCGTTGCGTGAAGAGGGCGCCAAGGCGCTGCGGACGGAGGAGACCGGCGGCTGATGGCGAGTTTTTCCGTTCCCAGCCATGGACTGGCCGCCCGAGTCTCTCAGGAGCGGCGCGCCGCGCTGGAGCATCGCTTCGGTGCGCTGGCCGACCTGCCTGCGCCCGACGCCGCGCAGACCCAGGACCTGCCGGGTCAGGTGGTGATTGTGGAGCAGGGCCAGCCCGGCATCGACATGCTGGTGGAAGCCTATGCCCTGCGCCGTCCGGATGCCGCGATGGTGGTGATCGGCGACGACCTGTCCTCGCGTCTGGTCCGGGCGCTGTTCCGGTTCGACGCCAGCGATGTCCTGACTGCCGATGCCAGCGAGGCCGACCTCGAGGCCGCCGTGACCCAGCTTCTGGCCCCGAAGCCGGAGGGGGATACTTTCGCCTGGGCGTTTACCGGTGCCGTCGGCGGAGCGGGCGCGACGACCCTTGCGATCGAGGCGGCGTTCAACCTGGCCAATGGTCCCGATGCCGGGCCGGTCTGCCTGATCGACCTGCACATGGCCGGCGGCATGACCATGGCGTTCCTGGATGGCGAGCCCAAGCTTGACCTGCGCAGCGTCTGTGCCGACCCCGAACGCCTCGATGAGACCCTGCTGCGCGTCTATGCCTGGTCCCACGAGAAGGGCGTGAGCGTGCTGGCCCCGCCACGCGACCGCAATGGCGAACAGACGGCGACGCTTGATGGGGTGTTGCGCCTGCTGGACGTGGCGCTTTCGACTTATGGTCGCGTGATCATCGATCTGCCGCGTCACCGGCTGCCCTGGACAGATCCGGTGCTGAGCGCGGTCGACGAGGCGGTCGTCGTCAGCGAGATGACCGTGCCGAGCCTGCATGCGGCGGCCGATCTCTGCCGCGAGATCGACACGATCCGGGGTGACGGGACGCCCACGCGCTTTGTCCTGAATCGGATGTTCGGCAAGAAGCGCCACCGCAACAGCTTCCCGATCGACAAGGCGGAAAGGGCAATCGGCCGCAGCATCGACAATACCGTAAGCTCCGACTGGGACGCCGCACGCATGGCGGTGAATCTCGGCCTCCCGATCGCGCAGGTGAAGCCACGCTGTCCCCTGGTGAAGGATGTGGACGTGCTGGTCCGGCGCCTGATGGGCGATCCGGTCTCTGGCCGGGGCGAAACGCGCAGCCGCACGCGCGAGGGGTCGAGACGTCGCAGGCGGGAGGCGGCCTGATGGGACGGTTCATGCGTTCGCTCACCCGCGAGCCGGAGACGGCAGACCCCGTCGCGCCGGCGCCGTCAGCCTCACACATGCCGGTCCGGCCGGCCGCGCCAGAGCCCGCACCCGCCACATCGCGCGGCGAGACCGACCGCGAGGCGATGATCCTGGATGCGAAACTGCGCATTCACTCCCGCCTCATCGACGAACTGGACCTTTCTGCCATCGAACGGCTTCAGGAAACGCAGCTCCGCGAGCAAGTGCGCCAGATCGTCTACGAGATCGTGCGCAAGGACGGCATTGCCCTGTCGGCGGCGGAGGAGCGCGACTTTGCCGATGCCGTCTATGACGAGATGACCGGCCTCGGACCGATCGAGCCCTTGCTCAAGGATGATTCCATCGCCGACATCCTGATCAACGGGGCCCACCAGGTCTATGTGGAACGGGGTGGTGAGCTGGAAGTCGCGCCGGTCCGCTTTGCGGATAACGATCACCTCCTGCGGATCATCAACAGGATTGTCGCTGCGGTGGGGCGGCGCGTCGACGAAAGCCAGCCCCTGGTCGACGCCCGCCTGTCGGACGGATCCCGTTTCAATGCCGCCATCGCGCCCATCGCCATCGACGGCCCACTGGTCTCGATCCGCAAGTTCAAGAAGAACCCCCTGACCCTGGACAGGCTGGTCGGTTTCGGGGCCATGCCCCAGGCCATGGCCGATTTCCTGGCCGGTGCCGTGAAATGCCGGGCTTCGACGATCATCTCCGGCGGGACAGGATCGGGAAAGACCACGCTGCTGAATGCGCTCTCGGCGTCGATCAGCCACAAGGAGCGTCTGATCACGATCGAGGATGCCGCCGAATTGCAACTGCTGCAGCCGCATGTGGCCCGGATGGAAACACGCCCGCCCAACATCGAGGGCAAGGGTGAGATCAAGCAGCGGGAACTGGTCAAGAACGCGCTGCGGATGCGTCCGGACCGGGTGATCCTGGGCGAGGTGCGTTCGGAGGAAGCCTTCGACATGCTGCAGGCGATGAACACCGGCCATGAAGGGTCCATGGCCACCATTCACGCCAACAATCCCCGCGATGCCCTGACCCGTCTGGAGCAGATGGTGGCCATGGGCGGGCTTAAGATCTCCGAAGAGGCGATACGCGGTCAGATCGCGGCCGCTGTGAACCTGATCGTCCAGGCGACCCGCCTGTCGGACGGCTCGCGAAAGGTGGTGAGCGTGGCGGAGATCACCGGTATGGAGGGATCGGTGGTCCAGCTCCAGGAGATCTTCAAATTCGAGCGCGACCATACCGACGATGACGGAAGGGTGCATGGCCGCTTCGTGGCAACCGGGATCCGACCGAAATTCCTCGACGAGATGGAACGGCGCGGGGTGCATCTGCCGCGCGACATCTTCGATCCCTCTCGGGCGCTTTGAGGCCGACGGATGGACGTCTTCGCCGCCTTTCCTGGACCAGAGGCGTTCGATCCCGGCCGCTACGCGCCCTCGACGCTCGTGGCGGCGACACTCGGTCTGGCCGCGCTGGTCCTGCTGGTCCAGGCGGCCCACGGCCTGTTCTCTGCAGCCCGGACCCGGCGGCTGATGAACCGGCGCCTGAAGTTCAAGGAGCGCACCGCCAGTACCGCGGAGCTGATCGTGGAACTGCGCCGGCAGCGGGCCCTGAACGAGGAGGGCGAGTTCAAGCTGGCGTTCCGGCGCTTCAATGAGCTCGTGACCCGGTCTGGCCTGCCGTTTCAGCCCGTGCGCTGGCTTGTGCTCGACGTGCTGGTGGTGGTCGGTCTGGCTGCGCTTCTCTCCTGGCGAAGCGGTCTCTGGTGGCTGGGTGCGGCCGTGGCACCTGTCCTGTTCGTCTGCCTTCCCGTGCTGGTGCTTAGACTGGCCGGCGGTCGCCGGCGGGCGCGGATCGCCAAGCAGTTGCCGGATGCGCTGCAGATCGTGGTGCGCAGCCTCGAAGCCGGCCACCCGGTGCCCACCGCCATTTCCCTCGTGGCGCGGGAGATGCCCGATCCCATCGGCTCCGAATTCGGCATGGCCGCCGACGAGATGGCCTACGGCATGTCCCTGACCAAGGCGGTCGAGCGCCTTGCCCTTCGCGCCGGGGATCCGGATGTGGAGCTCTTCGCAGCCACCGTGAGGCTGCAGGAACGCACGGGCGGAAATCTCTGCGATCTGCTGACGGCAAATGTGGACACCATCCGCGAGCGCCAGACCCTGCGCCTGAAGGTCAAGGCGGCCTCGTCGGAGGGCCGCGCCTCGGCGATGATCCTGACGGCGGCCCCCTTCATCGTCATGGGCGCAGTCTATCTGTTGAAGCCGGATTTCTATGGCGATGTGTGGCACGCGCCGCTGATGCGCTACAGCCTGATCGGGTTCGGCATCTGGATGTTCATCGGCAATGTGATCATGAACCGCATGATCAACTTCAAGTTCTGACCATGGTGGACGTCCTGCGCACCTCTCCGGCCCTTGTGGGTGGCTTGCTGGTCGCCCTGGCGGTCCTGGCGGCAATTCCTGCGGTCATCGCGCTTCTGCGCCAAATTGGCGTTGCCGAGCAGATCCAGCGCCGACTCATGCGCAAGCCGGCAGGCGAGGGCGGGCATGGCCTCTTCTCCGACCTGCCCCAGCGCGACTCGTCGAAATGGATCGATGCCGTTGCCGACTGGTTCCAGCGTGCCGCGCCCAGCGATACCGACGAGGTGAGCGCGATCCGCTACAAGCTGATCCAGGCTGGTTACACCAACCGCAATGCCGTCACGGTCTACTACGTCGCGCGTCTCCTTGGACTGATCCTGCCCCAGCTCGGTCTCCTGTTCGTGCTGCCGGCGCTTGCGGGGCTCGACCTGCCGGGCTGGTTCCCTCTGGCCCTGAGCGGGTTCCTGGCGGTGGGCGGGCTCGCCTTGCCCGGTATCATCGTGGAACGAAGGATCGAGGCGAAGGCATTGGCCTGTTCCCGCGGCTTTCCGGACATGATGGACCTGCTGGTATCGTGCGTCGAGGCCGGGCTCAGCCTTGACGCGGCGGTCATGCGCGTATCGGAAGAGCTGGTCCATCGCCACCCCGAACTGTCCCTTCAGCTCAAGACCATCGGGCTGGAACTTAGGGCCGGGCGGTCACGCAAGGCGGCCTGGCGGGCGTTCGCCGACCGTGTGGGGATCGAGGAAGCGGGCGCCCTGGCGACGATGCTGCGTCAGTCGGAGGAACTGGGCACGAGCCTGGGCCAGACGCTGCGAATCTTCTCCAAGGACATGCGCCAACGACGTATCCTGGCGGCCGAGGAGAAGGCCATGGCGCTACCGGCCAAGATGACCGTGCCGCTGATCGTGTTCGTCTTCCCGGTGCTGCTCGGCGTTCTCATCATGCCGGCCGTCATCAGGTTCCAGGACATTCTCTGACGCCCTGCCGCCCGGACAGGTGCAGCGGCGTCGGCCGGGCGCGTTACGGTGTCCGGTCGAGGCGATAAATCACGCCGTCCATGTCTGCGGTGGCGAGGTAGAGCTTGCCGTCGGGACCCTGGACCACGTCTCGGAACGGAATGCCCGCATCGGCGAACAGATCCTCGCGTCCGGCGATATTGCCCTCTTCGTCACGGTCTACGCGCACGAGCTTCTGACCGTCGGGACCGTTCATGGCCCCGATGAACAGGTCCCCCGTCCAGCCCGGATAGACGTCGCCGGTATAGAGCTCCATGCCGGACGGGGCGATCGAAGGCACCCATTTCATCGCCGGCTGCGCCATGCCTGGCTTCTCCGTCGCTTCGGTGATGATGGTGCCGTCATAGTTCACGCCGTAGGTGATTTCGGGCCAGCCATAATTGGTACCGGGCACCATGACGTTGAGCTCATCGCCCCCCTTCGGTCCATGCTCATGAGTATAGAGCAGGCCGCGCTCGGCGTCGTAGGCGATGCCCTGCACGTTGCGATGGCCATAGGAATAGATTTCCGGCCGCGCGCCTTCCTGTCCGACGAAGGGATTGTCTTCGGGCACGGACCCGTCGGTGTTGATCCGCACGACCTTGCCGAAATCATTGCTGAGGTCCTGGGCCTCATCCATCCAACGGAAGCCATCGCCGAGCGTGATGATCAGACTGCCGGCCGGCATCTCGAACAGGCGGGACCCGAAATGGGCCCCGCCGCGCTTCTCCGGGACGTGGGAGGCGAAGATCTCCTCCACATTCTCCAGCGCCGTGGCGTCATCATTGAGCCGGGCACGGATGACGGCCGTGCGATTGCTGTCGTCCGTGCCCTGGCTGTAGCTCATGAACAGGGTGCGGCTCGTCTCGAAGTCGCGTGCGAGGATCACGTCGAGATAGCCGCCCTGGCGATCGACATGGACGTCGTCGGGCGTGTTCGCAATCGGTTCGGGGTCCAGGGTCCCGTCGCGCAGGATCCGGAGCCGACCATCGCGTTCCGTGACCAGCATGTCGCCATTGGGCAGGAACGCCATGGCCCAGGGAAACGTCAGATCGCCGGCGATGCGCGTGAGCGTCAGGTCGCCATCGGTCGGCGCGGAGGTCGTGTCGGCCACCGCCCGGTCATTGGACGCACCGCAGGCGGCGAGGCCCAGCACGGCAAGGGCTGACAGGGGGCTCAGGCGGGTGGGACGCATGTCGTGGCTCCTCGATCGTGTCGGCGGTTGGCAGACTGCCGCTTCGTACATAAGCGTACGCCTGTGCAGCGACAAATCGTGTGCCCAAATTTGTGGTGCCTGAAGCGTGACGGGCCGCCCGTCGACCGGGCGGCCCGTTCCCCTCAAGCGCCCCTCGGGCCTTGGCCGGAGCCTACCAGCTCTTCGCGACCGAGATGCCGTACGTTGCCGGCTCGTTCAGGAAGATGTTGGTGAACAGGCCCGAACTGTCGTCGGTGAGGTAGGCACCGGTAATGGCCTCCTCGTCGAAAATGTTCTTGCCGAAGAGTTCCACTTCCAGGCCGTTCTCGTCATTGGTGAACTGGATCGCCAGATTGACGTTCTCCCAGCTCTCCAGCTCGTCCCGGCCGGTGTTCCAGACACGCGAGAAGCTGTCGCCCTGATAGTAGTAGTCACCGCGCAGGCGCATGTTCCAGGCCGTCCCGCTCAGACCCTCGAACGTGTATTCCGCACCAAGCGAGAGGGTCGATTCCGGTGCGCCGGGAATGGCGTTGCCGTCCAGTGATTTCGCCTCGCCATCGAACGGCGTCAGGCCGCCAATGGTCTGGGTCTGCCCCTGGGAGTCGACATAGGAGACCGTGCCGACCCCGAATGCCGATTCCTGTCCGGCAAACGCGCCGGTACAGAGGCCTGCCGTCGAACCGGGGTCGAGCACACCCGCCTGGATGGCGCCGAGCACGGTCGCGTAGCCCTCCGCCGAGACGACACAGTTTGCGTAGGTCGCGGCGTTTTTCAGGGTGACGAGGTCTGCGCGTCCGTTCGTCCGGTCCAGCACGTCGATGGCGAAGGTGTCCTGGATCTCGCTGTCCAGGAGACCCAGATTGGCACTCAGGACCAGGGTCGATACCGGGTTCCAGATCGTCTCCAGCTCGAAGCCCTGCAACTGGGCGTCGATGTTGAAGTTGGCCGAGGTCCGGTTGATGATCTGGGTGATCTGATAGCCTTCATAATCATAGTAGAAGGCTGTCGCATTGAGCTGCAGTGCCCCGCCTGCCAGCGTGTTCTTTGTCCCGATCTCGTAGGCGTTGATGAATTCCGGATCGAAGAATTGCGGGAAGGCATTGGAATTGCCGGCCGGCTGGGGCGGGTTGATGCCGCCGCCCTTGTAGCCGCGTGAATACGACGCGAAGACGAGCGTGTCCTCGGTGAAGTCGAGGTTTGGCGTCCAGTCGATCACGCCGCGTCCCGTCACCTCCTCAAAGCTGACATTGTATGTGCCATCGCCGGCATTGTCCGGATCGGCGCCAGCCACCGGCGCCGGGGCGATGGGGCCACCCGGCTGGATCGCTGCCGCCGGGGTGAACAGGTAGGTCGGGATGTTGTCCTGGGATTTCTCGTCATCGGTGTAACGCAGGCCCAGGGTAAAGGTAAGCTCGTCGCTCAGGTCGAAATAGGCTTCGCCGAACAGGGCAAAGCTTTCCAGTTGATAGGGCGAGAGCGAGCGGAAATAGTTCCCGCCCAGACCGTCGAGCGAGGTGTTGAACAGCGAGGGCTGCTCACCACCCGTATCGAGGGGAACCTCGCCGCCGAAGATCGCTCCGCCGAGCGCGTTATTGAGCTGTGTCAGGGCCGTCAGTGTGTTGGAGAACACATAGTAGCCCTCGGTCGGATCCGACGGGTCGATGGCTTCGAAGTCGACGGCGATGGCGCCGATATTGAAGTTGAACATGCCATCGAACGCCGATTGCAGGCGGATCTCGTGGGTCGTCTGCTCGCTGGAGCCGCCCGACAGGTCGAAGGTGCTGAACTCGTTCGACACACCGAGCTGCGGATCGTTGACGACCCCGCCGGGGAAGAGCGCGTCATAAACGCCTTGCAGGGCGGGGTCGCCGAGCGGGAAGCCGGTCGTGTTGAACGGATTGTTCGGCGTGACCTTGTTGTAGTCCTCGATCGAGAGGATCGAGCTTTCGCTGTAGCTGCCCAGATAGGTCGCCGTCAGGCTGTCGGTCAGGTCGAATTCGCCCTTCCACTCATACAGGGTCTGGTCGGCCTGGTAGATCGGGTCGAAGGCGGATTCGATCTTGCGCAGGTCGCGGTTGACCGGCTCGGTGAAGGCGTCGCCGTTCAGTAGACCCGCCGTGATGCCGAGACCGCCGCCAAGGGTCGCCGCCGAGTTGACCCGGTCGAAGGATTCAGACAGCGGCGCCTCCTGACAGCCCAGCGACGTGTAGATCGCATCTGCCGGCCCGATCGGAATACCGCTGAACTCGGCCAGGAGCGGGTCCTTGGAACAGAGCTGCTTGCCCACCCGCAGGCGGTTGTCGTCTTCCTCGAAATGGTCGATCGAAACCCAGGTCCTCAGACGGTCCGTCGGCTCCCATGCGAACGTGGCGCGCAGACCGTAGAGGTCGCGGCCGTCGATGTCCTCGCCGGTGACCGTGTTGTCGGCAAACCCGTCGCGCGACAGGTAGGAGCCTGCCAGGCGCAGCGCCGCCGTCTCGCCCAGGGGCAGGTTGATCATGCCCTTGCCCTTGAACGTGTTGTAATTGCCGTAGGTCAGCCGGGCATTGGCCTGGAACTCCTCGAGCACCGGCTTGGCGGTGATCACGTTGACCACGCCGCCCGTCGCGTTGCGGCCGTAAAGGGTACCCTGCGGCCCGCGCAGCACCTCGACGCGTTCCAGATCGAAGAATTCCGCCTCGAACAGGCGGTTGGCCGTCAGCGGAACGTCGTTCTGGTGGACGCCCACGCCGGAATCGCCTGACTGGGCCACCAGGTCGGCACCGATGCCGCGGATCTTGAAATTGTAACCGGTGAAGTTGCCCTTGGAGAAGGCGACGTTCGGGATGGACTTGGTCAGGTCGGGACCGCCGTCGAGCTTCAGCTTTTCCAGGGCGTCCTCGTCGAAGGCCGACACCGCGATCGGCACGTCCTGGATCGACTCTTCAGCCTTTTGCGTGGTGACCAGAACCGTTCCGAGCTTCCGTTCAACGTCCTGGGCCTGGGCGGGAAGGACCCCCAACGCCATGGCCGATGCGCCCGCTAGCAGGGCGCACTTCGAGTCTAAGGTGAATTTCATGGTGCTCACTCCTCCCGTCGCCAGGTCGGACACCGCGCTCGACCAGGCGAATTCTTGCGTTTCCTCCGGGCAGGTTTCTTTTTTCGACCTGTCCCGACTGTAATGACAGCGCTGGGTGCGACCTAATGTCAACTCGGCTTGAGCAAGGGACGGGCCGGAGTGGTGCAGGGGTGGCAAAAATGTGACAAACGCGCCACGCTTGACGCAGCGTTTCCGCCACATGGCGCCGCGGGGAGACCCGGGCTTCCCGGCGCAAGCGGAGCCTGCTACTGGCCATGTCACAATGGCCAATCCGACGTCCAAAGCGCTCGTCCTGTTTTCCGGCGGTCAGGATTCGACCGTGTGTCTCGCTTGGGCCCTGTCCCGTTTCGAGACCGTAGAGACCGTCGGTTTCGACTATGGCCAGCGGCACCGCGTGGAACTGGCGTGCCGCCAGACGGTCCTTGGCCATCTGCGCGGCGGGTTTGCCAACTGGGCGGGGCGGCTCGGCCGCGATCACCTCCTCGATGCCACCGTGCTGCGCGATCTTGGCGAGACCGCCATGACTCACGAGACCGAGATCCAGATGACGGCGGCCGGTCTGCCCTCGACCTTCGTGCCCGCGCGCAATCTGATGTTCCTGGTGCTCGCCGGCGCGCTTGCCTACCGCCGGGCGATCAACGATCTCGTGGGCGGGATGTGCGAGACCGATTATTCGGGGTATCCCGATTGCCGCCGCGAGACGCTGGACGCTCAGACCCGTGCCCTGTTCCTGGGCATGGAATGGCCCTTGAAGCTGCACACCCCGCTCATGGAACTGGACAAGGCCGCCACCTGGGCACTCGGCCATCAGCTTGGCGGGCCGGCGCTGACCGACCTGATCGTCGAGGCGACGCACACCTGCTATCGCGGCGACCGTGACACGCGCCATGACTGGGGATATGGCTGCGGCGCCTGCCCGGCCTGCGACCTGCGCGCGCGCGGCTGGCAGCGCTGGAGAGGCGGCGGCGCCAGCTAGGTTTCGCTGCGGCAAAGCATGGCTGGACACGCGGGTGCTTTTCCGGCAACGCCATGCCCTTCGCCCCGATGGACCACTGCCCGCAAGGCCCTGCGCCATGATCAAGGACAAGCAAGAGCTCCAATCGCCCCCGCTCGAAGTGGCCGGCCAGACCTTTCGCCTGACCAAGGCCGCCACCTTCGAGGCCGCCCACTACATGGGCACCCAGCCCGATGGCCATCCCTACCGCAACGTCCACGGTCACAGTTTCCGCATCGAGGTCACCGTGGCGGGAACGGTGCAGCCGGGCATGGAATGGGTGGAGGATTTCGCGAGCCTGAATCAGGCGCTGGCCGAGACCGCCGAAGCGCTCGACCACAGGCTCCTCAATGACCTGCCGGGGCTGGAGGTGCCGACGCTGGAACGTCTGTGTGTCTGGGTGGCCAATCATCTGGCGCCGCGCGTGCGGGGCCTGGAGCGCGTGACCCTGGAACGGCCGAGCCTGGGCGAACGCTGTAGCCTGTCGGTGACGTCGGGCGTCTGAACGGTCCGTGGCTGTCGCGGAGCCCGCGTGTCCCGGCGAACCCGGCAGCAGGACCGATTGTCGCCACACTGGAAACGCTGCGCTTCCGGCCAGGCGGCTAGCGCCGCACGATGACCGGTCCCAGCTTCCCCACAGGACAGGCGTGCCCAGGGAGGCGACCATGATCGAGATCCGACGCTTCGGCGAGCTTGGCAGGTTCCAGACCGATTGGCTGGACGCCCGCTACCATTTCTCCTTTGCAAACTATGTCGACCCTGCGCGCATGGGCCATGGCAGGCTCAGGGTGTGGAACGACGACACGATCCAGCCGGGCACCGGGTTCCCGCCCCATGGTCACCGCGCGATGGAGATCGTCACCTATGTGCGCGAAGGCGCGATCACCCATGCCGACTCCCTCGGAAACCAGGGCCGGACGATCGCGGGCGATGTCCAGGTGATGAGCGCCGGTGAGGGCGTGCGCCATGCGGAGTGGAACCAGGAGCCCGGGCTGACCCGGATCTTCCAGCTCTGGATCGAACCGCGTCAGCCTGGTGGTCGCCCGCGCTGGGGCACGCGCAGCTTCCCCAAGGCGGACCGGGCCGGCGCGTGGGCCGTGCTGGCCAGCGGTCTCGGCGACGAAGGCGCGCTGGAGATCGATCAGGATTCGCGCGTGCTTGGCGCGACGCTTCAGCCCGGACAGGCGTTGACCTACGACCTGCCGCCGGATCGCGGTGGTTATCTCGTCCTGGCGGCGGGTCAGGTGCAGCTCAACGGGGCGCGGCTGGCCGCCCGGGACGGCGCGGCACTGGCGCCGGGAACGTCCTTGACGCTGGAAGGCCTCGCGCCCGCGGAAATCGTGCTCGTCGATACCGTCTAGAACAAGTTCGGAGCAAGCGGACCAGCGCTTGAGGCGTATCTTCGTGTGACATGAAACCCGGTTGGCGCCTGGCCCATGCTCGACGACAGGACCGCGCATCTTGACCGAACCCGGTTGACTGGAAGATGCGCTGGGCGCTTGCGCGCGGTGCCCGGTTCGGGCAAGCCAAGGCCATGTCACAATTTGTTTTCGCCCCTCTTCGCCGGTTGGGAGCGGTTTGTCCCCCGCGCCTCGCTCTGGCGGCCGCCGCCATGGCCCTGCCGGTCCTGTCGGGCTGTCTCGCGGCCTCTGTCGCGGGAGACGTGGCCGAGGGTGCGGTCAGGGCAACAGGCGATGTGGCCGAGGGCGCCGTGCGCACCACGGGTGCGGCGGCCGGTGCCGTGATGCCCGGCGATGGCGACCGGGACGAGGACGACGACCGCGACTGAGACGCGGCTCATGCAGAATTGAGTTGTCGGATCGCGGCGCCGGCCCCACCCTTGGGTCATGTCTGGCAGATGCAGGAGGCATGACATGCTTGGACGTTACAGCCTGGTCGGTGTGATGATGGCACTGGTCTATGCGCCCGCCGCCTGGGCAACGCAGATCGAGGTGTCCTTTTCGGAGGCCTTTCAGGAGAAGCTGGAAGAGGATTACGGGACGCGCGAGGGCGACTATCTTCGCGACGACGTCATCGCCGATCTCGAGCGCGCGCTCGAAAAGCAGGGCGCGGACGCCGCCCGCATTACCGTCGTGATCGAGGATGCCAAACCCAACCGGCCGACCTTCAAGCAATTGGGTGACCAGCCGGGCCTGGACGCAATCCGCTCCATCTCGATCGGCGGCGCCTCATTCACGGGCACAGCCTTCGATGAGGCGGGCGAGGCCGTGGCTGACGTCAGCTATGACTGGTACGAGACCGACATCCGGCAGGTGCGCGGCAGCTCCACCTGGCAGGATGCCCGCCGCGCCTCGCGCCGGTTCGCCAGCAAGATGGCACAGGACCTGTCGGCGTCCAGCGACGAGACGGCAAGCTGATCCTGAAACAGGGCCGGGCAGTCTTTCCCGGCCCTGGGCTTGATCTTGGCGGTCGCGCGACGGACGTCCCTTCCCATTCATCGATCTGAAGCAAGTCGCGGCAAACGGACTCGGTTGCGACCGTAGACTTGTGCAAGACCAACGATGTAAAGCGACGGCCTGGAGCGAAACGATAGACCGTCGCTTTAAACCGGGTCGTAAGGGAACACGCTGGCCGTGGCGCCCAGATCGAAAAAATCGGCCTGCATGGCCGGAAACGCCTGTTCGATCAGGCTGTCGGGCGACCATCCCTCCAGCCGCGCAAGGGAGCGGCGCGGGCGAGGCTGGTCGAACAGGATGACCTCATTGCCCCGCACGCCAAAGATCTGTCCGGAGACGTGGCTGGATCGCTCCGCGCACAGCGCGATGGCCAATTGCGCCACCTGGTCTGCGCGCATGCTGTTCTTGATCCGCTCCACACGCTTGGCGCCTTCCTCGTCCTTGACGGGGATCGAGGCGATCATGCGGGTCCAGGCGAAAGGCGCGATGATGTTGGAGCGCACATTCTTGCGCGCGCCCTCCATGGCCACGATCCGCGAGAGCCCGGCGATGCCCATCTTGGCAGCAGCGTAATTGGCCTGGCCGATATTGCCGATGAGGCCCGACGTCGAGGTGAAGAGCACGAAGCTGCCATCCTCCTGCTCGCGAAACAGGTCGACAGCCGCACGCGTAACGTTGAACGAGCCGTGCAGGTGCACGTCGATGACGGCTTTCCAGTCCGCCTCGTCCATCTTGTGGAACATGGTATCGCGCAGGATCCCGGCCGGATTGACCACGGCGTGCAGGCCCCCGAAACTGTCGCGGGCCTGTTCGATCATGCCCTCGACGGCCCTGTAGTCGGTCACGCTGTCGGAATTGGACACCGCTTCCCCGCCGGCGGCGCGGATTTCCTGTGCCACGGCCTCGGCGGGGCCGGCGTCGCCGCTATCCTCGCCCTTGAGGCCACCGCCCAGATCATTGACCACCACCTTCGCACCTTCGCGCGCGGCCAGCAGGGCACATTCGCGCCCGATGCCGTTTCCGCCGCCAGTGATCAGGACCACACGTCCGTCCAGTACGCCCATCGTCTCTCTCCATCTGTCTTCGGTTCGGGTCACGGCGACCGGTCCGCATAGGCACGTTCCGGCCCGTCGTGGCCCGCCGCGACCTTCCAGCTGACGGTATGGCGGAAACCCGGTTGCGCGGGCAAGCCCGAAGCCCTAATCCGCCGCGATGATCGAGATCGCACCAGAAAGTCCGGCCCGCCATGGCGAGGCCATCGAAGCCCTTTTCGACGCCACGTTCGGGCCCGGCCACTTTGCCAAGACCGCCGAAAGGCTGCGGGAGTTCAGCCGTTCGCTTCCGGCGGTGAACCGGGTGGCGCTCGATGGTGGCGGCGTGGTGGCGGTATGCCGGGTGTGGCCGATCCGGATCGGTGGGCTGCCGGCCCTGTTTTACGGTCCCGTGGCCGTGGCGCCAAGCCATCGGGGGGCTGCGCTTGGTCTCAAGGTGACCGAGGCGGCGCTGGAGGCGGGCCTTGCGGAGGGCTGGCCGGTGGCCCTGCTTATCGGGGCGCCAGCCTATTTCGGACGCATCGGCTTTGAGACCGTGGCGCCCGGCGTGATCGCGATGCCCGGCCCACAGGATCCCGCGCGGATCATGCTGAGAGCACTGGCGCGCGGCGTCGAAGCGGTGCAGGGGGCCGTCGTGGCGGACCCGCACGCGGCACGCGCGCTTTTGCCAGGCGATCAGATCCGGTGAAGATGTGCCACAGCTCGCTCTTGGGGTATCTGCCCAACGCAATACGGTTCCCGCTCATGAAAATGCGCTAGCGACCCTCTCGCCGCCAGGCAAAGAGCAGGATCAGTGAGACCGCCAACGCATACAGCCAGGCTGGCGCAAGCGGCCGGCTGGTCGAGGCCCGCACCGCATAGGCATCGCGTTGGCGCAGACCGAGCCAGTCATTGCCCGCCGCCGTCCCGCGCGGCCCCACCTGCCTCACGTCCGGGGGCGATCCGTCGGGTCGGCTGAGCACTGCGCCGCCCGTGGCCTCGGCCACCGGGGCCAGCAGATCGGGACTGGCCTCCAGATCCCGGAATTCGCGCGGATTCGCCGGACCGTTCAGTACGATGGCGGAGAGCCCGCCCGCCTCCGCGCGGTAGACGCCCAGCGTCTCCAGGGGTGCGCTGGCGGTGAACCGGCCGGGACCATCGGCCGTCCAGTCGGGTGACAGGCGTCGTCCCTCCGGCGTTTCCAGGGTCAGGGGCGGTGCCTCGTCGGCAAGGGTACGCAGGTTGATCCGCGCGGTCCCGTCCGAGGCGGTCAGGGAGAGCTGACGCTCCTCCAGTTCCGGTTCCTTCATCATCCAGTGCACCATTCTGCGAATGAGCTCCGAGAATGGGCCGCCGCCCTCATATCCCCGGGCCCACAGCCAGATCTGGTCGGAGAGCATCAGTCCGACGCGGCCCTCTCCGACCCGGTCAAGCACAAGGAGGGGTGCGCCCTCAGGCGTTTCCATCAGAACATCCCCGGCCGACGCCTCGGCGCCCACATGGCGCAGCCAGCCGCCCCAGTCGCGCCCCGCCAGGGGCGCGGTAACGGTGTGGCGACCGCCGGCGGCCGAGATGGCAGGCAGGAAACGTCCGATGTCGACCTCGCCGGTCGGTGCCGCCGGCAGGACGCTGGCGAGCGGTGTCCGCGCCAGGCTGCCAGGTCCGGCAAAGGCCTCGCCTGCGACGATCATCAGTGCGCCACCCTCGTCCACATATCTTGCCATGTTGGCAAGATAGCTCTGGGTGACGACGCCCCGGCGCTCGTACTGGTCAAAGATCACCAGGTCGAACTCGGACAGCTTTTCCTCGAACAGTTCGCGGGTGGGAAACTGGATCAGCGCCAGTTCGTCGATCGGGGTCACATCCAGCTTGTGGGGTGGACGCAATATGGTGAAGTGCACCAAATCCACTTGCGGATCAGATTTCAGCAGGTCTCGCCAGGTCCGTCCCGCCGCGTTTGGCTTCCCTGTGATCAGGAGCACGCGCAGCCGGTCGCGAACGCCCGATATGCTTGTCGCAGCGCGGTTGTTGGCAAGGGTCAGCTCTTCCCGCCCGGCTGGCGTTTCCACCACCAGATAGTTCGCGCCGCGCCGGGCGACTTCCACCGGAATGGGCGTATCGCGCCCGGCCGTGACCGTCATCTCCTGGGCCGTCCCGCCATTGAGCGAGACCGACACGGGCACGGATCCGCCGTCCGGATCCTCGACCCGCAGAACGACCTGGGCCAACTCTCCGACGATCCCGAAGCTCGGACCGTCGACAATCTCGATACGGCGGTCGCCCTGGTCCGGATCGCCGACGATGACCGAATGGATCGGACCCAGGTCGCTCGCACGCCCGGGCGGATCGGGTAGGTCGTGGACCTGCCCGTCGGTCACCAGTATCGCCCCGGCAACCCGGTCGCGCGGCACATCGGCCATCAAGGCGTCGAGTGCGGAAAAGAGGCGGGTTCCGTCCGGCGAACGGGCCGGCTCCGCGATGCGCACCTCGAGTGACTCCATCGACTCCAGTCTGGCGCGCAGGGCATCGAAGGCGCGGCGTGCGGCTTCGGCCCGGTCGCCAAAGTCCATGCTGTCGGAACGGTCCAGCACCAGCGCCGCGACCGATGTCAGCGGCTCCCGGTCCTCTTCGACCAGGGTCGGATTGGCAATCGCAACGCCCAGGACCACAAGGCCGATCGCCCGGCTGAGCCAGGCCTTCCCGCGCAGGACGAGGTAGCCGAGCCATGCCAGGGCAACGAGGCTCGCCGCCACCCACAGCACAGGGCCGCCCAGAAGCGGATCGGCGCCCAGGCGCGTGACGTTGACCAGCCCGTCCATCAGCGCGGCCCCCCGTCCTGCAGACTGCGGGGCAGGCGGTCCAGATCGAAGGCAGGCTCGTCGTTGCGGCCATCCTCAGCCGTGCCCGGGGGTCCGTCGCGCGCGCCGAGGCGTTCGAGCAGGGCGGGAATGTGGACCTGGTCGGCCTTGTAATTGCCCGTCAGCACGTACATCACGAGGTTGATGCCGAAGCGGAAGGCCATTTCCCGCTGGCGCTCACCGCCATCGACGCTGAAGCGCGGGCGGGACCGCTCGTCCACGGCCCAGGCGCCGATCCAGTCATTGTCGCCCACGAACAGCCCGGCAACGCCGTCACCGCCGGCGCCGCTGCTGTCGATCCATAGCCGCCCGGTGTCATAGCGTCCGGGGAAGCCGTCGATCAGGTAAAAGCTCTTGGTCAGTACATGGTCGTCCGGCACGGGTCCCAGGGGTGGGGTGTCGAGACCCGTGAGCCGGTCTGACAGAAAGGCGGGATCGCCGCGAGCCGAAGGGTCGCCGCCGCGCGCGGTGTCGATCACGAGGGCGCCACCGGCGCGGAGATAGGCATTCAGACCCGCGATGGCGGCTTCGTTCAGTGGCGCACCGTCTTCCGGAACGGCGTAATAGACAAGGGGGTAGAGGACGAGCGCATCCGTGGCCGGGTCCACGCCATGTGGATCGGCGGGTTCCACGGACGTGCGAAGATACAGGACACGCGACAGGCCCTGCAGACCGGCCCGGGTCCGTGCGTCGCGCTCTGCATCTCCGGTTTCGATATAGGCGAAGCGCATGTTGGTGGCCGCCTGCGCTTCCTTTGACAGTGCAGGCGAACGGTCCGGACTGGCCCGCGTGCCCGGTGCAGACGATTGCGCCTGGGCCGGCTCGAGAAGAGGCAGGAGGATCAGCCCCCCGATCAGCGCGGCGGCGGTTCGCACGGCCCGCCGGTCCGCGCGTCCCGGTGATGCGCCCGTCCCGGGGGGGCTGCGGCGTCGCAGGCGCCCTGCCAGCGCCAGCGCCAGGGCCAGATCGATGGCAAGCAAGGCGAGCGCGGCGGCCAGGAGCCCGCCTGCAAACCCCATGCGGCGGGTCGCGGCGTCGCCCATCAGGGTTGCGCTGGCGGGCCAGTCGGTGATGTCGGCGAGGGCCGCGCCGGCCGCGGCGTTGAGGGCCCTCGTGCCTGCCGGACCCCGGTAGAGGCCTGGAGGATGGGTGGGCGAGGGGCGCGTACCCGCGATGTCTTCGGCCGCCAGGGGCGCGGCTTCCGCCCCGGGAGGCGTCAGCGTGCCGAAGCCGTCAAGCACGCGCTCGGGTACATAGGTGCCGCGCCCATTGCGCTCTGTACCACCCTGTCCCGCCGCAATCGAACGGCGGAGCATTTCGGCGAACGCGCCCGTATATGGCAGGTCCGACCAATCGGGACCGGCCGTGACATGGAAGAGGATCACGGCGCCCCGGTCCCGGCGTTCGGCGGTCACCAGGGGCGACCCATCCTCCAGCCGGGCCCAGGTCTTGCCTGCAAGGTCCGGGGCCGGCTGGGCGAGCACCTGGCGGCGAACGACGGCGTCCGCCGGCGGGCGCAGGTCGGCGAAGGGCGAGGTTTCGGGAAACGCCGCCAGCGTTTGCGGCTGGTCCCACGCCAGCGCACCCCCGAAGGCGCGCGACGCGGGACGAAGCGGTGTCGGCACAAGCCGGTTGTTGCTGGCCGCCATTTTCGGACCGGCGAAGCGGATCAGGACTCCGCCACCCCGGATCCACGCGTCGAGCGCGTCGCGGTCTGCTGGCAGGAGCGCCCCGAAATCGGCCAGGATGATCGCATCGGGCTCGGCGGCGATGGCGCCTGCAAGGTCGGTCTCCAGGAGGCTCGCGAACGGGGCGAGTGCCTGGCGCACATAGTGGGTGTCCGACAGGAGCGGCTGGCCTTCCTGCTGACCGGCGATGACTGCCACACGCCGCTGCCGTGCCGCACTGTCCCAGAGCCAGACCAGCCCGGCGCCGCGGGCATCGGTAACCTCGAATCGGTTGATCCGCGACAGGGCGGCTGCGGGCAGGCTGAACCGGGCACTGCCCTCCGGTGCGCCATCCTCGAACTCGACCGGCGCACTGGCGAGCGCGTCGCCATCGAGCGTGCGCGCGGTCACGAAGGGTTCGCGGGCGGTTTCGGCGCCCAGAGCGCGCGCGCCTTCCGGACGAATGGCACGCACGGCGATCCCGTCCGCCGTGCTGTCGAGACCGGTCAGCGCGGCAATCCCACGTGGGGGCGCCGCGAAAACGGTCAGGGGTGCGCGGTCGGCCAGGGCAGCGGCGAACCCCGCGCCATCGAGCCCCTGTCGGTCGGGCCGGTCCAGCCCGTCACTGGCATACAGGATGCGTCCGGGCGCCAGATCGCTTGCCTCGAGCCGGGCGAGGGCTGCGGCGCGGTCGACCTCCCAGGGCACCGGCGAGAGCGAGGCCACCTGTCGGTCGATCTCGTCGCGTGTGCGCCTTATGCCGGGGCCATTGGCCGCGTCGTCGTGAGCCGTGCGAAGAAGGTGCACCCCGGTGTCCCGGTCGATCCGTTGCAACTCGGCCCGCACGGCGCGGGTCAGATCCTGCCAGCGTGGCGCGGCGGTCCATCCATCGTCGAGTACGACCAGGAGCGGGCCCTCCAAGGCTGGCGCGTCTCCCGGGCGGGGGCCTGGTTCGTAGACGGGTTGGGCCAGACCGAGGCTGGCGAGTGCCGCCGCCGCGAGACGCAGGGCCAGCAGCCACCAGGGCGTACGCGCGGGCGTTTCCTCCTGGTCGGCCACGGTGTCGAGAAGGCGCAGGGATGGCAGCTCCGCCCGGCGGGGTGCGGGGGGCGTGGCACGCAATACCCACCAGATCGCCGGAAGCAGGGCGAGCCCTGCGAGCGCCCAGGGTGCCAGGAAAACGATCGGGCCAAGGGTCATGACGCGGCCGTCCGTGCGCGCTGGCCGAAGCGTTCGAGTGCCGCCTTCAGGCTGGCGGCCGCTGGCAGCGGATCCCCTCCGGCCACATGGTCGACGAGGCTCCAGCCCGCCGTCGAGGCCACGGCGTCGATCTCGGCGCACTGGGTGCGGAACCGCTCGAGATAGGCGTCACGCAGGGTTTCCGCCCGGCCCAGGAGGCGCGGGCGAGCCTGACCGGGCGCCGACAGCTCCACCCGTCCCTCGAAGGGGAAGTCCCGTTCGACCGGGTCCGTCACGCGCAACAGGACACCGTCCCGGCAGCGTTCGCCCAGGGTCGCAAGGCGGGTGCGCCAGGTCTCCGCGGGGGCGTAGAAGTCGCTGGCCAGGACCGCCAGCGCCGGTCGCCGGGGCGCGGGCGGAAAGCCGGTGTCGGTCCTGCGAACCAGTCCGTCGGCGAGCCGGTCCACCGCGGCGCCGCCATGGCTCGGTGCCCGGTCGCCTCCGAGAACGCCGACCCGCTCGCCGGCCCGGCCGAGAAGCGTGGCCACGGCCAGGGAGATCAGGATCGCGTCTGCCGACTTGGTACGCTGGCCTTGGGTGCCGGACCAGTGGAAGCCGGCTGCCGGGTCGCACCAGAACAGGATGGTACGGGCGGTCTCAAGTTCGGTCTCGCGCACGAACAGATCGTCGCTTCGAGCCGACCGGCGCCAGTCGATCCGCTGGGCGCTGTCTTCCTGGACGTAGTGGCGATACTGCCAGAAATGCTCCCCCGTTCCCGCGCGCCGCCGGCCTGCCGCGCCAATGTGCGGGGCTTCGGCACGCTGGGCGGAAAAGCGCAGCCCGTCGAGGCGGCGCGCCAGCACGTCGGCTTCGGCGCGCAGGGTCGCTGGGTCGGCCATGTTCGCGGTCAGGAGATCCCCCGCACGAGGTCGCCGATCAGATCGGGCAGGGCCGGGGCGCTGCCCGTCGGATCGTAGCGCATCGCCATCCGATGACCGAGCGCCGGTTCGGCGAGCGCTTCCACATCGTCGAGCGAGGGAGCAAGCCGCCCCCGCAACAGTGCCCGCGCGCGCGCCGCGAGCATCAGCGCCTGTCCCGCCCGCGGTGAGGGGCCCCAGTCCACCAGCCGCCGGACCCGGTCGTCGCCGGACTGTTCCGGACGCGCCTCGCGCACCAGGGCCAGGATGGCCTCCAGCACTTTCTCTCCAACCGGCATCCGGCGGACGAGGGCCTGCAGCTTCAGCAGCTCGCCTGTGTCAAGGGCCGGGCGGACGGACGCACCCTCGGCGCCGGTCGTTTCGACCAGGATTCGCCGTTCGGTTTCCAGGTCGGGATAGCTGACGTCGATCTTCAGGAGAAACCGGTCGAGCTGGGCTTCCGGCAGGGGATAGGTTCCCTCCTGCTCGATCGGGTTCTGGGTCGCGAGGACATGGAAGGGGCGCGGCAGGTCGTGGCGCGCGCCGGCAACGGTCACATGACCTTCCTGCATCGCCTGCAGAAGCGCCGACTGGGTGCGCGGGCTGGCGCGGTTGATCTCGTCAGCCATGAGGAGCTGGGTAAAGATCGGCCCCTTGATGAAGCGGAAATCGCGTCCGCCGCCGGCGCTTTCCTCGAGAACTTCCGAGCCGAGAATGTCTGACGGCATGAGGTCCGGCGTGAACTGGATTCGCGCGCCGCCGATGCCCAGCGCCGTGGACATCGCCTCCACCAGCCGGGTCTTCGCCAGGCCCGGGGCGCCGATCAGCAGGGCGTGGCCACCCGCAAGCACCGCGCACAGGGCCAGCTCCACCACACGGTCCTGACCGAAGATGGCCTTGCCGATCTCTGCCCGGACCTGACCGAGCGCGTCCACTGCGGCCTCCGCCTGGGACGCCAGGTCCGGATCGTCCGTCCCCGTAAAGGGTGGCGAGGGATCGGCGGGGGCTGTGGGATCGGTCATCGGCAAGCGCTCCTCAAGGACGGGCCGCCGGCGGCGACTGCCAGGCTCCCGGCCGGTGGGAGCTGGCTTGGGTCCGGCCGCCCTATGGCCTAGGTTCCAGACAGGCACATCAGGAAACCACAGCGAAACTATGGCGGAGGTATCCGTGAAAACCAGTCCGGCGGCCATTGCAAGCCTGGAAGAGGTGTTGAAACACATCGCCCCCGAGGGTGTCGACGACCCCAAGCTGCCCCCGGTCCATGCCTGGCATCCGGAGATCACCCGCGACATCGGCATGGAGATCCGTGCCGACGGGTCCTGGTGGCATGAGGGCACCCGATTCAGGCGCGAGCGCCTGGTGAAGCTGTTCGCCCGGATCCTGCGCAAGGATCCGGACGGCCAGATCTATCTCGTGACCCCCTACGAAAAGGTGGTCGTCCATGTGGAGGATGCGCCGTTTCTCGCCGTGCGCGTCGACCAGGCAGAGGCGGAGGGCGAGGCTCAGGTGCTGGTATTCGGCATCAATCTGGGCCAGCCCGTGGTGGCGGGTCCCGACCATCCGATCCGCGTGGTGTTCGACGACCGGACCGGAGAGCCGGCGCCCTATATCGAGGTGCGCGACGGTCTCGAGGCCAAGTTGACGCGACCGGTCTACTATGAGCTTGCCGCGCTGGCGGTGGACGACCCGGAAAGACCCGGACGCATGGGAGTCTGGAGCCGCGGCACCTTCTTCCCGATCGGGTGCGCCGAATGAGCACCCCGTCGGCGACCGCCGCCGACCCATGGGGGCGGTTTACGACGCTCGAGGATTTTCTCCACCGCGCGCGCCGCCGGCTGGACCCGATCGAGGGGCGCTCCCGGCTTCCGGAAACCGGCGACGGCGAGCTCTTGCCCCCGGACCAGCTCGACACGCTGCGCCCGGCCGGCGTGCTCGTGGCGGTCGTTCCGCGTCCCGGAGGACCGACGGCCGTACTCACGCAGCGCCCGGACACGATGGCGAATCATCCTGGCCAGGTGGCCTTTGCGGGCGGCAAGGTGGACCCCACTGACCATGACGAGGTTGCCGCCGCCCTGCGAGAGGCGCATGAGGAGGTGGGCGTCGACCCCGACACGGCCGTGCTCATCGGTCGTGGCGCGCCTTATGTCACGGGCACCGGGTTTCGCATCGTCCCGGTGGTCGCCCTCCTGCCGGACACCTTTGTCGCCCGGCCCTGTCCGACGGAAGTCGCGGCCGCGTTCGAGACGCCGCTCGCCTTCCTGATGAACCCGGCAAACCACCAGCGCCACAGCGGCACCTGGAAGGGGCAGACGCGGTCCTGGTGGGAGATGCCCCATGGCGGGTTCAGGATCTGGGGGGTCACGGCCGGTATCGTTCGCGAGCTCTATCTGCGCCTCTACGGCCGCTGATCGGGGCGCGCGACGATCGCGGCACTGGTTCCGCGCCATCTGATGGTTATGTTGAGGTCCAACGCAGAAGGGATGCCCCGTGGTCTATCGTCTCCTCATGGAAGTCGGCATCTTCCTGACGCCGTTCATTCTCTACGGTGTCTACCGGCTCCTGGTGCGCGATGCCCAGGCGGAGGGGCGCAAGACCTGGCCGATCAATACGCTGTTTGCGATCGGTGCGGTGCTTGCGATCGGTCTCTACATCTTCCTCGCGCTAAGTGAGGACAAGGATCGCGACCTCTGCTATGTGCCCGCCCGGTTCGAGGACGGCCATCTCGTGCCCGCTCAGACCGTACCGTGCGAGCGCGCACGGGATCTGACGCGCCTCGGCGAACCCACGTCGGACAGTCCGGGCAGCGCGGCAGACGGCGTCGGCAATCCGGATGGCGCCGTCGTCGATCCGCCCGAGCGGTCAGACCCGCCGCGCGAGGATGGGCGTCCAGGTGATGCGCGCGAGGCGCCATGACGCCGCCCGCTTCATCCGGCTCCCCGCGCCCGCTCGGCTCTGGCCCCTCGCTGGGACAGCCGGCCTGGATGATCGCGGCGACCACGCGCACCGTGATGGCCGCGCTCGAGGCGGCGAAGCCAGGTTCGGCCCGGTTCGTGGGCGGGTGCGTACGCAATCAGCTTATGGGGCATCCCGTCGACGACATTGATATCGCGACCCAATTGCCGCCGGACAAGGTGATGGAGGCCTTGGTGGCGGCCGGCCTCCGCGCCATCCCGACGGGGCTCGACCATGGTACGGTGACCGCGGTTTCGCGCGGCCGGCCCTTCGAGATCACGACGCTGCGCCAGGACGTGGAGACCGATGGCCGGCGGGCCGTGGTCGCCTTCACCGAGGATTGGGCAGAGGATGCCGCCCGCCGGGATTTCCGGTTGAACGCGCTTTATGCTGAGCCCGACGGCACACTCCACGACCCCACCGGCGGCGGCCTCGAGGACGCCCGCCAAGGCCGGGTCATCTTCATTGGCGATGCCGACCGCCGGCTGCGCGAGGACTATCTTCGCATCCTGCGCTTCTTCCGTTTCAATGCCTGGTATGGCGCGGGCCTCGACCCCGATGGCCTTGCGGCCTGCCGCCGCCATGCCGAGGGTCTGTCGCGGATCGCGGCGGAGCGGATCTGGAAGGAGATGCGACGCCTTCTGGCCGCACCGGACCCGCTGGCCACCCTGGATGCGATGGTGGCCGCCGGCGTATGGGCCGCGATCCTGCCGAAGCCGGGGCTGCGGGCGGATGCGGGGGAGGCCCGTGCCCGTCTGCGCGCACTGCTGGCGAATGAGGCGCATCTGGGGCTGCCCGCCGATCCGATGCGCCGGCTCATGACGCTGGTGCCGCGCGACCCCGGGGCGTTGACCGAGGCTGCTGCCAGCCTGCGGCTGTCGAACGCCGAGCGGGATCGCCTGCTGGCCTGGGCCGATCCACGGCTAGACACCCTGGTTCCCGGCGATGGTCCGTCGGCGCGTGCGGCCATCTACAGATTGGGTGCCGAGGCCGTACTGGACCGCGCCGTGCTCGAACCGGAGACGACACCGGAGGCCGCCTCCACGGTGCACGCACTGGCGCAGACCTGGCAGCCGCCGGTCTTTCCGCTCGGGGGTGAGGCGGCGAAGGGGGTCGGTCTCTCCGGTCCTGATATCGGAGCGGCGCTCGGCGACGTGGAAGCGCAATGGGTGGCAGGCGATTTCCTCGCCGATGAGGCGGCGCTGCGCGACGCGCTCAGTTCATGGCGACCACCCAGCCGTTCAGATAGCCCGCGAAGCTGACCCAGGCGAGATAGGGAGCGAGCAAGACGCCCGCAATCCGGTCCTGGCGCCAGAAGGCCAGCGCCGTGGCGAGAAGAAGCCCCCAGAGCGCGACAAGGATCAGCATCGCCAGGCCGGCCTGGTGAAACCCGAAGAACGCATACGACCAGGCCAGGTTGGGCACGAGCTGGACGAAGTACAGACCGAGGGCAGCCGAAGCCGCCTCGAATCGACCTGCCGCCAGTCGCACGCGGATCGCGGCAATTGCCATCAGGACGTAGAGCAGGGGCCAGACGATCGCGAAGGTCAGGTCCGGCGGTGTCAGGGGCGCCTTGTCGAGGCCGGCATACCAGGCATCGTCGGACCCTGCCGAGACCAGGCCGCCGAGACTGGCCACCGCCAGGGTCGCCAGGACGATCAGCGCAGCCATGGGCAGGGCCGGGCGTTCAGGCAGGGCGGGGTCGTCGGTCCGTGACATGGCGTGTCTCCTTCGCGCAGGCATCAGGGCCATTTTACCACTGGCGGCATGGAGGACAGAATCGCGTGCACATTGCCGCCGGTCTTCAGGCCGAAGGTCGTTCCCCGGTCATAGAGCAGGTTGAATTCGACATACCGTCCGCGTCGCACAAGCTGCTCCTCGCGTTCCGCCGCCGACCAGGATTCCGGCATCCGTCGCCGCGCCAGGACCGGATAGATGTCGGCAAAAGCCCTGCCCACCTCCTGGGTAAAGGCGAAATCGGCGTCCCAGTCGCCCGTGGCGTGGCGATCATAGAAGATTCCGCCGGTGCCGCGGGGTTCGTCGCGGTGGGGCAGGTGGAAGTAGTCGTCGCACTGCCTGCGGAAGGTCTCGTAGTCCGCGCCGGGATGGGCGTCGCACACGCTACGCAGTGCGGCGTGGAAGTCCACGGTGTCGGGATGGTCGGGTCGGCGCTGGTCCTCCAGCAGGGGCGTGAGATCGGTGCCGCCTCCGAACCAGCACTCCGACGTCACCAGCATCCGTGTGTTCATGTGGACCGCCGGCACGCGTGGATTGGTCAGATGGGCGATGAGCGAGATGCCGGAGGCCCAGAACGT
The DNA here is from genome assembly GCA_964492485.1 of uncultured Hyphomonadaceae bacterium. Taxonomy (GTDB): domain Bacteria; phylum Pseudomonadota; class Alphaproteobacteria; order Caulobacterales; family Hyphomonadaceae; genus UBA5336. Next base: position 10,690 of record CAZBKM010000010.1, on the reverse strand, counting down.
GCCTGCGCTGGCATCGGCGCCGGGGATGCTGGCGCGGAAGGCCTCGGAGAACTGGCCGTAGACACAGGAGACATGCACGCCAACCTTCTCGAAGAAGCGGCCCCTGAGGATCGCCATGGTGCCACCCCCCAGATCCTCACTGCCGTCGCCGCGGGTCCATGGCGTGCGCACGAAGCGCGCGGGCGGGCCGCGATAGAGCGGCGGACGCGCCTCCTCTTCCAGCGCCTCGAAGCGGGCGATGAGATCGGTCTGCAGGGTGCGAAACCAGTCATGGGCACGCGCCTTGCGCGTTTCCAGCATGGCGGCGTCGGCATCGGACATGGCGGCGCTCCGTCTCGATCGAGTGGCGTGCCGGTCATAGACCGCGTCGAAGGTGCGCGAAAGCGACCCGTTGCCACGCGGCGCGGCGCGCGCTAACCGAACCCAAATCCTGGCGGAGGCGCGCGGCGTTCAGCCGCAATACGGGCGTCTCGCCTTTGTGTAATCAAGAGCCACTTGGTTGGCATGAGGATCAATGCCGTGACGGACACGCACGTGAACGAGACGCACGAGACTGTCGACGACGACCGCCGCAATTTCATCCATATCGCTGCAGGCGTGGCCGCCGCAGGCGGGGTGGCGATGGTGGCCTGGCCGTTCGTGGAGCAGATGAACCCGGCCCTGGACACCAAGGCCGCGTCCAGCCTGGATGTGGACATCTCGAAGGTTCCCGAGGGCGGTGAGATCCGGGTACTGATCGGCGGCAAGCCGTTCTTCGTTCGCCACCGCACTCAGGCGGAGATCGCGGCAGCCCGTAACGTTACGATCGCCGGCCTGCGCGATCCGCAAACCGACGAGGAGCGCCTGGTAGCGAAGCCGAATGGCGAGCTCAACCCGGCCATCCTGGTCACCTCGGGTGCCTGTACCCATCTCGGCTGCGTGCCGGTTGGGCCGGCCCAGGGCAATGTGGGCGATTATGGCGGCTGGTACTGCCCCTGTCACGGGTCGCATTATGATACGTCTGGCCGGATCCGGAAGGGGCCGGCGCCCTCTAACCTTCCTGTGCCGGACTACACCTACGTGTCCGACACGGTCATCAACATCTCGCTTTAGGAGGTCTGAAGAACGCCATGAGCGGACACGAATCGACCTATCAGCCGAAGACGGGGTTTGAGAAATGGCTGGACGCGCGTCTGCCGCTTCCGCGCCTTGTTCATGACAGCTTTGTCGACTTTCCGACGCCGAAGAACCTGAACTATTGGTACACCTTCGGCGGCATCCTGGCCGTCTGCCTCGTGATACAGATCGTGACGGGCATCGTCCTTGCGATGCACTATACCGCGACCGTCGACGGCGCCTTCGCGTCGGTCGAGCGGATCATGCGCGACGTGCCCTATGGCTGGCTGCTGCGCTACATCCACTCCAACGGGGCGTCCTTCTTCTTCCTGGCGGTCTACATTCACATGTTCCGCGGGCTTTACTACGGATCCTACAAGTCGCCGCGCGAGGTGTTGTGGATCCTCGGCTGCGTGATCTTCCTCCTGATGATGGCCACGGCGTTCCTCGGCTACATGCTGCCCTGGGGACAGATGTCCCTGCACGGCGCCAATGTGATCCTGAGCCTGTTCGGTGCGATCCCGCTGGTCGGCGAGACGATCCAGACCTGGCTGATGGGCGGCCCGTCGATCGGGAACCAGACGCTGCAGCGTTTCTTCTCCCTGCATTACCTTCTGCCGTTCATGATCGCCGGCGTCGTGATCCTGCACGTCTGGGCGCTGCACGTGCCGGGCAACAACAACCCGGCCGGCGTCGAGGTGAAGGATGTCGAGAAGGATACCGTACCCTTCCACCCTTATTACACGGTGAAGGACGGGTTCGCGATCGTGGTCTTCCTGATGGTGTTCGCGGCCTTCGTGTTCTACGCGCCAAACGTGCTTGGCCATGCCGACAATTACATCGAGGCGGACCCGCTGGTCACCCCGTCCCATATCGTGCCCGAGTGGTACCTGTTGCCGTTCTACGCGATCCTGCGGGCGATCACTTTCGACCTGGGTCCGGTACCGGCAAAGCTGCTTGGCGTGATTGCCATGTTCGCCTCCATCGGCGTGCTCTTCGTGCTGCCCTGGCTCGATACGTCCAAGGTTCGCTCGATGCGCTATCGCCCGGTCGCGAAGCAGTTCTTCTTCGGTTTCGTCGCCGCGACGCTGATGCTCGGCTGGGTCGGTGCGTCCAACCCGGACGATCCCGTGATCAAGCTGGGCGAAGAGAAGCTCGTGGTGAACTACACCGACACGTCAGGCTTCCCTGCCACGGCGACCTTCGACAGCTATGAGGAGGCGCGGACCTATGCCGATGCCCGGCCCGACGGCGCCAACGCGTCGATCGGCGTCAAGAAGGCGCCCGCGTTCACCTTCCTGCACCTGGGTCAGATCCTTACGGTGTACTATTTCGCGTACTTCCTGGTGATCCTGCCGATCCTGGGTCTTCGCGAAACGCCGAAGGAAGAACCTGAATCGATCCACAAGTCGGTTCTGGGGCATGGTCGGGCCAGTTCGGGCTCCTCCGGCGCTCCGATCCCTGCGCCTGCGGAATAAGGAAACCATCATGAGCCGTTTTCGTTTCCTCGCTGCCGCAATGCTCGGCCTGGCGCTTGCCGGTCCCGCCAGCGCCGCTGGAGGTGCCAAGCACCCCCACGGCCCTGAAGGCGGCTGGCCGTTCGAAGGGCCGCTTGGCCAGTTCGAGAAGGACAGCCTTCAGCGTGGCTACCAGGTCTATCGGGAAGTCTGCGCGTCCTGCCATTCCATGAAGCTGATGAGCTATCGGAACCTCGGCGAACCGGGTGGACCCTACTACGATCCGGAATATCCGAACGCGAACAACAATCCCATCGTGAAGGCGTTCGCCGAGCAGGACGAGATTCTCAGCCCGACGCCCAACGATGTGGGGGATTACGAGTATCGCCCGGCGCGTCCATCCGACACGTTCAAGTCGCCCTATCCGAACGAACAGGCCGCGCGGGCGGCCAATGGCGGCGCCTATCCGCCGGACTTCTCGGTCATCGTGAAGGCGCGCGCGGGTGGTGCGGACTATATTTATGATTTGATCGCAGGCTATCCGACCGACATCAACGATGACCGGTCGATCACGTTCCGCGACGCCGAACACCCCGAACATGGGGGTGTCCTCGAGCAGCCGGTGGGCCAGTACTACAACCCGTACATGCCGGGCGACGTGACCCCCCAGTGGAACGGCGATCCGCGGCACGTGCCGCCGGGCGGGTTCCTCGCCATGCCGCCGCAGCTGACGGACGGGCGCGTGACCTACATGGACGGCACCGAGGCGACCATCGAGCAGATGGCCTATGACGTGACCCAGTTTCTGGCTTGGGCTGCCGAGCCGAAGCAGGAAAACCGCAAGTCTCTTGGCCTGGCCGTGATGCTGTACCTCGCGCTGTTTGCCGTGTTGCTCTGGTTCTCCTACAAGCGCATCTGGCGACGTGTGGAGCACTAAAGCGCCCGTCTTTTGTTTCACTCCAGACCGTCGCTTTACATCATTGTTCCTGGGCAAGTTTCCGTTCGCAACCGGGTCCGTTCGCTCAGAGCTTGCTGAAAACGTTGTCAGGCCAGGTGGACACCGGTTCGCGTCAAGAAAATGCCCGGGACCAAGGCTCTCGCGGATCTACACCGGCTTTGATCGACCTTGAATTGTGCTACCCGCCGAAGGTGGTGCCGTCGCCCTCTTCCTCGGTCAGCACGATGCCTGGATTGTCGGGATCGCGGCGTTCATAGCCCATGGCGTCGGGACCGCTGAACAGGTCCATCTGACGCGGATCGACGCTCGCGGCGCGACGTGTCCTCGGGCGGGTCCGCTTGGACCGGAAGTATAGATCGTCGGTGTGGTCCTCATCCGCATGGCCGCCGGCGCCGGCAGCGGCCCGATCGTCCGGCGCCGAGGTGGTCGGGGTGGGGGCCTCCCGACCGGTCGGGGCACTGGCGCTGGCGAGCTTCCAGTAGGACACCGCAAGTACGGGCGTGCCGTCCACATCCTCATAGCGCTGCACAAACCCCTGGGCCATAGCCTGATCGGCTAGGGCGAGAAGCGTGCCCGCATCCTCGTGCGACAGGCTCAGCCACTCGGTTTCCAGCCGCTCCACCGGCACGCCATCGGCCAAACGCTCGGCCTCGTGGCGTGTGCGGGCCGCGCGGGTCGCCTCAAAGGCGGCACGCGCCGACATGGCGAGGGGGAAGAGATGGCTCATGGCGTCGACTTAGGGCGTTTTCCGATCGGATTGCACCCCCCGGCCGCTGTGTCCTTGCCGACGGGACCGGGGCCCTTGCGGTGATCATGGCGGCAAGAACAGGGTCCGGCTATAGCGCCTGACTTTCGTTTCACTCCAGACTGTGGCTTTACATCATTGGTCTTGCGCAAGTCTCCGTTCGCAACCGGGTCGGTTGGCTCCGAACTTGTTTCAGGGCGCTTGGGCGCAGGGTTCTGATCGATCGTTGGAACGGCGCTGACAAGCCTTTTGCGCCATGTGTGCAGCCCACGCCGACCGAATTCAGGCGCGTCGGGCGACGGCGTCCATGTGCATAAGGACCTCCCCGTGCAGGCGCTGCGCGGAGAGGCGCGCGAAGCGCAGGGTCAGGGCCTTTCGCCGAGCGGGCGCAAGCCTGTGGGTTTCGGCGTCACGCAGGATCGCACCGCCAAACCGGTCGGCCACGATAAGCCCGGCATCGCCGGGCAGGCAGTCGCGGGGAAAGGCCTCGTCAACCGCGAAGAAGAACCGGTCGCAGAAGGCCCGGTAGTCCCTCCATTTCCGGTCGGCGCGGTAATCGGCCAGACAGGATTTGACTTCGATGATGGCGAACTCTCCCGCCGGTCCAAGCGCTGCGATGTCCGCCCGGCGCCCATTGGCCAGGGTCAATTCGGTCAGCGTTGCATATCCCAGGTCCGCCATCATGCGAATTACGCCCCGCAGGATCAACGCGGCGGCGGGCGAGGTGTCGCCCGGAAGGGAAACCGGCATGCTGGGCCTCTCGCGAGGGGTGTTCGTGACCTGTTCCAACCTGCGCCGGCCCGTCGACCGGGTCAAGCCGGCGGCGGTCAGATCGTCTCGAGCAAGCGCTCGACCCATGCGGGAACCACATCGCTTGCCGGTCCGTAGAGGGCCTCGTCGAACACGAAGTGGGTCTCGGACGGTTCCAGGTTCAGTTCCACCGCGCGCGCACCGCCATAGCGTGCCTCCTGTACGAAGCCCGCTGCCGGATAGACCGATCCGCTGGTGCCGATCGAGACGAAGAGCTGGCAATGGGTCAGGCTGCGGCCGATCGTATCCATGTAGAGCGGAATTTCCCCGAACCACACCACGTGAGGTCGGACCTGGCCGGTGGCGCCGCACTCGGTACACACGGTCTGACGCGAGATGTCAGCCTCCCAATGGGTAACGGTGGTACAGTTCATGCAGCGAACCTTCGAGAGCTCCCCGTGCATGTGCAGCACGTTCCGGCTGCCCGCCTGCTCGTGAAGATTGTCCACGTTCTGGGTCACCAGCAGGAAATCGCTGCCCGCCTCGATGCAGGCGGCCTCCAGCCGTGCGAGGGCGGCGTGAGCGGGGTTTGGCTTCGCCGTGCGCAACTGGGCCCGGCGGGCATTGTAGAAATTGTGGACAAAGTCCGGATTGCGGGCGAACCCCTCCGGCGTGGCCAGATCTTCCAGCGGATACTTTGTCCAGATCCCGTCTTCGTCGCGGAACGTGCCGAGCCCGCTCTCGGCCGAAATGCCGGCCCCGGTCAGGACGACGATGGAACGGGGAAGGGGCATGGGCACGCGTCTCCACTGGGCGAATGCCGGCGAGGCTGTGGCCGGCGCTTCCGTCATATCGGTAACATGTGGTTAAGTTAAAGAGTGCGCGGCCGCGCCCTCGCGCCGCGCCGGTCAATGTCGAGGGGGACGTTTGAGAATGAGGCGAGGACGCGACCAATTGCGCGGGGCCGCCAGCCTTATGCTCGCAGCGGCCTGTGGCTTGCTGCTCGGCGCTTGCGACAACCGCGAGACGCGACTGGAGCGGGCCGAGACGGTAACGCGAGCAGCGATGGACCAGGTCACGGGCGCCGCCGTCAATGCCCGGGCGGACGCGGAAGCGCGCATGGCGAGCGTGCCGGCGGAGGCACGCGCGCTCGCCGGCGAGTTGGGCACCGAGCTGAGGATGCGGCCGGAAGCGCGCCAGGCCCGCTTTGCGGTCGGCTCCATCATCGCCAAGCCGCGCGACCTGCCGGATCTGCCAGGCCCGGAAGAGTCCCTCGCTATCCAGCCGCCGGCCCTTGCCCGCGAGACGGCGCCGCGCTTTCCCCTTGGCGAGCCGGACACGGCCGACGGTGCCGGTCAGCCGTCCGAAGATGGCGCGGCCCTGGACGAAGGCACGTTGCGGGCTCTGAACCAGGGCCGCCTTCAGCGCTTGCAGCCGAACCGCGAGGTGATGGAGACCCTGCCCGAGGCAAGGTCCGACCAAAGCCGGGCCGGGGAGCCGGCGCGCGATGCCGGACCGGATACGGGGCAGGCAGACCAGACCGAAGCCGGCGCCCTGCAGGGTGGCCAGCTCGACCTGTCGCCCGACATGCGCGAGCGGCTGAAGCTGTCGCGCCGGGCCGTGGTCACGCCGCGTGCCATCGAGGTGCAGACCCGGGCGCGCTCGCGGATGCTGGATACGATGTCCGAGTTTGGCCTGTCAGGTCAGGTCGAGGTTACGCGGACCGGTACGATGGTCATCCAGATCGGCGAGGATGGCGGCGACCCGACCCAGTTCACAGCAGAGGGTCGCGGACGTCCGGACCTGCCGCAACTGGCCCTGTCGGCGCGGATCGAATGCCCGGACTTGCCGGACCGCGAGGTGCTGCGTCGCAACCGGGTCCTTGCCACAGAATGCGTGCTTAAGCGTCTGCGCGAGAGTGGCGAGTTCGAGTATGTCGAGAAGGATTTCATCTTCGACCATCAGTTTGCGCGCCGACCGCCTGGCCCGGCGTCCGGTCCGGCGACCGTGACGCCCAACGATCCGCTCTGGGCGCTGCAGTGGCACTTCCGCAACAATGGAGAGGGCGAGGACGAGGCACCCGGCGGCGCCGGTTTCGTGGACTTCTGGTCGCGACAGGCCTCCCAGGGGTCGAATGACGTCGTGGTCGCGGTGGTCGACACCGGACTGAAGCTGGACCATCCCGACTTCCGCAACAACGCGAACATTGCGCCCGGATGGGACATGGTGTCCGATCCACGGATGGGGAATGACGGGGACGGCCGCGATCCGGACCCGAACGATCCCGGCGATCTCTGCGATCCCAGCGACCCGACAGCGGAGGACAGCTTCCATGGCAGCCATGTGGCCGGCACCATCGGCGCGGCAGCGAGCAACAATGGCGCCGGAGTGGCCGCCGGAGCCTGGGACGTGACCCTCGTCCCCGTGAGGGCGCTCGGCAAGTGCGGCGGTCGGCTGACCGACATCAATGACGCCATCCGGTGGGCCGGCGGCCTGGTCCCTGCCTTCGATTCGGATGGCAATGAGGTTTGGAACGACAATCCAGCCGACATCATCAACCTGTCGATCGGTCTGTTCGAGTTCTGCCCGGCCTCGCTGCAGGATGCCATCGACGCGGTCACCGCGCGCGGCGTGGTTGTCGTCTCGGCGGCGGGCAATGCGCGGGTCTCGACCCGTTACTATTCCCCCGGCGGCTGCGAGAACGTCCTTACGGTGGCGGCGGGCGACTATCGTGGTCAGATCACACCCTATTCGAACTATGGCGATGCGGTGGACGTGCTGGCCCCCGGCGGGGACCTCTCGCGCGACGACAATGGTGACGGGCGGCCCGATGGCGTCCTTTCCACCAAGCCGGCACGCAATTGCTATGACCCTGTCACGGGCAAGAGCATCTCGGACTGCCATTATGCCTTCGAACAGGGGACAAGCATGGCGGCGCCGCACGTCTCGGCGGCTCTGGCCCTGATCAAGGCGCGCGAACCGGGCCTCTCGGGAACCGCCCTGCGTGACCGGCTTCTGGCGGCGCTCGAGCCGCGCTCAGCGGCCCAGTGTGCCGGACCATGCGACCAGTACCAGGGTTATGACCCGCTGCCGGGTGATCCCGATCTGTGCGCCCGGCCCTGCGGCGGCGGGCTTCTGAACCTTGAAAATCTGAACTTTCCGGCGGAGTCTCAGGGCGATGACTGATCGACGTCTTGCGCCGCGCCCGCATATGGGCGGCCTTCTCGGCATCGCCGCGTTGACCTCGACCTTGTGGGGGTGCGCCTGGCTGGGTGTCAGCGCGCCGCCGGGCACAGCCGGCGGGGCTTATTTCACCACCGCGTCCCAGGACGGCGCGGTCCTGATGCCGGCGCAGCTCGAAACGGGCGGTGAGGCGCGGTTCATCGTGAAGATCGAAGACGTGCCGGAAGTCGACGACATCGTAGAGACCTATCGTCGCGATCCCGCTGCAGCCCGCGAGGCGTTCCGACAATGGGCTTCCGGGCAGACCGGCCTGTCGGGCCTGCGGCTCGAGAGCTGCTCCTATTCCGGAGAGCTGGTCCTGTCGCATCCCTTCGCCGACGACCAGCCGAACACCCGAATGGCGCGCGACCGGATCCTGACGCGAATCCGATCCAACCCCAACGTGGCGTATGCCGATCCTGACTTTGTCGCCTCAACCGGCGGGGAGAACTGAGATGGTTCCGAAATGGTGCGTGCCTGCGGCGCTGGCCCTGCTGACCGCCTGTGGCGCGCCGGCGAACGGAGAGCGCGATCCAGGATCGGCTGCATCCGACACCACGACCTCCGCGGCGCCTGCCGGGGACACGGCGGCAGAAACGCTGGCCCAGGCAGGCCCCCCCCAGCCTGCGCGCGTTCGCGTCGAGTCGAGCGAGACGGTGGTCGACTGGGAGGCCGCACGCCGGGACCTGGCCAGCCGGCCGCGCGAGGACGGGTCGCGCACCTTCAACGTGCAGAGCGGGTCCCAGGCCCCGCCAGTGCCTGTGCTTCTGCCGTCCGGCGTGGCAACGGTGCAGGGGGCCGATGCCGGTGGCGGGCCAACCTTCCGGCCGCTGGATGACGGCTACTTCGCCAAATATCCCGGCCCCGATTACGACATTACGGTGAGCGGTACGAACCGGGTCTACGATGACGGGCGCCGCGACGGATCGGAGGCGGCACCGGAGATGCGCTACCAGTCCACCATGACGGGCGCGCAGGTCTCGCTAAGCCGCTATGGCGCCGACTATCTGGTGGAATTCGAGTGCAAGTCCTTGCCGGGCGCGCGCGGGGGAGACTGCATCGACGAGGAGACCGCGCTGGAGGTGGCGCGCAATCTGGTGATCGCGGGGAGCCGGTAGATGACACGACTGGCCTGGTTGGCTCTGGGGGCTGCGGCGGTGGCCCTGTCAGGATGTGATGCCGTCCGCTATCCGGGCGATGGTGGAGAGCCGCCCGAGACGCCTCGGTCCCGACCTGCCGACGGCCCACCGGGGCCGCCGCCGCCCGAGCGGCCGGTCGATACTCGAGGCGACGCCGATCCGGGCGACGCCACCGGCGCACCGGACACTGGCTCGTCTGGCGGCCAGTCTGGCGACCAGTCTGGCGGCCAGTCCGATGATCAGTCCCATGACCAGACCGATACGTCATCCGACCAGACCGGTGCGGCTCCCGATGAGGGGCCAGGGGCGGGCGAGGAGACCGAAACGGATGCGCCGGTTGACGAAACACGGGGCGACACGGGCGACGAGACCGGAACCGACACCGGGGGCGCCACGCCCGGTGCGCCCGCCACGGACGCAGCGCCGGCCCCGGAGCCCGTTTTCCGCTACTATGCGCCCGGCCAGCTCGCGCCGGGCTCCGGTACGGGGGCCCCGGAGCAGATCGTGCATGTGCCCGACATGGTGTTCCCGATTCGCTCGGCGCCTGCCTATCCGCAATCCATGGTCTGGAATTTTGGCGGCGGTGTGAAAGGCGGCGATGAGTGCGATCCCCGAAACTTCGAGGATCCATGGCGGGACAATTTCTGCGAGACGCGATCGTCGGATCGCAATACCCCCTACTGCCCTCGCAACCGGGTGCATCAGGGCCAGGACATCCGCGTCGGCACGCCCGAGGAATGCCGCATCCTGCGCAACACGCCACCCGACGAGCGGACCCTGCACGAGGTCGTGGCCGTCGAGGATGGCGTCATCTACGACATCGCGACCTATACCGTGAAGCTGCGCGCGGGTGGCCGGATCTACCGCTATATGCACCTGAACATGGACCGCCTGCAGGTGGCGGAGGGGGATCAGGTGAAGGCGGGCGACGTGATCGGCTATGTCTCCAAGGATTTTGGCGGCACGCCCACCACGTTCCACCTGCACTTCGAGATACTGCAGAACACCCAGAGTGACGGCTGGGTTCATGTTCCGCCTTACCTGTCGCTGGTCGAGGCCTATGAGCGCCGGGAGGGTGGACCTGGCGAGGAAGTGGAGCCGCCGGTGACGGTCGCCTCGGACGTTCCGGCGATCCCGCCGGATTTCGAGATCATCGAATAGGCCCGCCCCGTCCGCGCACCTGGCGCACGCCGAGGCGGCCACATCCCCGCTTGTCGCCGACCGGGTTGCAGTTTATCGAGAGGCACATAGGCGGGTGTAGCTCAATGGCAGAGCAGAAGCTTCCCAAGCTTAAGACGAGGGTTCGATTCCCTTCACCCGCTCC
>CAZBKM010000009.1:0-107649 GCA_964492485.1 uncultured Hyphomonadaceae bacterium | reverse complement strand
AGCAGGCGACTGTTAATCGCCCGGTCGTAGGTTCGAGTCCTACTCGCGGAGCCATCTCACCCCCTATCAAAAACCCGAATATGATTGAGATTTTTCATTCGAGGGCAATTTCATCGGCAAGCAAATACGCTTTTTCTTCAGACAGCGCCCGTTAGAGCATCTTCAAGTCAATCGGAGTGAGTGAAGATGCGCTATGTTCTTGTTTTTGATGATTTTCTTAACGCGGCCGGTGCCTATTTCTCTCCAAAATGCTACAGCGTCGCAACTTTGCAATGGCCGGTTGCCTTTCGGTCTGTGAGCGCTCTTAATCCGCTGCAGCCTCAGGGAGTGCGAAATGGTTGAGTCCTTCCTGGCAGAAGTTGCCGCAATCTCCAAAACCGGAATAGCCGGCGAGCACGCCTATCGCCCCGCCCTCCAGAAAATCTTCAATGCGCTGTCGGAAGACGTGCGTGCAGTGAACGAGCCTGCCCGTGTGGACGTGGGCGCGCCGGACTTTGTCTTCCTTCGTGACGATGTTCCGATTGGGCATTGTGAGGCCAAGGACCTTGGATCCGACATTGAGGTCTTCAAAGGCTACGCCAAGGATCAGTTCAAGCGCTACTCCGAGGGCTTCCCGAACCTGATCTACACCAACTGCCTCGACTGGCGGTTCTATCGCGACGGGGAACTCATCTCTGAAATCACCATTGCCGACGACCGGGCAGGAATTCAGCCCCGCCGCGAGCGTTTCGACGCGTTTATGGCGATGCTGCGCGAGTTTGTCGACCAGCGACCGCAGACGATCACGTCATCCGAGCACCTGGCCAAACGAATGGCTGCCAAGGCGATCCTGATCAAGGATGTACTTGCCCGGTCTCTCATTCAGGACAAGGAAGGCGCGACCGAACTTTTCAACCAATATGAAGCCTTCAAGGAACACCTGATCCACGACATCAGCCTCGAAGACTTCGCCGACATGTATGCGGAAACCATTGCCTACGGCATGTTCGCCGCACGCCTTCATGATGACACGCTGTCAGATTTCAGCCGACAGGAAGCTCTGGAACTTCTTCCCCGTTCCAATCCCTTCCTGCGCAACCTGTTCGGTTACATCGCAGGTCCGAACCTCGATTACCGGATCAGCTGGATCATTGATGACCTCGCCAAGGTCTTCCAGGCCACGGACGTGCGTTCCATCATGGCGCGCTTTGGCCACACCAGCCAGCGCAACGACCCGTTTCTGCACTTCTATGAGGATTTCCTCGCCGCCTATAACGCGAAAAAGCGGGAAGTGCGCGGTGTCTGGTATACGCCGGAACCTGTTGTCGATTTCATTGTGCGGGCGGTGGATGACGTCCTGAAAACAGAGTTCGGGATAACAGACGGCCTCGCCGATAATCGCAAGATCACGATCGACTGGGAGACAGGCCAGACCGACGTCAAGGGCAAGCCGCTAACCACAAAGAAGGAAGTCCACAAGGTCCAGATCCTGGACCCTGCGGCGGGCACAGGCACTTTTCTGGCACAGGCGATCAAACTGATTGCCCCGCGTATTCAGGCCGCCGCACCCGGCATGTGGGCAGGCTATGTCGAGAAGGACCTGATCCCGCGCCTGCATGGCTTTGAATTGCTCATGGCGTCCTATGCCATGTGCCATATGAAGCTGGAAATGGTCCTGCGCGAATATGGCTATCAGCCCACGTCCAACCCGCCGCGCGTGTCTGTCTACCTCACCAATTCCCTCGAAGAAGGTGAGGCGGCTAACCAGTCCCTGCCCTTTGCGCAATGGCTCTCGAATGAGGTGAGAGAAGCCAACACCGTCAAGCGCGACATGCCCATCATGTGCGTGATCGGCAACCCGCCCTATCGCGGCGAAAGCACCAACAAAGGCGACTGGATCATGGGGCTGATGGAGGCCTACAAGCAAAGCCCGGAGCTGAAGCGGCCTGCGCAGGCGAAATGGTTGTCCGACGATTATGTGAAGTTCATCCGGTTTTCGGAACACCTGATCGAGAAGAACGGCGAGGGCATCCTCGGGTTCATCACCAATCATTCCTATCTCGACAACCCGACCTTCCTGGACATGCGCCAGCACCTGATGCGGTCCTTTGACCGCATCCACGTCCTCGACCTGCATGGTAATGCGAAAAAAAAAGAAGTCACGCCGGACGGCAAGCCCGACAAGAATGTATTCGACATTCAACAGGGCGTGGCCATCATCATCGCGGTCAAGAAAACCCCGACGAGCAAGGCCAAGAAACCCGCGGAGGTTTTTCATGCCGACCTATGGGGGAGTCGCGCGGCCAAATATGCCGCCCTTGAAACGGCCACCACGGCAGACGGTGATTTTGTCGATGTGACTCCCGAGAGAGCCCCATGGCCGTTCAAGCCGACCGACTGGGGCCTTCGAGCCAAATACTATGGATTTCCCAGTGTAGCTGATTGGTTTGCGCCGAACGGACGGCCTGCCCCTGGCATTGTGACGACACACGACCAGTTCGCGATTTCTTGGACCGAGGCAGAAGCCCGCTCGAAGGTGGAAAAATTTCTCAAGACACAGAACGAAGATGAAGCCCGCTCCATTTGGAAGCTCTGTTCGCAGAATCAGTGGAATTATAACCGCGCCATGACTGGCTTGGCCGATGGGTCGTGGCGGAACATGGTCAAGCCGATAGTCTATCGCCCGTTTGATACCCGCTATACGGTCTACGACTCCAATGTTGCGGTGCATCGTCGTGAACGCGCCACCCGCCACCTGATAGAAGGTGAGAATATAGCCCTCATATTTTCACGACAGGCCGCTCGTTCAGACTCGGGTTGGAACCACGCTCTAGTCTCGAAACATGTTTTCGATAACAGGGGTGTCTATAGCAACAAGGGGATTTCTTCTGCCTCACCCCTCTACCTCTACCCCGCAGAAGACGAGCTCGACCAAACCCGCCGCGTCAATTTCGATGACAAGCTCTACGCCAGGCTGCGCAAACTCGCGACGCATGACACGCGCGGGGAGCCGGATGAGGTGGCCGTCTTCGACTATATCTATGGCGTCCTGCACTGCCCCGCCTACCGAGAGACCTATGCCGAGTTCCTGAAAATCGACTTTCCGCGCATCCCCTGGCCCGCCTCGCCGGACGTGTTCTGGGACGTGTCAGACAAGGGCGGGCAATTGCGCCGCCTGCACCTGATGGAAGACGCCGCGATTGGCGACACGCCCTTCCCCTTCACCGGCGAGGGCGACAACACGGTGTCAAAGGTCGCGTTCGAAGACGGCAAGGTCTGGATCAATGACACGCAATATTTCGACGCCGCCCGGCCCGTTTCATGGGAGTTCCATATCGGCGGCTACCAGCCCGCCCAGAAATGGCTGAAGGATCGCAAGGGCCGCACCCTCACCTTCGATGACGTGCGCCACTATCAGAAGATCCTGAAAATCCTCTCCGAAACCGATCGAATCATGAAGACCATCGAAATGCCTATGGCTGGCCCGTCGACCTGACAGACGAAAAGACCCTTGAGCGCCTGGCCAAGCTGTTCCGGGGCGCCGGCGCACGCACGCTCACGCCCATCCTCGAAAGCCTTGTCGCCCTGGGTCAGGCCCGGATCGTTGACGAAGGGCGCTATGCCGCCTGAGCCGGCCACGCCGGCAATCGTCACCGATCCGTGGCCCCGTTCCGCGGCCTGCGGGGTCGCAGACCGGTGTCGATCCGGCCTGCCTGGCGGCCCTTCTTCCCCCCTCTCCCCGCGTCAGGGCCTTCCCAATGTGCGGGGGATGGGTCACGGTTCGGGTCGACAAGCGCCCTGAGAGGCGAAGGCGGGAGGACTCGAAGCATGTCGGACACCCCAGTGCCCCTGGCCGGACCGGGCGTCACCCAGGCCGCGCAGGCCGAAGCGGCGAAGGCCGATGCGAAACTGGCCCGGGGCGGCGCGTTCGATCCGCCGGGCCTTGGCTGGGCCATCTTCGAACTGGCGCGGAACCCGTACTATGTCCTCATCAACATCTACATCTTCGCTCCGTATTTCGGGGAAGTGATCGGCCAGCAGATGCTGGCGAATGGCGCGCTGGCGGGCCTGCCGCCCGAACAGGCCGAACAGGTCGCGGGGGCGGAGGGGCTCGCCACAATTGCCAGCGTCACCAAATGGGCCGGCTTCATCGCCGCCTTCACCGCGCCGTTCCTGGGGGCGGCACTCGACCGGGGCGGGCGGCGCAAGCCGCTGATGGCGGTGTTCCTGGGCGTACTGGCGCTCGCCTCGTGGAACCTGTGGTACGCCGCAGCCGACGGGTCGGGCTATTCCATCGCCGCGGTCATGGCGATCATGGTCGTCGGCCACATCTCCTACACCTATTCCGAGGTCACCCATAATGCGATGCTGAACGTCGCCGGCCGGCCGCAGTCGCTGCCCATGATCTCGGGCCTGGGGCTGGGGCTCGGCAATCTGGCGGCGGCGGTCCTTCTCCTGGGGCTCGTGCTTCTGTTCGCCCTGCCGGACATGATCGGCTGGCCCTTCGCCCAGTCGCAGTTCGGCATCGACGTGGAGGCCGGAGAGCATCGCCGCCTGGTCGGGCCGATCACGGCGGTCTGGCTGGTGATCTTCGTGATCCCCTTCTTCCTGCTCGCCCGGGATGGCGGGACGCCCGGCGCCAGTTGGCCGGCCGCGCTCACCACGGGCGCGAAGGGTCTGTTTCGCACCCTGCGTCGCGCCAGCGAGCAGCGCAACGTGCTCACCTTCCTCGGTGCGCGGATGCTCTATGCCGATGCCATGGCCGCCCTTCTCACCCTGTCGGCGGTCTATGTGACGCTGTTCTTCAAGTGGACCGTGGTCGAAATGACGGTCTATGCCATCGTCTCCTCGATCTTCGCCTTTTTCGGTGGGCTCATCGGGGGCCGGCTGGACCAGCTTCTCGGCCCCAAGCGCGCGCTGATGGTCGAGATTTCCATCATGCTGGCGACCCTGATCCTGCAATTGTCGATCACGCCCGACCGGCTGTTCTTCGGCCTCATGGAAAACCGGCCGGTGTGGGGCGGTTTCGCCTTCCAGGAACTGTCCGACGTGGTGTTCCTGTCGTCCATCGCCCCGCTCGCCATCTCGGCGACGGCGAGCATCTCCTCCTCCCGGTCGATGCTCGTGCATCTGGCACCGCCGGCGCGGGTCGGCGAGTTCTTCGGGCTCTATGCCATCGCCGGGACAGTCACGGTCTGGCTGGGACCGCTTCTGGTGGAGATCTTCGCCCGGGCATTCGACAGCCAGCGCATCGGCATGAGCGCGATCAGCCTGCTCTTCGTCGCCGGTCTGATCGTCCTCACCTTCGTGAAGGCGGACAAGACGCCCGAATACCTCAAGGAAGGCAGCGAGGCCGCACGCGGGTAGCACGTCCCGGCCTCGAGCAAGTTCGGAGCAAACGGACTCGGTTGCGAACGGACACTTTCGCAAAAACAACGATGTAAAGCGACGGTCTGGAGTGAAATGAAAGACCGTCGCTTTTAGCGCATCTTCAAGTCAATCGGAGTCAGTGAAGATGCGCTATGTTCTTGTTTTTGAGCATTTTCTTAACGCGAACCGGTGCCCACTTCGCTCGAAAATGCTTTAGGTCGACGCGGGCGCGGCCCGGCCGAGCTGGCTGGGCGGCGTCACGTCGCCAAAAACCACGAAGTGGGGGTTGTCGTAACCCCGCGCCCGCTTGCCGTACAGCAGGGGCGCACCGTCTTCCTGGAGAACCTGGGCACCGGCCGCCTCGGCCACCGCCTGGCCGGCGGCCGTGTCCCATTCCATCGTCCGGCCCATGCGCGGGTAGAGGTCGGCCTCCCCGGCCGCAATCATGCAGAATTTGAGCGAGGAGCCGGCCGACACGATCTCGGCCACGTCGAAACGTTCCAGCCAGGCATCGGTTTCCGGTGTGCGATGGGACTTCGACGCGATGGCGGTCAACCCCGCCTCGGGCCGCCGGCGGATGGACAGCGGCGCGCGCTCCGCCGGTCCCGGAACGTCCGCCCCTGGCGCGCATCGCGCCTGCCAGCCGGAGCCCGGCCCCTCCGCAACGAACAGCCGCTCCAGCGCCGGGGCATAGACGACACCCATGACCGGGCGACCCTCATGGATGATCGCGATGTTCACCGTGAACTCGCCGCGCCGGTTCACGAACTCCTTCGTCCCGTCGAGGGGATCGACCAGGGCGAAGCGCGCGCCATGCTCCGGCATGTGGCCGGCCGACATCTCCTCCTCGGCGATCACCACGAGCGCCGGTTCACTCTCCTTCAGTGCGGCCAGGATCAGACGTTCGGCCTTCTGGTCGGCCTCGGTGACGGGTGAGGTGTCGGCCTTGTCGATGACCTCGAAATCGGAGCGGTAGATCTCCATGATCACGGCTCCGGCCTGCAGCGCGATTTCGGCGAGACGGTCGGGCGTGACACGCATGGCAACTCCTCGTGGGTATACTGACCGGTCGGGAAGGTCCCCACGGGGACCTGGGGCGCCAGCCTTCCGGTCCACGCCAGACCGTCGCTTCACGTTCCGGGTCTCGCGCAAGCCTTCATTCGCAGACGGGTCCGCCTGCGCCGCAACCGTTAGATCGGTTTGGCCGACCGCGAAACCACGAAGGCAACCGGAACCGCCCGGCACGGGATCAGTCCGGCAGATGCCCATTGTCCATCGACACGCGCCGCGGCCCGTCGGCGGGGCCGTCGGAGAGGAACACGCGGCCACCTGCCGCGGCCACGATGGCAAGTCCCGCCGCCACGTCCCACAGGCGCGTCCCCGCTTCCGCATAACGATCGGCCCGCCCCGACGCCACATAGACCGACGCCATGGCGGCCGAGCCGATCATGCGCACCTTCTTCCACCTGGCGAAGTCCCGCGCCATCCGGCCCAACGCCGCGTCGGAGTAATCCGACTGCACCGGCAAGCCGGTGACCAGAACCGCGCGCGCGGGCTCGGAAATGTCCGAAACACGGATCGGCGTCCCGTTGCATGCCGCAGGCTGGCTCTCACCGCCGGTGAAGGTCTCGCCATGGTGGAAATCGTGAATGACGCCAAGGACCGGCGACGTACCACGCATGAGCGCGATCGACACGGCGCAGATCGGAATGCGCCGGTCGTAATTCGCCGATCCGTCCAGCGGATCGACCACCCAATAGGGCGTCCGGTCGTCCGGCGGCGGCGCGCCCTGCCAGCCTGTCTCCTCCCCCAGGACGGCGTGGGGACTACCGGAGCGCAACCGTTCGACGATGAGCGCCTCTGCGGCGCGGTCTGCATGAAGCTTGATGTCCCGTCCCGCTTCGGCGGCCACGCCCTGGAACGCCTCTCCACGCGCCGCAAGCGCCGCGCCTGCGGCCTCGGCGGCCGACGCCGCCAGCGCGCACAGCGCCTCCAGGTCGACCGCGCCGGCGCTCATTCCGCAGCCCGTGACGGCTGGACGGCTGCCGGCCAGGCACGGTCCGCCGCATACAGGCGCTGGACCAGGTTCATCGCGTCGAACGCCTGCTGGCTCGTGCCGTGGAGCTGGGGCGCGCGCCCGGTTACCGCCGCCAGGAAATCAGCCAGTTCCGCATCCATGGCCGTGTCCTCTTCGAAGCGGTGGATGTCTTCCTCCGGGTTCGCGAGCAGGTTCCCCGTCTCCGACCGGGCGGGGCGTCCCACGACGAGGACTTCAGGCGCAAGCGAGCCCCCCTCCCCCGTCAGACCGTCAAGCCAGAGATACCCCTGCTCGAACCCCAGCTCCAGACGGAACGTCTCGCGGGCCCAGCTCGCACTGGCGTGGAGTTGAGCCAGCGTCCCGTCATGGGTACGCATCAGGGCGAGCGCGTCGTCGTCCGCGGTCCCTGAGGCCCAGGCACCCTGTCCGAACAGCGCGTGGACCTCCTCGAACGGCCCGGTGAAGCTCTGCATCAGGTCCAAGACCGGCAGACCGCGTGCCATGAGGATACCGCCGCCTCCTTCGGGACGGGGCGGGCGGAACTTCGCCACCAGCGCGCGCGCCGTCAGCAGGCGACCAAACGGCGTGGCCGCCAGTTGCGCCCGGGCCGCGCGGACGGAACCGTGATAGCGCAAAGGCGTGCCGAACCAGAGCGTGCGGTCTGGTGTCGCCGCCTCGGCCTTGCGCAGCTCCATCACATCCGCCATGCCGGCACCGGGTGGCGTGGCGCAAAGGACATGCAGGCGCCGCCCGAGACAAGCGGCCACGTAACGGGCCGCCTCGGACACCGGGCCGGCATAGATAAGGGCATCGAGGTCGGCACGCAGCAAGACGCTCATCGGGTCGTCGGAATGCGGTGCGAGGCCCGGATCTGGACCCGGTCCCGCCGTCGCCAGCAACTCCGCCTCAGCGCTCGCCATCACCGTCTGTGCCCTGGCCCGGCCCAGGGGGCCGGTCCCGATCAGTCCGAAACGTATCGGTGCCACGCCTCGCCTCGCTTTCATGGTCAGGCCGCCCGGTTCGAACCGGCGGCGGGGCCAGGCGGCACGCGCCGGCACCCAGGGAAAAGGACGGCGAACCGCCGGGGCGCGCCGTTCATCAGGTCTGGTGATGCCTCGCCTTGGCCAGGCGTGCAAGCCGCCCCGGCCGACGAAGCAGGTTCATCGCGCTACTGGGTCGGCAGCACATCCATCAGCTCGATCTCGAAATTCAGGTCGGCGTTCGGCGGCACGGGATCCTTGCCCTGAGCGCCATAGGCCTGCGCGGCCGGGATGTGCACAAGCCAGCGGTCGCCGCGGCGCATCTCCTTCAGCACCAGGGACCAGCCCCGAATCACGCGATTCACCGGGAACATCGCTGCCTGACCCCGGTCGAAGGCGCTGTCGACCACGGTCCCGTCGCTGTCGAGACGGCCCTCGTAGAACACAACCACCCGATCGTCGCCGGCTGGCGAGGGGGCGTCCTCGTCGCCGCGCTCGAGTACCACATATTCGATCCCGTCCCCGAGCGTTTGCACGCCTTCCCGATCCGACTGCCAGGGCGTGTAGGTGTCCCACGCCTCGGTATCGACGGTGCGCGGCGGCGGCGCGGCTTCCACATCCTGAAGCTCGACCCGGAAGATCAGGTCGTCGCCGGGCTGGATCGGTCCACCCGGACGCGGACGGTCGCCATAGGCCAGGTCGGCAGGAATGTAGAACAGGTAGGACTCGCCCACCGACATGAGCTGCAGCCCCTCGGTCCAGCCGGGAATCACCTGGTTCAGCGCAAAGGTGGCCGGAGCATCGCGGGCATAGGAGCTGTCGAACAGCTCGCCATTGCGCGCCAGCCGGCCCTCATACATCACCGTAACGCGGTCGCGCGGGCTTTGCGGCGAGGCCGCGTCGGGGTCGTCGACCCGGCGAAGCACCTTGTACTCCAGGCCGGAGCCCGTCGCCTGGGTCCCGTCAGCCTCCTCCCAGGGCAGATTGTCGAGGATGGGGCTGTCTGCCGGGGAGTCCTTCGCCGCCTCGTCGGCCGGCGGCGTCGCACCGTCGCAGCCCGTCAGCGAAAGCAGCAGACACCCCGCCAGTGCCAGGGCGGCAAGTCCGGCGGTCGGGAAGGAAGGAGTCATGGGCACGCTCTTAAAGGTTGTCCTGGAGGCTCGGTCTAACCGAGACGCGCGGGTACGTTAAGAGCCTCTGAACACGGACTATAGCGCAGCGCACAAGAAGTCACTTGGCGACCGGGTCCCACAGGCTGATACTGTCGACAGTGGGACACACGGAACCTGGCCGCGACGCAGGGCGATCCTTCGGGATGCCGACGCCCTTTGGAACCTCCGATCTGCATCGACACTCTCCACTGGCGTGCGTCGTGTGCCCTTTTTTCCTGGCCGGGCCCGGGTGCCCGGCCGCCGTCTCGCCGGGCTTTTTGTCGGCTGGCAGATGACCCCTTCCCTCATGGCGGGGCGTGCGCCACATATCGCCCATGGCAGATCAACGTGGTTTCGCGGAAGACCGGGCAATCTTCTCCTTCGACCAGCTCGGGGTCAGCCCCACGGGCATCCCGTCGGAGACATGGTCACCACACCGCCCGGAGCGCGACTGGGAGAAGCTGGAAGGCGGCAAGCGGTTCCGTGTCGCCTCGAAATATGAGCCCGCCGGCGACCAGGTATCGGCCATCCCGGAACTGGTGGACGGGCTCGAGGCTGGTGAGCGCGACCAGGTCCTGCTCGGGGCGACGGGCACGGGCAAGACCTTCACCATGGCGAAGGTGATCGAGGCGACCCAGCGGCCCGCCCTGATCCTGGCGCCGAACAAGACCCTGGCCGCCCAGCTATATGGCGAGTTCAAGAGTTTCTTTCCCGACAATGCCGTCGAGTATTTCGTTTCCTATTACGACTATTATCAGCCGGAGGCCTACGTCCCGAAGAGCGACCTCTACATCGAGAAGGAAAGCTCCATAAACGAGGCGATCGACCGGATGCGGCACGCCGCGACCCGCGCGATCCTGGAGCGCGACGACACGATCATCGTCGCCTCCGTCTCCTGCATCTACGGCATCGGCTCGGTGGAAACCTACACCGCCATGACGTTCCAGCTCGCCGCCGGCGACCGGGTCGACCCGCGGGAGGTGACCCAGCGCCTGGTAAACCTCCAATACACGCGAAACGACATGAGTTTCGTTCGCGGAACCTTCCGACTGAAGGGCGACGTGCTCGACATCTTCCCCGCACACCAGGACGACCGGGCCTGGAAGCTGTCCTTCTTCGGGGACGAACTGGAATCCATCGCCGAGTTCGACCCGCTGACCGGCCGCCGGATCCGGTCGCTGGACAAGGTGAAGGTCTACGCCAACAGCCATTATGTGACGCCGAAGCCAACGCTCAACCAGGCCATCGAGCGGATCAAGGCGGAGCTCAAGGACACCATCGCCCATTTCGAGGCGAACGGAAAACTGCTGGAAGCCCAGCGGATCGAGCAGCGTACCACCTACGATCTCGAAATGCTGGCCGCGACGGGCTCGTGCAACGGGATCGAGAATTATTCCCGTTACCTCACAGGACGCAAGCCGGGCGAACCGCCCCCGACCCTGTTCGAGTACATCCCGGATAATGCGCTGCTCTTCGTCGACGAGAGCCACCAGACGATCCCGCAGATCGGCGGCATGTTCCGGGGCGACTTCAATCGCAAGCGCACGCTGGCAGAATACGGTTTCCGCCTGCCCTCCTGCGTCGACAACCGGCCGCTGCGCTTCGAGGAATGGACCGCCATGCGCCCGCAAACGGTACATGTGTCGGCGACGCCCGGGCCATGGGAAATGGAGCGGACCGGCGGCGTCTTCGTGGAACAGGTCATCAGACCGACCGGTCTGGTCGATCCGCCCGTGGAGGTTCGCCCCGTGTCCACGGGCCAGACGAATCAGGTGGACGATCTGCTGGCCGAAATCCGGGCCACGACCGAAAAGGGCTACCGCACGCTCGCCACGACGCTGACCAAGAAGATGTCCGAGGACCTGACGGAATACCTGCACGAGCAGGGCATCCGCGTCCGCTACATGCATTCCGACATCGACACGGTCGAGCGGATCGAGATCATTCGCGACCTTCGTCTCGGCGAGTTCGACGTCCTGGTGGGGATCAACCTCCTGCGGGAAGGTCTCGACATCCCGGAATGCGGACTGGTCGCCATCCTCGACGCCGACAAGGAAGGGTTCCTGCGCTCGGAGACCTCGCTCGTCCAGACCATCGGGCGCGCGGCCCGGAACGCCGATGCACGGGTCATCCTGTATGCCGACAGGATCACCGGCTCCATGCAGCGAGCCATGGAAGAGACCGAACGGCGCCGGGCCAAACAGATCGCCCACAATGAGGCGCATGGCATCACGCCAACAACCATCGTCCGCGAGGTGGCCGACATCCTTGGCGATCTCGGCGAGGGCGCACGCGGCGTGAAGGGTGCCCCGGGCGATCGCTACGGCAAGCCGCAGCTCAAGGGCGGCAAGTCGCGCCGGCGCGGCGTGGCGGAGGCCCCTGCGCCCGCCATCGCCCACGGCGAAAGCGGACACAATCTTAGGGCCATGATCGAATCGCTCGAACGCGACATGCGGGAGGCAGCGGCCAATCTGGAGTTCGAGGACGCCGCCCGCCTGCGTGACGAGGTCAAACGGCTGCGGGAACAGGAACTCGCGCTCTGAGGCACCGACCGGATGCGGTCGCCATGCCCGTGCAGACAGGACCCGATCGGCTACTCCTCCTCGGGGCGGCCGAGGTCGCTGGCGCGGAAGCGATCGGCCGCCGCCCAGCGGAACATCGTCGAGGGAGCGACGCCCAGCGCCAGGGCCAGGTGGCGCAGCGCTGCCCCCGACCGGGCCTGCCGCTGTGCCACCTCGCGCAGGCGCCGATACTCCTCAGGCGACAGTCTGGGGGTCTGGTTCCGGGGTTGGCTTCTGGAGCGGCAGCTCGGTATATCCGTCATCGGCGAAGAGTTACCCCATCTGGAAAACATCCGGTGAAGGCGCCTACCGGGTCGCTGGCACAGGGCTTGCTGCATCCCCGCCGAACAGCGCCGGCCTCGGCGTGACCACCTCACGCGGCTTCGGCGCGTAACACTTTCGAGCAAGCGGAACCAATCCCATGATGGTCGGGGTCAATCTGGTGAGGGTACTGGCTTGCACGGCCATCGCCCTGCAGCACATTCTCATCTACATCGACGCAAACGTCGTCACGCAGTCCGGGATCCGCCATCTGAACCTGGCGGGACCGGGCTTTCACATCTTCCTGCTGGTCTCCGGTTTCATCCTGGTCCTGACGACGCCGCAGGACGCAACCCCGGGGCGCTTCCTGATCAAGCGAACGGCGCGGATCGTGCCACTCTACTGGCTGCTCACCCTGGCGGCCATCGGACTGACCCTGATCCGGCCCTGGCTGATGCCGGCGGCCGATCTCAGCACCTGGGGCGTGATCTCGAGCTTCCTGTTCCTGCCGAACATGGACGGCTTCGGGCACATCCAGCCGATCCTGTTCGTCGGCTGGACCCTGAACTATCTGATGCTGTTCTACCTGATCTATGCCGGCGGCCTCTGGCTTGCGCGGCGCAAGGCGCCGCTGGTGGCCATCGCGGCGGTTCCCGTCCTGATCGCCCTGGCCAAAGCGCTGCCCGAAGGGGAGGTCCGCGCC
The DNA here is from genome assembly GCA_964492485.1 of uncultured Hyphomonadaceae bacterium. Lineage (GTDB taxonomy): Bacteria > Pseudomonadota > Alphaproteobacteria > Caulobacterales > Hyphomonadaceae > UBA5336. The sequence continues at coordinate 94,606 of CAZBKM010000009.1, read as the reverse complement.
TTCTATGGCGATCCGATCCTCATGGAGTTTGCCGCAGGGGTCTGCGTGGGTGTGGCCCTCGTTCATCCCCGCGTGGCCGACTGGATCCGGACACATCCGGTATGGCCCCTGACACTGGTCGGCGGCATCGGTCTGGTGGCCGCTACGCTGCAGCCGCTTGGCCCTTGGATGTCGCTTCTCGTCAATGCGCCCTTCGGTGCCATGGTCGTGTTCGGACTGGGCGGGCAGGACCTCTACCGGAAGCCCTTCAAGGGCGCGGGCGTCGCCCGCTTCGGCAACTACGCCTATGCGGTGTATCTGGCGCACCCGTTGGTCCTGCCGCTGACGGGGGCGCTGGTCGCCTTCCATGTCGCCGGCGGGATGATCGGCGGGCTTCTCATCATCGTGCTGACGCTCGGTCTGACCTTCCTCGCGGCACCGGTGCTCTACCATGGCGTGGAACGTCCAGCGAACCGGTGGCTGCGGAACCGTCTCCTGCGCCCGTCTGAGCCGGCCGCCGCACAGGCAAGGGCGGAACCCCAACGTTGAGGCGGCGCCTCAGGCCTTGAGCTTGTAACCCGACCGAAACATCGCCCAGGTGGCGATGAAACTGGCCGCTGCAAGCAGGCCGGCCGCAATCACCCCGATTGTCAGATTGGAATTCGAGACACCGAGGAACCCGTAGCGGAACCCGTCGATCAGGTAGAAGAACGGATCGAAATAGGCGAGCGTCCGGAACGGCTCAACCATCACCTTGATGTCGTAGAACGTCCCGGACAGGAAGGTCAGCGGCACGATCACGAAATTGGTTATGGCCGCGAGATGGTCGAACTTGTCGGCCCAGATCCCGCCCATGGCACCGAGCGCACCAAGAAAGATGGCCGCCATGGCGCCGAAATAGAGCACGGCCCAGAGATGCACGATGTCGAGGCTGGCGAGGCCCGAGAGATGGATTGCCAGCCCGGCGATGATGGCCACGAGGATACCCCGGGTTGCGGCCCCGGCCACGAAGCCCGCCGTCAGCTCGAGCGAGGACAGGGGCGGCATCAGGAAATCAACCTGGCTGCCCTGCACCTTGGAAATGGTCAGCGAACTCGACGTGTTCTGGAACGCGTTCTGGAGGATCGCCATCACGACGAGCCCCGGCGCGAGGAAATTGTTGTAGATCAGCCCCTCGAAATCCCCGGTCAACTCGCCCCGGTCACCGAAGGCCAGCTTGAAGACGGTCATGAACAGGAGGGTCGTGATCACCGGCGCAAACAGGGTCTGCATCCACACCTTCAGGAACCGTCCCACCTCACGCTTGTAGAGGGTGTAGAGGCCGACCCAGTTGACAGCGCCATATTGGCGCGGCGGCCGCACAGTGGCTGCGGACGCGGGGTCTGAAACCGGCGCGCCGTCTGCGGTGGCATCGGACAGGAGACTCGTATCAGGCATCCATCGACACATAAGGCATCGTGGGGAGCTTGGCGAGCCCGCGACCCTGATGCGCGTGGCCGGCAAACACTATATCTAGAATCCTGTGGACAGCACTAACCCTGCATCTTGTGTTCATCGTACCCTAGGATACGATATCTAGACATCGCGGCGGAAGGCTGAACCGCCTGGGTACAACATCTTGTGGGCCCGAGAAACGGGGCGCGGGGAGACATTCCGACATGGCCTGGACCGAGGAACGCGTCGAGACGCTGAAGAAACTTTGGGCGGAGGGCCACTCCGCCAGCCAGATTGCCAAGGAATTGGGCGGCGTGACCCGCAATGCGGTTATCGGCAAGGTGCATCGCCTTGGCCTGTCGGGCCGGGCAACGCCGTCCCGCCCCGTCAAGCGCCCCCCGCGGCTGGCCCGGCCGAAGCCGCGCTTCCTCCCCGACGGGAGTGTCGCAACACCGAAACCCGTGGCCGGCCAGGGCCGCCAGGGCGTACCGGTCACCGCGACACCGCAAGCGGAAAAGGCGGAGATCGAGAAGCTGCCGCCGCTGCAACTCGACGATGGTAGCGTGCCGACGGTCATGAACCTGCGCGACAGCATGTGCAAATGGCCGATCGGGGATCCTGCCGACCCGAGTTTCGCCTTTTGCGGCCGCAAGGCCGACTGCGGCCCCTATTGCAAGGATCACGCGAAAGTGGCGTTCCAACCGGCGCGGAAGCGGGAACGGAAGTCGCGCGACGATTACGATTTCGTGCCACGCATCGCCGGTTAAACCAAGTTCGGAGCAAACGGACTCGGTCGCGAACGGAGACCTGCGCAAGACCAATGATGTAAAGCGACGGTCTGGAGTGAAACGAAAGAGCGTTGCCTCAGCGTTTCCAAGCGAGGTGGGCACCGGTTCGCGCTACAGCGTCTTGGTGTTCGGTTGACGCGATCGTCGCCCGATATGGCCTACCCGCCCGGCTGGGCAGAAGTCAGCGGCCGCGCCCTGCCTGCGAAGGACCGGTCTCCTGCAGGCCGCCCCGGCGGATCACCCGATCTCCGGGGCGCGTCTCATGGGGCGGGATGGGGGCACGCTCACGAAGCCGATCGTAGAGGGCTGCGAAATCTTCCGCACATGCGGCCCTCAGCGCGTCAAACCCCCCGATCACGAAATACGTCTGCTGGACATCGTCGATCAGGTAGTCGGTCTGCATCACCCGTTCGAGATCGAATGCCAGTCGGTTTGGCGCAGGGTCGTCCAGCGCGTGGATGGCCTCGCGCGGTGACGACAGCAGGCCCGCGCCGAACAGGCGGAGCCCGTCCGGTGTATCGAGAAGGCCGAATTCGACCGTGTACCAGTAGAGCCGCGCTAGATTCGCCAGCTGTCCCCGGCCCGCGGCGCGCAGCCCGCCCTGCCCATAAGCCTGCATGAAATCGGCAAAGACGGGATCGGCGAGCAGGGGGACATGTCCGAACACGTCATGAAAGACGTCGGGCTCCTCCAGGTAGTCGAACCGGTGCTCCGGACGGATGAAGGCGCCCGCAGGGAAACGGCGGTGCGCCAGGTGGTCGAAGAAGACCTCGTCAGGCACCAGCTCGGCCACCGGGACGATGCGCCATCCCGTCAGCGACTCCAACTGATCGGAAAGTATCCCCATGTGCGGGATGCCGTCTTCGATCGACAGCCGCGACAGTCCTGCGAGGAAGGCCGGCGCGGCTCGTCCCGTGAGAACCTCACACTGGCGGGCATACAGGCGGCGCCACCGGTCATGTTCCCGATCGGTATAGGCGTCCCATTTCTGGTCGACGGTCCAATCAGCGGCCCGGGGCGCGTCGCGGTAACGGTTGATGCCCTCGACTTCGAGAGGTTTCGTCATGTTGCCATTTCCGCCATTCATGGCAGCATCAATCTCGTTTTGGGATTGAACAGGAACTATCTTTCCTTTTGTTTGTGGATGGTAGCATAAACGCCGCGTTCGGCCAAATGCGCCGCCTTAACCGCTCGGAAGGTATGCCGGGCTAAGGTAGGCTCGAGGGAGGCAGAGGAGCGGCGGCATGCAATCCGACACGTCCCCGGACCGTCCGGTCCTCGACGTCGCCCACCTGCGCGCGCAGACCGGCGATGATCCCCGTCTGGCGAGCGATGTGATCGAGATTTTCCGCGGTCAGGCCGAGATCTGGGGTCGTCTCCTGTCAGTGGCAGAGGCCTCCGAAACCTGGGCCGACGCCGCACATGCCATCAAGGGTGCGGCCTTGGGGATCGGGGCCTTCCAGCTTGCCGAACGCTGTGCGGAAGCCGAGCGGGTCGGGCGGAGCGGATCGCCGAGCCCGGTCCAGACCGCCCTGGTCCTTTCCGACGTCCGCGAGGCGTTGAATGCCGCCCTCGATGCGGCGGCGGCGCTGGCTCACCGGCTGGCGATGTCGGCCTCGTTCAGCGCGTCGAACGCCTCGAACTCATAGGCGATGCACCGGTCGATGAGGGTCCGCCAGACGGGCTCCGCAATCGCCGGCGACAGGCCCGCGCCGTGCGCCGCGTCAAGCACCTTGGCCACCACATCCTCGATGCGGGCGCGGTCGTGAACCGCGCCCCGGGCGCCTTTGATCCGGGCGGCCGCCTCCATGAAGGACTGGCGCTCCGCCAGCAGGGTCACGAGCATCCGGTCCAGCCGGTCGATCTCGTGACGCACCTCGTCCATGGTCTGCGCTGTAGCGGCCGTATGGCGGCGCGGAAGCTCGTCGTCGCGGGTCATGGGGCGCCATATAGGCGACGGGACGCCCGGCGCCTATAGGCCCGACGTCGATACGCCCGACGTCTAAACGATAGCGTCGACATCGTCGCCCTGCAGAGCCGCCGGCAGGAACCCGCCGGACTGGCGCGCCCAGAGATCGGCGTAGAGGCCGCCTGCCGCGACAAGCGCGTCGTGGCGGCCCTCCTCCACGATCGCGCCACGGTCGAGCACGATCAGCCTGTCCATGGCCGCGATGGTCGACAGACGGTGGGCAATGGCAATCACCGTCTTGCCCTCCATCAGAGCTGCGAAGTTCGACTGGATCGCTGCCTCGGCCTCGCTGTCGAGGGCCGATGTCGCCTCGTCCAGGACAAGGATCGGCGCGTTCTTGAGGAAGATCCGGGCGATCGCGATCCGCTGTCGCTGTCCACCGGACAAGCGCACCCCGCGTTCCCCCACATGGGCGTCGAGTCCACGCCGCCCCTGGGGGTCGACCAGGCCGTCGACGAACTCCCCCGCGTCGGCCCGGCGAAGGGCGGCGCGGATATCGGCATCCGTGGCGCCGGGACGGCCATAGGCGATGTTGTCCCGGATCGACCTGTGCAGCAGGGACGTGTCCTGGGTCACCATGCCGATAGAACCGCGAAGGCTGTCCTGGGTCACCCGTGAAATGTCCTGGCCGTCGATCCGAATGGTGCCGCCCTCGAGATCATGGAAACGCAGGAGCAGATTGACCAGCGTGCTCTTGCCGGCGCCCGAGCGGCCGACGAGGCCGACCTTCTCGCCCGGCGCCACCTCAAGCGACAGGTTCTCGATCACCCCGCCCGCCTTGCCATAGTGAAAGCGGACCCTGTCGAAGCTGATCGCGCCGCCCTCCACCCTCAGGGGCCGGGCATCGGGGACGTCACGGACCTGACGCGGTCGGGACATCATCGACATGCCGTCGGACACGATGCCGATGTTCTCGAACATTTGGGACACCTCCCACATCACCCAGCCAGACATGGAATGGATCCGCATCGCCAGCGCGATGCCAACAGCGATCGCTCCGAGCCCCAGCGCACCCTCGAGCCAAAGACCGATACCCAGCGCCGAAATGGCAAAGATCAGCGCCACATTGTTCAACGTCAGGAACACTTCCAGCCCGGTGACGAGCCGCATCTGCGGGTGCACCGTCGCCAGAAACCGCCGCATGCTGTCGCGCGCGTAGCTCTCTTCACGTCCGGCATGGGCAAACAGCTTCACCGTGGCGATGTTGGTATAGCTGTCGACAATCCGGCCGGTCATCGCGGCGCGGGCATCCGCCTGGCGTTCCGACACCTGGGCCACCCGGGGCACGAAGACGCGAAGGATCAGCCCATAGATCACCGCCCAAACCCCGATCGGCAGGGCAAGGCGCCAGTCGGCACTGGCCACGAGCGCGATCATCGCCAGAAAATAGACGAACACATAGACAAAGACATCCAGCATTCGGATCACGGTCTCGCGCACGGCCAGCGCCGTCTGCATCAGCCGGGTCGCCACACGTCCGGCAAACTCCGTCGCGAAGAAATCCATGGACTGGCCAAGCAACCGGCGGTGCATCCGCCACCGGGCCGCCATGGGCAGGTTGCCCAGCAGCACCTGGTGCAGGACCAGCGATTGCAGCGTGACGGCTGCCGGCAGCCCGACCAGCAACAACCCGGCCATGGCGGCCAGCACAGGCCCCTCATCGGCCAGAAACGTGGCGCGGTCCGCAGCGGCGAGCCAATCGACAATCTGCCCCAGAAACCCGAACAGCACCACTTCGGTCACCGCCGTGGCGGCCGTCAGAAGCGCCAGCGTCAGCAGCCAGGGCCAGGCCTCGCGCACATAGAACCAGCAAAAGCCGACCAAAGTGGACGGCGGTGTGACGTCGGCGTCCCCGATGTCATCGCGGAAGGGATCCAGTCGGCGTTCGAAGAAACCAAGCATGGCCGGCCGGGATGTCTCACGCCTGGCCTGAACCGGCAATCCGTTTCGGGCGGTCATCGGGCGGTCATGGGTCAGCCGGACCGGCGGGCGGTTGGTCACCTGCAACGCCCGTCAGCCAAGCGCGAAGGCGCCCCGGCGCTACTCCGGATCAATCCGCGTCCGTGACGATGCGCAGCCGTCGGGTTTCGGCGCAGCCTCTTGACGCTAACCGGTGCCCACTGGGCTCGAAACGGCCTTTAGCCGGCGAACGCCTTCTCGATCACGAAATCCGCAGGCGCCGCATTCGACCCTTCGGTGAAGCCCCGCGCTTCCAGGATTGCCTTGGTGTCGTTGATCATCTCCAGCGAACCGCACATCATGGCCCGATCCGTCGCAGGGTCGAGCGGCGGGACCCCCAGCGCATCGAACAGCCCCCCCACCTCGATCAGCTTCGTGATCCGCCCCTTCATCGGGAAAGTCTCGTCGCGGGTGACCGATGCGAAATGCGTGAGCTTTGCCGTCGCCTCTTCGCCGACCAGAGGATCGGCCTTTGCGGCTGCGACCGTGTCGTAGCCATAGGTCAGTTCCGCAGCATCGCGGCAGGTGTGGGTGACAATGACCTCGTCGAACTTCGCATAGGTTTCCGGATCGCGGATCAGGCTGGCGAACGGCGCAAATCCGGTGCCCGTGGAGAACATCCACAACCGCCGGCCGGGGGTCAGCGCGTCGAGCACCAGCGTACCGGTCGGCTTCTTGCCGAGAAGTACCGTGTCGCCCGGCTGGATCGCCTGAAGCCGCGAGGTCAGCGGGCCGTCGGGAACCTTGATCGAATAGAATTCCAGTTCCTCGTCCCAGTTCGGAGAGGCCACCGAATAGGCCCGCAGCAGGGGTTTCCCATCCTCCCGGGGCAGTCCGATCATCACGAATTCGCCGGAGCGGAACCGGAAGGTCATGGGACGGGTCAGCCGAAACCTGAACAGCCGGTCGGTATAGTGCTGGACCGACAGCACCGTCTCCTCGCTCGGCGCATTCGGATTGGGCCTGGTGGCTGACGCGCCAGAGGCGTCCGGTGCGGCCGCTGCCGCCGCGGCGGCCGTGCTCGACTGGCTCATGGCTGGGCTCCTTCGGGCGTTCGTGGGCGGACATGCCCTTGCGCGGTCGCTCTGACAAGGCGGCATATGGCCCCTTTAGTTTTGCTCAACGGCCAGATCAGCCCCGACCGTCGCGGCGAGCAAGACGCCGTCATCGCCACGCCAGGCGTGTATCCGCAGACCGCTAGACGCCGACCACTTCCTCACGGACGGCCTCGGCGCGCACCCAGTTCATGAACGCGCGGACATCCGGCGACAGGTGGCGGCCCTTCGGCCAGACCATCCAGTAGGCGAAATCAATCTCATGCGAGCCGTCGGCGAATGGCGCCACGAGGCGCCCGGCATCCAGATCGGACTGCGCGATCGCGCGCTTGGCCAGCGCCACGCCCCGCCCGTTCGCGGCCGCTTCGATCACCAGGATCGCCTGGTTGAATCTCGGCCCCCGGCTGGCATCGACATCGGTCACGCCGCGGGCGCGCAACCAGCTTGCCCAGTCGGGGCAGGAGGGATCGTTTTCCGGGCTCTCATCGTGGATCAGCGTATGGCGCGTGAGATCGCTTGGCCGCCGGATCGCCTCGGGCCCTTCCAGGAGCTGTGGCGAACACACCGGAAGCACGGTCTCCTGCATCAGCCGCTCGACCTTCAGCCCCTCATACTGCCCCCGCCCGTAACGGATGGCGATATCGGCATCCGCCGTATTGAAGTCCGTGATCTGCATGTCGGCCGACACCCACGCCTCGATCCCCGGATGGGCCTGGTGGAAACTGTCGAGCCGCGGCGCCAGCCATTTGGCCGCGAAGGACGGCGCACATGACACCATGACACGTCCCCGGCGGGCGGGCGCCTGCATCAGCCGGCCTGCCTCCGCGATCCGCTCGAACGCGTCGCGGACCATGGGCAGGCTCTCCTGCGCGGCATCGGTGAGCAGAACCGAGCGGCCGGTGCGCTTGAAGAGCGGCGTGCCGGCATAATCCTCGAGCTGGCGGATCTGCTGGGAGATGGCCCCAGGCGTCACGTTCAGTTCCTCTGCCGCCTTCGTGAAGGAGAGGCGGCGCGCAGCCACTTCGAAGGCGCGCAGGGCATTCAACGGTGGCAGGCGATCTTGGGCGTCGGGCATATGGGATAGTTTTTCTCAATGAAGGTCTTAGGGGTCGCCGGTTGCTGCGCCAGCGTCAAGCGACAATTTCGGTTCGTGGAGAGCAAGGCTTCCCCTCCGACTGGACACCGACCATGCGCCTGTTTCCCGCCTTCTTTCGCATGGACCGGTCGCGGGCCGTCATTTTCGGGACCGGCGAGGAAGCCATGCGGAAGATCCGCCTCGTCGCAAAGACCCCCGCCGACATCTTTGTCATCGGCGAGTTGACGCCCGACCTGACTGAAGAATTCGGCGACCGGTTGGTCGTCCGGCCCATGGATGCCGCTGGTGAGGCCCTGACCGGCGCGCGTTTCGCCATTGTCGCGCTCGAAGATGATCGCGAGGCGCAAGCCGCCGTGGCGCTTGCACGGATCCATGGTGTCCCCGTCAACGCCGTGGACCGGCCGGAGCTGTGCGACTTTACCGTCCCCTCCATCCTCGACCGCGGCGAGATCGTCGCCGGCATCGCCTCGGGTGGCGCGGCCCCGGTGCTTGCCAAGGCGGTCCGCGCCCGGCTGGAAGCCCTGCTGCCGCAGCGCATCGGCGACCTGGCTGGCCTGGCGCGAAAGCTGCGCCCGGACGTGAAGGCGGCGATCCAAGACAGTACGGCCCGCCGACGGTTCTGGGAGCGGACGCTGACCGGCCCGGCGGCGGAGCGCGCCTATGCAGGCGATCTGGATGGTGCGGAGACCGCCATGCGCCGCGACCTGGCAGGCGCGGACAGAACGCCAGCCGGGGTCGTCCACATCGTCGGCGCGGGTCCAGGCGACCCGGAACTCCTGACCCTGAAGGCGCTGCGCCTGATCCAGGAGGCCGACATCGTGTTCCACGACCGACTGGTCGGCCCGGACATTCTCGATCTCATCCGACGGGATGCCGCCAGGGTGGCCGTTGGAAAGCGCAAGGGCCATCACATGGTGCCCCAGTCGGACATCCACACGCGCCTGATCGAGGCCGCACGGGCCGGTCAGCGCGTGGTGCGCCTGAAAGGGGGCGACCCGTTCGTCTTCGGACGCGGCGGCGAGGAACTGCAGGCCCTGCAGGCCGCCGGGATCGATGTTCACGTGGTCCCAGGCATCTCTTCGGCGCTCGGCTGCGCAGCCACCGCAGGTGTGGCGCTGACCCACCGCGATCACGCCCAGACCCTGACCTTCGTCACCGGCCATGCCCGCCAGGGTGGCGTGCCCGACCTGGACTGGACGGCGCTGGCGCGCCCAGGCCAGACCGTCGTCGTCTTCATGGGCGTCGGTACTGCGCCCGTCATCTCGGAACGCCTGATCGCGGCGGGACGAGCGGCCTCCACACCGGTTGCCGTGATCGAGAACGGCAGCCGCCCGGATGAGGTGCGGGCATTCGGTACGCTGTCGGAACTGGGCGAGCTCATCACCCGCAACCGGATCGAGGGCCCGGCCCTCCTCATCATCGGCGAGGTCGCCGGCATGGCAATGGATGCCGTCGCCCGAAAGGCATTTGAGGTGGCCGCATGACATCCGCACGTCCGAAACTGAAACCCGAGACGCCCAAGGCAATCACGGGCTGGGAAACCGCCACCGGAGCCTGCGTCTATCTGACGGAAACCGGTTGCTGGACCCGCGATCCGCGTGAGGCCGGCGTGTTCACTGGCGACGCGGCGGATACGCGCCTGGCCGCCGCGGCGGCCGACGAAACCGTCGTCACCGAGCCCTACTTCATGGAGGTCACCGTCGACGGGACGATTGCCGGGCGGGAAACCCTGCGGGAACGCATCCGCGCCGAAGGCCCCACAATCCATCCCGAATTCCGCAAGGAGCCCGCCAGATGAGCCTCGCCGCCGTCGATCGCCTGACTCTCTATGGCAGCTGCAACAGCGGCAACTGCCTCAAGCCGCGCTGGATCGCCGACGCGCTCGGTGTGGCCTACGACTGGGTCGAGATCGACCCCTTCGAGGGGGGCACCCGCACCGAGGATTTCCTGGCGATGAACCCGACCGGCCAGGTGCCGTTGGCCCGCTGGCCCGATGGCCGCGCCCTGCCGGAATCCAATGCGATCATGCTTCATCTGGCCGAGGAGGCCGGGTCGGACCTTATCCCCTCTGACCCCTTCCGCAGGGCGCAGATGTTGAGCTGGCTGTTCTGGGAGCAGTCCTCCCACGAGCCGTTCATTGCGGTACGGCGCTCGCGGATGAAGTTCCTGGGCGCCGATCCCGATCGCCTCGATCCCGAACTGATGATCCGGGGCCGACGGGCGCTCGGCGTGATGGAGATGCAGCTCACTTACACCGACTGGCTTGTGGGTGACGCCCCGACCCTGGCCGACGTGGCCCTGGTGGCCTACACGCGCGTCGCCCATGAGGGCGGATTCGACCTGTCTGAGTTTCCCTCGGTCGAGCGCTGGGTCTCGCGCTGTGAGGCCTGGCTCGGCCTGCCAAGTGCGAAAGAGGCGGCCTGATGTATCGCTATGACGAATTCGACGCCCGCGTCGTGAAGGACCGGGTGGCGCAGTTCCGTGACCAGGTGGCCAGGCGTCTGTCGGGCGAGCTCAAGGAAGACGAGTTCAAGCCCCTGCGCCTGCAGAACGGTGTCTATCTGCAACTCCATGCCTACATGCTGCGCGTGGCCATTCCCTATGGTCAGCTTGACGCCCGCAAGCTTCGCCGCCTGGCCGAGATCGCGCGGACCTATGATCGCGGCTACGGCCATTTCACCACGCGCCAGAACATCCAGTTCAACTGGGTCGCCCTGAAGGACATTCCCGAGGTGCTGGACCGGTTGGCCGACGTCGAAATGCACGCCATCCAGACCTCCGGCAACTGCATCCGCAACGTGACCTCGGATCACTTCGCCGGGGCGGCCGGGGACGAGCTGACGGACCCGCGCCCCTGGTGCGAGATCATACGCCAGTGGTCCACATTCCACCCGGAATTCGCCTATCTGCCACGCAAGTTCAAGATTGCGGTCACGGCGGCAGAACATGACCGCGCGGCGATAAAGGTCCACGACATCGGCCTGCGACTGCGCTCGCGCGATGGCGAGACCGGGTTCGAGGTCCATGTGGGCGGCGGCCAGGGCCGCACGCCCCACATTGCCGCGAAGGTGCGTGACTTCGTACCCGAAGCCGCGCTGCTCGACTATCTCGAGGCGATCATGCGCGTCTACAACCGCCATGGCAGGCGGGACAACAAATTCAAGGCGCGCATCAAGATCCTCGTCAACGAGCTCGGACCCGAGGCGTTCATAGACGAGGTCGAGGCGGAGTATGCCGCCCAGCGCCCCCATGAGAAGATCGACCTGCCCCAGGCGGAGATCGACCGCATTCATGCCTATTTTGCGCCTCCGCCCTTTGCCGACCTGCCTGAAAAGTCCGAGGTGCTGGAGGCGGCCAGGCGGGCCGACCCTGCGCTTGACCGTTGGGCGAGGGCAAATCTCCACCCCCACAAGGTGCCGGGCTATACATCGGTGACCGTCTCGCTGAAGCCCCATGGCATCGCGCCCGGTGACGCCACCGACCGCCAGATGGAACTCGTGGCAGATCTGGGGGAGCGCTATGGTTTCGACGACATCCGGGTGACCCACGCCCAGAACCTTGTGCTTCCGCACGTGGCGCTCGACGATGTTCCGGCGGTCCACGCGGCGCTGGCGGATGCCGGACTGGCCACGGCGAATGAGAGCCTGATCTCCGACATCATCTGCTGCCCGGGGCTCGACTACTGCAACCTGGCCAATGCGCGGTCGATCCCGGTCAGCCAGGCAATCCAGGCGGCGTTCTCGGACCCCGAGGACGAAGCCGACATCGGCCAGCTACACATCAACATCTCGGGGTGCATCAATGCCTGTGGCCATCACCATGTCGGTCATGTCGGCATTCTGGGCGTCGACAAGAAAGGCGAGGAAGTCTACCAGATCACGCTCGGTGGCCGGGCCGACGAGAAGGCGACCATCGGCGACATCGCAGGCAAGGGGTTGGCGGCCGACGAGGTGCCCAGAGCGCTCAAGCGTATCGTCCAGCGCTACCGCGAACTTCGTACCGACCGCCAGGAGCGCTTCATCGACGTGCTGGAACGGACCGGACACGATCCGTTCAAGGAGGCCATCTATGCCGCTGATTAAGGACGGTGCTGTCCATGAGGACGCCTACACCCATGCCGGCGCCGAGGAAGACCTGCCCGACGGCCCGGTCACGGTGCCGCTGGCGCGGTTTCTCCAGGCGCCCGACCGGCTACTGACCCGAAACACCGCTGCCGGGGTTCGGCTCGAGCCCGAGGACGATCCCACACCGCTGGAACCGCATCTGGACCGCCTGTCGCTCATAACCATCACCTTTCCCAAGTACACCGACGGGCGCGGCTACAGCCAGGCCCAGCTCCTTCGGCGGCGCATGGGCTATCGCGGGGAGCTTCGCGCGATTGGGCATGTGCTGCGCGATCAGATTCTCTACATGCACCGTTCAGGGTTCGACGCTTTCGAGACCGAGCGAGCCGATCTACCTACCCTACAGGCGGCGTTGAACGAATTCAGCGCCTATTACCAACCCGCCGCCGACGGGGCGCGTACGATCTTCGCCGCGCGCCACGACGGGGCCAGCCAGACGGACCGCTAGCCGTATGCCCTATGCTGACACGCTTGTGCGCGACGCCGAGGCGCCGGCTGATCGCCTGGACCGGCTGAACCGCGAATTGCGGGCAGCCTCGGCCCAGACCGTTCTGCGTGTCGCCTTGCTGCGGGAATGGCCGGGCAAGCTGACCTATGTGTCGAGCTTCGGGGCCGAGAGCGCGGTGATGCTGTCCCTGATCGCCGATGTGGCGCCCGACATGCCGATCGTGTTCCTCGAAACCGGCATGCACTTCCCGCAGACCCTGGACTATCGCGATACGCTGATCGAACGCCTCGGCCTAACCGATGTCCGCAATATCACCCCGGACGCGGCGGAACGGCAGGTGCTCGACCCGCGCAACGACCTCTGGCGACGCGATCCCGATGCCTGCTGCGAGCTTCGCAAGGTGCGCCCGCTCGCGCCGGCCCTGCACGGCTTCGAGGCATGGATTACCGGCCGCAAGCGCTTCCATGGCGGTTCGCGAATGACCTTGCCTGTGTTCGAACATGCCGACGGCCGCTACAAGGTGAACCCACTGGCCAACTGGACCCAGGCGGATGTGGACCGCTTCTTCGAGCTCCGTAACCTTCCCCGGCACCCGCTCGTCGCCCAGGGCTATCCGTCCATAGGCTGCTGGCCCTGTACCCGACCGGCCGAGGATCCCAGCGACATTCGGTCGGGCCGCTGGGCGGGTATGGACAAGACCGAATGCGGTCTTCATGTCGACAAGACCGAACGCCCGCGGGTTTTCTGACGCGCTTTCAGGCAGCGCGAAGACCGGTTCGCATTCACTGACCCTGATCGACCGGGAGATGTGCTAGCCGTGTGATCGTCCTTCGCCAGGGCGGGTGACCCGCCTGAGCGTCAGACTCATCCGCCCGTCTAGGCCGGGATTGGGGTCGGTGAGGTCGGGCGGGTAGATCCGGTCGATCCCATGAAAGGCGTTTCGGCTGGCTCCGGCCATGACCAGGAGATCGCCGCTGGCCAGGCGTACGCTCCGCGTCGGGGCGCCCCGGCGCATTCCGCCGAGCCGGAACCGGGCCGGCCAGCCCAGGGACAGGGTCAGAATCGGCGTGGCACGGTCGTCCTCGTCCGAATCGACGTGCAGTCCCATCCGGGCCGCCTCGCCATAGAGGTTGAGAAGTGCGCATTCAGGCTCCGGCGCGCGTGGCAGGGCGGTGCGCCAAAGTGCCAGAGCCGCCTCCGGGATCGACGGCCAGACGGAACCGGTGACGGGATGGGTGGCCTGATAGCGATAGCCGCCAGAGTCCGACACCCACCCCAGGGAGCCGAAATTCATCTGCCTGACCGAGAACGGCCTGCCGCCGGGCGTCACCGGCGACAGCCAGCCCGCCGCGTCCGCCTGATCCTGCAACAGGGCGGCCAGGTGCGACTGGGCCTCTAGCGGCAAAGCGCCGGACCACAGCCAGGCCCCATCACCGAGATCCTTGCGGCGTGCGATTTGACCTGTCGTCTCCATAGCGGCAAAGCCTCTCGCCATGTCCCCGGCTCTGCAAGCCCATGCCGAGAGTTTCCGCAGCCAGTCCACCTGGGCTGACCGGCTGGGCTCACCCTTTACGGCACAATTGCTGCGCGGGCTGGCAGAGGAGATCGGCGGCGGCGGAGCGCTCGACCGGTTGCTGTCGGCTTTCCCGCGCCCCGAACCCGTCCAGGCCGTGCCCCTGCGCGTGACCGGTGCCCTGCATGCCCTGGTCCTCACCGGGCGGGCGCCGGCGCTGGAAGCCACCTATCCGGAACAGGACCCCGACTGGCGCGTGGATCGGGTTGTGCCCCAGGCACTTTCCGCATTGAGTACCCATGAAGGCTGGGCGGCGAAGTTCCTGAAGAGCGCACCCCAGACGAACGAGACCCGGCGATCGATCGCGCTGATGGCCGGGTTCGGCGCCCTTGACGAGCCCGGACCGCTGCACACCCTGGAGCTGGGGGCGAGCGCGGGGCTCAATCTGAACTGGGACCGGTTCACCTATCGTTGCGATGCCTGGCAACGTACCGGTGTGGCAGGCGCACCGGTGCTCGACACCGATTGGACCGGGCCTGCCCCGCCCGGCGCCGCCACGGTCTCTGTCGGCACGCGTCGGGGCTGCGATCTGAATCCCCTCGATGTGCGCCGCCCGGCAAACCGCCTGCGGCTCCTGGCCTATGTGTGGCCGGATCAGCCGGAGCGTCTTGACAGGGTCCGCCGCGCCATCGCCCTTGCCATGGCCCAGGAAACCCGGGTCGACCGGGCCTCAGCCGCGAGCTGGCTGTCAGACGCGCTCTCGCCACCGCTGCGGACTGGCACGACAGTGGTTTACCATTCCATCGCCTGGCAGTATTTCGACGCCACGACGGCCACCGCCGCCAAGGCCGCGATCGAAGCAGCGGGCGCCCGCGCGGATACCGGCCATCGCCTGGCCTGGATCAGGTTCGAGCATGACGCGACCTTTGGCGCAGAAGGCCAGGGCTACCGTGTCGACATGATCACCTGGCCCGGGAAGACCTGGCAGCACCTGGCCGACGCCGATCCGCATGCGCGCTGGGTGAACGCCGCGCCGGGGACCGCAACCCGGACGGATGAGCAGACCGCAGGCGGCGCTCGCCGGCGCGGAGCTGACCCCGAGCGTTGAAATCGGCAGCCGTTTCCGCCAATCACGGCAAACCGGCAATGGTGTGTTCCGGCATTTGCCCCCGCCTTTCATCTTCAGGACGCCCTGCGATGGATATCTTCCGGCTCGCCGAACGACTGATGTTCATGGACGAGACCGCTTGGGCGCGACACGCCCATCCGCTCAGTGTCTGGACGCGCGTGCTTCTGGGACTGCCACTCCTGATCCTGGCCGTCTGGTCGCGGGTCTGGATCGGCGGATGGTGGCTTCTGGCGCTTGCGGCGGTGCTGGGGTTCATCTGGGTCAATCCGCGCATGGCACCCGTGCCGAGACACACCGACAATTGGGGCGCGAAAGCCGTTTTCGGTGAACGGATATGGCTGAATCGGAAGGCCACCCCCATTCCGGCCCGCCACCGCCTCGCCCCGCATCTGCTGACCGCCGTCTCTGCGCTGGGACTGCCGTTTCTGTTGTGGGGGCTTTACACGCTCGCGATCTGGCCAACGCTGCTTGGCGCGGCCTTCATCTACCTTGGCAAGATGTGGTTCGTGGACCGGATGGTCTGGCTGTTCGAAGACATGAAGGACACCCATCCCGAGTACGCGGCGTGGCTACGATGAGTCGTTTCATGCCACGAGCCGGCCCCGAGACAAGACCCTTGCGGCTCTTCACTGGCTATGAAGGTTTGCAGGATGCGCGGGTGCGTCACGGCACCGCTTCGGTCGGGGGGCGACGAGGCCGGCCCGCCGGCTCCCGCGCCAGATTAAGCCTTCAGGAGCGATAGAGGGATGGCGGTCGTGCGCTTTGCAACGCGAACGATGATCCGCGATTGCACGTCCGATACGAGTCCGGACCCGAGCAACTTGTCGCGCAGGAAGTCGTCATAGGCGTGCATGTCGGTCGTCATGATATGGACGATGTAATCGACCGCGCCGGTCACGGTCACGCAATCGACCACTTCAGGCCAGCCCTGAACCAGGCTCTCGAACGCCTCGAGATTGTCGCGACTGGGCAGGGCGAGCTTCACATTGGCGATCACCTCGAAGTCGAGCCCCAGCTTCTGGGTGTCGAGCAGAGTCACCCGCCGGGTGATGATGCCGGTCTCCTCGAGGCGCTTGATCCGTCGCCAGCAGGGTGAGGAAGACAGACCCACACGCTCGGCAATATCGGCTACCGAGAGCGAGGCGTCATTCTGGATATACTCAAGAATGCGCGTATCGATTTCGTCGAGGGACTGGGGCAAGAATTTTTTCTCGTTTATGGTTTGACCGGCATGGACGTGCCGGAACTTGCCGAATGCATACGGGCAACGCAAGGATTTTTTAAATCCGACCTGTGCTTCAGGGCAGGATTACGTCGCGGCGCCAAGGCGTTTCGAAATCAGGTCGATCGTCTCGTCACGGCCGAACAGCGCGATGAAGCTACCGAACCTCGGACCCTGCGACTGGCCGAGCAGGATCTCGTAGATGGCGCGGAACCAGTCGCGAAGGGTGTCGTAGCCGTGGTCCTTGCCGACGCTGAAACACAGGGTCTGCAGCGCTTCGCCATCGGCATCGGCAGGCATGGCCCTCAAGCGGGCGGCCAGATCGAGGAGCGCGGCCCGCTCCGCCATGCTCGGCGCCCGGAAGGTCTTTGTGGGTTTCACGAAGTCCTCATAGTAGCGCATGGCATAGCCCGCCAGACGGTCCAGAAGAGGATGGGTCTCGGCCGTGGCGCCCGGCGCATAGCGCGAGATGAACCCCCAGAGCGTGTCGCGCGTCTCCGCATTCGCAACGCTGACCAGATTGAGGAGCAGGGCGAAGGAGACGGGAACCTCTTCGGCTGGCGGCGTGCCGGTATGGATATGCCAGACCGGGTTCTCGATCTGCTTGTCTACCGGCTCGTCGGGATACTTCGAGAGGAAGGAAAGATAGTCATCGACCGCCTTGGGGATGACATCGAAGTAGAGCCGCTTGGCAGCGCGTGGCTTCTGGAACTGGAAGAGCGACAGGGACTCGGTCGGCGCGTAGGCCAGCCAGTCATCCACCGAGATTCCGTTCCCCTTCGACTTCGAGATCTTCTCGCCCTTCTCGTCCAGAAACAGCTCGTACACGAACTGTTCGGGCGGACTTGCGCCAAGGATCCGGCAGATACGGGAATAGATGGGCGCATTTGCCTGGTGATCCTTGCCGAACATCTCGAAATCGACGCCGAGCGCGGCCCAGCGCATGCCGAAATCAGGCTTCCACTGCAACTTCACATAGCCGCCGGTGACGGGCAGGGTCGTCTCCGTACCATCCTCGTCGTCGAAGGTGACGGTGCCGGCATCTGCATCGACGTGCTTCATCGGCACATAAAGCACCCGGCCCGTGGTCGGCGAGATCGGAAGGAACGGACTGTAGGTGCGCTGACGTTCGGCTCCCAGCGTCGGCAGCATCACGTCCATGATGTCCTGATAGTGGGCGGCGGCCCGCTTGAGCGCCGCGTCGAAGCCGCCGGAGCGATAGGTCTCCGTGGCCGACTGGAACGTGTAGTCGAAACCGAAACTGTCCAGAAACGCCCGCAGCCGCGCATTGTTGTGGTGCGCGAAGCTGGGATAGGCATCGGAAAAGGGATCGGGCACATCGCTGAGCGGCTTGCCCAGATGGGGCTCCAGCATCTCACGGTTCGGCACATTGTCGGGGATCTTCCGCATCCCGTCCATGTCATCGGAGAAGCAGATCAGCCGCGTCTCGTAGCGGTTTTCCGTCAGTACACGGAATGCGTGCCGCACCATGCTTGTGCGGACCACCTCGCCGAACGTGCCGATATGCGGCAGGCCTGACGGACCGTAACCCGTCTCGAAGATGACCGGCCCCTGTTTCGGGGTGCCGGCAGCCTCGAGCTGCTCCAGGCGTTTCCGGATCGCGCGGGCCTGCTCGAACGGCCAGGCTTTTGCGGTCTGGGCAAGGGCTGCGAGGTCGGACATGGGACGGGGCTCCGCACTGTAGGGGGCGGAGGTAGACGGCGCGCTGACAGGGGTCAAGCAACCTGGATCGCCTGCCCCCTACCCCTGTCGGCGGTCATTCCACAGGGTGGGGTGATCGCGCACCGCCTTCCAGGCGATCAGGGACCGAACAGATGCGCTGGGGCACGGTTCAGACCCATGTTCCTGACAAGACGGCGTTCCCACGTCGCTTGAAAACGCATCAGAACCCGTTGAGGCGCGCGTATCGGTCGCGATGATAGCTGGCACCGCCATAGAGCGCCTCCTGGACCCGCGCCCGCTTCAGGTAGAAGCCGGCGTCGTGGTCGTCCGTCATGCCGATCCCACCATGCATCTGAATGGTCTCGTTGGAGACCAGATGCACGGTCTCGCAGGCCCGCGCCTTGGCCAGACTGGCGTATTCCGAGAGCGAATTGTGCTCTTCGTCAGCCGCCGACAGGGCGGCGGCAACGCAGGATCGGGTGAGCTCAAGATCGGTGAACATCTGCGCGGCCCGGTGCTGAAGCGCCTGAAACGAGCCGATCAGCTGGCCGAACTGCTTGCGCGTGTTCAGATAGTCCAGGGTCATGTCGAAGGCGGCCTGGGCACTGCCCAACATCTCCGCAGCGAGTGCGATGCTGGCCCGGTCGAGCACCGGCTCGATCACGTCCATCGCCTGGTCGGGCACGCCCAGCACATGGCTGTCTGGCACGGTCACGCTGTCGAGCGACAGATGGGCGGCACCATGGGAGTCGACGGTGTTCAGCACCTGGACGCTCACCCCCTCGGCGTCGCGTGGAACCAGGAACAGGGACAGGCCGTGGCGGTCCCCCGGTGCGCCGAAGGTCCGCGCCACAACCAGAAACAGGTCGGCGAAATGGCCGTCCGGTACGTAGCGCTTCGCACCGCTCAACGTATAGCCCTGCCCATTGCGTTCGGCCTCGGTTGCGATCTGCGTCGGCGCGTGGTGGGCCCCCTCATCCAGTGCCAGCGCCGTGGTGACGTCTCCCGATGCAATCCTCGGCAGCCACACGCCCTGCTGCTGTTCGTTGCCAGCCAGCGTCAGCGCACTTGCACCTATGACGCCGGTCTGCAGGAGCGGGGTCGCGGCAAGGGTCCGGCCCAGAGCCTCGAACACCTGGCCCATCCCGACCATGCCGAAGCCGGACCCGCCATGGGCCTCCGGCACCAGAACGCCGAACAGCCCGAGCTCGGCGAGCTTGGCCCGGGCTTCCGGATCCACGCCATTGGCACCCTGGTCGCGCAGATCACGCAGACGCTTCACCGGCAGTTCGTCGCGGGCGAAGCTGAACGCCGTGTCCCGCAGCATCTCCTGGTCTTCGGTCAATACGAAGTTCATGTCCTACCCCTTATGGCCGCGCCCTTGAGCGTCGCGCGGGCACTTCTCTGTCTCGTTTCTTGTTGGAACCCGGGTGCCGGAGGCGGGCCGCCGCCGACCCGGCACCGGCCCGACGCCGCCTATTGGTGGTCGCGCAGGCCCAGCACGCGCTTGGCCACCACGTTGAGATTGACCTCGCTGGTGCCGCCCTCGATCGAATTCCCCTTGGACCGAAGCCAGCCACGGGTCGTCGCAAGCGCTCCCTTGTCGAAGCCGTCGCCGTCCCAGCCGAGCCCCTCGGTACCCAGCGCCTCGACGAGGAGTTCGTGGCGCTCCTGATTGAGCTTCGCCCCGGCATATTTAAGGATCGACGCCGTATGCCCAACCTCCTGGCCGGCCTTCGCCTGCTCCTGGCTGCGCCGCACCGTCAGGCCGAACGCCTTCGCGAACATCATGTGGTCGGCGATCCGGCCGCGCAGGTCACCATCGGCAACACGCCCGTCGGCATCGGTTCCGACATGGATCTTCGCATACTCCTCCGGGCCGAGCATCCCGCTTCCGCGGGTCGAGCCGAAGCCACCCGCCGAGATGGAGGACCGCTCGAACTGAAGGAGGCGCTTGGCGATCTTCCATCCGCCATTCACCTCGCCCACAAGCTGGTCCTTTGGCACCTTCACGTCATTGAAGAAGGTCTCGCAGAAGGGTGAGGAGCCGGAGATGAGCCGGATCGGACGCGTCTCGACACCTTCGCTCTCCATGTCGAAAAGAATGAAGCTGATGCCCTCATGCTTCTTGCTGGTGTCGGTGCGTACGAGGCAGAAGATCCAGTCGGCCTGATCGGCATAGGAGGTCCAGACCTTCTGACCGTTGATGAGGTAGTGGTCGCCCTTGTCCTCGCACTTGGTCTGCAACCCGGCGAGATCGGAGCCGGCACCGGGTTCGGAATAGCCCTGGCACCAGCGGGTACGGCCCATCACGATGTCCGGAAGGAACCGCTTCTTCTGGGCTTCATTGCCGAATTCCAGCAATGCGGGGCCGAACATCCAGAGACCGAAGGAAAACAGCGGCGTCCGCGCATTGATGCGGCGCATTTCCTGTTCGAGCACCTTGGCTTCCTGGCGCGACAGACCGCCACCGCCATACTCCGTCGGCCAGGTGGGCGCGGTCCAGCCCTTCTCGCCCATACGGTCCAGCCAGAGCTTGGAGTCAGGGTTCCTGTAGACCTGCTTGCGGCCACCCCAGACGACCTCTTCCTCCGGCATGGGCGTGCGCATCGAGGCCGGGCAGTTTTCTTCAAGCCAGTCGCGTACCTCCTCGCGAAACGCCTCCAGGTCCCTTGGCTCGTCGAACGCCATGCGAAACTCCCTAGTTTTTCAATATCCTTGTGAACCCTGCCCGACACCTTGGCACCCCCTTGCACACAGGGCAATATTCGAACCGGGGGTATGGCGTCGCGTCCGGTCGTCGCAGTATTGCCACTGGGTATCCCGGTGGACCGGTTCGCCGGCGTGCCGGACCGGTCAGGTGTAGAAGAACTCCTCGCGCACGATTTTTCCGTCGCGGACGGAATAGATCCCAAGCTCTCGCATCTGGGTGCGTTCCCCGCTCTCCCGATTTGTCACATCCATCCCGAAGATCACCCCGAACCTGTCTGGCCCGTGCAGGAAGGGTCCTTCCGCGCTCGCCCCATGGATTTCGTGAGCGCCCTCCCACCAGGCCCACTTGCCACGCAGGGCCTCCTTGCCCCTGACTTCCCGTCCGCCCTCCGGCATGTCGAAGGCCTCCACGGAGACGATATCGTCGGCATAATGCTGGTCGAGGAGACTGTGCAAATCCCCGCCCGAATTCGCCGCCACGACGGCGTTTGCAACGGTCTTGAGCTCATCCACGGACATGGGGCGCCTCCTCCTGCAGGGATCAGGAAAAACCTATCACGCGTTCACGCAACCGGGGAGCGCAATCTGCAGACCGAGTAGCCCCCTGCCCGGCCCCGTCTCGACCCCGAGCAGATTGACCAGGTGCACGAGGGCCAGGATCGCCGCAAAGACGCTGGCAATCATGACGATGCGCCATGGGATCCATCCTGGACGGCTCTCGTTGAACGGTTCTGCCGCCTTGCGGTTGGCGTGGACGGCAAGCCCGAGACAGGCGGCGAGGACCAGGAGCGTGAGACCGAGATGCACGTTGTCTCCCCTGTCGCCGTCCCATGCCTTGCGCGCGCTGCCCGCAGGTCGCCGGGCAGGCCATAATGCGGCGTTTTGGCCCAGAAATGCGGCGCCGTCACCAGTCCGTAGAGCGCGCGACCCGCAGCAAGGGTCTGCAAGGCCCAATAGGCCGGCAAGGTCAAGACCAGCGCGAGGCGTTGCCAGACCGGACCGCCCGCCCCCACGAGAATGCCGACCCCATGCACGGCCAGGCCGGCTGCCAGGCAGAGACCGCCAAGCCAGGTCCCCGGACCCGGCGCCGTCAACGCCAGCGACAGCATCCACCAGAGGGTCAGGGGCGCATGGCAAAGCGCGGTCATCACGCTACCGATCAGACCGACCTGCAGTGTCAGCATACCCTGCCAGCCGATACGGCCGATCGCCTCGCCGGGCGCGCGCATCAGTATCAGCCAGGTCTGCAGGAAGCCCTTCAACCAGCGCGACCGCTGAGGCAGCCAGGTCCGGGTCTTCGTGGGCGCTTCCTCCAGCGTCACCGGGGCAATCACCCCGGTCCGGTAGCCCGCACGGGCCAGGCGCACCCCCAGATCCGCATCCTCGGTCACGTTCCAGGCATCCCAGCCGTCCAGGGTCTCCAGGACGGCGCGCCGGAAATGATTGCTGGTCCCGCCCAGAAGTACCGGCAATCCCGCCTCGGCCTGGGCCGGAACCATCAGGCCGAACAGCACGCTGTAATCAGCCGCCCAGTGGGCCGCGAGCCAGGACGCCCCGGCATTCTGCGCCACCAGCGGCGCCTGCACGCAGCCCAATGCCGAACCACCCGCCCGGAAGGCCGCGTAGGCGGCGCAAAGCTGATCGCTATGGGGGCGGTCCTCGGCGTCGTAAAGCCCGATCAGCGTGCCGCGCGCCTCTCTGAGGGCAATGTTCAGTGCCCGGGGTTTCGTCCTGGGAGCGCCGGGCGGCGCCACGACGTAACGTGTGCCAAGGGGCCAGGCGCAGCGATCGACTGCCTTGCGTGTGGCGCGGTCATCCTGTTCCACACAGAGCAGGATCTCCAGGCGGTCGCGCGGCCAGTCAAGCCGGTTCAGCGCGGCGGCAAGACCAGGGAGCGCAGCCGACTCCCGATAGAGGGCCACGAGCAGCGTATAGGTCGGCCAGGCGGCGCGCGCCGCACTCGAAGGCGGGGCCGCCGTCTCTGACGCCATCCGCACGCCGGGCCGAACGGTGCGCCGCCTGAGGCGAAGCCCTCTTGCGATCAGCGTCGCGCGCCAACCCAGCCCGACAAGAAGCAGCACGGTCACCGCAACGAGACAGCCGCCCAGAAGGCAGACCGGCTGCAGGAACGCGAAAGGCGCCAATAGTGCCAGACCCTGCCGAAGCCTCCGGGCCTGGCCGGGCGACAGAACCTCTCGGGCGGCATCGTAAGGCTGCCAGGCCCGCGCCGAAACGGTCGCTTCGCCGCTCCACGGCGTCGCCGCCTCGGCCAATCCGGATCGCCGTCTGGTTTTGCCCGCCGCCATGTCTCGACCCAAGGGCGAAACATGGGACCTCTTCCAGCAACCAGAAGCAGTATTTCTACCTTAAGGAGCAGTTCTTCGTTTCGCGCCAGGCCCTCGTTTCGGGTTCTGGTTCTTGCCCACGTCGCCCTTCGCAAGCCGATCCGTCGCTGGGAAACTGCCTCAGATCGAAAGCAGCGTCCGGGCCAGATCCTCGCCGCTCTCCCAGGCGTCCGCGGCCAACGGGCCAAGGCACCAGTCGCCACAGACCCCAAGCCCCGCCTCCGGATCATGAACTGACGGAACGCCGACGGGCCTTGTAACCTGCGCATAGCGCCAACGATGCGCGACGGCGTGAACCGGCACCGGCGCGCCGGTCAGCGCACAAAACTGCGCCGTCAGCTCCTTGGCAACCTCATCGGGGCTGCGCTCCAGATGCGCACGCGACCAGTCGGTGGAGGCCTGGGCCACCCATGCTTCCGTGTCCGTGCGGCCCGGCTTCGAGCCATTGCGCGCCAGCCAGGCCAGCGGCGCGCCGGTCCGATCGCGACAACCATCGAAGGCCACCGACACGCGCTGCTCAAAGGCCAACATCAGGGTCCAGTTGGGCGCGGACGCCACGGCATCGGCCTTGACCGCAAGCGCAGGAGCCAGTGGGCGCAGCAGGTCGCCGGCCTGTTCCGCCGGAACCGCCACCACGGCCTGGTCGAACGGGCCGACGGTATCACCCGTCTCAAGCAGCGCATGCAGCCGGCCCGGCCCACCCTGCAGAGCCGTGATGCGCTGCCCCCAATGGACTCCCAACCCCTCAGACAGATACCGCACCACGGCATTCATTCCCGGCACGCCGACATGGCGGGGCGTCTCGGAGACGGACTCTACCAGCCCCCCGGGAACGCGCTCCACCATCCGCCCCGTCCACCGCGCCACGATGCCCGCCGCCTCCAGTGATGCGAGCAGGTCTGCAAACGACTCCCTCGTGGCCGGCAGATACTGGGCGCCATGGTCGAAGCCCAACGTCCCGAGCGGTGTCTCCGCCCGTCGGGTGGACAGCCGACCTCCGGGGCCTCGCCCCTTGTCGAAGAGGGTGACCCCATGGCCGGCGGCGTGAAGGCGCCGGGCACCCGCCAGACCCGCCAGGCCCGCCCCGACGATCATGATCTGCATTCCGCCTTCTCCCTGACGCCACCTTGCCGGCGAGCAGATAGCGTGCCGGCGCGCCCGTGCCAGACCTTGATGGCGCGGAATGCGGCCTGCCTGCCACGACGGTCCTGCGTTTCAATCCGGGCCATCGCTTCAGGACCTTGTCCTTGCGCAAGTCTCCGTTCGCAATCGGGCCGGTTTGCTTCAAACTCGATCCTCCATCGCAGCGTCGGAGACCCGCCCATGCCCCGAAATGCCAACGGTCAGCAGCCCGGCAAGGCCAACCTGCCGTCCAAGACCTGCCCGGTGTGCGGAAGGCCCTTCGCCTGGCGCAGGAAATGGGCGCGGGACTGGGACCGGGTGGTCTACTGCTCCGCGCGATGCCGGCGCAGCGCCGGGTCCCCGGACTGAAAGTTTTTATCGAAAAACAACAATGCCTTGGCAGGGGCCGAGCGCCGTTTTTGCCGTTTTTCGATATTGGCTTATTGCTTTTCAATAAGTCTTATCGTATATCGATAAGCACCGGCGCAGACGACGCCGGCCACACGCACGGCTCCGACCGGACAATACAGGACCAGACCCATGACGCCGCAGACCGCACATGCCAGCCCGCCCGCCGCCTTGCCGGCCCTCCACAGCCGGGAGGCGGCGCGGCCCTCGCTTCTGGTGGCCCGCCGCCGCCGCAACACCCGCCGCAACGTTCACTAGACCCGCGCACTGACAAGGAGGACTGTCATGATCCGCGCCCCCCGTTTCGCCCTGCTTGCAGGCCTCTCCGCCCTTACCGTCGCCATCGCACCGCTGACGGCCAGTGCCGGGGATGCCCGCGAGGCAGGACCCTTCGCCTTCCGCTTCAGCTACGACCGCGTCGATGTGGAAAATCCGGACACCGCAGTCGAGGTCTATGAGGCCCTCGCCCGCAAGGTCGACCGGGCCTGCCGGGATGACGGAATCGGCCTGATCGAACAGCGCACGGCGGCGAGCCGCGCCTGCGCCCGCGAGGCCCTGGACCGGGCGATCGCACAGATCGACGCCGACGCGCTCAGCGCACTCCACGCGCAACGCCTATCCTAACGCCCGTCCCGACGAGGCGGCCAACCCCGCCGCCTCGTCCACAGGCCGGTGGCTCGATATCCCGCGCCCGGATCAGGCCGCGCGGCCGCCCCCCAGATCGCGTGGCCGCAGCAGGGCGACCAGCCGGAAGCGGCCTCCAGAAAGCGGCACGTCCGTCTCTGCCTCGAACACCGCCGCGCATCCGGTGGGAAACTTCTCCCACAACCGGTTCGCGGCTTCCTCGTCGAGGCTTCCACCCCGCCGCAACAGCCGACAGGCCAGGTCGTAGAGGCCCGGATTATGCCCAACGACAATGAGCGTGTCCGTCGCCTCGCCGCGCGCAATCACGTCCTCGATCATGTCCGGCGAGGCAAGGTAGAGGTCGTCGGCCAGTTCCACACGCGCCGCCGACAGGATCGGCGCGGCCACGGACCAGGTCTCACGGGCGCGGCGCGCCGTGGAGACCAGGGCACAGGTTGGGACGAACCCGCGCTGCCGCAGGGCCTCCGCCACATGCCGGGCATCCTGATGGCCGCGGTCGGTGAGCGCGCGTCCATGGTCGTCGATCCCCTCGTGCCAGGGCTCGGTCTTCGCATGGCGCAGGAGGATCAGGCGTTTCATGGGCGAACCGACCTTGGCGACTTAGAGAAACTGATAGCGCAGTTCAGCGCGGAACGGATTGCGCTTCCCGCTCTAGGAGCCAAGTTTTTGGCGGATATCAAGCCTTGGAGCAAACCCATGAGCCTACTTCTCGGTGACACCGCACCCGACTTCGAGGCCGAGACCACCGACGGCCCGATCCGCTTCCACGACTGGGTCGGCGACCAATGGGCGGTCTTCTTCTCCCATCCGGCCGACTTCACGCCAGTCTGCACGACCGAACTCGGCTATACCGCGAAGCTGAAGGACGAACTGGCGAAGCGCAATGCGAAGGCCATCGCCATTTCGGCCGACAGCCTGGAAGACCACAAGCGCTGGGCCGCCGACATCGAAGAAACGCAAAACACCGTCATGAACTTCCCGATGATCGCCGATCCGGACCGGAAAGTCGCGACCCTCTACAACATGATCCACCCGAACGCCGACCCGAAGGTGACGGTACGGGCGGTGTACGTGATCGATCCGCAAAAGAAGATCCGGGCGTCGATCATCTATCCGCCGTCCGCCGGACGGAACTTTGACGAGGTCCTGAGACTGATCGACAGCCTGCAACTCACCGACGGCTACAAGGTGGCCACCCCGGTTAACTGGCGCGACGGCGACGATGTCATCATCGTCCCCTCGGTCACCGATCCGGAGGAGATCAAGCGGCTGTTTCCCAAGGGTTACACCGAAGTAAAGCCCTATCTGCGGATCACGCCGCAGCCGAACAAATAGACCCGGGCACAGGCTCTGGCGTCGATTCCTTCAGGCCAGGCAAGACTGGGCAAGGCACCACTCCGTCCGGCAAGGAGAGCAGCGGCGCCGGACGGAGCGGTGCGCGGATCGGTCGCCCCTTTCGGGTGGCGGCTATCGACCCAATCCGCAAGCCACGCACCCCGGTGGGACGGGGTGTCGGCTGCGCCGGGTCCTGGGGGTGCGTGGTGGGTCAAGGTCCGAGGCGTGGTCCAGAACCCTCCCCCGTCACCGGGCGCGAATTCAACTTACAATTTAATTTTTTGGTCCGCATCCGTTTTCTGGGTTTTTTTTCGGTTTTCCGTCTACAACCTGTGGATAAGTCGAGCGCCGCTGCGTCCGATGTGCGCACCCTGGCATGCACTCAGAACGCCCGCGCCCGGTGCTGCCCACTTGCCCACTTGCCCGATTTCGGCTTCGGCGGACCGGGTTGCCGGATTGTGTTCGCTGACGCCGGTCAGAGCATTTTCAAGCGACGTGGGCACCGCTTCGCATCAAGGGTATCAGCGGGGACATGCGCCAAGTGGTGCAGCCCTGAACCCCTGAAGCGAACGGAGCCGGACGCGGTCAACGGCCCTATTCGGCCGCAGCGGCAGCCGGCGCGCGCACGGTCCGGGAAAAGTCGTCCATCAGCGATTCGGTGATGTCGCCCGGCTTGAAGGTCTGGCCCGCAATCTCGCGCACCGGTGTCACCTCCGCCGCCGTGCCTGTGATGAAGCACTCCGAGAAGGTGGGCAGCTCGTCGGGGAAGATGGCGCGCTCGACGACCTCGTAGCCGCGCGCGCGGGCCAGGTCGATCACGGTGCACCGGGTGATACCGTTCAGAAAGCAATCCGGCGTCGGCGTGTGGATCACGCCGTCCCTGATGAAGAAAATGTTGGCGCCGGTCGCCTCAGCCACCTGACCGCGCCAGTCGAGCATCAGGGCGTCCGCGTAGCCTTCCTTCTCGGCCGCATGCTTGGAGAGGGTGCAGATCATGTAGAGCCCGGCCGCCTTGGCAAAGCATGGGGCCGTCTCCGGCGACGGGCGCTTCCATTTCGCATTGGTCAGACGGATGCCGGCCATCTTGTCGGCAAAATAGTCGCCCCAGTTCCAGGCCGCGATCGCCAGATGGATCGTGTTGTGCTGGGCCGAGACGCCCATCATCTCCGCGCCACGCCAGGCGATCGCGCGGATATAGGCCGATCCGAGACCCGCACGTGCCAGCGTTTCCTGTTTCGCCGTCTCGAGCTGATCGACGCTGCACGGCAGGCTGAACCCCAATATGTCGGCCGAGGCGGCCAGGCGCTGGGAATGCTCATACGACTTGAAGATTGTGCCGTCATAGGCCCGCTCGCCTTCGAACACCGCAGAGGCATAGTGCAGGCCATGGGTCAGCACATGGACCTTCGCCTCCCGCCACGGCACGAAGCTGCCGTCCATCCAGATGTATCCATCGCGGTCGTTGAAGGGGATCAGGGCCATGACGCGGCGGTCCTCGCTTGAATTTTGTGACGTTACACCGGCATTCTGGAAGGATGGCAAACGAAGTCAACTCGAGGGCGACCGGCGCAGATCAAGGGTCCAGCCCGGTCGACCCGCGGCTTTACCTGCGCGATGAGGAACTGGAGCGGGGCGTGGGCCTGATCCTGGCCGGCGAGCGGGCACTTGGCCGGGCCGCCGAAGCCGGGCGCGAGACCGCGGGCCTCGGCAAGCCGGAACTCCAGGTCCTGCTCGCCATCCGGTTCCTGCCCGGCCAGGACGTTGCGGCACTTCGAGGCCATCTGGGTGCCACCGTGCCGACCCTGGCTCGCCTGCTCGGCACGCTGGACCAGCGCGGGCTGATCCGTCGCGACCGCGATGCCCGTGATGCGCGCCGGCGGAACCTGTATCTCTCGCCGGCGGGCGAAGCGGTCCTGCGCCCCGTGGTCGAGGCCATGCGCGAAACGCTCAAACAGGCTTATCGTGAAGCAGGTCCCCAGCAGGTTGCCGGGGCACGGGCCGTGCTGGAGGCGCTGGCACGATGAGCGG
Source organism: uncultured Hyphomonadaceae bacterium (assembly GCA_964492485.1). Taxonomy (GTDB): domain Bacteria; phylum Pseudomonadota; class Alphaproteobacteria; order Caulobacterales; family Hyphomonadaceae; genus UBA5336. The sequence goes on along the minus strand of CAZBKM010000009.1, from coordinate 65,612 downwards.
GGCACACATCCTGATCGTCGATGATGACAACAGGATCCGGGAGCTTCTGAAACGCTACCTGATCGCGCGGGGATTCCGTGTCACCGGGGCAGACAGCGCCGCCGCCGCGCGCCGCCTGATGGGCACGCTCGCCTTCGATCTGGCGATCCTCGACATCATGATGCCGGGCGAAGACGGCCTGTCGCTTCTCTCCGCGCTGCGGACCGACGGGCTGGACGTTCCCGTGATCCTGTTGACGGCGAGAGGCTTGACCGGCGATCGGATCGAAGGGCTGCGCGCGGGTGCGGACGATTATCTCGCCAAACCTTTCGAGCCGGAAGAACTGGGCCTGCGCGTGGGCGCCATCCTGCGCCGTGCGGCGCGTGACGACGGCCCCGCCGCCGTTGCCCTTTCGGGCCTCGTCTTCGACCCCGAAAGGGGCGAACTGTCGGACGGTCACAGCCGCATCCGCCTGACCGAAGCGGAAGTCCAACTCCTGATCCGACTGGCGGCCACGCCGGGCGAACCCGTCAGCCGCTCGGAACTGGCGAAGGCCGCCTCGGCCGGTCTGGAGAGGTCCGTCGACGTCCAGGTGACCCGGCTGCGCCGCAAGATCGAACCCGACCCCAAGCAGCCCCTGCACCTTCAGACCGTGCGCGGGATCGGCTACCGGCTCGTGGTCGACTGAGCGATGGGTCGCGTCCTGCCGTTCCGACTGCGAGACATCATGCCGCGGGGCCTGTATCCGCGCAGCGTCCTGATCGCCGTCCTGCCCGTGATCCTCCTCCTCGCGGCCTCGACCTACGTCTTCTACGACAGCCACTGGCGACAGACCTCCCGCAAGCTCAGCCAGGGCATCGCCTCGTCGCTGGCCTTCATCATCCAGGATGTGGAGCAGACGCCGGAGCGGCGACGCGAGATCGGCGACCTGGCGGAAGAGTATCTCCTGATCGATTTCGATCTCGACCCCGAGGGCACCCTCCCAGACACCCAACCGACCTGGCTGTTCACACCCCTGGACACCATACTGCGCAACGAACTCGATGCGCATCTCGACCGAGCGTTCTGGTTCGACCGCGCGGGCCCCGGCCATGTGGAGATCCGGGTCGAGGGGGCGCTAGGCATCTACCGGTTCATTGTGGAACGCGACCGGACCTTCTCGACCACAGGCCACATCTTCGTGGTCTGGGTGATCCTGTCGACCCTTGTCCTGATCATGCTGTCGCTGGGATTCCTGCGCAATCAGGTCCGCTCGATCCTGAACCTGGCCGAGGCGGCCAAAGCCTATGGCCGAGGCGAGGAGTTGAGCGATTTCCGGCCGAGTGGCGCCACGGAGGTGCGCGAGGCCGCACGCGCCGTGATCGACATGAAACGCCGCCTGACCGCCTTCGCGGAACAACGCACGGCCCTTCTGGCCGGGGTCAGCCACGACCTGCGCACGCCGCTCACGCGCCTGAAGCTTCAGCTCGCCATGCTCGAGGAAACCCCCGACGTTCGCGCGGCCCGCCAGGATCTCGACGAGATGGCCGCGATGCTGGACGAGTACCTCGCCTTCGCTCGCGGCGAGGAGGTGGAAACGCGCGAGCCGGTCGCCCTCCATGCCCTCCTGCGCGAGGCGGCGGGCCACCATGCCGGGCTGATCCTACATTCGCCCCTGCCCGAAGTGGAGCTCCTGGCACGCCCCCTGGCGCTGAAGCGCGCCATCTCCAACCTGATCACCAATGCCTGCCAGTATGGCGACCAGGTCGAGGTGCGCATGCTGCACGGCCCCCACGCGGCGGAAATCCTGGTTGACGATAATGGCCCGGGCATTCCCGAGGACCGCATCGAGGACGCCTTCCGGCCGTTCACGCGACTGGACGGGAGCCGGTCACAGAACAAGCCCGGCACCGGCCTTGGCCTCGCGCTCGCGCGTGACACCGCCCGCGCGCATGGCGGAGATGTCAGGCTCGAGGTGTCTCCCCTTGGGGGCCTGCGGGCCCGTCTCCGGCTTCCGGCATAGTCATCTCCGAAGGGTCTCCAGCGCGGGGTTCGGAGGGCGCTGGCGTGTCCGCCGCGTCGCGGGCCTGCCGGCGGCGCCCGCGCAGACCCTGAAGACGGGCCAGCCGCTTTTCCAGAGTGCGGAGACCCTCATCGAGCGCGGCCATGGTACGGGCCAAGCCGGCATCCGTCTCGCCCTGCCAGGCCCGCTCGGTCCGCTCCAGCACCACCGCCAGCGCCAAGGCCTTCACGGCCAGCGGCAGCTCCCGTTCACCGTCAAGTCCGGCCGACACCAGGGCCCATTCCGCCGTTCTCTGACGGGCGAGCGCCAGTCTGGCGCGCGCGACGGGGGCCCGCCGCCGCCACGCCATGAGCGAAACGAGGCCTGCGCGGTAGGGCTCCATCGCCTCGAAGCGCAGCATGATCACATCGAACAGGCGTTCGCGCGGCGAGTCCTCCGGGTCGATGCCTTCGGCCGACATGGCCGGGTCGAACAGCGCCTCGACGGCATCGGCCAGTGCGGCCTTGCCGCCGGTCCCGTGGAACGCCTCCAGCGGCAGTCCTGCCCGCGCCGCAATGTCGGACAGGCGCAGGTCCGCCCAGGGCGTTTCGGCCGCCAGGTCCAGCGCGGCCTTCAGGCCGGCCTTGATCACATCTTCCTGCGGGGCCATGGAGTCCTTCCCGGCGTCTGTGCCTAACCGTCTGCGTCTGACAGGGCCCGGTCACGGGCGATGCCCGCCTTGACGGCTTTCCGCATGAGAGATGGCAGCCCGCCCTCATTGATCAAGATGTCCAGCGCGGCCTCCGTGACCCCGCCTGGACTGGTGACGGCGCGTCGCAGCTCCGCGGGCGCCTCATCCGACTGCGCCATGAGCTCTCCTGCGCCGATCACGGTGGCCCGGGCGATGCGCTCGGCCAGGTCGGCCGGCAGGCCCTCGGCCTTGCCCGCAATGGCCAATGCCTCCGCCAGAAGGAAGACATAGGCGGGTCCGGAACCGGACACGGCGGTCAGGGCGGACAGATGGGATTCGCTCATCGGCCCTTCCACGAGGCCCAGCGGCTCCAGCGTGCGGCGCGCTGCGGCTAGGTCAGCGTCGCTCGCGCCATCGCCGGCGCTGAGCCCCACAACGCCCCGGCCAATGGCGCCTGGCGTGTTGGGCATGGCGCGCACTACACGATCCGTCTGCAGCCGTTGCGCGATCTGCGACAGGCGAAGGCCGGCCATGATCGAAATGACCCGCGTGTCGGGACCGATCCACGCCCGGATGTCGCCCGCAAGCGCCCGAAACACCTGGGGTTTGACCGCAATGACCAGGGTCCCGGCCGGCTCCGGCGATGGATTGAGACGCACCTGCCCGGCCGCCGCCCAGGCCCGCACCTGTTCGGACGGCTTCGGCTCGACCAGCACCGGCGCCACGGAGTCCGCCTGCGCAAGCCAGCCAGCGGCCAGCGCGCCCCCCATACGGCCGGCGCCGAACAGAACCCGGATGTCTTCCGGCATCTCACCTGTCCTTTCGAAGGCTGCCCGCCCCATGGCGAAGCGGGCGAATGCCGCCGCGCTAGGCCTCGCCGACCGTCTCGAAGAGGGCCGCGTCCACCGCTTCCCGGGGCGACTTTCCGGCCCAGACCACGAAATTGAAGGCCGGAACGAACCGGTCGATCGCGTCCACCGCCGCCGCCATCACGGAACGGATCTCGCCGCCGCTTGGCGTCTCTCGCTCCAGCATAGGCAGCGCATGACGGAACAGGATCACCCCCTCGTCTGCCCAATAGTCGAAGTGACCGAGCCAGAGCCTTTCATTCATCAGCATCACCAGTTCGGCGATGGCGCCGCGCTTGGCTGCCTGCGGCTTGATGTCCAGCGTCACGGAAGCATGCAGGGCGGGTGGCTCGTCGCGATAGGCGAACAGCCCGCCCATATCGCCCCAGCGCGACGGCACGATGCACTGGACGGCGTCGTCATCCTCTCGCTCGTGCTGCCAGCCATTGGTCTCGAGATATTCCTCGATCAGATCGAGCGCTTCGAGCGTCTCCTCGATCTCCTGATACCGGTCCGGGGTCATGGTTCTACCCTCCGAATCAACATGGCCAGGGGCCACGGTGGGCGCACGCTAACATGCACCCGGGTCCCGGCAAGCGGCCGGGTGCGATCTGTCGTGGAATGCCCGCGCCTCAGGCGTCGTCCGACGGGGTGTCCAGCGCATCCAGGCGACGCTCCAGCGCCTCGATGCGATCAATGGCGTCGAGCGTCAAGCGGCGCAACGCCTCGACCTCGTCGCGCTCGACCAGGTCCAGGTCGGCCACGGCGTCGCGCAACCGCGCCGTCATGGCCGTGCGCGCCTCCTCCCCGGCGGCCCGGGCCGCGCCCATGGCACCGGTCATCAGACCTGCCAGGTCGTCGAGCAGTGGATTCGGTCCCGCCATGGGTTTACTCCTTCGCCGGAATGACACACGACCCTGCCATAGCAAATGGGGCCTGAGCCGCCATGGGAAAAGTCCGATGTCACTAATCGCCACCGCCCTGAGCTTTCCGGAGATCAGCCCGGCAGCCGTGACACTGGACCTGGGTTTCCTCGGGCTCGGTGAGTTTCCCGTTCGCTGGTACGCCCTGGCCTACATCGTCGGCCTGTTGCTGGCGTGGCGCTATGCGCTTGTGCTGGTCAACCGGCCGCACCTGTTCGGCGGGACAGCGCCGGCAAGCCGCACCGATATCGACGACCTGCTCTTCTATGCGACCCTGGGCGTCATCCTGGGCGGACGGCTTGGCTACATCCTGTTCTACCAGGTGCCCTTCCAGCCGGACCGGATCGCGGCGGACCCCATGATGCTGCTGCGCGTATGGGAGGGCGGCATGTCCTTCCATGGCGGTCTGATCGGCGTGGCCATCGCGATCCTGATCGTGGCCCGCCGGCGCGGCGTCAGCCTGATGACGATCGGCGACATCGCCGGCGTCGTCACGCCGATCGGCCTGTTCTTCGGCCGATTGGCCAATTTCATCAACGCCGAGCTCTATGGCCGCCACACCGACAGCGCTTGGGGCATGGTGTTTCCCGAGGCCAATGTGGGCGCCGCCCCGGGCGCCTATGACTGGCAGGCGGAGCGCTGGGTCTACACCGGAAACGAAATGCCACGTCACCCCAGCCAGCTCTACGAGGCCGTGCTTGAAGGGCTGATCCCCTTCATCGTCCTGTCGGTGCTGGTCTGGCAGGCCCGGGCACTGGCCCGGCCGGGCCTGTCGGCGGGCCTGTTCCTGCTGCTCTACGGGGTCGGCCGCTCGATCGCGGAACACTTCCGTGAGCCCGATGCCCATATCGGTTTCCTGCCCCTGGGCATCACGATGGGCATGCTTCTGTCCCTGCCTATGTGGATCGGCGGCGCATGGCTTGTCTGGAAGGGGCTCCGCACGCCGCCACATGCGACCGCCCGGTGAGCCTGGCCAGATGACCCTGGAGCGTCGGATCAAGGATCTGATCGCTGCGGAAGGACCCCAGCCGGTCTCGGTCTATATGGGGCTCTGCCTGCATGATCCCCGCGCGGGCTACTACGCCACCCGGCCGCGCCTGGCGCGCGACTTCCGGACCGCGCCGGAGACGAGCCAGATCTTCGGGGAACTTCTGGGCCTCTGGGCAGCCCATGAATGGTCGGCGCTCGGCCGTCCGTCCCCGGTCACCCTGGCGGAGGTGGGGCCCGGTCGGGGCACCCTGATGGCCGACGCATTGCGTGCCCTGTCGGTTGCGCCGGACCTGCTGGAGGCCGCCGACCTCGTTCTGGTCGAGCCCAGCCCGGTCCTGCGCCGGCAGCAGACCGCCGCGCTGGCGGGATACGACCATCGCCATGTGGGGCGGCTGGAAGCGCTTCCGGACGGTCCCATGATCCTGATCGGCAACGAGTATCTCGACTGCCTTCCCGCCCGCCAGTTCGTGCGCGACGCCGGCATCTGGCGCGAACGCGTGGTCGGACTGTCGCCTATGAACGAGCTCGTCTTCGGGCTGGCGATCGACCAGGCCGAGGCGCCAGCTTCCACACCGTCGGACGGAGCCGAGATCGACGTCCAGCCTGGGCTGGAGACAGTGATCGCCACGCTGGCGGCGCGCCCCGCGCCGTTTCGGGCACTGTTCATCGACTATGGGCCTGCCGACCGTGCGCCTGGCGACACGCTGCGTGCCTTTCGCGACGGACGCCAGATCGATCCGCTCGCCGCGCCGGGCGCCTCGGACCTCACCGTGGACGTGGACTTTTCTCGATTGGCGCGACTGGCCGTCCGCGCGGGCCTCGACGTGGCGGGCCCGCTCGCCCAGGGGCCTTTCCTCCTGTCGCTCGGTCTGCAGGCCCGCCTCGACCAACTCATAGCGGCCAATCCAGACCAGGCCGAAACGCTCCATGCGGGCGCGGCCAGCCTGTCGGATCCGGCCCAGATGGGCACCCGTTTCAAGGCGGTCTGCCTCTCCTCGCCGGGCCTGCCACCGCCCGCCGGCCTGGGGCACGCTTCAGTTCAGGACCCCAGGCAAGAATGACCCGACTGCCCCATCATGTCAGCCCGAGGCTCGCCGGGCTCCCAGCCATCGCCCACGGCTTCTTCGGGCGACGTGGGGGCGTCTCGACCGGGATCTACGCCAGCCTGAATGCCGGACCCGGCTCCGGCGATCGTCCCGACGCCGTGGCAACCAACCGCGCCAGGATCGCGGCCGCCATCGGCGCACCCGGACCCGACGCGCTCCTGTCCTGTCACCAGGTACACGGCACCGATGTGATCCAGCCAACGGCCCCCTGGGATCGGCCGCCACAGGCCGATGCCATGGTCACCGACCGCCCGGGTCTGGCGCTTTGCGTCCTGACCGCCGACTGCGCCCCGTTGCTGATGGCCGATCCCGTGGCAGGCGTGATCGCCGCCGTCCATGCCGGGTGGAAGGGTGCGCTGGCAGGCGTCGCCGAGGCCGCGCTCGACGCGATGGTGGCGCGCGGTGCCGATCCCGGCCGGATCGCTGCGGCCATCGGTCCCTGTATCCAGGTCGAAAGCTATGAGGTCGGGCCGGAATTCCGGGACCGGTTCCTGGACGGCGCGCCGTGGAGCGATGCCCTCTTTCATCCCGGAAAGGGCGACCGCTGGCACTTCAACCTTCCCGGCTTCCTCCGGAACCGACTGGTGCGGGCAGGCGTTGGTGCCGTGGAGTGCGTGGGCCCGGACACCTGCACCGCCTGCGACGACTATTTCTCCAACCGCCGCCGCACCCATGCCGGAGAACCCGACTATGGCCGAAATGCATCGGTCATCCTGCTCAAGGCCTGACCACGCAGGATTTTCGCCTGGCAGCGCGTTGCGACTCGCGAACTTCTGCGACACAAGCGTGACAGCCAGAGCCCAGACCATGCCGGAATCGCCCCCCATGAAACTCATCGCGTGCAATGCAAACCTGCCGCTCGCCCAGTCGATCGCGGACTATCTCGACCTGCCCCTGACCGAACGCCGCATTGAGCGCTTCGCCGACAACGAGATTTTCGTCCGCATCTCCGAGAACGTCCGGGGCGAGGACGTCTACGTGATCCAGTCCACGTCGTATCCGGCGAATGACAATCTGATGGAACTGCTGATCTGCCTGGACGCGCTGACCCGCGCCTCCGCCCAGCGGATCACCGCGGTGCTGCCCTATTTCGGCTATGCCCGCCAGGATCGGAAGACGGATGGACGGACCCCGATCTCGGCCAAGCTCGTGGCGAATCTGATCTCCACGTCCGGCGCGGACCGGGTTCTGACGCTCGATCTCCATGCCGGTCAGATCCAGGGCTTCTTCGACGTGCCCACGGACAATCTGGTCGCTGCGCCGACGCTTGCAGAAGACATCCGCTCGCGCTTCGATCTCAATGACCTGATGGTCGTCTCGCCCGACGTGGGCGGCGTGGTTCGGGCGCGGGCGCTTGCCAGCCGGCTCGGCTGCGAGATCGCGATCGTGGACAAGCGCCGCCCAAAGGCTGGCGAAAGCGAGGTGATGAACATTGTCGGCGATGTCAGCGGCCGGCGCTGCATCCTGGTCGACGACATCTGCGACAGTGGCGGCACGCTGTGCAATGCCGCCGAAGCGCTGAAATCAAAGGGCGCAACCGCCGTATCGGCCTATGTCACGCACGGCGTGTTTTCCCGTAACGCGATCCAGCGGATCGAGGGATCGGAACTCGACGAGGTGGTGGCCTGCGACACCATCCGCCCCCGTGACGAGGACCTCGCATCCGAAAAGCTGCGCATCCTGACGGTGGCCCCGTTGCTCGGTGAAGCCATTCGCCGGATAGCGAACAAGGAAAGCGTGTCGAAGCTCTTCGATTAGAGCACGTTCTGAGCAAACGGGATCGGTTGCGAACGGAGACTTGCGCAAGAACAAAGGTGGAAAGCGACGGTCCGGAGTGAAACGAAAGACCGGCGCCCTATAGAATTTTCGATCGAAGTGGGTACCGGTTCGCGTTAAGAAAATGCTCAAGAACAAAAACACGGCGCATCTTCACTGACTCCGATTGAGTTGAAGATGCGCTAGCCCGCGATCAGGCGCTGTAACCGTGGCCGGACGCGCAGGAAAAGACGATAGCCCCGCTCCAACATCCACAGGACAGGCGGAATCCGCGCGACGTGCCCCAACGGGCTCAGTACGGGGATTTCCCGCCACATGGCGGCGAAGGCTGCGGCGCCTGACAGGACACGGCCTGCCGGGGTTCGGACATGGAAGCGGGCCAGCAGGTCGGCCCGGTCGATGGGGCAATCTGGCGGCGTGTCCGGCCCGCTGACATCCTCGAACGCCAGCCGGCCGCGACGATCGAGCCGTTTGATCAGCGCGATCTCGCGTACGCAGAGCGGGCATGCGCCATCATACCAGACCGTCAGACGCCTGTTCATGACAGCGATATGGCGTGCCCGCGCCAGCCGGCCAGCGGTTGCTTTGCCGCACCATCTATGCCTATACGCCGGACCTTGATCGAACGGCGGCGCAAGGCCGTGCGTGTCAGGCTGTCACCGGTGGGACCCCCCGCCGGCGGACTTCAGGGCGAAGGAAGAGAGACATGTCCACGAACATCACGTTTAATGCGGAAAGCCGTGAGCGCATCGGCAAGGGCGGTGCGCGGGAAGCGCGCCGGCGCGGCATGGTACCGGCGGTCGTCTATGGCGGCTCCGGCAAGCCGGCTGCGGTGAACCTCAAGCGGAACGAAGTGATCCGTGCCATCAACACCGGCCATTTCAAGTCCGCCACCGCGACACTGATCGTGGACGGGAAGCCTCAGATGGTGATCCCGCAGGACATCCAGTTTCACCCGGTCACCGATCTTCCGATGCACATCGACCTGATGCGCGTCAGCGCCCGGCAGCGGATCAAGGTCGAGGTACCGGTGCACTTCCTAAATGAGGAGACCTGCCGTGGCATCAAGCGCGGCGGGAGCCTCAACGTCGTGCGGCACGCCGTCGAACTGGAAGTGCCCGCCGGCCATATTCCTGAGTATCTGGAAGCCGATCTTGCTGCCCTCGACATCGGCGACAATGTGAAGATCTCCAACATCAAGCTGCCTGAAGATGCGACGCCGACGATCACGGATCGGGACTTCACGATCGCGACCATTGCAGGGCGCGGCGGCTCGTCCAGCGCGGAAGCAGACAGCGGCGACGACACTGCGGCTGCGGACGTGCCGTCCGAAGCCGGGACCGGTGGCGATGGCGGCTCTGACAAGGACGGGGATAACGGCTAGAGAGCAAGCTCGGAGCAAACGGGATCGGTTGCGAACGAAGACTTGCGCAAGACCAATGATGTAAAGCGACGGTCCGGCGTGAAACGAAGGACCGGCGCTTCGGGCGCGGCGCGGGCCTGGCTCGCGGCTCCGCGCGGCGCCATCGACATGAGGCGCCGCCCGACCGATACCGGGCGAAGGGGACTCATGTTTGCTGGCGTGCCGCGCGGGCGGACGGCCTTCGAGCCCGGGTTCAGCACGTCACTTGATACGTCCCCGGCCGTGCTCGATCCGACACCACTGTGCCGGGACCGCAGGAGCCAGCCATGCAGATCCTGATCGGACAGGGCAATCCGGGCAGCAAATACGCCGGCAACCGGCACAATATCGGGTTCATGGTGATGGACCGGATCGCCGCGGCCCATGGGTTCGGCCCCTGGCGCGCGCGCTTCCTAGGACAGGCGGCGGAGGGTACCGTCACCGGCCCCGGCGGGCCGGAAAGGGTCCTCCTGCTCAAGCCCGAGACCTTCTATAACGAGACGGGTCGGGCAGCGTCCGACGCCGTGCGCTTCTTCAAGCTGCCGGCAAGCGCTGTCACCGTTTTCCACGACGAGATCGACCTGGCCCCGGGCCGGGTGCGGGTGAAGCGCGGCGGCGGCCATTCCGGAAACAACGGCGTGCGGTCCCTGATCCAGCATCTTGGTGGCGAGCTGCGGCGTGTGCGACTGGGTGTTGGCCATCCCGGCGACAAGGCCAGGGTCATGCCCTTCGTCCTGTCGGATTTCGCCAAGACCGACCGGGACTGGCTGGCGCCGCTTCTGGACGCGCTCGCCGATGCCCTGCCCCATCTCCTGGCCGGCGAAGACGAACGCTACCAGACTGAAGTCCTGCGCCTTGCGCCGGCTCCCAAACGCGACCCGCGCGCGACACCCGATCCATCCTGAGCCGCCAGCGGTCGCCGTCCGGCATCCGGGTCAGGGTTCAGGCTCGCCGGGCGCCGGGCGGTCGCCATCGCCGGACCGCTCGCCGGGTGGCCCACCGTCGTCGCCTTGCAGGGATGGCGGATCAGCCTGCGCAGGGCCTGTATCGTTAAGGATCGGCCCCGGTTCCAGAACTTCGCGAGCCGGATCGCGTCCCCCGCGCAGGGGAAGCGGAAACGCTGCGTTGCCTATGGCCGGCGCCCCCTCCTCGCTGGGTGGCGCGCGTTCGGCTTCCCCAAGAACCGCAGCAAGGACGAAGAAGGCGGCGATCGCGACCCCAATGGTCCCGAGCGTCAAAGGCGTCGACCGCTCGCGAGGGGGCGGCGTCGCCGGTGCCGGGCGAAGGGTGACGTTTGGCCGTGCCGCCACCCGCTCGCGCGGCGGCCGCTGGGCGAGCGGTGGCGCCGCGCTGCCTGCGGGTGGGGAAGCTGTCGCGGCCTCCGCCGCGCCAGACTGCCCTGCTCCGGCACGCGACTCCGGCGCGGATGTCGTCGCGCCTGTTGCAGCCTTTCCGGTCGCCTTGCGGCGGGCCGCCTTGGCGATCGGATCGTCCGGATGCGCCGCCATCCAGGCCTCGCGCCCGGCCTGGTCGCGCGTGGCCAGAGCCAGCCAGCCCGAAAGGTCGCTTCGGCCCTGGCGTGCACCGAACGTGTCGACCAGCCTGAGCAAATCGTCCGGCAAGGTGCGCGTGGTCAGCCCGTCGAACCGGAAGGGGTCGGCCTCATCGAAGGGGTCTCCGGGCCGCGTGCCGTCGAGCGAGGCCTGCACCAGCACGCCGCGCGCCCGCGCACTCCGGGCAACCGCATACATCCAGTCGCAATCGGGATCGTTCGGATCGCAGGCCGCCGCCGACCAGAGGACCAGCACCTGATCGGCCTCGTTGAGATCTCGCTGATCCTTCGCGCTCGGCGTCGCATGGTCTCGTGCCTTGTCGAAGCGCACTTTCAGCTTCACCGCACGCAGCCTTCGGGCGATCAGATCGGCCCGGCTGCGATCGGTCCGCGTCGCGGCAAGGAACACATCGGACTTCATGCAGGCCGCCCCCAGACCGGCTTGTCCGACAGCATAGCGCAAAGACCGGGGTTTGCCATGCAGCCGGGCCGCCGCGAGGCGACGAAACCGGGTGTCTTTTCGCCCGAAAACCGGCTATTCCGCCCGTTCCTAGCCAGAGGGAGCCGGAACATGGGGTTCAAATGCGGGATCGTGGGCCTGCCGAATGTGGGCAAGTCGACGCTGTTCAACGCACTGACCCAGACCGCCGCCGCCCAGGCCGCAAACTATCCGTTCTGCACGATCGAGCCCAATGTGGGCGAGGTCGCCGTGCCGGAACCGCGCCTGGAGGTGCTGGCGGAGATCGCCTCGTCGCGCGAGATCATCCCGGCGCGAATGAACTTCGTCGACATAGCGGGCCTGGTGGCTGGCGCCAGCAAGGGCGAGGGGCTGGGCAATCAGTTCCTGGCCAACATCCGCGAAACGGACGCGATCGCCTATGTGCTCCGTTGTTTCGAGGATGAGGACATCACGCATGTGTCCGGCCGGGTGGACCCGATTGCCGACCTGGAAACCGTCGAGACCGAGCTGATGCTCGCCGACCTGGAAAGCCTGGAGCGGCGCAGGGCCAATCTGGTGAAGAAGGCGAACTCCGGCGACAAGGACGCAAAGGCCCAGATCGCCCTGATCGACCGCGCCCTGGCGGAGCTCGAGGCGGGCCGGCCTGCCCGCCATGCCGACGTGCCCGAGGATGACGTGAAGGCCTGGCGGATGCTGCAGCTCCTCACGGCCAAACCGGTGCTCTATATCGCCAACGTGGATGAGGCCGCCGCGGCCACCGGCAACGCCCATTCCGACAGGGTGGTCGCCCATGCTGAGGCCGAGGGCGCGCCCTGTGTCGTCATTTCCGCCCAGATCGAGAGTGAGCTTGCCCTCCTCGACGCCGACGAACGGGCCGACTTCCTGGAAACCCTTGGCCTGGAGGCGCCGGGCCTCGATCGCCTCATCCATGCCGGCTACGACCTGCTGGGCCTGCGCACCTACTTCACGGTCGGCCCGAAGGAGGCCCGCGCCTGGACCATCCGCAAGGGCTGGACGGCGCCGCAAGCGGCCGGGGTCATCCACGGCGATTTCGAGAAAGGCTTCATCCGGGCGGAAACCATCCCGTTTGAGGATTTCGTCGCCTGCAAGGGCGAGGCCGGCGCCAAGGAGGCCGGCAAGATGCGCGTCGAGGGCAAGGACTATGTGGTCCAGGACGGCGACGTGCTGCATTTCCGGTTCAACGTCTGACCACCTGCCACGGGCCAGGCCGAGCCTGGCCAACAGAACGATCCCGAGGCCGGCTCACGGGCCTTCGACGGTGTAGCCCTCGGCCCGCAGCAGGGTTTGCACGCTGTCGGGTCCGGCCAGGTGTCCTGCACCCACGGCAAGCAGGAAGGTCCCGGCCTCCTCGTCCATCAGGGTCTCGATCTGCTCCACCCAGTTGCGGTTGCGCTGCACGATCAGCCGGTCGTGGACCGTCTCGCTGCCCAGAAGGTCCGGATCGGACATCAGCTCGCCCAGTCTTGCCACGTCGCCTTTGGCCCAGGCGGCCACCAGATCGTCGAGCAGGTCCGGGTTCTCGTCGAGCTGACGCGCCGATGCGACCAGGAACGCGACCTGGTCGTCTTCCGGCACGCTGGCGATCAGGTCGAGTTGCTCGGCCGCGGTCTCCAGGAAACGCAGCGTCTTGCCTGCCGCCTCGGCGCGCTCGGTCAGAACCGTTTCCACACCGCTCTCCACCTCGTAGCCCTGGGCCTGCAGGGCGAGGGTCGACATCTGGACCGTGGCCAGCCAGGGCTTCATCGGCTCCACGGCCGACATCGGGACGCCAAGGGTCTGCATCGCATCCCGGACCAGTTCTCGCTCTTCGGCGTCGAGAAGCGCGGTCAGCTTGCGCCCGTCGGTGAAGACACCGCGGCGGCGTACCAGGGTGGCGATGTCCGCCTGGGCGGACGGGCTCATCACGTCGGCTTCGAAATAGACCGCATCGGCGGCCTCGAAGACCCGGTCGAACCGGTCGGTGCGCCAGTCGATTTCAGGGCGCAGGACGTGGATCGTGCCGAACAGGTGAACCGTCGTGTCCGCGTCAGCAAGCTGCCACATGGCCGGCTCGCCGGGCAGCTCGCGGTTTGCAGGCGACGCCGCCTCGCTGTCGGCCGGCGCGGCGGCAGTATCGTCCGCCTGGCCGGCATCGCCAGACGGCCGACCCGCGTCAGCGGCCGGAAGCGCAGCGGCGGCACGGTCCGGCGGCGGCGGTGCCTCGCTACAGGCCGCAAGGCCCGAGAGGAGCCCGACCAGCAGGATCCATGGCGCCAGGCGGGTGAGCGAAGCAAGGCGGATCGTTCGCGGCATGGTCGGCCTCGTCTGGATGCAGCGCCGGTCTAGCCGCGTTGCGCCGGGATCGTCCAGAGTCCGCGCTGCGATACACCGTCTCCCGAGCGCGCGGCGATCCATGGGGTTGCCCGACGGGCGCGGTGCTGGGGGGCGGGGCGGACGCCCGGAATTCACCCTCCACCAATTGCGCTCGCCGCCCACATCGCCTAAACAACGCCCCTCAAGCGGCACCTATAGCTCAGCTGGATAGAGCGCTGCCCTCCGAAGGCAGAGGTCTCAGGTTCGAATCCTGATAGGTGCGCCATTTCCTGTCCAACCGATAGAGATGGCACCTTTTTCGTCCATGTCCCCGGACATAGATTGGACGTCGGTGACGACTGTCCGAATTTACCGAAACCTGACAAACACGAAACAGTGCACAATTGACCGAAACTCGCCGGAAATGGACATTCAATCAGATAAAACGGAGTGACAAAGAAGGTCGAGAAATGTCATTGAATTTCTTTGTAAGGTTGGTGGAGCGAAGTGATGCCCACCTACTGATATGACAATGAAGGTTGGTTGCGCTTGGGGCTAATGCACCCTACGCGTTGTGGAGCAACGCATGCTGGACGACCCTAAACAGAGCTTCAACAAAGAGGTCCCTGACGTGCGCGAACTCTGGAAAAAAATTGTGGCAGTACTAGGTTACGCTAGCCTTCTTTTGATTGGTGTTTTCGTACTGAATTATGTTCTGACTGACATACTTAATGTTCGCGATCCACTCATCGGATGTTGGGAGATCTATCCTCCGCTCGTCGGGTTTTGTTTGTAATCAATTATAGGTGAATTCGTTCAAGAAAAAGAACACCAAAATCACAACTGTATATACGAGCAATACAGTTAACCAATGCGCTATTGAACCAAGACTTTTTGCTCTGTCTTCACCGCTAGAAGCTACAAATCGAATGACCCTCAGCCAGTTGGCGGGCCAAAGTAGGAACACCGCTCCTATGAGTAGCAATGGAATTCCTAACAAGGTACCTCCCAGGATCGCTGTTGTGATGAGCCGAAAGTACAATGATTCTTCCGGTTCAACCTCTTGCCGGTTTGACACTGATGAGACCAGTGCAATCGCTGCAGGCGCGCTCCCAAACAGACTTATAATCCACAAGTCACGCAGCCAAATCGGCCACTTCGCCACGCGAAACAGTCGTACTAGCGGGTGATCTTGCCACACAGTGTAGGCTACCTCGAACAACGGATTCATCAGCCGCCGATAAAACTCCGTAATGGCAGCAAAAACTCCCTTCCACTCGATGAGATGCCAATTCTCCACCAATGAGAGAAAAGCTGCTATGGTCGCTAGAAATGATAGAACACTCCACAACCTCAACGCAGAAGACCGCACCATGACTTCACTCCAGTCTCGACGTGCTCAATAGCCTGGTTTTTTCAGCAAGCTATTGTAGTAAGTTATAGCGCGCGAGGATCTACAATTTGCACAACACGAAGCTGAAATATCACTGATCCCAATCTCAGCGTTTAGGAGAAGTGCATGAGGCGTGTGACGTGACGGCCGCTTTTATACGGGGAGCCAACATTCGAGAAATCAACTCATGTGGCTGCAAAGGGCCAAAGAACACCTGTTGGGACCCACGTCTGAGTGACTGCATTTTTCCTGATCGCAGACGCTGCGAGAGTACTGTGGTGGGATAGGATCTGAGATTCTAACTAAAAACAAAACTGTAAGAGTTCCCAGTTTGATCCTCTCCGGTGCGCCATTTCCCGATTTGTCCGTTTTGCAGACAGCGACTGTAAGACGCCGCACGATCCTGATTGGGCACGCATGCTCGGCGTCTTGCGAATCGCCCCCTGCTGGGGAAACCCCTTCATTTCTCGGGCCTGGTGCAGATTTCGGTCGATCCGCGTCCGTGAAAACGCGCTGAGGTCCGGCCCCGGCGCATTTTCCTGACGCGAACCGGTGCCCACTTCGCTTAAAAATGCGCTGGAGTCTTGTCTTGGCGCATTTTCCTGACGCGAACCGGTGCCCACTTCGCTTAAAAATGCGCTACAGGCGATCTTGCTCCACGCGTCTTGCGCGCTCGGCTGCGCTTTCAATCCGCTCGGAGTATCGATCCGTGAGGCCTTCGGCACGCCCACGCACCATATAGGTGAACTTCACCAGCTCCTCCATCACGTCGACGATGCGCGCGTAGAGCGGCGAGGCTCGCATCCGGCCGTCGTCATCGAACTCGTTCCACGCTTTCGGCACGGAGGACTGGTTGGGGATCGTCACCATGCGCATCCAACGCCCCAGCACGCGCATCTGGTTGACCGTATTGAAGCTTTGCGATCCGCCACAAACCTGGATCAGGGCAAGCGTCTTGCCCTGGGTGGGTCTTACGCCACCAAGCGACAGCGGTATCCAGTCGATCTGGGCCTTCATCAGTCCTGTCATGGCGCCATGGCGCTCAGGGCTCGACCAGACCATGCCTTCCGACCACGCCGCCAGGCCGCGCAGCTCGGCCACCTTTTCATGATCGTCGGCCTCGCTGTCGGGCAGCGGCAGGCCGCGCGGATCGAACATCCTCACCTCGGCGCCGAACCGGTCAAGGCACCGGGCGGCCTCCTCCGCCGCGAACCTCGAATAGGATCGCGCACGCAGGGACCCATAGAGCAGCAGGATGCGCGGGGGATGTCCATCATCATGCGGTGCGGCGTACAGGGCGGGATCGATGGGCATCAGACTGCCCGGATCGATCAGGGGTCCAGCCATCGGATCAGGCCCCCTTGAAGTGGCCGCGGGTCCGGTTGGCGAAGGCCACCAGCGACAGCATGACCGGTACTTCGACGAGGACACCGACAACGGTGGCGAGCGCGGCGCCCGAATTCAGCCCGAACAGGCTTATCGCCACGGCGACCGCGAGCTCGAAGAAGTTCGATGTACCGATCAGCGCGCATGGCGCGGCGATGCGGTGGGGCACTTTCAGGGCAAAGGCAGCGGCATAGGCGAGCGCGAAGATTCCGTAGCTCTGGATCAGAATGGGGACGGTAATCAGGGCAATGATGAGCGGCCGGTCAAGGATCACGCGTCCCTGCAGGCCGAACAGGATCATCACGGTGACAATCAGCCCGACCATGGACCACGGCTTGATCCTTGCCGTGAAGTCGGCAATGCGCGCCTCGCTGCCCAGATGTCGGCGCGTCAGATAGCCGGCGAGAAGCGGCAGGGCGACATAGAGCACGGTTGCCAGGACGAGCGTTTCCCACGGCACCTGGATCTCCGTCACACCCAGCAGAAGCGCGACGATGGGCGCGAAGGCCACGATCATGATCAGATCATTCACCGATACCTGCACGAGCGTGTAGGTCTCGTCCCCACGGGTCAGTTGCGACCAGACGAAGACCATGGCCGTACAGGGTGCGGCACCCAGAAGGATCAGCCCCGCTATATACTGCGCGGCATCCTCGGGTTCGATCAGCGGGGCGAAGACGTGCTCGAAGAACAGTACCGCAAGGGCCGCCATGGTGAACGGCTTGATCAACCAGTTCACGCTCAGCGTGATCAGAAGCCCGCGCGGTTGTCTGGCGATGTCCCTGACCGATCCGAAATCGACACCCACCATCATCGGAAAGACCATCGCCCAGATCAGGACCGCCACGACGAGGTTGATCGAGGCAACCTCGGCGGCAGCGACGGCCTCGACGAGGCCAGGGGCCACGGAGCCGAGGAGCAATCCGGCCGCCATCGCCAGGGCGACCCATGCGGTCAGCCAGCGCTCGAACATGCCCATCGCGCCGGCCGGCCGGTCCTGGCTGTCTAGCATCTTTCCGCTTCCCCATCGATGTCGTGCTGTGCGCAACAGGCAAAGGCAATGTCACTGATCAGCGGCTGACACAGCTCTGCGCGCCCACCACAGCAGTCTTGCAGCAGGAAGGAGAGAAAGTCGCTCAGCCCGTCAATATCCGCGAAATACCGGATCGATCGCCCTTCGCGCCGATTGCGGATGAGACCTGCATGTCGAAGGACCGTCAGATGGGCCGAGAGCGTGTTCTGCTTGATCTCGAGCCCCTCACCCAGCGTGCCCGCCGTCATTCCGACAGGCCCGGCCTGAATCAGTCGCCGGAAGATCTCCAGCCTCGAAGGCTGGCTGAGGGCGGAGAACGCGGTGACGGCAGCCGTTATATCCATAAATCTTGATATCTAGTTTTCCAGATTCATTGTCAACACCGGCATGGCGCCCCGGACCAACAAGGCCTGCCCTGCCAGGCGACCCGCGCCTGGCGGTGAAGACGATCCAGGCACTCAGGACTGCGCGCCGAGCGCAAACCAACCCGAAGCAAGGCTGCAGCGAACGGGCCCGTTCACGAACAGTGACCTTTGGAAGCAAACGACCCTGAAGCCACGATCTGGCGCAAGGCGACCGACGTGGGCGTCAGTCCGCCTGCGTCAGGCCGCTTTCGGCGTCCGGCGGC
This sequence comes from uncultured Hyphomonadaceae bacterium, assembly GCA_964492485.1. Classification (GTDB taxonomy): domain Bacteria; phylum Pseudomonadota; class Alphaproteobacteria; order Caulobacterales; family Hyphomonadaceae; genus UBA5336. The sequence continues at coordinate 47,151 of CAZBKM010000009.1, read as the reverse complement.
GGCTCAGGCAGGCCGAGAAGACGGCGGGCACGACGCCGGTGGCGCTCGCGAATCTGGGTGCCCACGATGCCCAGCGCCGTGGCGAGGACGGTGGCGTCGTCGGTGAAGCCGAAGCCGGCCAGAACGTCCGGGATGGTATCGGCCGGAACGACGAAATAGGCCAGCGCCGCCAACAGGACGGCCTTGGCCTTGCGCGGTGTGGTGGGATCGATCGCGCAATAATAAGCGGCCGCCAGATCGTCCGCGAAGGGCAGCCTGCCGGCAACCCTCAACAGTTTCGGGACCATGCGCCGCCGCGTGGTGCGCGCATTCCGCTCCAGCGCCAGAGGCAGCATGGCCTTTTCCGGCGCGGCCGCCTCATTCGACATTGCCCTTGCGTCAGACATTGGCTCCGCTCGTTTCGCTCTATAGATCGATCAGGTGTCGCGCAGCTTCAAGGGAGGACTACACATGAAACTCGACAGCAGCGTCTCCGCCGTGATCACCGGCGGGGCCTCGGGTCTCGGCTATGCCACGGGCCTCGCGCTCGCCGAACATGGCGTCAAGATCGGCATTTTCGATATCAATGAGGAGAAGGGCCAGGAGGTCGCAAGCCAGCATGGCTGGACCTTCGCGAAGGTCAACGTGACCTCTGACGAGGATGTCGATGCCGGGTTTGAAACCGTGCGGAAGGCGAACGGTCAGGAGCGGATCCTGATCAACTGCGCCGGCACGGGCAATGCCATCAAGACGGCCTCGCGCGACAAGGAAACGGGAGAGGTCAAGCATTTCCCGCTCGATAAGTTCGACCTGATCGTCCAGATCAATCTGGTCGGAACGTTCCGCTGCATCGCGAAATCGGCCGCCGGCATGCTGACGCTCGATCCGGTGGACGGCGAACGGGGCGCCATCGTGAACACCGCCTCGGTCGCGGCAGAAGACGGCCAGATCGGCCAGGCGGCCTACTCCGCCTCCAAGGGGGGCGTCGTGGGCATGACGCTGCCCATCGCGCGTGATCTTTCGCGTGAGCTTATCCGCGTGAACACCATCCTTCCGGGCATCTTCAACACACCGCTTCTGCAAGGCGCACCGGAGAACGTGAAGCAGGCGCTCGGCGCGCAGGTCCCGCATCCCGCCCGCCTCGGCGATCCAAAGGAATACGCCTCGCTCGCGGTCGAGATGTGCCGCAACGCCTACTTCAATGGGGAAGACGTCCGCCTCGACGGCGCCATCCGCATGGCCCCCAGGTAGATTGATACGCCTTTACAACTCCCGCTGGCCGGGCTTGTCTCCCAGACTTTGCTAGCGGGAGGTGTAAGAATGGCGAACAACTCAACCAGAAGGCCGTGGTCTGTCGGGGCCACGGCCTGTCTTTGTCTCACGCTCGCGGGTTGCGCTGCGATCCCTGGTGTCGGACAGCGCGACCGTGGAGACGAGGCAGCGCGAGCGGTGGAAATCGACACGCTGCTCAACCAGATGCCTCGCGACGTGGCGAGTGCGGTGGATGTCGGCGTGCTCTTGTCGTCGGCCTATGCCCAGCGCGGCAAGTCGGTAAAGATGCGCCGGACCGCGCTCAATCTGGGTCTTCTGACGGCAAGCACCTATGTCACGGCGGCCTCGGCTCTGGGCGCACACGCCGACAGCATCTTCGCCGGAGCGCTGACGGGGCAGACGCTGACCCAACTGGACCCGATCGTGATTCCCGGCGGAACCGAAACCTGGGTCACCGCCATGGCAAAAACCCAGTGCGCCGTGCGGGCGGGCAGCCAGGCTGCCCAGTACCAGGCGGTGGCCGACAGCCTCCGCCCGCTCGGCGACGGTGAGGCCGACGAGGCGCTTTCGGCCTATGACCAGCTCGGCACGGGGCTGATGATGCACTACCAGACCGCCTATGGCGGCTACATCACGGCCACGACCGGCGCCCTCTTCGACGACGACCGGTTCCAGACACTCGTTCAGAAACTGCAGACCCCCGAAGAAGCCCTGGCAGCAGCCGACGCGGCCAAGGCCGCAAGCGATGCGGCCCTGGTGGACCGGGATGCCCTACCCGAGGCCGCCCTGGCCTCACTCTCGGACCTGCTCAACAGAATGGAAGAGGGCGACGCCGATGCCGAAGCCTTGAGGGAGCAGATCCGGGCGTTCCGGGTCGACGATACGGTTGTCCCCGTCCCGGCCCTGTCGGCCGAGCAGCGCGCCCAGGTCGACGCCCTAAAAACGGCGACCCAGGCCGCACGAAGCGCCCTGACGGCGTGCGCCCTGTGAGCATCCCCCGCCCGCGCCCCGGTCCGGCGCGGGCGATCGCACCGTGCCCACTGCGCGCCAGACGTCTACGACTGGCCGTAATGCCCGACGATCTGACCTCGAGACATGAGAGAGCCCGCTGGACGGGGACGTGTCCAGCGGGCTCAACAGGCCTCATCCGCAGGCTGGGTGGGGGGACGCACGCGGAGGCCTGTCACAGCGTGCCGACGCACGGTCGACACATATCTGTCGTGATGGATATGCACCCAAGCGCGCCGTCAAACAAGGGGTGTTCCCGACTGGTCGGTCAAAAAAATTGCGCGCAAACGCCGCAAAGGTTACTACGGCTTCTCGTAAAATTGATTTCGCATCTATTTTTGATCAAGAAACGTGACTTTCTGGACAAAATTTTTCATACCTGAAATCGATCTCAAATTGATCAGGCGAATCTCGGCGCGATTTTCAGATCCCTGACCCAGCCAAGACGCTCGAATAGAAGAAGCATTGAGCCGTTATAGTCTACGATCCGGTTCCAAACGCCTTTTCGCGGCCGATGTAGTGCTGAAACCGGCTCGTCATGATGATGGTCGTGAAACGCCTCGCCGCCGGTAAGAAGCCCGATCATATGGTCTAGCCAGGCAGGCGTCTTGAGATGCCCCAGCACGTTGATTCCATAGGTGGTCGCGTGGAACTGGATCGCCCGGCCGATCACGAAGCAGGCGTGAAGGATCGCGGTCAGCAACAGGGACCCGTCCAGAGCCCAGACCAGCGCATAGATTGCGGCTGGAATCACCAGGTGCACGATCAGCGAGATCGAATTGTAGAACCGGTCCATCCAGACCACCACAGGCTGGTTGCGGAGCCAGAGCGCGAAGGGACGGTCCATGTCGCGGCGGTCGCGGAACAGGATCCAGCCGATCCAGGCCCACCTTTTCGACTCGAAGGGATTGTGCGGGTCACCCGGCTTGTCCGAGAACCGGTGGTGCTGGGAATGGTAATTTACCCAGGCACGGACTTCACCCTGCATCGCGATGATCAGGTTCAGCATGGTCAGCACCTGTGCCGGCCAGCGCATCTCTCCGGCCCGGTGCTGCAGGATGCGGTGCATCGGCCCTATGCCCAGATTGCAGACGAATATCGACAGCGCAACCACGCCAATCCCCAGCGGCATGTACCACCAGTGCAGCGTGAGTTCCGTCATCGCCAGACCGAGACTGACGGTCGTCACCAGTGCCGCCACACCCAGGAGAGGATAGAGCACGGCTGCGAAGAAGCTCGACAGGTTGAACGTTTTCCAGGTTTTCGGGATCGCGATTGATCGGGGTGTCATCTCGTCGGGTCGCTCCTTGGCGGTTACGCCTCAGCCCTGTGGGCCTATCATGGCCAGAGTATGACGGAGGCGTCAGGCAGGAATAGAGCCGCAATTTGCAATCGCCTGTCAATCGCATTGGCCTGCGTCACCCTGATGCGCGGCCACTCGTCGACGCGGAGGGTTGCGCGGCGCGTAAAATACACGTACGAAGCAGGAACAAAAGGGGAGCGTTAACGGAATGAATGCGGGGCTCACCATTCGACGCCGGGCGGATCGGGTATCGGCGCTGGGGCTGGAGGTGAACGCGGATGGCGAGACAGAGTTGCCCTGCCACGACCAGGCCTGCAGCGGGCGCATGGTCGCCGACCTGAACGCCAATGTGGCGCGCTGCGGCGAGTGTGGCAGCCTGGTTACCGCCGACGCTGTGCTGAAGGCGCTGGAGGCCGCACGGCGCCCCGCAACCCGCCCCGTGCCGACGGATCCCCCGGGCGAGATCGTGACCTTTCCGGTTCCGCCGTACACGATCCCCGAGGCGGCGAAGACGCGCGGGACAGACATGGCGCCGCCCCGCTGCGGCCCCCTCTCCTTGTCCGCCAGGCCGCTGACGGACGAGCAAGCGCCCGGACCGCATCCCAGGGGGCGCGAATCCTGGCTCATCGGCCTCTTCGCCGTGGTCTTTCTGATGGCAGGCCTCATGGCGGCGGGCCTGTCGGGCTTTGCCAACCATCAGGCATTTGGCGCGATGGTCGATGACCCGATGCAGGCCAGGGTGTGGGCGTGGACCGGCGTCGTCGCCTCGGTCGCCTCGTTTGCCGGGTTTACCTTCGTCTACTGGCACTGGCGGGCGCGACGCTGGGCCGAGGGCGGTCGCGCGCTCATCTTCGCTCTGGCCGGCGCACTGACCAGCGTCGTCGGGACCTGGCTGTTCATGGAGACCGCGGCGGCCGGCCGGGTAGCCGAAGCCCGGGCGGCCGAGCGCGAGCGCCCGCTGATCGAGGCACGGATCGAGGATTGGCGACGCCAGCTTGACGGGATCCCGGCGCAGATACGCTCCGTTGAGGGACTGGAGGCCTACCTGGCCGAGGTGGAACGGGTCGGGCGAACCGACCACAAACCCTATCGCGACGCCCGCAACGAGCTTGGCCTGGCAAGACGGCGCGCCGAGCTGGAGGCGAGGATCGCCGATGCCACGCAGTCGCTGGTCGCACTCGCAAGGGAGAGCGGGTCGGCGGGGCGCGTGTCACCCCTACCCGCCTGGTTCTTTGCCGTCATGCTGGAGATCTTTTCGTCCCAGGCCACGGCGATCGGCGGTGTCGCGCTTCTGATCCTCACGGGCGGCAGTGGCCGCCCCCGCGAGGACGGGGCAGAGGAAGCGCCCCCAATCCGGACGCCGTCACGACCTGACCGACTGCGCCAACCTGTTTGACCTGGTCGAAGCGACGACCGCGTTCAGGGCGTTTTTCGGACTTGGCGCTTCAGACCGGCAATCCCGGGCTCTGCAGGAGCGTGGCGTCCGTGGCCGCGCGAACGGCTTCCACGGTCACGTCCGGGGCCAGTTCGGTGATTTGCAGCCCGCCAGGCACGACGTCGAAGACGCCGAGGTCGGTGATGATCCGGTTGACGACGCCCGTCCCCGTCAGGGGCAGCGTGCACGCCTTCAACAGCTTCGGCGCCCCCGACTTCGCCGTGTGGTCCATCACCACGACCACCCGCCGGACGCCCGCCACGAGATCCATGGCGCCGCCCATGCCCTTGACGAGCTTGCCGGGGATCATCCAGTTCGCGAGGTCGCCATTTTCCGCCACCTCCATGGCGCCCAGGATCGCGAGGTCGATGTGACCGCCGCGGATCATCGCGAACGACGTGGCGGAGGAAAAGAAGGATGAGCGGTCGAGTGTCGTAATCGTCTGCTTTCCGGCATTGATGAGATCAGGATCCTCTTCCCCCTCATAGGGAAACGGCCCCATTCCGAGCATGCCGTTCTCCGACTGCAACGTCACATCCACACCTTCGGGGATATAGTTGGCCACCAGGGTCGGGATGCCGATCCCAAGGTTCACATAGAAACCGTCCTGCAGCTCATGGGCGGCCCGTGCCGCCATGTCGTCGCGTGTCCAGGGCATGGCTCAGGCCTCCTCGCGCCGGCGGGTGGTGACTTTCTCGATCCGCTTCTCGTGCTCGCCCTTCAGGATGCGCTGCACGAAGATGCCTGGCGTATGGATATGGTTCGGGTCCAGCGTCCCGGTGGGCACCAGGTCCTCGACCTCTGCCACGGTAACCTTTCCGGCCATCGCCATCTCCGGATTGAAGTTCATCGCCGTCATCCGGTAGACGAGATTGCCTTCATGGTCGCCCTTCCAGGCCTTCACGATGGCCAGGTCGGCGACCAGCCCGGTCTCGAGTATATGGGTCTCCCCGTTGAAGTCGCGATGCTCCTTGCCCTCGGCGATACGGGTACCGACACCGGTCTTCGTGTAGAAGCCCGGAATGCCCGCGCCGCCGGCACGGCAACGTTCGGCGAGCGTGCCTTGCGGGTTGAATTCAAGCTCGAGCTCGCCTGACAGATACTGGCGCTCGAACTCCTTGTTTTCGCCCACATAGGACGACACCATCTTCTTCACCTGCCGGTTTTCCAGCAACAGGCCGAGGCCAAAGCCATCCACCCCGGCATTGTTGGAAATGATGGTCAGGTCACGCACGCCGCTGTCGCGAATCGCTGCGATCGCCAGTTCGGGAATGCCACACAGGCCGAAGCCGCCCGACATGATCGTCATGCCGTCAAAAAGCAGGCCATCCAGGGCACTGACGGCATCGGCATAGAGTTTTTCCGCCATTCCTAACGCGTCTCCACGGTTTGCTCGATCGCACCGAACACCGTGTGGCCCGCCCGGTCCAGCATCTCAAGCCGAACCGTATCGCCGGGCATCAAAAACAGGGTCTGCGGCGCGGACTGGGACAGGCGTTCGGTCATACGCAGCTCTGCCAGGCAGGCATAGCCCCGCCCGCCGGCGTCGACCGGCTGGCCCGGGCCGCCATCGGCGCTGCGATTCGACACCGTACCGGAACCGATGATCGTCCCGGCCGTCAGCCGGCGGGTCCGCGCAGCATGGGCGACCAGTCGTGCCAGGTCGAAGGTCAGGTCCTCTCCGGCCTCGACCCGGCCAAAGGGCCTGCCATTGAGATCCACCCGCAAGGGCAGATGGACCGCGCTGCCGGCCCACGCGTCGCCGAGTTCATCCGGCGTCACCGCGACCGGGGAGAAGGCACTGGCTGGCTTGGACTGGAAAAAGCCGAACCCCTTGGACAGCTCCCCGGGAACGAGGCCGCGCAGCGACACGTCATTGCACAGCATGAGCAGCTTGATGTGACCGGCGGCGGCCTCGTGGGACACCCCCATCGGGACATCGTCGGTGATGACCGCCACCTCTCCCTCGAAATCCAGCCCCCATTCGGCATCGTGGAACGAGATCGGATCGCGAGGCCCGAGGAAACCGTCCGAGCCCCCCTGGTACATCAGGGGGTCGGTATAGAAGTGCTCCGGCACCTCTGCCCCGCGCGCCTTCCGCACCAGTTCGACGTGATTGATGTAGGCCGATCCGTCGGCCCACTGGTAAGCGCGGGGCAAGGGGCTCATGGCATTGCGCTCGTGGAACCGTTCCATCGGCACGCTGCCCACCGCCAGCTGGTCGGCCAGGCACTGGAGCCGCGGCGCGGCGTCGTCCCAGCGGTCCAGGGCAGCCTGCAGCGTCGCAGCGACCGATCCGGCATCGCTACACCAGGTCAGGTCATGCGACACGATCACCAGGCGACCGTCCCGGCTGCCATCCTTCAGCGTGGCGAGTTTCATGGCGTCTCCCTTCGCACACCGTCGACGTTCGCTTACGGGCGTTTGGCCTTGCCGAAAGCCTCCCGGGGGTTGGCCCCCGTGCACCTGACCGCGTCCGACCGGATAACATACTCAAGCGCCGCTCTTTCGTTTCACTCCAGGCCGTCGCTTTATATATTTGTTCGTGCGCAAGTATCCGTTCGCAACCGAGCCCGTTTGCTCCGAACTCGGTTTAAGAGGTCCCGTCCTCGCGCGCGAGATCATGCAGCCAGGCGGCATGGCGCGGCGCGGTCTTTGTCTGCGTCCAGGCTTCGAGCATGTCTTCGGCGACGCGTTCGAGGTCGGCGCGCTGGTCGGGCGTGGCGATGTCACAGGCCAGTTCCAGCCTGTGGCCGTTGGGATCAAAGAAGTAGATCGACTTGAAGATCCCGTGATGGGTCGGCCCCACCACGTCGAGCCCCTCGGCCTCCGCGCGCGCTTTCGCCGCACTCAGATCGTCGAGACTGGCGACCCGGAACGCGATGTGCTGCACCCAATCCGGCGTGTTGCGATCCCGATCCATTTCGGGGCTGTTGGGCAGTTCGAAAAAAGCCAGCACATTCCCGCCACCCGCATCGAGAAACACATGCATGTAGGGGTCTGGCGCGCCGGTCGACGGAACCCGGTCCTCTGCGATGGCCAACTGGAACCTCATCCCCAGGACACGACGGTAGAACTCCACCGTCTCCTTCGCGTCGCGACAGCGATAGGCGACGTGGTGAACACCCTGAAGCGCCGGTGCGGGCTGGGTCATGACAGGCTCCCTCACTCGGCGGCGTCGCGCTTCTTCCGCCGCCATGCGTTGAACCCGCTGCCCAGACCAAGGCCAGTGGCCACACCGATGATGGCGAGCGGGGAAATCAGGTCGGCGAGCATCAACCCCGTCCCGACCAGGGCACCCATCAGGGCCCCGACCGCAGCCTCCTGCCAGATCGAGAGCGAGACGTTCCTGGGTGCGTCGTTCATGTGGGCCTCCGATGCCTGCGCGACCGGAAGGCTAGAAGAACAAGGATCCCGACCGCCAGCCCGACAAGAGTCGAGGCCGACAGGTCACCCACCCATGTATCGGTGAAGCGGGTCGCCAGGCCGCCCGCAAGGCCGGCCAGTGCACCCGAGAGCAGGCTCTTCATGCATGGGCTCCTTCATCGACGGCGAGAACACCGCGCTGGATCTGATCCCGTTCGAGGCTCTCGAACAGGGCCTTGAAATTGCCTTCGCCGAAGCCTTCGTCCCGCTTGCGCTGTATGAACTCGAAGAAGACGGGTCCCAGCAGGGCCTCGGAAAAGATCTGCAGCAAAAGGCGCGGCGGGCTATCCTGCGTGGTGCCGTCAAGGAGGATGCCCCGCGATCTCAGCGCATCGACCGGCTCGCCATGCCCCGGCAGGCGCTCCTCCAGCATGTCGTAATAGGTGTCCGGCGGCGGCGCCATGAAACGCATTCCTCGGGCCTTCAGCCGATCCCAGCAGGCATAAAGGTCATCGCAGGCGAGCGCGATATGCTGGATGCCCTCACCATTGAACGCGCGCAGAAACTCGTCGATCTGGCCCTGCCCGCCTCGGCCCTCCTCGTTCAGGGGAATCCGAATCTTGCCATCGGGCGCCGTCAGCGCCCTGGACGTCAGGCCCGTGTATTCACCCTTGATGTCGAAGAATCGGGTTTCGCGGAAGTTGAACAGGCGCGCATAGAAGTCGGCCCAATACGCCATGCGCCCGCCATAGACGTTGTGGGTCAGGTGATCGATCGTGTGAAAGCCCGCGCCGCTTGGCGCAGGGTCTGCCCCTGACAGCCGCACGAAATCGATATCATAGAGACACGGGCCGGTCTGCCCCGGGCGATCGATCAGATAAATCAGTGCCCCGCCTATTCCACGTATCGCCGGAAGCCGAAGTTCCATCGGCCCGGTGGGGACGTCCACGGGTTCGGCCCCCTGCCGGATGAGATGATCGAAGGCCGTCTGGGCGTCACGCACACGAAACCCCATGCCGCAGGCTGACGGGCCATGCTCCCGCGCGAAATACCAGGCCTGCGACCCGGGTTCCCCGTTGACGATGAAGTTTATGCCGCCCTGGCGCCAGAGCGAGACCGCCTTGGAGCGGTGCCGCGCGATCTCGGTGAATCCCATCGCCTCGAACACCGGCGACAGCGCATCCGGGTCGGGGGCCGCGAACTCGATGAACTCGAACCCATCCAGACCGGCCGGATTGTCGAAAAGATCGGCCATTGCCAAGCGATGCCTCCCTATTTAGTTTCAAGTGTAACTAAATTGCCGAGGGCTCGCAATGGATCAGGGTCAAACCTCACCGACAGGCCCCCACCACGACCTCGTCGCCGGTGGGACCCTGGGCAGCCCGCACGCCGATATGCGCCTGTCGCTGGAATCGTTTCTGCCCTACCGCCTGTCGGTTCTGTCGAATACGCTCTCCCGCCAGATCGCCGACGCCTACGAGACGGACTTTGGCCTGACCATCGGTCAGTGGCGATGCATGGCCGTGCTGGGAGACCAGCCGGGACTGAATGCGCGGGAGGTCTGCGCCCGGACCGCGATGGACAAGGTGGCCGTCAGCCGCGCGGTGGCGCAGCTCGAGGCCGACGGCCGTCTGGACCGCCGGGCCGATACCCGCGACCGCCGGGCCGCGCGGCTGTTCCTCAGCCCGGCGGGCCTGGCTGTCTACAGGCGGATCGTTCCGCTTGCTCTGGCCCATGAGCGCAGGATCCTGGCTGATCTCAGCCCATCCGACGTGGCCAACCTGAACCGTCTTCTCGACCGGCTCGCAGACGCGGTGAGCCCCGACGTCCCGCTTTGGTCGACTGGCCGCACGGCTTTCGATTCCCGCCGCGTGCGATAGGACGGTATGGGGGCGGTCGAACCGCCCGATCCAGACCCCAGGGAGATCGCCATGGCCCGGCGCTATTTCGGAACCGACGGCATTCGCGGGCGCGCCAACGTCCCGCCCCTCGACGCGCCGTCGGTGCTGCGCCTCGCCATTGCGGCGGCCGACGCCCTCGCTGCGGAAGCCGGCGGCCGCGTCCTCATCGGGCGCGACACACGCGCCTCCTGCGACATGATCGAGGCGGCGTTGATTGCAGGTCTGACAGGGATCGGCCTGCGCGTGGATGTGCTGGGCGTGCTCCCCACACCGGGCGTTGCGGCCATGGTGCCGGACCTGGAGGCAGAGTTCGGCTTCATGATTTCCGCCTCCCACAACGGATTTCGCGATAACGGGCTGAAACTGTTCGGGCGTGACGGCTTCAAGATTTCCGATGCAGAGGAAGCCGCGATCGAGGCGCGACTCGAGGGGCCGCCCCCGCGCCTGCCGGTATCGGCGGAAGAGATCGGCAACGTGGTCCACCGTCGCGATGCGCCAGCACGCTACGTCGAACATGCCCTCGCCAGCCTGCCGGACGGGCTCACACTGGAGGGCCGCCGCATCGTCCTCGACGCAGCCCACGGCGCGGCCCATGAGGTCGGACCGCTGCTGCTTGGCGAACTGGGTGCCGAGCTGGAGTGCATCGGAACCGCCCCGAATGGCCGAAACATCAATGACGGCGTGGGTTCGACCCATACCGAGGCCCTGCGCGCCCGGGTGGTGGAGACCGGCGCCGACCTTGGACTTGCCCTCGACGGGGATGCCGACCGGCTGATCATCGTCGACGAAGCCGGCTGCGAAATCGACGGGGACCAGATCATTGGTCTCATCGCCGGCCAGTGGCATGCGGAAGGACGCCTCAATAAGGCCACGGTCGTTTCCACGATCATGAGCAATCTTGGCCTGGAGCGTTACCTTGCCGGGCTGGGGATCGCGCTGGTGCGAACGTCGGTCGGCGATCGCCACGTGGTGGCCGAGATGCGCCGTGGCGGCTTCAATCTGGGCGGAGAGCCTTCCGGCCATATCGTGATGACCGACCATGCGACGACCGGTGACGGGCTGGTCGCCGCGCTTCAGGTCATGGCGGCGATCGAGGCGCGCGGTGGCCCGGTATCGCGCGCCGCGCGCGTCTTCGACCCGGTGCCCCAACGGCTGGTGAACCTGCCCTTTGACGGTGAGGATCCCCTCGACAGCGACACGGTCCAGACCACACTCGCCGCTGTCAGACGTCGGCTGGGCGACCGCGGCCGGCTGGTCGTGCGCAAGTCGGGGACGGAGCCGGTGATCCGTGTGATGGCGGAAGCCCTGAGCGAGGCGGAGATGGACACCGCCCTCGAGGACGTGGCCACCGCGATCCGGTCTCAGACGAGCCTTGCGTAGAGGTCGTAACTGTCGGCCTCGACGATCTCGGCCTCGACGATGTCGCCCGGACCCAGCGTGTCGTCATCGGCATCGAGATGAACGCAGCCATCGATCTCCGGCGCATCGGCCCTGCTGCGGGCCAGCCAGATGCCCGGTTCCTCGCCCGGCGCGTCAAGGATCACGTCCTGGCGCGTCCCGATCTGGGCAGCGGCCCGGTCGGCGGAAATGTCGGCCTGGCGCGCCATGAACCGGTGCCAGCGATCCTCCTTGACGTCCTCCGGGACATGGCCAGGCAGGTCGCGGCTGTCGGCATGGGCAACATCTTCATACTTGAAGCAGCCCGCCCGATCGATGCGCGCCTCGCGCAGGAAATCCAGCAGCTCCTCGAAATCCTCCTCCGTCTCGCCCGGGAAGCCCACGATGAAGGTCGACCGAAGGGCCAGGTCCGGTACCTCCCGCCGCCAGGCTTCGATGCGCGAGAGGATCCGCTCCTGATTGGCAGGACGGCGCATCGCCTTCAGCACGCGCGCGCTGGCATGCTGGAACGGGATGTCGAGATAGGGAAGGATCACCTCCTCCGCCATCAGGGGGATGATGTCGTCCACGTGCGGATAGGGATAGACATAGTGCATCCGCACCCAGACCCCGAGCTCGCCGAGCCCGCGCGCCAGGTCCCGGAACCGCGTCTCATAGGTTCCGCCACGCCAGACCTGGGGCGCATAGCGCACATCCAGGCCGTAGGCGGAGGTATCCTGCGAAATCACCAGGAGTTCGCGGACGCCAGCGGCCACGAGCTGCTCCGCCTCCGTCAGAACGTGATGAATGGGACGCGAGACCAGGTCGCCCCGCAGCTTCGGAATGATGCAGAAACTGCAGCGATTGTGGCAGCCCTCAGCGATCTTCAGATAGGCATAGTGGCGCGGGGTCAGCTTCAGCCCGGCACCGGGGATCAGATCCTGATACGGATTGGGCGGCGGAGCGAGATGCGTGTGCACCGCCTCCATCACCTGTTCGTACTGATGCGGTCCGGTAATGGCGAGCACGCTCGGATGAGCGGCTTCGATCACGCCTGGCTCGGCGCCAAGGCAGCCCGTGACGATGACCTTGCCATTCTCGCGGATCGCTTCGCCGATGGCGTCCAGGCTTTCGGCCCGCGCACTGTCGAGAAAGCCGCACGTATTGACCAGGACGAGGTCGGCGCCCGCATAATCCGGCGAGATCGCATAGCCCTCGGCCCGCAGGCGCGTGACAATCCGCTCACTGTCGACGAGCGCCTTGGGACAGCCAAGCGAGACAAGCCCGACGCGGGGCAAGCGGGCGGAGGACGGGCTGGCAGGTGTTGTCTGGACCATGCAGCGTCCTAGCCCGAACCCGCCAGAGGCGGAAGTATCAGGACGCGGTCTCCACGCCCTTTTCCGCGAGGAGCGCCTTCAGTTCGCCGCTCTCGTACATTTCGCGGACGATATCGCAGCCACCGATGAATTCGCCCTTCACATAGAGCTGCGGAATGGTCGGCCAGTCGGAATAGGCCTTGATTCCCTCGCGCACGGCCTGATCGGCCAGCACATTGTTGGCGACATAGGCCACACCGATGACGTCGAGGATCTGAACGACCACGGATGAGAAGCCGCACTGCGGAAAGTCCGGCGTTCCCTTCATGAACAGAACCACGTCATTCGCCTTCACGGCCTCATCGATGGCGGCCTGGATTTCCTGAGCTTCGGACATGCCGGTCTCCCTGACGTTGATCTCTGATGTGTGGAAGCTCGCGGAAAAGATCAAGTCGACCGGGTCTTCAGGGCCAGGGCGTGGAGCTCGCCGCCCATCCGCCCCTTCAGCGCCGCATAGACCATCTGATGCTGTTTCACGCGGCTGAGGCCCGCAAACGCCGAACTCGCAATCTCGGCCTGCCAATGGTCATTGTCACCCGCCAGGTCTGTCAGCACGATCTCCGCATCGGGAAAGGCCTCGCGCAGGCAGGCTTCCAGTGTCTCGCGATCCATGGCCATGGTGGCAATCTCCTCTACTGACGCGCGGGCATGCTACCCAGATGCGCAGCCACGGCCTAGGATCAAGGTCGCCCCGGTTCTGCACGGAAGGAAGATCATGCCCATCCCGGTGCCGCACGCTGCGTCCCGCCACGCCGCCACGTTGGGGCTCGGCCTTGCCCTGCTGTTGGCAACGGTCCCGTTCGGGGGCTGCGCCGGTAGCGCAAAGGCCCGCAGCGATCTGGAGGCGAACGCCGTCACCCTCCTGCAGGATCTCGCCGCCGACGAGATGGGCGGACGGGCGCCCGGCACCCCTGGTCACGCCAGGGCAAAGGCCCTGATCCTGTCGCGGATCGAGGCGCTGGACCTTCGCGCGCCCGATGGCACCCCCGACGGAGACCATGAACAGGATTTCCGCTTCGGCCCCCCCGGCGTGGCCGAGGAGGCAAGAACCGGGACCAACCTTATGGGCTGGATTGCAGGCGACACACCCGGCAGCGGCCCCGCGCTGGTGGTCACGGCCCATTACGACCACCTCGGCCAGACCGAGGACGGGCGGATCTACAATGGCGCCGACGATAACGCATCCGGTGTCGCCGCCGTGCTCGCGATCGCGGAACATCTGCGCCGGACCCCACCCCGGCATGACGTCTGGATCGTGGCCCTCGATGCGGAGGAAACCAGCCTCAGCGGCGCGGCCGCCTTCCTGGAACGCCCGCCACTGCCCCGCGAGCGGATCGCGCTGAACATCAATCTCGATATGGTGTCGCGCCCCGAAGGCAAGGGCCTCTGGGCGGCCGGTGCGAACCATACGCCTGCGCTTGCTCCCCTGGTCGAGGCCGTCGCCCGCGAGACGGCCCTACCCCTCAGGCTCGGCTTCGACGGCGCCGACCCCGACCAGCAGGACTGGACGCTGATGTCGGATCACGGGATGTTCCACCGGGCAGGTATCCCGTTCCTCTATCTCGGGGTCCAGGATCATCCCGATTACCATCAGCCGTCCGACACGTTCGACCGGATCGATCCGGCCGAGTTCCTCGCCTGCCTGGATGCGGCGATCCGCATCGTGGACGCTGCAGACGCCGATCTCGCCCGACTGGCCGCCGAAACCACGCACGCCCGCTGAGCGCGCGCCCGGCCACGCCGCGGATGTGGGGCGATCAACGCGCCATGAGCGATGGCAGCCAGCCCTCATGGACCTCGCGCAGCAGGTCGAGCTCCAGCGGCGCGGCCGTGCCAAGCACCAGGTGGCGGGCCCTCACGGCCTCTCCCACATCCTGACAGCCGACGCCGGCATCTTTCGCCGCCGTCCGCACGTTGTCAGCCTGTCGCGGGTCGACCGCCAGGAGGTAGCGGGCCTGATCCTCCCCGAAATACCATGCGAGAGGTGCCATGTGCTCCGCAGGCGCGCTCAGCACCAGGCCTACGTCGCTGGCCAGGGCCATCTCCGCTGCCGCACAGGCCAGGCCCCCATCGCTGAGGTCATGGACCGCACGGACCTTCCGCGCATGGATAAGCTGCCGGACAAGATCACCGTTTCGCCGTTCGGCCGCCAGATCCACCGGCGGCGGCGGTCCGAGGGCGTCGTCAGCAAGGCCGAGAACATCACGGGCAAGCAGGCTCGCGCCCATATGCCCCAGCGTCCTTCCCACCAGCATGAGGCGTGCGTCAGGCTCGAGTCCGGACAGGCTGGCAATCCGATCCAGGTCCTTGACCAGCCCGACCCCTCCCACCACCGGCGTTGGCGGAATGGCCCGGCCATTGGTCTCGTTGTAGAGACTGACATTTCCCGAAACCACCGGGAAATCGAGCGCGGCGCAGGCCTCGGCCATGCCCTCGATCGCGCGCACGAACTGCCCCATGATCTCCGGGCGTTCCGGGTTGCCGAAATTGAGATTGTCGGTCATCGCCAGCGGCGTCGCCCCCACGGCCGTGAGGTTGCGCCAGGCCTCAGCGACCGCCTGGCGTCCACCCTCGAGGGGATCGGCGGCTACGTAGCGCGGCGTGCAGTCGGACGTGATCGCCAGCGCCTTCCGCGTGCCGTGTACCCGCACGAGGGCCGCATCGCCGCCCGACTGCGAACTGTCCAGCGTATCGCCCATGACGTGACGGTCATACTGCTCCCAGATCCAGCGGCGTGACGCCATGTCAGGGCTGGCCATGAGCTGGCGCAGAGCCTCGGCCGGATCGGGCGCAGCCGCAAGGCGGGCGGGATCGAAGGGCGGCCTTGGCACAGGGTGAACCCACGCGCGGTCATAATTCGGCGCATCCTCGGCCAGGGGTGCGACGGGAATGTCGCAGACCACCGCGCCGAACTGGCTCAGTACCAGACGGCCGGTCTCCGTCGTCTGACCGATGACCTCGGCATCCAGATCGAATTTCTCGAAGATGGCCTTTGCGGTCTCGACCTTTCCGGGCTTCAGCACCATGAGCATGCGCTCCTGGCTCTCGCTCAGCATGATCTCGTAGGCGGTCATGCCCGGCTCGCGCTGGGGAACGAGGTCCAGGTCCATCTCGATGCCGACGCCACCCTTGTCGGCCATTTCCACCGAAGACGACGTCAGCCCTGCCGCACCCATGTCCTGGATCGCCTGGATAGCATCGGTCGCCATCAACTCGAGACAGGCCTCGATCAGAAGCTTCTCCGTGAACGGATCGCCGACCTGCACGGTCGGGCGCTTTTCCTCGGCCCCGTCGGAAAACTCGGCGCTGGCCATGGTCGCGCCATGGATGCCATCGCGGCCTGTCTTCGACCCGACATAGAAGATCGGATTCCCAGGCGTCGCGCCGCGCGCATAGAAGATGCGGTCCTGATCGGCGAGGCCGACCGCCATCGCATTGACGAGGATGTTCCCATTGTAGCCCGCGTCGAAGTCGGTCTCGCCCGCCACCGTTGGCACGCCGACGCAGTTGCCATAGCCACCGATCCCCGCAACCACGCCCGCCAGAAGGCTTGGGGTCCTGGGATGGTCCGGCGCGCCAAACCGCAAAGCGTTCACCAGCGCCACTGGGCGCGCGCCCATCGTGAACACGTCCCGCAGGATACCGCCCACCCCGGTCGCCGCGCCCTGATAGGGCTCGATGAAGGAGGGGTGATTGTGGCTCTCCATCTTGAAGACGGCCGCCTGGCCGTCACCGATATCGACCACACCGGCATTTTCGCCCGGGCCCTGGATCACGCAGGCACCCGACGTCGGGAACTTTGCCAGATGGCGGCGCGAGGATTTGTAGGAGCAGTGCTCCGACCACATCACCGAGTAGATGCCAAGTTCAACCCGGTTCGGCGCCCGCCCCAGCCGGTCCACCAGCCGCTGGTACTCCTCGCCGTTGATGCCCTGCGCCGCAGCGGCATCGGCCCCCTGGTCTTCGCGCAGATGCGCGAGAATCGTGTCGCGATCGGTCATGTCCGGTGCATAGCTGCGCGGCGCGACGAGGGCCAGATTCGAAATGATCGGACCCGTCCTGCGGACCGACCGCAGGAGCGGTTGTCCCACCGATCAGGCTGCCGATGACGCCGGTCAGGGCGCCTCCGAAACCGGCGACGCGTCCGGACCGGGCACCTCGCGCCCGGCGAAGGTCTTCGACTGGGCGGCCACGATGTCGAGAAGGTCGCCCATGGCGAGGTTCATGTCGACCAGATGCAGGCCCCACGCCGTCTGGATTTCGCCCTGGATGACCAGGTCGCCCGCAATATCGTCGGCGCGCGGATCGGACGGATCACCGGACACCGACACCGCGAGCCAGGAATGGCTGTCATTCGACCGGCAGGTTGCCGAGAGGAGCCCGGGCATCTCCGCGAAGCGCGTCGTGACCTCGATGCCTTCGCCGAACTCGGGGTCGCCGCTCCCCTGGCGGCTGCGTGCCAGCAGCCAGGCGTCCAGTTCGGTCCCGCTTTCATCGGTCAGGGCAGCGGGATTCGTACAGGCCGTGGTCTGGCCCTGCGCATCCATCCGACCGAACCAGGCGTCCGCGTCCGGTGGGCTGTCGCTGCGGAAGGAGACATAACTGATGAGGCAGCCGATCTGTCCTGCGGTCTCGCAGGGCGGCATGTCTCCGAAGCGACCGGTCTCCGGGTCCAGCGGCGTGTTGAAGCCGATGGGCATCGCGCTCAGGATCCGATCGGCGACCGGACGGCCGAAGATTCCCCGGCGGAGGAGCTGCTGCACAAGCTCCGCACCCTGCGAATGTCCGATCAGGACGACCCCGCGCCCGTCATTGTGGTCGCGCAGATAGGTCTCCCAGGCCGCCGCCACGTCGGCATAGCGCATCTCCTCATTGGCGGGCTGCTGACCGGTCTGGAGAAATATGTTCAGCGCGAACAGGGTCGTCTGTCGGTAGGCTGGGGCGAACAGGCGGCACTCGCGCGCGAAGGGGGCGAATTGCGCGGCCACAACACCCTCTTCGCCCGGCCCCATCTCGAGGTCGCTGTTGGGCGTGAGGTCCTCCGACACCGTCGGGTAAATATAGAAACAGTCGATGGGTGGGGAGTCCGGCCGTTCGGTCTCCAGGCGTCGGGTGGTGCCATCTGGCATGACCAGGGTTCGATCGATGTCGACGTCGCAGCCATCGCCCGGCAGGTCGGGATGGCAGAGCCAGTGATCGAGATCGGTGTAGTCCGTCAGGACAAAGCCCCGGTCGCCGGGCGGTTCCGAGGCGTCGGACCCGTGAGGTCCCGACCCCGACGGCTGGGCCTCACCCAACGCGCCTCCTGTGGACGCGAGGACCATGGCCAGGCAAAGCCCTGTCGCAAAACCGATCTTCATGCGTGTCTCCCCGGATTCCACGAACCGCCGCCAGGACGGTCTCCGCTGGGAACCTGCCGCAAATAGGGGCAGCGGACCAGACACCGCGCGTCGCGATCAGATGGCGGCCATCAGGCTTTCGAAGACGCCGCGGCCATCGGCGCCACCTTCATGTTCACCCATGGCGCGTTCCGGATGCGGCATCATGCCGAGCACGCGACCGTTCTCCGAGACGATCCCGGCGATGTCGCGCTGCGACCCATTGGGATTGCCGAGGTAGCGGAACAGCACGCGACCTTCCCCCTCGAGCCGGTCCAGGGTTGCCTCATCGGCAAAGTAGTTGCCGTCATGATGTGCGATGGGAATCTCGATCCGGTCGATACCGCCATAGGCCGAGGTAAAGGCGCTGTTGGCGCTTTCCGGCTTGAGGGGCTGCGGCCGGCAGACGAAATTCAACGCGGCATTGCGCATCAAAGCGCCGGGCAGCAGGCGTGTCTCGCACAGGATCTGGAAGCCGTTGCAGATGCCGAGCACATAGCCGCCCCGCCCGGCATGGGCCTTCAGCGCCGCGACGATCGGCGAGTTCGCCGCCATGGCGCCGCACCGCAGATAGTCTCCATAAGAGAACCCGCCGGGCACGACCACAAGGTCGAGCCCCGTCGGCAGGTCGGTCTCCTTATGCCAGACCATGGCGGGCGCCTGTCCAGTTATGTCATTCAGTGCCACCGCCGCGTCGCGGTCGCAATTCGATCCGGGAAAGACAAGGACGGCAGCCTTCATGGATCGCGCTTTAGCAGGGAGTCGCGCGGAATGGGAAGGGCGCACAGCGTTGACCATGCGCCCGTCCGCCAGCCCGCTCAGCTAAACAGGGCGGCGCTCCTCGTCCTCGCCACTATTCCAGGACCGACGGCCAGTTCGCGTCCGCGCTCGCGATGAAACCGGGAATGTCCTGTTCCCAATCCGCCTGAACCTGACGGTTGAAATTCAGATAGAGCCGGCCGTCGACAATCGTCCAGATGTCCGGATCGCCCTTCGCGGTGTAGCCCTGACTGACGGCCCAGGCGCAATAGCCGCCATAGGCCGGCGCATAGGCCTTCGGATCGGCAAGGAACCTGTCCAGGTTTTCCTGGCTGGCGAATCGGAACTCCGCGCCCTGATAGGTGGTGGAGAAGGCGCGCTCACCCTTCACGGGCCGGCCGTCCGTGAAGTAGGCGACGGGGTCATGGCCGCCCACGGCGACGTTTGACAGGAAGCCGGTATAGACCGGAGGCTTCTCGGCGTGGGCCGCCGGGACGAGCGCCACCGAGGTGAGTGTGAACGCGAGCGCGGCGAACAGGGATTTGAGGGTCATGGCAGGTCTCCTTCGGCGTATCCTAGGGGTGAGCCCGGGCGATGGGCCGAGGCATGGTCAGGCAGTGTGTGCGGCCTGGAACGGGCGGGACGGCCCAACGCCTTGTCGGCGCGGAACGAGTGCCGCAGCGAGGTCCGCAGCGAGAGACGCAAGCTCGCGCCGGCGGATCATCAGAAGCAGGATCGACGTCAGCCAGATGGTCAGGGCTGCGGCGAACAGGCCGCCGCCATCGGCATTCGGATCGATGCCGAGCGGCGTGAAAAGGTGAAAGGACACCGCCCCCGTCATCACCGACAGCGCCGCGAGGGCCCCCAACGCCTGCAGTCTTCGCAGGGCGGGATGGATGCCCGCAAGCAGCAAGGTGGCGGCCAGAAGCTCGACACTTCCAATGACGTACTGGCTGAACAGGCCTGTCTGCGCGAACAGGCCAGGCGCACCGAGGCCCGCAGCCCAGCCGTCGAGCTTGCCGAAGATGACCTGGGTCTCGTCGGCGTTGGTGAATTTGAACCGGAGGCTGTCGAGAAACACGACCGCCGCGAAAGCGGCGATGGCATGTGGGGCGAAGGCTTGGATGCGGGCAATCATGAAGGTCTCCGTGGCTACGCCGCGAAGATCCGCCTTTCTCCCCTCACGCGCCAGCGACATGTGCGTGAGCCCGGATCACGCCTTCGTGTCAGTCCCGCGGATCCAGCACGCAGGCGTCCAGCCCCTCTCCGGCCACCACCCGCATCCGGGCCTCAAGAGTGGCCGCCCGCTGGCGAACATAGGGTCCCGGGGGATCCACGCGCCAGTCATGGGGATTCGGCAGCACCGCCGCCAGCAGGGCAGCTTCGCCTCGGCTGAGCTCGCTGGCCCGCTTGCCGAACCGGGCCTGGGCGGCGGCCTCCGCGCCGAACAGCCCGTCGCCCCATTCCGCCACATTGAGATACATCTCCATGACCCGCCGCTTGCCCCAGGCGAAGTCGATGAAGACGGCCATCCAGGCCTCGGCGCCCTTGCGCACGAAGCCACCGCCGTTCCAGAGGAAGACGTTCTTCGCCGTCTGCTGGGTCAGGGTCGAGGCGCCGCGCAGCCGGCCGCCGCGCGAATGTTCGTTCAAAGCCGTCCGAATCGCCTGCAGGTCGATCCCCTGATGCTGACAGAACCGGGAATCCTCTGCCGCGATGACCGCCTGCACGAGATGAGGGGAGATGTCCTCCAGCCCGCGCCAGTTGCGCCGGACCGCCTCGCCCTCCGCCAGCCGCTGGACCATCAGGACCGTGCCCGGCGCCGGCGCGACACGCAGGACCAGGGCATAGAAATGGACCGCCAGCACCACGCCCAGAGCGATCTGCAAGGCGGTGCGGACAAGGACGCGCCAGCGGTCTCCCCGGCGACGTGGCCAAGACCAGCGCCAAGGCCAGGGCCAGCGACGTCGCAAGCTACCGGCCCGGCTTGACCGTCGGCGCCGCCATCGGCGCATCCGCCGCCGCAGTGCGCCATTCCTCCTGGACCGTACCATCGGGCTCCTCTGTTTCGCGCCGGGCTCTTTCCGCATGAAATCGGGCGGGATCAAGGCGTGCCAGAGCCCAGACGGCCGCGCCACGCGCCAGGGGCGCATCATCGTCGAGCCGCTCGACCAGCGCCCCGACGAGATCAGGATCGCCGGAATTTCCGATGGCGATACACACATTGCGCACGAACCGGTCGCGGCCGATCCGCTTTACCGGTGAGCCGGCGAACACCTCCCGGAATGCCGGATCGTCAAGTGCCGCCAGGCCATCAAGCGGCGGCAAGGTGAGTTCTGCGCGGGCATGGAAGGCGGTCTCTCGGGCGGTGCGGGCGAACTTGTTCCAAGGGCAGATCGCAAGGCAGTCGTCGCAGCCATAGATCCGGTTGCCCATCGCGGCACGGAGTGGCCGGGGAATCGGTCCCTTGTGCTCGATCGTGAGGTAGGAAATGCAGCGGCGCGCATCGAGCTGATAGGGGGCCGGGAACGCCTGGGTCGGGCAGATGTCGAGGCAGGCGCGGCACGCGCCGCAATGATCCTGGCCCGGCGCGTCGGGCGCGAGCCTGGCCGATGTCAGCATCACCCCAAGGAACAGCCAGTTCCCGTGGTCGCGCGACAGCAGATTCGTGTGCTTTCCCTGCCAGCCTGTCCCGGCCCGTGCCGCGAGCGGCTTCTCCATGAGCGGCGCGGTATCGACGAAGACCTTCACCTCGTCACCGTGCGCCTCGGCGAAAGCGCGCGCCAGGCGTTTCAGGCGTTTCTTCAACACGTCATGGTAATCGGCGCCGCGCGCGTAAACGCTGATGTTGCCATGACGGCGATGGGCGAGCGTCTCCATCGGGTCATGGTCCGGACCATAATTCATGGCCACCACCACGGCGCTGCGCGCGTCAGGCCACATGGCCGTCGGCGCCTGGCGTCGCGCGCGGGTCGTCTCCATCCAGTCCATGGACCCATGCCGGCCCGCGTCGAGAAACGCCGCCAGCCGGGCCCCGGCCGGCCAGGGCTCATCGGCGCGCGCGATCCGGCAACTGTCGAAGCCGAGCCGCCGGGCCTCGTCTTTCAGGAACCGCTCCGGTGCGTCGAGGGACACGCGTCTCAGAACTCCAGATCTGCATAGTGCTTGACCGGCCGCACGCCCTCGATCCGGTCCTGCAGGAGAGGCCGGAAGCCGGGCCGCGACTTCATGCGCCCATACCAGGATTTCAGATCCGGGCTCGTCGACCAGTCGATGTCTCCGAAATAGTCGAGGCAGGACAGTTGGGCGGCGATCACGAGGTCCGCCAGCGTGAAGGCCCGCCCGGCGATGAAGGTGCGCGCTTCGGCCAGGGCGTTGAGAAAGGTCAGCCTGCCGCGCAGGGCGTGGGCGCCCTTGCGCAGGGCCGCGCTGTCCGGCTGCCGGTCGCGTCGGACCCACTGGGTGACGCGCTCGGCCAGAAGCGCCTCGTTCACAACGGAAAATTCCAGCACGCACCAGTCCCAGAGACGCCGCGCCTCGGCCCGGTCCTGGCGTCCGATCGGCAGGAGACGTGGGGTCGGGTAGGCTTCCTCGAGATGCTCCAGCGCGGCGTGAAGACCGATCAGGACGACGCGCCCTTCCGACACATGATCGACGAAAGTCGGCGTGCCGGCTCCCGGCGCCAGGCGATGCAGGTCGGGATGTACAGACCAGGGCGCCGACTCGACCAGCAGGGCGCTTTCCTGCTTCTCGGCAAGCACCAGCCGCACCGCACGGGCGGCCGGGTCAAGCGGCCAGTGATAGAGCCGTTTCATGCCTTGCTTCTAGACCTTTTCGCCGACGCGCCCAAGCCACCTCTCAGTTTCGTCGCGATTCGGTTGCCAGGCCCTTACAGGGACGTCGCCTGCCGGGACGAAGGCCGGTCATTCCGCCGCCCTGTCCTCGCGAAAGGTCGGTGAACCGTGCGCCTCGGCATGGCCGCGCGGATCGGGGTGGATGATCACATCGGCGGCCGGGAATTCGGTCAGGATCGACGATTCCGCCGCGACCATCAGGTGGTGAGCCTCGATCAGGGACAGGCCGGGCGGCAGATCGGCGTGAAACTGGATATGGACATAGGGTCCGGATGCGCGCGTCCTGAGCTGGTGTATGTCGATCAGTCCGCCCGGTGCCAGCGCAAGCTGCCGGATCCGCTCCCGGGCGGCATCGGGCAATTCCCGGTCGAGAAGCTGATCCCACCCGCCCCGCGCGACATCCACTGCGCTCCAGGCAAGCCACAGCGCCAAGGCAAGGCCGACGGCCGGGTCGATCCAGGTCTGGCCGGTCAGCGCGGCGCCTCCGATCCCACCGATCACGGCGGCGTTGGCGGCCAGGTCCGCGCTGTAATGCGCGCGGTCGCCATGGGTGGCCACCGAACCGGTCCGGCGTACCGCCAGGGTCTGCGCCGCGATCAGCGCCAGGGTCAGCCCGATCGACACCGCCATCACGAGCAGCGCCAGGCCCGTGGCCTCCAGCGGCTGTGGAGACCGGAACCGCTCGACCGCCTCCAGGGCGATCAGCGTGGCGGAGACCCCGACCAGGAGCGCCTGCATCAGCGCGGCAAAGGCTTCGGCCTTGCCATGGCCATAGCGGTGCTCCTCGTCCGGCGGCTTGGCGGCATAGGTGACCGCGATCAGCGTGAACAGCGACGCGATGCCGTCCAGCCCGCTATCGGCAAACGAGGACAGCATGGCCACGGAGCCCGACTGCAGCCAGGCCCAGAACTTCAGCGCCATCAGGACCAGGGCCGTCGATACCGACAGCATCGCCACGCGCCGCGTGATCCGCGCCGCCGCCTTCGGCGCCAGGCCGCCGGGCAAATGGCTGTCGGTGTGGCCGCTGGCCATTCCGTCTCTCCTCGTTCGCCGCGCGCGACCATGACGCCGACTCGGCCAAAAGTCAAAATCCACATTCAAAACAGCGCACTAAATGAAACTGACTTGCGCTCTCACAAGCCGTTTGACGCTGTCCCCGCCGGCCCGTAGCGTTCCGATCGCCTGAACGCCATGGACGATGGCGCCGCAAGCGGAAGGACACCGACGCCATGAGCCAGAAAACGCCCCGCGCCTTCTTCAAGCCGCTCGCCAATGGCGCACCGGCCCCGATGCGCGACCTTCCTGTGCGTCTCGAGCGCATGATCCACTTCGTGCCGCCACACCTGGACAAGGTCCGCGCCAAGGTTCCAGACATGGCCGCCACGGTCGACGTCGTCCTGGCCAATCTCGAAGACGCGATCCCCGCTGACGCCAAGGATGCGGCCCGCGCCGGTGCGGTGGAGATGGCGCGCGCCGTGGACTGGCAGGCCCGCGACACGGGGTTCTGGTGCCGGGTGAACAGCCTCGACTCGCCCTGGTGTCTGGACGACCTCACCACACTCGTCGCCGAGGCGGGCGACCGTCTGGACGTGATCATGCTGCCGAAGGTGGAGGGCGCCTGGGACGTGCACTATGCGGACCGTCTGTTGGCCCAGCTCGAAGCGCGCGCCGGTCTCACCCGCCCCATCCTGCTGCACGCCATCCTGGAGACCGCCGAAGGCGTCGCCCGCGTGGAGGAGATCGCGCTGGCCAGTCCGCGAATGCAGGGCATCTCGCTCGGTCCGGCCGATCTCGCCGCAAGCCGCGGCATGAAGACGACGCGGGTGGGCGGCGGCCATCCCGCCTACCGGACGCTTGCCGACCCGGGCGCCGGCGGGACGTCGCGCGAGAGCGCCCAGCAGGATCCCTGGCACTACACCCTGGCGCGGATGGTGGACGCCTGTGGCCTGGCGGGCATCAAGGCGTTCTATGGCCCGTTTGGCGACATCGCCGATCCGGCCGCCTGCGAGCAGCAGTTCCGGAACGCGTTCCTGCTGGGCTGTGCCGGCGCCTGGAGCCTTCACCCCGATCAGATAGCCATCGCCAAACGCGTCTTCAGCCCCGATCCGCAGGACGTCCGCCAGGCCCGGCGGATCCTGGACGCGATCCCCGACGGCAAGGGCGTGGCGATGCTCGACGGCAAGATGCAGGACGATGCCACATGGAAACAGGCGCGGGTGATCGTGGACCTGGCCGAACAGGTGGCCGCCAGGGACCCCGATCTGGCGGAGGCCTATGGTCTGTAGGTACCCCCGATCCGCCACACCTTGCTGCGGCCTGCGACGCGTGACACGTTTTGCAGACACTCACACGAACCCTGGGAGCGCTGAATGCGAACGCTCATCCTGTCCGCGCTGGGCCTGGGCCTGGCGGGGTGTGCCACCGCGCCCGAGACCGAGACCGACACCGCCGAGACCGCCCCGCCGCCGGTCCAGAAGATCGCCCAGTGCAACCATGCCGGTGCCGAACCCGCCGAGATCGCCTACCCCGAGGGCTGGGCCGAGCGCGTGCAAGCCGCCGGATCGCAGGACAGCGAGCTGGTGGGGGGCGAGGCCGACGTGCAACCCGCCGAGCTGTTGGCCCGTCCACAGCCCAGCTATCCCGAGGCCGCGCGCGCACAAAGTCTCGAAGGCGTCTGCCAGGTCCTGCTCGACGTGACCGCCGGTGGAGAGGCGCGGAATGTCATGGCCGCGTGCTCGAACCCCGCCTTCGTCGAAGCGGCGGAGTCCGCGATGAGGGCCGTGCGCTTCCAGCCAAGGCAGGTGAACGGCGAGGCCGTACCAGCCCGCAACGTCACCTATCCCATGGGCTTCTGCTTCCAGGCCAAGCCGGCCGGAGCCGCCGACGAGGCAGAAACCTGATCCGCGCCGCACGACGTTGCGCGCATACGAAGGCCGGCCCGTGCCGGCTTTCCCGTCGCGCCCTCGCTCGACACGGCTGCAGGCCGGCGCCATGATCCGGCAGAAATGACTGCGGGAGGCGCCGGACATGACCAAGACACCGATACACGGGACGTATTCCCCCAACCTCCAGGCCTGGATGGACTGGATGCACGGCGACCATTCCCATGCAGGCCTGGCGGCACAACTGCACCCGGACTGCGTGTTCCTGAGCCCCATCGTCCACACACCCCAGCGCGGACGAGACCTGACTCTCGCCTATCTGGACGCCGCCGGTGAGACGCTCGGGAATGACAGCTTCCGCTACACACGCATATTCGATTGCGGTGACCGCGCCGTCCTGGAATTCGAGACGGAAATGGACGGCGTCTTCGTCAATGGCATCGACATGATCCAGTGGGACACGGACGGCCGGATCGTGGAATTCAAGGTCATGGTCCGGCCCCTGAAGGCGATCCAGACGGTTCACGGCGCCATGAAGGCCATGCTCGAGCAGATGAAAGACAGCCGCTGACAGCCCGGCGGCGCGAACGCCGCGCGGTCCCCTCTTCCCGCGCGTCGCGGCGCACGCTACGAAGGCGCCATGGCGATAACCTATCTCGATTTCGAAAAGCCGCTGGCGGAGCTCGAAGCGAAGATTGCGGAGCTGGAAACGGTGTCGCGATCCGACGACGCCCCGCCGATCTCCGACGAACTCTCGCGCCTGAAGGACAAGGCCGCGCGCCAGCTTCAGGACCTGTACAAGGATCTCAGCGCCTGGCGGAAGACCCAGGTCGCGCGCCATCCGAATCGCCCGCATGTGCTCGACTACATCGAGGCCCTGATGGAGGATTTCGAGGAGCTTGCCGGCGATCGCGTCTATGGCAACGACCAGGCCGTGATCGGTGGGCTGGCCCGATTCAAGGGGCGTTCGGTGGTTGTCATCGGTCACGAGAAGGGCCGTACGACAGAGAGCCGGATCCGGCACAATTTCGGCATGGCCCATCCGGAAGGCTACCGGAAGGCCGTCCGGCTCATGGATCTTGCCGAGCGGTTCGGCCTGCCGGTCGTCACCTTTGTCGACACCGCCGGAGCCTATCCCGGCAAGGCGGGCGAGGAGCGCGGACAGGCCGAGGCGATTGCCCGGTCGACAGAGCGCTGCCTGACGCTCGGCGTCCCCATCGTCTCCACGATCATCGGGGAAGGCGGATCCGGAGGCGCCATCGCGATCGCCGCGGCAAACCGGGTCCTGATGCTGGAGCATGCCATCTATTCGGTGATCTCGCCGGAGGGCTGTGCGTCGATCCTCTACCGCGACAGTGCAAAGGCCCGCGATGCGGCCGAGGCAATGCAGATCACGTCGAAGGATCTGAAACGCCTGGGCATCATCGACGAAATCGTGAGAGAGCCTGTGGGTGGCGCCCATCGCGAGCCGGCTCAGGCCATGCAGGCCGTCGGCAAGGCCCTGGACAAGACCCTCAAAGCCATGGAGGGCCTGACAGCTCAAGCCCTGCGCAGGCAGCGCCGCGAACGATTCTATGCGATTGGGCGGGACAGCGCGGCTTGATCGCGGGGCGGTTTGCCGCAAGGCTCCCGGCAAACGATAACCGGGAGGACAAGAGACATGACAACGACCCGCATCGCCGGCCTCCTGGCCGTCAGCCTTTGCCTCTGCGCGCCAGCCCTGGCCCAGCAGACGGCCGCCGGAACGGGCCAGTCCGTGCCGGAAGCCGCGCCGTCGCCCCCGCAGGATACTTTCCATGCGCCCTTTGGTCAGGAGGACAGGCTTGGGGCCATGAACCGGCTGAGCCCGGAGAAGACCGCCGCGGCGGCACGGCTGGTCAAGACCGGACAGACCTTCGCGCTGGGCATGGTGACGGGGCGCGACACGCCGGCCTACGGGCCGCGCAGCTATGACGTGACCGTGCTGCAGCTCTCAGACGGTACCGGCACGCCGCTGGGCGAGAACCGGGCCACCGGAAACGACGACATCGTGCGCACCTGGGTCGGCATAGGTAGCCAGATCGACGGACTCGGGCATATGGGCATCGACCACAGCTATTATAACGGCGTGCATGCCGCCGACTTCGTGCAGCCTGCCGGGCTGACACAGTTCTCCACCTCCGATCTGCCCCCGGTTGCCACCCGCGGATTGCTCCTGGACATGACCAAGGTGGCGGGCGCCGATCCGGTGCCGCCGGGCACCGCATTCAACCGCGCCGAGATCGACGCAGCCCTGGAGGCAGCCGGCGTCCGGCTCGAACCGGGCGACGTGGTGCTGTTCCACACGGGCACCATGGCTGCGGCGGAAGACGGTGCCGAGCTCAGCCAGGCTGCTCCGGGCCTCGGGGTCGAGGGTGCGGCATATCTGGCCGAGTCGGGGGTGGTGGCCGTCGGGGCCGACACATGGGCGCTGGAGGTCATTCCGTTCGAGAACCCGGCCCGACCCTTCGCCGTGCACCAGACCCTGCTCGCGCGCCACGGGGTCTACATTCTGGAAAACATGGTGACCGCCCCTCTGGCCGGGGATGGCGACGGCGCCTTCTTCTTCACCCTGGGCGTCCCCCGACTGGAGGGCACAGTCCAGGCGATCGTAAACCCGGTCGCGATCCGCTGACCGCACCGGTCCGCCGCAGAGAGCCGCATATGACCCGACGCCTCGCCCTGATCACCGGTGCCTCTGCAGGCATCGGTGCGGAATTCGCCCGCCAGTACGCCGCGCGTGGCTGGGACGTCGCCCTGACCGCCCGGCGGAGCGACCGCCTGGCCGCGCTCGCCCGCGACGTGGAGGGTGCCCACGGGGTCAAGGCCCTGGTGCTGTCCCAGGACCTGGCGGCGCCCGGCGCGGCCGATGCCCTCCTTTCGGCAATCGGCGAAACAGGCCGCCACGTGGATGCGCTGGTGAACAATGCCGGCTACGGCCTGCCTGGCACGTTCTTCAACACGAGTTGGGCGGATCAGGCCGCATTCCTGCAACTCATGCTGACGGCGCCTTGCGAACTCATGCACAAGGCCCTCCCGGGCATGGCGGAGCGCGGGTTCGGCCGGATCATCAACGTGGCCTCCCTGGCAGGCTACGCACCGGGCTCGACCGGACACACCCTGTATGGAGCGGTGAAGGCGGCCCTCATCAAGGTCAGCGAAAGCGTACATGCCGAAGCCGCAGCAGCCGGACACGACATCCACGTCACCGCGCTGTGTCCAGGCTTCACCTATTCGGAGTTCCATGACGTCAACGGCACACGGGCCCAGACAGAGACCATGCCGACTTGGCTCTGGATGGACGCGGCCCCCGTCGTGGAGGCTGGTCTCGAGGCGGTGGAGCGCGGCCAACCCGTGACCGTCCCAGGTGCGGTGAACAAGGGCCTGGCGAGCCTGGCGCGTCTGATCCCGGAACCGATCGGGCGAGCGATGGTACGCAAACAAGGCCGCCGCTTCCGGCGCACCGACTAGCAAGTCCTCAAGTCCATCAGAGTCCGTGAGGACGCGCAATAGTCTGGTTTTTGGGCATTTTCTTAGCGCGATCCGGTGCCCACTTCGCTTGATAACGTTCTGAGCGGCCCGCCCGTGTGCCGGGCCGCTGCTCTCCCCTCTCGCCAGCAACTGCGCAGTGGTACAGTAGGGGCATGGCCGATTCGACCGAGCTGCGCCCCCGCATCGCGAAACTTCCCCCCGACGCCATCAATCGGATCGCGGCGGGCGAGGTCGTCGAACGCCCGGCGGCCGCGGTCAAGGAACTGGTCGAAAACGCACTGGATGCCGGTGCCCGCGCAATCGATGTCAGCGTCGAAGCGGGGGGGCTGAAACGGCTGTCGGTACGCGACGATGGATGCGGCATGACCGGCGAGGAGATGCTGCTCGCCCTTGAACGGCACGCAACGTCGAAGCTCCAGCTTCGCGGAGACGGCACGATCGATCTGCTGAACATCCGCTCCATGGGCTTCCGGGGTGAAGCCCTGCCCTCCATCGCAAGCGTGTCGCGGATGACCCTCACCTCGCGGGCGCCAGACCAGGATGCGGCCGAGCTGTTCGTCGAAGCCGGGCGGATCGAGGGGCCGAAACCCGCCGCCTGGACAGGGCGCGGCGCGACGGGCACGCGGATCGAGGTGCGCGACCTGTTCCACGCCACGCCGGCCCGGCTGAACTTCATGAAGTCGGAGCGGGCCGAAAGCATGGCCATTGCCGACACGATGCGGCGCCTCGCCATGTCCCGGGCAGATGTGGGCTTCACGCTGGAGAGCAATGGCAACACGGTCTTCCGCCATGCCGCAGAGCCCGATAGCGAGCCTGGCGCTGCGCGGCTGCGGCGGCTGGGCGCGATCATGGGCCGGGAGTTCCGCGAAAACGCGCTGCCCATCGAGGCGGACCGCGACGGTGTGCGGGTCAGCGGTTTCGCCGGCCTGCCGACACTCAACCGGGGCAGTGCGCAGCATCAGTACCTGTTCGTGAACGGCCGGCCCGTGAAAGACCGCATGCTGACAGGGGTCCTGCGCGCGGCCTATCAGGACTTCCTGGCCCGGGACCGTCACCCACTGGCCGCCCTGTTCGTCGAGCTCGACCCCGAAGGCGTGGACGTCAACGTGCATCCGGCCAAGACCGAGGTGCGATTTCGTGATGCGGGCACGGTGCGCGGCCTCATTCTCGGCGCCCTGCGCCATACGCTCGCAGCCGCCGGCCACCGTGCCTCCACCACGGTTGCGGGCTTTGCCCTGGGCCGGGTTCAGGTCGAGCCCGTAGGGTCGGCGCCCGGTCCTGTCCAGCCGTCCCTGGCGGCGCGACCGGTTGGCGACCGACCGGCGCCCACGCGCCCGGATCCTGGCTGGGTGAGTGGCGTGGCAACGTCGATACCGACCACAGGCATGTCGGACCCTGCGAACTCCGCCTGGCGGCCAGAGACCTTGAGCGACCCCTCCGTGCGGACCGAGGCGGGCGAGGGATCCGACGGAGGTTCGGTCAGCTATCCGCTCGGCGTCGCCCGTGCCCAGCTTCACGAGACCTATATCGTCGCGCAAACAGACTCGGGGATCGTCCTCGTGGACCAGCACGCCGCGCATGAACGCCTCGTCTATGAGCGGATGAAGCAGCAGATGGCCGAGGGCGGGGTCCGACGCCAGGCTTTGCTCATTCCCGACATCGTGGACCTGGACGAAGCGGCGGCGGCACGGCTTCTGGCGCGTGCGGACGAGTTTCTGGAACTGGGTCTGGAACTGGAACCCTTCGGCCCTGGCACGGTTTGCGTCCGGGCGACACCGGCCCTGTTCGGCCCGATGGATGCCCAGGGACTGGTACGGGACCTTGCCGACGAGCTGGCGGAGTTCGATGAGGGGCTCAGCCTGCGGGAGCGTTTCGAGACGGTGATGGGAAACATGGCATGCCGCGGATCGGTTCGCGCGGGACGCCGGCTGACCGTTGAGGAAATGAACGCCCTGTTGCGCCAGATGGAAGCCACGCCCCATTCCGGCCAGTGCAACCACGGCCGGCCGACCTATGTGGAACTCAAGCTGTCCGACATCGAGACCCTGTTCGGTCGGCGGTGAGAACGGCGCGTCGCGAAAGACGACGCCCGGACGGGGAACCGCCCGGGCGCCAGTCTTACGCGTGGTGCCGGCGCACGACGCTCAACCGCGTTTGCCTTCGGATGGGCAGACGCACGATCAAGCGCTGTCGTGTGGATCCTGCTTTACGCGAGCGGTTCAGGATTCACTTGACCGGGCCCTACTTGCCGGCCAGCCGCATGAATCGCTCCCGCAGGTCACGGTCGGTCTTGAAGACGCCGGTGAACTGCGTGGTGACCGTCGACACGTGGCGATGATGCACGCCCCGTGTCGTCATGCATTCGTGCACTGCATCGATCATGACGGCCACGCCCATTGGCGCCAGGCTCTCGGTGATCGCGTCACAGATCTGCGCGGTCATGGTTTCCTGGGTCTGGAGGCGCTTGGCAAAGATTTCCACGACCCTTGCCAGTTTCGAGATCCCGACCACGGCCTGGGTCGGCATGTAGGCCACATAGGCCTTGCCGAGAAAGGGCGCGATATGGTGCTCGCAATGGCTCTCCACCTCGATGTCACGGAGCATGACGATGTCGTCATAGCCCTGAACGTCGTCGAAGGTCCGCGAGAGATACTTCACGGGGTCCTCATTGTACCCCTCGAACCATTCCTCATAGGCCTTGACCACGCGGCTCGGCGTGTCGATCAGCCCTTCGCGCATCGGGTCGTCGCCGGCCCACGCGATGAGGGTCCGCACGGCGTCCTCGGCCTCTTCGCGGGAGGGGCGTTTCACCGCGTCCCCCCGCGCCGGAATGTTCTTGGGGGTAATGGCATCCATGGCCATGGTGTTGATCCTTCGACTGAGGGACGGGGGTCGAGCCGCGGCCAGGAAAGTGACATGTCTGTCCACCTATTGCCCGGACTTAACGCCCGCCCGGAGTGTGAAACCCTCAGGGCGCACCTGAACACATAAGGGGAAACCCGCGCCTTTCCAACTTTTCCCACGCGGCAAGTCCCTGTAAGACCGGCGCCTGTACGGCCCACTCAATGAATGAAGCCCCGCTCTTGCCGATCCAGATTTACGATACGCTCACGCGCGCAAAACGGATTTTCGAACCGGGCGATCCGGACCGGATAACCCTCTATGTGTGCGGACCCACCGTCTACAATTTTGCCCATATCGGCAATGCACGCCCCGCCGTCGTCTTTGACGTGCTGTTCCGTCTGTTGCGTGAGGTCTATGGCGCGGAACACGTGGTCTATGCCCGCAATATCACCGATGTGGACGACAAGCTGATTGCCCGTGCGCTGGACGAAGGGGTCACACCACCCGAACTCGCGGCGACCTATGCCCGCATCTACCGGGAAGACCTTGCCGCTCTCAACGTCCTGACGCCGAGCGTGGAACCCTGGGCGACGCGCCATATCGCGGAGATGATCCACCTGATCGAAAGACTGGTGGCCACCGGCCATGCATATGTGGCGCCCGCCGGGGTCTATTTCCACGTACCCAGCATGCCCGACTATGGACGTCTGTCCCGCCGCCGCCCGGAGGACAATACCGCCGGCGCCCGTGTCGCCGTGGACGAGGGCAAGCGCGACCCGGCCGATTTTGCCCTCTGGAAGTTTGCGAAACCGGGAGATCCTGACGAGTCGGTCTGGGACAGTCCCTGGGGCCGGGGCCGTCCGGGCTGGCACATCGAATGCTCTGCGATGGCGGCCGCCCATCTGGGCGAAACCATCGACATTCACGGCGGCGGCGTCGACCTGCAGTTTCCGCATCACGAGAACGAGCTGGCGCAGTCTCAATGCGCCCATGGCGTGCCGCTGGCACGCTACTGGATGCACAATGGCTTTCTGGACATGGACGGCGAGAAAATGTCCAAGTCCCTCGGCAATGTCAGGCTCGTCCGCGACCTACTGGAGCAATGGCCGGGCGAAACCCTGCGCCTGGCGCTGTTGTCGGGGCACTATCGCGCTCAGCTGGACTGGACGGGGGATCTGCTGCAACAGGCGAAATCGACCCTGGATCGGCTCTACGGCGCACTGCGCCGCGTCTGGACGGCCGAAGGCGGGGTGCCAGTGGACACCGGCGTGCTGGACGCGCTGGGCGACGATCTCAACACGCCGGAAGCGCTTGCAGCCCTGTCTCGCCTTGCCGGCGAAGCAAATGCGGCCGCAGATCGCGGGGATCTGCCCGCCATGGCGCAGGCCCGTGCGGATCTGCTTGCGGCGGGCACGGCGCTCGGGCTGTTGCAAATGCCGCCCTCCGAGTGGGAGCAGGGCCGCGACGACGAGGACCGCGCCCGCATCGATGCCCTGGTGGATGCACGTCTGGCCGCGCGGAAGGCACGCGATTTCGAAGAGGCCGACCGCATCCGTGAGGCGCTGGCTGCCGAGGGGATTGAAGTCATGGACGGGCCGAACGGGTCCACCTGGCGACGCGTCTAAAGCGACGGTCTTTCATTTCACTCCAGACCGTCCCTTTACATCTTTTTTCTTGCGTAACTATCCGTTCGCAACCGAGTCCGTTTGCTCCGAACTTGCTCTAGCGCATCTTCAAGTCAATCGGAGTCAGTGAAGATGCGCAAGCCCGATTGGGCCTTCGGCCGACCCGGTCATCGGTTCGCTCGCGCTCGCACCCGCCGGCTTCAGCCGAGGGCGAAGGCGCGATGGGACGCCGGGCCCCGCATCCGGTGGCTTTTCGCTCGATGGCGGACATGCGAGGAAGACGCATGACACAGGTCTACAATCTGGAATCCCTGCTCGTGTCGCTGACCGAGCGCACGGATGGTGACAAGGTGACGGTGCGCGACCTTCTGAACGCTGTCGGGCGGCGCAGCTATGGTCCGATCCTGCTGCTGCTCGGCTTTGTCGCGATCAGTCCGCTGACGATCATTCCGGGCGCCAACTGGATGGTCGCTCTGATCACGCTGATTGTCGCGCTGCAGATCGTGATCGGCCGGCCGTTTCCGTGGGTGCCGCGACGACTCCTCGACCTTGAATTCGAGCGCAAGCATCTGACCGCAGGTGTGGACGCCATGCGAAAGTATGTTCACATCGTCGACCGGCTGATGGCTCCGCGGCTTACCTTTCTCACCGACCCGCCCTTCGCGCAGCTTGTGGCGCTGATCTGCGTGGCGGCGGCCTTGGTCAGCATCCCGCTCGGCCTTTTCCCGTTCGGCCCGGTCCTGCCTGGCCTGACCGTCCTTCTGTTCGGCCTCGGCCTTACCGCGCGCGACGGGATCGTGCTCAGCATCGCCGCAACGGCCCTGTTCGGTGCCGTTCTGTTGATGGTGCGGGTCATTCCGCGTCTGTCGGGTCAGTTGACCGCATGGCTTGACCTTGGCTGAGCGGGAGCCGATCTCACAGCCATGAGTGCGGAACTGTATCATGGTCGTGTCCTGGAGTTGGCCGCCGACATCCCCAATGTCGGCCGGCTTGCGGAGGCCGATGCCAGCGTGGAGAAAGTGTCGCGGGTATGCGGCTCGACCGTGCGGGTCGATCTGGCCCTGACACGGGACCGCCAGCATGTGGCCGCCATTGCAGTGGAGCCTCGAGCCTGCGCCCTGGGCCAGGCCGCGACGGCGATCCTGTCGGAGCATGCGGTGGGCGCCCATGTGGACGAGATCCGTACTGCGCGGGACGCCCTGCGGGACATGCTGAAGGCGGGCGGCGATCCGCCTGGGGGCCGGTTTGCAGAGCTGCGCCATCTGGCTGGCGTGGCCGACTATCCGCCGCGCCATGCCTCCACGCTGCTCGCCTTCGACGCCGCGGTGGCCGCCATCGACCGGATCCGCGAGGACGAAGCCGCGCCTACCACCTGAAGTACCAGAAGAAGAACGCCAGCAGGACCACGAACGGACCCGTGACGCCGATCTCCACATAGACGGCGTTCGATCGAAGCTTTCCGTCAACGGCATGCTTGGGAAAGAAGCGGTACTGGGCTGCAACCCGCCCGGCCCTTGCGGTAAGGGACCGTTTCATCCCCTCCGCCAGGCGCACCGGATTGGGCTGCGCATTGGTCCGGGTCACGATACGCTCCCGAACGATGTCGCTGGCGATCCCCGTGCCGATGGAGGCGAGTCCCAGAAGCGCCAGCCCACCGGCGAGGAACAGGACGACCTCGACGCGGCGGGCGGTCTCGACGAAGGGAAGGGCCCTGGCCGCACCCATGGCTGCGTTGCGGACCGCCTCGATGCGCCCCAGCCCGTCGACCAGCGCGAAGGCGGGGATGAAGCTCACCAGGACCGCAATCACCGAGCCGATGCGATGCCACAGCATAAGGTGGGAGATCGCCCGGCGCAGGGCCTTGTTGCTTATCTCCTCGCGTGACTCCGACGCGTCGGGATCCTGAATCATGGCGCGACTGCCTTCTCCTCCTGCATCCCGACGCTTAGATTGGCGTCGATGATGACACGCAAGCGTCCTTACACGAAATCGACGCCTACCGACATGGCACCCGTCGCGGGGGCGCTCTTGCGCCTCTACAAGCTGACGCTGTCGCCGGTTTTCGCCGCTTTCGGTGCCCGGTGCCGTCACATTCCGAGCTGCAGCGAGTATGCGGCAGGCTGCATCAGCCGCCATGGCGTCTGGGCCGGCGCCTGGATGACCCTTGCGCGCATCCTGCGCTGTCACCCTTTCGGATCGTCCGGTCACGACCCTGTCCCTTCGTCACGGCCCGCGGCGCCGTGGTGGGCACCTTGGCGGCTGGGCGACTGGCGCTGGGACGCCCGGCCGTTTCCCGAGACCGAAGCTGGCCCGCCGCATCCCTGATCCCGCCCCATCCTCCCTTGGGGGACCGGCATGGCCCCGGGCCGGTTCACGGGCTGATCTCCCCCCTTCCGCTGGCGGCGAAGACGGACTAAGTGCGGTGACCATGATCAAGGTCACCCTCCCCGACGGTTCCGAACGGCAGTTCGACGACGGCGCCTCCGCGCGCGATGTCGCCGAAGCGATCTCGAAGTCCCTCGCGAAAAAGGCGATTGCCGCGCGCGTAGACGGCGTGTTGTACGACCTGACGCGCCCACTGCCCGGTGACGCGGCTGTGGAAATCGTCACCGACAGCGACGAGGACGCGCTGGAGCTCATCCGGCACGACTGCGCGCATGTGATGGCGCAGGCGGTGCAGGACCTGTTCCCGGACACCCAGGTGACCATCGGACCGACGATCCAGGACGGCTTCTACTACGATTTCGCCCGCGAAACCCCCTTCTCCACGGAGGACTTCGAGCGGATCGAACAGCGGATGCGCGAGATCGTGGACGCGGACTACCCGATCCAGCGAGAGGTCTGGTCGAAGGACGAGGCCATCGCCCACTTCAAGGAGATCGGCGAGATCTACAAGTCGCGGATCATCGACGACATCATCCCGCCCGGCGAGCCGATCACGGTCTATCGGCAGGGTGACTGGAAGGATCTGTGCCGGGGGCCGCACCTGCCTTCGACCGGTAAGCTGCCAAAGGCGTTCAAGCTGATGAAGCTGGCAGGCGCCTATTGGCGCGGCGACAGCCGGAACGAGATGCTACAACGCATCTATGGCACGGCATGGCGTTCCGAGAAGGAACTCAAGGCGTACCTGCACCGCATCGAGGAGGCGGAGAAGCGCGACCACCGCCGGCTGGGCCAGGAACTCGACCTCTTCCACCTGGCGCCGTCGGCCCAGGGATCGGTTTTCTGGCATCCAAAGGGATACCAGGTCTGGCAGCAGATCGAGCAGTACATCCGCCGCCAGGTCACGGCCGCCGGGTACAAGGAGATCAAGACCCCGCAGCTCATGGACAGCGCGTTCTGGCGGCGTTCCGGGCACTGGGACAAGTTTCGGGACAACATGTTCGTGGTGCCGGACTTCGAACCGGACCCGTCCCGCGAGGAGGTCTCGATTCCCGAGGACGCGCAGCTTATGGCGATCAAGCCGATGAACTGCCCTGCCCATGTGGAAGTCTTCAAGCAGGGTCAGAAATCCTATCGCGACCTTCCGCTGCGCCTGGCCGAGTTCGGTTGCTGTCACCGAAACGAGGCACACGGCGCCCTGCACGGGCTGATGCGCGTTCGTCAGATGACCCAGGACGACGCCCACATTTTCTGTCGCGAAGATCAGATCGTTGCGGAAACCGAGGCCTTCTGTGCGCTCCTGAACCAGGTCTACGAGGATTTCGGCTTCACCGATGTGAGCGTGAAGCTGGCCACGCGGCCGCAGGTGCGCGCAGGCACCGACGAGACCTGGGATCGGGCCGAAACGGCGCTGGAAACGGCGCTCAAGGATACCGGTCTGCCCTATGACATCGAGCCGGGCGAGGGCGCCTTCTACGGACCCAAGCTCGAATTCCACCTGACCGATGCCATCGGGCGTACCTGGCAGTGCGGGACCCTTCAGCTCGACTTCGTCCTGCCCGAGCGACTGGGTGCCGACTATGTCGACGCCGAGGGGAACCGTGTCCGTCCGGTCATGCTTCACCGCGCCATTCTGGGCACGCTGGAGCGATTCATCGGCATCCTGATAGAGGAATGCGCCGGGGCCTTCCCGCTGTGGCTGGCGCCGGCGCAGGTCGTGGTCGCCACGATCACGGATGCCGCGCGACCCTATGCCGAGGAAGCGGCCTTGGCCCTTCGACAGGCGGGACTGCGGGTCGAGCTCGACACCCGCAACGAGACGATCAACTACAAGGTGCGGGAGCATTCGGTGCAGAAGGTGCCGGTGATCGCCGTGGTCGGCGAGCGGGAGGCCCAGGACCGGACGCTGGCGCTGCGCCGCTTCGGATCGAAGGGCCAGTCGATCCAGCCCCTTGATGAGGCCCGTACGGCGCTGGCGGAGGAAGCCCTTCCCCCGGATCTGAAACGCACCGGATAGGGTGCCACCCCCGGTGGGAGCGTGACGTCCCATGACATACCCACCGATCCTGGCCGCGATGTTCGTCTTCTGGCCGCTCGTGACCTTCCTGGGGGCGCAGGGCTTCGCCGTCCTGATCGCCCTCGCCGGACTGCCGGCCCTGGCCTGGATCAAGTGGCGACGCCCGGAAGCATACGCGCTGGCGGCGTTTGCAGCCGTGGGGTGGATGTGCCTCTCGGCGGGCTGGTCGCCGGACCAGGCCCGGATGCTCTCCGGCACGGTGTCCGAAGGCACATTCTCCATCGAGTCCGCCGCGATCCGGATCTTCCTTACCTTTCTGCTGGGCGTGGCCACCGTCGCGGCCGCGGCCCGGCCGGCCTATCCGCCGCCTTTCACCGCGCGCGACGTGATGCTGGCCGCCTTCGGGCTTCATGGCGCATCGGTGGTCGTGGTGACGATCTGGAGCGAGCCCCTGCTCGCCCTGTTCTATCCGGATCCCACCCAGCGCGCAGCCGACGGGATCCAGAACATTCTTCGCAATGCCAACGCCTTCGCCTTCATCGCGCCGGTGCTCACCATCTGGCTCTGGATGAAGGTCGGCCTGGGCGGCCGGATTCTGGCCGGGGTGATCGCGCTCGGCGCTGCGGGGATCTGCCTCTATCTCGGAACCCTGGCAGGCGTGCTGACCGTCCTGCTGGCAACCGGTGCCGTTGTCACCGTTCACTGGCTGCCGCGCAGCGGGTTCCGGCTGATCGGAGGCGCCGTGGCCGGCTACATCCTGACCGCGCCCATCCTGATGCCGGCCCTGTCGGCGCTGCTGCTGCGCCTCGACACGGTGATGCCGGCCTCGGCCGAGGCGCGCGCCTATTGCTGGCAATATGTCGGCGAACGAATCTTCGAGCGTCCGGTGCTCGGCCATGGCCTGGGCGCCACCGGCACCTGGCGAGTCCCCTTCTCCGAGCGTCCCGACTGGCTGGCGCAGATCGCGGACAGGGGGGGCGACCCGTCGGTCTGGGCCCAGGTGGCAATCGTGCCGGGACATCCCCACAACATGGCCCTCGAACTCTGGGCGGAGACCGGCGGCATCGGGGCCATCCTCTCGGCGGTTGCGATCGTCCTGCTGGCGAAACGCCTGCCTGAACCCCACACCATCGCCCCGGTGCGGCGCTATGTGGCCGCGGGCCTGATTGGAGGCATGATGTCGCTCTTCATCGTCGCCTACAGCATCTGGAACGAGGCGTACTGGGCCATGGTGGCCCTTGCGACGGCTGGCCTGTTCCTGTTCCCAAG
This sequence comes from uncultured Hyphomonadaceae bacterium, assembly GCA_964492485.1. Taxonomy (GTDB): domain Bacteria; phylum Pseudomonadota; class Alphaproteobacteria; order Caulobacterales; family Hyphomonadaceae; genus UBA5336. The sequence goes on along the minus strand of CAZBKM010000009.1, from coordinate 7,614 downwards.
GTTTCCGGAGATCGACCTGAAATGAGCCGACCCGTCGTCAGCGCCCTCGTGGTCACCTACCAGACAGGCCCACGCCTCCGCGAATGCCTCCATGCCCTTCTGGGAGACGGGCAGGTCTCGGAGATCGTCGTGGTCGATAATGGAAATCCCCCGAGGGAAGCCGACTGGCTCGATGCAAAGGCAGCGGAAGGCGGGAAGCTGCGCCTCACCCGGCCGAGGCAGAACCTCGGCTTCGGGATGGCTTGCAACCTCGCCGCCCATGAGGCGACAGGCAATTTGCTCCTGTTCATAAACCCGGATGCGGTCATGAAACGCGGGTCCGTTGCGGCGCTGGTCCAGGCGGGAGCCGGACGAAAGGCTCCCTGGCTCGTGGGCGGCCGCATTTTCGACCTGTCGGGGCGGGAACTGCGCGGCTGTCGCCGACGGCGGCTGACCCTGGCGCGCGCCCTGGGCCTCGGTCGCTGGACGCTCGATCACAAGCCGGAACCGGATGGGCCCGTGGAAGTGGACGCCGTGTCGGGCGCCTTCTTCATGATGTCGAAGACCCAATTCCTTGGCCTCGATGGCGGCTTCGACACCGGCTATTTCCTGCATGTCGAAGATGTGGACCTCTGCCGGCGCGTTCAGGAGGCCGGAGGAACGGTCGTTTACCAGCCCGGGGCGGGCGCCCTGCATTATGGTGCCACATCTGCCGTTCCCGCCCGCACGGTGGCCCGCCACAAGGCCCGGTCGCTAAAGCGGTATTTCCGGAAGTTTGCCCGCAATCCGCTCGACCGTCTGGCGAACCTGGTCCTTCTGCCGCTGATCGGCTGGGCGGTGGAGGCACGCGCCCGCAAGACCTGACCGGGGCGCCTGCCGCGCCTCACTCAGCCTCGCGCACCGGGCGCAGGCGGGTACGCGCCGGCCCGTTTCACCCGTGACGGCACCTCGTGGCCGAGCACGGTTTCCAGCCACGCTGCCGTATCGACCAGCCGGTCCAGGTCAAGGCCGGTATCGTAGCCGGCCCGTTCCAGCATGTAGACCACATCCTCTGTGGCGACATTGCCCGTGGCTGCGGGAGCAAAGGGGCACCCGCCAATTCCGCCGCAACTGGCATCGATCACGTCTACCCCTGCCTCCACGGCGGCAAAGACGTTCGCCAGCGCCGTGCCGCGCGTGTCGTGAAAATGCATGCGCAGACTGACATCAGGCGCCTCCATCCGCACCCGTTCCAGCCGTTCGCGCACATCCCAGGGCGTGGCTACGCCGATCGTGTCGCCCAGTGCCAGTTCCCAGACGCCAGCCCGTTGGGCCTGGGCGGCAAGACCGGCCACCACGCCCGGATCCACGTCGCCGTCATAGGGATCGCCGAAGGCCACGGCGATCGTCGCCGATAGCGGCAGACCGGCTTCGTGTACGAGTGGCGCGCATGCCGCCAGCGCGTCGGCGCTGTCCTGCGGACTCATGCCCTGATTCCGGCGACCGAAGCCCTCACCGGCGACGAGCACGAAGTTCACCTCGTCCGCCCGCGCATCGATCGCCCTGCGCACGCCCTTTTCGTTCAGGGCGAGTGCGATGTGCCGGGTCCGGGCGGAGCGATCCAGGCCAGCGAAGACCTCCGCGCTGTCGGCCATCTTGGGAACCGCCCTGGGAGAGACGAAGGCACCGGTCTCCATTCGCACGACACCGGCCTGGGTGAGCCGCTCCACGAATTCAAGCTTCTGGGCGACCGACAGGGTGCCGGGATCGTTCTGCAGCCCGTCGCGCGGACCAACTTCCACAAGGGTGATGGGTCTTGCCATGGCCGCTACATAGACCCGCGGCCCGCGACGGACCAGAGGGCGGCGACGGTTCCGGTCTGACGCAACTTCAGAATAACCGGACCCGTGCGCGAAGGGAGACTTGCGCCGGCGCACGAAACGCACGCCGCGGCGTGGACGCCATCGAATGGCTGGAACTTCAGGCGCCCTGAAAGGCCGGCGGCCGGCGCTCCATGAAGCTCGCGACCCCCTCCTTGAAATCGAAGCTTGCAAAGCTCGCTTCCATCTCCCGGTCCGCTTCGCTCAGCGACTCCGCGAAGGACTGGGCGTAGGACCGCCGGACCTGCCGCTTCATCACGGCCACCGAGCGCGGAGACACCTGTGTGGCGAGATGGTCGGCAAGCTCGCCCACATGGGCCATCAACTCGCCCTCGGGCAAGGCACGGTTGACAAGTCCGAGCTCAGCGGCCTCGGCCCCGGTGAACTTCCGCGCCGTGAGCAGCAGGTCGAGCGCGTTGGCCTCTCCCACCAGGCGCGGCAGCAGCCAGGCGATCCCATGCTCGGCGATCAGGCCGCGCTGGGCAAAGGCGGTTGTGAACTTCGCGGTGTCCGAGGCAAGGCGAAAATCGGCATAGAGGGCGAATACCAGGCCAATCCCTGCGCAAGCGCCGTTGATCGCCGCGATCACGGGCTTCGGACAGTCATAGAGATAGCCGAACCGGCCGGGATAAAGCGTCCGCAAACCGGCCTCGGCCGCGCCGTTGGCGGCCTGCGGCGACCCTTCCCCGCTCGACCCGCTGGTGGCCGCGGCGGCGGCGGGACTGCCCGCCTGAATCGCGGTCAGCCCCTGCATGTCGGCGCCCGCGCAGAAACCGCGCCCGGCTCCCGTCACGACGATGCAGCGCACGCTGTGCGAGCGACCCGCAGCCGTGATCGCCTGTTCGACTTCCGCCTGCATGGTTCCAGTCCAGGCGTTCAGCCGGTCGGGCCGGTTTAGGGTGACCGTGAGGACACCGTCGGCCTCACGGGTCAGGATCTCGCGATAATCAGTCATGGACGTCTCCTCCGCTTCGTTTTTTGATTGTGGGCCAGTCTAGCCGAAACGGACGAGCGGGAGGAAGTGATGCCGGACCCCATGTCAGAAGAGCCCCCCATCCGCGTCGAACCCTGGGGCGACGCCGTGACCCGGATCGTCCTGAACCGTCCGGCCGCCATGAACGCCTATACCACCGCCATGTGCGAACGCCTTGCCCGGGCGTTGGACGCGTATGTGCGCGACGATACCCAGCGCGTCCTTGTGCTCACCGGCGCCGGACGGGGGTTTTGCGCCGGCGGAGATGTCAGCGGAGAGGACGAGCACCGGGCAGCCCTGATGGCGTCGCAACTCTCCCACGGTCGCGAGATGCGCGATGGCATGCACCGGGTGATCCGCGCTCTGCACGACTGCGACAAGCCGGTCGTCGCCGCGATCAACGGACCGGCCGTTGCCGGGGGGCTGACGCTGGCGTTGGCCTGCGACCTGCGCATCGCAGCCAGGTCCGCGACGCTGGGCGACACAAGTGGCCGGTTCGGCCTGCTGCCGGACGAGGGCGGCGCCTGGTACTTTCCCCGCGCCATGGGCCTGGACCGGGCGCTGAAGATGACCCTACTGGCGGAGACCTATGACGCCGAGACGGCGCTGGCGCTCGGTCTGGTGACCGAAGTGGTCGACGACGAGGACTTGGAGCCGCGCACGCATAGCCTGGCCCAGGCCCTGGCGGAGCGCGCGCCACTGGCGGTCCGTCTTGCCAAGGCGATGGCGGTGAAGGCACAGACACAGAGCCTCGAAGCCGCCTTGCAGGATGCGCAACTGGCGGCCATGGTCGCCAATCCGACCGAGGATGTGCGCGAGGGTGTGCGGGCCTTCTTCGAGCGCCGAAAACCGAACTTCACCGGTCGGTAGCCCCGACCGTCCTGCCTGGAGTCTCCCGCATGACGGACACCGTCTTCCTGCCGCCGCTGGCATCCCCGTCGGACCAGGACGAGAGCCTTGAGCTGCGCCCGAATTTCAATCGGGACGGTCTGGTGGCGGCCATCGCCCAGGATGCCGACACCGGTGACGTGCTGATGATGGCCTGGATGAATGGCGAGGCCCTTGCCGAAACCCTGCGCACGGGGCGGGCGACGTACTACTCCCGGTCCCGCGGTCGGCTTTGGCGCAAGGGCGAGGAGTCCGGCCACATTCAGACCGTGGAGGCCGTTCTGGTGGACTGCGACCAGGATACGCTGCTGCTGAAGGTCCGCCAGACCGGCGCGGCCTGTCACACGGGCCGGCGAAGCTGTTTCTATCGCGCGACGGGCGACTCCGACGCGCGCCTGCGCTATGTAGACGAGACGGATCGTCCGCGCTGACGGGGTCGAGGGGCGGAAACAGAGGGGAATGTGTATGCGACATCTGGAAACAGGCCGGCGGCCGGCCGTGATCGGCGCCCTGGGGCTCGGGCTGGCTCTTGCCCTCTCGGCCTGCGGCAGTGCCGACGAAGGCCAGCCCGGCGCGACCGCTTCCGACGTGGCGGACACGGCGGACATCGGGTCTGCTGCCTCGCCGGGAGATGGCGACACCGCCTCGGCGCCAGAGACGGTCGATGCCCTGGAGCTTCACGTGCTCGACTGCGGCACCATCGAGGTCTCCGATCTCGATGCGTTCGCCATGTCGGGCGCCTATGAGGGCGAGAGCGATACCTTCACGAACACCTGCTGGCTGGTCCGCCACCCTCAGGGCGACTTCCTCTGGGATCTGGGGCTGCCTGGGCTGCTGGCGCGGTCGGAGCCCCAGGAGAACGGCATCTTCACGGTGTCGCTCGAACGGACGCTGACGGAGCAGTTGCGCGCCCGCGGCCTTACGCCGGACGACATCGACCGTTTTGCCATCTCCCACCTGCACTTCGACCATACGGGTCAGGTCGATCAGCTGGCCGATCCGGTGTGGATCGTTCACGTGAACGAACACGCCGCGATGTTTCCCCCTGCCGACAGCGACGGGGCGGATTCCGAACAGGCCACCCAGTTCTCGCCGTTCGAGCGATTCGAAACGGCGCTGTTTACCGGCGAATACGACGTCTTCGGCGATGGATCGGTGGTGATCTTCCCGACCCCTGGCCACACGCCCGGGCATACCGCGTTGCAGGTGACGCTGCCGGAGACGGGGCCCGTGCTGCTGTCTGGGGATATCTACCACCGCCAGGAGAGCCGGATCGCCCGGGAGGTACCGCGCTTCAACGCCGATGTCGAAGGGGTCGAGGACGATCCGGGCGCGCAGACGCTGGAGTCTATGCGCGCCTTCGAAGCGCGCGCCGAACGTCTGGGCGCCCGGGTGATCATCCAGCACGAACCGGCGGACATCGACCCCCTGCCGGGCGTGATGCGCTGAACCCGGCAAGCGCCGCGTCCCGCACGGGGCGTGGCCTCGGTGGGCGTGAGCGCTCGCGCATCTTCATGCCCGCCAGAGTCAGTGAAGATGCGCTATGTTCTTGTTTTTGAGCATTTTCTTAACGCGAACCGGTGCCCACTTCGCTCGAAAATGCTTTAATCCAGCCCCGGACGACAGAGATAGCGCGACCGGTGAACGTCCAGCACATTGTCTTCCCAGCCGGTGAGTTCGGGGTCGACCAGATTGCGGTTCACCGAAAAGAACATCGGGGCCAGGGGTTCATCCGCCAGCATGGTCGCTTCGGCTTCGGCAAGGAGCCGGCCCCGCCTTTCCAGATCGAGCTCGGTATTGGACTCAGTCAGGAGACGGTCGAATTCGGCATTGGAGTAGCTGCCATAATTCATCTGGCCCGTATCGGTCTCCAGCAGGTAGAGGAAATTGTGCGGGTCGTTGAAGTCGGCCACCCATCCCGCGTCGGAAAATTGGAAATCCTTCTGCCGAAGTCGGGAATAGAGGACCTTGGTGTCCTGCATCAGCAGTTCGGGCCGCACCCAGTCGGCGATCTCGCTCCAGTTCGACAGGGCCACCGGTGCCGTCTTCGGCGCGTCGCCTGAATTTCGGTAGATGAATTCGAACCGCAGAGGGCGGTTCGGCCCGTAACCGGCCTCTTCCAGCAGGGCACGCGCTTCCACCAGGCGCTCGGCCCGGTCCATGCCCGCCCAGTCAAGCCGTGGCTGATCGTCTTCGGGCACGTAGTTCGCGATACCGGGCGGCACGAAGCTGTAGGCCGGGAGGTAACCGGGCGTCAGGACGTTCTCGACCATGTACTCGCGGTCCAGCGCCATGGACAGCGCACGGCGTACGCGAAGGTCATCGAACGGCGGCTGGGTGGTGTCGTACACCCAGTAGGTCGTGGTGAGGCTGGGATCGGTCCGCACCCAGCCCGGCAGGCGCTCCTCGATCTCGGCCATGCGGGCGCCCTCGAAGGCGTTGTTCGTATCGAGTTCGCCGGCCTCGATGGCCCGCTCCACCGCGGCATTGTCGACGATCGGCAGATAGGCCACGCTGTCGAAGCACAGCGCCTCGCTGCCCTCCCAGGCCGGGTTCTTGACCGCCACAAGGGACGAACCGACCGTCCAGTCCACGAGCTTGTAGGGGCCGTTCACCTCGATGTTCTCCGGCCGGACCCAGGCATCGCCATGGGCCTCGACCACATGCCGGGGCACCGGGAAGCTCGCATAGTGCGACAGCAGCCCCGGGAGGTAGGGCGCGGGATATTCGAGCTCTATCTCCAGCGTGCGCGCGTCGATGGCGCGAATGCCAAGCGCTTCGGGCGGCAGGTCGCCCTGATTCACTGCGCGGGCATTCTTCACGACCCAGAGCAGCGAAGCGTATTGCGCCGCGGTTTCGGGGTTCTGAAGGCGGCGGAAGGCAAAAACGAAATCGTCGGCGGTGACGGGCTCTCCATCCGACCAGGTCGCCTCCTTCAGCTCAAAGGTCCAGACGGTCTGGGTCTCGTCAAGCGAGGCCGATGCAGCCGCGCCCAGCACCGCCTCTCCGGACTTGTTCGTGATGTAGAGCCCCTCGAACATGTCGCCGATCACGATGTTCTCCCACTGGCCCGACGCCTTGTGGGGATCCACGGTGTCCGGGTTCACGCTGATCCCCCGGCGTAGCAGGTCGCCATAGGCGATGTCGTCGCCACCGCCGCCGCAAGCCGCTAGCGCCAGGGTCGCGGCGGCCAGAACGGATGTACCAAGGGAACGGGAAAGTCGGGACAGGAAACCGGACTGTGGCAACGGGGTTCTCCTTCGTGTTGCGAGGCGATCGGGCCGGGTTGACGCAAACTCAACAGCATCGCCCGGACACACGCAATTCCTTCCCGGTCAGGTCCGCCAGCATGGCCTGCGCCGCCTGGCGCCTGGGCGGTCACCGGTCCTTCGGGTCGAGGGCATCGCGCAAACCGTCGCCCAGGAAGTTCAGCGCAAGCAGCGTGACCATCATGGTGATGGCCGGAACGAGAAGCATCCAGGGCCGGTCGCGCATCTCACCGGCGCCCTGGGAAATCAGCACGCCGAGCGAGGTCAGCGGCTCGTTCACACCCAGGCCGAGGAAGGACAGAAAGCTCTCCGCAAGAATCACGACCGGAATGGTCAGGGTGACGTAGACGGCCACGGGGCCGATGACATTCGGCAGCACGTGGCGGCGGATCATGGCCAGTCGCGGCACGCCAGCGGCCCGGGCCGCCTCGATGAACTCCATCGACTTGATCGCCAGTGTCTGGCCGCGGACGATCCTGGCCATGGTCAGCCACTCGATGGCGCCTATGGCTGCGAAGATGAGGAAGATGTTGCGACCGAACACGGTCACCAGCAGGATCACGAAGAAGATGAAAGGCAGCGCATAAAGCACGTCGACGATGCGCATCATCACGTTGTCGACCCGCCCGCCGACAAAGCCGGCGAT
>CAZBKM010000008.1:0-109606 GCA_964492485.1 uncultured Hyphomonadaceae bacterium | reverse complement strand
CCCCCCGCGGCGCGGCCGGCGAAGCGGGTCAGGATGGCCCGGTGGCGCCGGTTTCGGGCGCTGCGCGGAGGCGTTCGGGCCGGGTGACGATGAGCTGTTGATGGTCGAGCCCCGCCTCGCGATGGCGGTGAGCGTCGCGATAATTCGCATGGTTCAGCGTGGCGATGAAGGCCTGGCGGTTGGGAAACCAGTTGATCCAGACCGCGTCCCAATCCCCCTCCCCGATGAAGAAGCGCTCCGCCTCACCCATGAACACGCAGACGCCGCCGGCTTCCGCAGCCATGGCTTCGAAGGCCTCGGCATAGCGCAGATAGGCGGTACGTCCGCTGCAGGGTGTCGCCTTCTCGGGATCGTCCGGACCGTAAACGGCGTCCTCGCGGAATTTCAGCAGATTCACCTGGGCGACGGGACCGGAATGGGGATCGTCGCGAAATGCACGAAACTGGTCGGCGGTCGGCTGTCGGGCGGTCATACCATTCACTCTCTCTTCCGGATCCTGCGATGAGTCTGCCGGCATGGCAGGCCCCGCGACAATGCTTGATATTCGCTTGGGGAAGCCCCACACAAGGCCCGTTATCGAACCCTCGAAGTCAAGGAAGGACCGCGAGCCCATGGCCGGACCGCAATACGTCTATCACATGCAGGGTGTCTCCAAGACCTATCCCGGCGGCAAGAAGGTGTTCGAGAATATTCACCTCTCGTTCCTGCCGGACGCCAAGATAGGCGTGGTCGGCGTCAACGGCTCTGGCAAGTCGACCCTGTTGCGGATCCTGGCGGGCGAGGACACCGAATTCAACGGTGAAGCCTGGGCTGCCGATGGCATCAAGGTTGGCTACCTCCCGCAGGAACCACAGCTCGACCCGAACAAGACCGTGTTCGAGAACGTCGCCGACTATTGTCCCGAAAAGGCGCTTCTGGACCGGTTCAACGAGGTCTCCACCCAGCTTGGCGAAGACTATTCCGACGAACTCATGGAGGAGATGACGACGCTGCAGGAGCAGGTCGACGCCGCCGATGCCTGGGACATCGACTCCAAGATTGCCATGGCGATGGAGGCCCTTCGCTGCCCACCCGATGACGCGACCGTCGACAGCCTCTCCGGCGGGGAGATCCGGCGCGTCGCGATCTGCCGGCTGCTCCTGTCGCGTCCGGACATGATCCTCATGGACGAGCCGACCAACCATCTCGATGCGGAGACGGTCGCGTGGCTGCAGAACTACCTGATCAATTTTCCCGGCTGCGTGATCCTGGTCACCCACGACAGATACTTCCTGGACGACATCACGGGTTGGATCCTGGAGCTCGATCGCGGCCAGGGCATCCCCTACAAGGGCAACTATTCGGACTGGCTGGAGCAGAAGGCCAAGCGGATGGCGCAGGAACAGCGCGAAGAAAGCGGCCGCCAAAGGGCCTTGGCCCGCGAGCTCGAATGGGTCCGCGCGTCACCCAAGGCACGACAGGCCAAGTCCAAGGCGCGGATTCAGGCCTATGAGGAGCTGGCCAGCAAGGCCGAGCGCGAAAAGGTCTCCACCGCCACGATCCGCATCCCTCCAGGCCCCCGCCTCGGCAGCCAGGTGCTGGAAGCCGAAGGCATCCGCAAGGCGTTCGGAAACAACCTTCTCATCGACGATCTGACCTTCAGCCTGCCACCGGGCGGGATTGTCGGTGTGATCGGTCCGAATGGCGCGGGCAAAACCACGCTGTTCAAGATGATCACGGGCCAGGACACCCCCGATTCCGGCACGCTGCGCCTCGGAGATACGGTGAAGCTAGGCTATGTCGACCAGTCGCGTGACACGCTCGATGGCAAGAAGACGGTCTGGGAGGAAATCTCGGAGGGTCTGGACGTCCTCGACCTGGGCGGCGTCGACGTGAACTCCCGCGCCTATGTGAGCGCGTTCAACTTCCGCGGCAGCGACCAGCAGAAGACCGTCGGCCTGTTGTCCGGCGGGGAGCGCAACCGCGTGCATCTGGCCAAGATGCTAAAGCAGGGCGCGAACCTGCTCCTCCTGGACGAACCGACCAACGATCTCGACGTGGAGACGCTCCAGGCGCTGGAGGATGGCCTCGACAACTTCCCGGGCTGCGTGGTGGTCATCTCCCACGACCGCTGGTTCCTCGACCGCATGGCGACGCATATCCTGGCCTTCGAGGGCAACAGCCATGTGGAATGGTTCGAGGGCGACTTCTCCTCCTATCTTGAGGACAAGAAGCGCCGCCTCGGTCCCGACGCTGTTGAGCCGAAACGGGTCAAGTTCAAGAAGTTTGCGCGCGGATAGAGCCGCTTTCCAAAGGACCCACCGCGTGAGGCGGCTTGATCGCGTCCATGGCCCAAACGCAATATAGCATTTTCGAGCGAAGTGGGACCCGGTTCGCGTTAAGAAAATGCTCAAAAACAAGAACATAGCGCATCTTCACTGACTCCGATTGATTTGAAGATGCGCTAGGCCGCCCTTTCCGGGGCGGCCCTTTCGGTCTGCACGTGCCTTGTCAGGCCCGGAGCAAGTTCGGAGCAAACGGACCCGGTTGCGAACGGAGACTTGCGCAATAACAATGATGTAAAGCGACGGTCTGGAGTGAAACGAAAGACCGGTGCTTTAGGTGTCGAGGAAGCTGCGCAGTTTACGCGACCGGCTCGGATGCTTCAGTTTCCGCAGCGCCTTCGCCTCGATCTGTCGGATGCGTTCACGCGTCACGGAGAATTGCTGTCCGACCTCCTCGAGCGTGTGGTCGGTGTTCATGCCGATGCCGAAGCGCATGCGCAGCACGCGCTCTTCACGCGGCGTCAATGAAGCCAGCACGCGGGTCGTGGTCTCGCGGAGGTTCGACTGGATCGCGGAGTCCACCGGCAAGAGCGCGCCCTTGTCCTCGATGAAGTCGCCGAGATTGGAATCCTCGTCATCGCCGATGGGCGTTTCCAGGGAGATGGGCTCCTTGGCGATCTTCAGCACCTTGCGGATCTTCTCCAACGGCAGGCCCAGCTTTTCCGCCAGCTCTTCCGGCGTCGGCTCACGGCCGATCTCGTGCAGCATCTGACGCTGGGTCCGCACGATCTTGTTGATCGTCTCGATCATGTGCACCGGGATACGGATCGTCCGCGCCTGATCCGCGATCGATCGGGTAATGGCCTGGCGGATCCACCAGGTGGCATAGGTGGAGAATTTGTAGCCACGACGATACTCGAATTTGTCGACGGCCTTCATCAGGCCGATATTACCTTCCTGGATCAAGTCCAGGAACTGCAGGCCCCGATTGGTGTATTTCTTCGCTATGGAGATCACGAGCCGGAGATTCGCCTCGACCATCTCTTTCTTCGCAACGCGGGCCTCCCGCTCACCCTTCTGTACGGTCTGGACGATCCGGCGATAATCGTCGATCGGGACACCGATCTCCTGAGAAACCGCAGAGATTTCCTCGCGAAGTTCCTCAATCTTCTCACGGTCCTTTTCCACGAACCGGGCCCATTTCTTGGACAGCCGGGAGACATCCTCGGTCCAGTTGGGATCGAGCTCGCGTCCGAAGTAATTGTCGAGAAAATCCTTGCGCGGCACACCATGGCTGTCGGCCATACGCATCAGCCTGCCCTCGAGCCCCATCAGCTTCTTGTTGATGGCGTAAAGCTGTTCGACAAGGGCCTCGATCCGGTTGTTGTTGATGTGCATCGTCTTGAGGTTGTCGACGATGCGCGCGGAGAGCTGGTCGTAGGATTGCTGGTCCTTGGTCGTCAGCGCCTTGCCCTCGAGCCGGCGGGCGATCAGCTTTTCCTGCAGCTTCCTGAACTGCTTGAAATCGTTGGCGATACTGTCGAGCTTGTCGAGCACGCCTTCGCGCAGCTCGGCCTCCATCGCGGACATGGACATGGCGCCGGCATCGTCATCCTCGTCGCCGTCGCCCTCACGACGCTCGCCGTCCTCGCCATCAGCGCTGGCCTCGGCCTCCTCGTCCTCATCCTTTTCCTCGGGCTCCGGCGGCGGATTCTCCGCGCCATAGGTCGCCTCCAGGTCGATGAGATCACGCAGGAGAATACGTTCATTCATCAGCTCGTCGCGCCACACCATCATGGCTTCAAAGGTGAGCGGACTTTCGCACAGGCCACGGATCATGGCGTCGCGACCCGCCTCGATCCGTTTGGCGATGGCGATCTCGCCCTCGCGTGAGAGAAGCTCGACCGTGCCCATTTCCCGAAGGTACATGCGCACGGGATCGTCGGTGCGCTCGCTTCCGCGGGCATTGCCCTTCTTCGCAACGACCTTCTTGTCGTCAGCCTTGGCCAGGGCGCGCCCCTCGACCTCGACCTCCTCCTCGGACTCCACGACGTTGATCCCCATGTCGGAGAGCGTCGCCATCACATCTTCGATCTGGTCGGAGCTGATCTGGTCCTGGGGCAGCACACGGTTGAGCTCGTCATGGGTGACGAACCCCTTGGCCTTGGCGTCCTTGATGAATTTCTTGACGCCCGAATCGCTCATGTCGAGCACCGGCGCATCGCCTTCGGCGTCCTGCTGTTCCAAGTCCACTTTCGCCATTGTCTTCCTCTGCCCGTTTGGACCGGCTTCCAGCGTCCGCGTGCCGATCGTCCTTATGTCCCTGAACCCTGATCCGTCCGGTCGGCGTCCTGCGCCGCTTCGCTCATCCTGATCTGCCGTGCGCGCCGTTCGGCCGCCCTCTGATAGCGCCAGCGCGCATCCTCCAGGGTCGCAAACGCATCTTCACCGCACGGTCCAGGACCGTCCGGGCGATCGGCACGGCCGGCCGCCGCATATTGCTCCAAGGCTATCAGCCATTCCCGTGCCTCAGCGGATCCCGGCTGGATCGTCGGCGGATCGGGATACTCATCGAGCAAACGCGCGACACGCTCCTTTCCAGACTGACGTAGATGGGCACTGAGGTGGACCCGGTCAAGCGCTTCGCTTCGGTCGTACAGGTCGAAAAGCGCATCGCGTGCGGCGGCGATGTCGGGATCGGGGAATCGCGCTTCGGCGAGGGTCTCCCCGTGGTGATCGATCAGGTGCGGATTGTTCGCCGCCCGGACCAGGAGGCCCAGCCCACGCACCTTTGGCGACATTCGCAGCCGGGCGTCGGCATCGCCCGTCAGGCCACTGCGTGACGCATTGCGCGCGCCTTCGGGCCCGCCCCGTCGCCCTGCCAGACGTTCTCCCTGGCGTTCCCGGCGCATCGCGAAGAAATGGTCGCGCATCCGCTGGCGCAGGCTACGTTCGTAAGCGGCTCGCACACCTGCATGCTGGATACGTGCCGCCGCCTTCTGGAGCCGATCCTCAAGGCCGGCCTGACGCTCGGGCGTGTCCAGCGGCTCTGCGTCCCGCTCGCGCCGCCAAAGCATCTCCGACAGGGCGATCGCCTCTCCCAGGCGGGCCGCCATATGGTCGCGCCCGCCAGGCTGGCGCAGCACGTCGTCGGGGTCCCGGCCCTCCGGGAGGAGGCAGAAATAGACCGACCGGTCCGGCTGGAGGTGCGGCAGCGCAAGCTCTACGGCCCGGTGCGCCGCACGCAGCCCTGCCACGTCCCCGTCAAAACACATGACCGGGTCGGGTCCCGCGCGCCAGATCAAGGCGAGTTGGGCTTCAGTCAGCGCGGTGCCCAGGGGGGCCACGGCGTTGCCGAACCCGGCCTCGCCGAGCGCGATCACATCCATATAGCCTTCGCAGACGATCAGGCCGCCGCGCTCGCCGTAGCCCAGCGCCTCACGCGCCTTCTTGAGATTGTAGACCAGGCGCGACTTGTGAAAGAGTTCGGTCTCCGGCGAATTCAGGTACTTCGCCTTGTCCTCAGGATCGAGCGCACGCCCGCCGAACGCGACGATGTCACCGACCCCGTCGGCGATCGGGAACATGATCCGGTTGCGGAAAACGTCATAGGGCTCGCCTCCCTTGTCGCTGCGCCGCACCAGGCCCGCATCGGCAAGCTCCTCATCGGTGAACCCCTTCTGCAGCATATGTTCGCGCAGCTGGCGCCAGTCATTCGGGGCGTGTCCAAGCCGCCAGCGGCGCCACGCATCGGGACCGAGCCCGCGCCGGTCGCGCAGATAGGATTGGGCCTCCAGACCGGCCTGGCCATGCAGACGGGCCTCGAACCAGTTCGCCGCCTCCGCGCAGGCGGCCTTCAGGCGCGTGCGCCGGCCCTCGCGCTGAGCCTCCTCGGGCGTTGCCTTGGGCAGGTCCAGACCGGCTTCGTCTGCCAGCCGTGCCACCGCCTCCATGAAGTCCAGCCGTTCGGTTTCCTGGACGAACTTGATGACGTCGCCGCCCATTCCGGACGAGAAGTCCTTGAAGATGCCTTTCTGGTCGTTGACGTAGAAACTCGGCGTCTTCTCATTGGTAAAGGGAGACAGACCGACCCATTCCTTGCCGCGCCGCTGCAGCTTGACCGTCCGCCCGATCACATCGGAGGGGCGAAGCCTGGCCTTCAGCTCTTCCAGGAAACCGTCGGGCAGCCGGACGCCGCTCATGGCCGTCTCCATCCCCCATGTTCGCCGGTCAATTTCGCCGGTGTGGCGGCCCTCATGGGCGCGCCATCGCTATTTCAGGGCCGCGCGGACGGCACGCCCAGCCGCCGCCGGATCGATCCGCCCGGGATAGCGTGCCTTTAGGGCGCTCATGCACCGCCCGACATCGGTAAGGCGCCGGGCATCGAGATCGTCCACCACATCGGACACCGCCGTTTGAAGCTCGGTTCCTTCCAGCGGCTTGGGCAGGAACGCCTCGATGACGGCCAGTTCCTCGCGCTCGCGCTCGGCGTCGGCAATCCGGCCGGCCTCATCATATTCGAGCGCGGACTGGCGGCGCTGGTCGGCCATCGTCTGCAGAACCTCACGTACGCCTTCCTCGGCGCACCCCGCACAGTCGCCCTTGCTTCGGGCAGCGACGTCCCTGTCACGCACCGCGCAATTGATCAGCCGCAGCGTCGCGGCCCGAATGCTGCCGGGATCGGTCTGTTCGGCTTCATCGAGGGCCGCCCGCAAGCGGTCCCTGAGGCACACGTCTGCCGGTGTATCCGTCACCGCCATCTCGTCTCTCAATTCTTCCCGTCGCCGCTTGACGCGGCAACCGGCCAGCCCCTAAGTCCCGCGCGACCTTGCGAGGTTAAAGTTAACCCAAAGCGACCCACGCGGTAAGAGCGGTCATCTATGCCTTACGGAGACTTCACGCAAGACCCGGCCACGGCCACAGGCGCGATCGCGCTTGCCGATGGCACCATCTATCTTGGCCAGGGCACCGGCGCGGTCGGCGTCACCGTGGGCGAGCTGTGCTTCAACACGGCGATGACCGGCTACCAGGAAATCCTGACCGACCCGTCCTATGCCCACCAACTGGTCCTGTTTACCTTTCCGCATATCGGCAATGTTGGCACCAACCCGGACGATCAGGAAGACAGCACCCCGCCGGCGGCCACGGCGGCACGGGGCGCCATCTTCCGCGCCCGGGTGACTGCGCCATCGAACTGGCGGGCCAGGACGGGGTTTTCCGAATGGTTGGCCCGGCGCGGCATCATCGGCCTTGGCGGCGTGGACACGCGGGCGCTGACCCGGCGCATCCGCGCCGATGGGATGCAGCGTGCGGCCATCGCTCACGCGCCACAAGGCGGACTGGACCTGGACGCTCTTCTCGAGCGCGCACGCGCCTGGTCCGGCCTGGAGCGGGCCGATCTCGCCGCCGAGGTGACCGCCTCAGATCCCTTCGCCCATGACGAGGGCCTGTGGCAGCCCGAGTCGGGCTTCGCCGCCATGGCCGATGCACGGTTCCACGTCGTCGTCGTCGATTTCGGCGTGAAGAAGAACATCCTGCGCAACCTGGCCAGCGTAGGCGCACGTGCGACGGTCGTTTCCAGCGATGCGTCCTTTGAGTCGATCGCGGCCCTTCAGCCCGATGGCGTCGTGCTCTCGAACGGGCCGGGTGACCCGGCCGCGACGGGGGACCGGTGCCTGTCGATGATCCGCCAGCTCATCGACAGCGGCCTGCCGATCCTCGGCATCTGCCTGGGCCATCAACTCCTGGCACTGGCTCTGGGCGCCCGCACGATGAAGATGCGCCAGGGTCACCACGGAGCGAACCATCCGGTCATGGACCTGGCAACGGGCAAGGTCGAGATCGTGTCCATGAACCATGGCTTCACCGTCGATCCAGACACGCTGCCGGCCGGCGTCGCCGAAAGTCACCGGTCCCTCTTCGACGGCACCAATTCGGGCCTCCGCGTGGAAGGCAGGCCGATCATCTCGGTGCAGCATCATCCTGAAGCCTCACCTGGACCGCAGGACAGCTTCTACCTGTTCCAGCGCTTCGCGCAGCTGATGGCGGAGACCCGGTCCTGACGCCCCGCGCCGATGCCGGCCCCGCCGGCCACAATCATGTCCCCACGCTCGCCGACCAGGTGGCCGACGCACTGGCAGGGCCCGGCTGGTGTGTGCAGGGTGACGCCCTGCCGCCCGGCCTGGCCGATGCGCTGGCCGACGAGATCGAGGATCGCGTCGCCCGTGCGGCCCTCGCCCCCGCCGGCATCGGTCGGGTTCAGGACCACCGGGTGCGCCACGACATCCGCATGGCGCGCACCGATTGGATGACCGGCGAAACCCAGGCGCAACGGGCCTTTCTCGACTGGGCCGAAGCGCTCCGCGAAGGGCTGAACCAGCGGCTGTTCCTGGGCCTGTTCGATTTCGAGGCCAGTTTTGCCGCCTACCCGGCCGGCGGCTTCTACGATCGCCACCTGGACAGCTTCGAGGGGGCGAGGAACCGCGTCGTCTCGCTGATCGTCTACCTCAACCGGAACTGGCTGCCCGGACATGGCGGGGCGCTTGCGATCCACGCACCCGGCGCGGGAGCCGACGAACCGCCAATCGCACGGATCCCGCCGCGTCTGGGCGATGCGGTTTTCCTGTTGTCGGAACGCATTCCCCACGCCGTCGAGCCGACCCGCGTCGCCCGCCATGCCATCGCCGCCTGGTGGCGGGTCAACCAGACCCGCGGCGACCGCGTCGACCCGCCAGCCTGAAGCGTTTCCGATACGCCACGCTCACGGGGCGCCCGGGCCGCAGCGGGCCTGGTACAGTGCCAGCGCAGCGGGCATCCAGCGTTCGAAATTCTCTGCCCGGGTCGCGCTCGCCGGATGGGTGGACAGCCAGGGGGGTGGCGCGTTGCCGCCACCGAGCGTCGCCATCCGCCGCCAGAGGTCCGGCGCCTCACGGGGATCGAAACAGGCCCGCGCAAGAAGTTCCAGACCGATCCGGTCGGCCTCGGTCTCGTGGGCGCGCGAGAAAGCGTTGAGCCCGCCCGTCGCGGCCACACCGAGGGCGCCCATCACCGCCTGACGCTCTCCCATCGACAGGTCGCCAAGGCCGAGGCCGACTGCCATCTGGCCCATCTGCACAAGTTTCTGCTGGGACATGCGCTCTGCGCCATGGTGGGCCAGGGCATGCCCGATTTCGTGGCCCATCACGACAGCCAACTTGTCCAGATCGTCCAGGTCCCGGATCGAGACCGTGCCATCGAAGTTACCCGTCACGTCGAGAAGCCCGGTATACACCGCCACATAGCCCCCCGGCAGGCAGAAGGCATTGGGCTGGGGGGAGTCGATGACGTGATAGGTCCAGTCGAACCGTTCGGCCACGGGCGTGAAGTCGTAGCCCTGCTCCAAGAGATCCGCCTCCAGCTCGATCGCCGCCGCCTCGAGCCGGGCCCCGATGCGCCGAACGGACTCGACCACCTCGCGCGTCTGCGCATCGCACACCGTCCCTGCGCCCGCACACAAGAGGTTCCCGCGGTTCTGTTCCAGGATCTGGGCATAGCCCTGGGCCCCGAGCCGTGTGGCATCGGGAATCGACAGGATGTTGAACTGGGTGCGCCCGGTGAACGGGACTTCCTGCTGATTGGACACCCAGTAGACCGCGAGGCCTATCAGGCCGACGATCAGAAGGCCGAACCGACCCAACAATGCCTGCATCTCTCCCGCTCCCCGGCATCCGGTCCTGAATTGTAGGGCATCTGCAAGCGAAGCGGGTACCGGTTCGCTTGAAGAAAATTTCCAAAAACAAGGACCTAGACGTATCCCCTGACCCTGATTGACGTGAAGATGCGCTCGGCCCGTCTGGTCCACCGACTGAATACAGGACCGTTCGGGAGAGCGGAAGCATCCGTCGCACGCATGCGGTTTGCGCTGGACGGGCGGCGAGGCTATTTCTCGGGTATGACAGACACCGCCCAGGACAAAGCCCACGGCACCGCCCCGCGCATGGAGATCCGGATCATTCCGGTGACCCCGCTGCAGCAGAACACCTCGATGATCTGGTCCACCCGGTCGCAGGAAGGCGTGTTCGTCGATCCCGGTGGCGAGGTGGAGCGCCTTCTGGAGGCGGCGCGGCAGTTCGATGTGAGGATCGTCGAGATCTGGCTGACACATGGCCATCTCGACCATGCAGGCGCGGCGGCAGAGCTGCGCGAGCGCCTGGGCTGTCCCGTGATCGGCCCCCACAGGGATGACCAGTGGCTCCTCGACTCCCTGGAAGAGCAGGCCGCCCGATTCGGCCTTCAGGGATGCCGGAACGTGGTGCCGGACCGGTATCTGGGGGATGGCGACACGCTGGAGCTTGATGGCAACGTGTTCGGTGTTGTCCACACGCCCGGCCACACGCCGGGGCACGTCGTGATCTACAACCAGCCGGGCCAACTCGCCTTTGTCGGCGACGTCCTGTTCAAGGGCAGCGTCGGGCGCACGGATTTCCCACGGGGCGACGCCCAGACGCTCATTCGGTCCATCACCCAGAAGCTCTGGCCCCTCGGCAATGACATGCGCTTCGTTCCGGGCCACGGGCCCATGAGCACCTTTGGAGCCGAACGCGCGTCCAATCCTTTCGTGGCGGATGCGGTTCTGGGCTGAGCCGCTTTCCGTTCTGAAGCGCCCGCGTCTTGTTCCACGACAGACCATCGCCTCAGGTCGATGGTCCTGCGCAAGGCTCCGTTGGCGATCGCGTCCGCTTGCTGCGAGCCTGCGTCAATCCAGCCCATGGGCCAGGCGCATGGCCGGCGCCTCGACAAGCCCGCGAAAGCCGCCGCGCAGGCTTTCCTCGACATGGTTTGGCAGATCGTCCGCCTGGAACCGCTCCAGGTCTTCTATGGCATAGACCTCAACGAAGTCGAACCGGTCCTCCCGGTCTGACTGGGGCAGACCCGCCGGGGTGACGAAGGCTTCAGTGCGGCCTATCGTCCCCCGCGAGCTGCGATTCACCCGATCGGCCCAGGCCTCGAACGCCTCTCCCGTCACACCGGGTTTCAGTTTGTAAACCACGATCAGCGCAACCATCGCCGCGCACCCCCAGTCCTTGCAATCGCCCAGCCCGGCGCGGCACAGGCCGTCCGACCCCGACTCGGCACGCGCCGAGCCGTTCGGTCATCTGTCATGTACGGCTTGGCTCCCGCAAAGGGTTTCCGCAGAACGGCACGGCACGGATGATTGCTTGAACCGCGCGGCGAGTCCCGGTTATACGCCAGCCGTTTGCCCACAGGAGCCGCACCCATGCCCAAACGTACCGACATCGGGTCCATTCTCGTCATCGGTGCGGGGCCGATCATCATCGGCCAGGCCTGCGAATTCGACTATTCCGGCGTGCAGGCGATCAAGGCGCTGAAGGAAGAGGGCTATCGGGTCATCCTCGTGAACTCCAACCCGGCAACGATCATGACCGATCCCGATCTTGCCGACGCCACCTATATCGAGCCGATCACCCCGGAGATCGTCGAGAAGATCATCGTGGCGGAGCGTCCAGACGCGCTCCTGCCGACCATGGGGGGGCAGACCGCCCTCAATTGCGCGCTCGACCTCTACCATTCCGGCGTGCTCGAAGCGCATGGCGTGGAAATGATCGGCGCGCGCGCCGAAGCCATCGAAATGGCCGAGGATCGCGACCTGTT
The DNA here is from genome assembly GCA_964492485.1 of uncultured Hyphomonadaceae bacterium. Taxonomy (GTDB): domain Bacteria; phylum Pseudomonadota; class Alphaproteobacteria; order Caulobacterales; family Hyphomonadaceae; genus UBA5336. The sequence goes on along the minus strand of CAZBKM010000008.1, from coordinate 97,691 downwards.
CCGCCAGGCCATGGACCGGATCGGGCTAGAAAACCCCCGCGCCACGATCGTGTCTGCCCCTGAACGCCGCGACGAGACGGGAAAGGTCATCGGCTATGACCATATCGAAGGGCTGCGGCGCGCCATGGAGGCGCTGGACGACATCGGCCTGCCCGCGATCATTCGCCCCGCCTATACCCTCGGCGGGACCGGTGGCGGCGTTGCCTACAATCTGGACGAGTTCCGGGAGATCGTTGCCAATGGCCTTGCGGCATCGCCGAAGGCCCAGGTCCTGATCGACGAAAGCCTGCTCGGCTGGAAGGAGTTCGAGATGGAGGTCGTCCGCGACAGGGCGGACAACGCCATCATTGTCTGTTCCATCGAGAACATCGACCCGATGGGTGTGCACACGGGCGACTCGATCACGGTAGCTCCGGCCCTCACGCTCACCGACCGGGAATACCAGGTTATGCGCAACGCCTCTCTGGCCGTGCTGCGCGAGATCGGCGTGGAAACGGGTGGTTCGAACGTTCAGTTCGCGGTCAACCCCGACACCGGCAGGCTGGTGGTGATCGAGATGAATCCCCGCGTCTCGCGCTCCTCCGCGCTGGCATCGAAGGCGACGGGCTTTCCCATCGCCAAGATCGCGGCGAAGCTTGCGGTGGGCTATACGCTCGACGAGCTTGAGAACGACATTACCGGCGGGGCCACGCCGGCGAGCTTCGAGCCAACCATCGACTACGTGGTCACAAAGATTCCGCGCTTTGCCTTCGAGAAGTATCGCGGCGCCGAACCGGTTCTCTCCACCGCAATGAAATCGGTGGGCGAAGCCATGGCCATCGGCCGCAGTTTTCAGGAAAGCGTTCAGAAGGCGCTGTGCTCCCTGGAGACCGGCCTGTCGGGTTTTGACGAGGTCAGCTTCGAGGACACCGACGCACTGCGCCGGGCGCTCGCCAAGCAGACCCCGGACCGGCTGCGCCACGTGGCCCAGGCGTTCCGTGACGGGCTCGGCGTGGTCGACGTACAGGGGCTGACCAAGATCGACCCCTGGTTCCTCGAACAGATCCGGGAGCTGGTGGAGACGGAGGCAGAGATTCGCGCCCGCGGACTGCCCGATACAGCTGCAGCGATGACCGGCATCAAGGCGATGGGTTTCTCAGACGCGCGTCTGGCCACGCTGACGGGCCTGACGGAAGACGAGGTGCGCGCGGCACGTCACGGCCTCGGCGTGCGGCCCGTCTACAAGCGGATCGATACCTGCGCGGCGGAGTTCGAGGCAAAGACTCCGTACCTGTATTCCACCTACGAGTTCGGTCCCCATCGCGCCGGATCCCTGGCGGCGCAGGACGAGACCGGGGTCTCCGACCGGCGCAAGGTAATGATCCTGGGCGGTGGGCCGAACCGGATCGGACAGGGGATCGAGTTCGACTATTGCTGCTGCCATGCCGCGTTCGCGATGGCCGACCTGGGCATCGAATCGATCATGGTGAACTGCAATCCGGAGACGGTATCGACCGACTACGACACATCCGATCGTCTCTACTTCGAGCCGCTGACGGCCGAGCACGTGCTGGAGATCGTTGCCCGCGAACGCGGCGCGGGCACGTTCGAGGGCGTGATCGTCCAGTTCGGAGGCCAGACGCCGCTGAAGCTGGCACGCCCGCTGGAAGCGGCCGAAATTCCCATCCTGGGCACCAGTCCTGACAGCATCGACCTGGCCGAGGACCGGGAACAGTTCGCCAGGGTGATCGAGCGACTGAACCTGCAGCAGGCCCCCTCCGCCACCGCACGCAGCGAAGAGGAAGCCCTCGCCAAGGCACAGGCGCTCGGCTATCCGGTCATGCTGCGTCCCTCCTATGTCCTTGGCGGCCGCGCCATGGAAATCTGCCATGACGACAACGACATCTGGGCCTTCGCCAAGGAGGCGATGCAGGTGTCGGGCGACCAGTCGCTGTTCCTGGACCGCTACCTCTCCGACGCGATCGAGGTCGACGTGGACGCGCTGTGCGATGGCACGGACGTCCACGTGGCCGGCATCATGGAGCATATCGAGGAAGCCGGTGTGCATTCCGGCGACAGTGCCTGCGCGCTGCCGCCCTATACGCTGAGCGAGGATCTGCGCACACGCCTGGCCGCGCAAACCGTCGCCATGGCGCGGGCGCTGGACGTACGCGGCCTGATCAACATCCAGTTTGCGGTCAAGGATGACGAGATCTTCGTCCTCGAAGCCAATCCAAGGGCCTCGCGGACCGTACCTTTCGTCGCGAAAGCCGTGGGTGCCCCGATCGCCGCCATCGCCGCCAAGATCATGGCCGGCGAACCGCTGGCGCGTTTCGACCTGAGCCAGGCCAAGCCGAGGCGCATCGCCGTGAAGGAAGCCGTCTTCCCCTTCCGGCGTTTTCTGGGCGTCGATCCGGTGCTTGGCCCGGAAATGCGCTCGACGGGCGAGGTCATGGGGTGGGACGACGATTTCGGCGCCGCCTTCCTGAAATCGCAGATCGCGGCCGGCGTGACCCTGCCCAAGGGCGGCCGGGTCTTCGTCTCGGTCAAGGACAGCGACAAACCCCTGGTCGTTGCACCGGTCAGGGATCTGATCGAGATGGGCTTCGGCGTCCTCGCAACGGGCGGCACGGCGGACTATCTGGCGGCAGAAGGCCTGCCGGTCTCGCGGATCAACAAGGTGATCGAGGGCCAACCCCATGTGGTCGACGCCCTGATCAACGGCGAGATCCAGCTTGTCTTCAACACGACCGAAGGGATGCAGTCCCTGCGCGACAGTGCCTCGATCCGGCGCACGGCGGTGAACAGGGCGATCCCCTATTTCACAACTTTGTCCGCCTCGCGGGCCTCCGTTCAGGCCATAGCCGCGCTACGCACACGCAATCTGTCGATCCGGCCCTTGCAATCGGCTTGAGCCTGCCCACTTGACGCTTCGGCAATTTGTGCGGACGCTTTCACACGTAGCGAACGAGTAGAACCCTCATGGAAAGAATCCCCATGACGATGGAGGGCCACGAGGCCCTCGTCCAGGAATTGAGTCACCTGAAGTCCGTCGAGCGCCCGGCCGTGATCCAGGCGATCGCGGAAGCGCGGGAACATGGTGATCTCTCCGAGAACGCGGAGTATCATGCCGCCAAGGAACGGCAGAGCTTCATCGAGGGCCGCATCGCGGAGCTCGATGACAAGCTTGCGCGCGCAGACGTCATCGACCTGTCCAAACTGTCGGGCACGAAGGTGCGCTTCGGCGCCACCGTGAAACTGATCGACGTCGATACAGAAGACGAACATGTCTACAAGATCGTCGGCGACGATGAAGCCGACATCGCAAAGGGCAAGATCTCGATCTCCTCGCCCATCGCCCGCGCGCTCATCGGAAAGGAAGAGGGCGACGAGGCGGAGGTCTCCGCACCGGGCGGGGCCAAGGCCTATGAGATCGCCCGGGTGGAGTTCAAATAACCATGGGCGACGGATCGCTCGGACCCTCAGTCTGGGCGGTCTCAGATGGCCGTGCCGGGAACGCCGCACAGGTGCGCGCCGTCGCGCAGGCCCTGGGCGAAACACGGCGCTGGATGCGGATCGCCCACATCGCCGGCGAGGGTCACCGGGGCGCGCCGATGACCGTGTCTCCGCGCCCCCCCTGGACCTGGATGCCGGCAAGCGCCTGGCCTCTGCCCAGATGGTCGCTTCCCCGTGGGCAGCGGGCGGCGCTGCGCGCGCCCTGGCCGACGGTCTGGATCGGGGCCGGCCGGCGGACGGCGCCGCTGTCGGCTGCAGTGCGGCGATGGTCGAATGGCGCCACCTATGTGGTCCATATCCTCGATCCGAAGCTGCCGCCGGAGGCGTTCGACCTGCTGGTGACCCCACAGCACGACGGGCTGTCCGGCGATAATGTGGTCTCGACCGTCGGCGCGCCAACCTATGTCTCGCATGACGATCAGGAAAGCGCGGCCTTGACCTTTGCCGACCTTGCGGATGAGCGCGGGCGATCGGCCATCGTGATCCTTGGCGGCCAGTCGAAAGCCCACAGCTTCAGCGACGAGGATGCCTCACGGCTTGCAGGCCAGCTCCGCCAGATCGCAGGGCTTGGCTGGCGACTGCGGATCACGACCTCGCGACGGACACCGGTCGACATCGTCGCCCGTTTCCGCGCCCTGGCAGACGAGATCGGGGCGCGCTTCTGGGCCGGACCGGAAGACGGCGCCAACCCCTACCTGGCCTGGCTGCTGTTCTCCGATGCCGCCATCGTGACCGAGGACAGCACCAACATGCTGTCGGATGCCGCCTGGCATGGGCTGCCCATCCATATCGCGCGCCTGACCGGTGGCAGCGAGAAGTTCGACCGCCTCCACAAAGGGCTGATCGGGCGGAAATGCGCCCGCTGGTTCGATGGCACGCTCGACAGTTGGGCCTATGAGCCCCTGCGCGAGGCCGACCGCGTCGCCGACAGGATCGTGGCAGACCTCCTGGCGCGCCATCCGCAGCCGGACTTTCCCTCCCACGAGCTCGGCAAGACCGCCGCGCCGGACTGGTTCGGCGGGTAGGACATGCTCAGACGACGCGGGCACCGGTTCGCGTCAAGACGATGCCCGACATCGAGGCTCCCGACCCATGCCGCGCGGGGCCGAACCGGCCGGCGGGTGGTCACCCGCGACGCGTCTCCGCCCAAGGCGAACGCGCCATGGCACGTCATTACGCCGAGACATGCATCGCCATGGGCTGGGCGCGACGTGAGAGGCGCGCGGGCGGGTCAACCGCCATCGTCGCTTTCGCCGAAGCCGCGCACGCGCGGGCTCTCCGCCTCGATCTCGGCGTGGGCTTCCTTGACGGTGCGGCTATGTTCGGGAGGCGCGACGAGTTCCGGCGGATCCTGGTGCTGGAGGTAGATCGTGCGGCTTGGAAAGGCGAACCCGGTCCCCGCGCGCTCGATGATGTCCATGCAGGCGAGCGCGAACTCCTCCTTGATCGCCAGCCATTCGCCCCAATTCTTGGTATGAGTGAAGCAATAGATCAGGAAATCGATGGAGCTGTCATTGAACGCGTCGACACGCACGAACAGCGCGGCTTCCGGCGGCTTCGCAAAGCGGTCATCCCTCCACAGCCAGGCCTCGATTTCCTCCCGGATGTAGCGCAACTGCGCCACGGTCGTCCGGTACTCCACCCCGATCACCCATTTGATACGGCGATGCGTCATGCGCGTGAAGTTCGTGACAGGGTTGTCCGACAGAAGGGCGTTGGGCACGAAGACCGGGCTCTTGTCGAACCGGCGCACCAGGGTGGACCGGAAATTGATCTTCTCCACGGTGCCCTCCACGACACCGTCCACCGCGATCCACTCTCCCGGAACGAAGCGCTTCTCGGTCAGGATCAGGAGACCGGCGATGAGGTTCTTGAACAGATCCTGTGCGCCCAGACCGACGGCGATGCCCAGCACGCCGAGCGAGGCGATGATCGGCGCGATGGAATAGCCCCAGATGTCCACCACGGCGCCGAACCCCAGGATGATGAGAAGAACCTGCAGGGTCTTCACCATCCAGTCGACGATGGCGGAGGAGAGCGTCTGCTTGAGGCCGGCGAACAGGAACTCGAACGCGTTGACGGCCCGCGACAGGGTCCAGAAGACCGACAGGGCGATCACGGACTGGACAACCCTGTCGGCGATTCGCTCGGTCTCGCCGGAAATCTCGATCACCTGGATGGCGACGTAGAAGCCGATGATCACCGGCACGATCTTGAGGGGCGTCGAGATGGCCTTAACAAGCGCATCGTCGAGATTGGTCTCGGTGCCGGCTGCCGCGCGCGTGATGGCGCGCACCACGGTGCGCGCGAACAGACCGCGAATCACGATCGACACGAGAAGGATCCCCACGGCGATGAAGATGTCGCCATAGGTCAGCCCGTAGGCGCCCTCATTCCAGATACGGGCCACATATGCACTGGCATCGCGTGCCCACACCGGCAGGGTCTCTGCCGCCTGCGCCCCCGACACGACAATCCCCTCCACGCCGTCCATGCCTCTTGGTCCCCTCCGCGTGTCGTTGTGGCCCTAAAGTATCCGTCTTGGTCAAGCGCCGGTCTTTCGTTTCACTCCAGACCGTCGCTTTACATCATTGTTCTTGCGAAAGTCTCCGTTCGCAGCCGACCCAGTTTGCTCCGAACTTGCTCTAGACGGCCCGCTCCTTCGTCGCCGTGAAGCGGATCGCGGGGTTCTTCTCCTGAACGTACCCCATGTCCCAGGCGTTCTTCGCCAGATAGACCGGCGCGCCGTCGAGATCGAGTCCGGTGCTGCTGCGGTTCTTGTCGATAAAGGTTTCGAGGATCGCGGGATCATCGGCCGCCATCCAGCGCGCGACGTTGTAGGGCGCATCCTCGAACAGGACGTCGAGCCCGTATTCTGCCGCCACCCGCTCGCTCATGACCTCGATCTGGAGTTGACCGACAGCGCCCACGATCATGTCGGAGCCGATATTGGGGCGGAACAATTGCGTGACGCCCTCCTCGGCCAGGCTCTCCAGGGCCTTGCGCAAATGCTTGGCCTTCATAGGGTCCCGCGTCCGAGCCCGTCGGAGGATTTCGGGCGCGAAGTTCGGTATCCCCGCAAAGACCACGTCGCCTGACGTCGACAGGCTGTCACCGACGCGAAGCTGGCCGTGGTTCGGAATCCCGATCACGTCGCCGGCATAGGCCGTCTCGGTAATCTCCCGGTCCTGGGCAAGAAACATCAGAGGATTGTGGACGTTCACCTGCTTGCCGCCGGCGACCTTCAGGCGCATGCCCCGTTTGAACTCGCCGGAGCACAGGCGGTAGAAGGCCACCCGGTCGCGATGGTTCGGATCCATGTTCGCCTGGATCTTGAAGACGAAGCCGGCAACCTCGGTGTCGGCCGCATCCACCTGGGTCGGCTGCCCCTTGCGCTGGGCGGTCTGGGGACGCGGTCCGGGCGCGATCTCGGTCAGAATGTCGAGCAGTTCCGAAACTCCGAAATGGCGCAACGCAGTGCCGAAGACGACGGGCGTCATGTGCCCCTCGAGATAGGCCGCACGGTCAAAGTCCGGCAGCGCCTCGCGGGCGAGCGCCGCGCCTTCCGCCAACTCTTCCTGGACTTCGCCGTCCATGGTTTCGACAATCGAATTGCCGCCCCAGGCAAGCCGCTCGGCCGGTCCGACGTGGACCGCCTCGTCAGCGGTGCGCCGCTGGTAGACGCAGAACTCCTGGGTTCGCAGATCCAGCATGCCTGCGAACCGGTTACCCGAGGCAGCCGGCCAGTACAGCGGCGCCACGTCGAGCTGCAGCTTGTCGGCGATCTCGTCGAGCAGTTCGAAGGGATCGAGCGCCTCGCGGTCCATCTTGTTGATGAACGTGGTGATCGGGATGTCCCGCATCCGGCAGACCTCGAACAGTTTCAGGGTCTGCGGCTCGATGCCCTTGGCCGCGTCGAGCACCATCACCGCCGAATCGGCTGCCGTCAGGGTACGGTAAGTGTCCTCGGAAAAATCCTCGTGACCAGGCGTGTCCAGGAGGTTGAAGACCAAGTCGCCATATTCGAACGTCATGACCGAGGCCGAGACCGAGATGCCGCGGTCACGTTCGATCTTCATCCAGTCCGAAGTGGTTCTCCGGCGCTGCCCCCGTGCAGCGACCTCGCCCGCCAGGCGAATGGCGCCTGCAGACAGGAGCAGATTCTCCGTCAGGGTGGTCTTGCCGGCGTCGGGATGCGAAATGATTGCGAAGGTCCGCCGGCGGCGGGCTTCCTGCTCGAAGGACATGGGGGATGCTTGCGTCTGGTTACCGGCGGGGCCTAGCGCAAAAGCTGCGGGTCTGGAACCCCATCGCCAAGCTGCGCACCAGGCCGTCACGCGCGACCTTGCGGGCTTCGGTTGATTTTGGCGGGCCCGTCCTCGACACAGTGACGCGGAGCCGCCGCGATGCGTCCGCCCTGAAAGGAGAGCCCCATGCGCCCCGCCCGCCTGCTTGCGATCTGGCTGTGCCTTGCCCTGGCGTGCCTCACCGGTCCGGCCCACGCCGTCGATCTGGCAGAGACCGAAGCCACGCTGGACCGCCAGACAGGCGAGATCACGCGCATCGCCGTCGAACTGACGCAGCCGGATGCAGACCTGTCGCGCCTGCGCGACCGGCTCTCGGCCCAGCGGGCGCGTGCTCTTGAGCTGCGCGACCGTCTGGCAGAAGACCAGGCGCGCCTGGAGGAAGCCCTCGCCCGCCTCGGGGAACCCGTGGATGGCGAGGCAGACCAGGTGACGGCGCGGCGCGACGCCCTGCAGGCAGAGCGCGCCGAGATCGGCTCTGCGCTGGCGCGCGCCGACATCAATATCGAGGAAGCCAACCGGCTGCTGGAGTCAATCTCCAGCCAGCGGCGCGCCAGCTTCTACAGCCATGTGCTGGAACGCACGGCCTCACCCCTTCAGCCTGCCCAACTCGGCGAGGCGGCGGCGACCGTGGAGCGCGGCGCCAGGGCAGCCTGGACCGAGGCCAGGGCATGGGTGAGCGACCGGCAGGCCGAAGAGCGGCTTTGGGTGACCCTGGCCGGAATCGCCGCGGCGCTGGCGCTCGGCCTCGCCATGACCTGGCCGGTTCGCACCTGGATCAGCAACACCGTTTCCAGTCGGATCGAACGCCTGACACCCTCGCCCTCGCGCCGCATCCTGGCCGCCGCCGCGCGCACGGCCTCCCGCGCCGTACCGGCGATCCTCGGCGGGGTCGGCCTCGTGGCGGTCCTGCAACTTCTCGGCATTCTCGATGCGTCCAGCACGCCGCTGGTCAACCGCATCCTGGCCGCCTTCGTCGCTGCGGTCCTCGTCGATGGAGCCGCCGTCGCCCTCCTCTCTCCGAAGGCACCGCGCTGGCGCGTCATCGACATTTCCGGTCATGCCGCGACCGGCCTGCGCGGCCTGTTCGTACTCGCCGCGGTGATCGTCGGGCTGGACGGCGTTCTCAGCGAAGGTGCCCTGCGCTTCGGCGGTTCGGAGACCCTGACATCGGTCCAGAGGGGTCTCGTGGCCAGCCTCCTCGGTGCCATACTGATCCTGGCCACGCGACCGGTATTCTGGCGCCCCGAGGACAATCAGAGCCGGTCGCCCGCGCCGGCGGTGCGGAGCGTTCTGGGGCTCGCCGGGCTCGCGGCAATCCTGGCCGCGCTGGTCGGGTACACCGCGCTCGCCCATTTCGTCACGACGCGGTTTGCCTATGCGCTGGGGCTCCTGGCGGTCGCCTGGCTGGCGCGCGCGGTGTTGCGCGAAGCTGCCAGAACCCTCCTTCGCCGCCTGGGTATGCGCCCCGCCCGCGACATGCCGGACGACGAGGATGACGAGGACGGGCCGCTGCTCCTGTCGGTGCATCTCCTGGGCGACGCGCTCGTGGCCCTGGCCGTGCTACCGCCTCTGCTTCTCCTCTTCGGCGCAAGCTGGTCGGATGTCCGCGCCCTCGCATCCGACGCCCTCACCGGATTCGAGGTTGGCAGCGTGCGCATCTCGATCCTGGAGATACTTCTCGCCGCCGGCGTCGTCATTGCCCTCATCGCGGCCACCCGGCTGGTCCAGCGCACCGCAGAGCGCAGCCTGTTCCGCAGGATGCGGCTCGATGTCGGAGTCCAGACCTCGCTCAAGACCCTGATCGGCTATGTCGGCATGGTCATCGCCTTCATGACCGGCATCGGCATGTTGGGCTTCGACCTGTCGAACCTGGCCATCATCGCAGGCGCGCTGTCCGTGGGCATCGGCTTCGGCCTGCAAAGCATCGTCAACAATTTCGTTTCGGGGCTGATCCTCCTGTTCGAGCGCCCGATCAAGGTGGGCGACTGGATCTTCACCAGTTCCGGCAACGGCATCGTCAAGAAGATCTCCGTACGATCGACCGAAATCGAGACCTTCGATCGCACCGCGATCATCATTCCCAATGCCGACCTCATCTCGAATCCGGTGACCAACTGGACGCATCGCGACAAGCTGGGCCGGATCACCGTTCCGGTCGGCGTCTCCTACAATGAGGATCCCGACAGGATTCTGGAGCTGCTCAGGGCAGCGGCGCAGAGTACGGAGATCGTGCTCAGGGAACCGCCGCCTCTGGTCCTGTTCCGGGGCTTCGGCGACAGCTCGCTCGACTTCGAGGTACGCGCCTATCTGCGAGACATCGCCACGGCACTCCAGGCCCAGACGGACCTGCTCAGGGCAATCTTCGCCACGTTCCGGGAACATGGCGTGGAGATCCCCTTCCCTCAGCGAGACCTCCACCTGCGCACGGCGGGAAGCGATTTCCGGGCCTTTTTCGGAGGGAAACCCGACCACACCGTCGATGTGGAAGCCGTGGAGCCGCCGGAGACGCCCGCAGACGATCAAGGGCAAACACAAGGCCCGGGCCGCGCCGGGGACACGTGATGTCCACCGCCGGGCGCCATGGCTTCAAGGGAAGACTTACTCGAACACGATGACCTGTCGGGCGACCGAGCCCTTGTTGTCCTTCAGGTTCTGCAGGGCACCAGTCACACCCTCCAGGCCGATACGGTCGGAGATCAGATCGTCGAGCCGCAGCTTGCCTTGCTGGTAGAACTTGATGAGTTGCGGGAAATCGATCCGGAACCGGTTGGAACCCATGACCGCGCCCTGGAGGCGTTTCTCCTGGACCATCAGTTCGATCCCGTGCACCTCGATATTGGTTCCGATCGGGATCATGCCGATGATCGTGGATACACCCCGCGGTCGAAGCATCTGAACGGACTGGTCGGCGGTCTTCTTCAGGCCGATGGCCTCGAACGCATAGTCGACCCCCCCGCCGGTCAGCTCACGCACCTGTTCCACCGGGTCGCCTTCGCTGGCGTTCACCGTGTCGGTGGCGCCGAATTTGCGGGCCAGTTCGAGCTTTTGTGGCTCGAGATCGATTGCAATAATGCGGCCCGCTCCAGCGATATCGGCCCCGTTGATCGTCGACAGACCCACACCGCCACAGCCGATGACCGCCACGGTCGATCCGGGACGGACCTGAGCGGCATGGAACACCGAGCCGACGCCCGTGATCACGCCGCAGCCGATCAGACACGCCCGATCCATGGGCATGTCCGGATCGATCTTGCACAGGGCATTCTCATGCACCAGGAGCTGTTCGGCGAAGGAGGAGAGGTGCAGGAACTGGCTCACGGCGGTGCCGCCGACCGAAAGGCGGGGCGGATCACCCTCCCCCCGGCGGAAGACGTCGCCATTCTGCGTGTGGCAGACCGACATGTGCCCCGAGAGACAGAACTCGCAGGTGCCGCAGAAGGGCGACAGGATCGAGATCACATGGTCGCCCGGCTTCACGTGGCTGACCATGTCGCCCACCTGCTCGACGACGCCTGCGCTCTCATGGCCGAGGATGGTCGGGAGCTCATAGGGAAAGCTGCCATCCCAGAAGTGAACGTCCGAATGGCAGACGCCCACGGCGGAGGTCCTGACAAGGACTTCACGCGGCCCGGGTTTGGACACGCTGACCTCCTCGATGGAGAGCGGCTCACGTGGAGCCCGCATCACGGCTGCTTTCATGGGGTTATCTCCCTGTTTCTGTCATCGTGTCGGCGCGAGGATCAGGCTGTGGCGTCGAAGTAGGGACGGTCACCGGCGATGGTGACCCGTTCCATGATCCGGACCTCCGGATAATAGTCACTGGCCGCAAAGTGCTGGCAGGCGCGGTTGTCCCAGAAGGCGATCGAACCGGGCGCCCAACGGAAGCGGCACTGTACTTCCGGGTTCCAGGCGGTGAGGTATAGGCGCTGCAGCAGGGCCTCGCTCTCTTCGGGGTCCATGTCCTTGATGTGACTGGTGAAGGCCGCATTGACATACAGGGTCCGCTCGCCGGTTTCCGGATGGGTGCGCACCACCGGGTGCTCCATGGGCGGATACTGGGCGTGAAGATCCTCCGCCGGCTTGCCCAGGCGGCGGGCAAAGACGCGGGCAATATCGTGCACGGCGACAAGCCCCGTGATCGCTTCGCGGGTTTCGTCGTCCAGCCGCTCATAGGCCAGCGCCATATTGGCAAACAGCGTATCGCCCCCGACCGGCGGCAGCTCGATGGCGCGCAGGATGGATCCCAGCGACGGGCACGCCCGCCAGGTGACATCGGAATGCCAGGCATTCTCCTGCCCACGGGAGTCCGGCCCATGGGCGATCCTCAGGACCTCCGGATCGGCCTGGTCCTTCGGTGTGGCCGGGTGGATCTCGAGGTCTCCGAACTGACGGGCGAACGCGATGTGCTGGGCGCGCGTCAAGGTCTGGTCGCGGAAGAAGACAACCTTGTAGCGCAACAGGGCTCTGCGAATGTCGGCGATGAGGTCGGCGTCGATCTCGGCCAGGTCCACGCCCAGAAGCTCCGCCCCGATGGCCGGGGTCAATGGCTGGACGTCAAAGCGCGAGAACGCCTCCGGTGGCGTATGCAGGTTCATCTTGTCCTCCCAGATCCGGCCGCTCTGTTCCGGCAGCCTGTGACGATACGATAGCGGTCTCGGGCCTGCGATGAAAGCCGCGCATACGCCGAAGAGGGTTCGCCGAGGGTCGGGCGGGGTCCGGCGCGCCGTCCAGCCAATCGGAGTCCGTGAAGATATGCCGGAGGTGTGTTCCGGCGCATCTCCGCGACGCGAGCCGGTTCCCACTTCGCTCGAAAATGCTTTAGCTGTAGCGCGCCGCAACCCGGGGACCCGCTTCGCCACGTGCCACCGCCGCAACGGCCGCCTCGAGGTCGGCGAGATACGCGTCGATGACCTCCTCGTGTTTCGGCGACAGCATCATGTGCAGGCTCGGCGGTTCCTTGGTAACCGAGGTGAACCATCCGCGCCTGTAGATCTCGCCATATAGCGCAAAGGCGTGGTGATCCGGGTGCCGGAACGCAGCCAGGCCGAGAAGCGGTTGGCCCAGCACCTCGAACCCCAGTGTCCGCACGCCCTCCTCGAGCCGTTCGCGCGTGGCGCAGACCTTGCCTTGCAAGCGGCGGTACCCGTCCACGCCCAGAAAGTTCATCACCGCCCAGGCGGCAGAAATCGCGCCACCCGGGCGCGTCCCCGCCAGCGTCGGGGTCTTCATGGGCGCGCCGGACCAGCTGTCGAGATCGAAGGGCATGTGCACATACAGGGCCTCCTCGCGAAACAGGACCGTGGACGCGCCCTTGGCGGCATAGCCATACTTGTGCAGGTCCGCGCTCATCGACATGACGGCAGGCACCTCGAAGTCGAAGGGCGGAACGGGCACGCCGTTCATGCGGGCGAACGGTGCGAAATAGCCACCGACACAGGCATCCACGTGCAGCCAGACATTCCGGGCCGCCGCCAGATCGCCCAGCGCCTCGATCGGGTCGATGATCCCGTGGGGAAAGTTCGGCGCGGACCCGACCATCATCACCGTGTCACGATCGCAGGCCTCGGCCATGGCCGCGGGATCCGCCTGGTAGCTGCCATCCTCACGCAGAGGGACCCGTCTGATCTCGAGATCCATGAGATGGGCGGCCTTGTCGAAGGCCAGGTGCGCGGAACGGGGCAGGACCAGATTGCCCCGCCCAAGGGCTCGACCCTGATGACGCGCAAAGTCCCTAGCGGTCTTGATGGCCATGGTTATGGAGTCGGTTCCACCCGACGTCATCGCCCCGGTCGCACCGTCGGGCCCATGCAACAGGTCAAGCGCCATGGCGATGACATCGCGTTCCATCTGGGCAAGGCTCGGAAACGCCTTGGGGCCCAGGCCGTTCTCGGACATGAACGCCGCATAGGCCCGTTTCTGAACCTCGGCGACCTCCTCGCCGGCATTGAAGACATAGACAGCCGTGCGTCCGTCGCGCCAGGCCGCATCCCCGGCGCCGCGTGCATGCATCTCGTCTTCGATGTCCGGCCAGGGCCGACCGGTTTGCGGCAGCGTCGTACCCATTGCCTTGTCCTCCCCGAGGGTCCGGGCCATCCCGAACCGGATGATCTCCCGTCTTGCAGGTGGCAGTCTTGCACAGGCGCGCCGGCCTGTCTGCCCGCCCCCGGCTTGCCCGCGCCCCGTCGGGCAGGCACGCTCAGGCGCAGCAGCCAAACGGGGAACCGCCCATGATCACCCAGCACCGCGGGCTGAGCGCGCTGACGCTCTCGACCACACGCATGGCCGAAGCTGTCGCGTTCTACCGGGCCCTCGGCTTCCGGCTGGACTTTGGCGGACCCGAAGCGCGCTTCACAACCCTCTGGGCGGGACCAACGGCCCTCAACCTGACGACGGAAGCGCATGGGCAACCAGGCTTCTGGGGCCGGGCGATCTTCCACGTGGCGAATGTGGATGCGTTCCACGCCCTGGCGGAGGAAGCGGGCTATGCGCCCCATGCCCCGCCACGCGACGCGCCCTGGGGGGAGCGATACTTCCACATCACCGATCCCGATGGCCACGAGCTCAGTTTCGCCACCCCGCTGTCCGGACCGGCAGGCCAAGGCTCAGGCGAAGTGTAGCCGCCGATACTTGCCGCGAAAATAGAGGAGCGGGTCGCGGCGCGGCTCGAAGGTCGCCCGCTCCACACGGCCAACGAGGATGATGTGGTCACCGCCATCATGGACCGCATGGAGCGCACATTCGAAGTTCGCGAGCGACCCGGTGAGCAGGGGCACGTCGAACAGACCCGACGTCCACTCCGTGGCGGCGAACCGCGCCTCGCCAGGCTTGGCAAACAGGTTGGAGGTCGGTTGCTGGCCGATATGCAGGACGTTCACCGCAAAATGGCTGGTTCCCACAAGCGTCTCGAAACTGCCCGCGGTGCGCGCGATGCACACCAGGAGCAGTGGCGGATCCAGCGAAACGGACGTAAAACTGTTGGCGGTCAATCCGATCGGCTCGCCAGCCTCGGTCTTCGCGGTCACGACGGTAACCCCGGTCGCGAAGCAGCCCAGCGCATCGCGCAGCGTGCGCGCATCCGAACCGGAACGGAACTCGGGCGGGTCACGGGGAACGCGGCGTTCGAGAAAGTCCAGAAGCAGGGAACTGAACAGATCCGACCGGTCGGCCGCGACCAGGTGGCCGGCCTCATCCACCTCGACCGCCTCGGCGTCGGGAAAGCGGCGCAGGAACGGCTCCAGATCCGCGCTGGCGGTCACGGGACTGCGCGCGCCATGGACGAACAGCACCGGCATGGCGATCCGCTCCGCCGCAGCCGCCACGTCCCCGGTCACGTGCTGGGCATCAAACCGGGCCAGAAAGACCGGGTCGCACGCCTCAGCCCGGGCGCCGGCGGCGATGTCGGTGGCCCGCCGACAGGCTGCGCCGGCGGAGCTGGCGTCCGGGGCGGCGGGCGCGTCGGCAAGGACCAAGGCCGTCGCCAGGTGCGCGCCGTCCTCCCCAAGCGCCAGAACTGCGATCCAGCCGCTCAGCCCACCGGCCACGACGACCGGACGCGATGCAAGCTGGGCGAGCACCGCTCGCAGATCCTCGACACAGGCGCCGACATCGTAGCGCCCGTCACCGGCGCGGTCGCTCGACCCATGACCTCGCAGGTCGAGGCTGATGACCTGTCGCCCGGCTCGGGCAAGGGCCTCGGCAGCATCCGACCAGACCGCACGGGTTTCTCCGGGACCATGCAGGAGCAGCACGGCAGGCGCATCCGGGGACCCTGACACCCGCGCACGCAGGACAACGCCGCCAAAGCCCTTGAAGGTGCGCTCGCTCATGCTGTCTCCGCTTCTGGACCGCGCAACGGGCACCGCCGATCCTTCTCCGGGAATAGGCGTGCCGCTGGGGGAAAGGCAAGCGATCGGCGCCGCTACGCCCCGGCTGGGGCGCTGTGACCTCACGCTAAAATATGGGGCGAACCTGAAATCCGGCCAGTCTGACCCCGTCGGATCGGGCGGTCGGGAGATGGGCACATCTTCGCGAAGACAAAAAAAGCCTCCCGGCAGGCGCCGGGAGGCAGGCAGGATTGAGTCATGGGGAGGAAACACTCAATCGAACCTGAATACGCGCCGCGCGTTGATCTGGATCAGACGTTTGCAGTCGAACGGCGCCGATACCGTCCGTTCGGGGTTGGCCACACGCGCGAGGCGAGATCGGATGCATTGGCGCGATGACCACGCCCAGATGTGCCCGCCATGTCCGGGGTCCGCAGCGACACGTCTGCGTTGCAGGCGCGAACGGGCGAGATGCGGTCTCGACGATTCGAACCGTTGTAGAAATGTCACATTGTGTGGCGGACCACGACACCCCCGCTACGACAGGTTACGTCGGGGCGCAAAACCTGTATCGCCTGTTACAGAGTCCGGCTGCCGAATAACCGGGCCCCACACCAATGAGATCAGGGAGACCGCACCGTGACCGTTGCCAAGTCCACCAATGCAACCCGTGAGCACTTGCAAAAAGGCCGCCTGCGCACGGGCGTCGGCGTCGCCGCGCTGATGGGGGCGACGACGCTGTCAGCGCCCGCCCTTGCGCAGCAGGCAGAGCCCGCAGAAGCCGAATCCGGCAGCCCGGTGGAAACGGTCGAAACGGGTCAGCGCCGGCTGAACCAGGTGGTGGTACAGGCTACGCGGCGGACCGGTGTGACGGTGCAGGACGTGCCGGTGGCCGTCACCGCCTTTGACGGCGACCTGCTGGAGGATCAGGGCTTCAACGATGTCGGCGATCTGGAGCAGGCCGCCCCGACCGTGCAGATCACCCAGACCGAGAGCGCCGCATCGGGCACATCGATCTCGATCCGCGGCATTGGGACCGGATCGAACAATCCGGGCTTCGAAGCCGCCGTGGGCGTGCTGATCGACGGCGTCTTCCGCACTCGCACGGGCATCGCACTCTCCGAACTGCCGGAACTGGAGTCCGTGGAGGTGCTGCGCGGACCACAGGGCACGCTCTTCGGACGCAACACATCGGCAGGCGTTGTCAGCGTCACCACCGCCGGGCCGGACCTGGACGAGGCGGGCGGTTTCCTCAAGGCAGGCGCTGGCAACTACGGGGCCGGCGAAGTGGAGCTGTCGCTCAACCGGCCGCTGGGCGACAACTGGGCTGCGCGGCTGGACGCCAAGTATCGTGACCGCGACGGCTATATCGACGATGCGAATGCGGATCGGTCTTTCAACTCCATCGAGCGGACGTTCCTGCGCGGCCAATTACTCTACGAGGATGCCGACACCACGGCGCGGTTCATCTTCGACGCCGCCGACACCGACGAGTCCTGCTGTTCGGCCGTCATCCTGGAACCAGGCCCGATCGGCGCTGCCGTGAATGCCGGGGCGGCGGCAGCCGGTAACATCGGCATCGTCGACGCAGACCCCAGTGCGCAGCGCAATGCGATCTCACCCAATCGCCGCTATGATGAGGCGGTCTCGGAATGGGGCGTGTCGGCACAGGTCGACCAGGAACTCTCGTTCGGCAATCTGACCTCGATCACCGCGTATCGCGACTGGGAAGCCGTCCGCGACCAGGATGTCGACTTCACCGGCATCGACCGGTCCTATCGCGAAGACTACACGGTCGGCGACACCGTGTTCACCCAGGAATTGCGGCTTCAGGACGAGATCGGCGCCCTCGACTGGCTGGTCGGCGCTTTCTACATGAACGAGACGCTCGATCTGAAGGAAACGATCCGGGTCGGCACCCAGGGTGACCTGTTCACGGACCTCGTGACCATCGGGGCGACACAGGACACGCCCGGCGGACCGTTCCAGTTCTTCGGCACGCAGCCCTTCGGCTTCAATCCCGATGGCAGCACGTTCGGTGTGGCGCCCATACTGGGCGTCGTCACCAACCCTGAAACCGGCGCACCGGTGATCGACCCGGAAACCGGCACCCCGATCCCGATCTTCGTACCCCCCACGCCGGCGGGTGCAGGGCAGAATGACGATCTCTACGAGGTCGAGACCGAGGCTCTCGCGCTGTTCACCCACAACGAGATTACCGTCTCGCCGGCCGGCACACTGACCGTGGGCCTGCGCTACAATCATGAGACCAAGGACATTGCGGAAGACCTGAACGCCGTGCTTCCGGCCTGTGACTTCCTGCAGGCGAACCCTTCCGCGCTGGCCGAGCTGAATGCCGCCGGAGCCGGGGCACTGGCCGGCCTGTTGTGCAATCCGGCGGTCAACACCGAATTCAATGGCACCTATTCCGACGATCGGACCGAGGAAGAAGTCACGGGCACCGTCAAATATGCCCATGCCTTCACGGATGACGTTCTCGGCTATGTCAGCTATTCGCGCGGCTTCAAGGCAGGTGGCTACAATCTCGACCGGGCGGCCTTCGATGCGGTACTGTTCGGCGGCGACGGCGCCCAGGTCTCCGACCAGGCGTTCGAGTCCGAGATCGTGGATGCCTATGAACTCGGCTGGAAGTCCGCTTTCCTGAACGGCGCGCTGACCATCAACGGGGCCCTGTTCTTTCAGGACGTGTCGGGATTCCAGGAGAACATCTTCACCGGCATCAATTTCCGGACCATCAACAGCGACGTGGAAAGCTACGGCCTCGAGCTGGATGTGGGCGCGACACCGATGGACGGGCTCGTGATCCAGGGCGGGTTTGCCTACACGAAGGCGGAGCGTCAGGACGACAATCTGGTGCCCGACGGCACGGGCGGATTCGACGTCGTGGCCGAGGGCGGCGAGCAGCTCTCGAACGTGCCCGAATACGTTCTGACCGGTTCGGCCACCTACACGCTTGCGGTCTCCAGCCAGTTCGACCTAGAACTGCACGGCAATGTCCGCTGGAACAGCGAAGCCTATCTGAGCTCGATCCCCGGACTGCGCGAGGCAACCAAGAACGATGCCTACGCCCTGGCAGGTGCACGGGTCAGCCTGGTCGACCGCGACGGGCGCTTCGAGGTGTCGGCCTTCGCAGACAACCTCTTCGATGAGGACAGCTACAACCTTGCGGCTTTCGAACCGCCAGAGCTGAGCGGGACGATCGCCGTCTATCCCGGCCAGCCGCGCTTCTATGGCGCGGAGGTCAAGTTCAACTTCTGACAAGCCGAACGGCCCGTAGCCGACACCTGCGACCCCGTCACGAAACCGTGGCGGGGTCGCGAACGTTCAGGCCGGGTCCACGCCAGCCACCGGACATTGCCTCACGGCTTTTCCGCACCCCTTGGACAACCGTCTGAAGCGACCATCTGTCGGTAGGACGAAGCAGGGAGGACCCATCATGTCCGTGGATGTGAAGTATTCCGTCGAAGCGACGGCCACCGGGGGGCGCGACGGTCGGGCGCGGACTCATGACGGTGCGCTCGACGTCACGCTCTCGGCGCCGAAGGCGCTTGGCGGCGCGGGTGGGGATGGCAACAATCCCGAACAGCTCTTCGCGGCCGGCTATGCCGCCTGCTTTCTCGGCGCGATGAAGGCTGTGTCGAAACAGGTCGGCGTCGCCGTACCAGACGATGCGGAAGTCACCTCCGAAGTCGGGATCGGCCCGAGAGAGGCCGGCGGCTTCGGCCTGACCGTGGCCCTGCGCGTCAAGGTTCCGGGCGTCGACGGCCCCGTGGCACGGCGTCTGGTCGAGGCCGCCCACCAGGTCTGTCCCTACTCCAACGCCACACGCGGCAATATCGACGTCGCGCTTTCCGTGGCCGAGTGAGGCGTGTCCGGACGCGCTGGGCGCCGGCCTGCAAAACCGCAGTGGCACGTCGGCCCGCACCAGGCGCCGCGCTACGCATCCCTCCGGCGGGTCGACGCCTGTGGCGGCACCGGCGTTCGGCTATGCTCCGGCCAGCTTCGCCGTCCAGGCCCGGATCTCGTCACCATGGGCCGTCATGTAATGGTGCAGCCAGACGGCATGCCGCTGGTCGAGGTCACGGGCCAGATCCTCCGGCGCCTGCCAATCGGTTTCTGAAACCTCATCGGGATTGGGGATGGCTGGGCCTTCGTGACGGCCAAAGAAGACGTGCACGAACTCATGTTCGCGCAGGCCCCCGCCCACCGAAGCCGCGTAGCATGTGGTGAAGGCCGGCGTGAGCTCGGCAGCCAGTCCCACCTCCTCGCGCAGGCGGCGAGCCGCGGCCGCGCGGGGCGTCTCGCCCGGTCGGGGATGGCCGCAACAGGCATTCGCCCATAATCCCGGTGAATGATACTTCACGGCTGCCCTGCGCTGCAGCAGCAGACGTCCGCGGCGGTCGACCAGGAACACGGAAACGGCGCGATGCAACGCCCCGGTCCGGTGGACGTCCAGCTTGCCCGCCGCTCCCAGCGGACGGTCTTGCGCATCGACGCACACGACCTGCTCTGCGGCCTCGGGCAGATCCTCACGCGCGAAGCTCATTCGACCGCCTTGCGCCAACGCAGATCGATCAGCAGCATGTGCGGCACGGTCAAGGCGGCCAGTCCGATGAAACAGACGCGCAGCAGCGCGCTGTCAGGCGAAGCGGCGCCCGGAAGGACGGCCAGCAGCAGCGCGCCCAGGGCCAGCGCCGCCAACGTGTAGCCAAGCGCCCATATCCCGGGCCCGAGCGCACCCGCCGCACCGGACACGGCCTGGCTCTGCATCCGTGCCGCAGACCAGCGCCGCCGAAGGTGGCGGGGACTGTGCAGCCCACAGAAATAGACAAGGAAATAGACCAGCGGCGGCAGGAACAGGCCAAACACGGCCAGCGCGGCCAGCTCCGCGGCGGAGGTTCGCGCCTCGCTTGACCGGTCGAACGCCCATCGTAGCGCCGCGGCCGCCAGACCTATGGCTGCAACCGGTGCGAGATGCCGCTGGGCCTCGACCAGACGTCCGGCCGTCTCCCCGGAAAGGTGCGTGTAGACAATGGTGACAGCGTCGGCATTGAACGCCGCCGGCAGGCTGAGCAATGCGACCCCGAGCGCAAACCGTCCGAGCGCGCCCGCATCCGGCGCCCAGTCGCCGCCAAAGTGCCACGCAGAGAGAAGCAGGAACACGAGCAGCGATACGACCGGCAGAAGCAGCCATGCGGCCACCACGGACGTGGCCAACGCCAGGTAGGCCAGATTGAAACCGACGAACCCCGCCATGCCTCGCCAGAGCCCATGGCGGCGGGCAATGAGCGGGTCGAGCGCCCCATGGGGAAGTCCGAGGATCGCGACCGCGATGACCAGCACGCCGATCTGGGCCTGGGACACACCCGGCCCGATACCGTCCAGGGCAGCGAGGGTCAGTGCGACCAGGCCGAGCATCAGGAACAGGGCGGTCTCGGGACGGCCATCGAACAGGCGTCGCATCATGCCTGCACGCCCCCTGGGACTGGCTGCGGCAAACCGAGCAGCTCGGCGAAGGCGGCCGATGCCAGCGGCACCTTGGGCAGCGCGATCATCACGCGGAGCCAGTCGACCGGCGTCGCGCGATCCGACATGAACCTGGCGAAGGCCATAGGTCCAAGCGCCCCGGCCGTACCCAGCAGATAAGCCGGAGCGCGGTGCGGACGCGCACGTACGGCGCGAAGAAACGTGGCATCGAGGAATGCCCGGGCGGGTGGCGGCGGCTGGGGCGGCAGAGGCGGTCGGCCGGCATAGAGGCGCCTGGCGCAATGGCTGGCCCAGGTCTGGATGGCCAGGAACCCGTAGCCGGTCGACGCCCGCAAGGCGCCGCCCGCCATGCCGGCGCGCACGAGACGCCCGGAATCCGGCGGCGCCTCGGACGGCAGACCCATCGGCAGGATCGCGCGCTCGCGGCGCTGGACACGATAGCCGCTACCGCCCGACATCCGCGCCAGATCGGCCTCCAGCTCGCCGTCCAGTTTCGCGGGCTCCATCCACGCGGGCACGAAGCGCGTTGTTTCCACGAGGCCTTCGCGGTCGCTGAAAGGCAGGACATAGGTGAACCGGACGCCCGCCTCCGGTGCATTGGCATCACCCGACAGATCACGCATCAATCCAGCCTCCCCAGGCGCGAACACCGGGCGGTCGAAGGCGACCTCCGCCCCTGAAAAGACTTGCAGCAGCGGGCTCCGCGCAAGCCGCTCGCGGGGCGGCGGGGTCGTGTCGATGGCATAGCGCGCCCGAAGCGATCCCCGGTCGGTCTCGATCAGGACGCCATCGCCGGCAATCTCCGATCGCTTGACCTGGGTGCCGCGCCGCAGCTCGACGCGCGGTGATGCCTGGATAAGAGCGAGGGCATCGCTGTAATAGGTACTGGCCCGTACCATCCGGTAGGGGAGGCGAGCGGTCTCGTGAACGAGACTGCGATCCCCTCCAGACAGCCGCCAGGTTGCCCAGGTATGGTCGGCCAGGGCCGACATGGGATGGGTATCGGGTGCCCAGAAGCACCAGGTGCGGTCGTTGCCATAGGCCGGGCGCGGCTCGACCACGACGACACGTGGACCATCTGCGCCGCGGGCCAGCTCCCGAGCGAGCGCCAGACCCGCGCATCCTCCTCCCAGGATGGCGATGTCGGTCTCCTCGACCCCTGCAGGGCTTGGGGTGTCCGGGTCGGTCATGGCTGGCGTCCGCCGACCGCTTCGGCCTGGGGGTCCGCCCCGTCGTGACCGGCGAGCCAGACATGCAGCCGCGGGTCGTGAACCGCGTCGCGCCGGTGCAGGTGTCGCCTGACACCGAAGTCGCCCGCCGCGGCCAGCGCGATAAGGGCCTTTCGCGTCCCGCTGACCCGCGTGCGCCCCGCCCAGGCACGATACCCGTTGCGCGCAAGCTTGCACCCGATCTCGCGATAGACCCGTCCGGCGACAAGTATGGCGAAGCGCGCGCGCGGCGGGAGGTGGCCCATCCCGTGTTCGGCGCTTCGATAGTATTGCTCCGACAGGGCCAGCAGGCGCGCGACCGCGTCCTCGATCCGGGTCTTCAAGCCGGCATCGGGGGCAGCAAGTGCCCCTGCGGTCGCCCCGCCTATCCAGCTGCCGGGAAGGTAGCGCCGGTCCATCCGCGCATCCTCCAGAACATCGCGGGCGATATTGGTCATCTGCATCGCAAGCCCCAGGTCGACGGCAAAGGGGTAGGCCCGGCGGTCGCGGGTACCAAGCACGGCACACATCATCAGGCCGACCACGCCCGCCACGCGGTAGGCATAAAGCACGAGGTCGCGCTCGTCGGCCAACGCCACCGGATCGAGGTCGCGGGAGACGCCGTCCACCAGGATCGCCGGCCAGGCCAGCGGCATGTGGGTCTCATCCGCCAGCTCGATCAGGTCGCGCACCTCGGGCGAGGCGCTGTCGCCGCGGGCCAGGTCGCGTCGAAGGCGGTCAAGCGCGTGCCGCGCGGCCTGGGGGTTTGGGGCCTCGTCGGCCAGGTCATCCACATGGCGGCAGAATGCGTACAGCCGTGCGGCGCGCATCGCGTGAGCCTCGCCGAGGAAACGTCCGGCGAAATGGAAGCTGCGGCCGTGCCGGCGCAAGACCTCGCGCGCTTCAAGGGCCGGCGTATCCACCGCCATGGGCCTACTCCGCAGCGAGCGCGGCCGACGGTTCGCGCGCCACACCCGCGTCTGCCGCCGGTATCAGCCGATCCAGAACCTTTGCCGAGGAAAGCACGCCGGGAAGTCCGGCCCCGGGGTGGGTGCCGGCCCCGACAAGGTAGAGATTGGCCGGTCCCTCCGCCCGATTGTGGAATCGGAACCAGGCCGATTGTGTGAAGCGCGGTGCGATCGAGAACCCTGCGCCCGCGGGGCTCAGATAGTCGTGCGCGAAATCCTGCGGCGTCTGGAAGAAGTCCGACCGGATATGGCGCGACAGATCCGGCAGGAGCGTCTGCTCAAGCCGTGACACCACCCGGTCACGCAGGGCCGGCCCCTCCTCGTCCCAGTCGATGCGTCCCTGAAGGTTTGGCACCGGCACAAGGGCGTAGAAGCTGTCGCAGCCCGGGGGTGCAAACCCTGGATCTGTCGCGGTCGGGCGATGCAGGTAGAGGGAAAAATCGACGCCCAGCCGCTTCTTGTGGAAGATTTCGTCGAGCAGCGGCTTGTAGCGCGGGCCCAGGGCGATCGTGTGATGGGCCACATCGGGGTAGGTTCGATCCGTTCCGAAGAACAGAACGAACAGGCCCATGGACTTGCGCGCGTGGCGGGTCTTGATCCTGGCACTTGCACGGGTGGCCGTTCGCGGCAGGAGTTCGGCGTACAGGTGGGCCGGATCGGTATTGGAAACGACGAGATCGGCCTTCAGATGGGTCCCGTCGTCGAGCACGGCGCCGGTCACCTGGTCCCCGCTGACCGTGAGCCGAGTGACGGTCGTGGCAAGCCGCGTGTCGATCCCGACATCCTGCATCAGCCGGGCGAGCCCATCGACCAGCGCCCCGGTTCCGCCCATCGCGAAATGCACCCCATGGGCCCGTTCCAGGAAATGGATCAGGCTATAGATGCTGGTCGTGTCGAAAGGGTTCCCGCCAACCAGGAGCGGCTGAACCGAAAAGGCCTGGCGCAGCTTCTCGCTCTTCAGATGGCGCGCGCAGAGATCCCATACGGTCCGGTAGCTTCCCAGGCGCAGCATGCGTGGGACTTCGCGTGCCAGCGCGCTCAACTCGTGGAAGGGCCGGTCGGCGAGCTCATTGAAGCCGACGTTGTAGATCCGCCGCGACGCGTCCAGGAGGTCACGGTATCCTGCCTCGTCACCAGGCGCGACACGGGCAATCTCCGCCAGCGTGTCTTCGACAGTGCCGCCATAATCGAAATGTGTCCCGTCATCGAACCGGAACCGGTACCACAGGTCGAGCGACACCAGCGTGACATAGTCCGCCATTCGCCGTCCGAACAGGGCGAAGAGCTCCTCGAACAGGAACGGCGCGGTAAGAACGGTGGGGCCTGCATCGTGCCGGAAGCCGTCCCGTTCGAACACCTGCGCGCGCCCCCCGAGCCGGGGACAACGATCCACAAGGGTGACCTCATGCCCGCGCGCTCGCAGACGCAACGCAGCGGCAAGTCCGCCAAACCCACCGCCAATGACGAGGGCGCGACTCATGCCGCCACCGGCGCAGCGAGCGCCTCGGCACGTTTCTCGGCCTGGCGGGCCAGCGCAACGCCTGCGCCGCCCGGCAGGGTCCGCGCCCGATCGGCAGCCGCGAGATAGCGAATGCGGGCCAGGTCGCGGGCAGCCTCCCGGGGACACGGATGGTCCGCGCAGTGGCGCAGCACGCCGACGATGTTGGGTTCTCCCGCCGCCAGGTCGAGCGCCATGTCGTCGAGGTCGTCTGCCATCTGGTAGGCAACCGCAAACAGGCGCGCGGCGTCGCCAGCCACTGGCAGGGCATGGTCGAGGTCGGCAGCAAGCAGCGCGAGTTCGAGCGGCAGGGCCAGAAGAGGGCCGGACTTCGCCCCGGCCACGGACTCGTAGGCGTCCAGCGTGGTGACCGGCTTTGCCCGCGCGGCGAGATCAGCCGCCTGCCCGGCGATCACGGCCGAAACCTGGGCATGCGTGTGGCGCAACAGGCTTGCAAGGCGCTTCGGGTCGGCACCGGCGAGCGCGCCATAGGCGGCCGAGATCAGCAAATCGCCTGCGCAGATCGCTATATCGCTGCCATGGGTGACCCAGAGACTGGGCTGGCCGCGGCGGCAATCGGCCGCGTCCTGGATGTCATCATGGACCAGCGACGCGTTGTGCAGGAGTTCGCATGCCGTGGCGATCGCCAGGGTGGTGCCTGCGGAAAGGTGCAGCGCCGAGGCCGCCGACAGCGCGAGGCGGGCGCGAACGCGGCTTCCACCGGCCTGTAGATGCAGGCGGGCTGCTGATGTGGCCGAGTCGCGCGCGGTGCCAAGCAGAGCCTGCATGTGGTGCTCGACTGCGGTGAGCGCCTGGCGCTCGTCCGTATCGCTCATGGTCGCGTCTCCTCCCGGAAGGTAACCTCCGGCCCGGCGCGATCCGGGCCGGAGGTCAGGTCGGTTGGCGGACTAGGCCGTGCCCATGGCGGCCGAACCGCTCTTCTGCTCGGCTTCCGACTTCCGCACCGCGATGGTGTAGATCAGGACACCGAAGGCGGCCTTGGCAACAATGTCGGCCACAGTGTAGCCCACCTCGATCACGGCGAAGGACGCACCGCCCTCCAGGTCGATCACGAACGGTGCAAAGTACACGATCGGATAGAAGAACCACGACGCGACCGTGACATTCCGAGCCAGGCTCACCAGACCTTTCACATCGTCGGGCTGCCGCTTGATGGCCTCACCGAGGCCGGCATACAGCGAGTAGACGATGTATAGGAACGGGATCATGGACAGCGCACCCCAGATGAAGCGCGTCGAGTCGATGCCCTCGGAAACCTCGCCCGGATAGCCGAGCGCGATCATCAGAGCGGCTGCACCACCCAGCGTGATGCTCTTGGACACGGTCTCCGACCGCGACAGGCGCATGACGAGGATAAGCTCGATCAGGAGCAGTGGAACCGTCAGCAGCCAATCGACATAGCGATAGGCCCGGTTGAACTCCTTGCCGGTCGCCTCGACCATGCCGCCCTCGAGCGCGACCGCCGCATCGAAGCTCTGAAAAATGCGCAGATAGTGATAGAAGGCGATGAACGTCACGAGGCCCGTGATCGTCAACGCGGTCTTGTATTCCTTCGCAACCTGGCCACGGCCAAGCCAGAAGAAGATCGTCGCGGCCGCGAAGGTCGCGATCCCGAACGAGAACGAGTTATAGACCAGAGAATACTGGCCCTGTGTTAAACTACCCAGGATTTCCTGCATTTCACCCTCCTTGATACCCATCACGCCGACATATTCAGCCGGTGGGTCGGAAGATGTTTCGACCATCGTCTTCGTCGACCCCCCGATCACGGGAAGAGTCCTTGTTCACACGCTGGAATAATTGTTGCACTTGCGGCCAACGGCCGCCAGGACCACCTTTACAAGTCAGCCAAGACTTCACGTTCCGGCTTGGCCGCCGGCTACCGCACATGCGAGAACGAAGATGCCGATCCTGAGTGCGACGATCCGGCATGCGACATTCTGCCACGGGAATTGCCCTCTGGCGCCTTGCACGAGCTACAGGCGTCCTGCGGTCAGCCCCTTCTTTTGGGCTACCCTCTGTCCGTTTGGGCGAATGACGTCGCCGTTGAAATCTTCTATCTCAACGGGCAGGAAGGCGGTGGATTCCACGCTGGGTCGAAGCCTGACGGTAGCCCTGCCACACTCGAGCGAGGGCGGCAGAGAAGCGGGAAACCATGCCAGACCAGCCCTATTCCGACCTCCAGAACCGTTTGACGAAGCTTGACGCGGCACGTCTGCACGGCATCGAACCAAGAGACAGTCAGGTGCTGGCGCTCGACAGGCCTGTTCATGGTCTCGAGGACTGCCAGGCCCGCCTCGAACTGGTGAGCCGCTCCCTGCAGGACGTCCTGATGTGCATGGACGCGGTTGGTGACGGCATTGCCACAACCGGCGCCGAGGACACGTTTACCTATGCCAACAAGGCCACCGCCGCCGTTTTCGGGCGCGAGGTGGATGACCTGCTCGGTCAACCCTGGATGAACCTCTTCGACGCCCGGTCGTCCGAGCGTCTTCAGACCCACGCGATTCCCGCCGTCATGAGGGATGGACGCTGGCGCGGCGACGTCTGGGGCCGGTTGCCGGACGGGACGCCCATTCCCATCGAGGTCGTGCTCACCGCCTTTTCGAAGGAGCGGATTGGATGGCAGACCCGCGACATCAGCGAGCGGCTCAAGCGTGACCAGGAACGGCTGGACCTGGAAATGAGACTGCTCAAGGCGGAAAGAGAAGCCGCCCTGTTCACCGTCGGCAGCGCGGTCGCCCATGATTTCAACAATCTGCTTCTGGCGATCGGCAGCCAGGCCCGCCTCCTCTGTGACGAGGTGCCCGGCCCCGCCCAGGCCCGGCTCGATGCGATCGTAACCGCCGCAGATCGCGCCGTGGAGGTCATTCGACAATTCGAACTGGACCGGACGAACAATGTCCAGACGCTGGCACCGGTGGACCTCACGCGCCTTCTCTCGACGGTGGAAACGATCGTGGCCTCGCTCCGGCCGGCGGCTGCGGAGGTCCGTCTGGAGGTCGCCGAAGACGCCGTGCACCTCTCCAACGAAGTGCTGCTCTGCCGGGCGCTGATCAACGTGGTCTACAATGCGTTCGAAGCGCTGGAAGGACCGGGCGAGGTGACGGTACGGCTGGCGCGGACCCGGTCGCAGCCGCTGCATCCGGACGCCGCCCTGTTCCGACTGGGCCCGCAGGCGGGCGATGTGCCGTGGGTGATCGAAGTGACCGACAATGGGTGCGGCATTCCGCCGGACCGGCTGGAAGCCATCTTCAGCCCCTTCACAAGCAGCAAGCACCGGGTCGGCGGTGGACTTGGCCTGTCCTCGCTGCAAGCCATCTGTGACACCGGAACGATCACGGTCGAGGTGGAAAGCCTACCCGGGTTTGGCAGCCGATTCAGCCTGCTGTGCGTGACACCGGCAGAAGACCGGCTGCCGGCCCCGAACCGCCTTGTCCAGACATCGACGCCGCCCTCCATCCTCCTCGTCGAAGACAATGATCTGGTTGGCGAAGTCCTGCTGGAGACGCTCCTGGCGTTGGGCTACGAAGCGGTCTGGTTACAGGATCCCCGCCAGGCGATCGACCGAATCTCGGCGCCGGACACGCGCATCGATCTGTTGCTGACCGACTACAACATGCCAGAACTGCGCGGCGACGCCCTGGCCGAGGCCGCCAAGGGCCTCAGGCCGGATCTGCCTGTGATCATGTATTCAGGTCAGATGGCCTATGTCCCGCGAAGCCACCTCTACGCCGCGACGCTTCGCAAACCGCTTCTGCCCAGTGACCTGCGGGATGCTATTGATGGCGCTCTCCAGGCGGGCACCGCAGCCGAGGCGGCACACGATAGCGCATAAGGCGCCGGTCTGGAGTGAAACGAAAGATCGGCGCTTTAGGTGCGACCCGGCGTCTTCGCCGGGAGGCCGATGTGCCGCTGGCGGCACCCCCGAACCTGCCGCGCTCGTCGTCTATGGTTACCATTGGGTAACCGAATTACCTCCATTTGGGGGAATTCAAGGGGGTCGGCATGGCGCTGAAACTGTCCCTCAAGCCCGACGAGCGCGTGCTCGTGAACGGTGTCTGGCTTCGTAACGGGGCCCGCAAGGGCGTGCTGCTTGTCGAAAGCAGTGCGCGGATCGTGCGCGGCCGGCTGTTACCGCGTTCCGACGGCGCCGAGGCAACCGACCGGGCAACCGACCGGGCCGAGGCCCTCTACGCCGAGGCGGTGTGGACCTACACGTCGACCGAGGAGTCGGGCGAACGCCTGGCCCGAATGCACGCGCTCGCCCGTCAGGCTGTCGAGGCGCTGTCGCGTCGTACCCCAGCCGGCCAAGCCGCGCTTCCCGACGTGGCGGCCGCTGGCGACGGCTATGCGATCCTGCGCGCGTTGCGCGACCTGATCGACACGGCCCAGGCCGCCCCGGAAGGCCGCGTCGCCTGACAGCCCGGCCACCGCGCACGACGCCCCGCCCCGCGGCCCGCAGGGCGCCGCCGCCTTGCGCCTCACTCCTCCGGCGAAGGCGTTCCTGGCGCAACCTCCCTCGGCGGCACGACCACCGGGACAGGCGGTCCGATCAGCACGCCCCGCTCAGGATCGATCCGGATGTAGAGGTCCAGCCCCTCTCCCGTCGTCGACACCGGCGGCAAGGCTGGCACCCGCACCAGTAATCCGCGCTCGGGGACAAGCGGTCGCCAGTTGGCCCGACCGGCCGGCGCTTCGGCGCCGATCTCGGCGTCTCCGGTCGTGTCGACGCGTGGCGCCTCGGGCGGGGTCACGCTGGACGGCGGTTCGGCAAGGACGGAAGGTGGCGTCCAGGCAAGCGCCAGCACGGATGCAGCCAGCGTGCGGGCGCCGGCATGGGGCAGCGTGACGTATCGAACCGGCAAGGCCCACTTTCCCCTCATGCCGTAAGACTCCCTCGACGCCCGGGCACGTCGCCCTAAACCTCATCCTGACACAGATGCGCGAGGCCCGCATGGACATGATCCTGACCACGATCGGACACCTGGCCATCGCCGCCCTGTTCGGGGCGATGGCGTTCTTTCCCAGCGTCGTTGCACCGACCGTGTTCCGCACACTGCCGGAAGATCAGGCCGGCCGGTTTCTCAGAGGCCTGTTTCCCGGCTACTACGCATTCCTGATCGCAACATCGGCGATCGGGGCGGCCACGCTGTGGAAGCTGTCCTGGATCGCCCCGGGATTGGCGGCCGTTGCGGCCAGTACACTTGCCGTACGCCAGCTCCTGGTCCCGAGGATCAATGCCTGGCGGGATGCGCACCTGGCCGGGGACGAGGCGGCGGGCCGGGCCTTCGCCCTGGGCCATCGGGTCAGCGTACTCGTCAACCTTGTCCAACTCGTCTTCGTCGTGGCCGCCGCCGTCGCGCTATTCTCCGGAACCGTCTGATCCGGCCCGAGCCCGGCGGAGCGTGTAGCGCGTGAACAGGCGGGTATCGACCCCGCGCCTGGCCAGCCGTTCGATCTGGCAGAGCCGCCAGCCATCGATCCGGGCAGCCCATAGCCTGGCCGCAGCTTCCCTGCGGTACTTTCGCGCCTTCCACCAACTCGAATTGCCCGTGACAAGCCGGAGTACCGTTTCCTCGAAGCCGTCGCACCGGGTCTGTGTAGAGGATTTCTGAACACTCATTTCTACGCGATCGCCATTGGCAGGAGGGGCCCTCTCCGGCACATAGGGACAACGCCACAGTCGGCCATGGGATCGACAGGAGGGACCCTGCAATGAGCGAAACCGAAGCCTACACGCCGCCCAAGGTCTGGACATGGGACAGCGAAAGCGGCGGCAGGTTCGCCAAGATCAACCGGCCCATCGCCGGACCGACCCATGAAAAGGACCTGCCGGTCGGCAAGCACCCGCTCCAGCTCTACTCCCTGGCCACGCCCAATGGGGTGAAGGTCACCATCATGCTGGAAGAACTGCTCGAACTCGGACATTCCGGCGCCGAATATGATGCCTGGCTGATCAATATCGGAGAGGGCGAACAGTTCGGCAGCGGGTTCGTCTCGGTCAATCCGAACTCGAAGATCCCTGCCTTGATGGACCACTCGACGCCGCAGCCGACCCGTGTCTTCGAGTCCGGCGCGATCCTGCTTCATCTTGCGGAGAAATTCGACGCGTTCTTGCCGAAGGACCTGCCCGCCCGTTCGGAGACGCTGTCCTGGCTGTTCTGGCAGATGGGCAGCGCGCCCTATCTGGGCGGCGGCTTCGGGCATTTCTATGCCTATGCGCCTGTGAAGATCAAATACGCCATCGACCGTTTCGCGATGGAGGTGAAGCGCCAGCTCGACGTGTTGAACCGCCATCTGGCCGATAATCAGTACATGGCCGGCGAGGCGTACACGATCGCAGACATGGCGATCTATCCTTGGTACGGCGCGCTGGTGAAGGGACTCGTCTACGACGCCGGGGAATTCCTTCAGGTGCAGGAGTATACCCATGTGCTGCGCTGGACCGACGAGCTGTCCCAGCGCCCCGCAGTGAAGCGCGGACGCATGGTGAACCGGACCTGGGGCGAGCCGTCGAGCCAGCTTCACGAGCGCCACGACGCGGCTGACTTCGAGACGAAGACCGCCGACAAGACCGGCAAGGCAGGTTAAGGCGCCGGTCTTTCCCTTCACTTCAGACCGCCGCTTTACATCCTTTTTCTTGCGCAAGTATGCGTTTGCAACCGAGCGCGTTTGCTCCGGACTTGCTCTAACGCGAACCGGTGCCTGAGGGCGGGGGTGCGCCGGCTGCGATCCGGGCCGCGCCTTCCGCAAGGACCGCCTCCAGAAGCAGGTCGAGATCGGCGTCACGCGTCCGGTGATGGGTCAGATTGATCCGGATGGCCGTGCGACCGCCGAGCCGGGTCGTTGACGGTGCAGCCAGCCCGTTCATCTGCAGGGCAAGCACGATGGCCGCATTGAGCGTGTCGACCGCGGCATCCGACCAGCCGGGCGCCAGATGTCGAAAGCAGCAGATGTTCAGGCTGACCGGTGCCATCAGTTCGAGGTGCGGCTGGCTTTCGACCCGCTCGCGAAGGGTCTGGGCCTGACGGCAGTTTGCCTCGATCACGCCGGCAAGCCGCTCAGGACCGAATTCGAGGAGATGGGCCCAGACCTTCAGGGCGCGGAACCCCCGCGAGAGTTCCGGACCGTAATCGACCGGCCAAGGCGCACCTGCCGCAAGGCCTTCAGGTGTGGATTTCAGATAGTCTGGCCGGTCGGCAAAGGCCTGCCGATGGGCCGTCTCCGACCGGATCAGCACCGCACCCGCATCATAATTGACCTGAAGCCATTTATGGAAATCGAACGCCAGCGAGTCGGCGCGCGACAGACCCTCGAGCTTGGTACGATGGCTGTTGCTCAGCATGGCACAGGCGCCGAACGCGCCGTCCACATGGAACCAGAGACCCTCGCGTGTCGCGAGGTCTGCAAGCGCTGCAAGGTCATCGATGGCGCCCGTATTGACCGTTCCTGCCGTTCCGATCACCGCGAAGGGCGTATGACCAGCGTCCCGGTCGCGCCGGATGGCCGAGTCGAGCGCGGCAAGATCGATCCGGTAGCTCGCATCGACAGGGACGGCGCGCAGCGCATCGCGCCCCAGGCCCAGCATGTCGAACGCGCGCGCATTGCAGCTGTGGGCCTCGGCCGAGGCGTAGGCGACCGCGCGATGCGCCCCCGGCCCCGTATCGCGGACGTCCCGCCCCAGTCGATCATCGCGCGCGGCCTTCAGCGCGATCAGCGTGGCCAGGCTGGTGCCGGACACAACGAGGCCGCTGGTCGAGTTCGGAAAGCCCATCAAGTCGCGGCACCACGCGATCACCTGACGCTCGATGCGCGGGCCCACATGGTTGCGACCCCCGCAATTGGCGTTCATGGCTGCCGCAACCATCTCGGCCAGCAGATTGGCCGGTGCGCCGCCGCCATGGACCCAGCCAAAGAAGCGCGGATGCAGATTGCCGGCGCCATGGGGCATGAGCCGGGCGAGGTCGGCGTCGACCCGCTCGGGCGGCGTCCCACTGGCCGGGAGCCTCGCTTGAAGCCGCGCCTCCAAATCGTCGGGCACGGGCGACCAGACCCGCCCGGTCCCCGCTGCCTGCAGGTGATCCAGCGCGCGGTCCAGCATGGCATGGGCACGGTCGCGGAACGCCGCCCAGTCCGGTGGATCCAGCCGTCCGTGCGCCTCGTATCCGGACCTGTCATCATCCTGTGCGCTCATGCGCCCTCGTCGCCGCTTTCGCCGCTCGATGCAATGCCTGACGGGGGGTCAGAGGCGCGCAAGCAGGTCGCCTTGCCGGGGCGAGAGCTTATCCTGGTGCGAGTGCC
This sequence comes from uncultured Hyphomonadaceae bacterium, assembly GCA_964492485.1. Classification (GTDB taxonomy): domain Bacteria; phylum Pseudomonadota; class Alphaproteobacteria; order Caulobacterales; family Hyphomonadaceae; genus UBA5336. Next base: position 64,559 of record CAZBKM010000008.1, on the reverse strand, counting down.
GCAATCACCTTTCGGGCCACCGCTTCAGAAGATGCGGGATTCTGCCCGGTGATCAGGCGTCCATCCTGGACGGCATGGGGCGCCCAGTCCTCGCCGGCGGAAAACCTTGCCCCGAGTTCGCGCAAGCGCGATTCCAGGAGAAACGGCACCGTATCGTCGAGGCCGGCGCCGCGCTCCTCGCTGTCGGTGAACGCGCTGACCGTGCGGCCCCGAACCAGGGGAGCACCCGTGGCATCGCTGACATTCACCAGCGCAGCCGGGCCGTGGCAGACGCTGGCCACGACCGCGCCGCTGTCCCAGGCTGCCCCCAGCATGGTGGCGACCCGCTCGCTGCTGGCCAGGTCCCACATGACGCCATGACCGCCGGGGACGAAAACGGCGTCGAAGCGTTCCGGCTCGAGGCGCGCCAGGTCGGCGGGCGCCGCTAGCGCCGCCACGGCGTCGGGATCGCGGCGGAACCGGCGGACGGCGTCCGGCGCCTCGGCATCGGGAACGTCGGAATTCGGGTCCACCGGAATGGCCAGTCCGTTCAGCGTGGCCACCTGAACGTCATGGCCGGCGTCCTTGAGCGCGTAGTATGGCACCGCCAGCTCTTCCAGCCAGACACCGGTCGGCTGCGGGGCGTCGCCCATGGTTCGAGCGGTTGTGACGATAAACAGGATCCTGGACATGGCGGCCTCCTTTGCTTCCAGTCCGCAAGCTGCACCCCCTGCACCTAGGTCCCTCCGGCATGCATTTCGATGCGGACCGGCCGGCCATGTTTTCTCTCGGGAAGCCGAAACCCCGGCCGATACAGCCATTTCGGGCGACTAGCGCATCTTCAAATCAATCGGAGTCAGTGAAGATGCGCTATGTTCTTGTTTTTGAGCATTTTCTTAACGCGAACCGGGTCCCACTTCGCTCGAAAATGCTATATTTCCCGCGCAGAAACAGGCTGTTACGTCCGATCCGGCTTGAGGGGCGACAGAATGACCTAGATGGAGGTGAACACGCCCTAGACCGCGGCAAAACCTGAACGACCCCACCGAGGAGGCCCGATGAAGATCAAGGATCGCCCGGAATTCGACTCGAAACCTGCCCCGCTGACCGGACGGCCGGACGACACCGTTGCCGATGCCGTGGCCCGAATGTCGGAGCGGAATTACGGCTCCGTCGTGGTGCTGAACGACGACGGTACAGTTGCCGGCATGGTGACGGAGCGTGACATCCTGCGTCGCCTGGTCGCCGGGAAGCGCGACCCCGAAACCACGAAGCTGCAGGACATCATGACGCGCGAGGTGCGCGTCGCGAACGAGGACGACAATCTCTATGACTGGCTGCGGATCATGTCGAACGAGCGGTTCCGCCGGCTTCCCGTGGTCGACGCAGAGGGCAAGCTCAGCTCGATCATGACCCAGGGCGACTTCGTTTCCTACACCTGGCCGGAGCTGATGAGCCAGGCGAGCACGCTGGCCCGTTCGACAGTAGACAAGAACTATCAGGTCTTCCTGATCCTCGGCGCCGTGCTCGTCTACACGCTGGTCCTCGCCGGCGTCATCGGCGGGTTCAGCTAGGGCCTTTTCAAGCGAAGTGGGACCCGGTTCGCGTTGCGAGACCCGCGCCTCAGCAGCACGCCATCGTGGTCCGCGCGGACTTTCAGCGGGCACTGCCGTCGCCCTGCGTTGGCTCGCCCTGGTCGGAGCGTTCGATCCCGGGCTCGGCCATGGCTGACCGTGCCCGCTCCTCCGACAGGCGAACCAGTCCAACACCTACCAGGATCATCACCGCGCCAAGGAGCTTCAGGGGCGTCAAGGGCAGGCGCTCCGGCGACAGCCAGCCAAAATGGCTGAGCGCGAGGCCCGCGATCACCTGACCTGTCACCAGGCAGATGAAATAGGCGCCCGGCCCGACCTTCGGAATCAGGACGGTGGCGCATAGGATGATCCCGAAACTCACCGCGCCGAGGGCGAACAAGGGCAGGTCCGCGCGCGCCAACCGCGCCAGCGGGTCACCATTGCCGAACAGGCTCCACGCGCTTCCCGCGACCAGGGCGCCAACCGTGAAGAAGACGGCGGTAGCAAGAAGCGGTGAGCCTACCTGTTCGCCGAACCGGCCATTAAGGGGCAGGTAGACACCCGCCACGACACCGACGCACAGCGCCGCCAAATAGAAAAGGGTCACGGACACGCGAGGCGCTCCTTTCCGGACGGCAGTCGGTGTCGGGTCCTGCGCAAGGGCTACCAGCCCGCCGTGCCCGGGCCGCCCTTGAACGGGCCGGCCACATGCGACGTGATCCAGCCGGAATAGAAGTCCCCCTCCTGGGGCCTTGCCGGCTCGCCATCGACAAAACACGCCAGCGAACGCGGATCGAAGGCGACATGGCCTGCAATCTGGCGAAAGGCCGGCGTGGGAGACTTGTACGACCAGGCCCCACGCGCAACGCGCCGGCCCCCTGCTACGACGTCGTAATAGGTCGCCTGGCCTTTCCACTCACACCAGGTGGTATGCGCCACGGGGAGGAGCGCGGCCGCATCCACATCTGCGTCCGGGATGTAATAGCTGGGCGGATGGCTCGTCTCCAGGACACGGATGGCGCGGCGGGTTTCCGCAACCGTCCGGTTGCCGAGCTGCACGAGGAGATGGTGTGCGGCAGGCTCCGCGCGGGCTGGCCGGGGATAGTCCCACACGCTTTCCTGGTTCGGGCGCGGTCGTTCGGGTCGGGGACGCGACATGGCGTGATCCTCAGGGCTGCAGGTCTACTGGAAGATGGGCAAACCGGCGATGCTGCGACCGATCCTTGTGCACGCCGCGCGCGCTGGCATGGCGGAAAACCCCTCGCGCGGCAAACGCACGGGCCGACTCACGCGGCGTCTGAACGGTCGAAAGCTCCAAGGAAACAGTGTGTTGTGCGCGCATTGTCTCGCCTTGTGTGTCCTTCTCAGAACCGCAACGTACCCGATGCCTACGGGTTTCTGCCCGGGACGGATCATGCAAGATGGCGCAACGCCGACCAGAAGGACCCGATATGTCGACACTCCGTCTCCTGACCTGGCTTGCCGTCGCTTCCCTTTCCAGCGTGGCGGCCGCGTGTGCCCAGACACCACAGGCCGACGCAACCGGCCTGACGCCGGAACGCCTGGCCGAGATCGCGTCGGCCCCTGTCACCGAAGAGGTGCGCGCCCTGCACGACTCCCTGATCGTGATGGACAGCCACCTGGATACGCCGGCCCTGCTGGAGCGTCCGAACTTCGACATAACGGACCGCCACGACCCGCTGCAGGACTATTCGCAGGTCGATCTACCCCGCATGATCGAGGGCGGTCTCGATGGCGGATACTGGGTGATCTACACGCCGCAGGGCCCGGTGACGGAGGCCGGTTTCCGGTCGGCGCGCGACTCCGCCCTGCTGCGCGCCATGGCGATCCAGCGGATGCTGGCGGCTCATCCCGACCATTTCGCCAAGGCAACCCGTCCCGGCGATGCGGAAGCCATAGAAGCGCAGGGAAAGCGGATCGTGTATCAGAGCATCGAGAATGCTTATCCGCTGGGCGAGGACCTCTCCCTGCTGGAAAGCTTCTACAAATTCGGCGTGCGGATGGTCGGGCCGGTACACTTCGCAAACAACCAGTTCGCCGACAGCGCGACCGATCTGAGCGGACCGAAATGGCAGGGCCTCTCGCCGCTGGGCGAGGACCTGGTGCGGGAAGCCAACCGCCTCGGCATGGTGTTGGATGCGTCGCATGCCCACGATCTGGCCTTCGACGACATGGTGGCGCTTTCGGCGACCCCCATCGTCCTGTCCCATTCCGGCGCCAAGGCGGTCTACGACCATCCCCGAAACATCGATGATGAGCGGCTGCTGAAGCTGGCGGAGTCCGGCGGCGTGATCCAGATGAATGCCCTGGGCGCCTATCTCACGGAGTTGCAGATCGCACCGCAGCGCCGCCGGGAATTGCAGGCCCTGTTCGAGGAATTCAGCCCCCGCGCCGGGATGACGGAGGAGGCGCAGGCGGAGTTCCTTCGCCGGCGCCGGGAAATCGACGAAAAATACCCCCCGGACCAGGCCGAGTTCGAGGATTACATGGCCCACTTCCTCCACGTGCTCGAGCTGGTCGGGCCGGATCATGTGGGCGTCGGCGCCGATTGGGATGGCGGCGGCGGCGTGGTCGGGATGCAGGACATTGCCGCATTTCCAAGGATTACGGCCAGCCTGCTCGAGGCCGGCTACACGGAATCGGATCTGCGCAAGATCTGGGGCGGGAACCTGACGCGTCTGCTGCAGGCGGCGGAGGACCATGCCGCCGAACTGCGGGCGCAGGCGGCGGAATCAGCCGCTGAGACCGACGACGCGGGCTGACGCGCGTCCGCAACCCGGTCGCGAGCGAAGGCGGTACCACGGCGGGCAACCCTTTCCCCGGCGCCTCACAGGGTCCAGAAGGGAGCGGGACCTGACCTGCACCGAAAGGGACATGGTATGACCGCGCCGTCCGGGGACGTCGCTCCCGAACAAGCCGCTACCGTCGCCTTCCTGGGTGACGCCCGAACCCATGCTGGCATAACGCCGCAACGGATCGACACGCACCTGTCCCACGTCTTCCTGACGCCGACGGACGTCTACAAGCTGAAGCGCGCCATCCGGCTCGACTTCGTGGACTACGCCACGGTGGCCGCCCGGGCTGCCTACTGCCATCGGGAACACGCCGCCAATCGCCCCTTCGCGGGCAACCTTTACCGGGGTGTCCTGGCGATCCGGCAGACACCCGACGGCCTCAAGCTCGACGGAACCGATGCCGAAGGGCCCGCCATCGACTGGGTCGTGCACATGCGCAGGTTCCGCGACGCAGACCGCCTGGACCGGCGGCTGGCGTCAGGGCAGGTCGCCGAGCGGGACCTGACGGATTTTGCCGATACGCTGGCGGACGTTCATACCGCAGCACCCGCAGATCGTTCCCAGGGCGGCCATGGTGGGATTGCCAGCCTGATCGACCAGGTCTCCGGCGACCTGGCCAATGCTCCGGGCTGTCCCGAAGAGCCTGGTCGCGTGGACGCCTGGGCCCGCGATCTGCGGACGGCCGCCGACCGCCTTTCCGACCGGCTGGAGGCGCGGCGCGAGGCCGGTTTGGTACGGCGCGGCCATGGCGACCTGCACCTGCGAAACCTGTGCTACTGGCAGGGACGGCTGATCGCGTTCGACGCGCTGGAATTCGACGAGGCGCTGCGCACGACGGATATTCTCTACGATACTGCCTTTCTCGTCATGGATCTCCTCCACGCGGGCGCCCGCCCCGCAGCCAATACGGTGCTGAGCCGCTATCTGGCCCGAACGATGGACTGGGACGGCCTGGCCGTGATGGACGTTTTCCTGTCCCTCCGCGCCGGCGTCCGGGCCATGGCCGCCGCGCTCGCCCAGGACCGCGACACCGCCTCTGCCTATCTGGCGACCGCCGAAAACCTGCTCTCGACCCGGCCTGCGCCGCGCCTGTTTGCCATTGGCGGACGGTCGGGCTCCGGCAAGTCCACCGCCGCAGCCCGCGTGGCACCGCAGCTGGGAAAGGCGCCTGGCGCCATTCTGGTGCGCAGCGACGTGACCCGAAAGGGATTGCATGGCGTTGCGCCCGAAACGCCGTTGCCGAAATCGGCCTATGGTCCGGACGAGGATCGCCGGGTCCACGCGGCGCTGCAGGCGATTGCAGGTCGCATTCTTGCGGCGGGATGGGACGTCATCGTCGATGCGACCTTCCTGACCCCGCGGGCCCGCTCCGATCTGGCCGCCCTTGCCGAGGCGCACGGCTGTGCGTTTCGCGCGGCCTGGCTGCAGGCGCCGGAAGAGGCGTTGCGCCGGCGCGTTGCCACCCGGCGCAATGACGCCTCCGATGCCGACCTCGCCGTCCTCGAGCGGCAGCTTGCCCGGCCCACCCCCCTGGACTGGCCGCATGTCGACGCTAACGACGCGCCCGACCGGGTCGCAGCCTGCACGCTCGGCGTGCTCGATCCCGAATCCGCGACCAAAGTCTCGTGACACGCGGCGTGCCATATTGCCTCGCGCCGTGAACTGCCCCATAGACGAGGCGTTCCGCGAACCCGCCCCGCGACCTGTGTCGCCGACCGAGACGAGGACTTTCCCCGCCCGATGGATGCCCCCATACGCGACCGCGCCGGCGCGACCGCGCTTCCGGCGCAAGCGCCCGAAGGCGGCCTGCGCATCGCCCTCCTGTCCTACAGATCCCCGCCGCATGTCGGCGGACAGGGGGTCTATGTCGACTATCTCTCCCGTGCCCTGGTCCGGGCGGGTCACCGGGTGGACGTCTTGTCGGGGCCACCCTATCCGGAGCTTGATCCGGCGGTCCGGCTGGTGCGCATCCCGTCCCTGGACCTCTATGCCCAGCCCCACAACGGCCATCTGGCCTTGCGGCCGCGCCACCTGCTGAACCCAACGGATACGTATGAATACTTCGGCCACCTGTCGGGCAAGTTCGTCGAGCCGGAGACCTTTGGGGCCCGGGTCGCCCGTTACCTGGCACGCCACAGCGCGGACTATGATGTGCTGCTCGACAATCAGACCCTGGCCAAGGGTCCGCTGAAGGTGTCACGCCGCCTCGGCCTGCCCATGGTGACGATGATACACCATCCCATAACCCAGGATCTGCGGCTGGCGCTGGCGGCGGCCGAGGACTGGCGACAGCGCTGGCTGGTCCGGCGCTGGTACGCCTTTCACCGGATGCAGGTGCGCGTCGCCCGTCAGCTTGACGCCATCACCTGCCCCTCGGAAGCGGCCAAGGCGGACATCGTAGCCGAATTCGGTGTCGACCCGGCCCGTGTGACGCCGATTCCTCTGGGCGTGGACCGCGACGCCTTCCGTCCCATGCCGGACCGGCCGCGCCATCCCGCCCGCATCGTGACAACCGCGAGCGCCGACGTTCCGCTAAAGGGTTTGCCGGTCCTGATCGAGGCGGTTTCCTGCCTGCTTCCGCGGCACCCCGATCTCGAGGTGGTCGTCATCGGCAAGCTGCGCGACGGCCCGACCCGGTCGCAAATCGAGCGCCTGGGACTGGCCGACCGGATCACCTTCCGCAGCGGGCTGACCCGGGAGGCGCTCGCGCGAACCTTTGCGGAAGCGAGCCTGGCGGTCACGCCCTCCCTGTATGAAGGGTTCGGATTGCCGGCGGCAGAGGCGATGAGTTGCGCGACGCCCGTGGTGGTGACCGATGGCGGCGCCCTGCCCGAAGTGGTCGGCGATGCCGGGCTGATCGTTCCGAAGGGCAAAGCCGCCGCCCTGGCCGAGGCGATCTCCGGGCTCCTGCGCGATCCGCAAAGGCGAAGGGCGCTGGGGGAGGCAGGCGCTGACCGCGCCGCTGCCCGGTTCGACTGGGCCGCGATCGCCCCGCGATACGAAGCCCTGTTCCGTAAGGCCATGGCCGGTACGGCATGCTGACGGCGCGCCTGGAGAAACTGCGTCTGCGCCCGGGGGCACGGGTGCTGGACCTGGGCTGCGGCGAGGGGCGGCATGTGCATGGCTTGCACCTGCGCGGCGACGTCGAGGTGATCGGCCTCGACATGGACCTGCCCTCGCTCCTCAAGGCCAGGGAGGGTCTGGGCGTCCTGCCACAGCGAGCCGAAGCCGGTCCGCTGACGGCGTTCCTGGCGGGCGACGCCACACATTTGCCGTTTGCCGACAACCTGTTCGACGCGGTCATCTGTTCGGAAGTGCTCGAGCACCTGCCCGATTACCGCGCGGCGCTGAGAGAGATCCGTCGCATCCTGAAATCCGATGGCGTGTTCTGCGCGACCGTACCCCATGCCTGGCCTGAACGCCTGTGCTGGCGGCTGGCGCCGGCACCCGATGGCTATCCGTTCCAGCCGGGAGGCCATATCCGCATCTTCGACGAGGTGGAATTGACGAATGCCATTGCCGACGCCGGCTTCCGGAGAGTGGGCAAGCACCATGCGCATGGGCTGCACAGCCCCTACTGGTGGCTGAAATGCCTGTTCTGGTCACGTCGCGACGACCATCCGCTGGTGCGGGCATATCATCGTTTCCTGGTTTGGGACCTCCTGAAACGGCCCTGGCTGACCCGCGCGCTGGACGCGCTCCTCTCACCTGTCATGGGCAAGAGCCTGGTCCTTTACTTCGATGGAGGCCCGGCATGAGCCGCCTCCGCACGGCCCGGGGCCTCAGGCCCGCTGAACGCGTGCCGGCGCGCCCGGCCCATCTGGCACCCTGCGACGCGGCGGCCGCACGGATCCTAGAGGTACAAACCCCTGACGGGGCCATTCCCTGGTTCGAGGACGGCCCCTGGGATCCCTGGAACCATGCCGAGTGCGCCATGGCGCTGACTGCCATGGGCGAGACGGAAGCCGCCGCGCGCGCCTTTGCGGCGCTGCAGGCGCGCCAGTCCGCCGACGGGAGCTGGGAGTGCGAGTATGGCAACGCGCTGCCGATGGCGGATCGGCTGCATATTGCGCGGACCGAGGCGCCGGTCTTCCGGGACACGAACTTCGCTGCCTACTGCGCCACGGCCGTCTGGCATCTGGCCGAGAGCGGCGCAGACCGGGCGCGGCTGGAAACACTCTGGCCCATGGTGTCCGGTGCGCTGGACTTCGTCCTCGGGTTCCAGGCCGAGGATGGCACGATTTCCTGGTCCGCCGAAGCCGCCGGAACCGAGGCCGACGACGCCCTGCCCGCTGCCCATGCCGCCATCTACAAGAGCCTCGATTGCGGCCTGCGCCTTGCCAGGCGGCTGGGTCATGCGCGGCCGGACTGGCGACGTGCGCGGACCGCCATTGCCCGGGCGCTGGCCCATGTGCCCGAGCGCTTCAATCGCGCACGGCCCTCGCACGCCGGGTTCGCCATGGACTGGTACTACCCCGTCCTGACGGGCGCGGTGACGGGAACCGCCGCACGCGACAGGCTGGCGACCGACTGGTCCCGATTCGTCGTGCCGGGCGAAGGCTGTCTGTGCGTGGACAACGAACCCTGGGTGACCGTGGCGGAAACGGCCGAACTGGCCATCGCCGTCCTGGCGCTCGGTGGGCGCGATCTGGCAAGCCAGCTTCTGGACCGGCAGTTTGCCCGCCTCACGCCATCGGGCGCCTTCTGGATGGGATGGCAGACCGAAGAGGCCATCGTCTGGCCCGAAGAGGCGCCAAGCTGGACGCAGGCTGCGGTGATCCTGGCCCTGGACGCCCTGCACGGGACCGGACCGGCGGCGCGGGTGCTGGTGGGTTGCGGGGCGCTATAGCATTTTCGAGACAAGTGGGCACCGGTTTGCGTCAAGAAAATGCTAAAAAAACAAGATCATAGCGCATCTTCACTGCCTCCGGTTGGCTTGAAGATGCGCTAACAGCGCCGGTCTTTCCTTTCACTCCAGACCGTCGCTTCAATTCTTTGTTCGTGCGCAAGTCTCCGTTCGCAACCGACCCCGTTTGCTCCGAACTTGCGCTAGATCCGCTCAAGCACCCTCAGGCTGCCAACGCCTTCCCGCGCCTCGTACAATCCGGAGGCCAGCGCGAGCTGGTAGATCTCATAGGGCGGGCGCCCGCCATCGGCAGGATCGGGAAACACGTCGTGAATCAGCAGCCGTCCGCCCCGCATGAGGTGGGGCGTCCATCCGCGATAATCCGCCAGCGCATGGGCGAGCGTGTGGCCGCCATCGATGAACAGGAGCGCCAGGGGCGTGCGCCAGTGCCCGGCGACCGTCGGCGACAGGCCGATGACCGGGATTACGGTCTCTTCCAGTCCGGCGCGCCGCAGCGTCCGGCGCAGATGGGGAAGCGTGTCCAGCGCGCCGGCCTCCGCATCCCAGAGAGTCTCGTCGAAATAGTCCCAGCCGGGCTGGTTTTCCTCGGATCCCCGATGGTGATCGACCGTGAACAGCACCCCGCCGACGGATCGGATCGCCGTGCCAAGATAGACCGCAGACTTGCCGCAATAGCTGCCGATCTCGAGACACGGTCCGTGCGGCGCCATCGCGAGCGCCTCACGGTAGAGGCACGCCCCCTCGTCAGCCGGCATGAAGCCTTTCACGGTGTCGATCTCGATCGGAAGCTGCATCGCCCTTAACCTGTAAGTCGGTCCCGCGCACCGCCCTCGACGTACACGGCTGCCAGCCGGGCCTTACCTGAATGAGGGCGCCGATGCTACGCTTCACCACGCAAGGAGGGGACACTCATGTGGACGACGTGGACCTTGCGGCTGGCCTGCCTTGGCCTGACCGCATGCACAGCCCAGCCCAACCTGGCGGCCCAGGGCGAGCCCCGCGGCACGGGCGCAGAGGAGGCCTCGGACATGAATACTACGGACACCGTGCGGATCGAACGGTTCAGCGGTCGCCTCGTTCTTATACCAGGGGACGGGGCCGAGGCGGAGGTCGTCTCGCTCGACCCAGGCGCAGAAGCCGCACCAATGCCACAGGTGCGGCGCGAAGCGGGAACGCTTGTCGTCGACGGGGGGACGCCTGAGGGCGGGCACAATTGCATCGTCCAGAATGGCGAGATGCGGATACAATTGTCCGGCGGACCGTCCCTGTCTCTGGACGACATGCCAAGGCTGGAGATCGCCGTGCCCGTGGAGACCGCGCTCGATCTTGGCATGGTTGCCGGTGACGCCACGATGGGTCCACTTGCGCGTTTCACAGCCAGGCTGACCAGCTGCACCCGCCTTGCCGCTGGCGACATTGCAGGCGAAGCCGACCTGACCCTTGGCGGCAACAGCGACGTCACGCTCGGATCGGTCGAGACCCTGACGACAACGGCCGGTGGCGGCAGCACGCTGGAGGTCGACGCCACCCGGATACGAGCGAACCTCACATTGTCTGGCGGCGCGCGTGTGAAGTTTGGCTCGGTAGCCGGCACCCTTCACGCCACACAAGGCGGAGGCACCCGGACCGAAATCGCATCCGGCCGTCTGGACCAGCTAGACCTGACGCTTGGTGGGGCGGCGCGATTCACCTTCCCGGGCCAAACCCGCGCGGCCCGACTGACGCTCGAGCAAGCCAGCAATGCGAAGCTGGGGCCCGTGGAGAGCGTGGAAAGACTACAGCAGGGTACAGCCGCCCGGCTTGCGATTGCAGCGCACCAATAAGCAAGTATCCAAATCGCTTCTTTGGTGTAAGGGCGCCTTATTAACCCATACATGCTAGTATTGAATCAATTTTATGACGCCCTTGGTTATTCAACTATCGTTCGGATTCATCTTTCGATTTTTCTCCCAACGAGGGAAAATGGCGCTATATTGAGCATTAACCATTGCTTAGGCTAAGCCCAATGGCTAAAACCTACCCAAAATGGGGAACTTAGAAGGCCTTTGGGGGTAACCGAACATGGCCCGCACACTCTCCGCGCTTATCGGCGCGGGCACGCTGTTTACTTTTTCCGCTTCAGCCCAGGATCTGGTGTACGAGCCGGTCAATCCGTCGTTCGGCGGCAATCCGTTCAACTCCTCGCACCTGCTCGGGATCGCCAATGCCCAGGATGATACCGAGGATCCGGACTCTCGTTTTGGCGAGGACAGCACGCAGGCAGATCTCTTCGTACGTCAGCTTGAGAGCCGGCTCCTTTCCGGACTCGCCTCTGAAGTGACGGATGCAATCTTCGGCGAGAACCCGCAGGAGTCGGGAACCATTCAGTTCGGGGACCAGCGCATAGATTTCCAGCGCGGCCTCGACAATGTGACCCTGACAATTTTCGACGCGGCAACGGGCCAAACGACGGAGATCGTCGTTCCCCTTTTCCAGGCACAGTAGAGTAACAAAGAGGGACAGCCCGTGAACCTGCGGACACCCAAATCCTCCCTGGCGCCAAGAGTGCTGGCGATCAGCGCCATGAGCCTGGCGCTCGGCGGGTGCACGACGACGAGTGTGCCGACCCCCGAGCTTCCGATGAGCGAGCCGAAGCTCAACACGACGACGCAGACCGAACACACGCTGAAATGGCTGCCCAAGCCAAAGGAAAAGGTCGCTGTTGCGGTCTATGGCGTGAATGACCAGACCGGCGCCTTCAAGCCGACCGAAGGGACGCAATCGCTGACCCGGGCCGTGACTCAGGGCGCAACCCCGATCCTGTTGAAGGCGCTGCATGACGCTGGCAATCGCGGCTGGTTCACGGTCATCGAACGGGAGAAGCTCGACAATCTGTTACAGGAGCGCCAGATCATTCTGCAGATGCGCGAGCGTTACCTGAACGAGCCATCCCAGCAGTCGCGTGCGCTGCCCTCGCTCCTGTTTGCCGGGATCATTCTGGAAGGCGCGATCACGGGCTATGACAGCAATCTTGTCACAGGCGGTGCGGGGGCGCGCTATCTCGGCATCGGCGCGAACAGCGAATACCGCGAGGACAGTGTCTCGGTGTATCTTCGCGCCGTGAGCGTGAAAACCGGGGAGGTGTTGCTCTCGATCACAAGTGAGCAGCGCGTCGCTTCGGTCCTGGTTCAGGGCAACGCCTTCAAGTTCGTGGCGTTCCGCGAGCTTCTTGAGGCGGAGGCCGGTTACACGATGAACCAGCCCCGCCATCTCGCCGTGCGCCAGGCCCTGGAGAAGGCCGTCTATGGGCTGATCATCGAGGGCGCAAAGATCGGTATGTGGGAATTTGAAGATCAGGAGATGGGCAAAAAGGCCATAGACTTCTACGAGCGAAATTTCGCCAGTGATTTCTCGCGGGACGTGGAAAAGTTCGTGCCGAGCGAATTCTACGCCGCCGAAGCCGACCGCCAGGCGCGAAAGCGCGCCGGGGAAGACGGCACGCCAGCCGCCGGCGGCGCAGGCACCGAAGACACCGGCACACCCGCCCAAGCGCGGGCGCCGATTAGCGGAGACGGCCCAACGGGGTCGTGATCAGGACAAAGGGAGACCGGACGCCAGACAGTTTCGTCAGACGATACCGACCGACATTCAAGCGGATCCGAGCATCGGATCCAGGGTGAGGAAAAGACCGGGCACAAGTTGGCGCTCGGACCGGTCTTTTCCTCGGGGCCAGCCCAACCGGGCTGACCCTGAGGTTCTAGTGCTTCGCTGAAGCCTGGGCAACTCAGGAGTTGAAACTTGACTGCTTCTCGCAGCCCATCAAACCGCAGTCTCGCGGCGCTCTTTTTCACCTCTGTCCTGGCATTCCCAGCCAATGCTCAGGATGGTTTTGAAGCAGAGTCGATCGCTCACATCGAGCAGATTGGTGACAACTCCACGAGCCATGTCGTGCATCGTGGCGGCGCCGGAAACCGGACCCAGATCACGACGGAAGGCGACCGGAACGTGGCCCGTATCGGCGTGATCGGTCGCGACAACGGCGCCGACCGAGCCAATCGCATCGAACAGTCTGGCTCGGGAAACATCTCGAACGCCGGCATCATCGGACAGAACAACAGCCTCACGATCCGCCAGACCATGGCCACCGGCGCCGGTAACGGTCAGCCGGGCAACGCGGCATTCGCCCTGATGAGCGGCTCCGACAACAGCGCCCTGATCGTTCAGGATAACGCCATCGGGGACGGAATTGCCAACGAGGTGCGCATCGCCCAGATCGGGTCGGGTAACACGGCGTCGGCCCGCCAGACCGCTTCGGTCGAGGGAGCGATGTATGCGACTGCGGACGGTAACCGTTCGCTGATCCTGCAGCGCGGCAATGACAATGTCGCGGAAACCGACCAGCGCGGCACGAACAACACCGTCGCCATCCTTCAGGACAATGACGATAACCAAGGCTACGTCACCCAGACTGGCCAGGGCAATAATCTGCGGCTGCTCCAGGACGGCGGCGACTATTACAAGATCAAGCAGTCCGGTTGCGTGAACCCGTCGGGATGCGCGCCGGTCACCGTGAATCAATGGGGGGGGCCATGAGCGCCCGTCCCCGGAAACGTACATTCGGTTCGCCGAATGGCGTGCGTGGTCCGATCCGGGCTCCCGGGCCTGTTCGGATCCTTAGGGCTGGACCTCGGGTTCAGCGGGAAAAGGGGGGACCCGTCGACCGCACCGGCCCTCCCGGTGCGGCGCCAGAAGGTCGAGACGGACCACGAACGGCGTCCTTGAAACAATCTGAAACGCTTAAGCAGAGAAGGAGATCCCCATGCGTGGGAAGCTAGTCTATACAGCGGCCGCCGCCGCTCTGATGTTCGCCGCACCGGCGTTCGCGCAGGACAACACAACCAGCATCGAGCAGATCGGCACCGCCAACGTCGCCAATGCAAATCAGGATGGCGGGTCCGACAACTCCGCGACCATCGACCAGAATGCGACCGAGGCGAACGCCCAAGTGATCCAGTCGGGCAACGATAACACGACCAAGGTCACGCAGAACGACGAAGCCGCTTTCAACGGTAGCGATGGCGGGTCCATCCGAGAGCCCGGCGACCCGGACGCGACGGTCGAGCAGAGCGGCAACCGCAACCGAGCGACGGTAAACCAGAATCTACTCGGCGGTGCGTTCAACGAAAGCGTGTCGGTTGAGCAGCGGGGCAACGACAGCACCGCGACCATCAACCAGACCGCGGATACGGAGCAGGATCCGGGCGGTCAGTTTGCCGGTACACTCCGTGCGGACGTCATCCAGGAAAACGGCGCTACGGCAAACATTGACCAGAACGCTGTCGGCGTCCGCGCCAAGAATCTCGATGCCACCGTTACGCAGACCAACTCCTCAGGGTCAGTCGTTAACGTGAACCAGCAGGCTCTGGCGAAGGACACCTCGGATCTTGACGCGACCGTGACCCAGTCCAACAGCGACAACCGGGCGAACATCGACCAGATCATGAACAACGAAGCGTCGAAGCGCTTCGCTGCAACGGTCGAGCAACTCGGCGTCGGCAACACGGTCAACCTCCTGCAGGCCGATGATGGCGGGGCCAATATCGGTGACGATGGCGAGGGCGACAGTGACATCACGGCAACGATCACCCAGGGTGGCAACGACAACGTCGCCAACCTTGACCAGCTGAACCGCGGCCAGACTGCCACCGTGAACCAGAGCGGTAACCGGAACCGCCTGACTGCGAGCCAGTCCGGTATCGGCAACACGATCATGGTCGACGATCAGTCCGGAAACGACAACCGCGCGACGATCACACAGACGTCCTTCGGTCTTGAAGCGATCGTGAGCCAGGCTGGCAACCGCAACCGCACGACCATCACCCAGACCGATGATGGCAACAATCTGGCCGATGTCAGCCAGGGCGGTAACGACAACATTGCGAACGTCAGCCAGGAATTGGGCGGACGTCGCGGTGACGCGTTTATCAGCCAGGAAGGCAACACGAACGTCGGAACTATCGTTCAGACGGGTGGCCTCGATAACTGGGCGTCCATCACCCAGGGATCTGATGGCAACAATGCGACCATCACCCAGAACGGTGTCGGAAACACCGGGTCTGTCACCCAGTAGCGCTTTCGCTTAATCTGCACACCGCCCGGTTGCTTGCCGGGCGGTGTGTTCCTTGCATCGGCCCGATGGGCCGTGCGCGTCGAGTGTCAGATATTGTGATGGTGTGTCGTCTTCGACCAGGAAGGAACCTGACCATGCCGCGACTGACCCGACTGTTCGGCGTCCTGTTCACGCTGTTTGCCCTTCCGGGGTGTGCGTCCGTCTCGGGCATGTTTTCACAGGCGCCAGCCTTTCAGGCGCAGACCGAACTGGCAGCCGGGACCTCCCGCCATTCGACTGCCGCGCTCGCGGCGACCCCGCTCGCTCCAACATCATCCCTTGCGACACCGGCCCGGCTTGGCGCATCGGTAAGCGCTGACCAGATCACCCGGACGCCCACCTACGACCTGACCGTAGCTCCGATCGTTCGCCCCCCAACGGATGTCGTGCCGACCTCATCCGGACGAAAGCAATCAGTGGCGGGCGCGTTCGAGACACGCGATGCCGACCGGCTTGCCACACTCCCCTCCTTCTTCTCGGCCATGGGCGAACCAGCAGCCACACGAACATCGCGCCCCGCGCCGCAGCCAGGTCCCGACCCCGACAGGTTTGATCCACAGACCGCCGTGGACAGGGTCGGGCGCAGGGCGCAACCGGTCGGTCCGGTGCTAGTCCCCACCGGTCCCGTCTTGCCAGGCGGCGATAATGGCCGTGCCTCGACAGGAGCGGAAAGGGCATCTGGAGACACCGCCCCGGCGCCCAGCGCCGAAGCGTTGGACCTCCGGCTGGACCGTTTTGGCTCGGCTGTCCTGGACATCGACCAGGTCTCGCCAATCGAGCTCGCAGAAAATGGCCACTCGGTTCCACAGATCGCCTCAACAGCGACGGACGAGGCGACTTCCGAAAGCCGTCCCCGAACCCGCCCGGGGGCCAGCCCTCAGGCTGTCAGGAGGCCGCTCGGCACGCTCGCCGACTCGACCGGTATCCCGCAACTCACCCTAGCGAGTGCCGATCCACCGCCGGCGCCCGACACACGGATTATCGTGGCGGCCCTGCCCGACATCGTCCCTGACCCTTCAGCCGATGCGGAGGAGGCCAGATTGGCCATCGCGCCGCTGAGCCGTCTCAGCATTGTGCCGCAGGCCGCGCCACAAGTTGCTGCCACTATCGGACGCCTCCTTGGCGGAGGCCCCATCTGGAGCCTAAAGTAGAGCACAGGGCGCCCCGCCTTGTTCACGATGTCCGGAAGGCCAGGCCATGCACCGCTTCACCGCCGTTTCCGCCCTTCCCCTGCTGTTTTTAGTGGTGGGCTGCACGCTGGGCGAGACCGGGAATGAAAACGGGGCGCGTGTGACGGCACCCGCGCCTGACCTGCTAAGTCCAGACACGTCGACCTCCGGCGCGGATGATGCGTTCGCGCCTGAACCCAATGCCCGCGAGGCTGTTTCCGCCCAGCAGGTGACATCGCCCGATATCTCCCGAGATATCAGCATTGATCCGATCGACGCCCCCGATCCCTGCGCCGGGGACAACGCAGGCACGGACCCGCGGTGCCGCGGTGAGGGGTCTGCGGAAATCTCCGGGCCTGATACCGGCACCCGGACCTCGGCGGGCCAGGCTTCGGACTCAGCGGAGGTCGAGCTGCAGACATTCCAGCCCCAGGATGGACGCGGCAACCAGATCGACCCGTCCCGCACCGCAGACGAGCTGGCCCGGGGTGAGACCCGCTCCTCGGCGGCCCAGTTCCTCGCGCAGGATCAGCTTCCCCCCGCCGAGCGCCGTGATTCGCCGTCCGCCGCGCGCGCTTTGTCGGACGGCACCCTGCCGAATGACGGCGTCATTCTGGAAATCATCGTTCCGCCGGCTGGCGCGGTCGGACAGTAGCCGGCTGCCCCCTTGATCCAGAACATGGCCGGGGCGGGCTCGAGGTCGTAGGATGGCGGGGATGACTGCCGCGATGACGAGGAGACCTCGATGTTCCAGAGACTGCTGACGCCGATCGACATGCGCCACAAGGACGAGTCCGCGAAGGCGATCCGCGCTGGCGCCTGGCTGGCCCGAACCACGGGAGCCCAATACCATTTCCTGACCGTTCAGCCGCCACTGGGCCCGCATCTGTCAGACATGCCCGAAGATCGGGAAGCCGCCTTCACCCAGTTCACCGCCGAACAGGCCGCCGCCCATGGGGTCGATATCGTTCCCGTGTTCCGAAGCCACGAATCGCCGTCGCGCGTCATTCCCCGTGTTGGCGGGGAATTGGACATCGACCTGATCGTGATGGCGTCCCACGATCCCCGCCTCAGCGACCACATCTTCGCCTCCAACGCCTCGCAGACCGCATTGCACGCCCATTGTTCGGTCATGGTCGTGCGCTGAGCCGCCGCGGCTGACCGGCATCGCGTGAACAGGCAAATCGCGCCGGTGCGATCCATTCCTCAGCGGACGACTTCCGGCGCGCCCGAAAGTGTCATATGTTTGTCATATGTCGCATGGATCCCTCGAAATCGAACTCAAGGCGGCGCTGTCGCCGGATGACCTGGACGCGGTTCGCCACCACGCGCTGCTGAAGGAACACACCGAAGGCCGGGCGGTGTCGCGTCTGGTGCGCACGCAATATTACGACACCGCCGAGCGCAGCCTCGAGCGCGCTGGCATCTCGCTGCGGATACGGCGAGACGGAAAACTCTGGGTACAGACGATCAAGCAGGACCGGGACATCGCCTGCGCGCTTCATCGGGTCCGCGAGACAGATACGCGCCTGCCCTCTCCCGAGCCGGACCTCACGCAAATCGACGACCCTCGCCTTCGGTCCGACCTGGAAGCACTGGTCGGTGGACAGGCGCTGGAGCGGGTCTTCGTCACGGATGTGCGGCGGACGTCGCGGCGGTTACGAAATGGTGACGGGCTGATCGACCTGGCCATCGATACCGGCGAGAT
The DNA here is from genome assembly GCA_964492485.1 of uncultured Hyphomonadaceae bacterium. GTDB lineage: Bacteria > Pseudomonadota > Alphaproteobacteria > Caulobacterales > Hyphomonadaceae > UBA5336. The sequence goes on along the minus strand of CAZBKM010000008.1, from coordinate 46,298 downwards.
CCGCGCCGGCGACCGGACCTTGCCGGTTCACGAGGTCGAGTTCGAGCTGAAGTCCGGCACGGCCGGTGACGTCTATAACTGGGCAAGTCGCCTGCTCTCGGACCGGGCCGCCAGGATCAGCCTGCCATCCAAGGCTGCGCGGGGCTACAGCCTCGACCAGGATCGGGACGCCCTTCCCGACGCCCGTCCTCGGTCTGCCATTGCGGCCCATGGGGTGGGGCAGACGGCCGGAGAGGCTTTCTCCGTCCAGATTGGCATCGTGGCGCAGGCGCTGGCCGACGCGCTCCACCTGACCCTTACCGAGGAGGATCCGGAAGGTCCTCACCAGACCCGCGTCGCGCTGCGACGTCTCAGGGTCCTGCTGGAGGCCTACAGGCCGATCCTGCCGAACGCGCTGGCCAAGAGCCTCTCGAGGGCCGCGAAGAAGCTCGGCCGGACCGTTGCGCCCCTGCGCGACAGTGATGTCCTGCTCCTGGAAACCGTCGGCCCCACCCTTGACCCCGCTTCGCCCGAGGACACCGCCCTTCGCGACGCCCTCCAGGTCTGGCGGGCGGAGATCCGGGCCCGGACGCGGTCGGCGCTGCGGGAAGCCGAGGCGACCGGCCTCGCCATCCGCCTTCTCCACCTGGCGGAGACCGGCGCCTGGCAGCCAAAGGGCAAGGCGAAGCGCAAGCGGTCCAGGGCGCCAGCGACTACAGTCACCGCACCGGCGCTGGAGGCAATCTGGTCGACGGTCCGCCAGTATGGCAAGCGGCTCGACACGCTTTCCGAAACGGCCCGTCACGACCTTCGCAAGGATCTCAAGCGGCTCCGCTACACTCTGGAAGCCTCGGGCCATGATCTATCCAAGGCAACGTTCAAAGTCTGGCTCCGTCAGGTGAAATCACTGCAGTCGGCCCTGGGTCTGCTCAACGATTTCGCGACCCTCGCCGAAATCCATCCTGACCTGCCCGCAGGGGATTCCGGCCGGTTCGAGGCGGTCCGCCGCGCCCGGCTCGAGGATCTTTCCGCAGACCTCCATCAGAAAGAAAAGGCGGCCAACCGGGCGATGAAGACGCTCCGGGCCGAGACGCCGCCCTGGCGTCGGCGCAAGACGTCTGACTGACACGGTTGCGGACCGATGCCGACGCAACAGGCAGGGGGCACGCCTCCCGGCCTGGAAGCGCGAAACGCCAGGCAGGTCCAGGCAGGTTTGGCGCCCGGCGGGCCATGAGAGGTCCACCAGGGGCGCCGGCCCGCCTCGGACGTCCTAACGGGCGCCAGCAAGCAGCAGGATCAGCGCAAAAGCCGCGAGCCCGACGGACGTATGAAGGGCTGCGACCATCCACTGGTTGCCGCTTGGGGCGCGCAGGGTCTGGTCTGGATCACGGTCCATGGCCTGACCTTACCAATCCGATAGGGAAAGGCAAATCGGGCCGCGATCCTGGGGGGCGGCGGCTGCGTCGAAGCTGTCTGAGGGCGACCGAATGGCGCCCTCGCACGATGCCGCCTGGCGCATCCTCAAGTAAATCGGAGTCATAGAAGATGGGCTAAAGCGCCGATCTTTCGTTTCACTTCGCATAGCCGCTTTATATTATTGTTCTTGCGCAATTATCCGTTCGCAATTGATTCCGTTCGCTCCGAAATCGCTTTATTTTCTTGTATTGCAGCATTTTCTTGACGCGAACCGGTGCCCACTTCCCTTGAAAATGCTACAGCTTGCGACGATGGACAGACATCGCATTCTGCTCGGCATCGCGGTCGGGACCCTGATCGCTCTGGCTGCCCTGGTGTCACGCTTGAGTGGCCCCAACATCGCAACGTCCGTGGAGGAGATCCGCGATCGGGGCGAGCTGGTCGTCCTGACACTCAAGGGTCCGACGATCTATCGGGCCGGTGCAAACGGACCCGATGGCTATGAGGTCGATATCGCGCGCGCCTTCGCCAGGTCGCTTGGGGCGACACCCCGCTTTGTCGTCAAGCCGGACATCGACAGCCTGCTCAGCGCGTTGAACCGCGGTCAGGGGCATGTTGCGACAGGCAATCTGACCATCACCGAGGCCCGAGAGGCCCAGATCCGTTTCGGCCCGCCCTACAAGAATGTGAAGGAGCAACTCGTCTGCCGGCGCGGAGGTGTGGTCCCAGATGACCTGAGCGAGCTGGCAGGCGTTACGATCGGCGTGGTCGACGGGTCCAGCTACATCGAGACCCTGTCCGCGCTGCGCGTCGAGGCGCCTGACCTGACATGGCGAACCCGGGCGGCGGGGTCGGCCATGCCTCTGCTCGCTGCCGTCGACGCCGGCGACATAGATTGTACGGTGGCCGACAGCCATCTGGTCGATCATGCCCAGCGGCGGCTGCCGGAACTTCTGGTGGCATTCGACCTGACCGAAGATCGACCCCTGGCCTGGGCGGTCTCCTCGCGCACTGCCGGGCTTGGCGCATCGCTGGATGCGTGGTTTGCCGAGGCGCACGAACGGGGATTTCTGCATGAACTCGACGAACGCTGGTTCGGACACCTGGCGGACTTCGACTATGTCGACACGGCCCGCTTCCGCCGCCGGATCGAGACCCGCCTGCCTGCCTATCGCGAGATGTTCGAGACCGCCGCCGCAGATACGCCGTTCGACTGGCGCCTGATCGCGGCCCAGGCTTATCAGGAAAGCCACTGGGATCCGGACGCCCGCAGTGTGACCGGCGTGCGGGGTCTGATGATGGTGACCCAGTCCACCGCGCGGCGCGTGGGCATCGACAACCGACTGGACCCGGCCCAGAGCATAAGGGGCGGCGTCGCCTATCTCGCCGACCTCTATCGCAGGGTTCCGGATGGCGTGACCGGTGAGGACCGGCTCTGGTTTGCGCTCGCGGCCTACAATGTCGGCATGGGCCACATGTACGATGCCCGCCGTCTGGCCGAACGCCAGGGCCTGGACAAGAATTCGTGGCTGGACCTGCGAGAGACCCTGCCCCTTCTGACCCAGGCCCGACACTATCGCACACTGCGCTACGGGTATGCGCGGGGATACGAGCCGGTGCGTTACGTTCAGAAGATTCGGGAGTACTACACGATCCTCAAGGCGGAGTTCCCCGACACGGCTGTGCCGCCAACGCTGCGCACGGCGGCATCGAACCAATCCGACGAGCCGTCTGGCAGCGCCGCCAGCCTCGTCCCGACCGATGGCGCGGCCGAGACATCGGCTGGGCGGAACTGAGTCGTCTCAAGCGAAATCGGACCGGGTTCGTGTCAGGACAGTGCTCAAGGTCGGGGCTCTGACGCCCGTCACTGACCCTGGTCGACCTGAAGAGGCCCCAGGGCGGTCCCGGCAAGACCGGTCGCCTGACCGGCCGGGACGGTGCCGGTTGCGTCCGCCAACGCGGCTGGCAGTATGGCACGCAGTCGTCGGGCCCTGACCCCGACTGAAAACCCGGGAGACGCGCTTGGACCTGTCATTTCCGCCGGAGCTGGAGACCTTCCGCGCCGAGGTGCGCGACTTCTTCGAGACCGAGTATCCGCAGGATATCCGGCGCAAGCTTGCCGCGGGCCGGTCTCTGTCGACCGAAGACATTGCCCGCTCGGAACAGGCCCTGGGGCGTAAGGGTTGGCTTGCCGCAGGCTGGCCGGCAGAGCATGGCGGCCCGGGCTGGAGCCTCGAGCAACGCTACATCTTCGACGAGGAACTGGCCCGTGCGGGCGCCCAGCCACCGACTCCCATGGGAGTCATCTATGTGGGTCCCGTGCTCTATACATTCGCCAGCCCCGAACAGCAGGCGCGCTGGTTGCCGCCCCTGCGCGAGGGGCGGGAGCGGTGGGCCCAGGGCTATTCCGAACCCGGCGCAGGCTCGGACCTGGCCAGCCTGGCCTTCTCCGCCGTTGCCGAAGATGGCGGGTGGCGCCTCAACGGGGAGAAGATCTGGACCTCGGCGGCCCAGCACGCCGACTGGATCTTCCTGCTTGCGCGAACCGGTGGCGGACTCCGCAAGCAGGAGGGGATCTCATTCATCTGCTGCGAGATGACCCGCGCGGGGGTCACCCTGCATCCGATCATCACACTGGATGGCAAGCACGTCCTCAACCGGGTGACGTTCGACGATGTCTGGGTTCCGGGGGACTATCTGATCGGCGAGCCCGGCCAGGGGTGGAACTATTCGCAATACCTGCTCGGCCACGAACGCACCTCCTATGCCCACATCGCAGGCAAGCGGCGGATGCTCGCGGGCGTGCGTGCGCTGGCGAACGAAACGCCCGATGGCGGAAATGCCCGGCTGATCGACGATGCGGGTTTCCGGCGCCGGCTGGCCGAAACCGATCTGGCCGTGGACGCGCTGGAAATGACGGTTCTCCGGGTGCTCGCGGCCGTGAAGGACGGCGGTGCACCCGGCAATGAGGCTTCGATCGTGAAGATCCTCGCTACCGAGACCCACCAGAAGATCACGGAACTGATGCTGGACGCGGGCGGCGCCTTTGCGGCCATGGCCACGCCCGATTCCGTACGCGCCGACGATCTCGCGCCAGGTCCGCAGGCGGCTGCGCCGCCCGGCGTGGCAGCCTATCTCGGCGGGCGGGCGCAATCGATCTATGGCGGCACGAACGAAATCCAGAAGTCGATCATCGCCCGGCGCGTGCTGGGCCTTTAAGGCATTTTCAAGCGAAGTGGACACCGGTTCGCGTCAAGAAAATGGTCGGGAACAAGACTCCAGCGCCTCTTCACTGACTCTGTCTGACTTGAAGACGCGCTAGCTACGAGACAGGAGCGGTGCGACATGACGGCAAGCTGGAAGGACCGGAAGAGCACACTCACCGTCCACGGGCGCAGGATGGCCTTTGTGGACGAGGGCGAGGGCCGGCCTATCGTGTTCCTGCACGGGAATCCGACCTCATCCTATCTCTGGCGCAACATCCTCCCGCATGTTCGCGACAGGGGACGCTGCATCGCGCCGGACCTGATCGGCATGGGCGATAGCGAGAAGCTGCCGGATCCGGGGCCAAACACCTACACCTTTGCCACGCATGCCCGTTACCTCGACGGGTTCCTGGACGCGCTCGACCTGCAGGAACCCGTGATCCTCGTTCTCCATGACTGGGGGTCGGGTCTCGGCTTCCACTGGGCACGCCGCCATCCCGACCGCGTCGCCGGCATCGTCCACATGGAATCCCTGGTGCGGCCGTTTCCCGACTGGGGCGACTGGGATCCGGGCGCCGCGAAACTCTTCCAGGGGTTTCGGTCGGACGCGGGCGAAGACCTGATCCTGAACCGGAACCTGTTCGTGGAACGGGTCCTGCCCGGATCGATCCTTCGGCCCCTCGAAGCCGATGAGATGGCCGAGTACCGCCGACCCTTCCAGAACCCGGACGACCGCTGGCCAACCCTTACCTGGCCACGCCAGATCCCAGTTGGCGGCGTGCCCCGCGACGTCCATGCCCTGATGGCGAGCTATGCCCACTGGCTAACGCGTACCGAGATACCCAAACTCATGTTCGATGCCGAGCCCGGGGCCATCCTGACAGGGACACAGCGTCTGTTCGCCCTCGGCTTTCCGAACCAGGCCGTGGTCCGGATCAAGGGCAGCCACTTCGTCCAGGAAGACGCTGCCGGGGAGATTGGCGCGGGCCTGGCGGACTGGCTGGAGAGCCTGCCGCCTCCATCGTCCTGATTGTCGCGTTTCCGGACGGGTCGCTTCAGAATCGCCGTCCGATCCAGACACGCAGATCCTCGTCACTTGCCCCATCCGTCAGGCCGAACAGCACGCCGGCCTGCAGACCCCATCCGCCCAGCGAACCGCTCACAACCGGACCCAGTCTGTGATTCTGATCCTCGACATCGGGGAGATCGTCGCTGTTGCCATAGCCATTGAACATCTCGACACCGGCGCGCACGCCGTTCCCGACGCCTCTGGTCAGACTTGCCCGCGTGCCGAGGCCGAAGCCGTCGTCGGCCCCGTCCCCCACCTCGCGTGACACCAGCGCGAGACCGCGAACCCGCCATCCATTGGCGAAGTCCCACTGGTTGGTCCAATTCACGCCGAGGCGGTTGGGATCGCCCCCATCGCGCAGACGCACGTCGAAGCGGAGCGCACTGGACCACCCGCCAGGGGTGCGCTCCACGACCTGCCAGAGGAGTTCGCCCTGGATGTGATCGAAGGCGAGATCGCCGCGCGCATCATCGCTGCCCTGGACAACCCCGCGAAGGCGAACGCTGTCGTTCAGCGACTGCTGCACATGCAGCCGGTGGGCCCAGCTTCCGTCCCCCTCCGGATCAAGGGCGCTCCGGTACTGGGCTGACCGGTCTGTGGGGTCGACGGTCGGCCCGAAGACGCCCCCGAGGGTCTGGGCGGTCGCAGGCAGGGAAAGAACGAGCCAGCCGCTCGCGGCAGCCGTTGAAAATCGCAGCATGTCAGGTCTCCCCTCTCTCGGCCGACGCAAATGCCCGGCCTTCGGCTCATCTGGCAGGCCCGCCGGTGGATCGCCACCGGGAACGCACGGGCGCCTCTCCGGACCGGCGGGGCGCCTGCACCGCACGCGGCGGGTCAGGTTCGCCAGCTCAGTGTTTCCGCGGTGAGCGGGTTGGCGAACGGCCTCCCCTCGGCATGGGCGGCGGCCCATTCGCGCTTGAGTTTCATGTACCACAGAAACTGACGGTCACTGTCGCCGAGCAGCATGCCCCTCGCGCGATAGCCTTCGTTCAGTCGGCGCAGGCCCATGATGTCCACATCCTGCTGGATGAAGGGGCGCGCGAACAGCCGCGCGAAGGGACGCAGGGCCGCAAGCACCGGCGTGTCCCAATAGAAGATCTGCCGAAGGCGGGTGTGTCGCGCATCCACCGGCGTCAGCGCCGTCAGCCCCAGGACCGTATGGCGCTCATTGCGGATGTATTCCGCGCGCAGCCCCGGAAGCTTGAAGTGGATGCGCACCTCGATGCGTCCGCCGATGATCTTGTAGATGTCGCTGTTGACGATGCCGTGGGGCATCATGGTGAAGCCGTCATCCTCCGGCTCGAACCGTTTGCGCTTCACCTTCAGCGCACCGTCACCGCGCCAGATGGGGCTCCGGTGCACGAAAGGGGTGTGGGCGGGATCGAGCAGGCCATACACCGCGTCATCCTGATGGGCGGGAATGACATTGGTTTCCATGAACCGGACCCGCCCTTTCGGACCGCCAAAGCAGGGTGGGCCGGACCGTGGCGCCGCCAGAGCCCCCGGCAGGTAGGTCCAGACGAGGTCCTCGCTGATGTAGGCAGGACGTTCCTCGCCGCGCGCCGTCATCGCTGTGACCGTACCCGTACGGGCCTGCTCACCATCCTGGCTCAGGCGCAGGGTCTCCCCACAGACCAGGGCGTCTAGCGGTCTGCGCGGCGAGACGTCGCCCGCCCGCGCCGCCACATACCAGGCATCCCGGATAAAATCCGTGCCCCCCTCGGGGCGGCGTTCGGCTTCGGGCAGATCCTGCTCGCTGGCCAGGGGTGTTTCCTCGGCGGACATCGCCCAAGCGCTACCCAAGCTCGCCGACGGTCGCAAGGTGCAGGCGAAGGTGGTCCGGGCCGACGCGCGCCTTGCCGGACGGTGCGGCAGACCTGCGCCCTGACGGTCGATAACAGGTCGCGACGTTTTCAGGACCCGCAATCTCGGCTAGGGTCATTGCAATGTCGGAGCTTGCTCCAACCGCCCCCTTCGACCCGACGGCGAAGGATTGGGACAGGATCGTCGATGCGGCGACCCGATTCCGGCGTGATCTGCACCGCCATCCTGAACTCACCTGGCAGGAGCGGGAGACGGCGGCGCGCATCCGCTCGGCGCTCGATGGGCTGGGCATTGCCTGGCGGCCCTGCGCGCAAACCGGGACAGTCGCCCGGCTGGCGCCGGAGGCCAGCGGCCGGCATATTGCGCTTCGTGGCGACATCGACGCCCTGCCGATCGAGGAAGTCGGCACGCCGGCCTGGCGATCGACGCGTCCGGGATGCATGCATGCCTGCGGCCATGACGGCCACACGGCCGCCCTGATGGCCGCTGCGGCCTGGCTCAAGCAACATGAAGCCGCCCTGCCCGGACCCGTCACCCTGTTGTTCCAGCCGGCCGAGGAAGGCGGGCACGGGGCGCTGCGCATGATCGAGGACGGCGCCCTGGACGGGGTCGCAGCGGTGTTCGGCTGGCACAACTGGCCTGCCATCCCGTTCGGCCAGGCCGTTTGTCCCGATGGTGCCGTGATGGCGGGTAACGGCACCTTCCGGATCACGCTCACCGGCGCTGGCGGTCATGCCAGCCAGCCGGAGCTGTGCCGCGACCCCGTCCTTGCGGCCGCCGCCCTCGTCCAGGCCCTGCAGCAGGTGGTCAGCCGACGCCTGCCGCCCCAGAACGCCGCCGTACTCAGCGTGACGTCGATCGATGCGCCAAGCGGCGACACCGTCATCCCGGACCAGGCCCGCCTAGGCGGCAGCATCCGCCTGACCCGCGCCGCCGACCGCCCTGCGATCAACGGCGCGATCGACGAGGTATCGAACGCCGTGGCCGCGGCCCATGGCGTCTCGGCGACCGTGGAGCTGTTCGACCGTTACGAGGCCACGGTGAACCATCCGGTCGCGGCGTCCGAAATGCGTCAGGCCCTCGCCGACACGCTCGGGCCGGACTGGAACGATACAGAACTGAACGTACCGATCATGGCGTCGGAGGATTTCAGCTACTACCTCAAGCGCGTGCCCGGCGCCTTCGCCCTGATCGGTGCCAATGACGGGCCTGACCACGCCGCGCCCTGCCACAACGCCCGGTACGACTTCAACGACCGGCTGCTCCCGGTGGTCCTGCGGGTCTATGCCCGCCTGGCCGGAGCGCCCACACCGGACCCAGCCTGAAGCCAAAACGCACCAGCAAGGCCCGCCAAGAGCGGACCAGACCAATGGAGACAACCATGGACACGTTCGAAACCTGGGAATCGGAAGTGCGCGGCTACTGCCGGACCTATCCGACCATCTTCAAATCCGCCTCGAACGCGCGCCAGGTCGATGAGAATGGCAAATCCTACATCGATTTCTTCGGCGGTGCGGGCGTCCTCAACTTCGGGCACAACAATCCGAAGATGAAGAAGGCGATGATCGAGTTCCTCGAAGCTGACGGCCCTGTCCACAGTCTTGACATGGCCACGAGCGCCAAGCGCGACTTCATCGAGAGCTTTGTCGACACGATTATAAAGCCGCGCGGCATGGACTACAAGCTGCAGTTCACCGGGCCAACCGGCACCAATGCCGTCGAAGCGGCCCTGAAACTCGCACGCAAGGTGACCGGTCGCACCAACATCATCGCGTTCACGCACGGATTCCACGGCATGACGCTGGGCTCGCTGGCGGCCACCGCGAACGCCTATTTCCGCCATGCGGCGGGCGTTCAGCTGAATGACGTGCTGCGGCTGTCCTACGGCCACCCGATCGAGACGATGATCGACGCCTACAGGGACGCGTCTTCGGGGCTCGACATGCCTGCCGCGATCCTCGTCGAGGTGGTCCAGTGCGAAGGCGGCGTGTATGTGGGCGACCCCGAATGGCTGCGCGGCCTGCAGCGGCTGGCCCGTGAGACCGGCGCCCTGCTGATCGTCGACGACATCCAGGCCGGGTGCGGACGGACCGGCAGCTACTTCAGTTTCGACGGCATGGACCTGGACCCCGACATCATCTGCCTGGCGAAGGGCATCGGCGGTTATGGCACGCCCATGGCCCTGAACCTTGTAAAGCGCGAACACGACGCCCATTGGAAGCCCGGCCAGCATACCGGCACCTTCCGCGGGCCAGGCCTGTCGTTCATCGCAGGTCGTGTGGCCATGGACTACTTCAAGGACGATGCGTTCTGCGCCGAGGTTCGACGGAAGGGCGCCTATATGGAGGCGCGCCTGAACGCCATGGCCGCCCGCGAACCGGCCAGCGCACCTGTCGAGGTGCGCGGAAAAGGCATGATCTGGGGCTACGATACCGGAAACGGGGCCCGCACCAAGGAGATCGTCGCCCACGCCTTCAAGGCCGGGCTGTTGATCGGCGGCTGCGGTACAGACGGTCGCGTGCTGAAATTCATACCGCCACTGACAATCCCCGACGCGGATCTGGAGACAGGGCTCGACCTGGTCGAGGCGGCCGCGAACCAGGTCCGGGAGGCCGCATGAGACAGCGCGACGACATGACTTTCCCATTCGAGGAATACGAGGCGCGCCTGAACGCGCTCCGGTCGCGGATGCAGGAACGGCTGCTGGATGCGGTGATCATCACCGACCCCGAAAACATCATGTACCTGACGGACTACCAGACCACCGGGTATTCCTTCTTTCAGGCGCTGGTCGTACCGCTTGAAGGCGAATGCTTCATGATCACGCGCAACATGGAAGAGAGCAATGTCCATGCGCGCACCTGGGTCGACAAGACCCGTCCGTATGCGGACAATGGCGATGCAATCCAATGCCTCGGCGAGAGCCTCCGAGAGTTCGGCCTCGCCCGGGCGACGGTCGGATATGAACGCAACAGCTACTTTTTCCCCGCCTATCTCCAGGATCGCGTACGCACCAACTATTCCGCCGGCAAGCTGATCGACTGCTTCGGAATCGTCGAGGAAGGCCGCCTCAGGAAATCGCCGGCGGAACTGGGCATCATGGCCAAGGCGGCGGCCGCCACCGAAGCGGGGATGCAGGCGGGACTTGAGGCATGCCAGCCAGGCGTATCCGAGAACGAGATCGGCGCGGCGATCAGCGATGCCATGTTCCGGGCCGGCGGCGAGCCGCCTGCGGTCATGCCCTACGTAACCTCAGGTCCGCGCACCATGATCGGCCATGCGACGTGGGAAGGCCGCACGGTGCAGCCAGGCGACCATGTGTTTCTGGAAGTCGGTGGATGCTACCGACGCTATCATACCGCCATGATGCGCACCTGCGTCCTCGGCGAGCCGACCCCCGGGATGCGCGAGGCGGAGGCCAAGATGATCGAGGCGCTGGACGAGCTGGAACGTGTCATCCAGCCGGGTCTGACGGTCTCGGATGCAGACAATATCGTACGCCACATCATCAACAGCGGCGAACATGGCGGCAGCCTGATCACGCGGTCCGGCTATTCCATCGGCATTGCCTTCCCACCGAGCTGGGACGAAGGCTACATCCTCAGCCTGATGCAGGGTGACAGCCGCACGCTGAAAGCCGGCATGACCTTTCATATCATTCCCTGGGTGTGGGGCGTCGACGGCGACAAGACCGTGGGCATCTCCGATACGATCATGGTGACGGATCAGGGGTGCCAGTCCTTCTTCAAGCTGGCCCGGAACTTCACCGTGAAATCCGACGCCAGTGACCACGTCGCGCCGTCGGGCCGGCGCACGACCGACAAACCGACAGACGCCTCGTCGCGGCCTGAGCGGCGCTCTGAAAAGGGTGCGGGATCCCGGGACAACGTTGCAGCCGAATAGACAGGAGCCGACAATGCTGACGGCGATCAATCCGGCCACGGGCGACCCCGTGCGCGAGGTGCCCACCGACAGTGACGCCGAACTGCGCGCCAAGCTCGACGCTGCGTCGGCGGCGTTTCGGGAGTGGCGCCACACCTCATTTGCCGAGCGCGCGGCGCTGCTCAACACCGTGGCAAGGGACCTGCGCGAACGAAACGAGGCGCTTGCCCCCCTGATGACCGAAGAGATGGGCAAGCCCATCCGGGAGGCCTGGGGCGAGGTGAACAAGGGCGCCTGGTGTGCCGAACACTATGCCGAACACGGCGAAGCCTATCTGGCGCCCGAACGGATCGCATCCGACGCGACCCGGTCGTACGTTCAGTACCTGCCCCTCGGGCCGATTCTCGGCATCCTGCCCTGGAACGCGCCCTTCTGGCTGGCGTTCCGGTTTGCCGCTCCGGCCCTGATGGCCGGCAATACGTGCCTGTTGAAACACGATCCCCATGTGCCTGGCTGTGCCGAAGCGCTCGCCGATGCCTTTCGCCGGGCCGGCGCGCCCGAGGGCGTCTTTCAGGCCCTGTTCCTGGAAACATCACGGGTCGAGGCCGTCATTCGTGACCCGGTGGTCCAGGCGGTGTCGTTTACCGGATCGGCGCGCGGCGGCGGCATCGTGGCCGGCATAGCCGCATCGGAGATCAAGCCCGCCGTTCTAGAACTGGGCGGCTCTGATCCCAGCCTCGTGCTTGCCGATGCCGACCTGGAGGCGGCCGCGCGGACGCTGACCACATCCCGCGTCATCAACGCGGGCCAGTCGTGCATCGCGGCCAAGCGGCTGATCGTCGAGGCACCCGTTTACGACGCCTTTCTCGAGCGCTTCGAAGCCAACATGGCCGCATTGAAACTTGGCGACCCCCGTGATGAGACAACCGATGTCGGCCCCATCGCGCGCAGCGATCTGCGGGCCGAACTGCACCGCCAGGTGGAGGCCAGCGTGAATGCGGGCGCCCGCTGTCTCATGGGCGGCACGATCCCCGATGGACCCGGCTTCTTCTACCCCGTGACCCTGCTTGCGGATGTGACCGCCGACATGTGCGCGTTCACCGAGGAAACCTTCGGGCCCGTCGGCGTGGTCATCCGCGCCGACACGGCGCAAGAGGCACTCGCCCTGGCCAATGACACGCCCTACGGGCTCGCCGCCAGCGTCTGGTCCGACCCCGGTCGGGGTGAGGCGCTGGCGCGCCATATCGATGCCGGCCAGGTCGCTGTGAACGGCATCGTGAAGACGGACCCGCGCCTGCCAAGCGGAGGGATCAAGAAATCCGGCTACGGGCGCGAATTGGGGCCCCACGGGATCCGCGAATTCGTCAATGCCCAGCAGGTCTGGGTCGGCCCGGCGCGAAGCTGAGCCGATTTTCCGTTCGGGAGCCTCCGTCGTCGGTTTGCTTGCGCCAGGGGCGAACGCGCGTCAGATGGCGTCCTCGAACAGGGACCGATCGGCCACGTGGCGAAGCGGCTCACCGGCGAGAAAGGCGTTCAGATTCTCCAGGAACAGGGCATCGGCGCGCGCCACGGTGCCGGGCGTGGCGGCCGAATCGTGCGGCGTGATCATGAGCCGGGGATGGCGCCACAGCGCACTGTCGGCCGGCAATGGCTCCTCACGCACCACATCCACGGCCGCCCATGCTGGACGCCCCGCGTCCAGCGCGGCAAGCAAGGCGGCCTCGTCGACCAGCGCCCCGCGCCCCAGATTGAGGAAAATCGAGCCGGGTGCCATGGCGGCAAAGAAGTCGGCATCCGCCATCGTGTCCGTCTGCGATGTGTGCGGGAGCGACAGCAGGACCACGTCTGCGTCGCCCAGGGCGTCGGGCGTCACAGCCGTCAGGATCACATCCGCGTCCGGCGTGCTGCCACCCGAACGCCGCACGCCCGTCACATGCCCGCCAAGTGCCCGCACGCGGCGACCCACGGCCTGTCCGATGGCGCCGAAACCGACCACAAGCCAGCGCGAGCCATTAATCTCCCGGCTGGTCTGGCGACGCCATGTCCCGGCCATCTGGTTCGCCCTGTGGGTCGAGCCATTGCGGAATTCGTCCAGCGCGGCCCAGAGCGCCCATTCGGCCATAGCCTCCGACTGCACATGACAGGTACAGTAGGTCTCGGCCTTGCGTCCGATCGCCGCCAGGATCGGGTGTTCTATCCCTGCAGCCACGGCCTGGAACCAGGCCAGATGCGGCGTGCCCAGCACGGTCTGGACGAAGGTCTGAACCTGGCGTCCGAACCATACATCGGTGCTGCCATAGGCGAGTTCCGGTGTCGGATCCGACACCGGCGCGCCCGCCGCATCGACGAAAGCGCCGGTCTCGGCCATGATGATCGGGCGCAGGCGTTTCGCCTTCGGCAGGCGGGTGCGAAGCCGCTCGAATGCGGCATGATGGATCAGCAAATCGGACACGGGAGCAGTCTAGCGCATCTTCCAGCGGCGTGGGAACCGCTCGATTCTATTAAGATACGCCAAAACAAGACTCTATCTCACCTTCACGGACTCTGATCGGCTTGAAGACGCCGGGGCGGTGTCAGGCGGCATGGGAGCCGGTCAGCGCCAGGACGGCGGCACGTCGGCATCAGGCGACCTTCAGCGGCTGGTCGCTCGCCTCCTCCTCAAGCGTGACGTCAAAGCCCCAGAGCCGCCGCACATGGGCAAGCACGCGGTCGCGGTCTGCCTCGTCGAGGCGCGCGCCGTGCTGACTGTGACAGACCAGATGCAGGCTGCGATCCCCAAGCAGGTCCACATCGACGACCTGGATGTCGGGATCCATCACCGAAAGATCGTGGTTCCGCGCCAGCACGTCGCGAACGCCGCGAACGCCCCGCGCGTCCTGAATGTCGGTCACGGTGTAGTGGCTCGCCTCCTCCGTATCCGCGATCGCGAACATCCGGAACTGCCGGATAACCTTTGGCGACAGGAATTGCTGGATGAAGGACTCGTCACGGAAATTCGCCCACACCTCCTTCAGGAAGCTGCGCCAATCCTTCCTGCCGGCGAACATGGGGAACCACTCCCGGTCCTCGTCGGTCGGGTCCTCGCAGATCCGACGGATGTCCTGGGTGATCGCGAAACCGAGCGCGTAGGGATTGATGCCCGAAAAACGCGGATCGTCGAAATCCGGCTGGGTAATCACATTGGTATGGCTGTGCAGCATCTCGAACAGCGCACCATCGGTGATCTGGCCGCGGCGGTGCAGTTCATGAATGACATGATAGTGCACGAAGCAGGCGCAGCCCTCGTTCATGACCTTGGTCTGGCGCTGGGGATAGAAGTATTGCGCCACGTTTCGAACGATACGCAGCAATTCGCGCTGCCAGGTTTCGAGGATCGGACTATACTGCTCAATGAAGTACAGGAGGTTTTCCTCCGGCAGGTTCATTGAGCTCTTGTGCTTGTCCACGGTCCGGGCATCCCGCGCCGTTCCCTGGACAGCGTCAAGCGACTGCCAGAGATAGTTCACGTCGGCCTCTTCCTGGGCCAGACGCTCCCGGTGACGCGCCTGCTCTTCGGCCAGCGACAGGGCTGCAGGACGCTCGTAGCGAAAGATGCCGTTTGGCATCAGGGCATGGGCGGCGTCGAGGATCTGCTCGACCGCACGCTCGCCGTGGCGTTCCTCGCACTCGGACACGAAGTTCCGCGCGTATTCGAGATAGTCGAGGATACTGTCCGCCTCGGTCCACATCCGGAACAGATGGTTGTTCTTGAAGAAGTGGTTATGGCCGAACGCCGCATGTGCCATGACCAGCGTCTGCATGGGCATGGTATTCTCTTCCATGTTGTAGCTGATCACGGGGTTGGAATTGATCACGATCTCGTAGGCGAGCCCGCGCAGCCCCTTCTTGTACTGCCGTTCCTCGCGAAGGAACGTCTTTCCGAAGGACCAGTGACGATACATCAGCGGCATTCCGGTGGAGGAATAGGCGTCGAGCATCTGCTCCGACGAAATCACCTCGATCTGGTTGGGGTAGATGTCGAGACCGAGATCGTTGAGGGCAATATCCTCGATCGCCTCATAGGTCCGGCGCAACGTATCGAACGTCCAGTCGCTGCCACTGTAGAGAAGCGGGCGCGTGTCCTTTCTGGTCCCGGCGCGCGGCTTGCTGCCGGACCGTGTGGGTCCGGATGCGCGCTGGGTCTGCGTTGCTCTTTTCGACGCCGTCTTGGTGGGGGATGTCCGGCGCTGGGGACCGCCCTTTGCCGGAGGGGATCCGGATTTGCCCCGACTAGCCATGCTGGGCCTCCTCCGTCTTGTCGCGTGAAAACAGTTCCCGGAAGACCGGGTAGATATCTGCCGGCCGCGCGATCCGCTTCATCGCAAAGTTCGGCCATGTATTGGCGACGCGCTTGTAGGTCCTCCAAAGCTCGACACCTGACGCGTCACTGTTCAGGAACTCTGCCTCTGCCTCCTCGATGATTTCGATATAGGCAAAGTACTGGACCCGCGCCATGATCTCGTCCTGCATGAGCTGCAGGCAACGCTCTGAATCTCCGGGGAAATTGTCGCCGTCGGACGCCTGCGCCGCATAGATGTTCCACTCGTTTGCGGGGTAACGATCTTCCACGATCCGCTGCATCTCGACGAGGGCGGTGCTGACGACCGTTCCGCCCGTGTCGCGGGCGTGAAAGAAAGTGTCCTCGTCGACCTCCTGAGCGTTGTGGGTATGGCGGATGAAGACGACGTCGATGCGGTCGTAACGCCGCTCGAGGAACAGGTGCAGCAGGACGAAGAACCGCTTGGCGAGGTCCTTTTCCCGCGCGCCCATGGATGCCGACACGTCCATCAGGCAGAACATGACCGCATTGGCGTTGGGCTGTGGGCGTTGCTCGAACGTTCGGTAGCGCACATCCAGCGGATCAATGTAGGGGATGGCCTTCTGGCGCTGGGTCAACGCCTCCAGTTCCGCCTGGACGGCGACCCTGCGGTCACGCTGTTCGGGCGTCGGATCGGCAAGCGCTTCCAGTTCGAACAGCTCCGCCTGCAGCGCCTTGATCTCGGCATTCTGCGGCCGCTTCAGCGCGATCCGCCGTCCCATGGCGTTGCGCATGGTGTTCTTGATGGAGACGTTGGACGGATTGCCCGTGGTCGAGAACCCCGCCCGCCTCGGTTCAACCGTGTCCACTTCGCGCAGCGTCCGCTTGACGAGATCCGGCAGCTCCAGGTCCTCGAAGAAGATGTCGAGGAATTCCTCGCGCGACAGGACGAACAGGAAATCGTCCTCGCCCTCGCCATCTTCGGCGCCTTCCTTCGCCCGGTCGCCGCCGGCCCCTCCCTGGGGCTTGCGGATCCGGTCGCCGACGCCGAACGACTTGTTGCCGGGCAGGACACGGGCGCGCTCCCCGGTGCCCGGCGCCCAGTGAAAGAAAGGCTCCTGAATGCCATCGGTCGGCACGCCGATCCGGTCCCCCCGGTTCACATCGGAGATCGAACGCTGTCTGACGGCCTCGTCGACGGCGTCCTTCACCTGCTTGCGGACGCGGCGGATGAACCGGCGGCGATTGCCCAGGCTCTTGTCCTTGGGATTGAGCCGCCGGTCGATGAAATGCGTCATGGTGGCCTTTCGCTCCCGATTGTCGGGTTTCTGTCGCTCACGCCGCCCCGCCAGCGCGGGCCGGCTCCGCTGGGGAGGGCGCCGGTCGCCGGGCGCGCCTGATGGCACGTTCGCACCCCTCGAAGCCTGGCGGGCGCTAGCCTGCCTTGTTGACCCGCATGTACCATTCCACGAGCCGGCGAACCTGACGTTCGGTATACCCCCGCTGCTTCATCCGCTTGACGAACTCGGTATGCTTCGCGTCGGTTTCCTTGTCCCGTTTGGCGCCGAAACTGATGACCGGCAAAAGGTCCTCGACCTGGCCGAACATGCGCTTCTCGATCACGCGGCGCAGCTTCTCGTATTCGCGCCAGTCAGGATTGCGGCCCTCATTCTCGGCCCGCGCCCGCAACACGAACTTCACCACCTCGTTGCGGAAATCCTTTGGGTTCGAGACCCCGGCAGGGCGCTCCAGCTTGGCCAGTTCCTGTTCCAGAACCTCGCGGTCGAACATCTGGCCCGTGTCGGGATCCTTGAAGTCCTGATCCTCGATCCACGCATCCGCATAGGCGATATAGCGATCGAAGAGATTCTGCCCGTAATCGGTGTAGCTTTCGAGGTAGGCCTTCTGGATCTCGTAACCGATGAACTCGACATAACGCGGTGTCAGCTCGCTCTTGATGAACTCGAGATACTTGCTCTCCACCTCGTCGGCGAACTGTTCACGCCGGATCGCCTTGTCGAGCGTGTAGAAGAGATGCACCGGATCGGCGGCGATCTCGTCGACGTCGTGGTTGAACGTCTCAGACAGCACCTTGTAGGCGAAGCGCGTCGAGACGCCCTCCATGCCTTCGTCGGGTCCGGCTTCGTCACGATATTCCTGCATCGACTTCGCCCGCGGGTCTGTGTCCTTCAGGAACTCGCCGTCATACACCCGCATCTTGGAGTACAGATTGGAATTCTCGTGCTCCTTGAGGCGTGTGAGCACGCTGAAGCGCGCCATGATGTTGAGCGTTTCCGGCGCGCATGGCGCATCGGCAAGCTCCGACTGGTCGAGCAGCTTCCGGTAGATCTCCGCTTCCTCGGTCACCCGAAGACAATAGGGCACCTTCACGACACTGATCCGGTCGAGGAAGGCCTCATTGTTCTTGTTGTTGCGGAACTGGCGCCACTCGCTCTCATTGGAGTGGGCGAGGATGATGCCATTGTAGGGGATCGCACCGATATTCTCGGTGCCCACATAGCTGCCCTCCTGGGTCGCGGTGAGGAGGGGGTGCAGCACCTTGATCGGTGCCTTGAACATCTCAACGAATTCCATGAGCCCCTGGGTCGTCCGGTTCAACCCACCGGAAAAGCTGTAGGCGTCAGGATCGTTCTGGCTGAGATGCTCCAGCTTCCGGATGTCCAGCTTGCCGACCAGTGTGGAGACGTCCTGATTGTTCTCGTCGCCCGGCTCGGTCTTTGCGACGCAGAGCTGACGCAGGCGCGACGGGTAGAGCTTGACCACGGTGAAGCGTGAAATGTCGCCATTGAACTCGTCCAGCCGCTTCACGGCCCAGGGACTCGCGGGCGCGCGCAGCAGGCGGCGCGGCACATTGTACTTGTCCTCCAGCACATCGCCCATGCGGTCGGGATCAAACAGGCCGAGCGGGCTTTCGAACACGGGCGACAGCTCGTCGCCAGCTTTCAGCACGTAGATCGGCTCCTGTGTCATCAGGCTCTTGAGCTTTTCTGCCAGCGTGGATTTCCCCCCGCCGACCGGCCCGAGAAGATACAGTACCTGCTTGCGCTCCTCGAGACCCTGGGCCGCATGACGGAAGAAGCCGACGATCCGTTCGATGGTCTCTTCCATCCCGTAAAGGTCGGCAAAGGCGGGATACACCTTGATCGTCCGGTTCTGAAAGATGCGGCTGAGCCGCTGATCCTTGGCCGTGTCGATGAGTTCGGGCTCGCCGATGGCCTTGATCATCCGCTCGGCGGCCGTGGCCCGCATCGACGGATCGGCGCGGCAGCCCAGAAGGTAGTCCTGGAGCGACATCTCCTCGATCTTCGAACGGCTGTAGGTTTCGGCGAACTGAGCGAAGACATCCATGGTATTCTGTTCCTTCTCGAACTGACCCCAGCGTGCACGTCTGTGCCCATCGGACCGGCACAACGACCGACCCTGCCCCTCCGTGATATAGAGTGAAAATGTGCAAGCACGGGGGCAGCAAGGGCCCGTGCACAGATTTTCGGCGATTTTTTTAGCCGCAGGGGTGGACACCGGGCGCTAATACGGTGAAAAGGCGCGGTTTTGCGCAAATCTCGCCCGCTGTGTTGATTCCAGTGGAAATCGCGCTTGACCGGCGGCATTGGCGCACGCGGGAAGGTCGCGGCGCGCTGGCAGTTCGAGGTCGGATCTGCTGCCAGACCGCAGCGGGCTCCGGGGCGAGGGTCAGACGGTCAAGTCGCTGATCTGCCGAGTGCGGTCAGGACACCGGATCCAGCAGCATAGGGCCCCAGCCGCGTTCACGGTACCATTTCGTGATCACGTACTTCACCCCGGCGCGCACCTTCATCCCATGGTGCAGCGTGTAGGGGTTCACGCTACCGTCGGGATTGAGATTGTTCCAGATAACCGCCTTGCCGCGCTCGGGACGGATCGACCTGTCGAGCTTCCGGAATCGCGTCGCACCGCCCTCCTCGACATCGTTCAGATAGATCATGAAGGTCCAGGTCCGCTGGCCGCGATGCTGGCAGTGGACCTTGTGGTCGCGCGTGCCGGGCGTGAAATAGTCGTGATGGGCCTTGTACTCCTGGTCCACATCATAGCGCTGGGCCTGGCTCTGGTCGGAATAGGACCAGTGGATGCCGATGGCCTCTGACATCAGGTCGTCGATCCGGTGAATCAGTGGCAGGCCCCTCGTGCCGATATCGCTGGACCGGCTGGTGCGCACGTTCGGATCCGCAAAGGCGTCCACCGTCGTCGACTGCCGCAGGTCCTGATCGATCAGGGCGATCACGGCCTCGCAATCCTCGGGCGACAGGAAGTTTCGCCAAGTATAGAGTTGTGCCTTGGCCGTCGGCACGCGCACAAGGTCGGGGGTGTCCGCTGCGCGCCTCACAAGACGGACCCTGGACAGGGCCTCATGGTCGGCGGCCTCGGCCGGGGAGCGTCCGAAGAAGGCCTCGCCGAGAAGGGTCCGCTGGCGCGCCGCATCGATCCCCCTGGCACGCAGGACGTCCAGCAGGGCCTTCGGTTCCACCCCTCGGCGGAGCTCCCGGTCGACGTAGCGTTGCCATGCGTCGCTGGCCTGGAGCGATGTGCGCGTCATCATCGCATTCGTTCCCGCTTGCAATTCGCCGTCCGTGCTGGTCATTTCCGGGCCGGAGATAGACGTCATGCCTGCCAAAACGCTTTACGACAAGATTTGGGATGCCCACGTGGTGTATGAGGATCCCGCCTCTGGCGAGGCGCTCCTCTATATAGACCTGCACCTGATCCACGAGGTGACGACACCACAGGCCTTTGCCGGGCTGAAGGCGGCGGGGCGCCGGGTACGTCGGCCGGACCTGACCCTGGCGGTGGCCGATCACAACACGCCGACCGAGAACCAGGCCGGCGGCCTCGCCGCGGTTGCCGACCCGGAGGCCCGCGCCCAGCTTGAGGCGCTGACACGCAATGTCGAGGACCACGGGATCGAGTTTTTCCCGATGGGCCACGCCAACAACGGCATCGTGCACGTGGTCGGACCGGAACAGGGCCGGACCCAGCCAGGCATGACGATCGTGTGCGGCGACAGCCACACCTCGACCCATGGCGCGTTCGGCGCGCTTGCCCACGGCATCGGCACGTCCGAGGTGGAACATGTGCTCGCCACCCAGACCCTGCGCGCCCGGAAGATGCGGAACATGGCCGTCGAGGTGACCGGGCGGCTCGCCGATGACGTCACCGCCAAGGACCTTGCCCTGCATCTGATCTCCCGCATCGGGACGGCAGGCGGCACAGGCCATGTCATCGAATATCGCGGCGAAGCGGTGCGCGCGCTGTCCATGGAAGGCCGCATGACGCTGTGCAACCTCTCCATCGAGGGCGGCGCCCGCGCCGGGCTGGTGGCGCCCGACGATGTCACCTTCGCGTACGTCAAGGGACGTCCGGCCGCGCCGAAGGGCGGTGCGTGGGAGATGGCGGTGTCCTACTGGCAGACGCTTGTATCCGATCCCGACGCGACCTGGGATCGGGTGGTCGAGATCGATGCTGCCGAGGTGGAGCCGACGATCACCTGGGGCACCAGCCCGGAACAGGCAATTCCGGTCTCTGGTCGCGTTCCGCATCCGGCCGACTTTCCAGACAGCGTTCGCCAGGGGGCGGCGCGTCGCGCCCTCGACTACATGGCGCTGGAGCCTGGTCAGCCCATCGCGGGCACCCCGATCCAGCGTGTCTTCATCGGCTCGTGCACCAACAGTCGCATCGAGGACCTGCGCGCCGCCGCCGAAGTCGCGGAGGGTCAGCGCGTGGCCGACGGCGTGCGGGCCATGGTCGTTCCGGGCTCCGGTCTGGTCCGGGCGCGCGCGGAAGCGGAAGGCCTCGACCGCATCTTTCGCGAGGCGGGATTCGAATGGCGCGAACCGGGTTGCTCCATGTGTCTTGGCATGAACCCGGACATCCTCGCCCCTGGGGAACGCTGCGCATCGACCTCCAACCGGAATTTCGAGGGCCGTCAGGGTCGTGGTGGCCGAACCCACCTCATGAGTCCGCGTCTCGCCGCCCGCGCGGCCATCACCGGCGTGCTCGGCTGATGTCGACCGGGGAGGTCCTGCCGGGCTCTGAGGAGGTCGATCAATGGCTTGCCAAGGAAAGCCTGTCGGCATGATCGACGCCGTCGACCATCTGGTCCTCGCCTGCCCCGAGATCGAGGCGGCGACGGTCGCCCATGCCACGCTGCTCGGCCGGCGACCGGACCAGCGCATCCCGAGCGTCGGAGATGGGACCGCAACCGCCCTTTTTCGGCTTGAGAATATGGGCCTGGAACTGATCGCCCCGAAGGGCGAGGGGCCTGTGGGACGACGACTTTCCGAGCATCTCGCCGAGACCGGCCCGGGCCTTGCCTCACTCGCCTACCGCACATCGGACCTGGACGGTGTCCACCGCAGCCTCGACCGGCGGGGACTGGCCCCCTCCGATATCACCAGCCGTGAGGCGCGAACCGAGACGGGCGAGACGGTGCGCTGGCGCAGCGTCCGCCTCGATGATGAGGCCATGGCCGGCGTGCGCAGCTTCGTCGTCGAACCGGTGGAGCGGGCATTACCGCGACCCGCACCCGACCGTGGCGCCGTGCACGCGCTGGATCACCTGGTCATCACGACGCCCAATCCCCAGCGGGCCGTTGCGACCTATGGCGGCCGGCTCGGCCTTCGTCTCGCGCTGGACCGCACGGCGCCGGAATGGAACACCCGCTTCCTCTTCTTCCGGCTGGGCGGCCTGACGCTGGAGATCGTGACCCGGCTTGACCAGGCCAGCGATCCTGCGGGCCCGGACCGGCTCTGGGGCCTGACCTGGGCCGTTGCCGATCTCGAGGCTGCCCATGCGCGCCTGAGCGCCTCCGGGCTTGAGGTCTCGGACCCGCGCCCTGGACGAAAACCGGGAAGCCGGGTTTTCACCGTACGAGACGGCACGCTGAGCGTGCCGACCCTGTTCATTTCCCACGCACAGGCTTAAGACCCCGCCATGGACGCGTTCACGACCCTGACCGGTACCGCCGCACCCCTCGCCAAGTCCGGGGTACTGATGGCGAATGTCGACACCGACATGATCATCCCCAAGCAGTTCCTGAAGACGGTGGCACGGACCGGCCTGGCCAAGGGGCTGTTCTACGAGATGAAGACCCGCGCCGATGGTAGCGAAGATCCGGATTTCGTGCTCAACTGGCAGCCCTACCGCTCGGCCTCGATTCTGATTGCGGGTGCGAATTTCGGTTGCGGCTCGTCACGCGAGCATGCGCCCTGGGCCCTCCTCGATCAGGGGCTCCGCTGCGTGATCGCGCCATCCTTTGCCGACATCTTCTATAACAACTGCCTGAAAAACGGGATCCTGCCCGTGGTCCTGCCCCAGGAGGTCTGCGACCGGCTGGCCGACCAGGCAGGCGGCGACAACTGCCCGTTCGAAGTCGATCTTGCCGCCCAGACCGTGACCGGCCCGGATGGGCAGGCCCACGCCTTCGAGATCGACGCAGGCGCCAAGTCGAATCTGCTCAACGGTCTCGACGAGATCGGCCAGAGCCTTCAGGCAGAAGGCGCCATCGCCGATTTCGAGGCCCGCCGCAGGCTCGCGACCCCCTGGATGGAGCGCACCGGCGGCTGATAAGGCCATCTCCGTCCCACTGACCGACCCTGCCCCGGCCTTGGCGCCGGCGGCCGGCCTGCAAGAGGAACCCCCATGGCTCAGACCCTGCTGCTGCTTCCCGGTGACGGGATCGGCCCGGAAGTGATCGACGCTGCCACGATGGTCGCCGAGGCCGTGGCGCCCGACCTGTTTATCGACACCGATCTGGTGGGCGGTGCAGCGCTGGACGTGCACGCCATGCCACTTGCTGCCGACACGCTGGTCAAGGCAAAGGCGGCAGATGCCGTGCTGCTGGGCGCCGTGGGCGGCCCGAAATGGGATGGTGCCGATCGCGCCAACCGCCCCGAAGCCGGACTCTTGCAACTTCGCAAGGGCCTGGATGTCTTCGCGAATCTTCGCCCCGCCTTCTGCTTTCCCGCGCTCGCCGACGCCTCTTCCCTCAAGCGCGACCGGATCGAGGGGCTGGATCTCATGATCGTCCGTGAACTGACGAGTGGGGTCTATTTTGGCCAGCCACGTGGGATCGAGACCGACGCCAGCGGTGTGCGTCGCGGTTTCGACACCGCCGTCTACACCGCCGACGAGGTGGCGCGCGTCACGCGCGTGGCGTTCGACATCGCCCGGGGCCGGAGCGGACGTGTCACCTCCGCCGACAAGGCCAATGTCATGGAAAGCGGCCTGTTCTGGCGACAGGAAGTGACACGCCTCCATGCCGAAGCCGGCCAGGGAATCGACCTGCGCCACATGTATGCAGATGCCTGTGCGATGGAGCTGGTGCGCGATCCCCGCCAGTTCGACGTGATCCTGGCAGACAATCTGTTCGGCGACGTGTTGTCCGACGAGGCCGCCATGCTGACCGGCTCCATCGGCATGCTGCCGTCGGCATCCCTGGGGGCGCCTGGCACGCCAGGCCTGTACGAGCCCGTTCACGGATCGGCCCCCGATATTGCAGGTCAGGGCGTGGCCAATCCATGCGCCGCCATTCTGTCGCTGGAAATGGCCTTGCGCTGGTCGCTGGAGCGGATCGACGCCGCCGATCGGGTCCGCGATGCGGTCGCAGCCGCCCTGGCGGATGGCGCACGCACCCGGGATCTTGGCGGGCGCCTGGGAACACGCGACATGACCCGCGCCGTTCTGGCTCAGCTGTAGTCGGCGATCCGGCTGAGCTTGTCGCCCCGAAACTCGAAGAAGCTCGCGCCGCGAATCCGCACCGTTTCGCCCGCCGGGGTTCCGTTAGGGAGGTCGACGGCGGTCTTGCCCTCGAATTCGATCTCGGCGGCCGCCCTGCCCTCGCCCCGGACGATCCGCAGGAGCTTCTGGCGCCGATAGGAGAACGCATTGCCCGACAGGCGTGCCACCTCGCGCATGGCATCCTTGCCTTCAAGCCGCATGGACTGGCCGGTATTGGAGATGTTCTCGAACACCACATCCTCGGTGACGCACGCGACCATCCCCTCAATGTCACTGTTGTTGTAGCAGGAAATGTATCTCGAGATGAGATCGTCTTGCGGCATATGTGTCTCCCACGCTTCGCCCCGCCAGGCCGGGCGCCGGACGCCCCGCGCCACGCCGATTGATGTTGTGCGCCTTCCCCTTTATGCCATCCCCATACAGGAGTTTTAAATGGCCTTGAAAATCGCCGTCGTCGGCGCCACCGGCAATGTCGGGCAGGAAATGCTCGCCATCCTCGATGAGCGCCTCTTCCCCGCCGATGAAGTCTACGCTGTCGCCTCGCGGCGCTCGGTCGGTCGCGAGGTCAGCCTCGGCGACAAGACGCTGAAGTGCCAGGACATCGAATCCTTCGACTTCGCGCAAGTGGATCTGGCACTGATGTCGGCCGGGGGCGACGTGGCGCGCGAATGGGCGCCACGGATCGGTCAGGCCGGCTGCATCGTGATCGACAATTCATCTGCGTTCCGCATGGACCCCGACGTGCCGCTCGTCGTGCCCGAGGTGAATGCCGAGGCCGTGATGGGCTACGCCAAAAAGAACATCATCGCGAATCCGAACTGCTCCACGGCTCAACTCGTCGTCGCGCTCAAGCCCCTGCATGATGCGGTCGGCGTCAAGCGCGTGATCGTGTCCACCTACCAGTCTGTCTCCGGTTCCGGGAAAGCCGCAATGGACGAACTCTGGAACCAGACCAAGGGGATCTATGTAAACCAGTCGCCGGAGCCCTCGGAATACCCGGTTCAGATCGCCTTCAACGTCATTCCACATATCGACGTCTTCATGGACGACGCCTTCACCAAGGAAGAGTGGAAGATGCGCGTGGAAACCAAGAAGATCGTCGATGAGTCGATCGAGCTGGTGGCAACCTGTGTCCGCGTGCCGGTATTCGTCGGCCACGCCGAAGCGGTGAACGTCGAACTGGGTGGCCCGCTCGCCCCCGAGCAGGCCCAGGCCCTGCTGCGCGAGGCGCCCGGTCTGATGCTTGTCGATGATCCCGAGGAAGAACGCTACATCACGCCGATTGACTGCGTCGGAGAGTGGGCCACCTACATCTCCCGCGTGCGCCGGGACCCTACCGTGGAGAATGGCCTCGTCTTCTGGTGTGTGTCGGACAATCTGCGCAAGGGTGCGGCGCTGAATGCCGTCCAGATCGCCGAGGAGCTGGTAAACCGGGGCGTTCTCAAGCCCGATCGGAAGACAGCCGGCTAGCACGCTCGACAGGCCGCAAGAAACGGGTAGCGCCGCCGCGCGCGGCGGCCTAAGGCCGATCCATGTCGCCGTCACTTCGCCTGGGACTTGCCGCCGGTCTGTCCGCCTACACGCTGTGGGGCGTCCTGCCGCTCTACATCAAGCTGCTGGACCATCTGCCTGCCATGGAGATCCTGGCCCACAGGATCGTCTGGTCCCTGCCCGCCGGACTGCTTTTCGTCGCCCTCGCCGGGCGTTGGGCGGACCTGAAAGCAGCGCTGACGCCCGCAAGGCTGCGCTATCTGAGCCTCTCGGCGCTGGCCATCGGGACCAACTGGTTCCTCTATATCTGGGCGGTGGGCGAGGCGCGGGTGATGGAAGCGAGCCTCGGCTACTACATCAATCCGCTGGTCAATGTGCTGATCGGCGCGGTCCTGCTGCGCGAGCGTCTGCGAAAGGCACAATGGGCCGCCGTGGCGCTGGCGGCTGTGGGCGTCCTGATCATGACCCAGGCCTTCGGGCGGTTTCCATGGATCGCGCTTGTGCTGTGCATCAGCTTCGCGTCCTACGGGCTCATCCGCAAGCGGGTCCTGGTGGACGGACGCGCCGGCTTCGCCGTCGAGGCGGCCCTGCTGTTTCCCATCGCGGTGGGTGGTCTCCTCCTTCACGCCGCATTCGGCGGGGGGCGCCTGTTCGGCACCGGCGGAACGGACATTCCGCTGCTGATTCTGGCCGGCCCTTTCACGGCCCTGCCGCTGATCCTCTTCGCGCTCGCGGCAAAGCGGCTGATGTTCGCCACCATCGGCATGATGCAGTATATCGCGCCAACGCTGCAGTTCGGCTTTGCCCTAGCATTCGGAGAACCGTTCAGCGCCACCCACGCCTTGGCCTTCGGTTTCATCTGGGCGGCCCTCGCCCTGTTTTCTGCCGACAGCGTGTGGGGCAGCCACAAGGCCAGGCGCCTGGCCCGGGCGGCAAGGGTGGCGTGACACCGAGGCTTGAATGGGCCCGCAGGGCCCGCCACCTTCTCGCCATGTCCGACAAGACACTGCATGTCCACTACGCCATCGGTGACGTCCATGGCGAGGCGGAACGCCTCGGCGCGTTGCACCAGGCCATATTCGCGCATCACCGGCGCACCCATGCCGCAGCGACCATGACCCTTGTGCACCTTGGCGATCTGGTTGATCGCGGCCCGGACAGCGCCGGCGTGATCCAGCGGGTGCGTGCGCTCCATGCCCGCGCCAGAACCGAGCCGACGCTGCGTGCCGTCACGCTGCGCGGAAACCACGAACAGATGATGATCGACGCCTTCGAGGGCGGCGCCTTCGGGCAGGGCCTTTGGGCGCGAAACGGCGGGGCCGCAACGGTCGACAGCTACGAGTTGCTGCCGGGCGGTCAGGGTCGGATGCGGGAAGACCTGCGCTGGATCAAGGGCCTGCCCGCTCGCCATTGGGACCGTGAGGCTGGCCTCGTCTTCGTACATGCCGGCATCTCCGGTGCCGATTTTCCCAACGAGCCGGAAGAGGTCTATCTCTGGACGCGCGCAGCAAGTGCGCTGGACACGGCCGAGTGGACCAGTCCTGCCCTGGCCGGCCAGACCGTGATCCACGGCCATACGCCCACCCGCGACTTTCGACCCGATGTTTCGGCCGATGGGCGACGGATCAACGTCGACACGGGCGCCTGCTACGGGGGTCTGCTCACGGCGGCCGTGCTGGTCGATGGCCGGCCAGCCGGATTTCTGTGGGTCTGACAGGGCGCGCACAGGGCGGAATCGGCGTAGGCTTTCTGCCATGTTCGAGACCTTGAACGCCCTCGCTGCAAACGTGTCCGGACTGTTCGCTGCGGCAGCAACCGGCGCCGTGTTCACCGCCACCGTACCGGCCGCCGCGACCTCGTTCGACCGGCTCGACTATGCCCGGGCCGACGCCCATGTGCGCCAGCTCCTGCTGCGCGTGTCCGCGCCGGCTGCGGCGGCCTACCTGGCCGCAGCGGCCCTCGCCGTGCTCGCCATGGCGTTTGGCGCGGCGATCCTGGCGGGCCTTGCGGCGCTCGGCCTGATCGCCAATCGCTGGACCCTGGCGCCGCGCCGAAAGGGCGAAGGCGCCCCGGGCGTGCGCCAGCGCAAGAAGACCCAGCGTCTCGTGGCGGTGTCGCTCAGCAACCTGTCGGCCGGCGTCGGCGGCATCGCCGCCCTGCTCGCCCTGCTGCGCGTCTAGCGCAAGTTCGGCTCAAACGGACTCGATTGCGAACGGAGACCTGCGCAAGAACAATGATGTAAAGCGACGGTCCGAAGTGAAACGAAAGACCGACGCTTTCAGACTCGTTTCCTTGCGCCAAGCTGTGTCCATTTCAATTGCAGACGCTCTGGGCATTGGCGCTACAACGCCGCCTCGTAGATGCGCTCATAGTCCGCCGCCTCCAATGGACGCGCATTGGACTGATGCGCCAGGTCGATCAGCGCATACTCAACGATCGCCGGACCATCCTCGGCCGCAAGTCCGATCTCGGACAGCCGTGCCGGGATGCCGATGTCCTCGTTCAGCCGTTCGATGGCATCCGCCAGATCTCCCCCGTCCGGCAAACCCATGGCAAAGCGCAGCCGGGCATACTTCTCGTCGGCTGCCCCCGCATTGGCCCGCAGAAGATGCGGTAGGAAGATCGCATTCAGCGTCCCATGGTGCAGTTTCTTCTCGTGCAGGCGGCCGGCCGCGTGGCTCAGCGCATGGACGCCGCCCAGTCCCTTCACGAACGCCAGCGCACCCTCATAGCTCGCCATCATCATGTGCCAGCGAGCCTCTAGGTCGCTGCCATCGGCCACGGCCCGCTTCAGCCAGCCCTGACCCACGGCGCGGTGAACGCCGTCATAGCCGATCCCCTCGCAAGGCGGATTGATCAGGGGACTGAGAACCGCCTCGATGCAGTGGGTGACCGCGTCCATACCGGTTGCCGCCGTGAGCCCTGCCGGCAGGCCAAGCGTCAGTTCCGGGTCGCAGATTGCCGCCGACGGGATCAGGTTCTGGGAGATGAAGGTCTCCTTGGTTCCGTCCTCGAGGATGACGATCGCCCCGACGGAGACTTCCGAACCCGTGCCCGCCGTGGTCGGAATCGCCAGAAGAGGCGGGATCCGGCCGATCTTCCTGGTGCCGCCCAGGCGTGCGGCATAGGTCGACCACGGCCCGTCATGGCTGACGCGCAGGCCGATCGCCTTCGCCATGTCCATTGCAGACCCTCCGCCAAGGGCGACGAGACCGTCCGCACCGGATGCGCGGTAGGCCTCTGAGGCCTCCTCCGCCTGCCACTGGATCGGATTGGGCAGGGTCTCTGCGAAGACGCCCGCCGCCGGCTGGCCCAGCGCCTCGATCACCCGGTCGAGAAGGCCAACATCGCGCAAGCCAGGATCGGTCACGATGAAGGGATGCGTCACGCCCTGGCCGGCAAGCACCTTGGGAAGCTTGGCAAGCGCGCCATTGTCGAAATGGCATTGGGTCAGGAAGGTCATAACGGGCATGTCGGAAAGGTCCTGTCTGTGGCTGGTTGCTCGTTTCGCGCGCACTTTCCGCGCTTTGGCCCCGCCCATCAAGGCGCACCGACCGCCCATGCGCAGGAGCGACCGGAGTGCGTGCCCCATGCCGCAATTGACAGGACGGTGCACAGGCGGTCGGGATAGGGCTTCCCCGACAAAGGATGACCATGACCAAGACGCATGACGCTTCGCCGCTGATCGAGCTTAGCGATCTGACCATCGAGTTCGACACGCCTGACGGCGTCGTCCATGCCGTTCGAGGGATCGACCTCCAGGTCGAACGGGGAACGTGTCTGGGACTTGTCGGCGAGTCGGGGTCCGGAAAGAGCCAGACGGCCCTGTCGATCCTTGGCCTTCTGGCACAGAATGGCCGTGTCTCGGGCCAGATCCGATTTCATGGCGACAATCTGCTCGACCTGCCGGACCGGGAGCTGCGCAAGATCAGCGGCAGCCGGATCTCCATGATCTTCCAGGATCCGCTAACATCTCTGACCCCTCACATGACGGTCGGCGCGCAGATGCAGGAGGTCTTGCGCCTGCACAAGGGGCTGCGCGGCGAGGCTGCGATCCGGCGCTGCGTCGACTGGCTCGAAACCGTTCGGATCCCTGAAGCCGCGCGCCGCCTCGATCAGTTTCCCCACGAACTGTCGGGCGGCATGCGCCAGCGCGTGATGATCGCGATCGCCATGCTCTGCGACCCGGAACTGCTCATTGCCGACGAACCGACAACCGCGCTTGATGTGACCGTGCAGGCCCAGGTGCTCGACCTTATGGACGACCTGAAACGCGAGACCGGCACCAGCATCGTGCTGATCACTCACGACATGGGTGTGGTCGCGCGGATGTGCGATACGGTCGCGGTCATGCGTCATGGCGAGGTCGTCGAACGCGGCACCGCCGAGGCGATCTTCCGGTCGCCCAGCCACCCCTACACGCAGATGCTGCTGGACGCCGTGCCGCGCATAGAGGACGGCGACCGCGGCGGGCGCACGTCGCTCGCGCCACCCCCGGCTGCGACCGCGCCGCCGTGCCTCCGGGTTGAGGATCTGCGCGTCCAGTTCCCCGTTCATCGACCCGGCGGGCTGTTTGGACGCACGCAGCCCCTGCGGGCCGTCGATGGCGTCAGCTTCGATCTGCGCTCCGGGGAAACGTTGGGGATTGTGGGCGAGTCCGGCTGCGGCAAGTCCACGCTGGCGCGTGCGATCCTGCGCCTTGTACCGCCGACGGCGGGTCACGTGGTCTGGCTGGGCCGGGATCTGTCGGGCACAAATGCGAAGGCGCTGCGCGCCCTGCGCAAGGATCTGCAGATCGTGTTTCAGGATCCGCTCGCAAGCCTCGATCCGCGCATGACCATCGGTCGGTCCATCGCGGAACCTCTGACGGTTCACGCACCGGCCCTGTCGAACGCCCAGCGCGAAGCCCGCGTGCGCGAGATGCTTCCGCGTGTCGGCCTCGACCCCGCGCTCATCAATCGGTATCCGCATGAACTCTCGGGCGGGCAGAACCAGCGCGTGGGAATTGCCCGCGCCATGATCGTGGATCCCGGACTTGTCATATGCGACGAGGCTGTCTCGGCGCTTGACGTCTCGGTGCAGGCTCAGGTCGTCGATCTTCTGATCGACCTGCAGAAGACGCTGGACCTCTCGATGCTGTTCATCAGTCACGACCTGTCGGTGGTGCGCGAGATCAGCCACCGTGTGATGGTGCTCTATCTCGGTCGGGTCGTCGAACTCGCCGACCGGGACAGGATCTTCCGCGACGCGCGCCATCCCTACACCCGCGCGCTGCTCTCCGCGGTACCGCGACCCGATCCCGTCCACGAGAAGTCGCGCCCGCGACTCAAGCTATCGGGCGACCTGCCCTCCCCGCTGGACAGCCGGGCACAACTCCGTTTCCTGAAATCCCGCCTGATCGACGATCCCGACGCCGAACAGTACCGCCCCCGACTCCTGGAAATTTCGCCCGGACATTGGGTGGCAGAGCATGATCCCTTCGAGGATCAGCCCGGACTTCTGGCCGGAAACCTGGCGCGCCCTGCCGAGGCAGCGATCTGAACCGATCCCGCGATTGCCATGGCGGTGCGGGACCGCCATGGCGCATCGTGCAGTCGATCAGACCCAATTGAAGTGCCCTGAAACAAGTTCGGAACAAAAGGACTCGGTTGCGAACGGAGACTTGCGCAACATTAATTATGTAAAATGACGGTCCGGAGTGAAACGAAACACCGGCGCTTCAAGGCCACAGGCCCGCCAAGGGCGAGTCATCGGTCACGAACTGCTCCGTTTCGGACGAGATCATTTCCATGATGTCGCCGGCCTCCATCACGAAATCGCGGAACGCCTCGTATGTGTCCTCCACAAGGCCGGACATGAAGTCGGACACCTTCCAAACGGGTTTCGGTCCCGTGGTGTCGGGCAGATGATCGGGCATGCCCAGGTCCGCAAGCGCCGAAGCGACGCGGTCGTAGGCGCCCTGGTCCCATGCACTCGCCCCCGCAGGAAGGGCAAGGGCGGCGCCGAGAAGCGAGTTCGCGACGGACATGAAATCGTAATCCTCGACACCGTCTGCATCCGCAAGACGCAACACTGCCAGATCGCTGTCACGCCAATCGACGATCACGATTTCCGCCCCTCCACCGGCTGCAGCGGTCACACCAAGGTGGAGATCGCCGCCAACTTCCCATGCTCTCAGCGTTGCGAGGCTGAGCTGCCATCCCTCGGCCTCACCGCGCGGACCGGTGCGGATTTCCAGAACATCTTCCCCGCCGCCATGGGCGACGATCCAGTCGGTGGAGCTGCCAAGGTGGTAGACATAGGTGTCATGGCCTGCCCCGCCGATGAGGATGTCCTCGGCGATACCGCCGATCAGCACATCATTACCGTCGCCCCCATGCAGACTGGCACCGAGGGACGCGACGTTATTGGGCTGCCCCGTATCGAGCGCTGCGTCCTGAAGCGCAAGCCAGTCGCTGCGACCGAGCAGCAGACCGCTGCCCTCGACCATTCCGTCTTCCAGAAGATCGATCGTCCCGTCGCCATAGGCGAGCAGGACGTCATCACCCAGTCCACCGAAAGCCTCGCCGCCGCCGTCGGTCATCATGAGGATGTGCGCCTCTCGAAAGGCGACGGCGGCATCGGGCGTACCCAAGGCCAGCGCTCCGGTCGGGACGAAGGCGGGGCTGTCAAACGATGTGGCGGAGACCGGCTGGCCGAGGTCTGGCGCCTCGATGCCCACGAGCGCGTCTTCCACACGGTCAAACCAGTTCTTGCGCCAGGTTCGCGAATGCGCGGTCGACTCCCCGCTCTCGGCGTCCACACCCGCGAACACCGACTGGAAATCATAGGTCAGCATCACGTCGCCATTGACCAGACGCAGCTCGCGAATGTCGCTGGTTTCCCAGTCCTGCACGACGATCTCCGCATGATATCCCAGCGCAGCGCTGACCCCGATATGCAGATCGTCGCCCTCGATCCAGGGACGAAGCTGGTCGAGCGAAAGGGTCCAGCCCTCCTGCTCGCCCCACGGGCCGGTCCGGATCTCCAGTACGTCGTTACCCCCGCCATCGGCAATGATCCGATCCTCATTGCCGCCAAGGTAGTAGATGTAGGTGTCATCGCCGGCCCCGCCGATCAGTGTGTCGAGGTCGACACCCCCGATCAGGACATCGTCCCCAGTCCCCCCTTTCAGCGTGGAGTCCTGACGGCCACCGGCGTTCGGGTGCGTGGCATCGGCCACCAGGTCGCGGACTGTCTCCCAGGCCGACGCGGACAGGCGCAAACCCGTGCCGTTCACCTCCCCATCCTCCAGGAGATCCACCAATCCGTAGCCATAGGCGACCAGAACATCGTCACCGCTCTTGCCCAATGCCTCGCCGCGTCCGTCGGTCATCAGGAGAATGTCGCGCGAGCCTGCCTTTACATGCGCATCCGGATTGCCCGGAGCCGGCGCCTCGATGCCCACGAGCGCGTCTTCCACACGGTCAAACCAGTTCTTGCGCCAGGTTCGCGAATGCGCGGTCGACTCCCCGCTCTCGGCGTCCACACCCGCGAACACCGACTGGAAATCATAGGTCAGCATCACGTCGCCATTGACCAGACGCAGCTCGCGAATGTCGCTGGTTTCCCAGTCCTGCACGACGATCTCCGCATGATATCCCAGCGCAGCGCTGACCCCGATATGCAGATCGTCGCCCTCGATCCAGGGACGAAGCTGGTCGAGCGAAAGGGTCCAGCCCTCCTGCTCGCCCCACGGGCCGGTCCGGATCTCCAGTACGTCGTTACCCCCGCCATCGGCAATGATCCGATCCTCATTGCCGCCAAGGTAGTAGATGTAGGTGTCATCGCCGGCCCCGCCGATCAGTGTGTCGAGGTCGACACCCCCGATCAGGACATCGTCCCCAGTCCCCCCTTTCAGCGTGGAGTCCTGACGGCCACCGGCGTTCGGGTGCGTGGCATCGGCCACCAGGTCGCGGACTGTCTCCCAGGCCGACGCGGACAGGCGCAAACCCGTGCCGTTCACCTCCCCATCCTCCAGGAGATCCACCAATCCGTAGCCATAGGCGACCAGAACATCGTCACCGCTCTTGCCCAATGCCTCGCCGCGTCCGTCGGTCATCAGGAGAATGTCGCGCGACGCGTTCCCAAATAATCCTTGGGTTAAACCATTGGTTCCCTCGCCGGCCCACCCATCCGGGCTGCCGAATCCATGCCAACCCCAAAGGGTATGCCAATCCACCTCCAGCGGAACCGGCGGAAGTTCTGCAATGTCCGACGACCGTGCCAGACTGTTGGCGTTCGCAGACACGCCAAGCTCGACCGTGAACGCGCCCTCCGCGTGAAGCTGCGCCAGATCGAGTGACGCGATGACCGTGCCGCCCACCGCAAGATCGAGATGTTCCACCTCGCCCTCAGCGATCGAGGCGGACACCCGGGTTTCACCGTCTACGGTAAGGGAGACGACGCCCGTCGCGTCCATGCTGACCGTGAGGATGCCGACCTCGCCCTGATCCAGGACAAGTCGCAGCGTGTCCTGTCCCTCGCCCGTCTCGATAATCGTCGTGGTCCCGCTATCGGCCAGGACGAGATAGGTATCGTTCCCCTCCCCACCGCGCAGAAGAACCTCGCCATCGCCGGACACCAACGTGTCATTGCCCGACCCGCCGTTGAGGATGGCACCGGCCGTTGCGCCATCGGCACCGAGCAGGATTTGCGAGACGGCCCGAGCGGACACCGCGTCGGCAACAGCGCTGTCGATCCCCGGCAGGCTGTCACCGGACAGAAGGCGGGCGGTGGCCTTGCCATGGGCAACAAGCAGGTCGTCGCCGCTGCCGCCATCGCCGGTCACGCGGGCGGCGGCCGCAACCGATCCCGCGAAGACAAGGTCGTGACCGTCCTGCCCCTCTGCAATCGAGTGCACCCCGTAGGCGAGGATGACGTCGGCATTCGATCCGGCCTTCACAAAATTCCCTTCACCGAAAAGCACGATGAAGTCGTCGCCGCCGCCCGTGACGACGCCGTTGAAGTTTCCGGTCACGAAGACGGTGTCATGGCCGTCATCGCCCAGCTCACCCAAGGGCCCGAACCCGTCGGGCACGACGCCGTCGGTCGGCAGATCCGCCTCGATCAGCGAATAGTTGCCGACGACGTAGATCGCGTCATTGCCGGCATTTCCCGCGATGTAGTTGGAAAGGCCACCGAGCGCAAAGATCGTATCGTCCCCATCGCCCCCGAAGGCATAGGCTTGCTGCGCCGCGAGGAAGATGAGGTCGCTGCCGCTGCCCGCAAAGATCTTGCTGTTCAAACCTGCCGCAGCGAGGACATCATCTCCGATGCCGCCGTGCAGGTTGTTGCTGGCGCCAAACGCGAACAACTGATCATTGCCAGAATCGCCTGCAAGGTGGTTTTCCCTGCCGATCGCGAAGGCGAGATCGTCGCCTTCGTCCCCGATGATCTCGCTTTCGCGGCCAATCGCTATGGCGAGGTCGTCGCCATCCTCCAGCCACAGATAGTTTTGATTGCCGAAGGTGAACGCCACGTCGTTACCGGCGCCCATCCATAGCCTGTTCTTGTTTCCGATCGCAACATAGGTGTCGTCGCCGAGTCCCCTGACCTCCAGGGTCATGGAGTTGCCCATCTCGTTCTCGTTTCCGATCGCGATGCCGACATCGTCTCCGGCCTCGCCCATCACCTTGTTCTTTTTGCCAACGGCCAGCATGGCATCGTTGCCGTTGCTACCCTTGATCTCGTTCTCCGCATCAGCAATCGACGACGGCGTCAGGCTGAGCAGGATATCGTCGCCGTCATCACCCTTCATCTTGTTCTTCTTGCCGATATTCACGAGAATATCGTTGCCAGCCCCACCCCGCATGTGGTTGTTGCCGTCAAGACTCGGAACGAGATTCATTGCCAGGTCATTCCCGTTCCCGGCAAACAGGACATTTTCTTTACCGAGATTGAGCGCGATATCTCCACCGTCGCCCAAGAACACTTGGTTCTGCTCTCCATGCACGATGGCGAGATCGCCACTGTCGGTTAGGAAGGACAGCGTATGGTCGGAGTCGGCCGGGCTGTCCGCATCGACAGGCCGGAACAGGGCAGGCATGAGATCGGCGAGATTGAGGCTGCGGCCAGCGAATGAAAGCGAGGGCAGTCTCAATATCGGGCTTTCCAGCGTGAAGGTTCCATCCTTGGCATCCCCCGACGCCAGCGTGAACCCTGGAATGTCCGGTAGTTTTATGTCGTTCAGCCCGGCCATATTCCCCAGTGCAGCGGCATCGTCACCGAACGCGCTCAGATCGAGCCCGAATGATCCGTCGGGCAGTGTGAGTCCACCAAAGGTGAATGCCGGAAGGACCAGGTCCGGCAGTTGGAAGTCCGACCAGACGATCTTGGGCGTGACCGTCGAAAGGCCGGAGCCCGGATCCTGCACATACTGGTCAGCGCCCCAGAGGCCATCTTCTATACCGGTCTGGAGGACGCCGGCGCGCAGCTTAGCATTGCCACTGATCACACTCTCGTCGCCAGCTCCGCCAAGGGCGTCAGCCGTCACGCCACCGGGCAGTGCGACATCGGCCCCGCCGCCGGCGCCGCCTGCCGTGCCCTGACCGGACGCCGCACCCGCCCCGGCCTGCCAGGCCGTGTCGATGCCGCCGACCGCTGAATCGGACTCCATGACCGCGATCGCACCGGCATTCGCCGACTGCTCCTGTGAGGACAGCGATACCGCCGCGTCGCTGGTCCCCCCGATCTTAAAGTCAAGCATCGACCCGTAATCCTGAAGGCCGATGCCCGTATAGGCGTCCAGAAAGCCAAGGGCATTCCGGAAATCCGAATTGTTCCAGTCCGCAATCAAAGCCAAGTTCAGGGCCAAATCGCTGGTATATCTGAATTCTTTAAACGAAGGCAGCTTGATGTCCGGAACAGTGATTGATGGCAGTTGAAGGGTGGGCGTTTGAATTTTTGGCAGCCCAAGTTCAGGCAACCCATAGTCCGGCAGATCAACATCGTCCTCGAAGGAATTTAGTTCAGAGGGAAAATTGTATTCTGGAATGTCGGGAAGATCCCAACTGTACGACGGAAGAGTGAAGCTCGGACTCTCCCAGTCCTTTGCGCCACTGGTCAATTGCAGGTCGGGGAACAGGAATGCGAGATCGGTCGTGACCTTGATTTCCCCCTGGACATTGCTCTGGTTCTGACCGCCCTCCGGAAAATTCGAAAGCAGACCTTCGGTATAACCGCTCACGTCCTTCTTCTTTGCGTCGTTCCACGCTTTCAGGTCTGCCAGGGTGTTCTCGTCGGCGTTAACCTCATTGTCCGCCGCGACAAGGTTCCACTTGCCGCTCACGATCAGGATGTCGCTTCCGCTGCCGCCAAGCACCCAGTTCGACTTACCCATGGCGAGGATGACATCGTTTCCCTCGCCGCCCGCCAGGATATTCGTCTCGCCGAGGGCCACAATGATGTCTGAGTTGGCCTCACCCAGCACCACTTGCAGCTTACCCTTGGAAATGAGGATATCATCTCCGTCGCCCGATGCGACCGCATTATAATCGCCAATGATTAGTCCGACATCGTCGCCAGCGCCCGTGAACACGAGGTTCAACCGCCCCAGGACCAACGCCACGTCGTCTCCGGCCGAGGTGGAAACAAAATTGGCCTTACCCGTTGCCGCAACGACATCATTGCCACCGCCCGCAAGAACAGCATTCCCGTCCGCGACAACCACAATAGTGTTATTACCGTCACCCGCACTGACGACATTACCCCTCGCCAAAAGCACCGCCGTGTCGTTACCATCGCCCAGAACGACACCATTGGCCTGGCCGACCGCCACGACCAGATTGTTGCCATCCCCCGCGACGATCGCGTTGCCGGTACCCAGCGCCACGATCGTGTCCTCGCCCCCTTCGGACGAGACGAAGTTGTAATTACTGATCGCGACGACAGTGTTGTCGCCCCCGCCGGCAAGGATGATATTTGCCTTTAAGCCCGCGGCGACCAGCGTGTCATCCCCATCACCGGCAACCACCAGGTTCCCGGTGCCTGCCACGCCGACCAGATTGTCTCCGCCATTGACCCATGCGACGTTGGCCAGCAGCCCGCCAAGCAGAACCGTGTCATTGCCACTTCCCGACCAGACGACGTTTGCACCGCCGAGCCCGATGGCCACGTTGTTCCCGTCGCCCAGGACCATTAGGTTTCCAGCCGCGACCAGTGTCACGATATCGCGACCGTCGCCACCGAACACGATGTTTGCGCCACCGGACGCCGCAGTGACCGTATTGTGCCCGTTACCGGCATAAGCGACGTTCAATGCGGCGCCGCCCAGGTAGAAGACGTCCGACCCGTCGCCACCGAAGATGAAGTTGCCACCGCCCAGCGCCGTTACGGTGTTGCTGCCATGACCCGCGAAGACGACATTGGCCAAGCCGCCGACCGTGATCGTATCGTGGTCCGTCGCCGATCCTTCGCCAGCGCCGCCGGAAAAGACGAAGTTTCCGCCGCCCAAGGCACTGATATGGTCACCGCCATTTCCGCTCAGGATCCAGTTTGCGGCACCCAGAGCATGGATGGATCCCCCGTCGTTTCCGTTGACGAGGATGTTCGAACCTCCGACTGCATAGACGATGTCGTAGCCATCGCCGGCGGACACCACGTTGGCTGCCGCAAAAACCCAGATCCAGTCAAAGCCATCGCCGGCGCGAACGTAGTTGGCCACCCCGCCCACGCGGATCTGATCGTTCCCGTTACCGGTATTGACAGCGTTGGAGCCGCCCATGGCGTTCACGCTGTCATTGCCGCCATCGGTTACGATGTCATTGTGCACGCCAAGTCCAAGCAGAACGGTATCATCCCCGGACCCGCCACGGATCTCGTTGTGCCCACCCGTGGCGACGAATCTGTCATTGCCGTCTCCACCGTCCAGCTTGTTAGATGCTCCCACCCCGGTCAGGAGATCATTGCCGTCGCCGCCCTTGAGGTCATTGCCGCCCCCTATGGCATAGATCCGGTCGTTGCCCGAGCCGCCATCGATGTCATTATAGGCGCCGAGGCCGTTCAGCGTGTCGTTGCCCGCACCGCCGCGGATCTTCACGTGCGCGGCCGCTCCGGTAACGGTGTCGTTGCCACCCTTGGCATACATGTAGGCCACCGGCCCGGCGCGGAAGACCCTGTCGTTTCCATTGTCGCCATACCAGACCGGTCCCAGCAACTGCGCCACGAACTCCGCGGCCGCCTCGACCGCCGCGGCCGCTTCCTCCATGGCCGCCTGTGTCTCCGCGAGGGCCGTCACCGCCGCCTGGCTCACAAAGTCGGCGCCATCTCCCGCCGCTTCGATCGCATCATTGAAACCACCTTCCACACCATCCGCGACATCCGCCGCGACATCTGAAATACCGTCGGCGAGGTCCGAGACCGCGGCCGCGAGCCCTGTGTCTTCGATTGCAGAGCTGACCGCCTCGAACGCGGCGCCTGCGACGTCACTCAGGCCGTCGACGAAGGTGTCGACGGCGACGCTGATCACGTCAT
Source organism: uncultured Hyphomonadaceae bacterium (assembly GCA_964492485.1). GTDB lineage: Bacteria > Pseudomonadota > Alphaproteobacteria > Caulobacterales > Hyphomonadaceae > UBA5336. The sequence continues at coordinate 6,832 of CAZBKM010000008.1, read as the reverse complement.
TGTAAAGCGTCTCGGCGGCGTCCGCGATCGCATCGAAAACATCTCCGAACTGATTTTCCGCCCAGCCGGCAAGATCGTCGAGAGCGACTATTGTTGCGTCGACAGCGTCATCGAGAATATCTATGCCCGTATCGGGTATGGAAAACTCTGACTCGATTTGATGTACCTCAAAAATATACCAGTCAAGTTCCAGGTTTGCATTCTTTGCTTTCCACTCGATCGACCGGGCAACGTTGTACAGCTTAAGAACGCCTGCTGCGTCGAGCTCTTCGAGGAAATACGAACCCCTTCCCGTGTGATAGATAAAATTCCAAAGAACTTGATCGACAGGGTTATTGAAAGCGTTTTTATCGTCTAATGATATACTATAATCTTGCATTACCGGCAAATCATCTAACCACGTACTTTTACCGGCCATGTATTCTTTATATATTTGATCGGCTCTATATGCCGAATATAAATCCATAAGACCTTCTATTATGAAGGAGGGTGCGGCATACGATGTTCGGTCTGCTTCTGACAGTTTGCCCCAATTTTTATCGATTTCACCTTGCCAACCGCCATCTTCCGTAACAGCCTTTATTGCCGACAGTATTACATATCCGTCGCTGGGTTCTTGGGGCGACCGAAACTGCCTCTCCTCTTCGAGCCTTTTATAAATACCGGTGTAATACGCAAGGAGCTCTACCTTGCTCGTTGCAAAGGCGCCAATAATCATCGGTGCTTCCCTGTCATCTCAACTGGTCAATTCAAATCCGCGGACCCACCGCCCCTCGGAGGTCGATCCAATGGGGCATGGCCCCAGTCCCTCCAAATGGTGGATTAATATTCGATTCGATTTCTTACAAGTTGTATTGTTTGACAGAAAACCGACAACTTCACTACATAATCGGAATATAACTTTCTATTATTTTATATATGTATTCGTTCCGATATATCTTAGCTCTTTAAAATCTTGTGCAGCTAAGACGGGCTCGGATGCGACAAAAAATCTTTTCGAGACCCCGTTCTTGAATACACGCTAGCCTTGTGCTTTGACAGACTGAGAGGTCGTCCAAACGCAGAGTTCCCGTAGTGCTTGGGATCACGCGCCCAGTACAATTCTGTGTACTGATTTTATCCAGTTTCGTCAGAACCGGTAGAACGACTGGCGAAATCTTTCGGCACGCGAATCACGCCTCGAGGCACGCATAGCAGGCGTCTATCAACCGCACCGCCCGGGGATCGGCTTGCAGGCAATTCGACTGGCGATTCATGACATAGGCCAGTGAGAGCCTGCGATCCGGGTCGCCCAGCGCCAGGGAGCCGCCCCAGCCGGAATGGGCGAGCGTCGCCGGGTTCGGTCCATACAGGCGCAGATTGTTGCGCATCACCCCTGCCGCGTATTCGGTCAAGTATGGCAAGACAAGATCCTGTCCCTGAACGCGCGACGTCGTCAGGGCCTCATAGATCCCCGGCGACAGGATCTCGCGGTCGCCCAATCGTCCGTGTTCGGCGTAAATGCCATAGAGCGCGGCCACCGCGCGGGCCGTTCCGTGCCCGTTCGCCGACGGTATCTCGATCCGGCGCCAGTTCGCTCCGCCCCGGTTGGGCGCCGCCCATGGGGTCATGAAGGCGGCTTCGGTGGCGGGATTGATCTCGCCCAGATCCGGCAGGGCCTTGGGCCGCAGGATATCGGCCACGCGGCCGTGCAGCTCATCCGGCAAGCCGATATGGAAGTCGATGGCGGCCGGATCGCCCTGCGCCGTTCCGGTGAAGTCTTCGGCGAGGACCGTGCCAAGGCTGCGCCCGTCGATCCGGTAAACCACCTCGCCAACCAGATAGCCCCAGGTCAGCGGATGGTAGCCGTGCGCCGTGCCCGGCGCCCATATCGGCGCCTCCCCGGCCAGGGCGGCTGCGCAGGCCGGCGGGTCGAGCCACAGGGCAGGATCGATCTCCCGCGTGAAACCCGCAAGCCCTGCCTGATGCGAGACAAGCTGGGCAAGCGTCACCTTGTCCTTTCCCGCCGCCCCGAACTCGGGCCAGACCTCCGCCACTGGCGTCTCGTAGGTCACGCGGCCACCCGTCCCGGCCAGCACATGGGCGAGCACCAGCGCCGCCACACCCTTGGTCGTCGAATAGACCGGGACGAGGGTGTCCTCGGCCCAGGGCTGGCGGCCGGCGCGGTCGGCATGACCACCCCACAGGTCGACCACCGTTTCTCCCTCGAGAATGACCGCAACACCGGCGCCCTGTTCCGCGCCCGCATCGAAATTCGCGATGAAGGCATCGCGCACGACCTCGAAGCCCGGGGCGACATATCCGTGGATCGGGAATTCGCGCATGAAAGGCTCCTGCTCTGAATGGGTGGACCCTGCCTAAACCGGATTGGGCCATGCACCAAAGCGGCTCTGGACGCCGCGGTCCACCCGCGCCAAACGTTGCTCTGCATCCGCAAGCTGCCGGAGACCGCCATGACCGATGCCGACATCCGTCCCCACCGTTCCTGCCTGTACCTGCCCGGCGCCAATCCCCGTGCCCTCGAGAAGGCCCGCAGCCTTGCCGCAGACGCGCTGATCTTCGATCTGGAGGACGCGGTGTCGCCAGACGCAAAGGCCGACGCCCGCGCAGCGGTCAGCGAGGCGGTTGCCGCGGGCGGCTATGGACCAAGCCGATGCGTGGTCCGCGTGAACGGGCTGGATACGGAATGGGGGCTCGACGATCTCGCAGCCGCCGTCAGCGCAGCGCCCGATGCGATCCTCGCGCCAAAGGTGATCGACGGCAGCGACATCGACCGGCTTGACGACGCGCTGAGCCGGCTCGGTGCACCCGAGACGCTCGCCCTCTGGGTCATGGTGGAAACGCCCAGGGCGCTGCTCAACCTGCAGGACATTGCCGGGGCTGCCGGACGGACCCGGCTCGAGGCCCTTGTAATGGGCACGAACGACCTGGCCAAGGACTTGCGGGCCACCCCGACACCCGACCGTATTGCCTTTCAGATGGCCCTTGCCCAGACCGTTATCGCCGCCCGGGCCTATGGCCTGCTGGCGATCGATGGTGTCTTCAATGACATTTCGAATCTGGACGGACTGGAAGCGGAATGCCGCCAGGGTGCCTGTATGGGCTTCGATGGAAAAACCGTTATCCATCCCAGCCATCTGGAGCCCTGCAACCGCATTTTTGCCCCCGATCCATCAGAGGTCGCCCATGCCCGCGACGTCATCGCAGCCTTTGCCGACCCGGCGAATGCGGGGCGCGGCGTGCTCAAGGTCAATGGCAAGATGACCGAAATCCTGCACCTTGAGGACGCCCACCGGCTGGTGCGCCTGGCCGAGGCGATTCAAGGCCGCGACCCACGAGCAGGCTGACGCGGGCCGCTGAGCAAGCCACAGCGATGGGCGCCGCATCGGCGCACCGGACGTCACGCCTCCTGCATCTGCTCCACGAGGCCGCCTTGCAGGCCGCCCACGACCGGGTCAGCTCAGATCGCCTCGGCCGTGCGCTGCGCGATCGCCGCATCGAGCAGCAGAAAGGCCGACAGCCGCGGGCTGGCATTGCGGCCGGATTTCTGGGTGCGGTCGAGCGCCGCCATGGCATCGGGCTCCTCAAGCGCGACGAAATCCTCCGCCAGGTGGGCCAGTTCATCGTCTGCGCGCAGGCGCTTGCGCACCCGCTCCACCTCGTCGCCGACCGAGGCGAGAATCGCATTGCGTCGCGCCGCTTCGCCACGACGCGCCGCGGCCGCCACCTTCTTCTTCGTCTTGGACCGGAACACGCTGGCGAGCTGGATGCCCGACGTCTCGAGCTTGCTGATCACGGCCTCCGCCGTCTCCTCACGGGGAAGCTGGCCATTCGCCTCACGGTCCATGTCGGTCAGGATGCTGGACCAGCCGATCGACCGCCCACCGCCCACTGGGCCGGGGTCAGGGGCCGGCGAAGAGGCCCGCTGAATGGGCGTTGGCGACGCGGCGGGGTCGACCCCGACCATATCGCGTTCGCTGTCTTCGTCATCGGCCTCATCCATGAGATCGTCGTCCCAGTCCGGCGCTGTCTGGGCATCCGGTTGAAACCGCGGACGCAGCGTCACTTCGGGATGGTCCTCTGCCAGACGGCGGTCATCCTGATCGCGCCGGGGATCAGCCTCCGCATCTTCGAACAGATCGTCATCGCCGCGCGGCCAGCTTCTGGCATTGACGGCCGGCTGGGTGGGCGCCTTGCCGTTGCCCGTCGCCACGTGAAGCGGCGCGGAGGTGGCCGTCCGGTTCACCGCCTGAAGCGCCGCGTTGGCCTCCTCGGCACGCTCGCGCAGCCGGGTGAAGGCGACCGCGGCGTCCGCCTGCGCCTGACGAGAGGAGACGCTGATCTCCGTGTTCGCCCGGCGTGCCCCTTCCAGCGCAGCCGTGACGGCATCGGTGAGGGCTTCACTCGTCGCATTCGCCGCCGCAGCCGCCATCTCGCCGGCCTGGACGGCCTGGTCCAGGGTTCGGCGCGCTTCGTCCAGCCGGGTCTCCATGCGCGAGAACACCTCGCTGGTACTACGGCCTTCGCGATCAGCCGTTTCCGACAGCGCGGCAAGCTGGCTCAACTGCTCCGAGAGCGTGGCCGAGAGTGCGCGCATGCCTTCCAGCCGGGCTTCGAGGCCTTGCTCTGCGCGGCCGATCTCCTCGCCCGCCGCAAGGGCCGCGGTCTTCATCAGCTCTGCCTGGCGCGGGATGGCATCGGTCATCGCATCTGTTTGCGCGCGAAGCTCGCGGGCCAGGGATTCCAGCGCCTTGCGTTCCTCGCCGAGCCGCTCGGCCAGGTCGCGCGCATTGTCGGCGGTGGCATAGCTGACCGATTCGAGCCGCAGGCGCTCGTCGCCCACCTGCTCGGACATGGCCTTCATTCCGGTGAGCGCATGACGCATGGCCTGCTCGACCTCGCTCGCCTGGGCCTTCAGATCGTCAGCGAGGCGAGCGCCGCTGTTGCGGATGGCGTCATGCGGGGACAGAAGACGGTCTGCGGCCTCCAGAAGGATGCCCGTTGCCGCCGTGCGGCGCGCATTCTCCCGTGCCAGGAAAGCGGCAAACAGCAGAATGGCACCTGGCAGAATCGCGATAACCGCTCCCGCCCCCAGGATCATGGGGGATTGGCGACCCAGGACCGTGATGTCGATGGTGGTGATGAGAGCAACCGTCACGGCGCCCCACCAGGCGACCGCCAGGCCAAGTCCGACCCATGGCACCCACCATCCGGCCCGGGCGACCGCGTGGTAGCGGGGCGGACTCTCCGGGAGGTCCGACGACGGATCCCGGGTCAGGTCCGGGTGCAGGTCCCGGCCGGACAGGTCGTGAGCGGCGCGCGAGTCGTCCATGATCCACCTATAAACCGAACGGTGGCGGAGCGGCGATAGGCGATTTGCACCTCGATCGGCCGACACTCGAGGCCGGGCGGTCGGATCAGGCGTTATCGGTGCACGCGAACTGGAGTGTCGCCTGCTCGCGCTCCGGTGCGCGGTCGTCTCCTGGTTCACCGGGTGCCCCGAACAGCGCCATGGCCACGAGAACGACGAGTTTCGCCACAGCGACAAGCAATTCGGTCATGGTTCGACTCCCGAGTTCGCCTCCAGATACACGTCCTCTCCCGGTGTTTCCAGCCCATCCGGGCACTCGTGTGCAAAATTACAGGAAAATGTGAAACGCCCCGACCGCGGGCCGGGGCGTCTCGGGAAGATTTCCATCGGGACGCTGAGCTAGATGGCGTCGGTCAGTTCCGGCACCGCCTGGAACAGGTCGGCGACCAGGCCATAGTCCGCCACCTGGAAGATCGGGGCTTCCTCGTCCTTGTTGATCGCAACGATGATCTTGGAATCCTTCATGCCGGCAAGGTGCTGGATCGCGCCGGAGATCCCGACGGCGATGTAGAGTTCCGGCGCGACGATCTTGCCGGTCTGACCAACCTGATAGTCGTTCGGGGCATAGCCTGCATCCACTGCGGCCCGCGAGGCCCCGATGGCCGCGCCCAGCTTGTCGGCCAGCGGTTCGATGACCCGGTTGAACTCCTCGGCCGAGCCGAGCGCGCGCCCGCCGGACACGATCCGCTTGGCAGCCGCAAGCTCGGGACGGTCACTCTCGACGATCTCCTCGGACACGAATTCCGACTGCACGGATGCAGTGGGCACCTCGACGGATTCGATGCTGGCCGATCCGCCCTCACCCGCAGGCTCGAACGACGTCACGCGAACCGTCACCACTTTCTTTGGGTCGGAGGACTTCACGGTCATGATCGCGTTGCCCGCGTAGATCGGGCGTGTGTAGGTGTCGGCGTCGACCACATCCATCACGTCCGACAACTGCATCACATCCAGCCGGGCGGCCACGCGCGGCATGATGTTCTTGCCTTTCGTGGTGGCGGGGGCAAAGACCCCGTCATAGCCCTCCATCAGTGGCACGATCAGCGCTTCCATCGACTCGGCCAGATGCTTGGCCAGCGGCGCGGCCTCGGCCAGAAGGATCTTGCGAACACCCTCGATCTTCGCGGCCGCGTCCGCCACGGCCTGGGCACCGTCGCCGGCGACCAGCACGTCGACGTCGCCGCCGAACTTCGCGGCGGCCGTCACCGTCTTGTGAGTGGCATCGTTGAGGGACTCATTATCATGTTCGGCAATCACGAGAACAGCCATCAGATCGCTCCTGCGGATTTCAGCTTCGAGACCAGGGTCGCCACATCCTCGACCTTCTCGCCGGCCTCACGTTGCGGCGGCTCGGTCACCTTGACGACGCTGAGCCGGTTGGCGATGTCGACGCCGTATTCGCTCGGCTCCTTGGTATCGATCGGCTTCTTCTTCGCCTTCATGATGTTCGGCAGCGAGGCA
>CAZBKM010000007.1:0-129519 GCA_964492485.1 uncultured Hyphomonadaceae bacterium | reverse complement strand
ATCATCATCATGCGGCCGATGCGCTCCTGCTTGCCCTTGGTCGAGTTCAACATCGAACCGCCCTTGGACAGGGTGCCGGAATAGACGCGCACGAAGGTGAGCGAGCCCACGAACGGGTCGTTCATGATCTTGAAGGCGAGGCCGGCAAACGGCTCCTGGTCATTGGCCCGGCGGGCGATGTTGCGCGTTTCCGTCTCATCGCCCGGCTTGAAGCCCATATAGGGCGGCACGTCGAGCGGGCCGGGCAGATAGTCGATGACGGCGTTCAGCATCGGCTGGACGCCCTTGTTCTTGAACGCCGAGCCGCAGAGAACCGGCACGAAGGACATGCTGAGCGTCCCCTTGCGGATCAGCTCGCGCAGCTTCGCCGCGTCGGGCTCGTTGCCCTCGAGATAGGCCTCCATCGCCTCTTCGTCCTGCTCGACCGCAAGCTCGACCAGTTCCGAGCGCATGGCCTCGGCCTGTTCGCGCAGTTCCTCGCGGACGTCGCGAAGCTCCCAGGCGGCCCCGAGCGACTCTTCCAGCCAGACCCACTCCTTCATGGTGATCAGGTCGATGAGGCCGTCGAACTCGTTCTCGGCACCGATCGGCATCTGGATCGGGATCGGGACGGCGCCGGTACGGTCACGGATCATTCTGACGCAATTGAAGAAGTCGGCGCCGGTCTTGTCCATCTTGTTGACGAACACGATCCGCGGCACCTTGTAGCGATCGGCCTGGCGCCAGACGGTCTCGGTCTGGGGTTCCACGCCGGCATTGGCATCCAGAACGCACACGGCGCCGTCAAGCACCGCCAGCGAGCGCTCCACCTCGATGGTGAAATCCACGTGACCGGGCGTATCGATGATGTTGAACCGGAACTTGGCGTCCTGCGGCGTATCTCCGTAGATGCCGGTCGGATTCACGCCGTCCTCGGTGCGGAACCAGAACGTCGTCGTGGCGGCCGACGTGATCGTGATGCCCCGCTCCTGCTCCTGCTCCATCCAGTCCATGGTCGCGGCACCGTCATGGACCTCGCCAATCTTGTGCGACTTGCCGGTGTAGAAGAGGATCCGCTCCGTGGTCGTGGTTTTTCCGGCATCAATGTGCGCCATGATGCCGAAATTACGATAGCGTTCCAACGAGTATTCGCGGGCCATGGTGACGGTCCTTCGTCCTGAATTCGATTTTGGGGCTGCGCATGCCGCCTACGCGGGCGCGCTTAACACCAGACGGGGCCGAGCGCCAGCCCGCTGCACGACCTTACCAGCGATAGTGCGAGAAGGCGCGGTTCGCTTCGGCCATCTTGTGCGTGTCCTCGCGCTTCTTCACGGCCGTGCCGCGCCCCTGGGACGCGTCCAGCAGCTCGCCGGCGAGGCGTTCGCGCATCGTGTTCTCGTTGCGTGCACGGGCCGCCGTGGCCAGCCAACGGATGGCCAGCGCCTGACGCCGCTCGGGACGGACCTCGACCGGCACCTGATAGGTGGCACCACCGACCCGGCGCGAGCGAACTTCCACTGACGGGGAGATCGCATCCAGCGCTTCACGGAACACTTCCACCGGATCCTTCTTGGCGCGCTGCTCCACCAGGTCCAGCGCGCCGTAGACGATACGCTCCGCCGTGGATTTCTTCCCGTCCATCATAATCTGGTTCATGAACTTGGACAGCACGACATCCTTGTATTTGGGATCCGGCAGGACGAGGCGCTTCTCGGCGCTGTGACGACGCGACATCTTCGGTGCGCTCCTATTTGGGTTTCTTGACGCCGTAGTGGGAACGGCGCTGCTTGCGGTCCTTCACGCCCTGGGTGTCCAGCACGCCGCGCAGGATATGATAGCGCACGCCGGGCAGGTCCTTCACGCGGCCGCCGCGGATCATGACCACGGAGTGCTCCTGCAGATTGTGACCTTCGCCCGGAATGTAGCCGATAACCTCGAACCCGCTCGTCAGGCGGACCTTGGCCACCTTGCGCAGCGCGGAGTTCGGCTTCTTGGGCGTCGTCGTGTAGACGCGCGTACAAACGCCGCGGCGCTGGGGGCAGCCCTTGAGGGCCGGCGTCTTGGCCCGCGCGCGCTTGGGCTCGCGCGGGTTTCGAATGAGCTGCTGGATCGTGGGCATGCGGGCCTTTGTCTACGCTCTCTTGTTGCATCTGCCCCGGGGGGCGGCTCAAAAACACGACGCCCGTCAGCCTTGGCGGCCTTCGGGACGCACGAAACTCTTCCGATCGACCTGTGTCCCGGGATTGCCCCGGCGAGGCGCCACGGCCCCGACCGGGCCCGCTGCGCGACGACAAGCGTGCGCGGATGTTAAGGCCGCATGACAGTCGCGTCAAGAGGCCTTGCCCCATTCAGGGGCTGCGCGGGGCGGCGGCGGGTCGAGCCCCCAGGGCGCCTTGCCCGCCGCCGCGACCGGCTGACTACTCCGCCGCGTCGGGCGCTGGCAGCGCCTCGACCTCGCTGGCTTCCTGCATCGCCGCTGCCCGCTTCGCCTTGAGCTTGGCGTCACGCTCGGTGGCGACGCGGCGGAACTGGCGCAGGCCACCGCCCGTGCCCGCCGGGATCAGACGGCCAACGATGACGTTCTCCTTCAGGCCCTCGAGCGTATCGACCTTGCCCTGGATCGCGGCCTCGGTGAGCACGCGGGTGGTCTCCTGGAACGAGGCGGCCGAGATGAAGGAGCGGGTCTGCAGCGAAGCCTTGGTGATGCCGAGCAGGACCGGCTGACCCTGGGCCGGGCGCAGATCCTTCTTCTTGGACTTGGCCAGCGCCGCATTGACTTCCTCGAATTCGGACAGGTCCACATGCTCACCCTTGAGCAGCGTGGTATCGCCGCTGTCGGTGATCTCCACCTTCTGCAGCATCTGCCGAACGATCACCTCGATGTGCTTGTCGTTGATCGGCACGCCCTGCAGGCGATAGACCTTCTGGACCTCATCCACGAGATAGCTGGCCAGCGCCTCGATCCCCAGCGTCGCCAGGATGTCCTGGGGTGCCGGATTCCCGTCCATGAGGTACTCGCCACGTTTGATCGTGTCCCCATCCTGGACCGCCAGGTGCTTGCCCTTGGGCACCAGGTAGTCGATCGGGTCTGCGCCTTCCTCGTCCGGCACGATCGTGATGCGGCGCTTGTTCTTGTAGTCGCGCCCGAACACGACCTTGCCCGAGGTTTCCGCGATGATGGCGTGATCCTTCGGACGACGGGCCTCGAACAGCTCGGCCACCCGCGGCAGACCGCCCGTGATGTCCCGGGTCTTCGCACCACCCGTGGCGACGCGCGCCAGGGTGTCGCCGGGCCGCGCATCCTCACCTTCGGCCACCGACAGGATGGCGCCCACCGGGAGCAGATAGCGCGCCTCCGAGCCATTCGGCAGCGTGACCGGCTCACCCTTGTCATCCACCACGAGAATGGCAGGCTTGAGATCGCCGGACTTGGACGCGCCGCGCCAGTCGACCATCACGCGCGACGAAATGCCGGTCGCCTCGTCGGTCTCCTCGCGCGAGGTGACGCCATCGACCACGTCAACGAGACGCACCTTGCCGCTGACTTCCGAGACGATGGGCTGGGCAAACGGGTCCCAGTCAGCGAACCGGTCGCCGGGCTTCACCTTGTCGCCCTCTTTTGCATGGAGGCGCGTGCCGTAGGTCGGACGGAAGGACTGGCGCGTGCGCCCGTCGCCATCGACCACGGAGACTTCCATGTTGCGTCCCGTGACCACAAGCGTACCGTCCTCCCGACGCACCGTTGCCGGGTTGGTGAACCTGACCGTTCCCTCAAAGGTGACCTCCACCGAGGATTGGTCGGCCACCGTTGCCGCCCCACCAATGTGGAAGGTTCGCATCGTGAGCTGCGTCCCCGGCTCGCCGATCGATTGGGCCGCGATCACGCCGATCGCCTCGCCCCGGTTCACGATCGTTCCGCGCGCCAGGTCGCGGCCGTAACAGGCCACGCACACGCCGCTCTTGGTCTCACAGGTCAGGGGCGAACGGACCTTCACCTCGTCCACACCGGCCGCCTCGATTCCGCTGGCCAGCGCCTCATCGATATAGGTGCTGGCTGGAGCAATGAGTTCGCCGGACACCGGGTTCTTGACGTCCTGGGCAACCGTGCGGCCGAGAATCCGGTCCGACAGCGGCACCACCACGTCGGCACCGTCCATGACCGCGCTGATGCTGATGCCCTTGTCGGTTCCGCAGTCGTCGTCGCTGACGATGCAATCCTGCGCCACGTCGACCAGCCGGCGGGTGAGGTAGCCGGAGTTGGCCGTCTTGAGCGCGGTGTCGGCCAGGCCCTTCCGGGCGCCGTGGGTCGAGTTGAAGTATTCAAGGACGGTCAGGCCTTCCTTGAAGTTGGAGACGATCGGTGTCTCGATGATCTCACCCGACGGCTTGGCCATCAGGCCCCGCATGCCCGCGAGCTGCTTCATCTGGTTCTTGGAGCCCCGCGCGCCCGAATGGGCCATCATGAACACCGAGTTGGTCTCGCGCTGGCGGCCGGTCACCTCGTCGATCTCCGCACGCCCGGCGGAGTCCATCATGGCGTCGGCCACCTTGTCAGTGCAGGTCGACCAGGCGTCGACGACCTTGTTGTACTTTTCCCCTCGGGTGATGAGCCCGTCCGCATACTGGCGCTCATACTCCGTGACGAGAGCACGGGTGTCCTCGACCAGTTTCCGCTTCTCCTCGGGGATGACCATGTCGTCCTTGCCAAAGGAGATGCCGGCCTTGCACGCCTCGCGGAAGCCCAGGGACATCAACTGGTCACAGAAGATCACCGTCGCCTTCTGACCGCAGTTCCGGTAGACCTCATCGATCAGCTTGCCGACGTTCTTCTTGGTCATGAGATCGTTGACGATCTCCGGACGCACGCCCGCCTGCTTGGGCAGTAGCGACGCGATCAGGTAGCGGCCCGGCGTCGTGTCGATCACACGCACCACCGGCGTGCCGTCGGGTTCGACCGTCTGCAGCCGGGCCTTGATCTTGGCGTGAAGGGACACCGCGCCGGTTTCCAGGGCCTGCTCGAGCTCGTCCTCGCCCGAAATCATCATGCCCTCGCCGGGCTCGCCATCCTTGTCGAGCGACAGGTAGTAAAGCCCCAGAACGATGTCCTGGGACGGAACGATGATCGGGCGGCCATTGGCCGGGCTGAGGATATTGTTGGTCGACATCATCAGCACGCGCGCCTCGAGCTGGGCCTCGAGACTGAGCGGGACGTGAACCGCCATCTGGTCGCCGTCGAAGTCCGCGTTGAACGCCGCGCAGACCAGCGGATGAAGCTGGATCGCCTTGCCCTCGATCAGCTTGGGCTCGAACGCCTGGATGCCCAGACGGTGCAGCGTCGGCGCCCGGTTCAGCATCACCGGGTGCTCGCGGATCACCTCGTCCAGGATATCCCAGACTTCGGGCTTCTCCTTCTCGACCATCTTCTTGGCGGCTTTCACCGTACCCGCCAGACCCTTGGCGTCCAGTCGGGCGTAAATGAACGGCTTGAAGAGCTCCAGGGCCATCTTCTTCGGCAGGCCGCACTCATGCAGCTTGAGGTTGGGCCCGACCACGATGACCGAGCGGCCCGAATAGTCGACCCGCTTGCCGAGAAGGTTCTGGCGGAACCGGCCTTGCTTGCCCTTCAGCATGTCCGACAGGGATTTCAGCGGACGCTTGTTCGTGCCCGTGATCACGCGGCCGCGACGGCCATTGTCGAACAGGGCGTCGACCGATTCCTGCAGCATCCGCTTCTCGTTCCGGATGATGATGTCGGGTGCCCGCAGCTCCATCAGCCGCTTCAGTCGATTGTTGCGGTTGATCACCCGGCGGTACAGGTCGTTCAGGTCCGACGTGGCGAACCGGCCCCCGTCCAGCGGCACCAGCGGCCGCAGATCCGGCGGAATGACGGGGACCACGTTCATCACCATCCATTCCGGCTTCGCGCCGGATGCGAGAAAGCTCTCGACCACCTTCAGCCGCTTGGCGACCTTCTTGGTCTTGAGTTCGCTGGTCGACTCGCTCAGGTCTTCGCGGAGTTGCTCGGCAAGCTCCTCCAGGTCGAGCGACTTCAGGATCTCCTGCACGGCTTCCGCGCCGATCATGGCGGTAAAGCCGTCTTCGCCATGCTCGTCCTGGGCATCCATGTACTCCTCTTCCGAGAGGAGCTGGCCGGTTTCCAGAGGCGTCAGGCCTGGCTCGGTCACCACATAGCTCTCGAAATAGAGAACCCGCTCGACATCCTTCAATGTCATGTCGAGAAGCGACGCGATCCGGCTCGGCAGCGACTTCAGGAACCAGATATGCGCGACCGGCGCGGCCAGCTCGATATGGCCCATACGCTCACGGCGCACCCGCGCGAGCGTGACTTCCACGCCGCACTTCTCGCAGACGATGCCGCGATACTTGATCCGCTTGTACTTGCCGCAAAGGCACTCGTAATCCTTGATCGGCCCGAAGATCCGGGCGCAGAACAGACCATCGCGCTCAGGCTTGAACGTCCGGTAGTTGATCGTTTCAGGCTTCTTGATCTCGCCGGATGACCAGGACCGGATCTTGTCCGGGCTGGCGATGGTGATCCGGATCGCATCGAAGCTCGGGGCCGGTGCGTTCGGGTTGAAAGTGCTGGCGACGTCTTGGCGCATGGGTATGTCCGCTCCTTTGGAGGGTGAGCCGGGGCCTTGGTAAGCGGGCGCCCGGCCCTTGACTACGATCTCGTCCGTCGGAGGGCCGACGGCAGCCGGCCTATTCGGCGGCCACCGGCGGTTCGTCCTCGTCATCATTGGCTTCGACCAGTTCCACATTCAGGCCGAGCGAGCGCATCTCCTTCACGAGCACATTGAAGCTCTCGGGAATTCCTGCTTCGAACGTGTCGTCTCCGCGTACGATCGCTTCATAGACCTTGGCCCGCCCGGCAGTGTCGTCGGACTTCACGGTCAGCATTTCCTGCAACGTGTAGGCCGCCCCGTAGGCTTCCAGGGCCCAGACTTCCATCTCGCCGAAGCGCTGGCCGCCAAACTGCGCCTTGCCGCCCAGCGGTTGCTGCGTGACGAGCGAATAGGGTCCGGTCGAACGCGCGTGGATCTTCTCGTCCACCAGGTGGTGGAGCTTCAGAAGATACTTGTAGCCCACGGTCACCGGACGGCGGAACGCATCCCCCGTTCGCCCGTCATAGAGCGTGACCTGACCGGACGAATCCAGCCCGGCGCGTTCGAGCATGTCCACGATGTCGGCCTCGCGGGCCCCATCGAAGACCGGCGTGGCCATCGGAATACCATTGCGCGTGTTGCGGGCCAGTTCGACCAGATCAGCCTCTTCCTCGGGCAGGTCGACCTCCTCGCCATAGGCGTGGGCGAGCGAAGCCCGCAAGGCGCCGGCATCATGGTTATGCTGCCAGGCTTCCAGCGCATCCTGGATCATGCGGCCGAGGCCGGCACAGGCCCAGCCCAGATGGGTCTCAAGGATCTGCCCCACATTCATGCGCGACGGGACGCCCAGCGGGTTGAGCACGATGTCGACGGGTGTTCCGTCTTCCAGGAACGGCATGTCCTCCAGCGGGTTGATCTTGGAGATCACCCCCTTGTTGCCGTGCCGCCCCGCCATCTTGTCCCCGGGCTGCAGCTTGCGCTTCACGGCGAGGAACACCTTCACGACCTTCATCACGCCCGGCGGCAGGTCATCGCCCCGCTGTACCTTGTCGACCTTGTCGTTGAACCGGGCTTCAAGCTCGGCAATCGAACTGTCGAAGGCATCCTTCAGGTTTTCGAGTTCGGCCTGGGCCTTCTCGGACTTCAGGGCAATGTCCCACCAGTCCGCGCGGGCCAGACCCTCGAGGTCGCCCAGCGCGATCTTGCCGGGCTTGAAGCCCTTTGGACCGGCCACGGCCTCCTTGCCGATCAGGAGCTCCTGGAGACGACCATAAGTGTTGCGCTCCAGGATGGCCTGCTCGTCTTCCTTGTCCTCCTGGAGCTGCTCGATCTGCTCGCGCTCGATCTGCAGCGCCCGCTGGTCCTTGTCGATGCCATGCCGGTTGAACACACGCACCTCGACCACCGTGCCCGCCCCGCCGGGCGGCACCCGCAGGGAGGTGTCGCGCACATCGGACGCCTTCTCGCCGAAAATGGCACGCAGGAGCTTCTCCTCCGGCGTCATGGGGCTTTCGCCCTTCGGCGTGACCTTGCCGACCAGGATGTCACCGGCCTGCACTTCCGCGCCCACGGCCACGATACCGGCTTCGTCGAGGTTGCGCAGCGCCTCCTCGCCGACATTCGGAATGTCGCGGGTGATCTCCTCCGGGCCGAGCTTGGTGTCGCGTGCCGCGATCTCGTACTCCTCCAGGTGAATGGAGGTGAACACGTCATCGCGGACGATCCGCTCGGAGATCAGGATCGAGTCCTCGAAATTGTAGCCGTTCCAGGGCATGAACGCGACGAGCACGTTGCGCCCAAGCGCCAGTTCGCCCAGGTCGGTGGAGGGGCCGTCACCTATGATGTCGCCCTTCTTAACCTGGTCGCCCACGCGCACGATCGGGCGCTGGTTGATGCACGAATTCTGGTTCGACCGGCGGAACTTCGCCAGCCGGTAGATGTCGACACCCGACTTGGAGCCCTCGAGATCCTCCGTCGCGCGGACCACGATGCGGGTCCCGTCGACCTGCTCGACGACGCCGGAGCGGCGCGCCACCAGGGCGGCCCGGCTGTCGCGGGCAACGACGGCCTCCATGCCCGTGCCGACCAGCGGCGCCTCCGCCTTCACCAGCGGCACCGCCTGACGCTGCATGTTCGAGCCCATCAGCGCCCGGTTGGCGTCGTCATTCTCGAGGAACGGGATCAGCGACGCGGCCACGGAAACGACTTGTTTCGGCGAGACGTCCATGTACTGGATCTCTTCGCGCGGCACGAGGGTCGCCTCACCGGCGATGCGGGCATTCACCAGCTCATTCGCCAGCTCCCCCGCCTCGTTCACGGTCGCATTGGCCTGGGCGATGGCGTAGCGCGTTTCCTCCATGGCCGACAGGTAGCGCACCTCGGTCGTCAGCCGCCCGTTCTCGACCTTGCGGTAGGGGCTCTCGATGAAACCGTACTTGTTGATCCGCGCATGGGTCGCCAGCGAGTTGATGAGGCCGATGTTCGGCCCTTCCGGCGTCTCGATCGGACAAATGCGGCCGTAATGGGTCGGGTGCACGTCGCGCACCTCGAAGCCGGCCCGCTCACGGGTCAGGCCGCCCGGGCCAAGCGCCGAAAGACGGCGCTTGTGGGTGATCTCCGACAGCGGATTGGTCTGGTCCATGAACTGGGAAAGCTGCGACGAGCCGAAGAATTCGCGCACCGAGGCGACCACCGGCTTGGCGTTGATCAGGTCATGGGGCATGACGGTGTCGATGTCGACGGAGCTCATCCGCTCCTTGATCGCGCGCTCCATCCGGACCAGGCCGATGCGGTAATTGTTCTCCATCAGCTCGCCGACGGACCGCACCCGGCGATTGCCGAGATTGTCGATATCGTCGACCTCGCCGACCCCGTCCTTCAGGTCGAGGATGACCTTCATCACACCGATGATGTCCTCCTTGCGGAGAATCCGGTCGGTATCGGCTGCCTCCGAATAGTCATCGAGTGCGACGGACAGGCGCATGTTCATTTTCACGCGACCCACGGCCGAGAGATCGTAGCGCTCGGTATCGAAGAAGAGCTGCTGGAACAGCGCGTCGGCCGCCTCCTCGGTCGGCGGTTCGCCGGGGCGCATGACCCGATAGATGTCCGACAGCGCCTCGACGCGGTTCTCGTTCTTGTCGGCGACAAGCGTGTTGCGCAGCCAGGGGCCGCGATGGTTGCCGCCCATGTCGAGAAGCTCAACGGTCTTGTAGCCCTGCTCGCGAAGCTCTGCGACCGTTTCCTCGGTCAGCTCTTCGCCGGCCTCTCCGTAGATCTCGCCCGTCTCCATGTTGACCACGTCGCGCGCCAGGCAGCGGCCGACCAGTGCACTGGACGGGAGCAGAATCTCCTCGGTGCCGCCCTCGGCCATGCGCTTGGCCTTCAGCGCGGTGATCTTCTTGCCCGCAGGGGCGATCACGTCGCCAGACCGGGCATCGACCAGGTCAAAATCCGGCTTCGCACCCTTCCAGTCATCGGGCCTGAAGGCGGTGATCCAGCCCTTCTTGTCGATCCGGTAGATCGAATGGCTGTAGAAGGTGTCGAGGATCTCGTCGGTATCGAAGCCCAGCGCATACATCAGCGTCGTGGCCGGCAGCTTGCGCTTGCGGTCGATCCGAACGTTCAGGATGTCCTTGGCGTCAAACTCGAAATCGAGCCACGATCCACGATAGGGGATGATCCGTGCGGCGAACAGCAGCTTGCCGGAGGAATGGGTCTTGCCGCGGTCATGGTCGAAGAAGACACCCGGCGAACGGTGCATCTGGGAGACGATCACACGTTCGGTGCCATTGACGATAAACGTGCCCTTGTCGGTCATCAGCGGAATGTCGCCGAGATAGACCTCCTGCTCCTTGACCTCCTTCACGGAGCGCGCGCCCGTGTCCTCGTCGACGTCGAACACGATGAGCTGCAGGCGCACCTTCAGCGGGGCCTGGAACGTCAGGTCGCGCTGCATGCACTCCTCGACATCGAATTTCGGCAGCTCGAACTCGTAGGACACATAGTCCAGCGTCGCGCGCTCGGAGAAATCCGTGATCGGAAACACGCTGCGGAACACACCGTCCAGACCATCCTCGGTCCGGTCGCTCTGGGGCGTGTGCATCTGCAGGAAGTTTTCGTAGGACTCCCGCTGAACCTCGATCAGGTTCGGCATTTCGATGGCTTCGGGAATGCGCCCGAAGGATTTGCGGATACGTTTCTTTTCCGTGAAGGAGAGAGCCATCATCCATCCCTGTCTGCCCCGGGACCTGCCAGGCCTGCCGCCCGGCTCCCAGGTGTGTCATGACCGCCGGTCACCCGACAGTCGGCCGCTTCAATGCGCGGACGCGGCGGCCCGCCGGGGCCGCCGCGCAACGGGTACCGGGTCCGGATTGCGCGGTCCGCACCCGTCTACACTTTGGCAGCCCTGGCCGGGGCTGCCGGAGATCCTTACTTGATCTCGATCTTGGCACCGGCCTCTTCGAACTTCTTCTTGAGCTCTTCGGCCTCGTCCTTCGGCACACCTTCCTTCAGCGGCTTGGGGGCGCCCTCGACGAGCTCCTTCGCCTCTTTCAGGCCAAGGCCGGAGACGACCTCACGCACCACCTTGATAACGTTGATTTTCTTTTCGCCGGCATCCACGAGAATGACGTCGAATTCGGTCTGCTCCTCGGCCGGGGCCGCCGCCTCGCCGCCGCCAGCGCCCGGCATGGCCATGGCCACCGGCGCGGACGCCGACACGCCCCACTTCTCTTCCAGAAGCTTCGCCAGTTCGGCGGCTTCCAGCACGGTCAGGGAGGAGAGATCCTCGGCAATCTGTTCGATTTTCGACATGTTTCAGGTCCTTGATGGGATGAGTTCAGAGATGGCTGCGGAACGACTAGGCCGCCTGCTTGTCGACATAGGCCTGCAGAACGCGCGCAAGCTGGCCGGCCGGCGCCTGCACCACGCCCGCCACCTTCGTGGCCGGAGCCTGGATGAGGCCGACAAGCTGACCGCGGATCTGGTCAAGAGACGGAAGTTTCGCCAGCGTCTCGACGCCCTTGGCATCAAGAACGGTGTCTTCCATCACCCCGCCGATCAGAACGAGCTTCTCGTTCTGCTTCGCAAAGTCCGCGACGGCCTTGGGCGCCGACACCGGATCCGGGGAATAGGCGATCGCCACGGGACCCTGGAACAGGGCCTTCGCAGCGTCACCGCCCTTGCCGTCCAGCGCAATTTTCGCCAGCCGGTTCTTGACCACCTTGAGCTGCCCGCCGCCCTCGCGAAGGCGGGCGCGCAGCCCCGTCATTTCCGCAACGCTGAGTCCGATGTAGTGGGTGACCACCACAACGCCGCTGTCGTTGAACACGCCTTTCAGCATGTCCAGTGCGGCAGCCTTTTCAGCTTTGTCCATTGCGGTTCTCCGTTTCAGGCGCCCGGACCATCCGGCCGCCCCGAGTGTTCGCCTTCACCGGCCAAAGCCGGGTCCAGCGCCCTGCCCAGGGCTTGCCACCGTCCGGAAAACCGCCCCCTGGGACGGCATCCCCATCGGTCGCCTCGCCCCGTCTGCATGGGTGCTTCGCTTAAGGCCCGCGGGCCGACCCATGGTCTCGGACAGGAACGCGGGAGACCGCGCATGAAAACATGCTCGACCTTCCGGCGAATGGCGCTGTTACCAAATGACGTGTGCGCGCGCAACCCCGCCCGAAGCAAATTCCCCGGGGATTCGTCACCTCGTCAGACACGCCCGCTCAGGCAGGCGCGAGCGCATCCTGAGGATCGATCATCACGCCGGCGCCCATCGTGGAGGAAATCGAAATCTTTCGCAGATAGGTGCCCTTGGCCCCGGACGGCTTCGCCTTCATGAGGGCGTCGATGAACGCCCTCACATTGGCCGTCAGGGCATCTTCGCTGAAGCTCGCCTTGCCGATGCCGGCATGGACAATGCCCTGCTTCTCCACCCTGAACTCGACGGATCCGCCTTTTGCGTCCTTGACGGCCTGTGCGACATTCGGCGTAACCGTGCCAACCTTCGGATTGGGCATCAGGCCACGCGGACCCAGAACCTTACCCAGGCGACCCACCACCGACATCATGTCCGGAGAGGCGATCACGCGGTCGAAATCCATGAAGCCGCCCTGGATCTGTTCCATGAGGTCCTCGGCACCCACGATGTCGGCGCCGGCCTTGCGGGCCTCGTCTGCCTTGGCATCCCGGGCGAACACCGCGACGCGGACCGTCTTGCCGGTGCCAGACGGCAGATTGACCATGCCGCGCACCATCTGGTCCGCGTATTTGGGTTCGACGCCCAACTTCACCGCGATGTCGATCGTTTCGTCGAACTTCGCCGTGGCATTCTTCTTGACCAGCGCGATTGCCTCTTCCAGGGAATAAGCTGTCTCGGGCTGGATGGTCTCGCGCGCGGCGCGGATGCGTTTGCCTGGTGCCATGATCCTACTCCACCACCTCGAGACCCATGGACCGTGCCGACCCGGCGATGATCTTCACCGCCTGATCGAGGTCGTTCGCGCTCAGATCGTTCATCTTCTGCTCGGCGATCTCACGGCACTGGGCCAGGGTCACCTTGCCCACGGTTTCGCGGCCGGTCAGCTTCGCGCCCGACTTGATCTTGGCGGCACGCATCAGAAGGATCGACGCCGGCGGCGATTTCACCTCGAACGTGAACGACTTGTCCTGATAGTACTGGATGACCACCGGCACCTTCAGGCCCGGCTCGACGTTCTGCGTGCGCGCATTGAACGCCTTGCAGAACTCCATGATGTTGATCCCGCGCTGGCCCAGGGCGGGGCCCACGGGCGGCGACGGGTTGGCCTGGCCGGCCGGGATCTGGAGCTTCAGGGCTCCAAGCAGCTTCTTCGCCATGACAGCCTCTCAAGGTCTGGCCCGGCACCGGCGCGCGGTGCGGGGCGGCAAGTGAGGGGTTCGTGGTCCGGCCCGGGCATGGACTTCGCGCCCGGCACCTCCCACGATACGATCCGCTCAGCCCACCCGTCTCGGGCCGGCCTGCGCGAAGCCGCGTCTGTCGCCCATCGCTCTGCCGGCGTCAAGTGTCTGACGGCGCGGCCTGCCTGCGGTGGCGGCGGGGGATCGATCGCCGCGGCTGCGCTGGCTGCGCATCAGATGAGGGCGTAGCCGCGGGCATTGATGTACGTCACCAGTTCGCTGATGCGGGTGGCGGGGTCAGGATGGGTGGACAGGAATTCCGGCGGGCGGTTGCCGCCCGACTTCTCGGCCATCAGCTCCCACAACCGGATCGACTGGCGCACATCATAGCCTGCCGCATGCATGTAATCGACGCCGGCCCGATCGGCCTCCAGCTCGCTCTGGCGGCTGTAGGGAAGGATCACACCGAACTCCACCGCAGCGCCACCCAGGGCGCCGATGAGCTGGCCGTACTGCTGCAGCTCGTCCGACGCGGTCACCGCGACCTGACCGGCCGCCAGCGCCGTCTGGGCCAGAACGGCCCGCGACATGCGCCGATTGGCATGGCGAAACACCGCATGACCGACCTCGTGACCGAGCACTGTCGAGAGCTGGTCGTCATTCTCGGTCAGATTGACCATCCCGCGATAGACCCCGACCCGGTTGCCGGGCATCACGAAGGCGTTCGCATCATCGGTGTCGAACACCGCCACATCCCAGGGTTCGCCCGCCTTGGGCGTTTCCCGCTCGATCCGGTTCCAGACGCGCATGACCCGCGATCGCAATTGGGGGTCGCTGGTCTGCGGCGTCTGCGATTTCAGGTCCTGCCAGGCGGTGGCGGCCATCTGGGCAATCTGCCCCTCGCCCATGAACGCAAGCTCGGTCTGGCCGGTATAGGGGTTGGTGGTACAGCTCGACACGATGGGAAACACGCTGCCGGCCGCCAGACCTGCCAGGATGCCACGGCGCGACATGCGGATCCGCGGCGCTTGCGCAACCAGCCTTCCGTCAACTTCCACGCGTTCGGTCATCGGCTTCCTCTCCCTCTCCACTCCGGTCCAGCGCATCTTCCAGTCGTTCCGGGTTCAGTGAAGATACGCCCGATGCCTGTTAAAGAGCCTATACCTGTCACGAACCGGCTCCCACTTCGCTCAACATCCCGTAGCCGTCTGCCACTGAACCCTTGTTGAACGCGTCGGGCTAGTTCCGGTCGGCCAGTACCCGTGCCTGTTCGACCCAGCGCTCGCGTGCGACCCGCCCCGCGAAGTTCAGATAATCGTCGATCCAGGCCTCATTTTCGGGCGACCAGGCCGCAACCTGGTCGAAGTGGAAGATACCGAGGCCGTTGAGCGCATCCTGAATGCGCGGTCCGACGCCCTGGATTTCCGTCAGGTCGTCGCCGCGCCCGCCCCGGGGCTTTTCCAGGGCGTCGGGCCGCGCGGGCACGACGCCCTCTGACCCACCCTGTATCTCCGCCTGTCGGTCGAGGGAGGCGAGCATGGTGGCTGCCGGATGGGGTGCATCCTTCATCTCGTCGGCCTCATCGCTGGCAAGCGGATCGTCTCCCGTCAGGGTCGGGCGATAGACATAGGCTTTCGGATCATCGGCGAGGTCGGACGACGAGGTCGCGGGCATGTCTGGCGAAGGGGGCGCGTCGGAGGCGGGATCGGCTTCCGGCGCCGCGGTCGCCGACTCCCCGGAGACCTCGTGCCCGTCGGTGGTCTCGCCCTTGGCCACATCCTCGAGCGCGGCCGGCGCAGCTTCCTCAGGCTCCCCACGCTCTTCCAGATAGGCCAGCCGGCCCTCGAGATAGCGGTTTCGCCAGCGCAGCCGTGCCAGCTCCTCATCCACGGTTTCGGCGCGCGCCGCCGGCTCGGCGACCCCAGAGCCACCCGTGCCGGCCTCCGCGCGGTCGGCCTGGCGGGCGACCTTGTCCTCAAGCACCCTGACCCGCGTCTTGAGATAGTCGAGTTGCCAGCGCGCCATGGCCGATTCGATGCCCGTGCCGGCCGGCGTGTCGGCCGCGCCCTGATCCAGGTCCGCCTGAGGAGCGTCCGCCGACGGAGTGGCGACGAGGGCCTGCACCCGCTCCTCGAGATAGCGCACACGCGATTCCAGGTAGCGATTGCGCCATGTAAGGGCCGTCGCGTCACTGACCGCTCCGCCGGGCTCGGCCTCGCTGGACGGATCAGCCGCCTGCGGTGCAGGGTCGCTGCTGCGCGCCAAGGCGGCGGCCTTCAGCGCGTCGAGTTCCTCCTTGGACCGGGACAATTCGCTGGTCAGGCGCGCCAGCTTCTCCTCGCGCGCAGCGAGTTCCTCGCGCAACCGCGCGCCTTCCGCAGCATCTCCCTCGCCGCGCAGCTTGCGCTGGGCACCGTAAAGGGCCTCGATTTCGCTGCGGGCCTGCTCAAGCTCGGTGACCGCCACATCGCGTTCGACTTCCGTGCGCCGGAGCTTGCCGCGCAGCATCAGCCCCCGAAGCCCCAGACCAAAGGCGAAGGCCAGCAGACCGGTTCCGGCAACCAGCACCCAAATATGACTGACGAGCCACACCATCACGCACTCCAATCCAGTTCGCGCGGCGCCCGGGGGGCGCGGACCGCGGGGCCGCAGCGGGCCTGGGGACGCCGGCTCCGGGCCGAGGTATCGCAATCATGCGGGCTTGTCGCGCGAAAAAATCGGCGCGACCAGGGCTGCGAGGCCGTCCTCACCATTCGTCTCGACAGGCGTCTCGACACGTCGGACCCTGGTCACTCCGCCGAGGAGATACCCACCGCTGCCCGACGACGTGCGCACGGCCTCGATCGCGGTCAATTCCGCTGCGGCGTCGGGCGCCCGGCCGATCAGAACAGCCGCCTGCCCTTCCATGCGCACCCGGGCCCAGCCATGACCGCGCAGCTCCAGCGCCTGTGCTGCCGACGCCTGCAGTTTCGCCTGAAGCGAGGTCGCGCGGCCGGGAATGGTGATTGACGCCCAAGCCAGCATGGCGACTAGCGCCGAGAACGCCGCCACGGTAACGAGCGCATCGAATGCCCGCATTCTGTCCCCCTCCTTTCCAGAACCCCCTCAAGTTCTGGCAAGATCACGCGTCGAACATGAAACTTATCGCGAGACATGACCTCCGACTATGACATAATTACAAGCGCATCGAACCCTATAGTGAAGACGATCCGTTCCCTGGATCGCAAGAAAGCCCGATCGGAAACCGGGCTGTTTCTCGCAGAGGGGGCTCGGATCGTCGAACAGGGGCTAGCAGCCGGTTGGACACTTGAGACGCTGGTGCTTGGTCGTGACGTCGCCAACCGCCCGTACCTGACGGCTCTGGCCGGGCGGGCGGAGGCCGCCGGCGCCCGCATCGTGCTGGCCGGCGACGCGCTGATGGGGCGGATGGCGCGCAAGGACAATCCGCAAACGGCGCTGGGCACGTTTCGCCAGCGTCACATGCATGTGGGCGACCTGCCCGAGCTGGCCGATGGC
Organism: uncultured Hyphomonadaceae bacterium; assembly: GCA_964492485.1. Classification (GTDB taxonomy): domain Bacteria; phylum Pseudomonadota; class Alphaproteobacteria; order Caulobacterales; family Hyphomonadaceae; genus UBA5336. The sequence continues at coordinate 112,531 of CAZBKM010000007.1, read as the reverse complement.
GCCCTTTACATCGCCCTCTACGAAGTGCGCGACCCGGGAAATCTCGGAACGATCCTGCGCACCGCCGACTGTGCCGGCGCAGATGGCGTGATCCTCGTCGAAACCTGCTGCGATCCGTTCAGTGTCGAGGCGGTGCGCGCCTCCATGGGGTCGCTCTTCGACGTGACGATCGCCAGCGCCAGCGTCGCCGATCTGCTCGACTGGCGGGCGCGCGGCGCGGCGTGCCTGGTCGCGGCCAGCATGACTGGCACAACCCGACACGACGCGGCCGTATATGGCGCCCGCACGATCCTTCTGATGGGTAACGAACAGGCTGGTCTGCCAGGGTCGGTGGAAGGCCTGTGCGATCATCTGGTCCGCATCCCCATGCGCGGCGGCGCCGACAGTCTGAACCTGGCCCAGGCAACAGCCATCCTCACATATGAGGCCTGGCGCCAACGCGATTTCGACGGCGCAGCGAGACCATGAGCCTGACGACCGAGACGCGCCTCCTGATCGCCGAAGACTGGGAGGATTACGCCCTTCTGGATTGCGGGCACGGCCGCAAACTGGAGCGGTTTGGCGCCCAGACCGTCGACCGGCCGGACCCCCAGGCCTACTGGGACCCGGCCCGGCCGCTGGACACCTGGCAGGCCGACGCCGTGTTCGACACGAAGGTGGAAGATGACGAGCGAGGCCGATGGCAGACGCGACGTCCGGACCTTCCCGACACCTGGCCCATGTCCTGGCGGGATCTTCGCTTCGACGCACGCCGGACACCGTTCCGGCATCTTGGCGTATTCCAGGAACACAGCGTTCACTGGCAGTTTGCCCGTGACCGGATTGCAGCCGCGGGACGGCCCGTCCGTGTCTTGAACCTGTTCGGCTATACCGGGCTCATGTCACTTGCCTGCGCCGCCGCCGGAGCCGAAGTCGTCCACCTGGACGCCAGCCCGAAATCCAACCGTTTCGGGCAGGAGAACCAGCGCCTCTCTGGCCTTCAGGATGCACCCGTCCGCTGGATCGCCGATGATGCGATGAAGTTCGTTGCCCGGGAACGACGCCGGGGACGAACCTATGACGGGATCGTCCTCGACCCGCCGAAATTCGGGCGCGGTCCAAAATCGGAGACGTGGCGCTTCGAGACCGACTTTCCGACCCTGCTCGACGGGGTGCGGGGTCTTCTGTCACCCGATCCACTCTTCGTCATCGCCACGGTGTACGCCGTCCGACTGTCCTACCTCGCCCTGTCGCAGACGCTGGCCGACCGCGTCGCGGATCTGGGAGGGCGGATGGAAACGGGCGAAATGGCGCTGCGCCAGTCGGCCAGTGAGCGGCTTCTGCCGACGGCACTTTATGCACGCTGGTGGACCGGCGCCTGACAGTGCCCGCAAGTGCGAAAGAAAACGGCGGCCCCCTGGGAGGCCGCCGTCCGTCGTCTCGTCGTATCTTGGCTTGGACCTAACGCGCCGGTCTTTCGTTTCACTCCAGACCGTCGCTTTAAATCATTGTTCTTGCGCAAGTATCGGTTCGCAACCGGGTCCGTTTGCGCCGAACTCGCTCTAGAAGTTCAGGGTTGCCCCGAAGAACACATAGCGGCCGAACGCGTCGTAGACCTGGGGATAGGTATTGCCATTGCCCGGCGCGGTCCCCACGATCGAGCTTAACGGCGGATCCTCGTCAGCGATATTGTTTACGCCGGTGCGCAGTGTCACCTTTTCGCTGAGGTCGTAGACGGCCGCGACGTCGAAATAGCTCTGTGCATCGAAGGTCTCGTTGACGGGCGCGAAGGACCCGGCAAGGGCCGGCTGGCTGGACGACGCGGCAACATCCACTTCGCCATAATAGCGCCAGGTGCCCGACAGGGTCAGCTTCCGGTTGTTCGTCCACTCCACGTCGAATTTGTGGCGATACTCCGGGTTCGGAGCACCGCAGGACGCGCCATAATAGCCGACGCAATCATAGATCTCGTCGGGGCCCGATGTGGGCAGCGGCACCGTTTCCAGGCTTTCCAGCCAGGTCGCCACATAGTCGAAGGTGAAGCTGCCATAGCTGTCCAGGTCCTTCGTGTAGCGGGCCTGGATGTCGACGCCGCTCGTCGACAGCGATCCGGTATTGATGTCGGTTGCGATCACATAGCCGGTCGGGTTTGCCCACAGGGTCCCACCAGCGCCGCGATTGATCAGCGAGCAGAAGTATTCGCTGCCGGTCTCGAGACAGTTGGTGAGCGCGAGGTTCTCCGAAACGGTATCGATCAGGTCTTCGACCTCGATATCGAAATAGTCGACCGAAACCGTCAGGCCTTCAACGGCACGTGGGGTTGCCACGAAACCGACCGTGACCGTATCCGAAGACTCAGGCTCCAGGTCCGTGTTGCCACCTGTCAGATTGTTGAATTGACCGGCCGGATTGTCGGCGATTTCCCCATACTGGGCTGCCGTCACGCCCGTCCGCGCGCACTGCTCGAACGTGGCGGCCGGATCTTCGCCCGCACAAGGGTCGTAAAGCCCGTTCGAGCCTTCGGCGAGATCGAAGAGCCCGATGCTGTTGGGAGAGAACAGTTCAAAGATGTTCGGCGCGCGAACGGCACGCTGGAACGAGGCCCTGAAGCGGATGTCCTCGGAGGGCGCGTACTCCGCCCCGAACTTGTAGGTATCGGCTTCGAAACTGTCATAGATCGACCGGCGATAGGCCGCGTCGACCCCCAACTGCTCGATACCCGGCCGGCCTTGAATGAGCGGCACGTTCAATTCGCCGAAGAGGTCCCAGACTTCCTGAGTGCCCGAAACCGGCGGCGTCGGCCCGCCTTGGCCAGCGCCGTCATCGGCCTGGTATCCCGCGTCGGGACGGCTATCGAGATAATCGCGCCGATACTCGGTACCCGCCGCGAAGGCGAGACCATCCTCCGCCCAGGGCATGATAAGCCCATAGGACTCCAGCGGCCCGGCCAGCGTGGCTGTGACGACCGTCTGGGTCACGTCACCGTCCCGATGCAGGGGCGACGCAACGTAGGCAACCGATTCCGCCGAAGGGCCCGAGGGGGAGAAGATGTCGTAGGGCGCGCATGCCGCATCGTCGTTCGACGGATCGTCGTCGGCATTCACCCGGCACACGATGTTGCCGTCCTCATCCTCGACGGCGTAGAGGGCGTTGGCGATCTTCCGTTTCGAAAGATCGTTGTTGTAGACCTCCGCGCGCCGGACGTTGGCATAGATCGCCGTCAGGTCGTAGCTGAGCGGCGTATCGCCGAAATCGCCACGCAGGCCGATCACGCCGCGATAGGTTGTGTGGCTGATGTCTTCGACCCGGTTCCCGCCTTCGACATTGCGCCGCAGGATCAGGAAGGGGGCGATGGCATCGGCTTCCAGTGCGGCCCGGTCCGGCTCCCCGTCGAGGACCGGGTTGCCGTCATCGTCGATGTCGAGCACGCCGTCGGCGATCTCGCCACAGATGAAATCGCGCTGCTGGTCGGACAGGAAGGGGTTGTCGCAGTTCAGCCCGCCATTGTCCCCGCTGACACCCAGACCGAACACGCCGGACGGCGCGACCTGACTGTTTGTCGAATTGTCGACCAGCATGAACTCGCCATAGGCTTCCATGCCGGGCCGAACCTCGAAGTTGACGAAGCTGCCAAACGTGAAGCGCTCGCTCGGGCGCTGGTAGTGGTTGTACGGGTTGAAGTTGAATGTATCCGTCGCGAAGTCCCGGCTGATGAACGTACCGCTGCCGTCCGGGGCGACCCGGGCCCAGGCACTCCCGTTCGGGAACGCATAATCGGCGTCCAGGTCCAGCAGATTGGCAAGCTGATTGGTCGGCGAGCCCGAGCAGGTGAACTCCTCGCCGCTGTTTCGGGTTCCCAGGGCGCACTGCGAATAGTCCCGGCTGCCCTGCAGGATCTCGTTGGTGTTCGTGAAGCTGGCAAAGGCCGAGATACGCCCCCGCCCGCTGTCGAACTCGCCACCCGCCACGGCCGTGATGTCGATCGATTCCCCGTCGATGGTGCTCCCCGTCGGAACCGAATACTGATCCGGATTGATCTCGGCGAATTCCTCCAGAAGCGGTTGCAGGTCGCCGTCATTCTTGTGCTGGAAGAAGGAGTAGTTGGTATCGATCCGGAAGCCCTCGAAATCGTCCTTGAGCTGGAAGTTCACCACGCCAGCCAAGGCGTCAGATCCATAGGTCGCCGACGCACCGCCGGTCAGGATGTCGACTTTCTCGATCAGCGCGGACGGGATGGTGTTGATGTCCGGCCCCACGGTGTTGATCGAGCCATAGGGCAGGCGCCGGCCATTCAGCAGCACCAGGGTGCGCGACGTGCCGAGCCTGCGCAGGTCGAGCGTTGCGGTGCCGGTCGCGCCATTGGCGAGGTTGGACCCCTGGGCACCAAAGGCCTGCGGCAACGTGTTGATCATGTCCTCGGCGCGAAGCACCCCGCGGGTCTGGAAGTCGACCGTGCCGATCGTGGTCACCGGGCTCGTCTCGACCAGGTTCCCGATCTGCGGGATCAGCGACCCGGTGACGAAGACGGTCTCCTGACGGCTTTCTTCTTCTGCGGCGTCCTGTGCGGCGGCTGGGCCCGCGAGGGCCAGCGTCGTCCCGATCAGGACCGATGACGCCAGCAGGCGCGACTTCCATTCAGGCGTGTGCATGGGGTAGATCCTCCGTTCTGCATCGCATCAGCGCGGCGTGCATGCCGCATCCGGCTATCACGCCGGTTGTGTTTTCTGCTAATGCGCGCAATGGGAGAATCGTCAACGCCGCGTCGCGAAAGCGACATACTTTTGTATAGGTTGTGTCATTTTCGTCGCACACGCACGCCGCGAGCGATGCGCCAGTTCAAAAAAAACGGCGGCCTCCCGGGAGGCCGCCGCCCTATCGCATAACGCTTTTTCGCGTGCGCTTAGAATTCGAACCGGAACCCGGCATAGTAGCGCCGGCCGATGGCATCGTAGATCGCGGCATCGGTATACGTGCCGGTGTCGTCGAAGCCGCCGCCGTACCGGATGAACTCGTCGGCGATGTTGTCCACACCGGCGACCAGTTCCAGCCCCATGTCGAAGCCGTAGCGCACCTGGATGTCCTGGAACGTGGCAGATGGCACCCGAAGATCGTCGTCGGGCGTATCCAGACCGGCCTCGTCCAGCCAGTTGATGTCGTAGGCAACCGTCAGGCCGCCGTTACGATACACCAGCCCGAGCAGATACTCGTGCTCGAAGATCCCGGACGACCCGGCGAACTCCTGGGGCTCGGCACCCGGGAAGTCTTCCCGCTCATAGGTGTCGATGTAACCGTAGTTCAGCGAGCCGGTCAGTTCACCGAGCGGATAGTCGGTGTTGGTGAACACGTCGTTGAACGGAAGCGTGTAGGAGGCCTGGACGTCGACACCGGCCGTCTTGATCGTGGCGATGTTCTGCTGAATTGCGTTCAGCTCGTTCACCGCACCCAGGAACGGCCCGCTGTCGTAGCGCACGATGTTCTCGCAGAACACCGTCGAGGGATCATAGGTGCCCCCGCTCTCCTCGTAGCACTGGTCCAGCGAGACCTGGCGGTCGATCGTGGTGATCGCGTCCTCGATCTCGATGTTGTAGTAGTCGATGCTCAGGGCGAGCCGGTCGAGCCACTCATTCCCGCTGCGCGGCGTCACCACAGCGCCGAGGGTAATGGTCTGGGCGGTTTCCTCTGCCAGGTTCTCGTTGCCGCCATTGAAGCCGCCAATCCCCTGGTCTTCCGCCTGACTGGGCACGAACGCGCCGTCACGGTCCACGCGGGCCGCAACGAGCGGGTCGGCCAGGCAGGCCTGCGCCGTGGGGCTGCCCACCGTCGAGGCATCCACACCGCTCGTGGCATCGTTCGCCGTGTTCAGGAAGGCCGGCTGGCCACCTGACAGGGTGGCCCCGCGGCACGGGTCGTCGCCGCCCTCAAAGGTCTCCGACAGGGGCTGGAACAGTTCGGAGATGTTCGGCGCACGCACTGCCTCGGCATACTGGGCACGGAAGCGCAGGCTCTCCACCGGGCTGTACTGGACGTTCGTCGCCCAGGCGAAGGTCTGGCCCACCGTGGTGTAGTCCGACGCCCGCGCCGAAAGATTGACCGTCAGATCCTCGGCATACTGCCGACCCTGGATCAGCGGCACCTCAAGCTCCGCGAACGCTTCCGCTACCTGGAAGTCGCCCCGGACGACCGGGGAGATGTTGCCGGCGTTGAGGCCCACCTGGCTCAGCGCATCCGGAACGACCTCCGAACGCTCGGAGCGGTACTCCGCACCGATCACCGTCTTCACCGGCTCTTCCGCCATGGGCGAATTGAGGCCGATCTCGCCGGTCACGAAGGCGTTGGCGACGAACTGCGTCACTTCCGCATCCACTGAAGATGGCGCACGGGTATAGGCCGCAGCCTCCTGCGAAATGGACCCTTCGCCGAAGATGTTGATCGGCGCACACCCCTGTAGCCGGGCGATCTCGTCGGCGCAGACCAGCTCGCCGTCCTGCTCCGTCACGTTCAGCGCGTTGCGGAAATTGACGACGTTGATCTGCCCGGTCGACCGCTGGGCCTGGGTCGTGCGGCCAATGTTCAGGCTGACCTCATAGGTCCAGGTGTCGGTGTCGTAGACGTCGCCTTCCATGCCGATCACCGCACGTGCGGTCTGACGGAGGTTGTCGGCGCCACGCTGGGCGAGTTCCGTCGTCCGCCGGGCGAAGCCGACGACCAGGTCCTCGTCTGCGATGTCCTGCACGCCATCGCCGTCAAGGTCGGCGCCGAGACGGGCCTGCGCCCGGATACCCTCCGGAACGAAGGGGTTCAGGATCGGAATCCCGAAGCGCCCGGCATCTTCCACGCCGTCCCCGTCGGTATCGACGAGCTGGGCCAGGTTGTCGCCGAAGATGTCTTCCGATGACAGCGGGAACGGCTCCAGCTCCGACTGGGTATCGGTGGAGGCGTAGGTCCCCTCGAAGAAGAAGTTGGCGTAGCGGTTCGCCTCATAGTTCACGACCGACGAGAAGAGGAGCCGCTCGGTCGGTACCGCGATCGCGCGGAAGCCCTGACGGTTGAACCCGTCGACGGGGTCGCCATTCTCGTCGGCAGACTGGAACGGACGGACCTCGCCGGTACGCTCGTCGAACACGAAATCGTCGTCCACGCCGGGGATCTGGATCCGCCCGCGTTCGGAGAACGAGCTGTAGAACGGAATCTGGGACTCCTGCCAGTTGTCCAAACCGAAAAAGGCGTTGGAGAATCCGTCCACGTCGCGGTTCTGCTCGCCGCGGTCGCGGGCGAAGACCCCACCCTCGGTCGAGTAGGAGATCGAGGCCAGCGCATTCCCCCGCCCCTCGGCGAAGTCGGTGCCAAAGGTCAGCGACAGCTTGTGGGTCTCGTCATCCTCATAATCGCTGATGCCACCCTGGTAGGAGGCGACCATCCCGTCGAAGTCGTCCTTCAGGATCACGTTGACCACACCGGCCAGGGCGTCCGAACCATAGATCGACGAGGCGCCACCGGTCACGACGTCGACCCGTTCGATGAATTCGGTCGGGATGGAATTGAAGTCCACCGCATTGGTCCCCGGGACGCCGGCCACGAACCGACGACCATTGACCAGAACCAGGGTCCGGTCCTCGGACAGGTTGCGCAGCTCGACCGTGTTCACACCCGACCCCTGGGTGAAGAAGTTCGAATTGGTCGACGTGAAGCCCGAGACCCCCGTGGCCGGCAGTGTGCGAAGCAATTCCGCCGTATTCACCGCCCCCGTCAGGTCGATCTGTTCGGAGTTGAACACCGCAACAGGCGTCGCCGCACTGAAATTGCTCTGACCGATCCTTGAACCGGTGACCAGGATCGTCTCCTGACGGCTCACCTCTTCGGCGGCCGTGCCGGCCGTGCTGTTGGCTTCTTCCACGGTTTCCTGCGCTAGCGCAGGCGTTCCGATTGCCGCCGAGACCAGGCCCGCGAAAACGGACGAGGCCAGAAGGCGGTATTTCCAGGAATACCCGTTCACTTTGGAACCTCCGATCTGCATCTATGTGTTTTTTTGGCAGCCCATGCCGTTTTGGCTGGACTTAGAGGCATGCCTAATCGGGGCGGTTTAAGAGCGTCAATGTCATGTGATAAGACTGTCATGTTTTCGGAATGGGTGTGTCACAAAAGTCGCAGTCTTGAGATGTTTTCGCTTAAATAGCGATTTTACTGGAATTTTAACCCAAAGTTTTAATGCTCCATGATGAGAGAATGTACTATAATTTGCTGTAAACAATTGCGTATTTCGTAAATTCTGTACCTTGGGGCACCTCAATCGAGCACGTTTTGACCGGGGCGGGACGCGCGCCACGATCGCCCGCCAATTCCCCGCGACCGGGCAGGGTGACGCCGGGCGCACGATGGCGTATAGCGCCCGGGACATGCCCAAGGACATGGACGACCGATGCACATGCCGCCGGGGCGCAGGGAGATGATTGCCTTCCACCCGAAGACAGACCGAGCCCACGGCCCGGAGGCCCGCTTGCATCCCCCTGGCAAGGTCGACTGAAGGATTTTCCCAGATGACGTATGAGACCCTGAAGGTTGACCGCGACACCGATGCGGCCATCGCCACCGTCAGCCTCAACCGTCCCGATGCCCTGAACGCGATCAATGCCGAGATGGCGAGGGAGCTCGTCGAGGCCCTTGAGGCCCTGGACACAGACAGCGCGGTCCGGTGCGTGGTTCTGACCGGAACGCCAAAGCTGTTCTCGGCCGGGCTCGATGTCAGCGAGCTAGCAGACCTCACCTATCCCAAGAGCTTCTTTAATGATGTGATGGGCGGAACCTGGCCGCGGATCGCCGCATTGCGCACCCCGATCATCGCCGCGGTGAACGGCAACGCGTCGGGGGCCGGCTGCGAACTCGCCATGATGTGCGACATCATCCTGGCAGGCGACAAGGCCAAGTTCCGCCAGCATGAGATCACCATGGGCATCTCGCCCGGTGCGGGGGGCACCCAGCGGCTGACCCGTCTGATCGGCAAGTCGAAGGCGATGGAGCTTTGCCTGACCGGGCGCGCGCTGGAAGCCGAGGAGGCGGAGCGCTGCGGTCTGGTCAGCCGGGTGATTGCCGCAGACGACCTCCTGGACGAAGCGCGCGCGCTCGCCCGCAAGATTGCGGCCATGCCCTATGCCGCCACGCTGACCATCAAGGAATTGGTGCAGTCGGCCTACGAAACGACGCTCCAGGCCGGCCTCCTGTTCGAGCGACGGGCCCTGCAGTCCCTGTTCGCCACGGACGATCAGAACGAAGGCATGGAAGCCGCGCTCGAGAAGCGGGCGCCGCATTTCAAGCCGCCCAATCCGGCAGACTGACGCAGGCCGACGGTGCCAGGCCCCACCGCCCCGGCGGGCGTCGCATCGCCTTGACGCCGCGGGCCCTTGGCGTCATAACCCGCGCCTTGTCCGAGCCGGGACCTACGGAGATACAGTCAGCATGGCCAACACGAAGTCTGCCAAGAAGATGGTGCGCAAGATCGCGCGCCGTACCGAGATCAACAAGGCTCGCCGGTCGCGTGTGCGCACCTTCGTGCGCCGGGTCGAGGAAGCCATTGCCTCGGGCGACAAGTCGGCGGCCCAGAATGCGCTGCGCGAGGCACAACCGGAAATTATGCGCGCCGCGACCAAGGGCGTGATGCACAAGAACACTTCGGCGCGGAAAGTCTCGCGTCTCAGCCGCCGCGTCAGGGCGATGGGCTAGGCCCGCCTCCGGCCGCTCGGGCGGCCCGCGACGTCGCCGCCCGTCACACGCCAGGACAAACTCCACTCATGTTCAGCCGGCGGCCTTCCGCCCGGCTCGCTTTGCCGTTGTGCGCGCTCAGGGCGGATCACGACCGCGTGCGAAGGGTGAAAAACGGCGCTTCGGTCAACCCCCAAATAGGTCAAAACGCGCGAAAAATCGCGCCTGTGGCCAATGGGCGAACGCGTGCCGCCAAACGGCGCACCGTGTCCGTGTCCGCCAGCCCTGCGGCGGGTTAACGCAAGCCTGCCCGGCTTATAAAATACGTTGTTTTTACTTTGTTTTATTGATCCAGTGCGACCTAAAGCGAAAGTCAAGATGGATTCTTTGGCCGGGGAGCCGTGAAACGGTATTGCCAGATTTGGACCGCTTGGCTAGCTTCCATTTACCAACGAAGTTCTTCCGAGCACTGAGTATCAAGGGGTCGCGTTTTCGGGCGCGGGGCAGGAAGGCGTGTGTGTGCAGTTGGTATCTGAGGTGCACAGCGATAAGGGGGCGAACCATAATGGTCTCGCAAGCAGAAAATGAAAGAACTTCAGGCCCGGGAAAGACCCGTCGGGAGCAGGAAACGGCTGGCGCGCCGGAAATCTGGCACAAGGTTGCGCGCGACCTTCGGCGGCGCGTGACCGCCGACGATTATAACCGGTATATCAGCGACCTTCGATTTGTCGCAGAAGTTGAAGGCGAAGTCGTGATCGCCACGCGTACGCGGTATACTTTTGACCGGGTCGGGTCTGAACACACACGCCTGATCCAGCGCATCTGGCGGGCACATGATGCCAAGCAGCGGCGGCTGCGGCTCGCCTGTTGGGCGACCGAGGCCCCTGTTCTGCAGGACCTGGTCGGCGACCCCTGGGCGCAGGACCCCGGCACGGAGGCGGACGGAGCTGCAGCCTCCACCATGCCGGCTGAAACCGGCGCCGCGGAGGCGCGGGCTGCCGGCGTGTCCCCCGACCGTCTGCATGAGACGTTCGACACGCTTGTGACGGGCCCGTCGAACGAGGCGGCCGTCCGGATCATGCGCCACATCGCGGCGGGCGAGCCCATCATGGGCGGTCTGGTCCTGCTGCATGGGAAGCAGGGCACGGGCAAGACCCATCTCCTGTCGGCGGCGCAGCAGGCCATCGTGTCCGACGGATCGGGACGGCGCGTGGTCTACATGACGGCGGAGATGTTCTCCTCCGAATATGTGGACGGTGCCATGGCACGCGATACCCGCGCGCTGAAGGCCCATGTCAGGTCCGGCGACATCCTGCTGATCGACGATCTTCAATGGATCGCCAAGCGGCCGAAATCGGAGGCGGAGTTCTTCGCGAACATCCGGGCGGTGCGGACCAATGGCGGGACCGTCGTGCTGACGGCCGATGCCGGGGCGGGCGAGCTGAAGGGCCTGTCGGCAAGCCTTCAGGGCGAGCTGCGCGGGGCCACGACGGCGGAAGTCGGCCTGCCTGATGACGCGATGCGCCTGGAGATCGTGCGCACCCATGCGCAGCTCCTGCAGGCGAAACAGCCCGCCTTCATTGTCGACGAGGAGCTGGCGGCCTGGATCTGTCGGCGGGTCCGCGGTCCCGGCCGGGAGCTGTGCGGCGTGCTGTGGAGCCTCTATGCGGAGGCCTGCATCGGTAGCCGGGAGCCCCAGGCGCCCGACATGAAGATGCTGGAAGCCGTCGTGCGCCGCCAGCAGGGCGAGATGAAGGCGCCGACGCTGGAAGTGGTGAAGAAGGCGGCCATGCGGGTGTTCGGCGTGTCCAAGTCGGAACTGGAATCTCCGTCAAAGGCGCAAAACCTGGTGTATCCTCGGCAGATCGCGATGTATCTCTGCCGGGACATGACGACCAAGTCATACCCGCAGATCGGCAATGCGTTCGGCGGCCGCGACCACGCCACCATCATTCATGCGGTGCGCAAGATTGCGAAGCTGCTTGGCACACATCCCGACGTTGCCGACCATGTGGAGCGCGTCCGTGATGCGGTGTACGACCTGCAGGCATCGCAATAACCCTGCGGGGGCTTGCATTTTGTGCGAATTGTCCAAGTGTGTCGGCCCGCCTCGGTCTCGAGGCGGGCCGATTTCCGCCGCGCGCCGCTCTTTCGGGACGCCGGAACGGGCAGCAGAACCACACCAAGAGGCCTGGCCATGAAACTGACCATCGAACGCGGCGACCTCCTCAATGCGCTGTCCCATGTCCAGAACGTCGTGGAGCGTCGCAATACGATCCCGATCCTGTCGAACGTGCTGCTGACCGCGCGTTCCGGAACTCTGACCCTGACGGCCACGGATCTGGATATCGAGGCCATCGATTCGGCGGAGGCCCGGATCGAGCGCGAAGGCGCGATCACCGCGCCGGCCGGCACGCTGTTCGACGTTGTCCGGAAGCTGCCATCCGGCGCCGATGTCGAACTCGAACTGCAGCCGGAGAACGAACGTCTCTCGATCCGCGCCGGCCGATCGAATTTCGCGCTGCCGACACTTCCGGCGACGGATTTCCAGACCATGGCCTCCGACGACACCGCCACGCGATTCGAGATCGCCCCCGAGGACCTGCGCCGCCTGATCGACAAGACCCGGTTTGCCATCTCCACGGAGGAAACCCGCTACTATCTGAACGGGGTCTACCTGCACGCGACGGACGGCGAGTCGGGGCCTGTGCTGCGCACCGTGGCCACCGACGGCCACCGTCTTGCGCTGGCCGAGATCCCCGCACCTGAGGGCGCCAAGGGCCTGGAAGGCGTGATCGTGCCGCGAAAGGCCATTGCCGAAGCCCGACGCCTGATCGACACGACCCAGGCGCCCGTGGCGCTCGAGATCTCCGACACGAAGATCGTGGTGCGGGCCGGGCGCGCCGTCCTGACGGCCAAGCTGATTGACGGGTCGTTTCCCGACTATGCCCGCGTCATCCCGAAGTCGAACGAGCGCCGCCTGGTGATCGACAACAAGGCGTTCGAGTCCGCGGTGGACCGGGTCGCCACCGTCTCGGCCGAACGCTCGCGCTCGGTGAAGATGTCGCTTGAGGCCGGCCGCCTCACCCTGGCGGTAAACCATGCCGAGACCGGTCAAGGCGAAGAGGAGTTGGAGGCCGATTATGGCAGTGAGCCGATGGAGATCGGCTTCAATGCGAAATATCTCCTCGATATCGCCGCCCAGATCGAGGCCAGCGAGGCCGAGTTTCTGCTCAGTGACCCGGCCTCGCCCGCACTTGTCCTGGATCCCGCAGACGCCCATGCGCGCTACGTGCTGATGCCACTCCGGGTCTAGCGGCCCGTCCATGGGAGCCCCGCCGGCCGACAGAACGCTGGACCCATGACCGCGCTCACCCGCCTGCGACTCACCGACTACCGGAACTATGCCGCCCTCGATCTGCGGCTCGACACGCGGCATGTCTGCCTGCATGGCCCGAACGGCGCCGGAAAGACCAATCTGATCGAAGCCGTCTCCCAGCTGGGTCCAGGCAGGGGACTTCGCGGTGCCACCCTCACCGAACTGACCCGCCAGGGCGCCGGCGGTTTCTGGACGGTGGCCGCGAGCCTGGCGGGACAGACCGTCGGCGTGGGCCTCGACAGGTCCGGCGACACGCCCAAGCGCGTGGTGCGGGTCGATGGAGCGGCGGCGGGTGCCGGCGACCTGGCGGAGCGGATACGGCTCGTCTGGCTCACCCCTGCGATGGACGGCGTGTTTCGGGGCGGCGCCTCAGAGCGCCGTCGGTTCTTCGACCGTCAGGTCATGGCCCACATTCCGGGACACGGCGCGTCGGCGGCGCGCTACGAGAAGGCCATGCGCGAACGCAACGCGCTCTTGGAGCGCGGGCACGTGGATCCCGGTTGGGCTGACGCGCTCGAAGCCCGGATGGCCGATGCGGGCGCGGAACTCGCGCGCAACCGGGTCGACGTGCTGAACGATCTGCAGGCGGCCGTGGACGCCCGCCCCGACGGCCCGTTTCCGAAAGCCGATCTTTCGCTGGAAGGCGACCTTGAACACCTGGCCCGACAGGGCGCCGGGCTGTTCGACCTGCGGGACCGCCTCGTGGACCTCCTGCGCGCCATGCGCGGGGCCGACGCCAGAGCCGGGCGCACATTGAAGGGACCGCACCGGACCGATCTGGGCGTGATGCACCGGCCGACGGGCGCACCGGCACGGGATGCGTCCACAGGCCAGCAGAAAGCCCTGCTGATCGGCCTGATCCTGGCCTCTGCGCACGCGCTTCGCGCGCGGGCTGACGGGCCGGCGCCACTTCTGCTCCTGGACGAGGCCGCCGCACACCTGGATGGCGACCGACGCGCCGCCCTGTTCGACGAAATCTGCGACCTGGGCGGCCAGGCCTGGCTAACCGGCACCGAAAGCGGGCTGTTCGAGGCCTTCGGCGAGCGCGCCCAGCGCTTCCAGGTCGAGGACGGGACCGTCCATCCTGCGCGCTAACGTATTCTCCAGCGAAGTGGGCACCGGTTCGCGTTGAGAAAGCGCTCACAAGCTAGACCCTGGCGCATCGTCGCCGACTCTCGTTGGCTTGAAGATCCGCCAGCCCGGCGCAAAAGCAGAAGCCGTCGACAATTCACCGGATACGGACAAGCCGCAGCCCCGGCGGGCGGTCCGCTTGCCCCCTGATTTTCTTGACAAAGCTCACGCAACGCCGGACGCCGGATCGGGGTACTTCCGCACCGCGGCACGCTGCCCGCCGGATTTCCCTTGAAGGCCGAAACCCCCTATAACGGGCGCAGTTTCGAATCGATTAAAAGAGACCGTTCTACATGGCCGATACCGTTGAAAACACGCCGGAATACGGCGCAGGCTCCATCAAGGTCCTGAAAGGCCTCGAAGCCGTGCGCAAGCGTCCGGGGATGTATATCGGCGACACCGATGACGGCTCCGGTCTCCACCACATGATCTATGAGGTGGTGGACAACGCCATCGACGAGGCCCTGGCAGGACACGCCGACGAGGTCCAGGTGATCCTGCACGCCGACGGGTCGGCGGAGATTACCGACAATGGTCGGGGTGTCCCGGTGGAGATCCATCCCACGGAGGGCGTTTCCGCTGCGGAAGTGATCATGACGCAGCTCCATGCGGGCGGGAAATTCGACCAGAACTCCTACAAGGTCTCGGGCGGACTTCACGGGGTGGGCGTCTCGGTCGTCAACGCGCTGTCGGACTGGCTCGAGCTCACCATCCATCGCGACGGCAAGGAGCACCTGGTCCGCTTCGTGGAAGGCGGACGCACGGAAGCTCCTTTGCGTGTGACCGGCGACAGCCCAAGACGCAGCGACGGGCGGCCGTTTACTGGAACGCGGGTCCGCTTCATGGCCAGCCCCTCCACATTCACCAGGACGGAGTATGATCGCGCCACGCTGGAGCACCGGTTGCGCGAGCTCGCCTTTCTGAACTCGGGTGTGCGGATCGTGTTCAAGGACCTGAGAGGCCCCGACCCGTACGAATCCGTCCTGATGTACGAAGGCGGGGTGAAGGCGTTCGTGGAGCATCTGGACCGGCAGAAGACCCCGCTGATCCCCGAACCTGTCTATGTCTCGCATACGCGCGACGGGGTCACGGTCGAAGCCGCACTCGAATGGAATGACAGCTACCACGAGCAGACCCTGTGCTTCACCAACAACATCCCGCAACGCGATGGCGGGACGCATCTGGCAGGCTTCCGGGGGGCGCTGACCCGTATCATCAACAAGTACGCCGTGGAGTCCGGAGCCGCGAAGAAGGAAAAGGTGGCCATCAGCGGCGACGACGCCCGCGAAGGGCTGACCTGCGTCCTCTCGGTGAAGGTGCCGGACCCGAAATTCTCTTCCCAGACCAAGGACAAGCTGGTGTCGTCGGAAGTCCGCCCGATCGTCGAGAGCGTGATGGCGGAAAAGCTCGGCGAGTGGTTCGAGGAAAATCCGAAACCGGCGCAGGCGATCATGGCGAAGATCGTCGAAGCGGCGGCCGCACGTGAGGCCGCCCGCAAGGCCCGGGAGCTGACCAGACGGAAATCCGCGCTCGACATCACGTCCTTGCCCGGCAAGCTTGCAGACTGTCAGGAAAAGGATCCCGCAAAATCGGAAATCTTCATTGTCGAGGGAGATTCTGCCGGCGGATCGGCCAAGCAGGGACGCTCGCGCGAAAACCAGGCCATTCTCCCGCTGCGCGGCAAGATCCTCAATGTGGAACGGGCCCGGTTCGACAAGATGCTGTCGTCCGACCAGGTCGGCACCCTGATCACCGCCCTGGGTGCGGGCATTGGCCGGGACGACTTCGACATCACGAAGCTGCGCTACCACAAGATCGTCATCATGACAGACGCAGACGTGGACGGCGCGCACATCCGCACCCTTCTTCTCACCTTCTTCTACAGGCAGATGCCCGAGGTGATCGAGCGCGGTTATCTCTACATCGCCCAGCCGCCGCTCTACAAGGTGACCCGCGGCCGGTCGGAGCGCTACATCAAGGACGATCAGGAAATGGAAGACTACCTGATCGAGGAGGGCACATCGGGAGAGGCCCTTATCCTGGCCGATGGCACGCAGATCGCCGGAGAGGATCTGCGCGACCGGGTTCGCCAGGCTGCCGGCTTCTGTGCCACGCTCGACCGCCTCGCGCTGCGTGCCTCCCGCAGCCTCGTCGAGCAGGCTGCCCTGGCCGGCGCACTTGACCCCGCAGCCGGCGACGAGGAGGCACAGCGGACCGCAGAGCGGATGAACTGGGTCGCCGAAGAAGGCGAGGACAACTGGACGGCCAGTTTCACGAACGGAACCCTGCGCCTGTCGCGCATGGTCCGGGGGGTCGAAGACCAGGCCGCACTGGATGCCGGGCTGCTTTCCAGCCAGGACGCGCAGCGCCTGAATGAGCGTGCCGGCGCCCTGCGGGACCTGTATGTCGAACCCTCCGTACTGCGAAACGACAAGTCCGGCGAAACCCCGGTCTACGGGCCCATGTCGCTGCTGAACGCGGTGCTCGACGCCGGGCGCAAGGGGCTGAAGATCCAGCGCTACAAGGGGCTGGGCGAGATGAATGCCAGCCAGCTTTGGGAAACGACGCTCGATCCCGAGGCGCGCACGCTTTTGCGGGTCCGCGTGGAGCATGCCGATGAGGCCGACGAGATGTTCGCCAAGCTGATGGGCGATGTGGTCGAGCCCAGGCGCGACTTCATCCAGGAGAACGCGCTGGAAGCCGAAGTCGACGTTTGAGGCAAGTGCGGGGCAATCGGATTCGCTTGCGAACGGAACGACACCCCGGCGCTTTGGCTCGCGTCTGCAGCAGCCCGAAGCGGCGCCCTGCATTCGATTGAGCGCCTGCCCCGTCAGACCGGGTCGAGGGTCGGCATCAGGCGGCGGGCCCGCGGCCAAGATGGCGCATCCACTGCAGCGCATCGTTCACGCTGGCACCGTGCACAGCACCCGCGCGATAGACCCTGGCCGAAACGGCGAGCATAACGAAGGCTGTCCCCGCCATCAGGGCGAGCTGCGCGAGCACCTCCCAGACCGGTGGGTCCGTGGGTATCCGCAGGATGAGCAGGAAGGGCGTGAACAGGGGAATCCAGGACATGAAGGAGAGGATCGGCGAGGTCGGATCGCCGATCGCCACGATCAGCATGAACAGCGGCACCATCAGCAGGATCAGCAATGGCGACATCAGGGTCTGGGCCTCCTGGATCGTGTCGCAGAGAGAGCCCAGCGCCAGAAACACCGTGCCATAGATCAGGTAGCCGAACAGGAAGCTGGCCAATGCCGGAAGCATCAGCCCCGGCGCGAGGGCAGCCGACACGAGCGTGGAGACGGTCTCCATCGCCTCGGGTGAAAGGGCGTTGCCGACTGCCAGGGCGATCAATCCACCAAAGGCCGACCAGGCCAGCATCAGCGTTAGCGAGACGGCAAGCACCGCGATCAGCTTTCCTGCCAGAAGGTCCGGCAGGCGGACGGACGTCAGAAGAGTATCGAAGATCTTGTTCGACCGTTCCTCGATCGTACCCATCAACAGGTAGTTCACCACGGAAAAGACCAGGGTCCATAGAAAGAAGGCGACGGCGACGCTGGCAATGAACGGTGCTCGGTCTGCCAGGGTCACCTGCGCATCGGCGCCGGCATCCTCACGCACCCGCTGTTCGATGAGTTCGGGCGTGCGCGATTCGACCTCGTCTAGAAGCGCGAGCGAGACCCCCGCGTCGGCGAACACCTCCTCGCGCGCAAGCCGCTCTGCAGCCCGCCTCGCGAGAGATTTCAGTCCTGTCACGGTGACATTCTCGCTCCAGTACTCGACACCGGTATCGGTCACGCGCAGCACCGCGAAGAGCGGCGCCTGACTGCCGCCTTGCCCTTCCAGGACACGCTCTCCCAGAAGCCACGGGCGCAGCGCCTCCAGCGTATCGGCCGGGGGCGTGACCCGCTCGAAATCCGGCGGCGGCAATGACAGGACGGAGTCGCCCGTTGCCAGTTTCAGCGCCGCATCGGGATCTGCACCCGTCTCGAGGGCGGCCTCGAACCGGGCCAGCGTTTCGCCACCATCCTCTCCCATCAGCTGACCGGCCTCGATGAGGTCCCGCGCCATGGAGCGGCGGCGCTCCGCCATCACAGCATCCACCGCCTGGGTGTAGGCTCCGGTGGCATCAAGAACGGCGAAATGGCGCACGGGCTGGCTGGAGGCCGCCAGAAGGGGCGC
This sequence comes from uncultured Hyphomonadaceae bacterium, assembly GCA_964492485.1. Taxonomy (GTDB): domain Bacteria; phylum Pseudomonadota; class Alphaproteobacteria; order Caulobacterales; family Hyphomonadaceae; genus UBA5336. Next base: position 94,164 of record CAZBKM010000007.1, on the reverse strand, counting down.
CGACATGCCGGCGCCCAGCAGGACCGGTGTCAGCAGCAGGCCAAGCCAGAATCCCCACGCGGTCACATAGCCAAGATAGTCGCGGCGGGCGATCAGATAGACCGAGCGGATCATCCAGGCATCCCTTTCGTGGAGGCGGTGGCAATGGCGGGCGCATCCCGGTCTGGATCGACGCCGGCGAGCGCGACAAAGACGTCGCGCAACCGGGTGTCCTCAGGCGCAAAGCCGCGGATCGGTGCGCCGCGTTCCAGGGCAGCGCGCAGGGCGTCCTGCGCGTCGCGCCCCGGCGGCAAGTCGACCCGCCACCACGTGTCCGCGCCGTCGCCTGAACGGCCGAGCGCCTGGGCGCTGAAGCCTGCAGGCGCAAGCCGCCCGGCCAGGTCATCTCCATCGGCGACGGCGATCCGTGCCCCACGGGCGAGCTGGGAGAACGCCTCGTGGAGGGAGCCGTCGAACACCTTTCGTCCCCCGGCCACCATGACGATCGATTCGCAGAGACGCTCGGCATGCTCCATGACGTGGGTCGAGAACAGAATGGTCGCGCCACGGGCATGCTGATCCCGGATGAGAGACTCAAGCGCCTGCTGATTGACCGGATCGAGACCGGAAAAGGGCTCATCGAGGATCAACAGGTCCGGCTCGTGGGCCAGGGCACCGAGGATCTGCACCTTCTGCGCCATGCCCTTCGACAGTTTCGAGATCCGTGACCGGGCAAAGGCGCCCAGCCCGGCCATGTCGAGCAACTCCATCGCCCGCATACGGGCACGTGCCGCCGACAGGCCCTTCAGCCGGGCGAAGTGCGCGATCAGCGAGAGCGGTGTCATCTTGCGGTAGAGGCCGCGTTCCTCGGGAAGGAAGCCCACCCGCGTCAGGCCGTGCACGTCGGGCCGCCGACCGAACAGGGCCGCGTGTCCGCTGTCAGGCGACATCACCCCCAGCGCGATGCGCAGCGACGTCGACTTACCGGCCCCATTCGGCCCCAGGAAGCCGACGATTGCCCCCTCGGGTACGGTAAGGCTCAGCCGGTCGACGGCGATGAACCGACCGAACCGCTTCGTTACGTTGTCAAGCTGCAGGGGCGGAACGGACACAGGGGGCTCCCTCCGGGGATCGGGGTGGCGTGGCATGGCCGCGTGTTTCAATCAAGTTGAACCCGGTGCCGCTTGCCAAGCGCCTAACGTCGTCGCAGCATCCGAGCCATGGATTGGAAAGTCGACCGACTCCACGATCGTCTGCGCGCCCCGCGGCCTGCGGTGAAACCACCGTCGGACCATGACCTTGGCCGTATCGATGCCGCCCTTGACCGCCTGAAGTCGGGCCGTTTCGGCTATTGCGAGGCGTGCGGCAAAGCCATCTCGGTCCATCGACTGGACCTGGACCCGACCGTCTCGACCTGCGATCTGTGCGAGGAGGGCTGAACCGGCGGCGTCGCGATCAAATGCGACCTGCTGGCCGGGAGCCTCGTCCTGGGAGGTGTCCGAACGGCGACCCGGTTCCCGGTTCGCCAGGCCGCGCTTCAGAGGAGAAGCCCGAACACGCCAATCAGGATCTGCACGACGATCGCAAGACCTGCCAGCGCAATCACTGTGGCGATCCAGGCCCCACCCATGCCCATCAGCATACCGCCCACAATGCCGGCACCGGCACACAGGACAAGGGCAATGAACCAGTGAATACCCAGCGGAAGGGCGAGCGTGAGATAGGCAACCAGCAAAGAAACGATCATCGCGCCCCAGACGCTGCCCTTCAGGAAGCCACGCCAGGTCGCCTCCTGACTGCTGATGTCCATGTTGCCGCGCGTGTGATCCGCAGAAGCCATAACCGTCCTCATCCGCATGATGTTGTCCCGTCTTACGCGCAGCCGCGCCGGGGTCAAGCGGACACGCGCGCGCAGGTCGCCGCACCGAGACACTGATGTCAGTTCATCTCCTGTTCGGGCTTGGGCCGACGCGGCGCGAACGGCGCGGGAAGCGGTGCGGCCGGCACACCCTCCTCCTGCAGGGATCTGGCTTCGTCGAGCGTGGTATCGCCCCAGATCGGACGCGTCTCGACCTCCCCGTAATACATGGCGCGCGCTTCGTCGGCGAACCGGTCGCCCACATAGTCGAAATTCTCCGACACGTGCTGGCGCGCCGCCTCGACGAAACGCCTCGCCAGCTTCCGCAGGCTGGCCTCGGGTGCGCTGGCTTCCGCGGTGCGCACGGCAGGCGCCATGATCTGCTTGGCGGTCTGGCCACTTCCGCACTCGGGGCAGGTGACCAATCCGCGGCGGGCCTGGTCGTCATACGCGCCCGAGGAGGCGAACCACGCCTCGAAGTCCGCGTCACAGGCCTCGCAGTGCAGGGCGTAGCGGATCATGGTCGCGCGTCACCTCCCCGCCAGCAGCGCGTCCAGCCCGCCCTTGCGGTCGAGAGCATAGAGCTCGTCGCAACCGCCGACATGCACGTCGCCGACAAAGATCTGCGGATAGGTCCGGGCGCCATTGGACCGGCTCAGCATTTCCTTGCGCTTTTCGGCATTCATGCCGGCGTCGATCTCCTCCACCGCCGCGCCCTTGTCCTTCAGGAGCTTCAGGGCGCGCACGCAATAGGGGCACATCGCGCGGGTGTAGACGGTCACGGGCATCATCGGCGGACAACTCCACAGGCTTAACTCGCGTTCATATGGTAACGTCTCGCGCCCGGACAACGCGCGCCAGGACAAGGATGTCGACGCCAGCAGCACCACCACGCCGCAGCGCCCGGGTACAGCCAGCCAGCGTGGCTCCGGTCGTCAGCACGTCATCGATCAGGATCACCCGTGCTCCGGTCAGCGTGCGCGCGCCCCGCGGACTGAGCGCGAACGCGCCGGCAACGTTTCGCCGACGGGCCTGACCGCTTAGGCCGCCCTGGCTCGGTGTCGCCCGGGTGCGCACCAGCCCGTCGACCATCACTGCACGGCCGCTTCGGCGACCAACGGCCTGCGCGAGCCAGGCGGCCTGGTTGAATCCCCTCAGGAACAACCGTCGTGGATGCAGCGGTACCGGGACAAGCCAGTCTGCCTCCTCGAGAAGCTCCCGCCCGGCCTGGTGCATCCAGGTGGCCAGCACGCCAAGCCGGTCGCGCTGTCCGCCATGCTTCAGAGCCAGCACCAGGCCGCGACTTGCCTCGTCATAGGCCACGGCGGCGCGCGCGCGTCCCCAGGCGGGTGGCCGCGCCAGGCAGGCTGCGCAAAGGGTATCGGCGCCGAGGTCGAGATCCTGGGGCAGCGCACACCGAACGCATTGCGGGGGGCCGAGGAAGTGGAGGCGCGCCCAGTGATCGGCAGCCACCAGCCGCCCCTTCGCCTGACCCATGGCGACCGGCGGCCAGACGAAATCCGCGACCCGTCCGCCAAGAGTCTTTGCGCGCCGCCAAAGCCGGTCCATATCGCCGCCATGCCCCAAGACTTACCGCCCCGGATCTTCGACGACGCACGCCTTCTACGCAACCGCGAACGCGCGGCGAAACACTACCCTGACTTCTCATTCCTCAAGGTGCGGGCGGCCGACGCCTTGATTGAACGGCTGGAGGACAGCACACGCCGCTTTCCACTGGCTTGCGACATCGGCTGCCATGACGGCACGCTGGCGCGGCGCCTGGCAGCCCATGAGAAGACGGACACGGTCGTGGCGCTCGACCGGTCACCCGCCATGGCCGCGCGGGCGGCCGGCGGTGGCGTGATGGCCCTGGCTGGCCACGGGGAGGCCCTGCCCCTGGCAGAGGGGCGGTTCGACCTGGCGGCCAGCGTGCTGAGCCTGCATTGGGCCAACGACCTGCCTGGCACGCTGATCCAGATCAGGCGGGTCCTGAAGCCGGACGGCCTGTTCCTTGGGGCGCTGTTCGGGGCCGGAACGCTGGCGGAACTGCGCACGACCCTGCTTGAGGCCGAAAGCGATGTGCGCGGTGGCGCGGCGGCGCGGATTTCGCCCCTGCCCGGCCTGCAGGACATGGCCGCACTGATGCAGCGAACGGGGTTCGCCCTTCCGGTGTGCGATGTCGACCGTGTCATCGTGCGCTACGACTCGCCGTTCCGCCTGCTTCAGGATCTGCGCGGCATGGGCGAGCGGGCCGCGTTTACGACCGATCGCCGGGCGCCTGCGCTGAGCCGCGCCGTGCTGGGCCGGATGGCCGAACTCTACATGGACCGCCACGCAGACCCGGATGGACGCATCCGTGCCACGTTCGAACTCATCTGGCTTTCGGGATGGGCTCCGGCTGAAAGCCAGCCCAAACCTCTGCGGCCTGGCAGCGCCCGGGCGAGCCTCGCTGAAGCGGTCGGCGCAAAGGAACGATCGGCCGGCGAAAAGGCAGGTGGCGGATCGACCGGCACCTGACCGGAGGGCCTGGCCCACGAGGCCGATTGCGATGAACCCGGAACGCGAAGGTTACGCCGGCGTCTCCGCGGCCCCTGTCGTTACCGCCAGGATCCGCCGCGCCCGCCAGTCCGACGACAGCAGGGCATTTTCTTAATGCGAAGCGGTGCCCACTTTGCTTGAAGAGGCCCGACAGCGAGTCCGGAGTGAAACGAAAGACCGACGCTTCAGGTCTCGGCCTCGTTGAAGCCGTTCTGGACCTCGTCGAAATGCATGCCGGAGCTGCCGCCAATGGCCGTAATGGCCGAAATGACGGCAATCACGAGCAGGGCGACGATCAACCCGTATTCGATTGCGGCGCTTGCGCGCGTGTCCGTCAGAAATGCCTTCATCCGTGACCAGGTCATTCGTTCAGCCCTCACCGCTGTGTGCCGCCAGCACGTCGAACAGCGGAAGGTCCGCCGCCGGCGCGGGGTAGGTCTTCAGATCCGTCGGGGCGACCCAGGCCAGTGCCTGTCCCTCCCGCGCCACGACCTCACCTGTCCAAACCTGGCACGCGTATAAGGGCATCAAAAGGTGAAAATCGGGATAAGCATGACTTGCGAATGTAATCGGTTTCAAATCCGATACATCGACGATTATTCCCAATTCTTCATACAATTCGCGGGTTAACGCGTGCTCCGGCGTTTCGCCCGGATCGACCTTGCCGCCGGGAAACTCCCACAAGCCCGCCATCGGCTTGCCGTCCGGCCGCCGCGCGAGCAGCACTCGGCCCGAGGGCGCAAAGAGCGCACAGGCCGCAACCAGCACCAAACGCCGGGTCACGTGCGATAGGCTCCGTTGATGTCCACATAGGCGTGGGTTAGATCACAGGTCCACATGGTCGCCCGTCCAGTCCCCGAACCGAGCGCAATGCGGATGTCGATCTCGGGCGCCGCGCAGATGCGGCTTGCCTCCGCCTCGTCATAGGTCGCCGCGCGCGCGCCGTGCTCGGCCACCAGATGATCGCCAAACCAGATCCGCAGGGCGTCGGGATCAACCGGAACCAGCGCCTTGCCGACGGCCATGACCACGCGGCCCCAATTGGCGTCACCCGCCGCCAGTGCCGTCTTGACCAGCGGCGAGTTCGCCACCGCGGCCGCCACGGCCCGGGCGTCCGCCTCGCTCGCTGCCCCCTCCACGTCGACGGTGATGAAGCGCGTGGCGCCCTCGCCGTCCTTTACGACCTGCCAGGCAAGCGCCCGGCACACGGCGTCCAGTGCGTCAACCAGCGGCACCAGCCGCGGATCCCGCGCGTCGGTGACCGGGGCCATGCCACTGGCGCCCGTGGCAAAGACCATCAGCGTGTCCGAGGTCGAGGTGTCGCCATCCACGGTGATGGCATTGAACGTCCGATCGGCAATGCGGCGCAGCACGCCATCGAGGACCGGCGCCGAAATTGCCGCATCCGTGAAGATGTAAGCGAGCATGGTCGCCATGTTCGGTGCGATCATGCCCGAGCCCTTGGCGATCCCCGAGAACCGGACCGGCCGGCCGTCGACCTCGCAGGCTGCACCGGCGCCCTTCGGGTAGGTATCGGTAGTCATGAACGCGCGCGCACAGCGCTCCCAGTCCACGGGGCCAAGCGCTCGAACCAGATCCGGAACCACGGCACCGACATGGTTCGGATCTGCGAGCGGCTCGCCAATCACGCCGGTCGCCGCAAGAAAGGCCGTGTCGCGGGGGATGCCCAGGCTGCGGGACAACGCCTCCAGCGTCGCGGCATTCTTCGCCTCGCCGGCTACGCCCGTGAAGGCATTCGAGTTGCCGGCATGGGCGATCAGCGCCCTGGCCTGCCCGCTGCCGGAAGTCAGCGCCTCGCGGCACCAGCGTACATCGGCAGATGCGGTCTGGGACCGCGTGAACACACCGGCGGCCACGGTGCCCGGATCGAAGGCGAACAGAAAGAGGTCGTCGCGCGACAGGCCCCGGCGGGCATAGAATCCGCGCGACATGACAGCCGCGCGCACCCCGCCGATCGGCGGCAGGTCGGGGAACCGATCCGGCGCAAAGGGCGAGACGACCCCGGTCACAGCGTGTCGTCCTGATCCACGGCAGGTTCCCGGCGATTGGCCGCATCCGGCGCCACGACGCGATCGGGGCCTGCGCCCTCGGGCAGATCGTCGACATGGGGCACCCCGGCACCTTGCTCGATCGTGGCTTCGGCGCGGAGGTCCTTCAGAATTCGGGAAATCTGCCGATAGGTCAGGAACGTCACGATCTCCGGACGCATCTCCTCCAGGGTCTTGGGAGGCGGTGTCCTGCGCTCGTCCACACGAAGGATGTGCCAGCCGTCATCGCTCTCGAAGGGCTCCGACAGGTCACCCGTGCGCGTATTGGCAATCGCCGACGCGAAGGGCTCGCCAAGCCGGTTCGGCGCGACGAAGCCCAGCGCACCGCCCTCGACCCGGGTCTCGGTATCGACAGACATTTCGAAGGCGACGGTGGTGAAGTCCTCCCCGTCCAGTATCCGGGCGCGCGCGGTGTCTGCCGCCTCCCTCGTCTCGGTGACGATGTGGCGGATGGCGACCTCGTCATCGACCTGCTGAAGGGCAACCTGCTCCTCGTACATGCTGCGAATGCTTTCCTCGGTGACCTCGCTCGCCACCAGGTCCTCCACGAGGATATTGCCCAGCACGCGTTCCCGTGCGGCCTGCAGGCGGCGCCGGGCCGGCGGATTGTCGTCGAGGTCGCGAGCCTCGGCCTCCTGCGCCATCAGCCGCTGATCGATCAATTGATCAAGAACGGGCTGGTAGTCCGGATGGCCCTTAGCGAAGGGCTCACCTGGCGCGATGAGTCCCTGGGCAGCGGCTTCCAGCTCCACATCGGTCAGGTAGATCGGTGTCCCGTTGACCGTCGCCGCAACTGCGGCCTCGACCCTGAGCGCGGGATCGCGCGGAGGCGCCGGCGCCTCGGAACAGGCCGCCAGGATCAGCAGACAGCCCGCCGCAGCGCCGAGTGGTCGCCGGCGTACCATCCGAATCCTCATCGCTTTCGCCTCAGTCATCCGCATTGACACCCATGTGACCGGTTCTTAAGTCTCCGCAACGCGCTGGTCGAGAGGGAGTATCCGGCGCTTTGCGTCGGACAATGCGCCGCCGACCGGAGCGGACGATACCGGCCATCGCCTTCACAACCAGGCCGCTCGCCCGTCGCGGCCGCCACAGCGTGCTGGTACCAGAATGCTTTCAGTCGCCCGCAGAATGTTCGGCTCCGCGAACGAGCGCAAGCTTCGTCCGATGCGTGATCGCGTCAACCGGATCAATGCGCTGGAGCCGATGATCGAGGCGCTCTCCGATGGCGCCCTCAGATCCAAGACGGCAGAGTTCCGCCAGCGGCTGGCGAACGGGGCCACGCTGGATGATCTCCTGGAGGAGGCCTTCGCCGTGGTCCGAGAGGCCGCCAAGCGCGCCCTTGGCATGCGCCATTTCGACGTGCAGCTCATGGGCGGCATGGTCCTGCATCGCGGGGCCATCGCACAGATGCGCACCGGGGAAGGCAAGACGCTGGTCGCAACCCTGGCCGTGTACCTCAACGCGCTGGAGGGCAAGGGCGTCCACGTGGTCACGGTGAACGATTACCTGGCCGCGCGCGACGCCGAATGGATGGGGCGGATCTACAGGTTCCTCGGCATGACGGTCGGTTCCGTGGTCCACGGCCTCGACGATGCCGGCCGGCGGGCGGCCTATGCTGCCGACGTCACCTATGGAACGAACAACGAATTCGGCTTCGACTACCTGCGCGACAACATGAAGTACGCGCTGGATCAGATGGTCCAGCGCGGACATAACTACGCGATCGTCGACGAGGTGGACTCGATCCTGATCGACGAGGCGCGCACGCCCCTGATCATTTCGGGGCCCACCGACGACCGGTCCGACCTCTACCGCGCGATCGATCAGCTCGTCCTCAATCTGAGCGAGGAGGATTACGAGCTCGACGAGAAGCAGCGCACCTGCGTCTTCACCGAGGACGGCAGCGAGCGCCTCGAGCAGATGTGCCAGGAAGCGGGACTTCTGGAAGGCTCGTTCTATGACCCGGGCAACATCTCGATCCTGCACCACGCCAACCAGGCGCTTCGTGCGCACAAGCTCTACCAGCGAGACAAGGATTACATCCTGAAGGATGGCCAGGTTCTGCTGATCGACGAGTTCACCGGCCGGATGATGGAGGGCCGCCGCCTCTCTGAGGGGCTTCACCAGGCGATCGAGGCCAAGGAAGGCGTCGAGATCAAGCCCGAGAACCAGACCCTCGCCTCGATCACTTTCCAGAACTACTTCCGCCTTTACCGCAAGCTCGCCGGAATGACCGGTACCGCGGACACTGAGGCGGCGGAATTTGCCGACATCTACAAGCTGGACGTCGTCGAACTGCCGACCAACAAGCCGGTTCAGCGCATCGACGAGGACGATGTGGTCTACCGCTCCGCCGATGCGAAGTACGCCGAAATCGTCCAGGATGTGCGCGACTGCCAGTCGCGTGGCCAGCCGGTGCTTCTGGGGACGGCTTCCATCGAGAAATCTGAGATCCTGTCTGACCTGCTGACCAAGGCCGGTATCCCGCACACCGTGCTGAATGCCCGCCATCACGAGAAGGAAGCCCAGATCATCGCCGAGGCGGGCGTACCCGGCGCGGTCACGGTCGCCACCAACATGGCAGGACGCGGGACCGACATCCAGCTCGGCGGGAACTTCGAGATGCGGTTCGAAAAGGAGCGCGCCGAGAAGGAAACCAAGCTCGGTCGCGAGCTGACCGAGGGCGAGGCTGAAACGCTGGCCGCCTCGATCAAGGCCGACATCGAGCAGAAGCGGAAGCAGGCCCTCGACGCGGGCGGGCTCTACGTGCTTGGCACCGAACGTCACGAGAGCCGCCGGATCGACAACCAGCTTCGCGGCCGGACCGGTCGCCAGGGCGATCCCGGAAAATCGAAATTCTATATCTCGATCCAGGACGATCTGATGCGCATCTTCGCCGCAGAGCGCATGGATGCGGTCATGAAACGTCTGGGCATCGCGGATGATGAGGGGATCACGCACCCCTGGATGAACAAGGCGATGGAGACTTCCCAGAAGAAGATCGAGCAGCGCAACTTCGAGATCCGCAAGAACGTCCTGAAGTACGACGATGTGATCAACGACCAGCGCAAGGTGATCTTCGAACAGCGCCGCGAATTCCTCGAGGCGGCCAGCGTCTCCGACGACATCGACGGCATGCGAGAGGACGTCATAGAGGCTCTGGTAAGCCGGTGCATGCCGGAGAAGGCCTATGCCGAACAGTGGGATCTGGACGGCCTGGATGAGGGCCTGCGCCGCGACCTGCGCATGGCCCTGCCCATCCGCGACTGGGCCAATGAGGAAGGCGTCGCGTCCGAGGAGGTGGCCGAACGCATCAAGGCTGCCGCGCGTGACCATTACGAGGCCAAGCGGACCGCCGCCGGACCGGACCAGATCAACTATATCGAGAAGCAGGTGATCCTTCAGGTGCTCGACATGCAGTGGCGCCAGCACCTGCAGCAGATCGACCATCTCCGCTCGGTCATTCACCTGCGCGGTTATGGCCAGCGCGACCCCCTGAACGAGTTCAAGAGCGAGGCGTTTCGCCTGTTCAACAACCTGATCGAGGAAACGAAGGTCATCGTGACCCGGTCCTTGATGGGGCTCAGGATCGAGGGTGCCCCGGACGCCGTGCCCGCGCCCGCCGTTGGGGCTGCACGTGGCGCGCCCGCTGCATCAGGTGCCGATCCGTTGGCGGCGGCAGCCGCCGCGCCGCGACCCGAGGCGAACGCTCCCACGGGGGACGCCGGCGATCCCCAGGCGCCCGGGTCCGGACACAGGGAGCGTCAGGATCCCTATGCGGGTACACCGCGCAACGCGCCTTGCCCGTGTGGCTCCGGCAAGAAGTTCAAGCACTGCCATGGCGCCATCGCCCGACAGAATGCGTGACCGGGTCGGATCCTGTCAGACCGATCCAGCTTTGCGGCCACGGCCCTTGCCCCGGCCGCGGCTTTCGGCTAGACGCCCCGGTTCAGGATTGACCGCGCCCGCCCCGTCGGGCGCCCGTGAATTGAGGACCCGGCCATGAAGGCGGAAGGACATCCCGACTACCACTTCATCACCGTGGTGATGAACGACGGCACCGAGTTCCAGACCCGGACCACCTACGGCACGGAGGGTGAGCGCCTGGTTCTGGACATCGACCCGACGACCCACCCGGCCTGGACCGGCGGCTCGACCCGCATCAGCGACCGTGGTCGTGTCTCCAAGTTCAAGGACAAGTTCAAGGGCTTCATGTAGGCCCTCGGCGCCGGCCCTCATTCTTGTCCCGTTTCTGGCAGGCCGGGATTGTGGGGCAGCGAGAGGTAGGCTTCCGAACGCATCTCGTGTAACCGGCTCGCCGTGCGCTGGAACTCGAAGCTTCCATCTCCGGCGGGATAGAGGTCATCGGGCTCGGCGTCTGCGCTGGCCACCAGCTTCACCTTGGCTTCATACAGGGCATCCACGAGCGCGGTGAACCTTGCCGCCTCGTTTCGGCGTTCCGGGGTCAGCAGCGGAATGCCGTCCAGCATCAGCGTCGGGAACGCGGCCGCCAGCCGGAGATAGTCTGCCGCGCCCAGCGGGCGCGCGCACAGCGCCTCGAAGGGCATCCGGGCAACCCCGGCGGCCTCTCTGTCCACATGCAGCTTCCGCCCCTTCAGCGTCAGCGTGCAGCTCTGCGGTTCGGCACCCAGCGTGAGCCGCCGCCAGGCATCGTCCATCGCCGCCTCGGCATTCGGCCCCAGCGGTGCGTGCCAGACCGGCGCCTCGGTCAGGTGCTGGAGCCTGTAGTCGGTAGGCGATGCCAGCTCGCGCACCTCGCAGGCCGATTTCAGCAGCCGGATGAAGGGCAGGAAGAGCTGGCGGTTAATCCCGTCGGCATACAGATCGTCGGGGTGACGGTTCGAGGTTGCGACGACTGCGACACCGTCGGCGAACAGGGCTTCGAACAGGCGCGCCAGGATCATCGCGTCGGCGATCTGGGTCACCTGAAACTCGTCGAAGCACAGGAGCGTCGCCCGTTGCGCGATCTTCCTGGCCACGGGCGGTATGGGATCGTCACCGGCTCCGCGCACCCGATGGGGGGCGGCCCGGCGGTCGCCCGGTGACATCCTGCGCCAGGTATCCAGATCCTCATGCACGCCGGCCATGAATTCGTGGAAGTGGACGCGACGCTTGGCGGCGAGCGGCGCCTCGGCAAAGAACAGGTCCATCAGCATCGACTTGCCGCGCCCGACCCCGCCCCAGAGGTAGAGGCCCGTCACCGGACGCGGCGCGCGAAAGGGCCGCCGGCGCCGGGCCAGTTCGTGGCCCAATCGCGCCATCATGGCGTCGAGGGCTTCTGCAGCCCCCCTCTGGGCCGGATCGGGCGCCAGGTCCCCAGCCCTGACCCGGGCGTCGTAGCGCGCAACGACCCCCACCGGTCAGGCTGCTCCGCCGGTCAGACGCTCAAGGAAACGGACCAGCACCTCCGGCGCCCACAGGATCGTGGCCGCAATGCCGACCACTGCCCCGCCCAGATGCGCCCCATGAGCCACCATTGATCCGCCCCGCCGTGCAAGCCAGGCGCTGATGGCGATGAAGCCGGCGGCAAAGACGATGGCAGGCACGGGCACGAGGAAGAAAAGATAGAGCAAGGTAAAGGGCGCCAGCAGGGAGAATGCCGTGAGCACGCCGGACACGGCCCCCGACGCGCCGACGGCGCTGTAATCCGGATCGTGGCGCTTGTCATACAGCATCCACAGGCTCGCGCCGACAAGGGCCGCCATATAGACGAACAGGTAACCCGCGGTGCCCAGGGACTGTTCGAGGTACGGCCCGAACATCAGCAACACGTACATGTTCACGAACAGATGCAGTCCGTTCACGTGCAGGAAACCCGACGTCACGATCCGGTGCCATTCCCTCCGGCGCAGGATCGCACCCACCTTGAAGACGTTCTGATTGAAGAAGTCCGGTACGGAAAAGGCGATGAGACTCGCCACCAGATTGGCGGCAATCAGGGCGATCGTGATGGGAAACGCCGCAATCAGGTCCATGCGTGCGCAAACTCCCCGCATTGGCAATGGGGCGCATGTGCCGGAAAGGCGGGACGGGGACAAGCCCTGCTGCTGCGGCCTATGGCCGGTCGGCGGGCGACGGCGCGACCGTCAGGCCGCCACGGCGGACGCCGTCGCCGCTTCGGGCATCAGGGCGAGGAAAAAGTCCTCGCACACATCGGGCCGCTGTATGAAGCGGTTGAACGGCAGGGCGTCCTTCGCCACCGCCTGGCTGGCCATGTTGCAGCCACAGGCTACGGCGGTCTCGATGACCCGGTCCGCATCCTCACGATCGGAAACGACGGCGATCCTGTGCGTGCCCATATTGGCGATCCGCGCGACGGTCATTTCCGCATCGGAACTGTCGGGCAGGGTCAGGTCCAGGAGGACGAGGTCGAAACGCTCCAGACGCAGCCGGGCCTCGGCAGCCAGAAGGCTGTTGGCAACGACCAGGTCGATCTGAACCCGCGCCCGCGCCGCCTTGTCCGCGATCGTTTCCAGATGGCTTGCGACCTGCGCGTCGTCCTCGACCCAGAGCACCTTCATGGCTTGCCTCACCTCTACTGAACGGGGGACACCAAACGTCACCCCAACCACGCCGTGCATCCCGTCTAACCCCGACGCCTTACAGCTTGGTAAAGCAGAGATGACCAAAGCCTTTACAAATCAATGACCTGAAACCTGACATCGCGCTTGCGCCGGGACAGTCCGATGCCGCACACTGCATATGCACGGCGATTTGGCGCCGTTATCGCCAGGGTTTGGATCCATGTCCGAAGAGGCCGGTCACCTGCCGCCCCAGACCGCGTCCGCGTTCCTGCCAGCCGAAGACGACGCGCTACGCCAGCACATCGTCGACCGGCTAATCCAGGAGCGGTGTCCGTCCTTCGTGTCCCACTGGTCGTGGCCCGCCCTGCGTCCGCTGCTCTACCGGATGCTCGGCTATGGCAAGGCACGCGAAATGGCCGACCGGCTCGCCAGCCTGTCGGGCGAGGACTCTTTCGAGTACCTGACCAAGGAACTGGACGTGAACCTCACGCTCCACCACCTGGAGCGCTTGCCGCGCTCGGGCCGGATGATTGTGGCGGCCAACCATCCCACCGGGCTGGCCGATGGCGTCGCCGTGTGGGAGGCGGTCCGCCGGGTTCGGCGTGATGTGGTTTTCTTTGCGAATGCGGATGCGATCCGCGTCAATCCGGCCATTTCCGACGTGGTGATCCCTGTCGAATGGGTGCTGGACAAGCGCAGCCCCGCCAAGACGCGCGAGACGCTGCGCCTGGCGGCAAGGGCCTTTGCAGAGGAAAAGTGCATCGTGATCTTCCCGTCTGGCAAGCTGGCGCGCGAGATCGACGGCACGCTGACGGAACAGGACTGGTTCCCCACGGTGGTCGGCCTGGCGCGCAAGCAGAACGCACCCATCCTGCCGCTGAACCTCAAGGCGCGGAATTCCCGTCTGTATTACGCCCTGGCCCGGATCAATGGCGAGTTGCGCGACATCACCCTGTTCCATGAACTCCTGAACAAGAAGCGGTCGCACTTCGAGTTGACCTTCGGCCCCATGATCCCGGCGGAGGCCCTCTCCGGCGATGCCCAGGCCGTGACAGAAGCCCTGAAGCACTATGTGGCCTATCGGCTGGCGGAGGCGCCGCACACGCCCTTCGCCGGCCTGTCCTGAGGCCGCGCTGCAGCCTCGTCCGGTCGCTCGGAGTCAGTGAAGATACGCCAGGGTCCTGCTTTGAAGCCTTTTCCAGACGCGAAACGGCGCTCACCTCGCTCGAAAATGCTCTAAAGCGGCGGTCTTTCGTTTCACTCCAGACCGTCGCTTTTCATCATTGGTCTTGCGCAAGTCTCCGTCCGCAACCGAGTCCGTATGCTCCGAACTTGATTCAGACCCTGACGCCTGCCTTTTCGGCATCGGCGAGAAAGGCAGCCAGGCCCTTGTCGGTGAGCGGGTGGGCCACCAGTCCCTGCAACACCGCTGGAGGAACCGTCGCCACATCGGCGCCGGCCAGTGCCGAGAGCTTCACATGGTTCGGGGTGCGGATCGACGCGGCGAGGATCTCCGTCTCGAACAGGAAATTGTCGTAGATCGTGCGAATCTCCTGGATCAGCTCCATGCCATCGGCGTGGATGTCGTCGAGCCGTCCGATGAAGGGCGAAATGAACGCCGCTCCCGCCTTGGCCGCCAGCAGCGCCTGGTTCGCCGAAAAACAGAGGGTGACATTCACCGCAATGCCCTGGTCGGCGAGCTGGCGGCAGGCCTTCAGGCCGTCCCAGGTCAGCGGGAGCTTCACCGCGACATTCTCGGCGATCGCCGCGAGCTTGCGTCCCTCCTTCAGCATGGTTTCGGTGTCGGTTGCCACGACCTCGGCACTCACAGGGCCGGTCACGATGCTGCAGATGTCCGCGATCACCTCGGTGAACGGCCGGCCGGACTTCGCGATCAGGGAGGGGTTTGTGGTCACGCCATCGACGAGCCCGGTCGCGGCGAGGTCGCGAATGGTGGCGGTGTCGGCGGTGTCGATGAAGAACTTCATGGCGGCGGATCCTTGAGGCTGTCCCCTTGAAGCGGTGCGGGGGCGGTCGGGCAATGTCCCGTGCCCTTAGCAGGCGCCGCGCGAACGGGCCAGACTGACCAGGACTGACCAAGACGGGCCACGACTGACCAAGACGGGCCAAGACTCGCCACACTGGCGAGGCGGCTCAGACCGACCCGGACCGGATCAGGGCAGGTCGACGGGCGCGCCATCCGGCCCGTCGCTGGCAGCAAGGCGCTGCGCCTCGCGAATCTCGCCACGCAGCACCAGGAGGTCTATGTCGCCTGGAGCGAGATCTCGTGCCGCCGCCACATCGGCAAGCGCATCGTCATGGCGTTCTAGCTGCAGATAGGCGTCCGCACGCAGCCGCAGGGCGTCGACCTGATCGGGATTAGCCTCCAGCGCCCGGGTCAGATCGTCGACCGCCGGGCCGGGTTGCCCGAGCTGGAGCTGCGCGGTGGCCCGGTCGACGAGCAGGCTGGGCCGGCCCGTTCCCAGCTCGATCGCGGAGTCGAACGCCTTCAGAGCCGGCTCTGGCGCCCCTGCCAGAAGATAGGCGTTTCCGGCCTGGGCCAGGTGTCCCGCCCGCGCATCGAGCGACCCCGCATCCGGCGCATTGGCCAGGGCCACGAGGCGGTCGGCCGCCTCCATATAGTGTTCGAGCGCCACCAGGGCGGTGGCGACGCATTTGCGGGCCGGCGGACGATTGCCGTTCGACAGCCAGGCCAGCCCGTCCTCATAGGCGCCTTCGGGGTCGCTCTGAACCTTTTCAAGGCAGGCCTCCAGCCTGGCCTGCTCTTCCTGGCGGATGAGCTGTCCGGTCTCGGTCATGGGCGCGGAGATCGACCCCGACTGGGCGATCGCCAGCACCATCAGGGCAGCAAGACTCGACATGCGCGTTCCCCTCTTCGAGACTTGGCCCATCCGTTAACGAGCCGAGTCCGTTCCCGCAAATGACGAATGCGCAACAGCACCTCTTCTGTTTCGGCCTGGGCGACAGCGCGCTGCGCACGGCCCGCCGGCTCTTGGCCGTGGGATGGACCGCTGGCGGCACGGTGCGTCGCCCCGACAAGGCCGCGCGCCTGGCGGAGGAGGGCCTCGGGGTGCAGGTCTTCGACGGGACCGGCCAGGTCAGGCCACCGCCCGGGGCCCACTGGCTGGTCTCGATCCCGCCCGACGACGGAGGCTGCCCGGCCTTTGCCGCAGCGGGCAGCCATGCCGCAATGGCGGCCAGCATCACCTACCTGTCCACCACCGGCGTCTATGGCGATCTCGCGGGCGGATGGGCGTTCGAGTGGAGCCCCGTGGCGCCAGGGACGCGACGCGGCAGGGCAAGGGTGCGCGCCGAGGCGCAGTGGCAGTCGGCAGAGACGCCGGTTCGCCTGGTCCGCCTGCCGGGCATCTACGGCCCCGGGCGCTCCGCCCTGGACCGGGTCCGCGATGGCACGGCCCGGCGGATCGTGAAGCCGGGCCACGTTTTCAGCCGCATCCATGTCGATGATATCGCCAGCGGCCTGGCCGCCCTGATGGCACGCCCGTCACTGACGGGAGTCTTCCATCTCTGCGACGACCTTCCCGCCCCGCCCCAGGATGTCATCGCCCATGCCTGCACACTGCTGGGCGAACCGATCCCGCCGGACATTCCCTTCGACACGGCCGAGCTGTCGGAGATGGCCCGCAGCTTCTATTCCGAGTGCAAGCGCGTCTCCAATGCACGCACCAAGGCCCGGCTGGGCTGGCGCCCCGCCTACCCGACCTATCGCGAAGGCCTCGCCGCCATCCTGGCGGAGGAGGGCAAGCGCTAGTTCCGACCTGAGCGGGCGTCGCGAGCTGCCAGCAGGCGCAGCCGCAGGGCGTTCAGCTTGATGAAGCCTTCCGCATCCTTCTGGTCATAGGCGCCGGCGTCATCCTCGAAGGTCACGATGCTCTCATCATACAGGGAGTACGGCGAGGTGCGTCCGATCAGGTGCACGCCGCCCTTGTAGAGCTTCAGCCGGACCTCGCCGGTGACATAGCGCTGGGAGGTGTCGATGGCCGCCTGCAGCATCTCCCGCTCCGGGCTCCACCAGAAGCCATTGTAGATGAGTTCGGCATATTTCGGCATCAGCTCGTCCTTGAGATGCGCCGCGCCCCGGTCGAGCGTGATCTGTTCGATCCCGCGATGGGCGGCCAGAAGGATCGTGCCCCCCGGCGTCTCGTAGATGCCGCGCGACTTCATGCCGACGAACCGGTTTTCGAGGAGATCCAGTCGCCCGATGCCGTGGCGGTGCCCCAGCCGGTTCAGCGCCGTCAGGAGCTGCGCCGGGCTCAGGGTCTCGCCGTCCAGCGACACCGCGTCCCCGCGCTCGAAGCCGATGCGGATGGTTTCGGGTGTGTCGGGCGCCTCCTCCGGCGCAACGGTGCGCTGGAAGACGAAATCGGGCGCCTCCTGGCCGGGGTCCTCCAGCGCCTTGCCCTCCGAAGAGGTATGCAGGAGGTTGGCATCCACGCTGAACGGCGCCTCGCCGCGCTTGTCCCGGGCGATCTCGATCCCGTTGGCCTCCGCGAAGGCGATCAGGTCGCTGCGGGACTTGAACGCCCAGTCGCGCCACGGGGCGATCACGCGGATATCAGGCTTCAGCGCATAGTAGCCGAGCTCGAACCGGACCTGGTCGTTCCCCTTGCCGGTCGCGCCATGGCAGACCGCATCGGCGCCCGTGGCCTCGGCAATCTCGATCTGGCGTTTTGCGATCAGCGGCCGGGCAATGGACGTGCCCAGCAGGTACACGCCCTCATAAACGGCGTTCGCCCGGAACATCGGGAACACATAGTCGCTGACGAAGGGCTCCCGCAGATCCTCGATGAAGATGTTCTCCGGCTTGATGCCGAGCGCCAGAGCCTTCTGCCGGGCCGGTTCCAGCTCCTCGCCCTGGCCGAGGTCGGCGGTGAAGGTCACCACCTCGCAGCCATACTCGACCTGCAGCCATTTCAGGATGATCGAGGTGTCGAGGCCGCCGGAATAGGCAAGGACGACTTTCTTGGGCGGGGTCGCAGGCGCAGCCATGATGGGGACCTTTCCTGACGGGGCGCCTGGCAGGCGCGGCTCGGACGAAACGCGGCCGGACAATACCGGCGGGCAGGTGCGTGACAAGTGCAGCCATCGCCGAAAGGACCCGATCCGGTCGCCGCATCGCCATGATTGCGGTGGAGCCTGCCCCACACAGACGGTGGAGGGACACGACCATGAGACGCTCGATATCAGCCGCCCTTGCGGCCCTGTTGCTGAACACCGCGGCAAGCGCGGCCCCGCCCGAGGAGGGAGATCACGTGAATTCCTATATCCTGCTTGACCGGACCGGCTCCATGTCCTCGATCTGGGACGAAGCCCTGGGGTCGGTGAATGCCTATGCTGCTTCCGTGGCCGAAGGTGAAGACGAAGGTCCCGACACGCTCGAAACGCGCATTACGCTTGCGGTCTTCGATGCCCAGGATGGGCTCGAATTCGACGTCCTTCGTCGCAATGCCAACGCCGACACATGGTCGGCCGTCACTCAGGACGAGGCCAGTCCCCGCGGCATGACCCCGCTGTTCGACGCGATCGGCGAGATCGTCGCGCTGGCCGAGAAGGACGCGCCGGAGAAGGCCGTGCTCGTCATCATGACCGACGGCCACGAGAACGCATCCCGCGAGCTCGACCGCAAGGCGGCACGCGCCGCACTGGACCGTGCGCGGGGGCGTGGCTGGGAAGTGGTGTTCCTGGGTGCGGAGTTTGCCGATTTCGACGATGCCGATTCCGTTGGCGTGTCCGGCGCGCAGTCCATGGCCATCGGAAAGGGCCAGTTCTCCGAAAGCATGCAGCGGCTCGGCAAGAAGAGCCGCACCTATGGCAAGGGCGAAAGTGAAGGCGTGGTCTTCGACGCCGAGGATCGCGCCGTCGCCCAGGAGGACGAGGTCAAGGCCCGTCAGGGCCAGTAGCACCGGGAAAACGGCGCCAACCGGGCGCACCCGCGCCGCCGGGCAGGACACCGGCGGCGCTTGCCATTTCCAGGGTCGAGCGAGGGCCTAGCCGAAAAGGCGGGCAAACAGCAGGGCCACCAGCGCGCCCACCGTCGACACGGCAATCTCGTTGACGAGCGCAATCCCGAAATCGACCTCCAGGCCCGACACCTGAAGGATGGCGGGGCCGATCAACGCGCCGATGAGGCCCAGCACGATGTAGCGGAGAAGACCACCTTTCCCGCCCAGGATCATGTGTGCGATCCAGCCGGCAACGAGGCCAACGACCGCAGCGACGATCAGTGCCTCTGGCGTGAAGGAAATATCGAGATTCATGGCGCGGCTCCCCTCCCGTCACATGCGCGCGACCATGACGCCGGGTCCGCCGCGGAGCAAGCCGGCCGCTGCAGACAGGCAGCGGTAGCCAACGCGCGGGCAAGGCTGTATGTGCGCCGCAACACGAGAGCCGAAAGCCGTTTCATGTCTCAGCCCACCGACCTTCGCAACATCGCGATCATCGCCCATGTCGACCATGGCAAGACCACTCTGGTCGATTGTCTCCTCAAGCAGTCGGGCACGTTCCGCGAGAACGAGGCGACGGCCGAACGGATGATGGACTCCAACGACCTTGAGCGGGAGCGTGGCATCACGATCCTGGCGAAGACCACATCCGTCGTCTATGGCGACACGCGCATCAACATCGTCGACACCCCGGGCCACGCCGATTTCGGCGGCGAGGTCGAACGCATCCTGCACATGGTCGACGGGGCGATCGTCCTGGTGGATGCCGCAGAAGGCCCGATGCCGCAGACCAAGTTCGTGGTTGGCAAGGCGCTCAAGGTTGGCTTGCGCCCGATCGTGGCGATCAACAAGATCGACAAGCCGGAAAGTCGCCCCGACGCGGTGATCGACGAGGTGTTCGACCTGTTCGCAAACCTGGACGCCGACGATGACCAGCTCGATTTTCCGATCCTCTACGGCTCGGCCAAGAATGGCTGGATGAGCCTCGACCACGAGCAGCCGACCGACAGCATGGCGCCCCTGTTCGACCTGGTCGTCAGCCATGTGCCGCCACCGCGTGTCCAGGACGGTCCGTTCAGGCTGCTCGCGACCACCATCTCCTCCGATCCCTTCCTTGGCCGGATCCTGACCGGACGCGTGGCCTCAGGCAGTGTCAGGGCGAACCAGACCGTGAAGGTGCTGGGACGGGACGGCGGGCTGGTGGAGCAGGGTCGCGTGTCGAAGGTGCTGGCGTTCCGCGGCCTCGAACGGGTGCCGATCGAGGTTGGCGAAGCCGGCGACATCGTCTCGCTGGCGGGACTGATGAAGGCGAACGTGGCCGACACCCTCTGCGCGCCCGAGGTCGACGCCCCGATCGAGGCCCAGCCGATCGATCCGCCGACCCTGTCGATGACCTTCCGCGTGAACGACAGCCCGCTTGCCGGGACCGAGGGGCGCAAGCTGACGTCACGGGTGATCTGGGACCGGCTGGTGCGCGAGGCCGAAGGTAATGTGGCCCTGCGGGTCGAGCGCGCCGCCGAGCCGGACGCCTTCGTGGTCTCCGGCCGCGGGGAATTGCAACTCTCGGTCCTGATCGAGACGATGCGCCGGGAAGGCTTCGAGCTGGGCATTTCCCGACCGCAGGTCGTCTACGAAACCGACCCCGAGAGCGGGGCACTCCTCGAGCCGATCGAGGAGGTCGTGATTGACGTGGACGAGGATTTTTCCGGTCCGGTGGTGCAGAAGCTGTCGGAACGCAAGGCCGACATGGTGGAAATGCGCCCCTCCGGCGCAGGGCGCGTCCGCCTGGTCTTTCATGCCCCGACCCGGGGGCTGATCGGCTATCAGGGCGAGCTGCTCTCCGACACGCGCGGCACCGCCATCATGAACCGGATCTTCCACGAATACGCACCGCACAAGGGCAAGATCCGCGGCCGCCACACCGGGGTCCTGATCGCCATGGAACAGGGGGAGGCGGTGGCCTTCGCGCTTTGGAATCTCGAGGATCGCGGGCCGATGATGATCCATCCGGGCGACAAGGTGTATGGCGGCATGATCATCGGCGAGCACACCCGTGAGAACGATCTCGAGGTCAACGTCCTCAAGGGCAAGAAGCTGTCGAACGTCAGGGCGTCCGGCACGGACGAGGCGGTGCGCCTGACGCCGCCCATCCAGATGACGCTGGAGAAGGCGCTCGCCTATATCGCCGACGACGAACTGGTGGAGGTCACGCCGGAGAGCATCCGGCTGCGCAAGATCCATCTCGATCCGCATGAGCGCAAACGCGCCGCGAAGGCGTCGACCTGATACCGCTTCGGCATCGACCGGTATCGAACGTGCCGCCCGCACGGGTGGGCGACGCCGCGGCACCGATCCTGCACCATGCCAGGCTCTGACACCTCAAGTCGACCGGCCCACAGGGGCCTGCTACGCAGGTCAGGGACGGGCGCGCGAAGGAGCTGGCCTTGACACTCACCCAGAAGGTTGCCGGCGGGGCGATCTGGCTCACGGTTGCCCGGATTGCCGGCCAGATTCTCGGTCTGGCCAGCACGGTCATGGTGGCCAGGTTCATCCTGCCCAGCGACTATGGCGTCTTCGCCGCCGCCATGAGCGTTCTGACGCTGGCGTCCATCTTTGCGGAACTGCCCGTCGGTCAGGCGATCATCCATCTGCGCGACGTGAACGACGACGACTATGACACGGCCTTCACGATCGGGATCCTGCGCGGACTGTTCGTCGCCCTGCTGATGGCGATGCTGGCCTGGCCACTGGCGGCGTTCCTCAATGACATGCGTATCGCGCCGGTCACCCTGGCGCTCGGCGGATACGTGTTCCTGCTCGGCCTGCGCAATCCACGCTTCGAGATCTTCGCCAAGGAGCTGAAGTTCAGCCGCGAGGCAGTGCTCATCGTCGCCATGAAGGTGATCGGCCTGATTGCCACGGTGGCAGCAGTGGTGACGCTGCAATCCTATTGGGCGCTGGTCATCGGAATCACGGCCACGGCACTGGCTCAGGTGGTCATCACCTTCGCCATGCGCCCCGTCTGGCCGCGTCTGACGCTGAAAGCCTTCCGCCGACTGTTCGGGTTCTCGATCTGGATTGCTGGCAGTACCGTCCTGGGGCAGATCTACCAGCTCGTAGACACGCTGTCGCTCGGCCGCATAGCGGGATCGGCGGCGCTTGGCGCCTACTCCATCGGTAACCTGCTCAGCATGCGGATCGCGGAGCTGGCGGCCGCGCCGGCCTCGCGTTCCCTCTTTGCAGCCTTCGCCCAGATCCAGGGCGATCTCGGACGGGTTCGCATGGCCTATCTCAATGCCATGTCGTTCATGACGTTCCTGCTGATCCCGGTGACGATCACCCTGGTCTGGTTCAGCCGGCCGATCGTCTTCATCGTGCTTGGCCCCCAATGGGACAGCGCGGTGCTGGTGGTCCAGCTCCTGTGTGTGGTGGTGCTCAGCCAGGCCATCTATACGCCGCTCCGCTCGATGCTCATGGGCCTCGGCCATGTTCGCACGCTGTTCTATCGCAGCCTCTTCTTCCTGTTCGGCTATATTCCGGTGATCATCCTTGCGACGCTCTCCCATGGGCTTGCCGGGCTCATGGTGGTGAAGGCCGTGGCCATCGGGGGGCTGACCCTGGTCGACATGCTCATCGTGCGCCACACGCTTGGGGCCACGCTCCTGGCACAGGCTCGGGCGGCGGAACGGCCCGTTCTGGCCGGGCTTGTCCTCATGGGCGTCTATGCCCTGCTTGACGGCCAGGTGCCGACCGGACACGGCGTGTTCAGCGTGGGCATTCCCCTGGCCCTCGTCTGCAGTGCCGGCGGCCTCGCCTATCTCGCGACCGTCCTTCTGCTCTGGTCCCTGGGTGGACGCCGCGATGGCCTCGAGACGCGCCTGCTCGCCCTGGCGGGAACCGCAGTCGCGATGCTGCGCCGTTCGGCAGCGGGACGGCGCGCTGGCTAGCTCGTTTCCGCCGTGGTGAACGCGGGCTCGCGCATCTTCCAGTCAATCGGAGTCAGTGAAGACGCGCTATGTTCTTGTTTTTGAGCATTTTCTTAACGCGAACCGGCGCCCGCTTCGCTAGATCGTACCTTAGCGCCGGGCCAGCCAGGGCGCGCCGCTGGCATAATGCTTTTCCAGGTGTTCCTTGTCGCGCAGCGTATCCATGGACTGCCAGAAGCCGTCATGCCGGTAGGCGGCAAGCTGCCCCCCGCGGACCAGACGGCGGATGGGATCC
Organism: uncultured Hyphomonadaceae bacterium; assembly: GCA_964492485.1. Classification (GTDB taxonomy): domain Bacteria; phylum Pseudomonadota; class Alphaproteobacteria; order Caulobacterales; family Hyphomonadaceae; genus UBA5336. Next base: position 70,967 of record CAZBKM010000007.1, on the reverse strand, counting down.
TGTTCCCAGACCGACTGATCATCGTCGATCACGTCGAACACATCCGCATTGCACACGAAGAAGCCGCCATTGATGAGGCCCACATCCACCGCATCCTTCTCCCGAAAGCCCTGAACGATGTCCGTGCCCTCCGTCAGGCCCAGAACGCCGAAGCGTCCGGGCGGAGACACTGCGGTGACGGTGGCCGCCACGTTCTGGGCCTTGTGGAAGGCGATCAGCCGCGTGATGTCCACATCCGACACCCCGTCCCCATAGGTCAGGCAGAAGGGGTCTGTCCCGATCACGTCTCGGGCACGCAAGAGGCGTCCTCCGGTCATCGTGTCCACGCCGGTATCGAGCACGGTCACCCGCCAGTTCTCCGTACGGGCGCGCGACCAGATCACCTCGCCCGTGCCGAGATCGATTGTGAAATCGCCCGAGCGCCGATGATAGTTCAGGAAATAGTCCTTGATCACCTCGACCTTGTAACCACCGAGGACGATGAAATCCGTCAATCCGTGGGCGGCGTAGATCTCCATGATGTGATGCAGGATGGGCCGTCCACCGACCTCGACCATGGGCTTTGGACGGATGGCCGTCTCCTCACTGAGACGCGTGCCGTAGCCGCCGGCGAAAATCACGACCTTCATGTTGGACATCCCATGTTCGGAGGTTGAGGGCTGCTGAGCGGGAGCAAGGCCTGTGCCAGGCAGGCGCGGATCAGGGTCGGGCGTCGCCTCCGCGCGGCGGGATCCCGTCGCTGGCGGCAGACAGGTCCGGAAGGGGACGGCGCAGGAGCCGGGCCAGGGCGAAGCTGGCGAGGCGCGGGTCGCTCGCCAGGAAACGACGCCAGAGGGCCAGGTCGGGACCGGCACCGGCGCGCATGCGATCACGCTGCGCCCAGTAGAATTGCGACCGGTAGAGCATGCGGCGCGCCTGCAGCTCGGAACGGCTGCCGGGGTCGAGATCGGGATCCCGCTCGAGCCGGGCCAGAATGCGCGCGGAGAAGAGTTTCTCCATCGAATAGCGCATGTCGGCGGGTCCGACCCCGTGCCAGAGATTGTCCCCCGTTCCCCGGCGGGCACCCGGTCGGTCATCGATGAACCAGGTACCGCCCTGGCGGGCGCACTTGTGGAAGAAGTCGAAATCGTCGGCGTAGGAAAACGCGGGATCGAACCGGACCCGCCGGGCCAGCTCGGTTGTCAGGACCGTGACCGAAAGGTGCATGTGCCGGAACCAGGGCCCGCAGAGCAACCGGATCGGATGGTCGACCTGGAGGAGATGCGGCGCATCGCCCGGCCGGTGCGCGCGGCGCGGGTCGATGAGGTCCGAGGGTGGCGCATACCCCTCGGCAAAGGCCTCGTCGGCCTCGACACCGTCTTGAAAGAGGCGTGCGCCGGGCCGGGAGAGCGCCTTGCACGCCCGCGCCAGGTGCTGCGGCTGCCAGACATCGTCGGAGTCGAGAAACGCCACGAACCGGGTATCGGGCGCGACGGCGTCCAGTCCCGTATTGCGCGCGCCGCTCGCACCGGCATTGGGCTGTTCGATCAGTCGCACGCGTGCGCGCTCGGCAGGCTCGAGTGCGTCCAGATCCTCGCGTGCGGGCCGCGGGGACCCGTCATCGACGACGAGGGCCGTTGCCGCGACATCCTCCTGGTCGAGAACGGACCGCACCGCGCGAAGCAGATGCCCTGCCTCGCTCTGGTAGTAGGGGATGATGGCCTCGACCTGGGTCACGCGCGCCCCCTGCCGGCCGCCTATTGCCAGCCCGGATAGCCGGTCCAGCGCTGGCGAAGGCCCAGCCGGATCAGGATCCAGTCGATCGCGGCCTCGCCCAGAAGACGCGGCCCAAAGGGCGCCTGCGCCTGCTTCAGGGCCTCGAAGTGGATCGCAAGATGCTCCGCCGCCATGCCGGCACGGCGCCATCTCAGGATCCGGCGGGCATAGTATCGCCGGAACCGCGCCTCGAGATCGCGATGCCGGTCGCCGAAGACCTCAGGCCCGTAGCGGCGCAGCAGGTCGAAGGCATCGCGGGTGCGGGCATTGTTGGCCTTGGTCGTCAGGTTCGAGACGGTGTTCTCGTGCACCCGGGTGAAGGCCAGGCATTCGTGGACGAAGCCGAATTTGGTCTCCAGGAGGAGCGCGATGGTCGTGTCCACGTCGAAACCGCCAACCAGGAAATCATCGAACAGCGGCGTACGCCGATCGACGACCGATTTCCTCATCAGCAGGTGGATCGGCATCAGTCGACCTTCGCCGAGCAGATGGCGCCGGATCGCCTCGCGCCCGTCATAGACGCTTTGCGCCTCAGGCCAGTGGAAGTCGGTGATCCCGCCATCGCACCAATGCAGACAGCCGACGATGCCGATCTCCGGATCCTGCTCCGCCAGCGCCACCATCTTCTCAACGCCATCGGGATAGATCGTGTCATCATCGCAGAGCAGACGGACATAGGTGGCCGCGTCCGGCACATGCGAGAACGCCGTGTTCCAGTTTTCACGCTGGGGCAGAAGGCTGGCATTGCGAAACGCCATCACCGGCACCCGGGCATCCTTGTAGCGCGCGATGATCTCGTCCGTGCCGTCGGTGCTGGCATTGTCCAGCACGACATGGACGAGATTCGGATAGGTCTGCGCCTGCACCGACTGCATGGCCTCATCAAGAAAGGCCGCACCATTGTAGGTCGGCGTGACGATCGCTACCAACGGATAGTCCATCTTCCCCTCACCCGTACTTTGAACTCAGTGCGGTTTGTATTTGCACGAACCGTGCCGGATGAGTATGGCAGCTACTGACATTTTATGCCGTCTGATACGGTCTGAAATTCTCTCATTAGGCATGAATATTGCTGGTAAGAGTTCGACGACATCCTGAAACAAGACGGGTGCTGGATCGGTGGGGACGGACAATCGAATTCACGTGGCCTTCGGGGCCGATGCAGCCTTCGCGCCGCACCTCGCCACGACCCTGGCCTCGATCGTGGCCAACGCGCCGGGCGCGACCTTCAAATTCCTGATCGTGCACGACGGCATGCCGGCGGCCGACCAGGCCCGCATCGCAAAGGCCGCCCGCGGCCAGGAGATCGACTGGCGCGAGATCACCGACGACACCTTCCTGGCCTTCGAGGGTTGGAACCACATCACACGGGCCGGGCTTTACCGGCTGGCCATACCGGAACTGACCGACAGCGACCGCATCATCTATCTGGATTGTGACCTGGTGGTGCTCGGCGACCTGCGCGACCTGTGGGCCACCGATCTTGGGGGCAAGGCCATCGGCGCGGTGCACGATCCAGGCGCGCCGGCAGAAGCTTATGCCGCACGCTGGGGCCTGCCCTACCGTCCGCTTGGCTACTTCAATTCCGGTGTGCTGCTCATCGATCTGGCAAAGGTGCGAGACATGTCGGCCTTCCGCCAGGCTCTCACCTATCTGGCCACGGAACGCGGCGACTTCCTGCGCGGCGACCAGGATGCGCTCAATCGCGTCTTCTGGAACGCCTGGACGGCCCTCGACCCGAACTGGAACGTTCAGCGTCGCATGGTGGTTCACCTCAATGCGGGCCCGACCTTCGACACGCCCGAACCGTTGCGCGCGAAAGGGCGGCCGAAGATCGTGCACTACACCGAGCAGTACAAGCCCTGGCACGCCCAGGCCTGGCATCCCCTTACGGGCCTCTACCTGCGCTATCTGCGCAAAACGCCCTACTGGAAGGATGTGATCGAGGCGGCTGGGGCGAGCCCGTTGAAGCGACTGCGTCACTTTCTGCGCACCCAGTGGACGCTGGCGCGGTTGGCACAGTCCTGAACGCCGGCCACGACCGTGATCAGCAGGCCTGGGCTTGCATCATACCTGGCATGGTGGTTGCACACCGGTGGGGACGGTCTGGGGAATGATCGCGCGACGAGGACGCGAGGACTTTCTGGGGGATGGGACAGGTGGCTGAGGAAACGACACCCGAGGCGGGTGCCCCCTTGCGCGGGCTGGACCTGATCCGCGCTGTCGGGTTCTGGACCCTCATTGCAGAGGACCTTCGCACCCACAATGGCCGTCTGTTCTCGGCCGGCTTTGCCGCGCTGTTCGTCTATCGCTACGGCACGTGGGCGGACCGGTTCCGCTTCAAGCCGCTGCGGTGGCCGCTGATGCTGCCCTACGTACTGGGCCAGTACCTGGTGCAGACGGTGTGCGGGATCGAGCTGAAACGGTCTGTCCGCGTGGGCCGGCGGCTTTATCTTGCCCACCAGCACGGGATCGTCATCCACCAGTTCGCGGACATCGGCGACGACGTGATCATCCGGCACAATGTCACCTTCGGGATCGGCAGTGCCTGGACGTGGACCGGGCCGAAGATCGGGAACCGCACCGAATTCAGCCCCGGTGTCGTGGTCATCGGAGATGTGACGATCGGCGACGACGTCTCCGTCGGTCCGAACTGCACCGTCTCGACCGACATACCCGCCGGGCGCACGCTGTTCGTGCCGCCACCCCGCTCCCTGCCCAAGGCCACGCCCACCGCGCCGACAACCGAGCCGGCCCAAGCGTCTCCACCTCCCAACCCCGAAAGCGAGAGTGCCCAGAATGCCCGCAAATCTGGATAAGGCCACAGCGATCCAGGCGATCTACGCCGCCATCGATGAACTGAATCCCCAGCTTGCCGAAGGGCGGCAGCTAACCAAGGCGGAAGATGCGCGCATCTTCGGAGAAGGCGCCGCCTTCGACAGCCTCGATCTGGTCAACCTGGTCATGATCGTGGAACAGAACATCGCCGACGCCACCGGCGAGGAAATCGTCCTGGCCAGCGAAGCCGCCATGTCGCGGAAGCGCTCGCCCTATCGCAGCGTCGATGCCCTGGCCGAATATGCCGTCGAAGTGGCGCGGGGAGAGGCAGCGTGAACCCGTCATCCCCCGGAACAATGGTCATCACCGGCACCCGGAAGGGCATCGGGCGCCACCTCGCGGAATATTACCTGGACCAAGGTTGGTCGGTCGCCGGCTGCAGCCGTGGCGCCAGCGACCTTGACCATCCGAACTATCGCCACTTCGAGCTGGATGTCGGCGACGAGAAGGCAGTCGTGTCCATGCTGAGAGCCGTCGGCCGGGAGTTCGGCGGTCTCCAGGTGCTGCTCAACAATGCGGGCATCGCAAGCATGAACCACGCGCTGCTGACGCCCCTGTCGACCATGGAGCAGATCTTTCGCACCAACGTCTTCGGCTCCTTCCTCTTCTGCCGGGAGGCCGGCCGTCTGATGAGCCGGGGCAAGTATGGGCGCATCGTCAATTTCGCGACCGTTGCGACGCCGCTGAAGCTCGAAGGCGAGGCCGCCTATGCCGCGTCCAAGGCCGCCGTGGTCTCCCTGACCGAAGTGCTTGCCCGCGAGCTCGCCGGCCTCGGCATCACCGTGAATGCGTTGGGGCCGACCCCGTTGCCGACCGACCTGATCGGCGCCGTACCCCAGGACAAGATGACCCGGCTGATCGCCCGCCAGGCCATCCCGCGCTATGGCGAGATGCGCGACGTGACGAACGTGGTGGATTTCTTCATCCGGCCGGACTCCGATTTCGTCACCGGACAGACCCTTTATCTCGGAGGCGTCTAGGACGATGACTGCGGTTGACCGCCTGATCGACGGGTTTGGCGACTGCGGCGAGAAGACGGCCCTGGTGCATGGGTCGGTCGCGCTGGGCTACGGTGACCTGGCTCGGGCCATAGCCGGCTGGGGTCGGCGCCTGGAACAGTCCGGGGTCGCGCCGGGGCGCGTGGTTTTGCTGAAGGGCGACTTCACCCGCGACGGAATCGCGGCGCTGCTCGCACTTCTGCGGCGTGGCGCCATCGTGATCCCCGTGGCCCCTGCGAGCGAGGAGATGGCGGCCGGCTTCGCCCATGAAGGCCGCGCCCAGCATCAGCTCGACACCGCAAGCGGTGAGATCTCGGACGCTGGAGGTGACGGGGCTCACCCGCTCTACGACAGGCTGCGTCAGGACGCAGCGCCGGGCATTGTCCTGTTTTCCTCCGGATCGACCGGCAAGGCGAAGGGCGTCGTGCACAATGCGCACCGCCTGCTCGAGAAGTTCGCCGCACCGGGCAAGGACCTGGTCACGCTGGCCTTCCTCCTGTTCGACCACATCGCCGGCCTGGACACGCTGTTCTATGCGCTCGCAAATCGCAGCACGCTTGTCCTGCCCACCTCACGCGCGCCGGAAGAGGTCTGCCGCCTGATCGCGGCCCATCGGGTCGAAGTGCTTCCCACCGCGCCGAGCTTCCTGAACCTCATGCTGTTGTCGGAAGCCTACCGCCACCATGATCTGAGCTCGCTGAAGATCGTTACCTACGGCTCGGAAGTCATGCCCGAGGCCACATTGCGCAAATGCGCAGAGGTGCTTCCTCAGGTGCGGCTGATCCAGAAATACGGGACGTCGGAGGTCGGGGCCCTGCCCACCCGGTCGCGCGACAACACCTCCACCTGGCTCCAGCTTGGCGGCGAGGGGTATGAGTGGCGCGTGCGCGACGGGCGTTTCGAGATCCGGGCCCGCACCGCCATGATCGGCTATCTCAACGCCCCCAGCCCCTTTACCGAGGATGGATACTTCATGACCGGAGACCGTGTGGAGGTCGATGGCGACTTTGTCCGCTTCCTCGGACGCGACAGCGACATGATCAATGTGGGCGGGCAGAAGGTGTTCCCGGCCGAGGTCGAGAACGCCATCAAGGACCTGGACCTGGTCGCGGAAGTGGCGGTGCGCGGCGTGCCACATGCCATACTGGGCCAGGCCGTGCTGGCCCGCATCCGTCCGACGGATCCGTCGACGACCCTCCCGGCCCTGCGCGCCGCCGTGCGCGCGCACCTGGCCGGCCGGCTTGAGCCCTACAAGGTGCCGCAGAAATACGAGCTCGCCCAGGCTCCCCTGACCACTGGACGGTTCAAGACGGACCGGAAAGGGGAACTGTGAGCGTCATTCCGCCGGGGTTCGTCCCGGCCCCGGCCCGCGGCGCCTTCATGGACGTGAACGGGCCGTTCTACTGGAACCCGTCGCTCGATCCGCCCGGCTTCGGCCTTGTGGGGGAGGCGCGTCATTGTAATGCGCTGGGCGTTCTGCATGGCGGATTGATCGCAGCGTTCCTCGACAGCGCCATGGCCCAGTGCGTGCAGCAGCGCCATGGCGGGCGGCTTGCGACCGTGGCGCTGACGCTGGCCTTCGAGCGACCGGCCCTCACCGGTCGATGGCTGCAGGCAAGCGTGGTCCTCGCAATGCCGGAGGATGGCGTGGTTGCGGCATGCGCGACGCTGCACTTGCGACAGACGATATGTGCGCGGGCCGAGGGCCGGTTTCGGCTTCTGGGCCAGCGCTGAGCGCTGACCCGCCCCGACCGACCGGTGACAGCGGAGTGTGATGCGCCTACATCCGAGACCATGACGGTTCCCTTTGCCTATCTTGCCCATCGTGGGGTTCTGAGCCTCACCGGACCCGACACGCTGGCCATGCTCGAGCGGCTGGTCACCAACAACACCCATGACTGGGCGACCGGAGAGGCGCGCCCGGGTGCCTTGCTCACCCCCCAGGGCAAGGTCATCGCCGACTATCTGGCGCTGCGCACCGAAGATGGCATTCTCCTGGACGTCGCGCGCGAGGTCCTTCCGGACCTCGAAAAGCGGCTGAAACTCTTCCGGCTGCGCGCCGATGTGACGATCGAACCGCGCGGCGACCTGATCGTGCTGGCAGGCGTCGAACCTGCAAGCCATGGCGTGCGTCCGGTATCCGGCGCGGCGCACGTGTTCATCGACCCGAGGTTCTCCGGCGGACGGTTGAGGGTTCTGGCGACTGAAGCGGACTGGTCGGCCTGGCATGGCGGCCATCCGGCGGAGTGGAGCCGGCCCTGGCCCGAATATGCGCTTGACCGCATTCGCCAGGGTGTCGCGGAGTTCGGGACCGATTTCGGCGCCGCCGAAGTTTTCCCCTCCGACATCAATCTGGACCGCATGGGCGGGGTCGACCTTCGCAAGGGCTGCTTCGTGGGCCAGGAAGTGGTCTCGCGCATGCACCGGCGCGGCAATGTCCGACGGCGCACCGTCGTCCTGGAGGCAGCCAATGCGACGCCCGGCGCAAAGGTGCGCGCAGGTGGCCCCCTGGGCGAGATCACCAGCGCGGAAGACGGCCTTGCGCTGGCACGCCTGCGGATAGACCGGCTTGCCAGGGGACAGGCCGGCGGCCACCCGGTAACCGTCGACGACCGACCGGCGACACTGCATGTGCCGGACTGGCTGGCAGAAGAAGCCGCACGGATGACGGACACTCCGACATGAGCGGCGGCGACCCGGCACCACCCGCGACCTTACCCTGTGCATGGGCACCGCCAGGCGATGCCCTCTACCGGGCCTATCATGACACCGAATGGGGCGTACCGGAGCATGACGGGCGCGCCCTGTGGGAGAAGCTGCAGCTTGACGGCCTTCAGGCGGGACTTGCCTGGATCACGATTCTGCGAAAGCGCGACGCATTGCGCGACGAGTTCGAAGGGTTCGACCCGCAACGCCTGGCGGCATGGACCGACAGCCGAATGGCCCGCGCGCTCGAGAATCCGGGGATCATCCGCAGCCCTCGCAAGGTCGCGGCCATCGTCGGGAACGCCAGGGCCTATCTGCGGATGGAGGAGGCCGGCGAGCCTTTCGCGGATTTTCTCTGGGCCTTCGTGGACGGCCGACCGCAAGTCAACGCCGTCACCGATTTTCGCAAGGCTCCTGCCGAAACGGCGACGTCGCGCGCCCTCGCCAAGGCCCTCAAGGCCCGGGGCTTCAGTTTCTGCGGACCCGTGATAACCTATGCGTTCATGCAGGCGGTCGGCATGGTCAACGACCATGAGGTGCACTGCCCGCGTCACCAGGACGTCCAGCGTCTCGCCTTTCCCCCCCGGAGCGGCTAGCGCATCTCCCAGTCGACCAGACCCGGTCCGAATGGGCCAGGCGTGTGTTCCGGGACAGGGTCTCAACGCGAACCGGCTGGCCTCGACGCCCCGAAGCCGGCACGCTAGGCTTCTGGCCAGTCTGTCGTTCCGAGTCGGTGCCACCACAGCAGCAAGAGTGCCGCCATGCCGCAACCCGTTATCTCCGCCACAGGCCTGTGGACACCCCCGAATTCGATCTCGAACGCCGAGCTGGTGGAGAGCTTCAATACCTGGGCCGACCGCTGGAATGCGCGACACGCCGAGGACATCGCGGCCGGGCGGGTCGACCCCAAGCCCCACTCCTCGGTGGAGTTCATCGAAAAGGCCTCCGGCATCCGCTCTCGCTATGTGATCGACAAGGCGGGGACGCTCGACCCAGACGTCATGTGTCCGCGTATCCCCGAGCGGGACAATGGCGAGCTGTCGATCCTCGCCGAGATCGCCGTCGAAGCGGGACGCCAGGCCCTGGAGACCGCCGGAAAGTCACCCGACGAGGTGGATGCGGTCATCTGCGCCTGTTCGAACCTCCAGCGCGCCTATCCGGCCATCGCCATCGAAGTCCAGGAGGCCCTCGGCATTGGCGGCTTTGCCTTCGACATGAACGTCGCCTGCTCCTCGGCCACATTCGGCATCCAGACGGCCGCCGACTTCGTGCGGGCCGGCCATGCCAGGGCCGTGCTGATGGTGAACCCGGAAATCTGTTCCGGACATCTGAACTTCACCGACCGCGACAGTCATTTCATCTTCGGCGACGTGGCCACAGCGGTTCTCGTGGAAGCGTCCGACACCGCACCAGCCGACCATTGGGAGATTCTGGGCACGCACCTGAAGACACAATTCTCCAACAACATCCGGAACAATTTCGGCTTCCTCAATCGCACCGCACCGGAGCATGCGAACGCGCCCGACAAACTGTTCGTTCAGGAAGGCCGTAAGGTGTTCAAGGAAGTCGTGCCGATGGTGGCGGAGATGATCCTCTCGGAAATGGCGCGCCTCGACCTTTCGGCCGGTGACCTGCGGCGGCTCTGGCTCCACCAGGCCAATGCCAACATGAACCGCCTGATCGCCTCTCGGGTCCTCGGCCATGACGCCAGCGAAGATGAAAGCCCGACGGTGCTCGACACCTATGCCAACACCTCCTCGGCCGGATCGATCATCGCATACCACCTGAACAAGGACGACATCCGGCCCGGCGAGATCGGATTGATCTGTTCGTTTGGCGCGGGATACTCGGCCGGCACCGTCTTCGTGCGCCGAAGCTAAAGCATTTTCGAGCGAAGTGGGCACCGGTTCGCGTTAAGAAAATGCTCAAAAACAAGAACATAGCGCATCTTCACTGACTCCGATTGACTTGAAGATGCGCTAGGGCAAGGTCGAGCGACGTGGGAGCCGGTTCGCGTTTGGAAAACGCCATAACCGGCTGCGAGAGAGTCGAAGAGGCGCTGGCGTGTTGTCCGGCCGAAGCGAGGTCGTTCAGGCTGCGGCCCGGGTCAGACCGGCAGCCTCCGCATTGCGCTGCAGGCTGCGGGAAAACAGCTCCCGGGCGAGAGCGACCCGGCCCACATCGTCAAGACCCGTGGTGTCCGCCGCGAGCGCAGCCTTTACCAGAGGGCGCAGCCCCATGCGGTTCGCCACCTGGATCGCAAGGCCCGGGCGCGCATTCAGTTCCAGAAGCATCGGGCCACGATCCCGGTCCAGGACGATATCGGCGCCCAGATAGCCGAGCCCGGTCACGTCGAACGCCCGCGTTGCCATCAGCAACATCTCGTCCCAGTGGGGAACCTGGATCCCGGCCAGACTGTTGGCGGTGTCTGGATGGCTGTCGACCACCTTGCCATGCTGCATGCCGTTATAGGTCACCCCCGTCACCAGATCGAGGCCGACGCCGACGCCGCCCTTGTGCAGATTCGCCTTGCCGTCGGATTCGGCGGTGGGAAGGCGCACCATGGCCACGATCGGCAATCCGCGCAGCACGATGATGCGAATGTCCGGCACCCCGTTGAATGAGACATGGCTGAAGGTGTTGTCGAACTTCACGCGCGACTCGATCACGGCAGCGTCGGGCTGCCCGCTCAGGCTGTACATGCCGGACAGGACATTGTTGGTGTGGAAGCGCAGATCGTCGAGATTGATCCGCCGGCCCGAGGATAACCGCCAGCCGCCGCGCATCGGCTCCATCACAACGAGGATGCCGTTGCCCTGGGACCCGTTGGCAGGCTTGATCACGCAACCATCCGGGCGGGAGACGAAGGTCTCGAGACGCCGCATGTCGAACGGGTTGGAGATGACACCGTAGAGATCCGGGACCTGTATTCCGGCCTCGAGCGCCAGGCGCTTGGTCTCGCGCTTGTCGTCGACAAGCCGCATCAGCCGCCGCGGATTCAGCTCCGCCACAAGGCTCACATTGCGCTCATTGATGCCCATGACGCCGGCGCGCCGAAGGCCAAGCCATGTCCGGATCATGATCGCTGCGCCAGTTCTCTGAACCGGATGATCTCGCTCAGCCTCAGGCCGGTGTACTTCCCCATGAGGAGACACAGGCCCATGATCACGAGGAGCAGTTCCGGAAAGTTGAACATGAAATACTCCACATGGCGGTCGGTCATGACCAGGTAGGTCAGGCTGGCCACAGCCAGGCTGCCGATACCCGCCTTGATCGCATCGCTTGGCGAGTACTCTTCCCAGACGATCGACATGCGCTCGATGGTCATCGTCAGGATCACCATGGGGAAGAGCGAGATCGAGAGACCGATTCTCTGCCCGGTGCCCTCCAGCAGCAGGGTAATGAGCGCCATGCAGATCACGATGAAGACGAGCACGACCGCAAGCCTTGGTACCAGCAGCAGCCGCAGCCGTTCGAGGTAGAACCGCATCGCAAGGCCGAGCATGATCAGGAGGCTGAACAGCACGATACCGTTGAGCAGGGCGGTCTCCCGGAAGGCGATGCCGATCAGGACCGGCATGAACGTGCCCAGCGTCTCCACCCCCACGAATTGGCGCAGGAAGACCAGGATCAGTATCCCCACGGGGATGGTCAGCAGGACCCGATAGACAAGCTGCGTGGTGATCGGGAGGCGTTCGAAATCCATCCAGTCCATGAGGTCCCCGCCCGCCGAGCCGCCACGGATCAGCGCATCGGAGGCAGAGAGGAGGGCAGGCTGCAGGCCGATCTGGATGTCGAGCCGGTCGACGCCTTCGGCGGTGACCATGGGGTCCAGTCCGTACCAGATGCCGACGAAACGCTCCGGCGTGCCGTCGGGGAAGAACCGCTTGTCCTCGCCCGCCACATGGTACTCCAGCCAGTGTCGACTTTCCGACCTGCGCCGGGCGTCGTCGAGATACACGCCATTGGCCACACGCGCCGGGATCCCCTGACTCTCGAAGACCGCGCGCGCGAGCTCCAGCCGGTTCAGAGGCTCCGCGAGGCGCGGCAGAAGCGCCTCGACCTCGTCGACGCCATCGGACCGGAAGATTTCCTGTAGCGTCAGTTCGGCCAGCGATTCATCGTCGGCCGACCGGCGGCGCAGATCCGACGACCAGACGATGAAGGCCTGACGCTCCAGGTCGGACTCGATGGCAGGCGTCGCCCGGCGACGCTTCTGGCGCATATCGGCCGGCAGCGGCGTTTCGGCCGTCTCGCCGAGCAGGGTCGCACGGTAGCGCAGGACCTTTCGCTCGTTCGGGTAGCGATAGGTCCAGATCGCCTTTCGGTTGCCGGTAGCCCCCTCCGTGTCCAGGCGCAGGCCGAAGGGGCCATTGTAGAACTGCTCCTCGGCCACCTGTCCGCTGGGTCCGCTGGCCGGGATGAAGGCCTCGATCCGGACGGGGCGGTTCTGGGCCTCGAAGTCCAGATACACCTCATAGTCCCAGACCGTGACCTGAACCCCGGGCTCCAGCGGGTAGTTCAGCTCGAGGACCTTGTACGTAAAGATACCCAACCCCACGAGCACCAGGAGAGCCGCCAGCAGACGGGTATGGTTGAGGCTAGTCACTCTCGTCGCTTTCGCAGGACTCTTCGGCGATGAAGGTCTGGCCGGCATCCACGACCACGCGCGACGCGAGGAATTCCCGACCGACGAGGAAGTCGTAATCGAACTCCTCCCGGTTCGCGAGATTGACCTCTGCCAGGCCCTGCACCCCGCCGACGCAGATCGGCAGGTGGATCACGGGCCGGCGCACGGTGCCGCCCTTCTTCAGCTTGATGAGGGCGAAGCGGATCACGTTCTGGTCATAGCGGATCGTTCGGCCATCCTTGCCGACCAGACGGAAGCGTACCCAATTGTCGCGCTTGGACTTCTTGTAGATCTCCACGTCGCGCGCATAGACCGAGCTGGAATCGGCGCCGGTATCCAGCTTGCCCTTCATTTCCAGTCTCAGCTTGCCGACATAGACATCCTCGATGAAGCCCAGGCGCTCCGTTTCCGAGGTGCGCGGCTCCGAGCGATCCGCGCCGGCCGGAACGGCTAGCAAGCCCGACAGGACCAGGGCCAGGATGGACAGAAGAACAGAGCGAACAGGCATTTGCAGACTTCCACGATTGGGTTTCAAACCGCCGGTTGACGCAAGCGGACGGGAGTTAGCATGCCCCCAACCGCCGTGGAAGCGGCCACCCCCTTGCGTGTCGTTGACGAAGCGGCAGGTGCCAGCCGCTCATGGCGAAAAAAAGGAAATCACGTGGCGGCGCGAGGGGAATTGAAAAGCACATGGCGGGAGCGTGGGGGCGACGCGGCCTTGCTGGACATTGACGCCCGGCGGGGAGGCTGGCCCACTGTCGGCTTACAGGTCGTGACGGGGAGGGATGGATGGCCCAGGCGGAACGCTTCGAAATCAGGGTCGCGGAGGACACGCTGGCGCGCATCCGCGAGCGGGTTGCGGCGTATCGCTGGTTTCCAGCGCCGGCCGACGCGCAGACGGGCTGGGAATACGGGATGTCGACCGAGGTCCTGAAGGATCTTCAGACCCATTGGCTGGAGCGCTATGACTGGCGCGCGGCCGAGGCCGACCTGAACCGCTATCCCCATTTCCGCATCACGCTGGACGACCTGCCGATCCATTTCGTTCACGTCCGGGGCGAGCATGACGGGGCCCGACCGCTGCTGCTGACCCATGGCTGGCCGGGATCTGTGTACGAATTCTGGTCCGCGATCGACCGGCTGACCCACCCAAGCGCCCATGGCGGCCGTCCCGACGAGGCCTTCCACGTCGTCATCCCCTCCCTGCCCGGCTATGGCTGGTCAGGAAAGCCCGCCACCCTCTTCGGCCAGAGGGCAACCGCGCGCCTCTGGGACCGGCTGATGCGCGACGGCCTCGGCTATGACCGGTATCTCGCACAGGGCGGCGACTGGGGCGGACTGGTGACGTCGTGGCTGGGCCATGACCATGGGGCCGCCCAGGGAAAGGGCGGCTGCGTTGCCATCCACCTCAACATGATCGGGTTTCGCCCCACCCCGGCGACTCCCCGGACGGAGGAGGAGTCCCGGTGGATTTCGCGCACGCAGGCCGCGATGCAGGCCGAGGGCAGCTACTTCATGCAACAGGCCACCAAGCCTCAGACCCTGGCACTGGCGCTGATGGATACACCGATGGGACAGGCCGCCTGGATCCTGGAGAAGTTCCACGGGTGGTCGCATCTGCCCGATGGCGACCTGTTCAAGGTCTACACGCGTGATCAGCTCCTCACGAACGTGATGATCTATCTGGTGAACGACGCCATCGCCACGTCGGTCTGGTACTATGCGGCGCTGTTCCGAGAAGGTGGCGTCGGCCTGCCCGAGGGTGAGCGGTGCGAGACACCCACGGGCTTTGCCAACTTTCCAGGCGAGACGCTCTACGCCCCGCCGCCCCGAAGCTGGTGTGAGCGGGCCTACAACATCGTGCACTGGAGCGACATGCCCCGCGGCGGTCACTTCGCCGCGATGGAGGTCCCAGAGCTGTTCGTCGAGGATGTTCGCGCCTGGGCGTCCCACGTCTGGGAGGATTGAGCGCGCCCGGTCTCACGCAGGGGTCACCGGGTTGTGAAACGCGGGGACTGGCCCCGGACGCGGCCCTGCTCTATGGCCGACCCATGACCGATCTGGCCATCGCCTCGCGCAAATTCACCGATCCCGACCGTACCGCCACGGGCGAGCCGCGCGCCCGCATCGCGCTGCGGCGGCTCGAGACGCTGTGGGTGAACACGGGCACCCTGTGCAACATCGCATGTGCGAACTGCTACATCGAGAGCAGCCCGACCAATGACCGGCTCGTCTATTTCACCAGGTCCGATCTGGAACCGTTTCTCGACGAGCTGGCGGCGGCAGGCGAGACCGGTTGCGAGATCGGCTTTACCGGTGGCGAGCCCTTCATGGCACCGGACATGCTGGCCATGATGGAGGCCGCCCTCGACCGCGGGCACCCGATCCTCGTCCTGACCAATGCCATGAAACCCATGATGCGCCAGCACGTGCAGACCGGCCTGGAACGCCTGGCCGCCCGGCACCGCGACCGCATCCTCATGCGGGTCAGCCTCGACCATCATACCGCCCGCAACCATGACCGCGAACGCGGCGCGGGCAGCTTCGCCGAGACGCTGCGCGGGGTCGACTGGCTGGCGCGGACGGGTTTCGAGATCGCCATTGCCGGCCGGCGCATCTGGGGCGAACAGGAAGGCGATGCGAAGGCCGGCTACCGCCATCTGGCCGCAAGTCTCGGGATCAACCTGGACGTCGACGATCCTCGCCGACTGGTGCTGTTTCCGGAGATGACGCCTGATGCCGATCCACCGGAAATCACGCCCGCCTGCTGGAACAAGCTGGGGGTTTCCCCGGAAGGAATCATGTGCGCCAGCCAGCGCATGCTCGTGCGCCGGAAGGGCGCGGCGCGCGCCAGCGTGGTCGCCTGCACGCTGATCCCCTACGATCCGAGGTTCGAGCTGGGCGGGACCCTATCCGAAGCCCGCCGCGACGTGGCGCTCAACCATCCGTTCTGCGCAAGTTTCTGCGTGCTCGGCGGCGGGAGCTGCTCGGCCTGAGGCGGCGATCCGGAATCGGATGACAGCCCCATCAAGTCGGGCCATAAAAGGGGCATGACCCAGACCTATGACATGATCCTGCGCGGCGGCACCGTTGTGACGCCGGGGGGTGAACACGCAACCGACATCGGCGTGCGCGACGGGCGCATCGCTTTCATCGGGTCCCTGCAACATGCCGATGCCGGCGAGACGCTGGACGTGACCGGACTGCACGTGCTGCCCGGCGTCATCGACAGTCAGGTCCATTTCCGTGAGCCGGGTCTGGAATATAAGGAAGACCTTGAAACCGGCGCGCGCTCCGCCGCACTCGGCGGCGTGACGACGGTGTTCGAGATGCCGAACACGAACCCGTCGACCATCACCCCCGACCTGCTGCTGGACAAGCTGGCCCGGGCCAGGGGCCGGATGGATGTCGACCATGCCTTCTATGCCGGCGCGACGAACGAGAACGCGGACGTGCTGGCAGAGATGGAGGCAATGCCAGGCTGCTGCGGGGTGAAGGTCTTCATGGGCGCGTCCACGGGCGACCTCCTGGTGAAGGACGATGCGGGCGTTGACCGGGTGCTGCGGGCCATCAAGCGGCGGGCCGCGTTCCATTCGGAGGACGAGTACCGCCTTGCCGAGCGCCGCGACCTGGCGCGCACCGGCGACTGGAGCAGCCATCCGGAGGTGCGCGATGTCGAGGCGGCCGTATCGTCGACCCGGCGCCTGCTGCGACTGGCGCGCGCTGCCGGCAAGCGGATCCATGTCCTGCACATCTCCACCGCCGAGGAAATGGAACTGCTGCGCGACGCCAAGGACGTTGCCAGCGTCGAAGTCCTGCCCCAGCACCTGACCCTCGTCGCCCCCGAGGCGTATGAGCGGCTAAAGGGCTATGCGCAGATGAACCCGCCGATCCGCGACCAGCGCCACGTGGATGCCCTGTGGCGGGCGCTGAACGCCGGTATCGTCGACGTGCTCGGCTCGGACCATGCACCGCACACGGCCGAGGAGAAGGCCCGGCCCTATCCGGCTTCGCCATCAGGCATGCCCGGCGTTCAGACCCTCGTGCCCGTGATGCTGACCCATGTGGCGAAAGGCCGGCTGACACTGCGCCGCTTCGTCGACCTGACATCGGCAGGCCAGCAGCGCGTGTTCGGCATCGCGGGCAAGGGGCGGATTGCAGAAGGCTACGACGCAGACTTCACGCTGGTCGATCTGAAGCGGACGGAAACGATCACCTCGGCCTGGACGGCCGCAAAGTGCGGCTGGACACCATTCGAGGGCTTCGAGGCCACCGGCTGGCCCGTCGGCACCATCGTGCGGGGTCATGTTGTCATGCGCGATGGCGAAATCGTGCGGAAGGGGGGCGGCGCACCGGTTCGCTTTCACGAAACACTGGAACCGGTTGCGGCTTGACGCCCTGGCTCGACGTCGTCGGGCAAGGTGTGCAGATTGGCGCGACATACGCGGCGGGCCCTTTGAAGGTCCGCACAGCCAGGGAGCGCCTGAATGACCGACCGAGACCTGCCTTTCCGGGAGTGTCCCTACCTGCCTGCCAGGCTGAACGTGGACCGCCGGCCCGACGGCACGGTCTATCTGACCAACGGCCAGCCGCTCAGGCCCTGGCATCCGCACATGCTGGCTCCACTGGCCTATTGGGGCGGTGCCGCGCCCGACAGGGCCTGGCTGGCCCAACGCGACGTGGAGGAGCCAAACCGCCCCGGCTGGCAGATCCTGACCTATGGCGAGGCGCTGGGCCGCGTGCGCGCCCTGGCGGAGGGGTTCCTCGCCCATGGGGCAGGACCGGATGTCCCGGTCATGATCCTGTCGCGCAATACGATCGACCATGCGCTGGTCACCTACGCCGCCATGTGGGCCGGCAGTCCGGTGGTGCCGGTGACCCCGGCCTATGCGACCCTGAGCCATGACTTCGCCCGGCTGCGCCATATCGACCGCCTGGTCGCGCCGGGCATTCTTTATGTGGAGGACGGACCAAGCTACCAGCGGGGCCTGGACGGGCTGGACGTGGGCGAACGGCTGGTGGTGCACTCCGGCGCCGCACCCGAGCGGGTCCACGCGCTGGCGATCGGCGAGCTTGCGCACCCGCCCACCTGGCGGGTCGATCTCGCCTATGACAGGCTGTCGCCCGACCACATTGCCAAATTCATGATGACCTCCGGCTCCACCGGCGAGCCAAAGGCGGTCATCAACACCCATGGCAATATCTCGTCCATGGTGAAGATGATCCGCTCGGTCTGGAACGTGGAACGCCTGGAAGCCCTGAGCGGCGGCCCACAGGTCATGTGCAATTTCCTGCCCTGGAGCCATACCTATGGCGCCAATGCGATCCTGCATTCGCTGACGGATTGGGGCGGTACGCTTTACATCGACTGGGGCGCGCCGACGCCGGCCCGCCTGCCGGAGATGCTCCGTAACCTGCGTGAGGTTTCGCCCACCCAGCACACGACCGTTCCGGCGGCCTGGGCTGCCCTGGCGACGGAACTCGAACAGGACGACGCCCTCGCCGCCACTTTTTTCAGGCGCCTGTTCGTGATGGCCTATGGCGGTGCGGCCATGGGGCAGGACATCTATGAGCGGGTCCAGGCCGTCGCGGTCCGTACCACGGGCAGCCGTATCTCGCTCTCGGCCGGCTATGGCGCCACGGAGACCGCGCCGACGACGGCCAATGTGCATTGGCCCAACGACACGATGGGTCTGATCGGCCTGCCCCTGCCCGGCTGCGAGATGAAGCTTGCGCCGGTGGGTGAGAAACTCGAATGCCGCGTGCGCGGTCCGCACATTACCCCGGGCTACTATCGCAACCCGGAAAAGACGGTTGAAGCCTTCGATTCCGAGGGCTTCTACCGGCTGGGGGACGCGGTGCGTTTCGCCGACCCGGAGCGGCCCGAGCTTGGTCTCGCCTTTGACGGCCGGATCGCGGAGGAGTTCAAGCTGGCCTCGGGGACCTGGGTGTCGGCCGGCACCGTCAGGGTCAAGGCCGTGGCCGCCACCGATGGCGTGCTGAGCGATGCCGTGGTCTGTGGCCTGAACCGCGACCGCATCGCGCTACTGGGGTTTCTGAACGAGGCCTATTGCAAGCGCCTGACGGGCGAGGCGGCGGGGCTGCAGGTCCTTGTGCGCCACCCGAAGGTCCGCGACGCCGTGCGCGAGGGCCTGCGGCGCCACAATGACGAGAACCCCTATCCCTCGGCCCGCATCTGGCGCGTACTGCTGCAGGATCGTCCACCCGACGGCGATGCCGGCGAGATCACGGAAAAGGGTTACATCAACCAGAATCGCGTCCAGACCCTGCGCGGCGAGGATATCGAGCGACTTTACGCCGCTGCGCCCGACGAGGACGTGATCGAGCTGTGACGGCAACGCCCGACCGCTCTGAAACCGAAGGAGATACCCGCAATGTCGCAACCCGGCGAAGACACCGAAACCGGCGCCCGCGCACTCGTTGGAACCCTGGCCGACCTGGGGGTCACCGCCTGCTTCGCCAATCCGGGCACGTCGGAAATGCATCTCGTGACGGCGCTCGACCAGGAGCCCCGTATCCGCTCCGTGCTGGGCCTGTTCGAGGGCGTCGCAACCGGTGCGGCCGATGGATTTGCCCGGATCGCGGGGGGGCCGGCCATGACCTTGCTGCACTTGGGGGCGGGTTACCTGAATGGCGGGGCCAATCTGCACAACGCCCGGCGCGCCCATACGCCGATGATCAACGTCATAGGCGACCATGCCACCTATCACCGGGGCCACGATGCGCCGCTGACCTCCGACATCATTGGCCTGGCGGCCCCCAACCTGCACTGGGTGAAAGCGTTGACCCAGGCCGCCGATGCGGGGCGGATGGCTGTGGAGGCCTGGCAGGCCAGCTTTGGTCCGCCAGGCGGTCCCGTCGGCCTGATCCTCCCCGCCGACAGCGCCTGGACCGAAGGGGGCTTGCGCGGCAAGGTGGCGCCCCGGCCGACCCAGGCCGCCCCGGATCCGGAAGCCGTCGAGGCGGCTGCCAGGGCAATCCGGGCGGCGAACCGCCCCATGATCCTGATCGGCGGCAGTGCGCTTCACGCGGAGGGTCTGCCCCATGCCGCCCGGTTGGAGGCCGCCGGCGTGCGGGTCGTGACCGACACCTTCTATGCGCGTCAGGCCCGGGGTGCGGGACGTTTCGCACCAAGTCGACTGGCCTATTTCGCTGAGGGCGCACTGGAGGACCTGGCGGGTCACGACCTGATGGTGATCGCCGGAACCAAGGCGCCCGTGGCCTTCTTCGCCTATCCTGGCCGGCCGAGCGTACTCGTTCCCGAAGGATGTTCGACCCTCAGCCTCGGCGATGCGGACCTGGACAGCGCCGCTGCCCTGGCCGCGCTGGCCGACGCGCTCGGCGCCCGCGTCCAGGCGGACGCACTGCCGCTGTCCCTGCCTGAGCGACCGACCGGAGACCTGACGGCGGCCAGTGTGGGGGCGAGCCTCGCCCGGCACATGCCCGAAGGCGCCATCGTCTCCGATGACGGGGTCTCCAACGGTATGCCGAGCTTCCTGTCCACACTGACCGCGCGACCGCATGACTGGCTGATGCTCACCGGCGGGGCGATCGGCCAGGGGCTGCCCCTGGCGCTGGGTGCCGCCATTGCCGCACCCGACCGGCAGGTGATCGCCCTGAGCGGCGACGGCGCGGCGATGTACACGAACCAGGCTCTCTGGAGCCAGGCCCGCGAAGGGGTGAACGTGGTGAACGTCGTGTTCGTGAACCACTCCTACCGGATCCTCAACATCGAATTGCATCGCACAGGCGCCGGCAATCCCGGACCATCCGCCAAGGGTATGCTTGAGCTCGGCAATCCCGAGATCGACTGGGCGGGTCTCAGCCGGGCCATGGGCGTCCCTGCCGAAGATGCGTGGACGGCGGAGGCGTTCGATGCGGCGCTTGAGAAGGCGGTTGCCTCCGACGGGCCCTACCTCATCGCGGCCCACGTCCCAGGCTAACCCCGGCGCCCGTCGCGCTCGCGGCATCGGCCCGCGCGGCCAGAGCCTCGCCACAGGGCGCGTCATCGATCCGGACCCCGACGAAGGTGACGGGGTCTCCATTGGAATAGTTCAGCGCATAACGCGGTGCCGAGCGGGTCAGGCACCGCCCTGTCTCCCGTGCCGCCTCCTGTAGCGTCTCCAGGGCGGTTGGACCGGCGGGGTCCTCCAGGTTGATCACGAAACCGGCAGGGTAGCCCTCGGCACTCGCCGGCAGCGCCACCACCGTTTCCGGCGGGTGCAGGTTCGCCGTGCCCAGCCGGAAGACATAGGATGGCTCGGAATAGCCCACGGCCTGGACGTGGTCGGGTTGAGGGCCGCAGCCTTCAGGTGCGGGGTGCGGCTTTGGCAGCGCGCAGGCTCCGATCAGCGCCTCTCGCGCCTGTTCGGTGGGATGCAGCCAGGTCTGGCCTGGCAGGGTGACGATCCGGGCATGCCAGCCAATGGCCAGCGCCGAGACGATGGCCAGCGCCAGCGCCGGAACCAGGCGTCGGACACCCATCGCCACGGTCGCCGCCACGAGCGTCGCCGCGCCAAGGCCCCAGAGCCAAAGCGGCTGGTCCGGTCCGTTTGCCCATTGGGCTGCCACGGCCTGTGGGTCTGCCGCCTTGAACTCGCCGAGGATGTCGGCCTGGAACATCGGCAGGACCCAGGGTGAGAAAACCGCCAGGAGCACCGCACCGCCCAGGGCAAACAGTCCCGCAGACGCGATCTGCAGGGCGGGCGCGCGCATACCGGACAGGAGCCGGTAGGCGCCATAGCCGCACAGAAGGCCCAGCGCAGGGTATGCCGGCAGGATGTAATGGCTGAGCTTGGTGGGCAGGAACTCGAAGAACAGCCAGGTCGGAACCGCCCAGGCCAGGAGAAACTTCAGGCCCGGCTTGTGCACACCCGCCACGACATCCAGCGCCGTCCGCCGCACGCCCTGCCAGGTGAAATAGATGGCCGGGATCAGGAACAGGGTGGCGGGAAACAGCAAGGCCGGCATGTGCAGGAGGTGGTATCCCGGCGGACCGCCATGTCCTTCCGAGGCACTGACCAGCTTGTCGCGCAAATCCTTGCCCACGGCACCTTCGAGGTAGTCGCCACTGCTAGCGATCTGGACCCAGGCGAACCACGGCAGGACCAGAAGGACGAACAGGGCCGGACCGGGCCACCAGCCAAGGCTGCGCATCCAGCCGGCCTGGCGGCCATCCCACAGATAAAGCCCGACCATGGCGAGTCCGGCCACCAGAGGTGTCACCGGCCCCTTGATCAGGAACCCCAGCCCCATCGCAAGCCAGAACAGAAGCGCCATGCGTCGGTCATTGTCCTGGCGGATGTAGAGCCTGGCCAATGCGGCCATCCCCAGCGTCGTCAGAAAGACCAGCACGCCATCGGTCTTCGAGATATGGGCTTCGCTGGTCAGCAGCAGCGTGGCACCGAACAGAAGCGCTCCGAGGAATGCCGCCGGCCGGCCGATCAGGACGAGTCCGGCCCAGAACGCCGTCACCGTCGCCAGCGAGACACCGATCCAGGACGGGACCCGATAGGGCCAGATCTCCCCCGCGCCGGGCTCCGAAAGGGCTGCCACGGACCCCGCCTGCAGCCAGTGTATGCCGGCGGGCTTCTTGTTGCGCAGCCGATCCTGATACCGGATGAGAATGTAGTCGCCGGTCTCCACCATCTGCTTGGAGGCCTGGGCAAACCGGCTCTCGTCCCGATCCAGGGCTGGAATGTTGAACACGCCCGGTGCCCCTGCGATCAGGGTCAGCGCGAAGAGAAGGACAAAGGCCTTGAAGCCCTGGGCGGCGCGGTCGATGCGGTCCATGGCGCGGTCCTTTAACGGTTCCGGGCGGCCGTGTCTCGGATGAATTGCGATGCCCCCCTCGCCACGCTCCAGCGGGTCGGGTAAGACCCCGCCATCTTTTCCCGGCAACGAGTCATCCCGTGCAGGACAATCCCGAATTCTCCGTGATCGTTCCGGTCTTCAACGAGGCCGGCAACGTCGAGGCACTGGCCAGCGAGATTGCCGACGCCCTGGACGGGCGCGCCTATGAGATGATCTTCGTCGACGACCGGTCCACCGACGAGACACGGGACGTCCTCGTCGCGCTGAAGGCCCGCTTTCCGGCCTTGCGCGTGCTCACCCATCGCACCAATGCCGGCCAGAGCCGTGCCATCCGCAGCGGCATCGAGGCCGCGCGCGCCCCGGTGGTCGGCACGCTTGACGGCGACGGGCAGAATGATCCCGCCGACCTGCCGGACCTGCTGCGCCGCCTTCAGAGGGCAGACGCGCCGCCCGGCCTCGCCATGGTGATGGGACGCCGCAGCCGCCGCAAGGACACGGCCTGGAAACGCCTGGGCTCGCGCCTTGCCAATGCCGTTCGCAAGCGAATGCTGCGCGATGATTGCGACGACAGCGGCTGCGGCATCAAGGTGATGCGTCGCTCCGCCTATCTGGCGCTGCCCTATTTCGACCACATGCACCGCTACATGCCAGCCCTGATGCGGGCCGACGGCCACGGGGTCGAGTTCGTCGAGGTCAATCATCGCCCGCGGGGTGCTGGCCGATCAAAGTATACGAATTTCGGCCGTCTGGCCGCCGCCGTGTCAGACCTGCGTGGCGTGATGTGGCTGATCCGCCGGCGCCGCAAAACGGGTGGCGTCGACGAAGTCTAGCGGTCCTTCATCCGGCGCAGTACCTGCGATCGTCACAGGCGGGCCCTCGCCAGCCCGCCGCGAATAGGCTAACGCTGGTCTTAACCCTGTCATGCGAGGACGCTAGACATGGACATGCGGAGGTTATTCGGGGCAGCCGCGGCTGCCCGCCTCGAGGAGCAGCGCCGGCAATCCGGTCGCGGCGACGAGGGACCCGAACAGCCGAGGAGGGGTATGATGCGCGCGCTGTTTTCGATTTTCCCGCTGCTGGTGATCCCCGTGGCGATCTACAACATCATGGCGTTTGCCTTTGGCGGAGGCGGCAGTGTGGACCCGCAGATTGCACCGCTGATGGCCCAGCTTGAGGCCAATCTGATGTCCGTGCCGATGATCTCGGGCGTACAGTGGCAACTGACCAATGGCGACATGCTGATCCTGCTGGCGGTGGCATTCCTGTTCATCGAGATCCTCAAATCGACGTCGACGGGAACCGCGACGATCATGAACCACGCCGTGTCCATGGTCCTGTTCATCGCCTGTCTGATCGAGTTCCTGCTGCTGCAGAACTTCGCCACCTCGACCTTTTTCATCCTGACGATCATGGCCCTCCTGGACGTGCTGGCGGGGGTCGTCGTGACGATCGTGTCGGCGCGCCGCGACTTTGCCGTGGGCGAGGGCTTCTCTGGCTGAACCGGCATAGTCCCGGCTGGACCCTTCGGGCAACGTCAGGGGCCTGGCGCATCTGCACTGACGCCGATTGACCGGAAGATGCGCTAGCCGTCGCCCGACTTCTTCTTCGCAAGCATGTCGAGCTGGCGCTGCATCTCTTCCATCTGCCGGCGCATGGTGTCGAGCATCGGGTCGGCCTCGTCGGCCGCGGGGCTTGTACCGGCCTGGCCGGTGCCCGTTGCGTCCCGGTCGCCGTCCGGCAAGGTCGAGTCACGTGCGGCGAGCGCCGGGTTGAACATCTTCATGGCATTCTCGAACATGCTCATGTTTCGCCGGGCCTGTTCTTCGAACATGGCCATGGGCGTCGCGCCGCCCATCATCTTCCGAAGGCGCTCCTGGCTCTCGGCAAAGCTGTTCATGCTCATATCGAGCCATGCCGGAAGAAGCGACTGGGCGCCGCCGCCGTAAAAGCCGATGAGCTGTCGGAGAAAATTCAATGGCAGCGCGCCCTGCCCCTTCGTCTCGTGCTCGTAGATAATCTGGGTCAGCACCGAACGGGTAAGGTCTTCGCCGGTCTTGGCATCCCGAACCTCGAAATCGACATCGCGCTTCACAAGATCGGACAAATGGTCGAGCGTCACGTAGGATGAACTCGACGTATCGTACAGTCGGCGGTTCGCGTACTTCTTGATGATGATCGGGCCGTCGCCCTGCGCCTGTTTCGCCATCTTGTCACCCTTACCGGCTCTTCCGCCAAACTTGGCGCCCGACCTGGCGCCTGACTTCGATCATAGCCTTGATTGTCGCACGTTTTTTGGTCTGCGACCAATGCTCTATTAGGACTGTAGCGGTTTTCGATTAAGCTACTCCTTCGCGGGACAAGCGAAATCACCCAGGGAGGGACAACCCAATGACAAGAACCGCACTGGTGACCGGTGGCACACGCGGTATCGGGCGCGCCATCAGCGAACGGCTGAAGCGCGATGGCATCGCGGTCGCCGCCAACTATGCCGGAAACGAGGAGAAGGCGCGCGCGTTCACCGAAGAGACGGGCATCGCGGCCTACAAGTTCGACGTGGCGGACTATGACGCCGTGGGCACAGGCCTGGCCCAGATCGAACAGGACCTCGGCCCCATCGATATCGTGGTCAACAATGCCGGGATTACCCGCGATGCGCCCTTCCACAAGATGACCCGCCACCAATGGCAGGAGGTGATCGACACCGATCTGACGTCCGCCTTCAACGTTACCCGCCAGGTCTGGGATGGAATGCGCGAACGGGGGTTTGGCCGTGTGATCAACATCTCCTCGATCAACGGCCAGAAAGGACAGTTCGGCCAGGCCAATTACGCGGCCGCCAAGGCCGGCCTGATCGGGATGACGAAAACGCTGGCCCAGGAAGGTGCGCGCAAGGGAATCACGGTCAACTGCGTCGCACCGGGCTATATCGACACCGACATGGTGGCCGCGGTCCCGGAGAACGTGCTTGAAAGCATCGTCGCACAGATACCGACCGGTCGGCTCGGCAAGGGCGAGGAAATCGCGGCGGCCGTCGCCTTCCTCTGCCAGGACGATGCGGCCTTCATGAATGGCGCGACGCTGACCATGAATGGCGGGCAGTATCTGGCATCCTGATCCGCGGCGCCCAACGCGTGACGCAGACGTGATGCGCGGTCGCGGCGGTTCGGGACGGTTTCAAGCGAACTGGCACGAAGTCGACGTGAGAAAACGTGCCAGAACAGGCTCCCGGAACAGGCCTGTAGCGCATCTTGACCGGCTCTGATTGACGGGAAGATGCGCTACACCTCCGGCCGCCACCCGGGCGTCGCCAGTTCGAACCCCTCGAACCGGAACCCCGGAGCGACGGTGCAGCTGACCAGGGTCCAGGCGCCAAGGCTCTCTGCGGTCTGCCAGTGTGCGGCAGGAACCACGACCTGCGGACGCTGGCCGACGCGCAGGTCCGGACCCAGCGTGTGGGGGGTCGCCCCCACGCCATCTGGAGCAGACAGGGTCAGGGCCAATGGACCGCCAGCATGCCACAGCCAGACCTCGTCGGCGTCCACCCGGTGCCAGGCCGAGACCTCGTCGGCCTGCAACAGGTAGTAAATCGCCGTGCAGGCGGCGCGGTCGGAGTCCGGACCTGACGGCGAGCGCCAGGTTTCCGCGAAGTGTCCGCCCTCCGGATGCGGACGAAGGTCGAGAAGGCGAATGATCTCCCCTGCCCCCAGATCTCCACTCATGGCCCGCATCAGAAGCGGTCCTTGCGGCCGCGAATTTCCGCGAACGTCGCCACCGGGTCGCCCGGATGGCCCATGGCCTGCTGAAGCGCGGCCACATCAGCCCGCAGGAACGGATTCGCCTCGAGCTCCCGCGACAGACGTGTCGGCACGGTGAATTCGCCGCGGCTGCGCCGATCCTCCACCTCGTTGGCATAGGCCTGAAGCGCAGGATTTCCGGGATCTACGCTCAGCGCGAACCGGGCGTTGGCCTGGGTGTATTCATGCGCGCAATAGATCACCGTGTCGGGGTCGAGCGCTTTCAGCCGCGACAGGCTCTGCCACATCATCGCGGGATCGCCCTCGAACAGGCGCCCGCACCCCAATGCGAAGAGCGCGTCGCCAACGAAGGCCAGCCGCTCTTCGGGCAGCGAAAAGGCGATATGGCCCAGCGTATGGCCCGGCACATCGATCACGTCCGCCGTGATCGCGCCAAGGGACACGTGGTCGCCACCCTGCACGGCCCGGTCGATCCCGGGGATCTTGCCCGCCTCGCCCGCAGGCCCGACAATCGCGCAGCCGGTGAGGTCCTTGATCTTCAGGTTGCCGCCGGCATGGTCCGGGTGCCAGTGGGTGTTCCAGATCTGGGTGATGGTCCAGCCAAGCGCATCGGCTTCGGCAATGTAGCGGTCGGCATCCGGCGTATCTATGGCGACGGTTTCTCCGCTGTCGGGATCATGGACGAGAAAGCCGTAATTATCGTTCAGACACGGAAACTGGTGGACCGACAGCATGGAAATTTGCCTCCCATCGGGGGTGTGGGATGAAGTTCGTCCGCATTTAACATAGATAGGCGCCATGCGTCAGGACAGCCTGTCCATCGAGCGATTCTACGGCGGCGACCTGGGCCGGGCGACGGCGCGCCTGCTCACGCGGCGGATATGTGACCTCTGGCCAAGCGTCAAAGGGATGGATGTGCTGGGTTTCGGCTATCCCCAGCCCGTGCTCGATCCCTTCGCCGAAGAGGCGCGGACCTGCATCGCCGCCATCCCGTCGAGCAGTGGCCATGTGCGCTGGGACCCCACGAATCGGGGCAATGCCACGGTGAGTGTTCCGGACTTCCGCCTGCCCTTCGTCGACGGCCTTTTCCATCGGGCCATTCTCCTGCACGGATTGGAGGAGGCGGAGAACCCCCGCGCCCTGCGCCGGGAGATCTGGCGCGTCATGGCGCCGGAGGGGCGGATCGTGGTCGCCGCCGCCAACCGCCGCGGCCTTTGGGCGCGCGCGGAGCGGACGCCATTCGGGCATGGGCGGCCCTGGACCCGTCGCCAGCTCGCAGGCTTTCTGTCCGATGGCCTGTTCCAGGTCACGGCGAGTTCCCACGCCCTGTTCATGCCGCCCGTCGAACTCGGACTGTTCACGTCCGCTGGCGAAGGCTGGGAACGGGCAGGGGAGTGGCTGGCGCCTGGCCTGGGAGGCGTTGTCCTCGTCGAGGCCGTCAAACGTCTGTATAGTGAGCCTGGTGGCGGTGCCGTGGCGACCGCCGCCGTTCCGGCGAGGGCGCGCAAGGGTGTGGCACAACTGCCTAGAGATCAGGCAGAATAATCCTGACCCGCGGGGCGCTGCGCCACCGAATTGACCGCCAGGAGACAGGCTGAAAAGCTTGGGACAGGGATTACAAGGGGTTGCAGACCATGAAACTCGTTACCGCCATCTTCAAGCCGAGCCGCCTGGATGCGGTTCTGGACGCCCTGTCCGACGTGGGCGCCACCGGGTTGACCGTGTCCGAAGTGCGCGGCTACGGCCGTCAGCAGGGCAAGACCGAGGTGTATCGCGGCGCAGAATACGAGGTGCGCCTGCTTCCCAAGGTAAAGGTTGAAGTTGCCTGCACGCCCGACGCCGTGGAACGCGTCTCCGAAGCGATCACGAACGCCGCCAACACCGGCACCATCGGCGACGGCAAGATTTTCGTCATGGACCTTTCAAGCGTCATGCGGATCCGGACCGGCGAACGCGACGAACAGGCCGTGGGGATCTGACGCGCGTCCGAGCAAGGCGGGTTTCGGGCGCATCTTCCCTCTCTTCGATTGACTGGAAGATGCGCTGGCCGCCCCCGTCAGAGGCGTTGACGAACGGCGACCGTCCCGAGCGAAACCAGGCCGACGACCGGGTCCACTGCGGGCGACCTTCATCGGCACGCCGCTGACACCAACCGCACTTCATTTCGGTTGAGAATGTTTCAGATTTTCAGGCCGCGGGGGGCGATTGCCTCGAGCGCTGCGATCTGGTCTTGGGGCGTTGCAATCACCTTGCGTGTTGTCAGGTCGAAGGTGACGGCTATGGCCTCCGAGGTCAGCCAGGGGCGGCCGGTCAAGGGGTCGAGCACCCAGTGGACCAGGGAGTGGACTTTCGCCTCGACCCGGTTGAGTCCGCTGCGCACTTCCAGGAGGTCGCCCACCTTCGGCCAGTCGCGATAGACCAACCGATACTCCAGCACCGCCCCGCCGGTCTGGACGCCACCGGTGACCTGACCGACGCGCATACGCCAGTCATGCAGCAGGTTCGGCACGCTGTCGGAGATCCGGCCCATGAACCAGGGCGCCCACATCCGGCCATGAACGTCGACATGGTGCGGCAAGACCTGGCCGAGACCGACCAGAGGCACCCCCACCGCCTCGGCGGCGGCCCGTGTGGCGACCTCATCGTCGAGCACCGGCCCGTCAGGATCAATGCTTCGGGGGGCCGTCTCCTCAGGTGCGGTGACCCGCAGCGCCTCGAACCGGTCAAGACAACGGCTTGGCCAGGGAAAGGGCCGGCCGCTGCGTGCGACGGCGTGGCGGACCCGTGTTCGGAAGGCTGCCGCGACGCGACCGTCTCCGTGGCGCATTTCCTGATAGACGACCGCGTCGGTCTCGCCGACCTCCAGAAGACCAGCTCGCATGGTGAGCGGGCGCCCAGGCAGCGCCTCGCGAATATAGCGAATGTGCTGGTCCACGGGGATGAGGGTCGATGTGGCGCCCTCTCGGAAGGCGTTGTCCAGCCCCATGGCGGCAGCCAGTAAGCCCAGGCCCTCCATGGCCTTCTCGACATAGATGCGCACATTCATGTGCCCCATCTCGTCGCAATCCCAGGTGTTGGCACTGCCTTGCCAGACCATGATCATTCGCCCGCTCCCCTTGTCATGGGCCTGGTCCATCGCTGCAATCCCTCGCCTGGGCTCACCGCGTTGCGCCAGGTCCGCGTCCCGCCGCGCACCGCACGGTGAACCGGCACGCACGTCGCCTGGACACGCTGTAATGCGCTTCTGTCCGGGACGGAACCGTGAAGGCGATGCCCGAACGGGATCTGGCCCGAACGGTATCCGGGCATGTCCCGCGACAAGGCGCGTCAGCGGCCTTCGGGTCGCGACAGGACGCAATCCCGGCAGAGGCCGCGGGCTTCGATCATGGCCCTGGAGAGCTGGAATCCGGCCGCCTCGGTCTCCGAAGTCAGGGCTGCGGTGGTCGCGGTGGAGTGCAGCTCCTCCGCCTGTCCGCAAACCTCGCAGATCAGGAATACCGCGGAATGCGCATGGCTGGCATGACCGCAGGCGACATAGGCATTCAGGCTCTCGATCTTGTGGGCAAGGCCCAGGGACTGAAGGAAGTCCAGCGCACGATAGACAGTCGGTGGCTTGGCTGCACCATCGCCGTCAAGATGTGCCAGGAGATCATAGGCCTTGGCCGGCCCCTCGCTGGTCAGGAGCAGGCTCAGCACCTTTCGACGGATCTTTGTCATACGCTGACCGCGTTTGGCCGCGACCCGGTCGGCGACCTCCAGGAAGGCGTCCACGTCCCGCGGCGCGCAGGGCGTGTTCACGGAAACGGACGGCATGGTCTCGGTGACTCCCATGACGTCAATGTCGGACACTTCCTGCCCAAATGGAAGGGGCGATGCCGGTTGCCGCCACCGCCCCGGGGTCGTTCGTCACGCGACGAGCTGATCTGCGGCATCCCCAAGGATCAGGCGTTTCACCTCTTTCGGGATGACCATCACGGTCTGGGCCAGGGTTGCATCCCAGTTCTCCAGCCGCTCACGGGCCACCGCACTGCCGGTGCGCGCATGATGGGCCTCCAGAAGCGCCCGGAAGGTGGCGGCATGGGCGTCCGGCAAATCGGCGAGGCCGCGCCAGAGGACCGATTCGGGGTTGACCACCTTTTCGAAACGGGCGGTGGGGTCCCAGACGAAAGCCATGCCACCGGTCATCCCGGCGCCGAAATTGTCCCCGATCTCGCCGAGAATGGCGACCCGGCCGCCCGTCATGTACTCGCACCCATTTGCGCCACAGCCCTCGATGACCGCGTCGGCGCCCGAATTGCGGACCGCGAACCGCACGCCGGCGCGCCCCGCTGCGAAGAGCTGGCCACGGGTCGCGCCATACAGGCAGGTGTTGCCGATGATGGTGTTATCGAGGCTGTCGAACTGCGCGGACGCGTGAGGGCGCAACTGTATGGTTGCCCCGGACAGGCCCTTGCCGACATAGTCATTGGCATCGCCGGTCACTTCCAGCGTCAGCCCCTGTACCGAGAAGGCGCCGAGCGACTGGCCTGCGGACCCCTCGAGACGGATCAGGAGCCGGCCCTCGGGCAGGGTCGCCTCGCCAAAGGTGCGCACGATGGCGCTGGAACAGCGCGCCCCGATCGCCCGAAGGGTGTTTCGGACGCCATACTGAAGCTGCATCTTCTCGCCGCGCTCAAAGAAGGGCTGGGCGTCGCGCAGGATCTGGGCGTCCAGCGTGTCGGGCACCGGCTCGCGCCGGTCGGGCTGATAGGTCACCGGCTTGGCCGTGTCGACCTGCACCAGAAGCGGATTGAGGTCGAGGTCATCGAGGTGTGGCGCACCGCGCGAGACCTGCGCCAGCAGGTCGGTCCTGCCGATGGCCGCATCGAGCGAGTCCAGGCCCAGCTCAGCCAGGATGCGACGAACATCCTCGGCGATGAAGGACATCAGGTTGACCACCTTGTCGGCTGTACCGGTGAACTTCTCGCGCAGATCCTCGCGCTGGGTGCAGACACCCACCGGGCAGGTGTTGGAGTGACACTGCCGCACCATGATGCAGCCCATCGCGACCAGCGACGCCGTGCCGATCCCGTATTCCTCCGCACCGAGCATTGCCGCGATCACGATGTCGCGCCCGGTCCGCAGTCCGCCATCGGTGCGCAGCGTGACCTTGTCGCGCAGATTGTTGAGCGACAAGACCTGATGCGCCTCGGCCAGGCCCATCTCCCAGGGCAACCCGGCATACTTGATCGAAGTCTGCGGGCTCGCACCCGTGCCGCCGACATTACCGGATATCAGGATCACGTCGGCTTTCGCCTTGGCCACCCCGGCCGCGACCGTGCCGACGCCCGACCGGGCGACCAGCTTCACGCACACCCGGACTTCGGGATTGATCTGCTTCAGATCGTAGATGAGCTGGGCGAGATCCTCGATCGAATAGATGTCATGGTGCGGCGGTGGCGAAATCAGGGTCACACCCGGTGTGGCATGCCGGTTCTTGGCGATGAACTCGGTCACCTTGAAGCCAGGTAGCTGGCCACCTTCGCCGGGTTTGGCGCCCTGCGCCACCTTGATCTCGATCTCTCGGCACTGGTTCAGATACTCTGCCGTAACGCCAAAGCGGCCAGAGGCCACCTGCTTCACCGCCGAGTTCATGTTGTCGCCATTGGGCAGGGGGGTGTAGCGCTCCCGCACCTCGCCGCCCTCGCCCGAGACCGACTTGGCGCCGATCCGGTTCATGGCAACGTTCAGGGTGCCATGAGCTTCCGGGCTCAGCGCACCCAGGGACATGCCCGGTGTGACGAAGCGCTTGCGAATCTCGTTGATCGACTGGACTTCCTCGAGCGGAATACTCCGGCCGGCGGGCTTGAAATCCAGAAGGTCGCGCAACTGGATCGGCGGGCGACCCTCCAAGGCCTTGGCGTATTTCCGGAAGGTCTCGAAGCTGCCGGTATCACAGGCCGCCTGGAGCGTGTGGATCAGCGTCCCGTCCAGCGCATGGGGTTCCGACCGCGCACGGAGACGGTAGAAGCCCCCCACCGGAAGGGTCACCACATCCTCGTCGAAGGCGACGCGATGGCGCTCCACCGCGTTTTCCTCGATGCCGGCCAGGCCGAGGCCGGAGATCCGGCTTGTGAGACCGGGGAAGTAGTCGGCCACCAGCGCCCGCGACAGGCCCAAGGCTTCGAAATTGTAGCCGCCCCGATAGGACGAAATGACAGAGATGCCCATCTTGGAGAGGATTTTCAGCAGCCCGCCCTCGATGGCCGACTTGTATCCCGCCACGCAGTCGCCCAGCGCCATGTCGCCAAAGAGTCCGCGCTCATGGCGGTCCGCCAGGGTTTCCTGAGCCAGATACGCGTTCACACATGTGGCGCCGACACCCACCAGAACCGCGAAATAGTGCGTGTCCAGGCACTCGCCCGACCGGGTCGTGATCGAGCAGAAGGTGCGCAGGCCCTGGGCGACAAGGTGGCTGTGAACCGCGCCTGTGGCCAGGATCATGGGGATCGCGACCCGGTCGTCGCCCTGATGCTCATCGGTGAGGATGATGTGTTCGCGCCCTGCGCGCACCGCCTCTTCGGCTTCCGACTGGATCCGCGCGAGCGCCTCCTTGAGGATGCGGCCGTTGCCCGTCGCGGCCTGCAGGTCGAAGGTGCAGTCGACCTCCGTGGCCTCGTCTCCCAGAACCTCGCGCAGGCGCGCATACATCCCATTGGTCAGCACGGGGCTTTCCAGAACGAACACGTCCTGCTGGGTCTCGTCCGTGGCGAGCACGTTGCCGAGGTTCTTGAACCGGGTCTTCAGGCTCATGACGCGCTCTTCCCGCAGGGGGTCGATGGGCGGATTCGTCACCTGACTGAAATTCTGCCGGAAGAAGTGCGACAGGGGCCGGTACTCGTCGGTGAGCACGGCGGGCGCCGTGTCATCGCCCATGGAGCCGACCGCCTCCTTTCCGGTCTCGGCCATGGGCGAGAGGATCAGTTCGAGCGTTTCCAGTGTGAACCCGGCCACCGCCTGGCGGCGCTTCAGGCCTTCGGTGTCGAACAGGCGCGGCTCCGGCCCGGGAACCACGATGGGCTCCAGTTCCTTCACATTCTCCAGCCAGGTCTCGAAGGGTTGCTCGTCGGCCAGCTTGTCGATGATCTCGCGGTGCTCGAAGAACTGGCCCGTCTCCAGGTTGGCCGCGATCATGCCGCCAGCGGGGACATGCCCCTTGCGCGTCACGGTCTGGTCTGAAAGCGGACACATGCCGGTCTCCGAACCGACTGCGAGTATGCCGTCGGATGTCAGGGCGTAGCGCAGCGGGCGCAGGCCATTGCGGTCGAGGCCCGCAATCGCCCAGGTGCCGTCATAGGCGCAAATCGCCGCCGGACCGTCCCAGGGCTCCATCACCGAATTGCAGTAGTCGTAAAGGGCCGCATGCTTGTGTGGCATGATCGAGGCGCGCTTCGACCACGCCTCCGGGATCATCACCGCCTTCGCCATCGGGGCCGACCGGCCGGCCTTGACGAGCATCTCGAAGACCGCGTCCAGCGCGCCGGAATCAGACTGGCCCTGGGGGACCACCGGCTTCACGTCGTCGACATGGTCGCCGAAATGTTCGGAAACCATCCGGATCTCATGCGACTTCATCCAGTTCAGATTGCCCTGAACGGTGTTGATCTCGCCATTATGCGCCAGCATCCGGAAGGGCTGCGCCAGCGACCATTGCGGGAAGGTATTGGTCGAGTAGCGCTGGTGATAAATGGCGAACCGCGAGGCGAACCGTGGATCCTTGAGGTCCAGATAGAAGTGGTCAATGTCCTCCGCGAGAAACATCCCCTTGTAGATCAGGGACTTCTGACTCAGAGAGCAGATGTAGAAATGGGGGATGCCGGCTTCCCGGGCGCGCCGTTCGATCCGCCGGCGACAGATGTAGAGCGCCCGCTCCAGGTCGTCCTGGTTTCGCCCGCGATCGTCGCGGAACATGATCTGCTCGATTTCCGGTCGCGTGTCGGCCGCCTTTCGTCCGATCACGCTGACGTCGACCGGCGGTTGGCGCCAACCGTAGATGTAGAAGCCGAAATGGAGGATCTCGGTCTCCACGATGGCCCGCGCCGCCTCCTGGGCGCCCAGATCGGTGCGCGGCAGGAAGATCTGGCCGACACAGATGGGATCATCGGTCGGCGCGTGGCCCGTACGCTCGATCTGCTCGCGGAAGAATTCCTGCGGCACCTCGATCCGGATACCGGCGCCGTCACCGGTCCGTCCATCGGCATCCACGGCGCCACGGTGCCAGACATTCTTCAGCGCGCGGATGCCCAGTTCGACGATCTCGCGACGCGGGCGTCCATCCAGGGCGGCCACCAGGCCCACGCCGCAGGCGTCATGCTCGTCGCGCGGATCATAGGCGTGCGCATCGATCAGCTTCTGGCGGTTGGCTAGGTAGGTCTCGGTATAGGACGTCATGACTTTCAGGTTCCTTCGGGAGCGGCGCTGCCGCAGACGGCGCGCCGGATCTGGCTCGGGGCGGGGGCCCTATTCGGCGGCCACCGGCGTGACGGAGGCTTCGGCCTGCATGTGCTTGTGCATGGCCTCGGCAGCATCGCGGCCATCCTTGATGGCCCAGACCACCAGCGAGGCGCCGCGTACGATGTCGCCGGCCGCGAACACGCCGCGCAGGCTGGTTTCCATCGTCTTGAAATCGATGCGCACCGCGCCCCAACGGTTCACGGTCAGGGCCGGCTCGTCGAACAGGGCCGGCAGATCTTCGGGATCGAAGCCCAGCGCCTTTATGACCATGTCGGCCTCGAGGTCGAAGGTCTCGCCGGTCTTGTTGGGGGCCTGGCGGCCTGACGCATCCTTCGGACCCAGCTTCATGCGGGCCGCACGCACGGCCGACAGACGGCCGTTCCTGTCCAGCACCGCTTCCGGCGCGGCCAGCCACTCGAACGTCACACCCTCTTCCTCGGCATTGGCCACCTCGCGCTGGGAGCCGGGCATGTTGGCGCGGTCCCGTCGGTACAGACAGGAGACCTTGGCGGCGCCCTGGCGCACGGCCGTGCGGACGCAGTCCATCGCCGTATCACCACCACCGATTACGACCACATGCTTTCCCTCGGCATTCAGGGTTCCATCCTCGAAGGCCGGCACGTCGTCGCCAAAGCCCTTCCGGTTGGACGCCGTCAGGAAGTCGAGGGCGGCGTGGACACCCGTCAGGCCAATGCCCGGCACCTTCAGATCGCGGGCCGCATAGACGCCTGTGGCGATCAGCACGCTGTCATGCTGGGCACGCAGCTCGGAAAGGGTGAGATCGAGCCCCACATGGGTGTTGAAACGGAAGGCGATCCCGCTGTCCTCAAGCCGGCGGATCCGCCGCTCGACCACATCCTTCTCCAGCTTGAAGCCGGGAATCCCGTAAACGAGGAGGCCGCCGCCGCGATCGTACCGGTCGTAGACGGTGACCTGATAGCCTTTCCTGCGGAGTTGCTCGGCGGCAGCCAGGCCGGCAGGCCCGGCGCCGATGATGCCCGCCGATTGCGGCCGCTCGCGCCGCGGTACGATGGGCCGAACCCAGCCCTCGTCCCAGGCCGTGTCCGTGATGTGCTTTTCCACCGCGCCGATCGTCACGGTACCATGGCCTGACTGCTCGATCGTGCAGATGCCTTCGCACAGCCGATCCTGGGGACAGATCCGGCCGCAGATCTCCGGCATGTTGTTGGTGGCAGAGGAGACCTCGTAAGCCTCCTGCATCCGGCCTTCGGCCGCCAGCATCAGCCAATCGGGAATGTTGTTCTGGAGCGGGCAACCCTGCTGGCAGAACGGTACGCCGCATTGCGAGCAGCGGCCGGCCTGGGCCGCTGCGGCCTCTTGCGTATAGGCGCCATAGATCTCGCCGAAATCCCTGGCGCGATCGTCGGCACCCCGCTTGGCCGGCATGGTGCGATCCACCGACACGAATTGGAGCATTTTCGTTGCCATGGGGCTTGAGCCCTCCGTCTCTCACAGCGCCCGTTATAGGCCGCACCCGACACGACAGGCAAGGGGTTTTCGCCCTTCATGTATCGTTCCAATATCTATCTAGCATACTCAGTGGGGCCGGACGACGAGCCCAGGCGGGTTTTTGTTTATTCGAATATTGTTTCGATATGTAAGCTTTCGGCTGGGCGACGGGCTCAATTCTTGTAAGACGGGTGCCACCGCATTGCGATGTCTCCCCGGAGGTCACGGCCATGTCCCTCGCGCAACTCCTGCTGCTCGCCCTCGTACAGGGCATCACGGAGTGGCTGCCCATCTCCTCCTCCGCCCACCTTATCCTTCTGCCGGACCTTCTGGGCGCGGTCGACCAGGGGCCGCTAATCGACGCGATGGCGCATCTGGGCACCCTCTTCGCCATGCTCGCCTACTTTCGACGCGATGTCCTTGGCG
This sequence comes from uncultured Hyphomonadaceae bacterium, assembly GCA_964492485.1. GTDB lineage: Bacteria > Pseudomonadota > Alphaproteobacteria > Caulobacterales > Hyphomonadaceae > UBA5336. The sequence goes on along the minus strand of CAZBKM010000007.1, from coordinate 34,062 downwards.
CCTTGCGCGGCGGCCTTGCCCTGGCCGGACTGACCGGGCTTGCGACCGGCGGTCGGCAGGGCCCGGAGGCGCGCCTGGCCCTGTTCATCCTCGCGGCGACGCCACCGGGCATTCTGGCCGGCCTCGCGCTGGATGCGGCACCAGAGACGGTCATGGCAACCCTGCGGTCACCGGAGACCATTGCCCTGGCGACCATCCTCTTCGGCCTCGCCCTCTGGGCCGCCGATCTGGGCGGCGGGCTTCGCCGTACCCAGCGAGACATGCGTCTCTCTGACGCGCTCGTAATTGGTCTGGCGCAGATGATCGCGTTCATTCCGGGAACCAGTCGATCTGGGATCACGATGACGGCGGCCCGTGCGCTGGGCTTTGCCCGGCCGGACGCGGCCCGTTTCGCGATGCTTATTGGTGCCCCGCTCCTGGCGGCTGTCGGCGCGCGGGCCTTGCTGGGGCTCGCGGCGGGGGAAGCACCTGGCGCCAGCCTCTCCGATGGCCTTCTGGTGGCCGGCCTCTCGTTCGTTTCGGGCTATGCCTCGATCTGGGGGCTGATGGCGCTCCTGAACCGCATGAGCTTCCTGCCCTTCGTTATCTATCGGCTCGCGCTGGGCGCCGTGCTGCTGGCGACGAGTCCCAGCGTTCTGGCCCTCCTGTCCTGAGCGATCAGCGCGCAAAGTAACGGTCCCAGAACAAACGGCGCGCGATGGCCCTCAAGCCAGCCGCGCGCCGTTCTCCGCAGTCGCGTCCCCTCGCCTGCGGGAGGTCTGGCCGGGAAAGACCTGTAGGAATCTGCCCCGGGCCGTATGCCGATACGGACTCTTGTCGTGCCAATAACGCGTTCGGTCAATCAGGACTTTGCCACGACTTAGGTTGCGCGAGGCGCTGTTGCCGCGATTTCGCGCAACTTCCGCAGCGTGATGCCTTTGCAGGCGCCTCAAGCGACCGCATGTGATGGGAACCCGGACAGTTGGCGCGCGCCGCTCGCGTGCTAATACTCCCTCTCGCAAACGGCCGAACGAGACAGCGCATGACGATGATGACCGACACCGACGCCCTTCAGGGACTGACCCCGACCCGTGAGGTGAAGGTCCGCGACGTCTTCGGGCTGGACACGGACATGACGGTCCGGGCCTTCGAGACGCGCACAGACTACGTTCCGGAGATCGACGAGGCTTACCGGTTCGATCCTCAGACCACCCTGGCGATCCTGGCCGGCTTCCAGCACAATCGCCGCGTGATGGTGCAGGGCTATCACGGCACGGGGAAGTCGACCCACATCGAGCAGGTGGCGGCGCGGCTGAACTGGCCGCTGATCCGGGTGAACCTGGACAGCCATGTGTCGCGGATCGACCTGGTCGGCAAGGACGCCATCGTCCTGCGCGACGGCAAGCAGGTGACGGAGTTCCGCGAAGGCATCCTGCCCTGGGCGCTGCAACGGCCTGTGGCCCTGGTTTTCGACGAGTATGACGCGGGTCGCCCGGACGTCATGTTCGTCATCCAGCGCGTGCTCGAGGCCAGCGGCCGCCTGACGTTGCTGGACCAGAACCGGGTGATCGCACCGAATGCGGGGTTCCGGCTGTTCGCCACCACGAATACGGTCGGTCTGGGCGACACGACCGGACTGTATCACGGCACGCAGCAGCTCAATCAGGGCCAGATGGACCGCTGGTCAGTGGTCACGACGCTCAACTATCTCGAGCACGATGCAGAGGTGGAGATCGTGCTCGCAAAGGCGCCGGAGGTGGCTGAGGAAACCGTGTCGAAGATGGTGCGCCTCGCCGACATGACCCGTAACGCCTTCATGAATGGCGACCTGTCGACAGTGATGAGTCCGCGCACCGTGATCACCTGGGCGGAGAATTACGGCATTTTCGGTGACCTGGGTCATGCCTTCCGGCTGACCTTCCTCAACAAGTGCGATGAGCTGGAACGCCCTCTGGTGGCGGAGATGTATCAGCGCTGTTTCGCAGAGGAGCTGCCGGAAAGCGCCCTGATGGTAAAAGTGGCCTGAAGCGCTTCCAGGCGAAGTGGGTACCGGTTCGCCGTCCGGAAAAAGGGGGACCGCTTTGATGCGGGGTCGGTGGATCGCACCTGACCCTGGGTCCGGTCCCTTGCCCCCTTCGCAAGGCGCGGCTGGCGCGCTACATCGATCATATGCCCAGAAGCCCCGAAGACGCCCTGTATGAGCTGTTCCGCCAGTCACTGGCGGTGACCACGAAGGCCATCGGCGCCAACAAGGATCTGGAGGTTGCCTTCAGTTCCGATGGTCCGAGGCGGACGGGGAACCGCCTGGTCCTGTCGCCGCCCGCCCGTGAATTGTCACCACAGGTCGCCGCCCGGGCGCGCGGTGAAGCTGACGCCCAGGCGCTGCGGGTGGCTCACCACAATCCGGACGCCCATGCCGCCCATCGTCCGCAGGGCGATCTGCAGCGCCAGGTCTACGAGGCCGCCGAAACCGCGCGGATCGAGTCCATCGGGGCGCGCGCCATGGCGGGCACGGCAGAGAACCTCGACGCAGCCTTGCAGGCGCGCTGTGAGCGTGAGGGCCTGCAGCGTATGGAGGACCGACAGGATGCGCCCCTCGCAGCTGCCGTAGAGTTCCTGCTGCGCGAACGTCTAACGGGTCGCAGGCTGCCCGACGCGGCATCGGGGATCGCCGAGCTGTGGCGCGAGGAGGTCGAGGCGAAGGCCGGCAAGGCGCTTGACCGGCTGGTCGGGCAACTCGATGACCAGGCAGGGTTCGCCCGGACCGTGAAGGACATGATCCGCGATCTCACGGCGACGGACGAAAGCGCCGAGGATGGCGAGGCCGACGACGAGGATGAGGCCAGCGAGGACGGCGCAGACGACCAGAACGACAGTCCGGACCAGGGCGATCAGGACGAAGACCCTGTCGGCACGAGCGTCTCAGAGGTAGAGGCCGGCGACGAACAGGATCAGGATGGCGAGGAAACCAACGTCCAGCTCGACGCCGAAGCCGAGATGGAGGCCGATGACGCACCGGAGGACGCCGAGGATGGCGCCAAGCCGATGCGTCCGAATTACCGCGACGGCGATGAGGCGCGCGATTTCGCCTATAAGGTGTTCAGCCAGGCCCATGACGAGATGGCCAACGCCCCCGACCTGTGTGATCCGGAGGAGCTGGCCCGGCTGCGCGCCTATCTCGACCACCAGCTTCAGGGGCTCCAGGGAGCGGTGTCAAAGCTTGCCAATCGTCTTCAGCGCCGGCTGATGGCCCAGCAGAGCCGCTCCTGGACCTTCGACCTGGAGGAGGGCGTGCTGGACACCGCGCGCCTGACCCGTGTCGTGACAGACCCGACCGCCCCGCTCTCCTTCAAGGAAGAGGAGGAATCGCGCTTCCGCGATACGGTCGTGACGCTTCTCCTGGACAATTCGGGCTCCATGCGCGGGCGTCCGATCATGGTCGCTGCGCTTTGCGCCGACATTCTTGCGCGAACGCTCGAACGCTGCGGCGTGAAGGTCGAAATCCTGGGCTTCACGACCAAGGCCTGGAAGGGCGGGCAGTCCCGCGAGGACTGGGTCAAGGCCGGCAAGCCCGGTCACCCCGGCCGCCTGAACGACCTGCGCCACATCGTCTACAAGGCCGCCGATCAGCCGTGGCGCCGTGCGCGCCGCAATCTCGGCCTGATGATGCGCGAGGGGCTCCTGAAGGAGAATATCGACGGCGAGGCCGTGATGTGGGCCCACAACCGTCTGCTGGGCCGGCCGGAACAGCGCCGGATTCTCATGGTGATTTCCGATGGAGCGCCGGTCGACGATTCCACGCTGAGCGTGAATGTGGGCAACTATCTGGAGCGTCACCTGCGCGGCGTGATCGAAGAAATCGAGACGAAGAGCCCGGTGGAACTCATCGCCATCGGCATTGGCCACGATGTGACACGCTATTACCGCAAGGCGGTGACCATCGTGGATGCAGAACAGCTTGGCGGCGCCATGACCGAACAGCTTGCCTCGCTCTTCGATCCCGCGGGACCGCATCCGGAGGCAATGGCCGTACCGCCGCTGAGGGGCAGCCAGGTCGCGGCCCGTGGACGTGGCAGCGCCCCCGTCGGCAGCGCGAGTGCGGTCAGCGGGGCGGGCTCCGGCGCCCCGACTTACGGGCGGGGCAGGACAGATACCGGGCGGGGTGTCCGCAAGTCGACCCTCAGGGAAGTGAAGGGGCCGCGCGGCTAGGGCGTCTTCAGGTCAGTCAAACCCTTTCAGTATGGGCTAGAGTTGTGTTTTGGGGCCTTTTCTTGATGCGGACCGGCTCCCGCTTCGCCTGAGAATGCCCCAGGCGCACCGTGATCGGGCGGACAGGACCAAGGGGGTGGGGATGCATCGACGTGGCATGAGACAAAGGCATTCGCCGCCTTTGGTCCGCGCATTTCTGGCGTCCTCGATCGTGGCGGGTCTTGGCCTGGTCGCGGCTTGTTCGGGTGCCCGTCCAGACAACGGGTCGGACCCGGCCGATGCAGCGCCGACATCCGACGCGCCGCTGTCGCTCTGGTCATTCGAGGCTGCCGCGAACGGGTTGCGCGCAGCGTCCTGTCCGGACGGGGCCGAATCGACTGCTCCCGAGGCGTTCGCGTTGGAGATCGAGGCGATTTCGCTCGGCGATCCTGGCGAACAGGCCGCTCAGCTTGACCGCGTCGACCTGGCCGGGGCCTGGGTGCTGTCGAGTGACCGGGAGACCTTCGGCGGGCTCTCAGGCCTTGCCGTTCTTGGGCGCGACACGCTGCTTGCGGTCAGCGATGCCGGACTGTTCGTGACGCTAGCGCTCGACCCGCAGACCGGGGCGCCGACCGGCGAGGCCGGCCTTGCGCCCATGACGGACGCGGAAGGCCGGCCGCTCACCGGAAAGCGGCGGGGCGATGCGGAAGGCCTCGCCCTGCGTGACGGGCTGGCCCTGGTCAGTTTCGAACGGGACCACCGTATCCTCGCCTTCGATCTGGAGGGCTGCGGCGCAACTGCGGCCGGGGTGCTGGTCGCACGCCTGCCGGACCGGATCGGCGAGGATCCCGTGAGCGACAATCGAGGACCGGAGGCACTGGCCCTGACGGGCGAGGGGCACTTGCAGGTCGGCTACGAACTTGGTGGTGCGTCAGCCTCTCCCGTGGGGACCTTGCTGGAGGATGGTACGCTGGCAGCCGTCGAACGCCTGGCACACCCTCTGGATCATCGCCTGACCGGGCTGGACACCGTGACGCTGGCGACGGGCGAGCGCCGTCGCGTGGCGCTGTACCGGGCCTACGATCCCGTGCGCGGCAACCGGATCCTGGTCCAGATCCTGCCCCCCGACGCGCTCGTCCCGATTGCCGCGTTCACGCTGCAACCGCCGCTCGCAGTAGACAATTTCGAGGGCGTGGCAACCCGTCCGTTACCCGATGGGCGCACGCGGCTCTACCTGATCGCCGATGACAATTTCAATGACTCGCAAAGCACCTTGCTCTTCGCCTTCGATTTTGGCGTCAACTAGAACAAGTTCGGAGCAATCGGAACCGATTGCGAACGGATACTTGCGTCAATTCAAGGAAATAAAGCGCTGGCATGGAATGAAACGAAACGCCGTCGCTTTAGGCATCGTCGCCCTTCAAAATGCCGGGTTTCTCGCCTATTTCATGAGGTTGACGAGGGCTGCGGCGTTCGATCAGGGACATTCAACTCCGCCGACCGTACTTACCGTCAGGGAGCTGGCAATCTGGGCGGGGCCGTGGCCCCGTCTCATCTGGCGCCCACCTAGCTAGCTAGGTCGACGGGAGTGAAACACCCCACCGGCGTTTGCGGTCCTCGTCATGCCTGCTGCCGGCCCGACCGTGGCTGCACCGAACCGTTGGCGCATCTTCCAGTCAATCAGAGCCAGTGATGATGCGCTGGAGTCTTGTCCTGGAGCATTTTCTCGACGCGAACCGGTCCCCACGTCGCCTGAGAATGCCTGATCCGCGAGAGGAGGCCGCCCATGGCCCTGCCTGCCGAGAAGGCTGACCTTCGCCGCTACATGCGCGAGCTTCGCCATGAGCTGGCCGCACGCAACCCCGATGCCGCCGAAACCCTGGCCGGGCTCTTTCCGATGAAACTTCTGGAACGCTACGGCCCCACCGTGGCGGGCTATGTCCCCATTGGCAGCGAGATGGATCCGCGTCCGCTGATGACGCGGTTGGAGAAGGCAGGCGCGCAGCTTTGCCTGCCCCGGATCGATGATGATCGCGTGGGGATGTCGTTTCGCCTGTGGTCCGGAGGCGAGCCGCTCGAAGACGGGGCGTTCGGCCTGAAGGAACCCCATGACGAGGCGCCCGTGGCTGTGCCGACGCTCGTTCTGACGCCATTGCTTGCCTTTGACGAGCGCGGCCATCGACTTGGGTATGGCAAGGGCCATTACGACCGCGCGCTGGACAGGCTGCGCGAGCGGGGCCCCGTTTTCGTTTGTGGCGTGGCCTATCGGCGGCAATTGATCGATACGGTTCCCAGCGAACCTCACGACCAGGTGCTGGATTGGGCCATCACGGAAGAAGGCAGCGTCCCGCTGTTCATGATGCGTGGGCTACGCACCCGCGACGATGCGGACGCCACGCCCGAAGACGAAGGCCCCGGCGCGGCATGATGACGGGCGAGTGTCGCAGGCAAGGGTCGCCGCCACGTCGCGGCGAGGACACCTTCCTGCCGACGCATGGCGGCAATTGTCCGCCTTTCCTCCCGGCGGGCCTCAGGCCGGATCCTGGCCTCCGTCCCGGTTGCGGCGCCGGCCGAAATCGGCTTCGGCAGAATCCAGTCCGGCATCGATGATGGCCTTGCGGATCCCGCGGGCCCTGGAAAACTCCTGCATCAGCAAGTCGCCATCGCCCCAGCGAATGGCGCGCTGCAGTGCCGCCAGATCCTCCGAAAAGCGACCGAGGCATTCCAGGACGGCGTCGCGATTGTTGAGGAACACATCCCGCCACATGACCGGGTCAGAGGCGGCGATCCGTGTGAAATCACGGAAGCCGCCCGCGGAGTATTTCACCACATCGCCTTCGTCCACCTGCTCCATGTCGTAAGCGGTGCAGACGATGTTGAACGCGATCAGGTGCGGCAGGTGCGAGGTGATGGCCAGCACGCGGTCGTGGCGCTCCGGGTCCATGCATTCCACGCGCGCACCCAGCCTGCGCCAGAAGCTGGCCAGACGCTCGACGGCTGCCGCATAATTGCCGTCCCCGCCCGGCAGGGGTGTCAGGATATGCCATGCGCCCTCGAACAGGGTCGCGAAACCGGCATCGGGGCCGGACTCTTCCGTGCCCGCAATCGGGTGGCCCGGCACGACATGAACCGTTTCGGGCGCTGCGGCCTGCATGGCACGCGCCGCATCGGCCTTGACCGAGCCGACATCGCTCAGCACGGCGCCCGGTTTCAGGCTCGACGCGCAGGCCGCCGTCACAGCGCCAATAGCGCCGACGGGCACGCAGATCAGCACGGCGTCGGCGCCCGTCACGGCGTCGTCGAGGTTCTCGCTGACAGCGCCTAGCCCGAGTGCGCGGGCGCGCGCTCGAACCTCCGCATCGCGGTCCCAGAGCCGGATCGACCCGACGGCATTATTTGCAGCGGCGGCGCGTGCCACCGATGCGCCGATGAGGCCGATGCCAACGAGGGTCAGGGTGTCGAAGACCGGCTCAGCCATGGCGGGCGAACTCCGCCATCGCCTCCAGCACCGCCGTGTTGGCGGCCTCTGTGCCGACCGAAATGCGCAGGCAGTCGGCCAGCCGGTAGGCGCCCATGGCGCGCACGACGATACCGTGGGCGCGCATGAACGCATCGCAGTCGGCTGCCGTCCGGCCCGGCGTGTCCGGAAACCGCACGAGGCAGAAATTCGCGACACTTGGCACGACCTCGAAGCCGAGCGACCGCAAGCCTTCGCTCAGCCGGTCCAGCTCGGCAAGGTTATGGTCCACCGAGCGCCTTACGAACGCGCTGTCGGCCAGCGCGGCGACACCGGCCGCCTGGGCGAGAGCGGATACGTTGAAGGGGCCACGCACCCGGTTGATTGCATCGATGACCGAAGGCGGGCCAAACGCCCAGCCCAGCCGCAGCGCCGCAAGGCCATGGATCTTCGAAAAGGTCCGCGTCATCAGAACGTTGGGCTGCTCGGCGGCGAGCTCGAGCCCGCTTGAATAGTCGTTCCGACAAACATATTCGGCGTACGCACCATCGAGAACGAGGAGGATGTCCTCGCGCAGGCCCGCTTGGAGGCGCTTGACCTCCCCGAGGGGAAGATAGGTGCCGGTGGGATTGTTCGGATTGGCGAGGAAGACCAGGCGGGTGCGGGGCGTGACACGCTCCAGGATCGCGTCGACATCGGCCGTCAGGTCCCGCTCGGGTGCGAAGACCGCGATGGCGCCGGCCTGCTGGGCGACCAGACTGTAGACCAGGAAGCCGTGCTCGGTCTGGATGATCTCGTCACCGGGCGCCAGATAGGCGCGCGCCAGGAACTGGAAGATCTCGTCGGAGCCCGCCGCACAGACGATGCGGTCGGCGTCGAGCCCGTAGGTCTGCCCGATCGCGCGGCGAAGCGCGGTGGCGCCGCCATCGGGATAGGTGGCCAGCTTGGACGTCGCTGTGGCGATGGCCTCTGCCACGCCGGGCGCGAAGCCAAGCGGGTTCTCGTTCGACGACAGCTTGTGCGCCCCCGGCAGGGATTGTCCCGGCGTGTAGGGGGTGATCTGAAGGATGCTGGGCAGCGGCCGAGGGCCGGACATGGGCTGGGTCATGATGCTGTTGGAGTGGGCCGAAGCCGGCCTGCCGTCAAGCGTGGCGCATGGCCCTCCCATCGCGAGCCATGGACAGCCGCGCGCAACGGCCTACAACGTGCGCGCATGGCCGATACTTCGCGTCTCGCACTTGATGACCTGCAGAAGCTGCGGCTACGCGCGCCGCTGCGCCTGGACAGCGGACAGTCGCTGGAGGGCGTCGAGGTCGCCTATGAGACCTGGGGCAAACTGAACGCGGACCGGTCGAATGCCGTGTTGATCTGCCATGCGCTGACGGGCGATCAGTTTCCGGGCGCGGCCAATCCGGTCACCGGACGGCCCGCCTGGTGGCCGCGCATGGTCGGTCCGGGGCGCCCCATCGACACCGACCGCTACTTTGTCATTGCAACGAACGTCCTCGGCGGCTGCATGGGCACGACAGGTCCCGCCTCCACCGCGCCCGATGGGGCGCCCTGGGGCGAACGCTTTCCGGTGATCACGATCGGCGACATGGTAACGGCCCAGATCGCCCTGATCGAAGCGCTGGGAATCGAGTCGCTGTTTTCGGTCATAGGTGGGTCCATGGGGGGGATGCAGGCCCTGGAGTGGGCGGTTCGGGCACCGGAACGGGTGTTCAGCGCGGTGCCGATCGCGACGACGGCGCGCCATTCCGCCCAGAACATCGCGTTCTACGAGGTCGGGCGCCAGGCCATCATGGCCGATCCGGACTGGCGCGGCGGGCGCTATCTTGCGGAAGGCACGCGGCCCGACCGTGGTCTTGCCGTGGCGCGCATGGCCGCGATGATCACCTACCTGTCCGAGGTCGCATTGAAGCGAAAGTTCGACCGTGGCCTACAGGATCGCGACCGGACCAGTTTCAGCTTCGATGCCGATTTCCAGGTGGAGTCCTATCTGCGCTACCAGGGTCAGAGCTTTGTCGACCGGTTCGACGCCAATTCCTACCTCTACGTGACCCGTGCCATGGATTATTTCGACCTGGGCGGCCGCCGGGGCGAGCGTCTGGCGGATGTGTTCATCGGATCGCAGACCCGGTTCTGCCTGTTTTCCTTCTCCTCCGACTGGCACTACCCCCCTGAGCGCACGATGGAGATCACCCGTGCGCTGGTGGCGGCCGGCGCGGAGGTCAGCCACATCGCCATCGACACCGACAAGGGGCATGACGCGTTTCTGCTGGAGGAGCCAGGCTTCGAGGCCGCCCTGCGCGGGTTTCTCCAGGCCTCAGCCGAGCGGCGTGGGATCTAGGCCATGGCCGTGCCGCCCCGCGCAGACCATCTGGCGATCGCCAGCCGCATTCCTGACGGTGCCCGCGTGCTCGATGTTGGGTGCGGGTCCGGGGACCTGTTGGCGCTGCTGCAAACGATGCGCGCGGTGACCGCGCGGGGGCTGGAACTGTCCAGCACCGAGGCAGGCGAAGCGGTGGCGCGCGGACTGTCGGTCATCCAGGGCGATGCCGACCGCGATCTCGCCGTATTTCCCGATGACGGCTTCGACGTCGCCATCCTCTCCAAAGCGATCCAGGAAATGCGGCGGCCGGCCCAGATTCTCGCGGAACTGGCCCGGATCGCTCCGGACGTCATCGTCTCGTTCCGCAATTACGGGCGCTGGACCCGCCGGCTTGCCCTGATGTCACGGGGGCGCATGCCGGGCCGCCGCGCCTGGTATGACGAACACGCACTCCATCCGTGCACCAGTGCGGACATGGTGGACCTGGCCCGGAACCTGGGGCTGCGCGTCGTGGCGGTGGCGCCGGTTAAGCGGGGGCGTGTCGGTGCGTTTCGCGCGCGCGGCTTCAGCCGGCTGAACTGGTCGGCCGACGAGGTCATCCTGCATCTGGCCCGGGCAGAGGCCCCCGCTGCCATTGCGCGCATGGCCAGATCGGACGCAAGCGCCTGAAGCGCACGTCTCCGTTCGCAAACGATTACTTTTGCTCCGAATTTGCGTTAGAGACGCCGTCTGTCAGACCTGTGGAGCGCTGCCATGGCCGCCCCCTCGCCCATCCTTGCCGGACTTCGCCAACGCTGCCCGAGTTGCGGCGAAGGCCGCCTTTACGAAGGCTATCTGAAATTCAGGACAGAGTGCGCCGTCTGCGGCCAGGACTATACGCTGGCCGATACGGCAGACGGTCCGGCCTTCTTTGTCGGCTTCGCCGCCCTGATCCTTTTTGCGCCCGTCTATTTCATCCTGCCGATGATGGGATTGCCGCTTGCGGGGCTGATCATCAGCTATGCCGTGATGCTGGCAGCCTGTGTCGGCTTCTGTCTGGCGCTTCTGCCCGTGGTGAAGGCGTTGATGCTGACGCTTCAGATTCACCACCGGGCCGAGGAAGCCCGGTTCGAGGATCGCGGGGACCCACCGCGCTAGAGCACGTTCGGAGCCAACGGACCCGGTTGCGAACGGAGACTTGCGCAAGACCAATGATGTAAAGCGACGGTCCGGAGAGAAACCAGAGACCGGCGCTTCAGGAAAGGCCCCAAACCGGGCCTCCAGCCCATCTTGCCTGTGTCTGATCGACCAGATGATGCGCCGGGGACGCAATCCGGCGAGATTGCCGCACTTGGCGGTGCACCTCCTGGCGTTCGAACGGGCACAGGAGACGTTCCAGCCTCGCTGCGGCCATCTGTCGGTCGATCGCCGATCCGCACCAAGGTCACATGGCGGTCCCGGCCGCCAGCAGGGCAGCGACCGCACCGGCCGTGGCCAACGTCCGAAGCCCGTCATACCAGGGGGGAAGCGTAGCCCGCGCCGATAGATCCCAGGCCCAATGGAGCGCCAGAAGGCCGGCCATGGGCACGAAGGGAGTCCCGGTTCCACCGCCGAGGACCGGCTGCAGCACCAGCCCCCAGCCGGCCAGCGCCCCCACGACGGAGCCGGCGAGCACGCTCCAGCGCGGCCTGGTCGCATTGCTGGCCATTTCCACACCCCAGCGCACGCCGCCAAGGAAGCTCAGGATCACGGCGGCATAGGCGATCAGGATCAGGCCTGCAGCGGCCTGCCGGGCGATGTCGTCGGACAGCCGGATCACCGCGCCGGCACCGCCGAGAAAGGGCAGGAGGCCGGCCAGGGTCAGGACGAGGGGAGCCGGTGGAATCTGGAATGCGCCGGGTCTTAGCATGACCTGCTTCTGGCAGGGCCTGCCTTGCTTGGAAAGGGGCTTCGATAGGCTCGCCGGCCATCCGGCAGAGATCGGTCAAGGCCCCTTGCCGGCGCGGGCTGGACCTGTATCCTGCACTGACCGAGGGGCGCCGGACGAGACCGGCTGAGATCGCGCTGACCTCGCGCGAGCACCCTTTGAACCTGATCCGGGTTGAACCGGCGTAGGGACGGACAGTCGTATACGCACCTTCCCGGGTCTTCCGCAGCTGTTGAGGAGACCCAGCCATGAACACCCCCGTCGACCAGAGCCAGTTCACGACGCCGTCGGTGACCACGGGACCGCTCCCGTCGAGCCGCAAGGTCTACACCCGTCCGGCGGCCGATCCGAGCTTGCGTGTCCCGCATCGCCAGATCGATCTCCACCCCAGCGCCGGCGACCCACCGGTGCCGGTCTATGACACGTCCGGGCCTTACACCGACCCCGAATACACCGTCGATGTGGAAAAAGGGCTTCCCCGCCACCGCACAGAGTGGATTCTCGCGCGTGGCGGCGTTGAGACCTATGACGGGCGCGATGTCCGGCCGGAGGACAATGGCGGCGCCGCCGGCCGGTACCTGGCGCGGGAGTTCCCCATCCGTCACCGCCCGTTGCGCGCGCGCGAAAGCGGTGAGGGGGGCGGTCTGCTGACCCAGCTGGAATATGCCCGCGCCGGGCTCATCACAAAGGAAATGATCTACATCGCGGAGCGGGAAAATCTCGGCCGCCAGCAGGCGCTGGCCGAGGCCGAGGCCCGGATCGCCGATGGGGAGAGCTTCGGTGCGGAAATCCCCGCCTTTATCACGCCGGAATTCGTGCGCGACGAGGTGGCGCGGGGCCGGGCCGTGATCCCGGCCAACATCAACCACACGGAGCTGGAACCACAGATCATCGGCCGGAACTTCCTGGTCAAGATCAATGCCAATATCGGCAATTCCGCAGTGACCTCCAGTGTCGAGGAAGAAGTTGAGAAAATGGTCTGGGCCACCCGCTGGGGCGCAGACAATGTCATGGATCTTTCCACAGGGCGAAACATCCACAATACGCGGGAATGGATCCTGCGGAACTCGCCGGTGCCCATCGGAACCGTGCCGATCTATCAGGCGCTGGAAAAGGTCAATGGCGTCGCGGAGGACCTGACCTGGGAGGTATATCGCGACACGCTGATCGAGCAGTGCGAGCAGGGCGTCGACTATTTCACCATCCATGCCGGGGTTCGTCTGGCCTATATTCATCTGACGGCGGAGCGGGTGACGGGCATCGTGTCGCGCGGGGGCTCGATCATGGCGAAATGGATGCTGGCCCACCACCGCGAGAGCTTCCTCTACACCCATTTCGAGGAGATCTGCGACATCATGCGGGCCTATGACGTCACCTTCTCCCTGGGGGACGGATTGCGCCCGGGATCGATCGCGGACGCCAATGACCGCGCCCAGTTTGCCGAACTGGAAACGCTGGGCGAACTGACACGGGTGGCCTGGAACAAGGGCTGCCAGGTCATGATCGAGGGGCCCGGCCATGTGCCGATGCACAAGATCAAGGTGAACATGGACAAGCAGCTTCGCGAGTGCGGCGAGGCGCCGTTCTACACGTTGGGGCCGCTGACGACCGACATTGCGCCGGGCTATGACCACATCACATCCGGGATCGGCGCCGCGATGATCGGCTGGTTCGGGACCGCCATGCTCTGCTACGTCACCCCGAAGGAGCATCTTGGCCTTCCCAACCGCGACGACGTGAAGGCGGGGGTCATCACCTACAAGATCGCCGCCCATGCCGCGGACCTGGCCAAGGGTCACCCCGCCGCCCAGGTGCGCGACGATGCCCTGTCCAAGGCCCGGTTCGAATTCCGTTGGGAGGATCAGTTCAACCTGGCGCTCGATCCGGAGACAGCGCGCGACTTTCACGACCAAACCTTGCCCAAGGAAGCCCACAAGGTCGCGCATTTCTGCTCCATGTGCGGGCCGAAATTCTGCTCGATGAAGATTACGCAAGACGTTCGGGACTATGCCGCCAACCTGACCGACAATGAGCGAAAGGCACTTGAGGGAATGGAAGAAAAGAGTGCGGAATTCCGCCGGCGGGGCAGTGCGATCTACGTGCCTGACGGAGAGATGGACGGAAACGGGGCCGGTTAGAGCATTTTCAAGCGAATTGGAAACCGGTTCGCGTTAAGAAAATGCGCAAAACAAGAAGCTAGCGCATCTTCACTGACTCCGATTGATTTGAAGATGCGCTAGAGCAAGTTCGGAGCAAACGGACTCGGTTGCGAACGGGTACTTGCACAAGACCAATGTGTAAAGCGACGGTCTGGAGTGAAACGAAAGGCCGGCGCTTTACGACATCTTCAAGCGAAGGGGACACCGCATCGCACCGGGAAAAAGGCCTGGAGCACCCCATCCGGACGGCGGGTGCTTACCCGCTGTACGCCGCCCCGGCTCGCCGTCGAAGCTCACATCAGACGTTCGCTTTCCGTCGCCCCGACGATGCGCGCCAGAAGGTAGCTATCGGTGTCCTCGATCGGGTCCAGCCGCCCGAAGTCGAAGGCGCGCCGGTCGATCACCAGGTCGCGCGGCCGCACCGGTCGCGACAGTTCTAGCCCGTCCAGGGTCCGGGCCCGCGACAGGGCGACATAAGCCTGGCCGTGGGCGAACAGACCCCGATCGAAATCGATATAGACCCGGTCGAGCGTCAATCCCTGGGCCTTGTGGATGGTGACGGCATAGGCCAGCCGGAGAGGAAGCTGCTTGAAGGTGCCCACAACCTCCCGCTTCACCTTGCCGCTCTCGCTGTCGACGTCGTAGCGATAGTTTTCCCACGCGGCCGGTTCGATCTCGTGGGCCTTTCCATCGATGGCCACGATCACGGTGCCGCTGCCGAAGCCCTCCACGGTCGCGAGCGTGCCATTGACCCAGCGGCCTTCGGGATCATTCCGGATCAGCATGACCCGGGCACCCTCCTTCAACTCCAGGTCTGCCTCGGTCGGGTAGGCCCTCGCATCGAACGTGCCATCGACATGGGCTTCGAAGGTGCGCGGGCGGGCCGGCAGCGCGTCCAGTCGTGCGGCATTGATGCGGTGGGCGTTCGCATTGTTGGGGGTGAGGACGACGTGGGTCTCGCTCGCGGTCACGGCGTCCCTGCCGCTGACCCGCTCGTTCAGCAGCCGCTCGTCCGGCGGGGTCAACCGCCCCTGGCGCAGCGCCCCCAGAAGTGCCAGGAACCGCGGATCGGTCTGGCGAAACACATGCTTCAGCGCGAGCAGGGTGAATTCGGCATCGGCAAAGGCGGGCGCGTTGAAGAAATAGGCGCCTCCATAGCGGGTTTGCAGAAGGTCGGCCTCCTCCCCGCGCACCACCGGCGGGAGCTGGTGGAGGTCGCCGGACAGCACCATGCGGACCCCGCCAAAGGGTCGCTTCGAGCCCCTGTTCAGCTTCAGCGACCGGTCGATGGCGTCTAGAAGGTCGGCCCGGACCATGGAGACCTCGTCGATCACGAGCGTCTCCATCGCCTTGACCACGCGTGCATTGCGAAGACGGCGCACGTCGCCAGGCTCCACCAGGCGCGGTGGCAGCTTGAAGAAGGAATGCAGCGTCTGGCCACCGACATTGACCGCCGCGATCCCTGTGGGCGCCAGCACCACGGCCCGCTCTCCGGCCTCTTCCAGGAAGGTACGCAGGAGGGTCGTCTTGCCCGTCCCCGCCCGCCCGGTCAGGAACAGGTTGCCCTGCGATCCGGCGCCGCGGGCCACCCAGTCGGCGGGGGCGGCATAGACGCGGTCGAGAGCGGTTTCGGTCATCGTCGTCCGGGATAGGTGCGCAGCTTGCGGGCCGCAAGGCGTTGGGTCCCTACCCTGACGGGCATCGGCGCTGCGGCCAAGCCCTTGCGCGTCCGGCGCTGTCGATCCTGGCGGCTTGCAATCGCGGCACAAAGATGGCCTGTCTGCGCGGCTGTCACGAAACGGAGAAGATGCATGGCCGGTGTCGTCGTTGTCGGCGCCCAATGGGGCGATGAGGGGAAGGGCAAGATCGTGGACTGGCTGTCCCACCGCGCCGATGTCGTCGTGCGTTACCAGGGCGGCCACAATGCCGGCCACACGCTCGTCATCGACGGACGCACCTACAAGCTCAATCTCCTGCCCTCGGGCGTAGTCCGGGGCGGCAAGCTGTCGGTCATCGGCAATGGGGTTGTGGTCGACCCCTGGCAGCTCATCTCCGAGCTCGACACCATGGCGGCGAGCGGGCTGACCCTGACGCCGGACGACCTGCTGCTGGCCGAGAATGCCTGTCTGATCCTTCCCTGGCACAAGGACCTTGACGCGGCCCGGGAGGGGGCGGCGGCCAGCGACGCGAAAATCGGGACCACGAAGCGCGGGATCGGACCGGCCTATGAGGACAAGGTCGGACGTCGCGCGATCCGGGTGGCGGACCTTGCCGACGAGTCGGCGCTGGACATGAAGCTCGCCCGGCTGATCGCTCACCATGCGCCGCTTCGCGCCGGTCTGGGCCTGCCGGCGCCGGATGCCGAGGCGCTCAAGGCGGATCTGCTCGCCGTCGCGCCCCGCATTCTGCCCTATGCGGGACCCGCCTGGAAAACCTTGAACGACAGTGCGCGCCTGGGTCGCCGGATCCTGTTCGAAGGCGCCCAGGGTGTGATGCTCGACATCGACCACGGCACCTATCCCTTCGTGACCTCGTCCAACACCGTGGCCGGCCAGGCGGCGGCCGGTACCGGTCTGGGTCCGCGGGCGGTCTCCTACGTCCTTGGCCTCGCCAAGGCCTATACGACCCGAGTCGGCGCCGGTCCCTTTCCCACGGAACTGGATGATGCGGTTGGCCAGCGCATCGGTGAGCGCGGGCACGAGTTCGGCACGGTAACCGGCCGGGCCCGGCGCTGCGGCTGGTTCGATGCCGTGATGGTCCGCCAGGCATGTGCGGTCGCGGGTGTCAGCGGCCTGGCCCTGACCAAGCTGGACGTTCTCGACGGTTTCGATGAGATCAGGGTTTGCACCGGCTATCGCCTGGGCGACCAGATGCTCGACCATCTGCCTGCCACCGCAGCCGCACAGGCATCGGTGGAGCCGATCTACGAGACGTTGCGCGGCTGGTCCTCATCGACACGTGGGGCACGGAGCTGGAACGACCTGCCAGCGGAGGCCGTGAAGTATGTCCGGCGGCTGGAGGAGCTGGTCGGAAAGCCCGCCGCCCTCGTCTCCACCTCGCCGGAGCGCGAGGATGTGATCCTCATGCGCGACCCGTTCGAAGGCGGCTGACGCCGGTCCTTGGACCTCGATGAGTCGCGAGGATCGCGAGGCCTATCGCTTCGCACCGTCGTGCCGGCGGAGGGCGGCAAGCGCAATGGCGGCGGCCGTTGCAACATTCAGGCTGTCGACGCCTTCGGCCATGGGCAGTCGCACCGGCTGGGCCTGTGCGATCAGAGCGCCGGGCAAGCCCGGACCTTCAGGCCCGATCAGCAGGGCGGGGGACGGATCGGTGGGCATGTCCCAGATCGAGTCCGCCTCGGCGGACGGCGTCAGCGCCCACAGCGGCTGCCGGGCCGTCCGTACCGCTGCGAGCAACGCATCGGCCGACCCGGTCCGGGCGAAGGGCAGCCAGAGCACGGTCCCGGCGGATACACGGATCGCTTTTCGGTATAGCGGATCGCAGGACTCCGCATCGAGCAGGACGCCACGCGCGCCGAGGGCCGCGGCATTCCGGAAGACGGCGCCGACATTGTCGTGGTTCGACAGCCCCACGCACAGCACCGTCGGCCCCGTTGCCGCCTCCAACACCTGCGCGGGCGTCAAGTCCCCATCCACACGGGCGCAGGCCAGAACGCCGCGGTGGATCGGAAAGCCCGCCACCGCCGACATGAGGTCCAGGTCGGCGACATAGACGGGCAGGTCGGGCGCATAGCGGTCGAGCAGCGGCGCCAGCCGGTCGGCCTTGGCCGGCGAGAGGAAGACGCTGTCGAGCGGAAACCGACCGCGCCGCAGCGCGACCTCGAGCGTCACGGCCCCCTCTAGCAGGAAACGGCCATGTCGCCTGATAAGATCCCGCTCGCGGATCGACGTGTACGGCGCGACGAGCGGATCGTCTGCGGAGATGATCGTGATTGATTTCATGGCGTGTATCTCGGAGGAAAGGGTCGGGACGGCAAATGGGGCGATGCCATGCAAGATAGCGAACGGCCATTGGGACGGGGCGGCGGACGCGGTCCGGGCCAGTGGCCAAAGCCGCCGGCCTGGGTCGCGCTCACACTGCTGGCTGGGGCGGTTGTCATCGGATCGCTGACCACCTGGCAGGGCGCCCGCCTCTACGAAACGACACGCCTGCAGGCACGCACGGATGCGCTGATCGCCGACGCGTTCGGCGGCCGGTTCCCGGCAGCAGACGATCCGGTCTGGTCGGCGGATGCCACGGTCGACCGGGCCTCGATAGAGGGGATGGCTGCAAGGCTGGACCGATTGAAGCCGGTCGAGGTCGATGGCCGGCCCGCGTGCGCGCGCCAGGCGGGACCCGAAACCGACTCGCGGATGATCTGCCGCGCGAATGTGGCGTTCGCTGCGGGCCCTGGCGAGGTGATCCTCGACTGGCACGAGGAGGCGGGCGCCTGGCGGCTGGCTGATTTCCAGGTCCGCGAGGATTGAACCACCGCTCCGCCGGGACACGGCTTGGGGCGTTTCTCGGCGGGGGCCACCGCCTGGCGGGCTGCGTTCGGAGACTTGCGCAAGACCAATGATGAAAGGCGACGGTCTGGAGGGACACGAAAGACCGGCGGATTAGCGATCGATGTGGATGGCTTGGAACGGTCTTCAGCCCCTGACCGATCCGGGCGCGGACGGCTTCATCGGCGCGCCCGGCTTCGGTCCGAACTGCGCGCAGAGGATCTCCACAATCTGCACGGCGACCGGATCATCGACACGGTAGTAGATCGTCTGCGCCTGGCGGCGGGTCGCGACCAGCCCACCCGCGCGCAGTTTCGCGAGATGCTGGGACACCGCAGGCAGGGACTGGTCGGTGATCACCGCGAGATCCTTGACCGACTTCTCGCCGTCCCGAAGCGCGCAGAGAACGAGCAGGCGCGTTTCACTGGCCATCGCCTTAAGCAGGCTGCAAGCCTCCGACAGACGCGCGGAGATCTGCGTCTCGCCGACCGCGGCCTGTTCACCCGCCATCACGGGGAGCCATTGCGTCAAGTCCTCAGCTCCGGCCCGTATCGAGGATTTCGCCCGTCGCAGGGTCGATCCGGGCGACCGGATAGCCCGCTGTCTTCCAGGCACCGATTCCGCCCGCCAGATGGGCGGCATCCGCGCCGGTGGCGTCAAGGAAGGCGTCGAGCGCCTTGCGCGACCGCTTGCCCGATCCGCATTGGAACACGACACGGCGCGGCCCGCCGGCCGGAATTGCCTGTGGTTCGAACGTGGACAGGGGGTGCAGCAACGCACCGTGAATCCGCTCGGCGGCGAACTCGGCGGGCTCCCGCACGTCGACGAGCACGATCTCCCCAGCCATCAGGGCGGCATGGACGGCGTCAGGGGTCAGGTCACGAGGGTCTGTCATCCAGCCTCCAGGGGATTAAGGCAAGTTCTGAGCAAACGGGGTCGGTTGCGTTCGGAGACTTGCACAAGACCAATGATGTAAAGCGGCGGTCTAGCGTGAAACGAAAGACCGCCGCTTTAGGCGTTTCCAGGCGACATGGGACCGGTTCGCCGCGGGAAACGCGCGACGACAAGAGCCCCACCGCGATGCGCCGCCGTCATCCGACACGCATCGCGCCTGGGCAGGAGGCTTTTCAGATATTGCGCGACAATGCAACCGCACCGGCTGCCCTATGCGCAAGAGCAGGATCCGATTGCATCCATTTGGAGGGTTCCACCTGGCCGGAAGGTACGTATTTTGCAGCGTTATCGTTAGATATTGCGTAACGTTAACGATGCAGTGAGAGCCATCTGACTAGTATCTCGAAGATGTGAGTGCCGGGGATGTTCGGAAAGAACAAGAAATCGGGGAAAGGTGGGGCCGCGCGGTCGTTGAATATCGAGCGCGCCTTCTCCACGTCCGTTGCCCCGAAGCCGGGCCCGGCCGCACGCCCCAAGACATGGCGCCCCCCGCGCGAGAATTGCTGGTATACTTGCACGATCCGGCTGGCAGGCGGCGGTTCCATGGAAGGGATCATGGTCGACCGGACCGACCAGGGTGCGCGGATACGGTTCGTATCGCACAGCCGCTTGAGCGACACCGTGATCCTGCGAGTTCCCCGCCTCGGCTGGCAGCGCAAGGCGCAAGTCGTATGGCAAACGCGCGGAGACGCCGGCCTCCGCTTTCTTTAGCCCAGCTTACGGTCCATCGCAGTCGGTGGAGATGCGCCAAGGTCCTGTCTTGGCGTGTTTCCTTGGCGCCAGCCGGTTCCCACTGGCTGGAAGACGCTAGCGCATCTTCAAGTCAATCGGAGTCAGTGAAGATGCGCTATGGTCTTGTTTTTGAGCATTTTCTTAACGCGAACCGGTGCCCACTTCGCTCGAAAATGCTCTAGACGAGGCCTTCGCGCTGGGCCCGCTTCCGGGCAAGCTTTCGGGCGCGGCGAACGGCTTCGGCCTTCTGGCGCGCCTTCTTCTCGGACGGCTTTTCGAAATGCGTCCTGGCCTTCATCTCGCGAAAGAGGCCTTCGCGCTGCATCTTCTTCTTCAGCGCGCGCAGGGCTTGCTCGACATTGTTGTCGCGTACGATGATCTGTACGATGACCAAGTCTCCATTGTCTAAGGGGCGGGCGTGCCCCATGTCCTCGTCATGCCTATGTAATCAGAAGCCGGGCCTATACCATGGGTCTCTGGGCTTGCCTACAGGGATTTCGCCGCGCCATGACCCCACCTTCCGAAGAGCTCCGCGACCGCTGGCTGGACGCCTTTCTCCCTTCCGTCGCCGAGACGGGATGGACCCGGGCGGGGGCGCGCAAGGCGGCCGAAGCGGCTGGGCTGGACGCGGGCGAGCAGGCCCTGGCGGCGCCCGGCGGCGTGTCGGACCTCCTGGAACACTTCTTCGACCGGGCCGAACGCGACGCCGCCAACCGCATCGCGCAAGCCGACCTCACCCGGCACAAGGTGCACGAGAAGGTCGCCTATGGTCTGCGCACCTGGCTCGGTGTGCTCGAACCGCACCGCGACGCGGTGAAACGCGCCAGCGCCCGCGGGTTCACCCCCTGGGGCGCGCCGGGGGCGACCCGGCGCACCTGGTCTGTGGCCGATGCGATCTGGACCGCGATCGGGGACACCTCGACGGATTACAATTACTATTCCAAACGCGGCCTGCTCGCCTCGGTCGTTCCGCCGGTGGTGTTGTACTGGCAGACATTGCCGTCGGACGAGGACCTGGACAGGTTCATCGCCAGACGGCTCCAGCACGCCATGCAGTTCGGGCGGACCGGCGGTCGCATCTTGCGGCCGATCCTCGACCGGTTCAGCCCGGGGCCGGCCCCGTCCGCCTGACCACATGCCCCATCTTGCGCCCGGGCCGGCTTGCCCGCTTGCCGTACAAGGTCAGCGACACGTTCGGTCCAGGCGGCACCGCGCCGGTCCAGGGGTCGCCAATGAGATTCTCCATCTCGGCGGCATGAAGAAGTCGGGTCTCGCCCAACGGCCATCCGGCGACCGCGCGGATGTGATTCTCGAACTGCCCCGTTTCGCAGGCTTCCGGGGTCCAATGACCCGAATTGTGCACGCGGGGCGCAAATTCATTGGCGAGCAGTCGGCCATCGGGCAACACGAAAAGCTCCAGGGCCAGCACGCCGACATAGTCCAGCGCCTCGGCCAGGCGCCGGGCCGCCTTGCTGGCGGCCCCGCAGACGGCGTCCGGACAGCCTGATGGCACGGTGCTGCGGCGAAGGATCCCGCCCTCATGTACGTTGCGTGACGGCATCCAGCTGACCATGGCTCCGTCGGGCGCCCTCGCCACAAGCGCGGAGATCTCGCAGTCGAAGTCCGCCAGCCGCTCCAGGATACAGGGCACGCCGCCCAAACTGGCAAATGCAGCCGCCGCGTCATCACCGGGCGCCAACCGGACCTGCCCCTTGCCGTCATAACCGTCGCGCCGGGTCTTCAGAAGCGCCGGCGAGTCCAGCGCCGCGAGGGCCGCGGCCGCCTCTTCGCCGGTATCCACGGCGTGCCACGCGGTCACGGGAACACCCAGCCCGGACAGAAAGGCCTTCTCCGAAACACGGTCCTGGGCCACCTCGAGCGCGCGCGGGCCAGGCCGCAACGGCGTTCCGGTGGCCCGCACGGCCTCGGCCGCCGCCACCGGCACGTTCTCGAATTCCAGTGTCACGACATCGCAACCCCGCGCGAACTGGGCCAGGGCGGCCCTGTCGCTCCAGGGCGCCGTGACAGAGCGTGCGGCGACCCGCGCCGCCGGGCTGTCGGTCTCCGGGGCGTAAATGGCAACGTCGAATCCCAGCCGCGCAGCCGCTCCCGCCAGCATCCGACCCAGCTGGCCGCCGCCAAGGATGCCGATCGTGGCCCCGGCCGGCAGGCTCATTCGATCTCCGGGGAGTCGGCAACGCCCTCGGTCTGGGCCGCGCGATAGTCCGACAGGGCCCTGGCCAGTGCCGGATCGCCCAGGGCCAGGATCGACACCGCCATCAGACCCGCGTTCACGGCACCCGCCTCGCCCACGGCCAGCGTTCCCACGGGCACGCCTCGCGGCATTTGGACGATCGAGAGGAGGCTGTCGAACCCCGACAAACCGCTGGAGCGCACGGGAACGCCAAGCACCGGAAGGGGTGTCTGCGCCGCAGCCATGCCCGGCAGATGCGCCGCACCGCCGGCCCCTGCAATGATGACCTTGAGACCTCGGTCGAAGGCGGCACCGGCATATTGCGCCAGGCGCTCGGGTGTCCGGTGCGCGGACACGATGCGCGCCTCGTGCGGGACCTCGAAGTGACGCAGGACGTCGCAGGCGTGCGACAGGGTGGGCCAGTCCGACTGGCTGCCCATGATCACGCCCACAAGGGGATGCGCGTCGGACGTGTATTCTGGCATCGCCTTACCACCAGGTCCGGAAAGCGCGGGAGCATAGAAGCCCGTCGGGCAAGGTCAAGCGGGCCGCCCGATCATGCCGACTTGCCGCGATCTGCCCCGAATCCGGGCGCGACCTGCACACGCATGGCGACCTGCTGCAGCGCGCCATAAGTGTGAACAGGGTTTCATCGCTCGTGCGATGACAGGCGCTTGCTGCCCATGATTTACTTTCGTGGCACGGACGCCTCAGGCACCGGGTCCGTGCGCAGCGAGAAGGAGGATGTTCCATGTCGATTGAAGGCCGGATCAATGAGCTGTCCAACCGCCACCGCCGCCTCGACGAACAGATCGAACACGAACAGAAGCGCCCCTCCGCCGATCCCATCCGCCTCCACGAACTGAAACGACAGAAACTCAGGATTAAGGAAGAACTGAGAGACCTCAGACCGAGCTAGTCTCGCTGGGTCGGGGCGCGCCTGTTGTGGCGCGCGCCCTCCGGCGACACGGGAGGGCACCACATGACATCACCACGCCTTGTCGCCGGGCATCCCCGGCAGGTCGTCGGGATGTGCCCCCATGGCTGACGCGCCGGTTACGCTGATACTGGGCCTCGGGCGCGAGGCCGGTGAAGCGGTCGCCCGGCGCTTCAGCGCGCTGGGACACGCCGTCATTGCAGCCGACCCCGACGAGGAGAAGATCGAACGGGCCCGCGCCAACCTTCCCGAAAAGGTCCACCTCTTCCACGGCGACCTGCATACCCTACTGGGTCTGCGCAACTGCATGTCTGTCGCCGAGGAGGATTACGCCCGGCTCGATAACCTGATCGTGATCCCCGCCTTACCCGCCGGCGACCGGCTGGAGGAGCTGGAAGTCGACCGGTTCGACAGGGCGGTCGCCAGGGCCACGCGCGGGGCCGCCCTGGCCATGCGGCTTTTCGCGGAACGCCTCGACGCCCTGGCAGACGACGAAAGTGCGGATCCGGACATGCTCGGCCGGGGCGGATCGATCACCTTTATCCTCTCGATCTCCTCGCAATTGTCGCAGCCTGGCAAATTCACCCAGTCCGTGGCCCAGGGCGCCATTCTGGCCGCCATGCGCGCGGGTGCAGTGGAACTGGCGGCGCGCGACATCCGGGTGAACGCAATCTCTGCTGTCCGGCCACGTGCAGAGGTCAGCGAGCCATGGCTGGCGGCGCGCACGCCGCTCGGCCGCGCCGCCCAGGCCGACGAGCTGGCCGAGGCGGCGGTCTACCTGGCCTCCGAAGGCGCCGCAATCGTCACCGGTGAGACCCTGATTCTCGATGGCGGTCGCAGCGTGCTCGGGGGGATCATCGACCGCGCGTGAGACGGCGACCGACCGAACGCCATGGTGACGCTGTCTCCGCTTCCCATCGACCCGCTTCTGCCGGACATCGTTGATCGCCTGGCCACACACACTCGGCTTGTCCTGGCTGCCCCACCCGGCGCGGGCAAGACCACACGGGTACCCCCGGCCCTTCTGCAGATCCTGCCTGCCGACCAGCGCGTGATCGTCCTCGAACCGCGACGCCTCGCGGCCCGCGGTGCCGCGCAGCGCATGGCGGACGAACGCGGCGAGGCCCTCGGTGACACGATCGGGCTGTCGACGCGCCTCGAACGCAAAGTCTCGGCCCGCACGCGGATCGAGGTGGTCACGGACGGTCTGTTTACCCGGCGCATCCTCGCGGATCCGGAGCTGGCAGGGGTCGGCGCGGTGCTGTTCGACGAGGTTCACGAACGCTCGCTCAATATCGACCTCGCCCTGGCGCTGGCGCTGGACGCCCAGGCCGCCCTGCGTCCGGACCTCCACCTTGCCGTCATGTCGGCGACGTTGGAGACCGAGCGCCTCGCCCGGCTGCTCCAGGCGCCGGTGATCGAGAGCCGGGGCCGTCAGTTCCCGGTCGAGACGATCCATGTCGGGCGCCCACCCGGACGGCTGGAAGACCATGTGGCAGAGACCGTGGTCCGCGCGCTCGACGAAGGCGACGGGTCCGTCCTCGTCTTCCTGCCAGGCATGGCCGAGATTTTGCGCACGGCCGAACGGCTGGGCGCGACGCCGCGGCCAGGCACGACGGTGCATCCGCTTCACGGCGGGCTGGCGCCCGGGGCACAGGAAACCGCGCTGGCGCCCCCCGCGCCAGGCCAGCGCAAGGTCATCCTCTCGACCGACATTGCGGAGAGCGCCTTGACGGTAGAGGGGGTTCGCGCGGTGGTCGATGCAGGCTTGACACGTCAGCCCGATGCCGGCGGCGGCAGCCTGCGGACGCGCCTGGTCACGGTGCGCGCAGCCCGCACGGCCGTAGACCAGCGCCGCGGACGGGCGGGGCGCACGGCGCCGGGACGCTGCTACAGGCTTTGGGACGCACCGGAGACCCGCGGACTTCCGCCGGCGCCGACACCGGAAATCCTGCGCAGCGACCTGTCCGGCCTGGTTCTGGCCCTGGCAGACTTCGGTGAGGCCGATCCCGCGCGACTTGTCTGGCTCGACCCGCCACCGCCCGGCCAGCTCGCCGCAGCCCGTTCGCGGCTCCAACGCTTGGGCGCCCTGGGGCCTGGAGGCGAGATAACCCCGCTTGGTCGCCGCATGGCCACCTTGCCGCTGGCACCGGAGCTTGCCGCTCTGGTGTGTGCCCACAGCGATGCGGCATCTCGCCAGGTCGCCGCGCGGATCGCTGCGCTGTTGAGCGAGCGGGGCCTTGGCGGCGAGGCCATCGACCTGGCGACCCGGCTCGCGGCCTTCGAGCGTGACCGCTCGCAACGCGCGCGCGCGCTCTGGCGCCAGGCCGAGCGATGGAGCGCGAGCGGCGCGATCGATACCGCACCGGAGACAGCGCCGGAGACAGCGGCGGATGGCAGGCCCGACCCGGCCGAGGTCCTGGCGACGGCCTGGCCGCACGCCATTGCCCGCGCCCGCAGCGGCCCCGACAGGGAGATCGGACAGTTTCTGACCGCTGGCGGCGAAGCCGTTCGCGCGCCACCGGACTCGCCGCTCGCCCGCGCCCAGTGGATTGTCGTTGCGGATGCCGCAGGCGGGTTGCGCGATGCCCGGATCACGCTCGCCGCCCCGATCCCCGAGGCGACCGCCCGCCGACTTCACCCGCCGGAACAGGCCGATACCGCGCGCTTCGATCCGGACACCGGCCGGTTCTCGGCCCGGCGGGTGACACGGATGGGCGCCATTCGCCTCTCGGACAGGCCTCTGGCAACGCCCTCCGGCCCGGCAGCCCATGCGGCGCTGGTCGATGCCCTGAACGAACACGGCCTGGCCGCGCTCGGCGCACGGTCGGCTGCCGACCGCCTGCTGGCCCGGATTGCCTTTGCGGCGCGCACGGCCCAAGGCCCCTGGCCCGACTGGACGTCGGAGACCCTGCGACTCGCGCTGGTCGAGGGGCTCGACACACTGGTCCCGACTCCCCACGATCGACCCGCGGGAGGCACCCTGATCGACCGGGTCGCGGCGACATTGGACTGGGCCCTGGCCGACCGTCTGGCCGCCGCGGCGCCGGACCGGATCACGCTGCCTAGCGGTCGGGCGGCACCCGTAGACTATCTCGACGACAAGGCACCTCTGGTGGAGGCCCGCGTGCAGGAGCTTTACGGCCAGGACAGCCATCCTTGCCTCGGACCGAGCCGCACGCCCGTGACGCTCTCGCTCACCTCGCCTGCCGGACGGCCCGTGGCGGTCACGGGCGACCTGCCGGGCTTCTGGCGGGGCGGCTATGGCGACATGGCAAAGGACATGCGCGCCCGATATCCCAAGCATGACTGGCCGGACGATCCCGCCGCTGCCGCGCCGCATGAGGGACGCACCAAGGCGCGGCTCCGACGCGATTAGCGCATCTTCAAGTCAATCGGGGGCATTGCAGATGCGCTATGTTCTTGTTTTTGCGCAGGTCTCCGTCCGCAACCCGGTCCGCTTGCTCCGTACTTGCTTGAGGTCGTTTCCAAGCGAAGTGAGACCGCTTCAGGATGTCGGCCCCATCCTGGCGTCAAGGCTGGAGACGGTCTGACCCATTTGCCACCGGTGTGGGCAGATCAGGTCCGTCTTCGGGCTCCGCTGCGTCCATCAGGCGTTTCGACAGATAGGTGAATTCCAGGGCAAGCCGCTTGGCCGTTTCGGTCTGGTTGGCGGCCGCAGAATGCCCACCATCGATGTTCTCATAATAATAGAAGGGCAGACCGGCCGCCTCGAAACGCTTCGCCATCTTGCGGGCGTGTCCGGGGTGCACCCGGTCGTCCTTCGTGGATGTGACGAAGAAGGGCGGCGGATAGGGCTTGTCGGCGTCGAAATTGTGATACGGTGAAATCGTCTCAAGGAAAGCCCGCTCCTCGGGAACCTCCGGCGATCCGTATTCATCCACCCAGGATGCGCCGGCCAGGAGCAGGTGGTAGCGCAACATGTCCAGAAGCGGCACCTGAACCACCACGGCGTTCCAGAGGTCGGGGCGCTGGTTCAACATCACGCCCATCAGCAGCCCACCATTCGAGCCGCCCATTATGCCCAGCCGCCGGGGCGAGGTCAGGCCATGCGCAACCAGATCCTCGCCGACGGCGATGAAATCGTCATAGATGCGCTGGCGATTGGTCTTCAGGCCGGCCTGATGCCAGGCCGGGCCATACTCGCCGCCCCCGCGAATGTTGGCGAGCACATAGGCGCCTCCGCGCGCCAGCCAGAGTCGGCCCAGGGCACCGGAATAGCTCGGCAGCCGCGACACCTCGAACCCGCCATAGGCATAGAGGAGCGTTGGGGTCGAGCCATCCATCGCCACATCGTCCCGTCGCACGACGAAATAGGGGATCTCGGTACCGTCAGCCGAGGTCGCGAAGCGCTGCTCCACGACCAGCCCGTCCGTGTCGAAGCGTGCGGGAAGGCGCTTCAGCGGACGCACCTCGCCGGATCGGTACTCGAGGAGGCTGTCAGGCGTCAGGAAGCCCTCATAGGTCAGGAACACCGTTTCTTCTCTCGGATCGGCAAAGGCAATCGAAGCCTGACCCCGTCCCGGCATCGGAACCGGCTCGACCGACCATCCGTCTTCGCCGCGGTTAAGGCTGAGGATCCGACCCACCACATCGTCATTGATCGACAGAAGGGCGGCCTCGGCCGAAACGGCCACGCCGTTCACCGCCTGAGACGCGTCTGGGCGAAAGACGCGTTCCACTGGGCCGAGCGTACCGTTGCGCACGAACGGATCGATGGGCACGGCCACGAGATCGCCCGTCCGGAACGCCTGGTCCTGCCCTTCGGGGGTCCAATCCTGGGCCAGCTTGACCAGCAACCTCCCGTCACGCACCCCCTGAGGCTCCGACTTCGGCGGCAGGGGCCAGGCCCGCGGATCCCCTGTCTCGGGGAAGTACCAGTAGGTCGAGGTGAAGAAGGTGTCCGCCTCCACCGCGCCGGCCAGCCGGGTGCCATCCTCCAGCTCGATGACCCAGGGCCAGACACCGACATCGGAGACCTGGCCGGTGAACAGGGGCTCAGCCGCGGACAGGGGCGTGCCGCGCGTCCAGCGCTTCACGGTGCGGGGATAGCCGGATTCCGTCAGCGTGGCCCCGTCACCGCCCCAGTCGGTGGCCACAAGAAGGGTATCGGGACCAAGCCATGACTGTCCCTGCTTGGCTTCCGGGGTGGCGAAGCCTCCGTCGACGAAACGGGCGGAAGCGATGTCGAATTCGCGCGTCTCGACGGCGTCCTTCCCGCCATTCGACAGGCTGACCATGCAGCGCCACTGGCCGCCGGCCTTCGGGCGGAAACAGTTTGCGCCCTTGAAGACCCAATTCGCCCCCTCCTCCGACGCCAGCGCGTCGACATCGAGCAGGATCTCCCAGTCCGGGCTTTCGCTGCGAAACGTCTCCAGCGGGGTCCGCCGCCAGAGGCCGCGCACATTCGTCTCGTCCTGCCAGAAATTGTAGACCTGCCCGTCGCGCACGCGTCCGTAGGGGATACGGTCCTCTGCCGTGGCGAGGTCCAGCGCGGCATCGAAGAGGGCATCATGGCGCGGATCGGAGCGCAGCGCCTCCAGCGAACGGTAGTTCTGTTCCCGGACCCAATCGAGCGCCCGTTCGCCCTCGATCTCTTCCAGCCACAGATACGGGTCGTTCATCGCGGTCTCCGACAGGTGATCGCCAGGGGGGACGGCCTCGCAGCCCGCGAGTGACGCCCCGAACCCGAGGGGTACGACAAGGGTGATGGCCAGGCCGATCGCGGCAAGGGGACGGCGGGTGTGTCGCAAGGTGGATCTCCCATCTCTCAGGTCGCGGCGCGTCGCAGCGCGAGAAGCGCCTGATCCAGAATGGCCTGGCTGGCCGCACACGCAAGCTGTCCGCCCAGGCCCGCGGGCGCGCCGCGCCAATCGGTCGCCACGCCGCCCGCTCCCCGCACGACCGGGATGAGCGCAGCCGCATCCCAGGCCTTCAGGCCCGATTCCACGACCAGGTCGATACTGCCCCCCGCGAGGCGCGCATAGGCATAGGCGTCGAGGCCATAGCGGGTGAGGCGTGCGGTGTGTCGCAGATGTGTGAAGGCACCCTGCTCGGCGGGCTCGAGAATGAACGGGTCGGTGGTCGACAGGATCGCGTCGCGAAGGTCCTGACAGCGAGAGACGCTCAGCGGTGTCGCCCCGGCGGCCGTTTCGAGTGCGGCCCCGCCGGGCCAGCCCAGATAGCGCTCACCCAGGATGGGTTGATCGATGCAGCCATAGACGGGGACGCCGTCCGGTCCCGCGAGACCGATCAGCGTGGTCCAGCTTGGCAGGCCGGCCACGAAGGCGCGTGTGCCGTCGATGGGATCGAGATACCAGGTCCACCCGCTTGTACCGCTCGTGGCGGCGGCCTCTTCGCCGATGACCGCATCGCCGGGCGCGGCCTCGGCGAGCACCGCGCGCATCGCCGCCTCGCCCTCGCGATCGGCGGCCGTCACCGGGTCGAAGGCCGCGCCGGCCTTCGTGTCGATTCGGCCAAGGTTGCGGAAGTGCGGCCGGATGGCGTCGGCAGCGGCCTCGGCCAGACGGCGCATAAGGTCGAGACGGGAATCGTGTGCGGCAGCCTCTGGCATGCCTGGCGGTTTGCGATCACGGCGCCGAGGCGTCAAGCCGCGCCGTTGCCGGCGGCGTCGTTCGCTTCCGTTTCCAGCGCCTTGGCCAGTTCCAGGAGCCGGCGCCTTGGCCGTTCGCCC
Source organism: uncultured Hyphomonadaceae bacterium (assembly GCA_964492485.1). Lineage (GTDB taxonomy): Bacteria > Pseudomonadota > Alphaproteobacteria > Caulobacterales > Hyphomonadaceae > UBA5336. The sequence goes on along the minus strand of CAZBKM010000007.1, from coordinate 4,004 downwards.
AGACGGTAATAGGCCCGCACCAGTTCCAGGGTCTCCTTCTGGGAGAGGATATCACCCTCCAGGCGCTCGGCATCATTCGCAGCCGCCCCGGGCGCTTCCAGTGGCACCAGTCCGTCGAAGAAGTACTGGACCGACACGTTCAGCGCCTGGGATAGATCGTAGAGTCGCGAGGCCGTGATCCGGTTCGCGCCGCATTCATATTTCTGGATCTGCTGAAACCGGACCCCGACCTGGGTGCCCAGGTCCTGCTGGGTCATGCCAAGAAGCCGCCGGCGGCGGCGCAGACGCTTGCCCACATGCAGGTCGACATCATCGGCCATGCTGCGCTCCAATCTACCTACGGAGACGGTACGTCCCGTTTCAGGAAATGTCCCGGTTCCCGGAGCAAAGTCCATGCCGGTCTGCAGATCGGGCAGGCTCTCTGATTTTTTTTCGCAAGTGCGGCAGAATGGGCCTTGAGATTTTTGCGATGCACAATATTCTCGTCTTCAGCACTTCGGTGCTGACGCCTCTTGGCGTTTCCTCCCTTAACTAGATCCGCCGTGCCCCCTGGGCACGGCGTTTTTTTTCGGGGCTATTCCGCAGCCGTCTGCGCGATCCCGCGCGTACCGACGAACGCCGCCAAATCGGCGAGAACATCCGCGATGTCCCGCGCGAGCCGGGGGAAGCCGGACGTTTTTTCCACCCGCATCTCGTCGAGATAAAGGTCGCGGCGCACTTCAACCTGGAGCGCGTGGAGCCCCTGGCGCGGCCGTCCGTAGCGTCGCGTCGTGTATCCACCCGCATAAGGCGCGTTGCGGACCACGGAATAGCCGAGCCTGCGGAACGCCCGTTCCACCGCAGAGGTGAACCGGCTGCAGCAGCTCGACCCGAACCGGTCGCCGAGAACCACATCGGGCATGCGCCTGCGGCCGGGCTGGACCGATGGCATGGAGTGCCAATCCACCAGGAACGCCTCGCCATGAGTTGCCCGCAGGCCCTCGATCTGGCCGTGCAGTTCCCGGTGGTAGGCGTCATGGACATCGCGAAGGCGCGCTTCGCCCTCGCCACGCCGGAGCTTTCGCGCATAGATCGGCGTACCGCGCGCGCCGACGCGCGGCAGACTGCCCAGTCCGGCCTGCACGCGCGGCCCGGGCAAGCCACAGGGCCGCGGTGGGCCATCCTCGAACATGCCGGGGTCCAGCTCCAGAGCGTCCCGGTTGAGATCGACGAAGCCGCGCGCATAGCGGGCCGAGAGCACCGTCGCGCCCAGTGCGGGGGCGCCCGCCAGCAGCTCGTCCATGAACGCGTCCTCGGTCCGCTTCAGATCGATGAGGGGTACGCAAAGAGCCGAAACCATCCGTTCGGGATACTGCCGTCCGGAATGGGGCGACGTGCAGAGCAGCGGCAGGAGTGGCCCGTCCGGTGGCGTGACGGTGAATGGAACCGGATAGACCGGTGCCGCGTCTCCGCTCGCCCCGGGCCCGGGCATGTCCGCTGGATGTGTCATCGCCCGTATGGTTTGCGTCTTTCACGCCAGGTCAAGGGCGGACAGGCCGAAATCCCGCCGCGACCGCGCCTCATGCCAACGGTCCGCCGAATGCCGCTTTGCGTGGAAGGCTTGGTATGTTCATTGCAGATTTACGTCCGACTGGCTTAGTAGGGCCAGAACCGACACGGTTGACCGGGGCCGACATGAGCAAGATCCTTCTCGCCGAAGACGATGATTCCATGCGGGGCTTCCTGGCCGCTGCCCTGAAGCGGGCCGGCCATGAGGTCCAGGACTATGCCGATGGCGAATGCGCGCTGGAGGCGCTGGAGCGCGAGGTGTTCGACCTTCTGCTCACCGACATCGTGATGCCGGGCCTTGACGGCATCGAACTGGCGCGCCGGGGGGCAGAACTCGATCCGGCCATGAAGATCGTCTTCATCACCGGCTTCGCCGCCGTCGCCCTGTCGTCAGGCGCCCAAACGCCGGCCGGCGCGAAGGTCCTGTCGAAGCCCTTTCACCTGCGCGAACTGGTCGACGAGGTTGATCGCGTGATCGCGGCGTGAAGCCCTGACCCGACCTGCCGCGCATCGCGTGGCATCACGTGCGCCGCCGACACCCCTCGAGACCCCACGGCACTCCGCGGCGGCCCACGAAGCCAAGGCTTGACGCCACGGCGCCGAGGCGCGATACGACCGACCTTGGTCGCGCCCCATGGCGCGGCCCGATCCTGGATCCGGGCGGTTAGCTCAGCGGTAGAGCACTACGTTGACATCGTAGGGGTCACAAGTTCGAACCTTGTACCGCCCACCAGACGAGTCGTTGAATCAAGACAAGATCTTGACCGAGCTCCTTCGGGTCGATCCATGGGTTGATCGCGCTTGCCCGCAGCAGGCGCCCGGATGTCACGCAGGGTCCGGCAAGCAAGGCGTTGCCCACAAGGATCAGAAGGCCGCTGTGAGGCCGGTTCATCTGGTGTTACGCCAGGAACGTCGATTTCGAGGTGTCACCGAGTGAGGCGCCAGCGCTTACGCGCCGGTGGACGGAGATCGCGACCTGGCCGGCTTGCCGGCACCCTTTCCGTAACCATGCTTGCGAAGGAGGTTGCGAAACTGGTGGTAGGTCAGGCCGAGGGCTTCGGCCGCCCGGCCCTGGTGACCTCGATGGGCGGCGAGGGCCGCATCGATCAGGCTGGTTTCACGCAGGGCGATGTCCGCCTGGAAGTCCACAGGCAGGGACACCGCATCGCTGGCAAGCGACGAGGCCTCGCCTCCCACGCCCGGTGATGCGGGCGCGGAAACAGTCGGGGCCGCACCGGAAGCGAAATGACCTCCAAGCTCTGAACCGGGCCGGAACGGGGACGCGAAGGGGTCCAGGGCCGACGGCTCGAACGTCACCGGGGTACGATCCCCGCGGGCGATGGCGCGGTGGGCAAGGCGCTGGGTCACATTGCGCAGTTCCCTTACATTGCCCGGCCAGGAATGGGCGGCCAGGGCCACATGGGCCGACGGCGCCCAGCCCGGAAAGTCCTCCCCCAGCTCCACCGCCATCCGCCGGGCGAAGAAGTCCGCCAGCAGAGGTATGTCTTCCGGCCGCGCCCTGAGCGGCGGTAGCGTGACCACGTCGAAGGCCAGGCGATCCAGCAGATCGGCCCGGAACTGCCCACGCGCGACACGCCCCGGCAGATCCACATTGGTGGCCGCGACCACCCGCACATCCGTGGTCAGAACCGCCTCCCCGCCGAGCCGCTGGAACTCGCCATACTCGATCACGCGCAGCAGCTTCTCCTGGACCCGAAGCGAGGCTGTCGCGATCTCGTCGAGGAACAGGGTTCCGCCATCGGCCAGCTCGAACCGACCGACGCGGCGATCGGTGGCGCCGGTAAACGCGCCACGCTCATGCCCGAACAATTCCGAATCGAGCAGGTCTTCCGACAGGGCCGCGCAATTCACCTTCACGAAGGGCCCATCCCAGCGCCGCGACAGGAAGTGCAATCGCTCCCCCACCAGCTCCTTGCCGGTTCCACGCTCGCCTATGACCAGGATCGGTCGCGCCAGCGGCGCCACGCGGCTGACATGCTCCAGCGCGGCCAGCCAGGCCGGCGACTCACCGATAAGTTGGGGCGCACGCTCGGTCAACATTGGGGTATTTTACGAATTTTGTTCGTCTAAGTCGCTGATTTTTTTCGCACTCACGACCTAATTTTTGAGACGGTCTTGTGTGGGCCTCTTTTTTCTCCATGTTTTACAAGGTTTTATGATCTTAATCCCGATCTGGCACGCCGCTTGAAACAGGTCAGCGCATCAGGCGGCGGGGGCCGCACCGCAAGAGAGAATGAGGACCAGGAATGACCGACCGACCCTACACCGACCATGACGACGACCCGACGGCTCACGCCGGACGCTTTGGACGCTGGCTGTCACGCCGCCCGGCGGAAAGCTGGATGTTCCTCGCTGTCGGCATCGTGATCGGCGGCCTGTTCTTCTAGAGCAAGTTCGGAGCAAACGGACTCGGTTGCGAACGGATACTTGCGCAA